>JBHGAY010000026.1:0-71900 GCA_041946735.1 Candidatus Eiseniibacteriota bacterium
TGCCAAGCTCAGCTCGGTAGCCATGTAGCCGCGCGTACATGCCTGCCAAGCTCAGCTCGACAGCCATGTAGCCGCGCGTACATCACCACCGAGCTCAGCTCGATAGTCATGTAGCCGCGCGTACATCCCTGCGAAGCTCAGCTCGATGACCATGTAGCCGCGCGTGCATCCCTGCCAAGCTCAGCTCGATAGTCATGTAGCCGCGCGTACATCCCTGCCAAGCTCAGCTTGATAGCTATGTAGCCGCGCGTACATGCCTGCGAAGCTGAATTGGATAGGTTTGTAGGTGCGCCTACGTGCCTCCGCAGCTGAGGCGAGCGGCTACAGATTCCTATACCAGGCCCAGATACGCGGACCGACGAGCGCTGCAACGGCGGCCGCGGCGGCGAGGAACGTCCCGAATGGGAGCTGCTCGCGCTTCTGGATCCGTTTCAACGAGAGCAGCGCGATCCCGACGGCCGAGCCGAGCATCGAGCCGAAGAAGAGCGTGAGAAGGACGCCGCCCGGACCGAGGAAGGCGCCGACCATCGCGGCCATCTTCACGTCCCCCATTCCCATCCCCTCGACCTTGCGGAGGGCCCGGTAGGCCAGGGCGAGGGCCAGCAGGATCCCGGCTCCGAGCGCGGCCCCGAAGAGCGCCTGCAGCCGCCCGACGCCGAGCAGCGGGGCGACCGCGATCCCGGCCACGATTCCGGGCAGAGTGATGACGTCGGGAATGATCCGGTGGTCGTAATCGATCCAGGCGATCGCGAGCATGGCGAGCAGGAAGACCGACCGCACGACGGCCGCGCCCGGGTCCGGCGACAGCGCCGCCGCGGCGAGGATCGCAACGCCTCCGAGGAGCTCGACGACCGGATAGCGCAGCGGGATCGGAGCGCGACAGGCGCCGCACCGTCCGCGCAGCGCGACGTAGCTCCCGACGGGAACGTTCTGCCAGGGCTGGATCGCCGCCCCGCACGACGGGCAGTGGGATCCGGGACGCCAGAGAGACTCGCCGCGCGGCAGCCGATAAATGACTACATTCAGGAAGCTTCCGAAGCAGAGGCCGAGGAGGGCGAAGAAGAGGGGCGCCGCGGGGAGGGTTCGGGTCCAGTCGGGCATCGTTCGATTGCGGGAGCGCTCGCGCAGCTACGGAGCCGGGAGCGTCAACGCGCGCCCCGCCCCTGCCACCCGCACCCCGCTCTGCTCGATCGCCGCGATCCTCCAGCCCTGGAAGGACTCCCCCTCGTGCAGCCAACCGGAAAGCTCTTCGCCAACGGCGAGCTTGACGCTCGGACGGACGTTGTCGAAGAGCAGGGCGCGCACGACGGGCGAGGCCTGAGCGGTTTCGCCCGACGCCGGCCGGGCGCCGCGGGACCCGGCGCCTCCGCCGATCGCCGGCGGCGGCCCGAGTGGGTCGCGCGACGGCGGCTCGATCGCCGCCAGCATGCTGTCGCTCTTCATCACCCGGGCGATCATGGGGTCCCGGCTGACGTTCCGGACGGCCTGCTGCTTGACCTCGCCGGCCCGGTGCACGGCGGTCGCCGACTGCTGGACGAGCCAGCCGAGCACGACGACTCCGCCGAGGAGAAAGATCATGACGCCCGTCGCCCGGAACCCGCCGCCTGCCATCCGCTAGTTCCCCCCCTCTGTCCCCTTGGGCAAAGGATCGTAGACCGACAGGCGCAGCCGCAGCTCGAGATCGCTCGATTCCGTGACCGGCTCGATCCGGATCGCCTCGACCGCGACCAGGCGCTCCCGCCGCTCGAGATCGAGCACGAGTCGCGAGATCTGCCGGTAGCTGCCGGTCGCGCGCACGAACAGCGAAGTGTGGCGGACCCCGCCCAGATCGGAGTTCGACGTCGTCCCCAGCTCCAGCCGGTGCAAGCCGGAAGCGTCGACGGCATCGCCGATCATGGCGACGGCGTCGGCGCGCGGCCCAAACGACGCCGAGTCGTCCATGCCGAGCGCTTCGAGCCTCTGCCGCTCGAGGTCGGAGCGCATTCGCCTGTCCGCAGCCGTCTGCAAGAGCTGGGTGCGCTGCGCGGCGAGCGCCCGCACCCGGTTCTGCTGGGGCTGCACGAGAGCGAGATGGATCACGATCCCGGCAACGAGGAGCCCCGTCCCCGCCACGATCGTCAGTGCCCGGCGCGTTTGGGGAAGGAGCTTCATGAGTCCTTCCTCGCCGGCTCGCAGGTGATCCGGAATACCTGGCTCACCTCGCCCTCCCCGGCCTCCAGCGTGCCGAGACGGATCTTCGGGAAGTCGCGGGCCAGACCGGGCTCGGAGCGCAGCCCGTCGAGGAACGAGGAGACGGAGGCCATGTCCGCACGGGGATCGAGGAGGATCCCGGAGAAGTCGAGCTTGCGATCCCCGGCGGCGGAGCCGCCCCCGCCCGCGCCCACCTGTCCCTCGACCTCCGTCAAACGGAGCGTGCGCGGAATCGCCTCGGACAGGGCGGCCAACTTTGGGGACCACTCCATCCGGGCGCTACGGAGCGCCAGGAGCCTCTCCAGGCGCGGGTCGGCCTGCTTGGCCGGCAGCGCCCGATTCGTCTGGTCGATCCTCGTGTTCTCCGCCTGGAGCGCATCAGCCCGGCCCTTGAGCATCAACCCGTTCAAGAAGAGCAGGCCGACCAACGCGGCCTCGACGGTGACGAGCGTCGTCGCGATCGCTGCCCTCCCCAGGCGGCGTTTCAGGGCGCGCTGGCGCTCCTCGCGCTCCGGGTAGAAGTTCAGCGCCGCGCCGTCCTCCCACCAGCGCGCCAGGCCGCAGGCGACGGCGAAGCGAGGGGCATCGGCCGCAAGGGCCCGCACGGGCGCGGGAAGGTCCTGGACGCCCGCGAAGGGATCGACGGGACGCACCGGCACTCCTAGCGCTGCCTGGAGCTTCTGCGCCAGATCAGGGTCGAAACCGGAGGCCGAGGCCGGGTCGAGCGCGATCAGCCCGAGGCAGGAAAGCGGCTCGCGCGAACGGCTGCGGAAGAAGACGAGCGTCTCGCGGACCGCGCGGACCAGATCGTCGGTGCCACCTTCGCGGTCCGGCGCCGTGCCGAGGCTTCGGACCAGCCGTCCTCCCCCTTCCGCCCCGATCGCGAGAAAGCTCCCCGAAGCGGTCTGCTCGATGACGCCCGCGGAGAACCCGGTCGAGGGGAGCGTCGCGAAGAGCGCCCGGAGACCGGCAAGGGGGCCCGGCTCGAGAACCACCGGATGGATTCCGGCGAGCGATGAGGCCTCCAGGACGGAGTTGCGAGCTTCGGGGCGGCAGGCGCCGAGCAGCACGCGCCTGCGCTCCGGGCCTCCTTCTTCCTCTGGCGGGGCGGGACCGAGGATGCGGCCGTCGAGGATCGAGGAGGACGCGACGTCCGGCCCGAACTCGCGGCGCGCCTCGTAGCCGATCGCGGCCCGCAGCTCTTCGGGCGTCGAAGGGGGCAGGACGATCTCGCTCAGCTCCAGGCCGTCAGCGGGGAACGACGCCGCGATCGTTCCGAGACGGCTGGGCGACAGGTGCAGGCGGCGGAGGAGGCGTTGCAGCGCGTCGGCGGCGGCGCGAGGGTCATCCCCCGAGCCTCCGGCGGAGGGACGAATCGGCTCTTCGCCGGCGTGCGTGATCCGGTCGATCCGGAGCGAGCCGTCGGCGCGGACAAGCGCGATCCCGTCGGCCCGGAAATCGATCCCTGTTCGAATCATCGAATCGGGTGGTCCCTCGATCCGTCGCGCTCGCTCAGTTCAGGCTCGCCGTCTCTCTCCAGCGCAGGATCTTCATCGACCCGGAAACTCCCTGAGCCCAGTCCTCGAAGAAGTCCGGAAGGATCTCCAACAGGTCCGGATCATACACCAGGGTGATTCCGCCTTGGCTGCTCCAATTGCGTAGGCAGATGATCGTCCCGACGAGCTGCCAGTTCGCGTTGACCGAGATGGCATCTCGCGTCACATAGACGAGCGCGGGACGATCCGTCGTCCCCATTTCGACGAGGGCGCCTCCGGAGCGCTCGAAGTCGTGAGCGATGACGGCGATGCCGTTGTCGGGCTCCCACTTGATGCGCTGCACGGTGGTGAGCTTGCCGCTCCAGAAGTTCCAGTCCAGCCGGTCTTCCACTGTGACGCCGAGGAATTTCGTGTTGATGACGGTCGCGTGCAGGTCGTAGTCGGCCGCGAAGACCAGGCTCGGCTGATCGGCGAACTCGGCGAAGTTCAGGACGACGGCGTCCTTCCCGGCCGGCTTTGCGAAAGGGCGGCTCGGATCGCATAGGAGGACCAGGTCGGCCGTCTGGAACGTGAACGTGTATCCGTTGATCGGATGGTGGGACACGATGCCTGTGCCGGTGAACGGATCGCCCAGAGCCGCCGTGACGTCGACCTTGTTCCTGTCATAGATCTTCGCGCTGTACTTCACCGGCGGCCCGGGAATCGTGACAGGTTGGATGTAGTAGTACAACGCGTTCGGATAGTGGGCAGGATCTACGTAGATCGGCGGCGGCGTGATGTAGAAGCCCTCGGTGTACTCGGTGTCGCAGCTCAGGTGGCCGTCGTTCGGGCCAAAGTACCCGTCGCCGTTGACGTGGACGAGACCGTCCAGGCACATGTTGCCGCCGACGTCCGCGTCCCCCATTACGAGCATGACCTCGCCGAGCCCCGTCGGCGGAACCTCGGCAAGCACCTCGATCGCGCGGTTGGCGACCTCTACGTGTCCGGTCGAGATCACCTTGACGACTTTGGGGCGGCCGGCGTAGGTCGTGTCGCGCACCGTCACGTCATAGGTGCCCTGCCCGAGCGCGGCGTCGCTCCACCCGTCCCGCCAGGTACGGTCGTCGAGGAACTTGGCACGCGCCCTCTCGATCCCTCCGTCGGCGAGGTAGAACGCCTCCGACGAGTGCTCACGGTAGAGCGCCTGACGGGTCTCATAGGAGGCCATTGCGAAGACGCCGGCGCCGACGATGATCACGATGAAGGCGAAGATCGTCGCGGTGAGGAGCGCGAACCCCTCTTCGCGACGCCTGGGCTCCTGCCTCTGATGTGCCATGGCCCCTCCTCAGAAGATGAAGTGCCGGTTGCGTACTGCGCATTGCGTCACCGCGGCCACCCTGTTCCCGGAGTTGTCCTCCAGCTCCAGCTCGATTCGCACGCTGGTCCTATCTGCGTTCGGAGTGACCAGGAATCGGTTGCAGCGGCGGTCGACGAGGGTCTTGAGGTTCTCACGGAGTCGGGGAGACCCGTTCACCTGGGCGACATCGAACTTGTACTTCACGGTCTTGTGCTGATCGTAAACCTCGAAGGAGTTGTAGGGGGGCGAGCCTGCCAGCATCGTGATGCCCCAGGCCCCCCGTACGCGCCTCTCGACCCACTCCACGGCCTCGGTGGTGTTCGCCTGGAGCATGGTCTTGTCCCGCGTCCATCTCCACGACCTCTGGCTCTGTAGGATGATCGCCCCGAGCGCGAGGACGACAATGAGCGCGAGGAAGCACGCGAGCATCAGCTCGAGGATCGTGTACCCGCGTGCCCCGCGCGCGACTCTCATGGCATCCCCCGCCCGAGCATCGTGGTCGTTTCGTGCTGGCGGACCACGTCGTGGTCGCCGACCCGGGCGTTCCATTGGACGGTGATCCGAATGGTGTCCGCCTGGAGAGAGTCCGGGTCGGCGAGCCTTCCGACGACGTGGTGGACCGTGTAGGTCCGATTGTCGGACACGATCGTCGTGTCCGTGTTGTCGAGTATCGGTAGCGTCTCGAAGTGGTAGTCGCGCCGGATCCGGTCGAGCCGAGCCTGAGCGACGGCCGTCGCCTTGCGGCGATCCTCCTCGTAGTCGATCTGCGTGCGCCCCCTCGTGAACGCGGCCGTGAGACCGAAGAACACGAGGATGAGCAGCATCGCGGCGATCATCACCTCGAGGAGGGAGAAGCCCCTCTGCGTACTGAGGGACCACCGCCGACCAAAGCCTGGGGCGACTACCTTGCCCAGCATGCGCTACAGACCAGTGGGAATAGACACGGTGCCAGTAGCTCCAATGTTAGGCACCTCCATAAGGACCTGAACACCGGCCATCTTGGCCTTCCCGGTTGCCCGGACCTGGAACTCGCCGGTGGTCGCATCGCCGTGGGCAGATTCAATCGCGTAGTCGAAATTGTCTGTGCCGGTCATGTCCATGACGCCCCTGTCGAGGCCCGTCGCATCGGTCTGGTCCGGCCAGGTCGGGTGACTGGTGTTCGCGTCGACATGCTCCTGAGCCCAGGCCTTGCCAGAAGTCACGATTTCTCCCAAACGCCCGGTCGCCTCGGTCACTCTCGAGTTCTTCACGTAGCGTCCGTACACCGGGATCGCGATGGCGGCCAGAACGCCGACGATGACGACCACCACCATCAGTTCGATCATCGTGAAGCCCTTCTGGCCGGACTTCCTACGGAAACGGTTCATTGCGTCGATCCTCCTGCGGCCCCCCTGAGGGCAGCGGGTTCTCGCCCCCGGCATCCCCTCCTGCGAGACGCGCCTGCCGGGGAGGAAAGGCGCACCCGCGGTGAACATCGACCGGGACGCGATCTACATGTTGGCTCCGCCCTTCATGATTGCGTCCCCCATGTAAAAAATCGGGAGGAACATCGCGACGACGATGATCCCGATCAGCGCGCCCACAATCACGATCATGGCCGGCTCGATCAACGAGGCGAGACCCTCGACCGCCGCCTCGACCTCGCGGTCATAGAAGTCGGACACCTTCAGCAGCATTGCGTCCATCTGCCCCGACTCCTCGCCTGTCGCCATCATCTGCAACACCATTTCCGGGAATTTGCCGGTCGCCCGGAAGGAGGCGGTGACGCCGTGCCCCTGCTCGATCGAGCGCTTGGCGTCGTCGATCCCTTTTGACACGACCTCGTTCCCTGCCGCTCCCTTCACGAGCTCCAGCGCCTCGAGGATCGGCAGACCGCTCCGCGTCAGAACGCCAAAGGTCCGCGCGAAGCGACTCATCACCGCCTTGCGGATGATCGGCCCGAAGAGCGGCATCCGGATCAGGAAGAGATCCTTCGCGTAACGACCGGAGCGCGTCCTCGTGACCATGTAGAGCGTCAGGATCACGGCCAGGGTGATGACGATCGATGCAAGCACATTGGCACGGATCGCCGCCGAGGCGGCGACGACCGCCCGCGTCAGCGCCGGCAGCTGCTGCCCGAGCTGCGTGTAGATGTCGTCGAACGCCGGCACGACCTTCAGCAGCAGGAAGATCCCCGCCAGTACCACGAACACGAGCACGAAGACCGGGTACGCCATCGCTGAGCGCACCTTGGTGCGGATGGCGTCGGTTTTCTCGAGGTAGACAGCGAGCTGGTCGAGCATGGCGTCCAGCGTCCCGGCGCGCTCTCCCGCCCGCACCAGGCTCAAGTACATCTTGTTGAAGATGCCCGGCTGCGCCGCCATCGCATCACTGATCGAGCTGCCTCCCTCGATCCGGGCCGCGACGTCGCCGATCGCCCGCCGCATCACGCGGCCGCTCGCGTCGGCCGCCAGGCCCCGCAGCCCCCGCGCGAGCGGAATTCCCGCCTCGAGCACGGTCGCGAACTGCCTGGTGAAGAGGGCAAGGGCGCGCACGCTGATCGAGCCGACGTTGGTGTGCGCCATCTTGTCGAGGAACGAGCGCGCTGAGCTGGCGCCCCGCGCCTCGCGCACGTTCACGACCATCAATCCCTGGTCGTGAAGAACCTGGACCGCCTCGTCGATGGTCGCGGCCGCGAGCATCCCGGAGCGCTCGTCGCCCCGCCCGCTCTTGGCCACGTAGGAGAAACTCGGCATCGTCTATCGCCCCTCGCCTTGTCCCGGCTCTGAACTACTCCCTATTCCGGCCGCCCAACCTCTGTCTCACTCCGACCCGCGTCTTGCCCGGGCCGGCTTACTCGTCGCTCAACGTAACGCGCAGAACCTCATCGAGCGTCGTGACGCCATCGCGCGCCTTCTGGATGCCGTTCTCGCGCAGGCTCATCATTCCTTCGGCGACCGCCTGCGCGCGGATCTCGTCCGCGGAACGGTTCTCGCTGACCAGCCGGCGGAGCGCCGGCGTGATCGGCATCATCTCCACGATCGCGACACGTCCCATGTAGCCGCGTCCCTTGCAGATCGCGCAGCCCTTCCCCTTGAGCCAGGCCGACGCCGCGTGCGGCCCTTCCCCGTTCAGTCCCAGGGCCAACAGGATCTCCTCGTCCGGCTTGTACTCCTCCAGGCAATGCTTGCAGGTGCGCCGCACGAGCCGCTGTGCCGCGACGATCGTCAAGGCGCTCGCGGCCAGGAACGACTCGACGCCCATCGAGACGAGCCGCGTGGCCGTCGAGGGGGCGTCGTTCGCGTGAATCGTCGTCAGCACCAGGTGCCCGGTGAGCGCGGCGCGGACGGCGATCTCGGCGGTGTCACGGTCCCGAACCTCTCCCACCATGATCACGTCGGGATCCTGGCGGAGGAACGAGCGCAGGGCCGTGCCGAACGTCACCTTCTTCCGCTCGTTGACCTGCACCTGGTTGATCCGGTCGATTTGGTACTCGACCGGGTCCTCGACGGTCGTGATGTTCGTCGTCTGGTTGCGGATCTCGAGGAGTCCCGCGTAGAGCGTGGTCGACTTGCCCGAGCCGGTCGGGCCGGAGAGCAGGATCATTCCGTAGGGGTGATGTAGCGCGCGCAACATCGCCTTGTAGTGCGCCTCGGAATAGCCGAGGTCGCGCAGCGAGAACCGGAAGCCGGTCTTATCGAGCAGCCGCAACACCGCCTTCTCGCCATGGATCGTCGGAATGATCGAGACACGGACGTCCACCTCCCGGCCGTTGGCCCGGTAGGTGAAACGCCCATCCTGCGCCGCCCGCCGCTCGGCGATGTCCAGGTTCGAAAGGATCTTGATACGGCTGATCGTGCCCGTGTAGATCTCGCGCCCGCGGTCGATCGCGTCGAAGAGCATCCCATCGACCCGGTAGCGGATGACCAGCCCCTGCCTTTGCGGCTCGACATGGATGTCGGTCGCGCGATCCGACAGCGCCTGCTCGAGGATCTGCTCCACGAGCTGGATGACCGCCTGATCTTCGGCCCGGCGCCGGGCGTCGCCCTTTTCTTCTTCTTCCTCTTCGATCGTCGGACCGGAAGAGAAGCTGGACGACACGGTCTCGATGAGACGATCGACGGAGCGCTTCCCCTCGGCCATCCGATAGTGCAGGTCGATCGCCTTCTCGATGTCCCCGCGGGTCGCGACGAGCGTCTCGAGCTTCTTCTGCTCGCGGGTCGCGATCCGGCGCATCCGGTCCACCGCGACGATGTTCAAGGGATCCACGAGCGCGACCGTGAGGGAGCCGTTCTGGATGCGGACGGGAAGCAGGAGCTGGGCACGCGCAAAGTCCACCGGGACGAAGTCCAGCGCGCGCGGGTCGACGGCATCCCGGGAGGGATCGAAACGCCCGTAGCCGTACTGAAGGGCGAGCCCGTCGGCCAGAGCGCTCTCCCCGATCCATCCACGGCGGAGTAGAATCTCCCCCAGCCGCTCGCGGGTAACGCTTTGCTCTTCGAGCGCTTCCTCGATCTGGGTCGCCGTGACGGCTCCGCCTTCTAGCAGGAGGACCCCGAGCATCGGCATGCCGGGTCTCATGGTGCTCCCTTCCAAGGTCGCGCGGCCGCATTGGAGGAGCGTCCCTGCCCTCCGGGCGGTCACAGTATCGTCGGGAGACGAAAGCAGCGCCGTCTCCGGCGCTGTCTTTGATTACCGCTACAAATGCTATTCGCTCTTACAGCGTCTCACAAGAGTTATCGCCATGAGGAGAAGACAAAGTGAACGTTCCTCGGCTCATCGCGCATAGTTTGACCAACGTCCTCGCGGCGAAGCAGGGGAACAGCAGTCGAGCCACCCGCCTGATCGAAGTCGACGGGACGCCTCCGTCATGTGCGGCGGCTGCGATGCTTCACTCCTGCGAGGATGGATCCAGCCCTGGTATTGTTTTTCCATATTGGCGTGACCGCTGATCGAACCCGAGCGGCGGTCGAGCGACCTGGCATGCCGGCGCACGCGGCCGGGGTCGGTGGTCCTCGAACCAGCTCAGGCCTTCGCTCTGGCCTCCGTCCCCGCCTCCGGCGGCGGCTCGGGGGTCGCGATCAAGGCACGCGAGCGCGACGGCCGTGAGCTGGGCGGAGCCTGCCAGGGATCCCGATCCCGGGCGAACGGCAGCGCGAGACTCTCCACGATCCCGATCTGACCGGGGCGACGCCACGCGGGTAGGCCGATCGTCAGGATCTCTTGCGGGAGATTCAGCCGGAGCGTCCCGTGCATCCGGTCCCAGAGGGTCAGGCCGCGCGAGTAGTTCGACTCGGCGTCGCTGCGCACCATCGAGTGATGGATTCCATGCATGCGCGGGGTGACCAGCCAGCGGACGAGGCTCCGCTCCTGCAGGGCGGACATCCGCAGGTTGGAGTGATGGAAGAGCCGCATCGACGCCGACACCATCCGCCACGCCTCGAAGGTTCTCAGGCTCACGCCGGTGATCGCCATTTGAACGATGTGGAAGGGGATCGCGAGAAGCGCCTCGCCGAAGTGAAGGCGGTACGCCGTGGTCAGGTCGAGGTCGAGGTCGGCGTGATGGACTTGATGGAAGCGCCAGAGGAGACCCGCGCGGTGCGAGGCGACGTGCCACCCGTACAGGGAGTAATCGAGCAACAGGACCGCGGCGAGGCTTCGCGCGGGACGCGGCAGCGGCAAGCGCGGCACGACCGCCAGTCCGCGCCGTTCGATGGCGCGCGCCGCCTTGTCGAGGATCGGCCTCTCGATGCGGTAGGCGACCGCCACGTCGAGGGCGGCGAGCGCGAGATTGCGCGCGAGACGCGAGGTGCCCGGTTCCACGGGCTCGCGCAACGGCCGCTTCCGTTCGCTCGCGAGCAGGACGGCAAAAAGTCCGCCCATGGCGAGACCGCGTAGCAAGGCTCCCATCATCCCCCCGCTCTGCCCGCCCCCCGCCGGCGGGCGGAACGATCGGAGCCGGCCTGCCTCCGGATCGGCCCTCTCTCGGTGCGCGTCATACTCGGACCTTCGCAAAGGTCGCGGGGCGACGTGAAGCCGACGCGCGATCGAGTTGGTCGATTCCGCCCGCGAGGCCGGCCCGACGTCGCGCGAGCGCCCTCGCGCGGGCGTCGATAGCCGGGCTTCCGTTCGCTCTCGCCCACGCCCGCTCGCCCGGGAGAGAGTCGTTCGCGTCCTCCCTTCTCACGCCGGGGGGGCGTGCTATCTTCCTCAGTCGCTCTTCGGCGGACGCCCGGCCCATTCTTCCCGGCCTAGGCCGGGCGGGCGGGCCAAATGAGGTGTGGCGCCGGCGGCTCGTTTGGGCGGCGCCTCGAGCATGGAAGTCCGAATCGATCCATACGAACGTCATTGCAGGGACGGAGGGGCCATGGCGGCCAGCAAGGCTTTGATCGAACGGCTCTCGAAGCACCGGGTGCTGAGCGCGGCGCCGCCCGCGGAGATCGAGTGGTTCGCAGCGCACGGCGAGTTGAAGAAGTTCCGGGCGGGGAACGTGCTCAACCTGCGCAGCGCCGGAAGGATCGAAGCCCTATACCTCCTCCTCGAGGGCCGGATCGCCATGTACGTCGAACGCGGCGGGACGCGGCACAGGTCGATGGAGTGGCGAGCGGGGGACGCGACCGGCCAGCTTCCCTATTCCCGCATGAAGGCCCCGCCGGGGAACACGATCGCAGAGGAAGACACGGAGGTGTTCGCCGTCCATCGCGATCACTTTCCGGAAATGATTCGCGAGTGCCACGAGATCACCTCCGCCCTCGTCCACGTCATGATCGACCGGGCGCGCCAGTTCACCTCCAATGACCTCCACGACGAGAAGATGCTTTCGCTCGGACGGCTCGCGGCTGGGCTCGCTCACGAGCTGAACAACCCGGCGTCGGCGCTCGCTCGGAGCGCAAAGCTCCTGCCTGATCGCTTGAGGAACGCCGAGTCGGCCTCCCATGACCTGGGTGCGGCGGCGCTCTCCCCGGAGGAGCTGGCTGCAATCGAGCGCGTCCGCGAGATCTGCCTCGCGACGCCCGTGCAGGACATCCGGTCTCCGCTCGAAGAGGCGCGTCGCGAAGCCGCCATCGCCGACTGGCTGGAAGATCATGGCCTCGACGCCGTGTTGTCCGAGCCCCTCGCCGAGACCGCGATCACGGTCGACGCGCTCGACCAGCTCTCGCGCGACCTCAAAGGACCCCCTTTGCAGGCGGCCCTCCGCTCCCTCGCCGCCGGCAGCTCGGCCCGCAGGCTCGCTGCCGAGATCGAGGAGGCGGCGATCCGCATCTTCGACCTCGTCACCGCCGTCAAAGGCTTCACGCGTCTCGACCTGGCGGCGGTCGCAGAGCCGGTCGACATCCAGCAAGGCCTCACGCAGACGCTTGCCGTGCTCCGCGCCAAGGCGCGGACGAAAGGCCTGGCCGTCTCGTTAGCGGTCGAGCCGGACCTGCCCCGCGTGCTCGGCGTTGCCGGGGAGATCAATCAGGTCTGGGTGAACCTGGTCGACAACGCGCTCGACGCCGCCTCCGAGTCGGGCAAGGTCGAGATCGACGCGAGACGGGGCGAAGGCGGGAAGTCCGGCCACGTGATGGTGCGGATTGCCGACGACGGACCGGGAATCCCTGGGGAGATCCGCGACCGCATCTTCGATCCCTTCTTCACGACGAAGCCGGTGGGCCAGGGGACGGGGCTCGGGCTCGACATCGTCCGCCGGCTCGTCTCGAAGCACGGTGGAGACATCGAGGTCGAGTCGGCGCCGGGAAGGACGGCGTTCATTGTCACCCTCCCGGCGCTGCGCGAGGAGATGGCCTCCGAGGAGAGGACCGCCGAGGAGAACAAGGCCGAGGAGAACGAGGCCGAGGGAAACATGGCCGAGGAGAAGGTCGCCGACACGATGGAGCCTGAGGACGCTCCCGGGGGAAGCCTTTCTTGAACACGAACAAGCCCGTGATTCTTGCCGTTGATGACGACAAGCAGGTGCTCGCGGCGGTGCGGCGGGACCTGCGATCCCATTACCGCTCCGAGTACGAGGTCGTCGGCAGCAGCTCCGGGGACGAGGCGCTTAGCACGGTGCGCGAGCTGAAGTCCCGTGGGGAAGCGCTCGCTCTCGTCATCAGCGACCAGCGGATGCCGGGGATGCTCGGGGTCGAGGTCCTGGCCCGATGCCGAGAGTTCTATCCGATCGCCCGTCGCGTGCTTCTCACCGCCTATTCGGATATCGATGCCGCCGTTCGCGCGATCAACGAAGCGCACCTGGACTACTACCTCTCGAAGCCGTGGGATCCGCCCGAGGAGCACCTCTATCCGGCGGTCGACGATCTGCTCGATAGCTGGCAGGCCGAGCATCTTCCGGAGCAGACCGGTCTCCGCCTGGTGGGCAACCAGTGGTCCCCTCTCTCGCACGCGATCAAGGACTTCCTCGCGCGCAACCTGATCCCCTACCGATGGCTGGAGTACTCGCGCGACCCGGATGCGAAGACGCTGGCCGACGCCGCCGGCGTCGCGACGTCGGATCTGCCCGCCCTCTTTCTCGAGGACGGGACGGTGCTGCGGCGTCCCGAGACGGCGGACGTCGCGCGCGCGCTCGGTCGCACGACCGAGGCGGCGCAGGACCTCTACGACCTCGTCATCGTCGGGGCCGGCCCGGCTGGGCTGGCCGCGGCCGTCTACGGCGCCTCCGAAGGGCTGCGCACGCTGATCGTCGACGGGCACGCGCCCGGCGGGCAGGCGGGGGCCAGCGCGCGGATCGAGAACTACCTCGGATTCCCCACGGGAGTGAGCGGGAGCGAGCTGACGCGACGCGCCGTCGCGCAGGCGCAGCGCCTCGGGGCGGAGCTGCTCGCGCCGGTGGCGGTGTCAAGCGTCTCGATCGAGGCCGGCTACAAGCGTCTGACTCTGGGCGGAGGGCGGCAGCTCGTGGCGCGGGCGATGCTGGCCGCGACCGGAATGGTCTATCGCGATCATCCGGCGGAGGGAATGTCTGCGCTGACGGGAGCGGGCATCTATTACGGTACGGCCACGACCGAAGCGTCCGCGCTTTCCCAGGGCAAGGTAATGGTCATCGGCGGCGGCAACTCTGCCGGGCAGTGCGCGCTCTATCTCTCACGCTTCGCCGATCGCGTCGACATCGTCATCCGGCGGGACTCCCTCGATGCGACGATGTCGCGTTACCTCATCGATCAGATCGCCGCGTCGCCCAAGATCCGCCTGCGGGCGTCGACGACGGTCGAAGCGGTTGCGGGCGAGGGCCGCCTCGAGCGCGCCTTGCTGAAGACCGCCGGCGGATCCTGCACGGAGGAGGCGTTCGACGCGATCTTCGTCTTCATCGGCACGCGCCCGCAGACCGACTGGCTGCCGTCCGAGGTCTTTCGGGACTCCAAAGGATTCGTCGTCACGGGACGCGACCTCGCCGCATGCCCGGAGTATCCGCGCTTCTGGAAGGAGATGCGGGAGCCGCTGCCGCTGGAGACGAGCGTCCCCGGGCTCTTCGCCGCCGGCGACGTGCGGGCGGGCGCGATGAACCGCGTCGCGTCGGCGGTCGGAGAAGGGGCGATGTCGGTCCGGCTCGTGCACGAGTTCCTGTCGCTGACGTAGAGCGGCGCAGGACGCGGCGGCGGGGACGCGGCGTCACCCGGCAGCGTCACCCGAACGGCATCACCTCAACAGCGTCACCTGGCTCGTGGCTTCGCGCTCCCCGGCCTTCAGATGCACGAAATAGACGCCCGAAGCGACGGCCCGGCCGCGCTCGTCCCGTCCGTCCCATGTCGTCCGGTGATCCCCGGCCCCCTGCCGCTCCCCCACGAGCGCGACGATGCGCTGGCCGGAGGCGTCGTGAACGGCGAGGTCGACCTGGCAATCGCCGGGGAGGCGATAGCGAACCGAGATGGAACCGCCGGCCGCGGGCGGATTCTCGACGATGAGGCTCAGGTCGCCTTCCGCCGTCGCCCGCGCATCCTCTTCGACGGCCGATGCGTCGCCGGAGCGGCCGGCGCAGACGATCACCCAGGGAAGATCGGCCGAAGGGATCCCGGTGGCCGATCGGATGCCCGCCTGCTCCTGCCCCGTCAAGCCGGCGCGCAACCAGCCCTGCAGTCCGATCGAGGAGGCCTGCAGCACGCCGCCGACAGCCGCGAAGCCGCACTCGAGAACGGCCCAGTCGGTCGCGGTGCCGGAGCACGCGATCAGGTAGCCGGGAGCCTCCGGCAAACCAGGGACCTGACCGCGGAGAGCCGGCCGCGCATCCCCTGACTGGACCTGCTCGATCCTGTGGTCGCGCGTCGTGGCGTCCGTCCCGGGCGGGAGACGATTGTGATAGCGGAAGACTCCATCCGGGCCGACCCAATAGATCCGGCGCGTCAGGTAGTAATTGGCGACGGCGGATGAGACGGTGAGTCCCGCCTTCGATCCGGCCGCGCGATGATCGCTGCAACCGTACGCCGCCCACAGAATCTGCGAGACCTGATCGAGCGATAGATCCTCGTCGGCGAACGAGCTGCCGTAGGCGAGATCGTGAAGGACGTCGTCCATGTAGACCGTCCCGTCCGTGTGCGGATCGGGGAGCGAACCGTCCGACGAGGTCGCGACGAGCGTCGTCGTCAGGCCGGGGACGCTGCGCATCCCGAAGCTGATCACGATGTCGATGGGCTCCACGGGGCTCCAGTGGCCGTTCGCGTACGTGGTCGCGCTCGCTCGCGGGCAGCTCGCGAGTTGATTCGCAGTTCCCGTCCACGTTGTCACGGACTCGAGTTGCGCCAGATGCATCGCGGCTCCGGCGTCGACGATCTGCTCCGCGGCGATTCCGACTTCGAAGGATGCGGAGGAGTCCTCTCTCCAGTCCCCCGATTTGTGCAGGATCAGCGAATGGCTCGCGGGATCGTAGATCGAGACGTTCGACGCGGTGGCCACGTAGATGGTGCGCGAGCCGCCGGTGACCGGCGCCCTGCCCGCCGCGAAGAGCACGTTCGCGAGCATCGACTCCGTGGCGCCAGCGCTCCATCCGCCGTGATAGGAGATGCGGGAGTTCGAGCAGATCTCGGCCGAGTGGGGATGGATGACCGGGTCGGGCAGAACGAGGCGCGAGCCCCCGGCGCGCGAATCCGGGACGGTGGGGGCGGCACCCGCCGGCCCTTCGGAGCTTGCGCCGAACGCAACGCCGAGTCCGGGGAGCGACACCGCCAGAACGAGCCAGAGACCGAATCGGAACGTGGGGAAACGGTGGAACCGAGTCATGCCGGCCATGCGGACCATGCGAGCCATGCGGACGATCCTCCCTCCCGCTCGACGGCGCTTGCGAGGGACGGCGGATGATGAGCCGTCCTCGACGTTCGAGAGTGCGGCCGTCATGATACGCCGAACGAGGTACCGAAGGGAGCGGCGATCCGCAGCGACGATCCGCGGCAACGATCCGCAGCGACGATCCGCACGGGCGGCCGGAGACATCACGCCGGGGAGCCCGGGGCTTGGCACCCCGGGCTCCCTGGGCTCGGCCGATCGCTCGACCGAGCAGACCATCTCTCCGGACTCTAGCGGAAGGTGCTCTTGATCGCGCCCCACGTCGAGTACTGGACCGCGCTCGGCTCGCAGGGGTTCGGGTCGCAGTCGACCCCGTCGCCCATGTACTCCCCGTCGCAGGCCTCCTCGGTCGTGATGGTGCACTGCCCGTCGGCCAAGCAGCACGCGCCTTCCTGCACCACGATCTCCTCGCGGATGTAGGTGTTGTCCCACGCGGTGCTGTTGCCGGGTCCGCCGCCTCCGCCGAAGAAGCGGAAGCCGTCGGGCGGGTTGAAGCCGCCGGCGCCACCGATCAGGTACCAGCCGGAGGGGATGTACACAGCCTCATCTCCGCCCGAAAGGTCGCGGATGCCGACCTCGACGATCTGGTTGAGATCGAGGTCGACCACCGTGCGGCCGCGATACCAGTGATTCGGCTGCAGGTTCCCCCACTCAGGACCCGGGAGGTATCCCGGAACCGGCACCTGCGTACCACCCGCGTCGTAGACCACGTAGGTCGAGTTGATCGCGACAGGATTGTTGGGGTCCACCCAGGTGAGGAGATTGATGTGGACCGTGTTCGCGGAGGCCTGCCGCAGCGAGAAGCTGCCGACGTTGTTGTAGCCCGGGGGAGTCCCGATGAAGATCCCCAGGAAGTCGTAGATGATCTCCCAGCGCCCGAGGCCGATGTAGACGTTGCGCTCGGCGCGCGCGTAGTTGGTCCCGTCACCGGGGCCCGTGCCCGCGATGAACTGCGACCCACCCTCGGGATTCTGCACGATGCCGAGGGCGTTGCCGTCATAGGTGTACACCTTGAAGTCCACGCTCCCGGACGGGAGGTAGTAGTCGTCCTGCCCGGTCAGGATCTCGCCCGATGGCGAGCCGAAGAGCCCATCGAAATCCTGCTCGTACTGCGCGACCGCGATGCCCGGCAATGCGAGCAGCCCGAGGGCGGCCAGCAGCAGGGACGCTTTAACGATCAGCTTCATGGACACCTCCTGAGCATGTCGTGAACGTGACTGCCGTCCATGGAACAGAGCTATCCGAGCGGCCGATCCCGAGGGTCTCCATCGCGACGACCCGGTGAGGGACGCCGCGAGACTCGACGCGAGAGCGCTCTGCCGCGCCGAGCGATGACCGGTCTCCGTCGCCGAGCGAACACGAACCGTTCGGCGCGCCGATCAACGTGCCACGCTGGAACCGGCGGAAAGATTCAAACGCTTCGAGGCGCGCGTTGTCAAGGAAGGCGGGGGGAGGCAGAGAGTAGCGGGACGGTGCGGCGCCGGTATGGTGGGATTCTTGCGCTTTGGTTCAGCGCCTGCCGCCCGGCAAGCGACCGGCGGACTCAGCCTCGGCCTCCGGGCGCGGGGCGGCAACGGGCCGCGGCGTCACGCCGCGGCACCGACTTGCCGCGACGAGCTACAGGAATGCGCGGTAGACCGAAACGACCTCGTGGACGGCGATCTGCTTCTCCGCCAGGGTCTTCTCCTTCTCGGCGAGATCCTTGCTACGATCCGCGACGGTCGCCATCGCATCGAGCACCTTTCGCTCGACCTCCCGAGCTTCGTTCACCTTCGAAGCGATGTCCGGGGTGCCGGCCGGCAGGCTGCGGGCCACGGCCCGCTTGCCGCCCAGCTCGCTTTCGAGGTCGTACGCCTTCTGGCGCGCGTCGGCCAGATCCTTCGTCGCTTCTGCCACGGCGACGGCCGCCTTCTGCGCGTCCACCACGCGCTCGTAGAACTTGATCTCCAGCTCCTGCCTCTTCTTCACGTTCTCGAGCTGCTTCGCGTCCGCGTCGCGCTTTTCCTTCTTCGCCAGATCGGCCTGCGCCTTCGTCGTTTCGAGCGCGGCCTTCGCGATCGTGACGCGGCCTTCGGCCGACACCTGCCGCTGCTTCGCCGCAGCCAGATCGCTCTCGGCGGCCGACTTGGCGTCCTTCGCCGCATCGATCCCCCGGGAGATCTGTCCATCGTCACGGACATCGAGGGTCTGGTAGGACTGGATCTCCTCCGCGACCGACTGCGCATCCACGACGCCACCCGTCTGGCCGCTCGCCGGCGGCGCCGTCTGGGCCGCCGCCGGAATGGCCGCTGCCATCAGGAGCAGCAGGAGAAGCGTCGCTGCCGGCCGGAAGGCGCGAGTGCACATGGGAGGGCAGATACGATTGTCCAAACCGTCTTCGAAACCGTTCATGTCGGATCACCCCGTTCCACGACCCGGGACCCGGCCCGAGTCGAGCCGCTTGTCTCGAAACCACTGGCGAGGGACGGATCCCCCGCACCGCCGTCCCACGAGCGATCGCGCGCAGAATCGCGGGACGACGACGTCTTCCCCATGATAGGACCGCGAAGCGGGCCCTTGCACGCTGGCTTTCTCCGCCCGCTGAGACGAAGATCGCCGGGTACGACGATCTACCACGAATGGTCGTCTCGTTTCGCGGAGGAACCATGCCTCGGTTGGGCTTGGCGTTGGGCGGAGGAGGAGCCAGAGGCCTCTCGCACATCCCCGTTCTGGAGCTTCTCGACGAGCTGCGCTTGCGACCTTCCATCATCGCGGGCACGAGCATGGGGGCGTTGATCGGCGCTCTCTACGCCTCGGGCGTGCCGGGCCGCCGCATTCGAGAGATGGTCGAGGAGCACCTGTTCTCGCACGCGCGCGGCAAACGCGCCCGGTTCAAGGAGGGGACCGAGCGGCTGAAATGGATCGGGCCGCTCGTGCCGGACCTTCGCCATGGAGGAATGATCAAGCCGGACCGCTTCCTGCGGCAGCTCTTCGGCGGGATCACCAGCAGCCGTTTCGAGGACCTGGAGATTCCCCTGGTCGTCGTGGCGGCGGATTTCTGGTCCGGCGAGGAGGTGATCCTGCGGGAAGGGCCGCTCCTGCCCGCGATCCGCGCGAGCATCGCGCTTCCGGGCGTTTTCCCTCCGCATCTGCTACGCGGGCGCGTCCTCGTCGACGGCGGTCTGGTCGACGTCCTCCCCTACGATTGCCTCGCCGGGAGCTGCGACGTGACGGTCGCCGTGGATGTGGGGCGAGAGATGCAGCCGGGCCGGATGGATCTTCCCAACGTTCTCGAATCGATCCTGGGAGCGTTCGACGTCATGCAGTCCGCCGCGCTCGAGCGGCGGCTGGCGACCCGCCCCCCGGATATCCTCGTAAGCGTCCGGATGTCGGGGATCCGGATCCTCGACTTCGGCAAGGCGGAGATGGTGTTCTTGCGCGCGCGGCCGGCGGTCGAGGAGCTGCGCCGGCGTTTGGCCGCCATGGGACTCGCCGGCTGATCTTCCCGCCGTTTGCGAGGCTCGCAGGGCCCGCGACCGAGCTAGGAATCCTGTGAGGGATTCGCCTGAGAGCCGCCGAGAAGGACCGGCGTCTTCGCCGGGGAGCCTTTCGTGGCGCCCGCCGTCATGTCATGAAGCGCCTGCATCCGGAGATCGACCTCGGCGATCTCGTCGGCGCAGGCCAT
The DNA here is from genome assembly GCA_041946735.1 of Candidatus Eiseniibacteriota bacterium. GTDB lineage: Bacteria > Eisenbacteria > RBG-16-71-46 > CAIMUX01 > VGJL01 > JBHGAY01. The sequence goes on from JBHGAY010000026.1 coordinate 19,934, forward strand.
CAGCTCACGGGCGACCGACTCGTTCCTTCCGTCTCCGAGCTTGTACGCCAGCTCGTGCTCGAGCGAGGCCCAGAAGTCCATCGCGATCGTGCGGATCTGGATCTCCGCCTTGACCCGTTCCGTCCGATCCGACAGGAAGACCGGGACGGTCACGATGATGTGCAGGCTGCGGTAGCCATTCGCCTTCGGGCTCTTGATGTAGTCGGTCGTCCGTATCAGCTCGATGTCGTCCTGGGAGACGAGGAGCGTGGCGATCAGGTAGATGTCGTCGATGTAGGAGCAGATGACCCGGACGCCGGCGATGTCGGTCAGGTTCTCCCGCGCCGACTCCACGTTCACGGGGAACCCGCGCCGCAGAAGCTTGTCCATGATGCTCTTCGGAGTCTTGATCCTCGTCGTGATGGAGTGGATCGGGTTGCGGTCCTTCGTGCACTTGAACTCGTCGTTCAGATTCTCGAGCTTCGTTGTGATCTCCCGCGCCGCCGCCAGGTAGAGGTTCTCGGTGGCGAGGAATGCGCGAATTGCCGTCACCACCGTGTCGGGCAGGATCCCCGCAGTCACTCCATTGAAGAGCTGGCTGGCCCGCGACCGTTCGATCTCTGTCACGATCTGCCTCCCCCTCCTCCCAGCGCGGCCGGATGCTTCGCCGGCCGGGCGAGCAGCCTCAGGACGCCGCCGTCCCGTGGAACTGGAACCGGGCGACGTCGTAGCCCTGGTTCTTCAGCACTTGCTTCGCGCTCTCGATCGTTGCCGCGCCCGGGTCGGCGGCGCGCGCCAGAATCCAGCCGTACTTGCGATCCGGTGTGCCGACGACCACGTACTCGTAGTCGTCGCCGAGGCCGAGGACCCAGTAGTCGCCCCAGAACGGCCGGATGCCGAGGAAGCTGACGAAACTGACCTTCAAGCGAGCGTTGCTCGCAGGATCGACGATCTTCGCGACTCCTCGAACCTCGCGGACCCGGCCCTCCGCATCTACACATCGGTTGATCACGGTCAGGCGTCCATCATCGCGTAGCTCGTAGTACGCCGTGATGTCGTCGCTCGCGCATTGCTTCTGGAAGCGGTTCGGGATGCGGGCGATCTCGTGCCACAGGCCTGCATAGCGGTTCAGATCGACGCTGCCGACAGGCACCGGAGGCGCAGGCTTCTCTCCGTCGGAGGAAGCGCCGGCGCCAGCGGCGCGCTCGCCGGTCCCGGAGGCGAATAGGGCGAGGACGGCGAGGAAGAAGGGAACTCCGGAGCGCATCGGGATCGTCATGTGGGCCTCGGATCCTTTCTGTGAGGGACGACGGCGACAGCCGGTGGGTTCCGACCGCCCCGCGACGAGAATACCTTGTCCGGCGCCCGGGTTGAACGCCGTCCGGCGTGTTGCCTATTCTCGGCAAAGCCGTCGCCACGAATCGATCGGAAGTCACCGGCCGAGTGCCGAGCGAGGTCCGGATGAAGGTCAGCACGTGGAACGTCAACGGGATCCGCGCGCGGGAAGCGCAAGCGCTCGAGTGGACCGAGCGCGAGTCGCCGGACATCCTGTGCCTGCAGGAGATCAAGGCGACCCCGGATCAGATCCCGGCCCGCCTCTGCGAGATGGAGGGCTACTGGTGCTTCTGGCACGGGTACAAGGCGTACTCGGGAGTCGGCCTGCACCTGCGAAAGAGCTCGTTCCCGGAGAGACCCGACTACTTCCATCCCCCCTTCGATCATGAGAGCCGCTTCGTCGGGGCTCGAATCGGGCGGCTCGTGATCGCCTCGGTCTACGTCCCGAACGGCGGCAAGGACTTCGCGGCGAAGGTCGCATTCCTGGAGGCTCTCGAGGGCTATGCGGCCGAGTGCCGCGCGCAGGGTATCGATCTCTTGATCTGCGGCGACTTGAACGTTGCCCGAACGCCGAAGGACGTGCATCCGAAGCTGAGGAAGGAAACCGAGATCGGTCAGACCCCGGCGGAGCAGGCGATGCTCGAGCGGATTCTCGCGCACGGGCTCGTCGACGTCGGCCGCAAGCTGGATCCCGACAACGACCGCCTCTTCACCTGGTGGGCGCCGTGGCGGAACCTCCGAGAGCGCAACATCGGGTGGCGGCTGGACTACATCCTCGCCAGCGAGGCGCTCGCCGCCCGGGCGGTGTCGGCGCAGGTGTTTCGCGAGTTCGGAACGAGCGATCACGGTCCGGTCAACGCCGTGTTCGGGAATCCAACGGCGCGCTGAGAGGCGACGCGCGGTGTAGCGGAGTGTAGCGGAGCCCGCGGGGATGCGGTATCGTTCGCCGCGGTCGATGGCGTTGCGCCGGCTCCGCAACGAAAGCCGGCTGCTTCCCGAAGGCCGCAGATGGGGCACACGAAGGGGCGTGGAGTCATTCCCTCCGGGGTTCGTGGAAGGAGCGGTTGAAGATGGAAATGCGCAGGGTTTGGGGCGCATCGATGCGTGGGCGCGGCCGGAAGAGCTTGTACGTAGGTCTCCTCGCGCTTCTGATCGGTCCGACTTTCACCGTGGCAGACGCGAGCGCGGACGAGTGGGGCTTCGCGTGGGAGCTTGGCATGGTGACGGCGACGCCGCAGGGCAATCCCTTCGTCTTTCGCCTGACCGCCGCCAGAAGCTATTCCGATGAGCTGAGCATCGGTCCTTCCGTCTATCTCACTCCTTACGGTGACGACGCCATGTACGCCGGGTCGTTGAACGCCGAGTTCCACGTGGCGCTCGACGAGATCCGCGTCTCCCCGTTCTTCGGCTTCGGGATCGCGCACCGCAGGACGGACCATGACGACGACACGGCGCTCATGTTCCCGATGGGGGTATCCGTCGACAAGGAGATCGGCGAAGAGCTTTCCGCCGTCGGGACATTCGGTCTGAATCTTCACGGCGGAATCAAGCTGGAAGGCGAGAAGGACGACGCGAGCGTCGCCCTTACTGTGGGATTGCGATACGGCCTCTGATCGGCGATCCGCTCAGACCACCTCGAACCGGTCCTGGGGCGCGCGCCGCGCCCCAGGGATCTCTCCCGACTCCCGCTCGTAGAGCGACCGGCCGTTCCAGCAGTACGTGCAGAGATTCTCGGGTGGAAGCCCGATCGCCCCGACCATGTCTTCCAGCGTCTGGTACTTCAGCGTCGTCAGGCCGAGGCGTTGCCGGATCCGTTCGATCATCGCCATGCACTTCGGGCTGAGCGGATTCGCGTACTCGGCGATGCAGTCCGTGTCGTTGCCTTCGATCTCGCTGATCGCTTTGCGACCGGCGAGGTCGAGCTCCGAGCGGGAGCGCGAGAAGTTCAGGAACTTGCAGGAGAAGACCAGCGGAGGGCAGGCCGGACGCATGTGCACTTCGCGCGCGCCGGTGTCGTAGAGGCGCTGGATGACGTCCCGCAGCTGCGTTCCCCGGACGATCGAGTCCTCGCAGAACAACAGCCTCTTTCCCTCGATCTGCTCCCGGATCGGGATCAGTTTCATCTGCGCCACCAGATCCCGCACGCGCTGCTCCTGAGGCATGAAGCTGCGCGACCAGGTCGGCGTGTACTTCACGAACGGCCTGCGGTACGGGACCCCCGCTTCGGACGCGTATCCGATCGCGTGGCCGACCCCGGAATCGGGGACCCCGGCAACGACGTCGACCTCGGCGTCGTCGGCGCGCGCGAGCGCCGCCCCGCATCGGACGCGGGCTTCTTCCACGTTGACCCCTTCATAGCTCGAGGCGGGGAACCCGTAGTAGATCCAGAGGAACGAGCAGATCTGCATCCGGTCCCCCGGAGGAGAAAGCTGCTCCACGCCATCGGGAGTCATGCGCACGATCTCGCCCGGTCCGAGGTCGCGATCGACCGCGTAGCCGAGGTTCGGGAACGCGCAGGTCTCGAAAGTCACGGCGAAGGCGCCGGGCTTGCGGCCGATGACGAGAGGGGTGCGTCCCAGCCTGTCGCGGGAGGCGTAGATGCCGTGATCGGTGAGGAGCAGGACGGAGCAGGATCCGGCGACCTTCTCATGGACGTAGCGGAGCCCGTCGAGGAGAGTCTCCTGCTGGTTGATCAGGCTCGCCACGACCTCCGTCTGATTGAACTCGTTGCCCTTCATCTCGCTGAAATGGACCGCCTGCCCGTGAAGGATCTCGTCGGCGAGCTGCCGGAGGTTGTCGATGCGGCCGACCGTGACGACCGCGTACCGCCCGTGACGGGAGACGACGAGCATCGGCTGGTCCTCGTAGTCGCTGATGACTCCGAGGCCGAGGTTGCCGGCGTGCTTGTAGAGATCCGGCTCGAACTTGCTGCGGAACGGCGCGCTCGTGATGTCGTGAATGTTGCGCTTGAAGCCTTGCTTTCCGCAGACGACGAGTCCCCCGCGGGATGTCCCGAGATGCGAGTGATAGTCGGTGCCGTAGAAGAGATCCGCGACGCAGTCCTGCTCGCTGGCCACCCCGAAGAAACCGCCCACGTTGCCACCCTCCCGCCGCTCTCCGGAAGACTCCGGAGTTCACCCGTCCCTGGAGGCCTTGTGCCGACGCCGAGGACGGAAGCGTATTTCGAGCGCGCGGCTCAAGTCAATCCGCGCTCGAGTCAATCCGGTGTGCCTCAGGTCAATCCGCGCCTCGAGTCAATCCACGGCTCAAGTCAATCCGGTGTCGCGAAGCGCGGAGGCCGCTGGTAGAATGCGCCGCATGAAAGCCATCCGGCATCTCTCTCGCACGCTGGTCCTCCCCTGTTTGCTTTCCGCCGCATCCGCCGCATCCGCCGCGTCCGCAGCGTCCGACGCGCCGTCCGGGGCACCGTCCGCCGCGTCACCTTCCGCCGCGCCGACGCTCGCGACCCTCGCAATCCCGGGCGACGCCTCCTTCGTCACGGTCGCGAAGGACATCCTCGAAGTTCGCTTCGCTCTCGACCCGAGCATCGCGGCCGGCGGCGGTCTCTTCGAAGACGCAGCGCGCGTGCCATCCTTCGATCCCGGCGCGCTGGCCTCGCTGCTGTCCCGTCTCGACCGAGACAGGAGCGCTCTGCTCGCGATGGACTGGCGCCGGTGGGACGTCGACCGCCAGATCGACTGGCGCTGGATGTACGCCGCCGCCGAGGATGCCCGGCTGCAGATCGCCGAGGAGAAGCTGTTCCTGCACCGCCCGGCGTCCTGGCTCGAGCCGCTTGCGAATACGTACATCGCCTTGCTCACCTACGTCCCCGATCGGGCCGATCTGCGCGATCAACTGACGCGTGCGATACCGGCGATGGTCGACGAGATGCGCGGCGTCGCGCTCTCCCTCACCCAGCGTGACGTCACGATCGCGGACGGCGTGGCAGCGGGGATCCTCTCCACGCTGGAAGCCGAACCGCCGGGGCCCGATCGGGATGCGGCGATCGCGGCACTCTCGGCGTACATGGCCGAGATCAAAGCGAAGAAGGGGCTGCCGGAGTACTCGGTCATTGGAGCCGAGCGGTACGAGGAGCGGCTCCATCGGGCCATGCTGCTGCCATGGTCCGCCCGCCAGTTGGTCGCGCTCGCGCAGCGGGAACTGAACGAGACCGACGCCGCGATCGCCGAGCTGCGCCCGCGCATCTCGCCGCTTCCCGAGCCGACGCCCGAGCAGACCGCCCTCGCGCAGAACCTCGATCAAAGGGAAGTGCTGCGTCTCTACGACGACGTCACCCGCGCCGATCGCGAGTTCCTCGACCGCTCCGACGTCCTCACCGTCCCGGCAGGCGTCGGACCGATCCACGCGCGGCCGACGCCCGAAGCGATGATCCCCCTGACGGGAGACGGCGGGAGCATGAATCCTCCGCCGCCGATGGGCGATTCCAACGTGGGATGGTGGAACGTCGAGCACTTCCAGGCGGACTGGCCGCTCGAGCGCCGCATCCAGAGAGTCGTGAGCGCGCTGGAGCAGCACCGGACCTGGATGGGCCCGTACGCCGCTCATGAGGGGGTGCCCGGGCATCACCTGCAGCTCTCGATCGCGAGGCTCCATCCGGATCCTCTACGGAGCCTCCTGCAAGACAATCCGTTCGTCGAGGGATGGGCGATGTACGCCGAGGAGATGTTCTGGCGTGCCGGAGGTCTCGGCGACTCCCTCGAAGCGCAGTACCGCGTCCTCAACTCCTGGCGCGGTCGAATCCGGCGGGTCTTCTATGACGTGCACGTCGAGTGCGGGGACTGGACGCTGCAGGAAGGAGCGGACTTCCGGCACTCCGCCCGCCGTGGCCAGGGCGAAGTGGACGAGGATGTGCTGCGGGCGATCAACTGGCCCGCGCAACTCGTCTGCTACTTCTCGGGCAAGATGCAGATTCTCGAGCTTAAGGAGGCCTACCGGAAGAAGCTCGGGCCCGCGTTTACGGAGCGGAAGTTCCACGACGCGCTTCTGGCGGAGGGATCGATCCCGGTCGCCCTGATGCGCGCGAAGCTCCTGGGCGAACCCGTGCCGGAACCCTGATCGTCCTGTAACCTGCGGAACCGGAGATCCCCCTCGTCCTGCTACGGGGCGCCGTCTTCCGGCCGCCGGTCGGACCTTCCTTCCGCACCCTGCAGGATCTCCTCGAGCTTGTCGAAGGTGGCGGGCTTCGCGATGTGGCGGTCGAAGCCGGCTTCCGCCGCCCGCTCGAGATCCTCTGCCAACGCGTAGCCGCTCAACGCGACGAGCAATGTGCCGCGGAAGGTATCGTCGGATCGGATCGCCCGCGCGACCGCATAGCCATCGAGCAGAGGCAAGCCGACGTCGCAGAGGACGACGTCCGGGCGGAAGTCCTGGGCGGCTCGCAGGCCGGCGACTCCATCGTACGCCACGGCGACCTCGTGACCGGCGATCGTGAGGAGCAAGCGAAGGCTCTCCGCCGCATCCCTGTTGTCCTCGATGACGAGCACGCGTCGCGGCCGCACGATCTTCGGACCGCAGAGCTCGGGAGCCTGCGCCGAGGCGGCGCGCTCGAGCGGCAGCTCGATCCGGAATTCGCTCCCCTGTCCCGGGCCCGCGCTGCGCGCGGAGATCGCGCCTCCGTGCAGCTCGACGATCCCCTTCGTCAAGGACAGGCCCAGGCCGAGCCCTCCGGCCGTGCGATCGAGCGTCCTGTCCGCCTGCATGAACGGCTCGAAGAGCCTCGCGAGGACGTCGGGCGCCATTCCCAGGCCGGTATCGGCGACGCGAAGCACGGCGTTTCCCGCGGCGGGATCCGCCGAGACCGAAACGGTCACCGTCCCCCCGTGCTCGGTGAACTTGACCGCGTTCTGCAGCAGATTGCCGAGACATTGCTCGAGGCGGCTCCCGTCACCCTCGACATGGATCGGGGAAGCCGATGCTTCGAAGTGAAGGAGGACATCTTTGTCTCCGAACGCAGCCCGATGGTCCTCCACGGTCTTTCGCGCCAGATCGTTCAGCTCCACACGCGCCTTTTGGAGACGGATCTTGTTGCTCGCGATCCGGGTGACGTCCAGAAGGTCGTCGACGAGCCTCGTGAGCTGGTGCACTTGCCGCTCGAGGATCGCTTGCGCGTGCCGCGCGTCGTCTCCACCGGGAGCCGCGTGGCCGAGGATCGCCAGGGCGGTCGCGATCGGCGCGAGAGGGTTGCGCAGCTCGTGGGACAGCACCGCCAGGAACTCGTCCTTGCGGCGGTCCATCTCGCGCAGCGCGTCCTCCGCGAGCTTGTGCTCGGTGACGTCGCGCGACACGCCGCGGAAGCCGAGCAGCGTTCCCGCCTCGTCGAAGAACGGAACGCCGCTGCTCTCGATGAAGATCGGACGGCCCTTCGCGTCGAAGGCCGTCGATTCCAGACCCCGGAACGGCCGCGGTGATCGCACGAAGCCCCGGAACGCGTGCAGAGCCGCCTTGCGCTCCTGCACCGGCATTCTGTCGAAGGGAGTCTTGCCGATCATCTGCTGCGGCGGGATCCCCCAGAGCGTCTCCATCTGAGGACTGCAATAGGTATACCGAGCCTGAAGGTCCATCTCCCAGAGGAACTCGCCCGCGGTCTCGATCAGATCCTGGTGGCGCTCCCGCCTGCCGCGAGCGCCCGTGCCGGCCGTCTTGCGCTCAGTGACGTCCTGTACGAAGCCCGTCGCTCGCGGCGGCGCTCCCGCATCAGAAGCGATGTACCCGCCCGCGACCCAGATCCATCGCACCTCGCCGTCATGCCGCCGGATCCGGCATTCGAGATTCCACTCGCTCTTCGCCGCCATCGCTTCGCGCAGTTTCCGGTCCACCGTTTCGCGATCTTCCGCGACGACGTGGGACAGGAACGTTTCGTATGTCCACTCGGGGAGGGGTTCAACGTATCCGAAGATCCGATCGTGCAGGAGGGACCGATGGATGCCTCGAGTCCCGGGATCCGTCTCCCAGACTCCCACCTGCCTGGTCCATGTGGAGTGGGAACCGGACGCATCGACGAGATTGACCGTTTCGGGCTCGCGCTCTCCGATCTCCTCGCAACGCTCGCCGACCTGCTCGTCGGACTCGGCCGGCGGGGCAGACGCGTCGAGAGGAAGCGCCGGTCTCGCCGGTTCCTCTTCCCTCCCGCGGGCCGGCCGCCCGCTTTCTCGTCTGCCCTGCATCGGACCGCTTCCCTCAATCCTGGCTCGCGGCCTCCGTCACCGGCCCACTGCGAGAACGAATGCGGGGCGAGTGAGCGGAGCAAATAACGCGTGTGAGGAGGCGCGTCGTGCTCGGTCCTGGACCGGCGGGAGAATAGCAGGAAGGGGGTACATTCGCTCGTGCAATGAGCGTCCGCCCCGACGCGGGCGGCGTGGCGAGTCGTGAAAGCGCAGCGGCAGGCGTGTTTCCTGACTGGAGGGGTGGATTTCTTCTCCATTCCGTAGCAGTAGCGGGGGTCGAGGGGGGGCTCCGCAGGCGTGAAGACTCGCGGGCGGGGCGGTGCAGACCCGGGGTCGCCGCGATCAGAGCGGGGGGCCGCCACGATCCGAACCGCGGGGCGCCACGATCGTAGCCGGCCGATGTCGAGCCCCGTCGCATCAGTCCCTGAGTCGGCGGCCCGACATCTCGGCAGCGTGCCCGGCTCGCGCTTTCCGCGCGTTGCGGCGACTCCTCGACAACACACGGGCTCCTCTGCACTCGCTGCTCGGGCGACACGCGCGAGGACGAATGAATGAATGAATGAATGAACGATACTTCATCACGAACATTTCATTGGGAGCCAGCGGGCCTTCTCCAATATCCTCGAAACGATTCGTTCAATCCTATCGTCCATCGAACCAGGTCCATCGAACCGGTGAGTGATGTTCCCCGCGCCGGGCCGCATCCCGGAGCCGCAGGGTCGTGGAGGAATCCTCGATGAGAACGCTTCTGATCGCCGCGACGCTTGTCATGCTGTGCGCCGCAGACGCCGTCCAAGCCACCGTCCTCTATCAACAGCCGCCCCGTGACGCCGGCGGGTTCTATCGCTCCTCCTGGTGGGATCCGGACGGGAGCAACTACGACGAGTACGTGTGGGATCGATTCGTGCTGAGTCAGGATGCCGACATCGACTCGATCCACTGGAGAGGCTGCTACGACCCGGCCTATTACGGAGCGGGAGGGCCTGTCCGCGACTTCACCGTCGCCGTCTATGCGTCGATTCCCGGCGGCTCCGAACCGGACGTCGTCCACCTTCCGCTGGTCGAGTACACGTCCGGGGACAATGCGGGCGAGACGTTCGCCGGCGCGGCGGGCGGCGTGAATATGTACGACTATCAGTTCGCGCTCCCCGTGCCGTTCCACGCCCAGGCGGGAGTTCCGTACTGGGTGCAGATCGAAGGATGGCAGTGGGGATTCCCGGACTGGGCCATCGCGGCCGGAACGGGCGGGGACGGTTCCCACTTTCGCTGCCAGCACAACAACGAGCCAGGCAAGGACGGCGTCCCGACCGGATGCTACTTCACGCGTCCGTCCGGGGATTGCGCCTTCCACCTCTTGACCTCCGCCCCGGCTGCAGCCGTGGAGGGCTCCACGGCGGACGGAGGCTTCGCCCTGAGCGGCGTCCTGCCGAACCCCTCGCGCGGCGACCGCATGGAGATCGGCTTCCGCCTTCCGGACGACCAGCCAGCAGAGCTGGCGCTGTTCGACGTCGCGGGGCGGCGCCTCTGGAGCAGGCAAGTGGGCGGGCTCGGCGCCGGATCGCACGCGATCGACGTCGCGACGCAAGCCCGCCTCGAGCCGGGGATCTACTTCGCGAAGCTCTCGCGCGGCGCAGAAACCGCCAAGATCAAGGTGCTCCTCACGAGATGAGTGCAGTGAAAGCTGCGTGCGGTGGAAGTCGCCGGTTCCATCAGCCGGCGACTTCCACGCGGCTCCTTCCACTCGCCAGCCGGCGGACGCGCACCTGCGCGCCGATCCGCTCCGACATCTCCTGAACGTGCGAAATGACGCCCACCTTCCGGCCGACGGCCTGCAGCCGGTCGAGCGCCTGCATGACGATCTCGAGCGTTTCGGCGTCGAGGCTCCCGAAACCTTCGTCGATGAAGAGGGACTCCACGCGCACGCGATGCGACGATAGCGAAGCGAGCCCGAGCGCCAGCGCCAGCGAAACCAGGAAGCTTTCGCCACCCGACAGGGACTGCACCGACCGTCGCTCGTTCCCCATGTCCTGATCCACGACGAGGAAGGAGAGGCAGCCCGCCAGCAGCTCCAGTCTGTAGCGTGGCGCCAGATCGCGCAGGTGCCGGTTCGCGTATGCGAGGAGAACGCGAAGGCTCGTCCTCTGCGCCCATTTGCGGAACTTGTCGCCGTTGGACGAGCCGATCAGGTCGGAGAGACGACCCCAGCGATGCGCCTGGGCACGCTGCGTCTCGAGTTCCGCCCGGAGAGCGAGGTTCGTCTCGCGGCGGCGGTCGTCCATCTCGATCGCCCCGGCAAACTGCGCGCGCCTCCCATTCACGTCCTTCCGGCGCGATCGCGCTCCTTCGAGCGCCTCGCCGACCTCGGCCGATGTCCGCTCGTCGGGCCGCGCGGCCTCGTGCGCGCGCCTGTCGCTCCGGGCGAGATCGAGAACCACGTCCGCCTCTCCTGCCTTGCGGTCGAGGACCTCGAAGCGCTCCCGCTCGCTCGCAATCCATTCTTCGTCATGAACGAGGAGAGTCGCGAGCTCTGCCCGATCGGCAGGACGGACCGTTCCCGGGCGAGCCGGGTCCGCCCGCAGCCAGTCGTCCAGCTCCTTCTGCGCGCCTTCGCGCGCCTCCTTGCGCCGGCCTTCCTCGACCGCGGCTTCCGAAGCCCTCGTCTCGGCCTCGGTGTGCTTCCGGAGCGCTTCCTCGCGCGCTCTCCGAGCTTCGTCCCGGATGCGCTCCGCCCGCGCGACCTCCTGTCGGAGCGAAGCCTCGACTTCCGCGACCGGCCGGCCGCCGAGCGCGTTGCGCCGCTCCCGCTCGGTGGCCTCCAGTCTCCCCGTCATTTCGCGGAAGTCGCTCTCGGCCGCCGTCAAGCGTCCCGCGGCATCCTCCGCCGTCTTCTGGAGGGCCGGCAGCGCCCCTTCGATGCCCACCACGTCGCGGTTCGCGTCCTCCGCGGCGCGAACCTGCTCAGTCCAACCGCGAACCTCTCCCGCGAGCCGCTGATGGAACGCGGCCGGATCGCCTTCCCATTCCGATCGCCACTCGGTCCCTTGCAGCCCGGCCAGAGCATCGAGCGAGTCGAGCAGGCTCGCCAGCTCCTGCTCCTTGCCACGGACAGTGTCACGCGCCGCCTGAGTCTGACCCGTGAGTCCGCGGTCCTCCGCGCCGCTCGCGTCCGCCGCCGCCTGCGCCGCGGACGCCTTCCCCTGCGCCTCCTCGAGGCTCCTCCGCGCCCGGTCGACGGCGTCCGCCGCCCGCCTCGCCTCCTCGTCTTGATCGGTGCTCTCCTGCCATCTCGCACGAGACTTCGCCGTTTCGCTCTCGAGCCACCCGCGGACCTCTTCCTCCGGGACGGCGCCCGCTTCCGCGTGCACCGGATGGTCGCGCCAGTCGGCGTCCGCCTGCTTCCAGCTCGGCTCCAGCAGCTGGACCGACTCCTCCCGCAACGTTTCCCTGCGCTTGCGCTTCTGATCGAGTGTCGCACGCGCCTGCGCCTCTTCATTGACCCGCTCCCGATGCTCGCTGCGAAGGCGATCCCGCTCCGCGGTGAGCTGATCTCGCGTCTTGCGCAGCGTCGTGGAGTCGCCCGCGTAGGGGTGCTCGCACGCGCCGCAGACGGGACATGGTTCGCCCTCCTCGAGGCTCTCCCGAAGGCTCTCGGCCGTCTGCGCGCAGGCCGCCTCGAAGATCCGCAGGGACTGCTCGGCCTGTTCCGCTCGCTCGGCCGCCGCGGCCAGCGATTCCTTGAGAGCGGCGGCCTCGCGCTCGCCCTCGTCGATTTCCCCAGCGAGGCGCGTCTTCTCGGCCTCGCTCGCAGCCCGCTGCTCACGGACGATCCGTCTCCGCTCCCACACCTGCGCCGCGCTCGCCAGCAGAGTGATCCGGCTCGTGGCGTCGCGCAGGGCTTGCGCGATCGCCTCACGGTCGAACCGGCTCGACGCTTCCACCGCCTGCTCCACCTTGGTCTTCGCCTCGCGCTCGGCGGCGCGGGCTTTCTCGAGCCGCCCGGCGTCCTCGTGCGCTTGACGGGCAGCTTCGGCGGCAAGGCGTTCCGCCTCGTCCAGGCTCGCTCGCAGATCGGCCAGGTTGCGCCGCCGGTCGGCCGCTTCTACGAGCCGGTTGTCGTGGAGCGCCCAACTCTCGGCGATCGGGCGGATGCGCTCGTGCTCCTCGATCCAGCGGCCGGCGCGCTCCTGTCGCTCTTTCGCGGTCCGCAGGCGCGCGGCCGCCTCCGCTTGGGCGTTCTCGGCTTCGTTCTTTTCCGCGCGCAGTTTCTCGAGGCCCCGCTCTCTCGTCTCTTTCTCGGAGCGCAGGGGCGCGAGCGTTCCGTCGAGCTCCCGGGCCTTGTCGATCTCGGTCTTCGCGTCGTCCCGGGCGGAGCACGCGTCCTGCGCGGCTCGCTCGGCCGCCTCGAGGGTCCGTTCGGCCGCTTCCTTGGACGCCGCGGAGTCCTCGAGTTCCTTCCGCCGCTCCGCCGCCTGCGCTACCGCGGAGGCCTCCGCCTTCTCCTCGCGAACGAGACCGGCAAGCAGCGGGCGCGCCGCCCGCGCCTCTTCGACGCGCGCAAGCCGATCACGGTCAGGCTGCGTGAGGCGGACCCGCTCGTGGGCGTCACGCGCGGCCGTCCCCGCCTGATCCTCTTTCTCGGCCAGGCGGGCGCCGTCCTCGTGCCAACGCAGATAGCCTTGCAGCTCGTCGATCTCACGTTGCAGGGCCTCGCACTCCTCCGAAGCGGCCCGGTGATTCTCGACGAGGCTCGCACGCTGTTCCTCCGCGAGCGGGGCCTCTCCCTCGATGCGCCTCTCGAGCGTGGTGACGGCGGCGACCTCGGCCTTGGCGCGCTCGAACGCCCGCTTCGACAGCTCCGAGAAGCGCTCCGTCCCCGTCAGCCTCTCGAGGAGCTCGGCACGGTCGTTGTCGTCCGCTTGCAGGAAGGAGGCGAACTCGTTCTGCGCGAGGAGCACCGCGCGGGTGAACTGATCGAAGGTGAGGCCCACCCGCTTCTGGATCTCATCGAGCACTTCGCGCTTCTGGTCCCCGAGCCGCTGGCCGTCGCCGATCCGCTCGATCGTCATCTCGCTCTGCTGGAGCTTTCCCGACGCTCGCCCCCGCGCGCGGCGGACCGACCATCGGGCGCGGCAGGCAACGCCGTCGCACCCCTCGAAGTCCACCTCGGCGAACCCCTCGGTGCAGCCGCGCCGGAGCACGCTGCGCGGATCGGCGGGCGTCATGGTCTCGCTGCCCACGTCGGGCAGCTCGATCCCCTTCGTGTGGCTGCGCGCGAGGCGGGGCGTCTCGTTGTACAGCGCCAGGCACAGGGCATCGAGGAGCGTGCTCTTGCCTGACCCGGTCGGACCGCAGATCGCGAAGATCCCGGCGGCGGCGAGAGGCGCCGACCGGAAGTCGACCTCGAAATCCCCGGCGAGAGACGCGAGGTTCCGGCCACGGATCGCCAGGATTCTCATCGACGCGCCTCCTTTGCGGTGACTCGACGCGGCTTCGTCGCCGCCGCAGACACAGACGCTCCCTCCTCCTTCTCCCCCTCCGCCGAGTCGCGCAACAGCTCCTGGAACGTCGCGAGCAACTCCGGCTCGGGGTCCCACTCGTACAAGCTCCGGTGCAGGTCGAGGAAAACCGCTTCGGGATCCAGCCGCTCGAGGTCCTCGAGACCGAAGCCGCCCGCGGCCTCCTCGCCGGCGTTCGACGAAGGCCGGCTCCCGTCGGTGCTCGAGATGCGGGCGAAGCGCAGCGGCTTGCCTTCGAGCGCTTCGTCCAGCCGAGCGCGCAGCCCCGGCTCCGGACCGGCCAGCGCGACCCGGAACTCGAGGTAGGGGTGCCGCTCCGCGGAGAGATCCCGCTCGGGCCGCCACGCGCGCACCGCCGCGAGCGCCTCCTCGAGCGGCGCGTGCTTCTCCGGGATCCGCACCAGCTCGACGTGCCGCGGAATCCGAATCGCCTCGACGGACGTCACGCCGGCGCCGTCGAGGTCGACCCGCACGATCTGATGCACGTACTCGATCTCCTCGAAGGAGAGAGGCATCGGGCTGCCGCAGTAGCGACGGCTCTCGCTTCCGCCCACCTTCTGCGGCCGGTGAAGATGCCCGAGCGCCGCGTAGGCGATGCAGGGATCGAGGAGCGAGGTGGGGAGCGCCTCGGCGCCTCCCACCACGAGGGCACGCTCGGACGCCGACCCTGCTCCGCCGGCCAGGTGGATGTGTCCGAGGGCGACGATCGCGATCGGCCGGTCGCCGCGCAGTTCCTGCGCGCGGGCGACGCATCGCTGGTACAGCGCGGTTACGCCTGCGGCATACGGGTCCCCTTCGCATTCGTCGCCTGTCGCGCGGGCGGGTAGGTCGCTCGCGCGCACGAACGGGATCGCGACGCAATACGCGCCGATCTCCCCATCGCGGCCGGTCAAGGGGACGACCATACGGTCGACAGCGTCGGAGCGCTCCAGCCGTCCGCTTCCCACGACCTTCACCTCGAGCCCGTCCAGGATCGGCTGCGGAGCCTCGAAACGAGCGGCGGAATCATGGTTCCCGGCGATCAGGACGATGTCGAGCGAAGGGGATCGCCGCTTCGCGTCGGCCAGGAAACGGTAGAACCGCCGCATGGACGACGCGGGTGGATTGCCGGTGTCGAAGACGTCGCCCGCGACCAGCAGCGCGTCCGCCTCCTGCCGCCCGATCTCTTCGAGCAGCCAATCGAGGAAGGCCTGGTGCTCCGCCTCGCGGTCGTGGTTGTAGAAGGACTGACCCAGGTGCCAATCGCCCGTGTGAAGGATGCGCACGCTCGCCCTCGCTTTCGCTCGTGAAAGGTATTCCAGCCGGCCATCCGCGGCAGACGTCCGGTGGCAAAGGCGCACCGAGAACCTAAGGCCGGCGGCGCGTCGCGCCAACCGCGAATCCGTCCCGTTGCACCTCGTGTCTTGATTCGTTCTCGGCCGGGCGCTTGCCGCTTCCCTCCAGCGGATGCTGTAGCGGCGGACGGAAAGCGAGCAGGGAGGACCTTGAGGACCACACGCCGGCATCCGGAAGGATTGGGGAGAAGACTCTCCCCCGGCGGCGGCCGTGGCCGGACCTCCCTGCGATGGGCGCCCGCGGTACTGCACGGCGGGCGCTCCAACCTCACGAGGGACAATCTAGCAGCGGGGGGGTGACAGGAGTTGACGCCCCATGCGCCGCGTCGCCGCTCATCCGCCTGGGAAGAAGCGAAGGACGGGAGAGCGCAGGGGCCGGCCCCTCGCCGAGGCCCCTTCCGCTCTCCCGTCCTGGGAAGATCAAGTCAGAGGGCGAGGATGTTACTCCACGCGCACCACCCGCGCGTGCGCTTCCTCGCCGCCCGCCGCGACGCGGATCCAGTACGTGCCGGCCGGAACGCGCCGCCCGTCGCTCCGCTTGCCGTCCCAGACGATGCGATGCTCGCCGGGCGGCTCGGCCGCGTCGTTCAGCAGCAGGCGGACGAGGCGGCCCTGGAGATCATGCACGGTCACGCGCGCCTCGCCAGCCTCCTGCTGCACCCATGCGATCGTCGCGCCCGAGCGGAACGGGTTCGGGCTGCACGAGAGCGAGAGACGGCTCCCGCCGCCCACGCCGCCGGCGACGGGCTCGACGGCGGCCGGGCTCTCTCCCGTCCGTAGATCCATTTCGGCCGCGCCATTGCCGGTCGCGTGGAACCATGGCGTCCTCGGGAAATAGGGATTGCGCGACGCCATCCGCATCCGCCAGCACCAGCCGCGCGGTCCTACGAGACCGTGCACCGTCTCGCGGATCTCGATCGAGCTGCCGATGCTCGGCTCGGAATCGGGAATGCCGGTGTCGTAGGTCGCGCCGGAAACGATTCCGCTGCCGGTGAACGGAGTGCCGAATCGCACCACCTGCCATTCCAGGCGGACGTCGTCGCGGCCGGCCGGCGTGCGGCCGACCGCCCGCAGCCCGAACCCGCTCCAGTGGTCCGTGAAGGCGAGAAGCCCCACGGGAGTCGTATCGTCCTGCCGCCACTGATCAGGCGAGCGGAGCAGGCCCCGGCTGCGATTGCCGTAGTAGACGAAACCGCGGCCCTCGTCCGCCTGTCCTTGGTCGTGCATGGGAGCGCCGACGAGAACGTCGGAGAAGCCATCGCCGTTGACATCCGCCGAGGCGACGGACTCGCCGAAGTCCGCTCCGGACTGCGCGCCGCCGATCGTCGCCGCGAGGCATTGGATCCCGTCGGGCGAGCCCGGCTCCCAGGCGACGAGCCCGGCGTCGCCCACCCCCTCCCAGGCGGCGTGCGGAGCGGAGACGAGCACGTCGGAGTAGCCGTCTCCATCGACGTCGCCGGCCGGGGCGACGCAGTAGCCGGCTCGGTCGCCGCCCGCGACTCCGATGATCTTCCAGTCGGCCTCGTCGGGAATGTGTCCGGCGTAGCCCACCTCCGAGCCGTGGAAGCACATCGCGAGGCCACAGTGCTCGCCGGCGAACGAGAACTCCGGCATGCCGATGAGGAGATCGGAGTAGCTGTCGCCGTTGACGTCGCCCGCGTGCGCCACCGACCATCCGAGATGGCCTCCCTGCTCCTCTCCTTCGAATTGCCAAGCGGGAACGTGGCTGGCGCCTTCCTCGTGACCGAGGAACACGTGAGCGATCCCTTCGTCCGGGAGGCCGTTGTCCATGTAGGGGGCGCCGACGACGACGTCGGAAAACATGTCGCCGTTGGCGTCGCCGGCCGTCGACACGCTCCAACCGTAAGAGGCGCCGGCCTGTCCTCCTTCGGCGACCCAGTCGGGAGAGGCGGGCGGGCCGCTGGCGGACCCGTGGTAGATCACCGCCGCGCCCTCCGAGGCTTCTCCGTGGGAGTATCCGGGAACGCCGATGAGGATGTCCGCGTAGCCGTCACCGTTCACGTCGCCCGCCCAGGCGACGGACTGGCCGTAATGCGCGTCGACCTGCGCCGCCTGTCCGCGCCAGTTCGCGTTGGCCGGATTGCCGGACGGCGGCGGGCCTTCGTTCGTCCCGCGCCAGATGAACGCGCCTCCGCTGTCCTCGATACCGGAGTAGTCGTAGTCGGGAGCGCCGATCAGCACGTCGTCATAGCCGTCGGCGTCGACGTCCCCGGCGCCGGCCACCGCGCTTCCCAAGGCGGCGCCCTGCTGGTTGCCCTCCGCATACCAATCCGGGACGACGCTCGGTCCGACGCCATGCCCGAGGAAGAGGAACGCCGCTCCCTCGTCCACCTGGCCGAGGTCATAGCCGGGCGCGCCGACGAGGATGTCCTCGCATCCGTCGCCGTTGACGTCGCCCGCGCTCGCGATCGACGCCCCGAAGCTCGCGCTCACCTGGTTCGGCTCGATCACCCATCCTGGGGACGAACGAGGCCCCTCGCCCGAGCCGAGGAAGAGATAGGCCCGGCCGTCGTATTCGTATTCCGTGGAGTACATGGGCTCGCCCACGAGGAAGTCGCTGAAGCCGTCGCCGTTCACGTCGCCCGCCGTGACGACGAGCTCGCCCATGCGGCTCTCCGGCTGGTCGGCGACGAAGACCCAATCCGGCTCGGTGGAGATCTCGAGGCGGTTGCCGTAGAAGAGCTCGGCCTTGCCGATTCCGTCGATCGTCATCGTCTCCGGCTCGCCCACGAGGAAGTCGGCCAAGCCGTCGCCGTTGACGTCGCCCGCCGTCCCCAGTCCATCGCCGCAGTAAGTCGTCGGGTTCTCCCCGACGCGGGACCAGATCTCCTCGCCCAGGCCTGCGGCGCCGCCGGGGAAGAGGTGCGCGGAGTTCAGGTCAGCGACGAGGACGTCGGCGTAGCCGTCTCCGTTGACGTCGCCCGCGAGGGCGACGGATTCCCCGTAGTAGCTGTAGCTCGTGCCGTCCTGCGTCCAGGAAGGCGTGGGTGAAAGCCCGGACGCGGAACCTCTGTATAGGTAAACCCGGCCGGTCTCGTGGTAGTGGGTCGATCCCACGAGCAGGTCGTCATAGCCGTCCGCGTCGATGTCCCCGGCGGTCGAGAGAGAGACTCCGTAGAAAGCGGCCTCGTTCTCCGCTTCGGTCATCCACGCCGGCGAGTCCTCGAGTCCGGACGCCGAACCGTGATAGACCCAGACGGCGCCTCCACGATGGAAGGTGCCGTCGTGGAGGTAGTCGCTGATCGCCACGTCGCTGTACCCGTCGCCGTTCACGTCGCCCGCAAGCGCCAGGCCGTAGCCGAACGTGAAGGTCGTGTCGGGCGCAAACGTTCGCACCGACCAGGCGGGTCCGGTCGGGCCGGACGGCGAGCCGTGATAGACATAGACGGTCCCTCGCGATCCATCCTCGTGCCGCTCGTGGAAGGCGCAGACGATCATGTCGTCGTAGCCGTCCGCGTTCACGTCGCCGGCCGTCGAGACGGTGAAGCCGAATCCGCAGGAATCGCTCTGACCGTCGGCCGACCAGTCGGGGCTCGCCGACGGCCCGGCCGGGGATCCGTAGTAGACGAAGAGGCGACCCTGGTTCGCCCCTTCGGGCCCGTCCCACCTTCCGAGGCCGAGGGCGAAGTCGCTGAATCCGTCGCCATTCACGTCGCCGAGCGTCGAGAGCCGTTCCCCGGCGAGCAGGTGGTACTGGTCACCGCGGTATTCCCAGGCGGGAACGTCGATCAGCGGGTCGATCTCGATGGGATAGCGCGCATCGCGATCGTCGACGAGGATGCGGACGCGGCTCTCCGCGAAGTCGATCTCAGCCGGGAGAGAACGCCCGCGCGCGTCGGTGGCCGCGAGGCTGCCGTAACGGAGCGCGGCGGGACCGCTCGCTTGGGATGGGGCGAGGGAAAAGGTCAACGTCCCACGATCCGCGGCACCTTGGAGAGCGGCACCTTGGAGCGCCGCGCCTTCGACCGCGGCACCTTCGAGCACGCCGCCGATCGTCCCTTCGATGCAGAGGCGGCCGCTTGGGCGGTCGGGGCCGTCAGGTGGCCGGTCGATCGAGAAGCCCTGCTCGAGCCCCGATTCGCGGTTCTCGTACCACTCCGTCCAGCCGGAGCGCGCGTACTCGACGCGCGCGAGCGTCGGCGAGGGCTCGCAGGGACCGACGAGCGCCATCGCATCCTCGCGGCCGAACGCGCTCGTCGTCCAGGTCCAGCGCCACGCGGGGGCGGCGCCCGCCTGCGCGACGGCGCGCGGGCCGATCTCGACCCGGTCCGAGTGGAACCAGGTGCGGAAGCCTTGCGCCCGGTTGGGCGCCTGCAGGCCGCCGGCCGCGAGTGACGGCCGATACTCCATCCGCTCTACGGCGGCCGACGCCTGCGCCCACCATCCCTGGGGCGCGGGCGCCGGCTGCGACGCGGAGGCCGGCTGCGCCGCGAACGCGGAGGCCGGCTGCGTCGCGGCTGGCGCGGGCGCTGAGGGCGGCGCGGCGCTCGGAACGAACGCCAGGAACGCCGCCGCCGCAACGGCGGCAACGGTGGCCGCGACGGCGAGGCCGATGGCAGGCAAGTGGAAGCGGCAGCAGCGGGACGCGGGAATGCGGCGTAAGCGCGACATGGTGTACCTCCCGGGCAAAGCGATGCCTCTCGACCCGGGAGACTCCGCGCTGGGGGAAAAGTCACAGGGAAGATGACCCAGCAGCCGGCCGTAGTCCGTGCCGCCGGTTGCCCACCATCCCCGCGGGCCGCTATCTTCCCGTGTAGCTTGTCCGTGGAGCTTTCGGGCCGCGGGCCCGCGCCTCGGTTGCCCTGCCGCCGACGCAGCTTAGGAGGAGGACCGGATCATCCCGTGATGCGCGCGGATCTGCTGAAACGTTTCCTGCCCGGCCTCCTCCCGCTGGTCGTCTTCATCCTTGCCGACGAGATCTGGGGCACCCGAGTCAGCCTGCTCGTCGCGGTGGCGTTCGGGATCGGCCAGCTCGCGTTCCTCGGCCTGCGGGAGCGGCGGCTCGATCGCTTCACTCTTCTCGACACCGGGCTGATCGCGGTCCTCGGCGCGGTCAGCTATCTGCTCGACAACGATGTCTTCTTCAAGCTCAAGCCCGGCATGATCGGCATCATCCTCTGCGCCATCCTCGGGCTCTCGGCCTTCAGCCGCTGGGACATCATGGGAACGATGGCGCAGCGCTTCGCCCAAGGGATGCCCCTCCAGGGAAGCCAGGCCGCCCAGTTCCGCCGCCGCGTGCGCATCCTGTTCTTCCTCTTCGCCGCGCACACGGCGCTCGTCTTCTACGCGGCGTTCTTCCTGTCCAAGGAAGTCTGGGCGTTCCTCAGCACGGTCGTCTTCTACGCGATCTTCCTCGGATACTTCCTCTTCGAGTTCGGACGGGCGCGCCTGCGCGCCGCTCGGATGCGAACGAGCAAGGAGGAGTGGCTCCCCATCGTGGACGAGCAGGGGAAGGTGATCGGGAAGGCGCCGCGAAGCGTCTGCCATCGCGGTGACCGGCTCCTGCATCCGGTGGTCCATCTGCACGTCATCCGGAATGCCGGGAGATCGATCTTCCTGCAGAAGAGGCCGGCTTCGAAGCAGATCCAACCCGGGAAGTGGGACACGGCCGTCGGCGGGCACGTGAGCTTCGGCGAGAGCCTCGAGACGGCACTGGCGCGCGAGGCGCGCGAGGAGGCCGGGCTGACCGGCTTTCAGGCGAGGCTGATCTCGCGTTATGTCTGGGACTCGCAGGTCGAACGCGAGCTGGTCTACCTGTTCCTGACGGACACGCCCCAGGATCCGGTCGTCGACGCGAGCGAGGTGGACGAAGGCCGGTTCTGGGCCGTCGAAGAGGTCCAGGCCGCGCTGGGCAAGGGAATCCTCACGCCGAACTTCGAAGGGGAGTTCCGGGCCCTGATGCAGCTCGGGCTCCTGGCTCCCGCCCCGGTCTCGTCCTCGCGAAGCTGAGCCGTTCGGACTGTCTCCTCACCGCAGCAGGAAGATGCGGGCTGAGCGGCCCTGCCGGCCGTCGGCTGCCACCTCCCGCGCGAAGTAGACGCCGGAGGGAAGGGTCCGCCCGCGCGCATCGCAGCCGTCCCAAAGGACGCGGTCGCTTCCCGCGCCGCTTCCGGCGACGCTTCCCGCAACGCTTCCGGCGATGCCTCCCGCGCCTGCGCGCAGTACGCGCACGATCGCCCCGGTCACGTCGCACACCCGGATCTCCCCCGCAGCCGCAGCGCTTCGATCGCCCCGCCCGAGGAGGATTGCCGTTTCGCCGCGCGACGGGTTGGGCACGATGCGCAACGGCCCCGCGAAGACTTGCGATTCTCCTTCCGCCGTTGCCGGATCGACCTGGAGCGGGAAGCCCGCCACCTCATTGATCGGGCGACTGACGCCGCCGAGCGTGACGGCCTCCCCCCCGACCCAGTCGACCTCGGCCGGCGAGCCGCGCAGGGGCAAGCCGATCCGGAGCGATCCTCCGGATGCCGCACCGGATCTCGCGGACGTCGCGCCGCTCTCGCGCGCAAGATGTCCGCCGGTGCGGAAGGCGATCACGCGGATCGTCCCGTCGGGAAGGACGTTCGCCATCGCCTGCCAATCGGCGCCCCCGCCACCGCAGGTCGCGCCGATCGGTCCGGCGACGAGACCGCCCGGCGGTGCCGAGCGCAGAACGATGTCGATCGCCGCCGGGCCGCCTCCCTGCCAAGCGAGGTCGATAGACATTCCCTCGGGCGACGCCGATGCGCTCTTCGCCCCAACCTCGCTCCCGGTCGCGTCGTTCCACGGCCGTTCCGCCAGCCCACCCGCCCACTTTCCGTTGAGAATGATGTTCACGGCGCCGACCACGTCGAGAATCGAGATCTGCGCGTCGTGGTTGACGTCAGCGTTCTGCAGTCCGGAGCCGCTCAGCAACGTGATCTCGAGGATGTGGTTGACGATCGCCACCAGGTCGAGCACGTTGACCGAGCCGTCGACGTTCGCGTCACCGGGCGTTCCCCCTCCGCCTCCCCCTCCACCGCCGATCGCGTCGAGCGATTGACGGGCGCGCATCTTGCCGGCTCCCCACGATTCGTTGGGGACCGCCCCCGTCGCGAAGTCGCTCGCCGCTCCCGCGCGCAGCGCCCGAGCGACGGCCGTGTGCCCCGCAGCCGGTGCGCCCTGTAGCAGGAGCGCGGACACGGCCGCCACGTGCGGACCGGCGGCGCTCGTGCCGCCGAAGGCCCAGTAGGTCCCGAGGGCGCCGCCGAAGACGTCCTTCGAGCGAGCGGAGTAGACGTCGTAGTTGCCGGGGGCGGCGATGTCCATCACCTCCGCGCCGTCGACCCTCGGGCCTCGTCCGCTGAACGTGCTCAGATCCCCGACACCGACCAGGTAGCCGCGCGTGCTGTAGGAGGCGACGGCGATCGCGCTGTCCGCCGTGGCCGGGATGTCGATGCAGCTCGCGTCGTCCATCCCCATCTCCCAGACGGCGCCGTAGGCCCAGGACGAGACATCGTCGAGGCTCCAGAATCCGACATGGCGCGGAAGCGTCGCCTGATTCGTCGTCTTCACATGCCAGACGCCCGTCGGAAGCACCTCCCCTCCTTGCTGTCCCTTGTACAGCATCAGGAAAATAGCGGCCGTCCCTCTCGGCGACTGTCCCCGGACGTAGTACAACGTCCCCTCGGTCCCGAGCGGCAGGTAACCTTCTTGCTGGCCGGCGGGAACCGAAACCGCGGTGCCGCCCGGCGTTCGCACTTCGAGAGCCATCTCGCCGGCGTCCCCCGTCCAAACCACGCTGGCAAAGACGTACGTGATGTCCTGGTGATAGGGATCCTCGGCCGCGGTCGGAATCTTCAGGGGAAGATCGACGTTCGCGCCGGCCGCGAGATCCGCCGAGGCATGCTTGCCGCTCCCGCCATAGTTGCCCGCCGGGCAGACCTGGACGGTGCCGGACGCGGCTGACTGGTTCACCGCCTGCTCCCAGATCGAGGAGCCGTCCGCGTAGTCGAACGTGATAGAGCCGATCTCCCAGAGGAGGATCTTCGCGCCCTGGTTCTGGGCCCAGCCCATCACCTTGGTCAGTTGCGCCTCGCTGCCGATGTCGATCCCACTGAAGATGTTGGCCACGACGATGTCGGCGTCCGGCGCCAGGCCGACCAGCTTGCGCCCGCGCCCGGGAGTGTCCTGAACCAGGATGCCGCAGACGCCCGTCCCGTGTCCGTTCAGGTCCGGCTCGCAATCGATCAAGTTCGTGCCGCGCGCCCAGACCTGCTCGGTCTTCGGGTTGTAGACCGCCTTGACCTTCGAAGTCTTCAACATCACGAGCGACTCACCGGGATCCAGCCGGGTGTTCTGGTTCGCATCCACCGTGAGGAAGAACGGCTCGCCGAAGCAGGGGGAGGCATCCGTGAATCCCGCCGCCCGGCCGAACGTTCTCGATCCGTCGCCGTTGGCGTCGTTGTACAACCAGTCGCGATCGGTGTCGTAGACGCCGTTCTCGAACAGGGTCCCGACGTGCAGGGGATCGTCGTATACGGCGCCGTCGAGGAAGCGGAGCGTTTCGCCCGCACCCACCGACCCGTTGCCGTCCAGGTCGACCCCGTCCGTGCCTGGGTCGAACTGACCATTCTGGTTCGCATCGACCCACGAGAAGGTGCCGCCGTCGTCCCGGAAGAATCCGGGATGGAAGACGTCGACTCCCGTGTCGAGGTCCGCGATCACGACCCCTTGTCCGCGGATCGGACGCTGACCGCCGTCCACCTCGGCCCACACCTGATCGGCCTGCACTTCGGGACAGGAGAGATCGAGCGGAGGGCGCATCGCCGGCCGCCACTGGGCATCCAGCTGCTCGATCGACGGGATCGCGGCCAGCCCGGCAAGTCGCTCCGGGACGATTCGGCCGGAGTAGATCGTCCCGACGCGCGCCAGCCCTCCGCCCGGAAGGAGGTCGAACTCCAGCCCGGCGGCGCGGCAGTCGGCCAGCTCGCGCTCGGCCGGATCCGCTGCGAAGCGCAACAGG
Source organism: Candidatus Eiseniibacteriota bacterium (assembly GCA_041946735.1). Lineage (GTDB taxonomy): Bacteria > Eisenbacteria > RBG-16-71-46 > CAIMUX01 > VGJL01 > JBHGAY01. The sequence continues at coordinate 44,286 of JBHGAY010000026.1, forward strand.
ACGCCGATCCGGCCGTCGGCTGGAACCGGGAGGGCGCCGGCCCGTTCCCCAGCCAGCAGCTTCGCGCGGGCCTCCGGACCAAGGCCGCGAAGGATTCGGAGAGCGGGATCGCCGATCGCGCGAAGCCGGGCCTCGGCCGCAACCGCATCGTATTGCGGAGAGTCGCCCGCGCCGGCCGGCTCGGCCGCCCCGGCCGCGAACGCGAAGAGGAAGACGCAGGCGCCGAGCGGAAACAGGAGATTCGCGCACCGAGACGACGCGTCCCGCGTGGGCAGCAAGCGCCGGAGGCGCAACGGCAGGCCGGAAAGGTCGTTCATGGTCTCCTCGTGTTCGCCGAGACTTCGGCTCTCCATCGAAGGAAATATCCGCGCGGGTCCCAGAGGCGGGCGCGGCAAGACAAGCGGGGTAGTGTGCGGTTTCGTCGCGGACTTGTCAATTGCAGGGCGCCTCCACGGCCGCCTCCCGGCTCTCGACCGGCTCACGCTCGCGCCCGGCCGGTCGTCGCTTCTTCCCCTTTGCTCACCGGAGCCGGACCAGCTTGCCGGTCATCCGGGTGGCGCTTCCGGCCGTGAGCTTGTAGAAGTACAGGCCGGGAGGCGCCGGACGCCCGGCGCGGTCGAGGCCGTCCCACCGGATGGCATGCTCTCCCGCCGGCAGCGTCCCCGTCTCGAGCACGCGGAGCAGCGCGCCGCGCGCATCGTATAGCTCGAGCTTCACGTCCGAGGACGCAGCGAGAGCGAATCGGATGCGGCTCTCGCGCACCGCCGGGTTCGGCTCCACGACGAGATCGTTCGTGATCTCGACCGAGAACTCCGCCGGATCGATCGAGGCGGATTCCCCCTGGCCGGTGTCGATCGCGATATCGTCGATGTTCCAGCCGACGAGCTGCCCAGTGGCGTCGCTGCGGAAGAGGAGGCGGAACTGGAAGCTTCCCCCCGTCCACTCGTCGAGTGGAAAGATCGCGGGATTCCAAAACGTCTGCCTTCCGTTAAAGCCGGGGCCGTTGAGAACCGGAATGTTCGTGTCGGGATACCCTCCGAGCGGTGGAACCGTGACCCACCCGTGGTGCGGAGCGTCCCAGACCTGCAAGGCCCCGCCGTCCTCCCCCGCAATCCAGAACCAGTGGAAGAAGCTGAGGGTGAGTTCCGTCGCTCCGGACAGGTCGTACACGGGAGAGGTCAGCGTCATCGTGGCATTGTTCGGATACGGGGCGTGCAGACTGGTCGACCAGCAGTTCAGACCGGAGTAGGGATCGGGATGGGGGTTGGCCGGGAAGGTGGGGGTGCCCAGCTCGAAGCCTCCCACGCCTGCGAAGCCGGCCGGACCGTCCTCGAACGTTTCGGCATCCACCAGCACGGGATTCCAGACGGTGACCTCGCCGCCGGCGACGTCGAAGGTGGTGGCGTCGGATCCCTTGCCGCTCACGTGCGTGGCGAGGGCGGTGTAGCCGCCGTTGGCGGGAATCTGTGGGATGGAATAGGAGCCGTCCTCCGCTGTCCTTACGGTGTCGAGCGGAGTCCCGGCGACGACGACGGCGACACCGGGGATCCCGGCGCCTCGCTCATCCCGGACGATGCCGGCGAGAGAGCCGTGCGGGCGGCGGAAGAGATCGAGCGTCACTTCCTGGTCGCCGCCCTGCTCCACCACGAAGGGGTAACTGGCTTCGTCGAAGAAGTAGTTGCCGAGAACGTGAAAGGTGAGCGCGCCGGTGGTGAGCTGCATGCGCACCTGTCCCTCCGGCCCGGTCAGCTGGCTTCGGCCCGTCTCTTCGATCTCGATCGCCATGTCCGGCACCGGTTCGTGGCTATCGCCGTCGCGGACGGTCACGAGCACGTCGCCGAAGCCCTGAAGCAGGCGTCCGCGCGCGGCGGCGAGGTTCGGGCGCTCGCCGATCTTCCGATCCCCGGCGTAGGGCGTTCCCGTCATGCTCAGGATCTCCTCGACGAGCCAGGGCGTGAGCGGGACGCCGAAGAGCGCCAGCGACTGCCCTTCGAGAGAGGCGACAACTCCGGCGACCATCGGGGTCGCCGAGGATGTGCCTCCGAAGTTCGCCGTGTAGCGGACGTCCGGGTCTCCTCCCTGCAGATCGCCGTAGCCGGTCGTCACGACCGAGGAGCCCCACGCCTGGAGGCTCACCCGCTCGCCGTAGTTGCTGAAGCTTTCCGCTCCCAGGTTCGTCGGACGTCCGGCCCCGCACATCACGGCTCCGCTGTCGCGCACGTGACGATCGAACTTGCCGCCCAGCCCGGGATCGTCGAGGTTCGCGCCGCCGTTGCCGGCCGCCTCGAGGCAGTTCACCCCGAGCGCGGAGCCGGTCTGGATCGCGGCGAACCAGTCGGGCCACAACTCGACCGGCAGATTGCCGTCGGTCTGGAGCGACATGTTGTAGACGTCCCCGGGCGAAAGGACCGAAATGGCTTCGAGGATGGCCGATGCGAGATCCTCGACCCAGATGCCGCCGATCTGCACGTCGGGCGCGACCCCGTTCACGCCGTAGCCGTTGTGCTGACCCATGATCTCGCCGATCGTCGCCGTCCCGTGGTCGCTGGGCCCCTGATCGTGGGTGAGGTAGAACGGGTCCTTAAGATCCTCGTGCGTCCATTGCCAGCCGAACTCCAGACCCAAGACGCGGACGCCCTGCCCCTTGCCTCCGGGGAATGTCCAGGCGGAATCGGCGAACAGTCCGAGCGGCGAGTCGTAGAGATAACCCTGCATCGGGGAGAAGTCGGGCGTGTCCCGGCGGGCCACCGCGCCGCTCACCGGTTCGGGGGGATCGACGACAGCGGGAACGAGGATCGGCACCGCCCAGGCCTCCGCGACTCCCGGGGCTCCATTCAGCTCCTCCAGCAAGGCGCGCAGGCGCTCCTTCGCAGCCGCCTCGTCTCTCTCGCGCGGAAGGGTGAGGAGGGCGAAGAGGTTCAGATCGGGGAGGCGTTGGCGGGTGCGCTCTTCGCCGAGCCGGCGCATCCGGTCCAGCTCCGTTTCGCTCGAGCGGAATCGGGGATCGAGCCGCGCGCCGGGCACCGACGCAACGATGCTCTCGACGACGCCGAGGTCGGCGCCGGAGAGCGACACGAGCCGGCCGTCGCGCACGCGCGCCTGCGTCCCCGGCTCGAAGCGGACGGCGATCCGATCACGATCGACGTGATCGAGAAGCTGCCGGTAGTCGCCGATCGCCGCCGCACCTGGCGTCGGGGTGACCGCTCGCGGGGGCGGCGCCGCAGCCGCCATCGTTCCGGCGAGCGATGCGCCCGGCGCCATGATGAGGAGCAAACCGCTGAAGATCGGCAGGACGGACAGGAGACGCTCCCAACGCATGCCGCACTCCCTTCCTTTCGCGCTCTGTAGATGGTCGTCGATGATCGCGCGGAACATGGTAGCAGGTTCGGCCGGCCCTGTCTTCGCCGGCGCCACGACACGGGGCACGGCGACACTCCGGCGCGGCCCGCGCCCCCCCCGCGGCGGCGGATGAGAATTTGCTTTGTGCCGGGGCGCGATCGCGTCCACAATCTTGCGCGACGTATGGCGCGCATGTGGGACATCGGGCGGCCGCAAGGCCGTGCACGTTCCCCGGAGCTGTTGTGGCGCTCGGTCGCCACTCTCCGGCGCCTGTCGCGCCTGTCGCTCCTGTCGCTTCCGCCTCTTCCGCTCCTGCTCACCGTCTCGCTTCTGGCGGTCTCATTCGCCGTCCCTTTCACCGTCCCGTTCGCGTTCGCCCAGGCGCCGGCCTCCCCCGACAGCGCCTCGTCCCCGGCGGCCTCTGCCGTTCGCCCGCAGCCCCCTGGCGATCTTCGCGTCCTCGATCAGCCCAACGACAACGGGCATGGCGTGGTCGCCCAGTGGTCCCTCTCACCGGATGATGCGAGCCTGCTCGGATATCAGATCTATCGAGCGTCGTCGGCCGACAGTCCCGAAGCGGACTGGTTCCCTGTGGGGACCGCCGCCCGAGGCACGACCACCTACACCTATCACGACAAGGAGAAGAGCTTCGAGGGCAAGCCCAACCGGCTCTTCGTCGCCGTCGGGCAGCCGGTGCATCTCAAGGTTCGCGCGCTGGGCGCCGGCGGAGAGGTGTCGGCGTTCACCTCCCCGGCGACCGGGGTGCCGCGCGGCAACTGGTTCCACAAAGGGAAGCTCGTCATCGCGATCGCGGTCCTCCTCTTCGGCGCCGCGGTGGTGTACTACATCGCGTCGGCCCGCAAGGGGAAGGAGCTGTACGTCCGGCCGATCCCGGGGCTCGGAGCGGTGGACGAAGCGATCGGCCGGGCGACCGAGATGGGCAAGCCGATCCTCTTCGTGCTGGGGACCGGCACGGCGGGCGACATCGCGACGATCGCCGGCTACACGATCCTGGCGCGCGTGGCGAAGCGGACGGCCGAGTACCAGACGCCGATCCTCGTCCCCGTCAACGACCCGGTCATGATGGCGATGGGCCAGGAAGTGGTGCGCGAAGCGTATCTGCAGGCGGGCCGCCCCGAGGTGTACCGTCCCGAGAATGTCTTCTACATCTCGGCGATGCAGTTTCCCTACGTCGCCGCAGTGAACGGCTTGATGCTGCGCGAGAAGACGGCGACGAACTTCTACATGGGGGTGTTCGCGGCGGAGAGCCTGCTGCTCGCGGAGGCGGGCAGCGCGACCGGCTCGATCCAGATCTCCGGGACGGACCAGGTCCCGCAGATCCCGTTCTTCGTCGCCGCAACCGACTACACGCTGATCGGCGAGGAGCTGTACGCCGCTTCGGCCTATCTCTCCCAGGAGCCGTCGCTCCTCGGTCCCCTGAAGGCGCAGGACTACACGAAGATCGTCATCATCCTTGTGATCCTCAGCGGCGTGCTCGCCCTCTCCCTGTTTCACTGGGACGGGATCGTCCGCCTCGTGACGACGAGCGTATAAGGGGTTCGGGCATGAAGGGCCAGGCATGAGAAGGCAGATCCCGATCGTCATCGTCTTCGTGACCGGCCTGCTCATGGTCATCCAGTACTTCGTGCCGCACGAGGCGTCGGAGTTCGTCTTCACCTACGCGAACGACTTCGTGATCGTCATTGGGATCCTGGCGCTCCCGCTCGGGATCTACTCGTTGATGAACGCGACGGTGCGCCGCGCGCGCCGGGATCCAAAGGAGCGGTTCTTCTCGTTGACGACGATCGTCGGTTTCGCGGTGATGGTCTTCGCGGGGATCAGCCGCACGAGCTTCACGACCCCCGGCACGCTCGCCTCGAACCTGTTCCAGAACGTCGTCGTCCCGTGCCAGGCGACCCTCTTCTCGATGCTCGCCTTCTACATTGCGAGCGCCGCCTACCGCGCCTTCCGCGTCCGGACCTGGCTCGCTTCCATTCTCCTCGTGACGGCGTTCCTGATCATGCTGCGGATCGTCCCGCTTCCCGCTCCGCTGTCGGACTGGAACAGCGCCCTCGTCCGGTGGATTCTGGCCGTTCCGAACATGGCGGCGAAGCGCGCGATCATCATGGGAGTCGCCCTGGGTGCAATCGCCTATAGCATGAAGATCCTGCTCGGTATTGAACGCGGCTACATGGGGAAGGGATAGCGGAGATGGCGGCGAGCGGGATCGGAGCCCAGGGGACGATCGGTCGGCGGTGGTACGACCGCCTGCTCACCATCGACCGGCGGTGGATCTACCTGGTGATGGCGATCGGCGTGATCATTCCCGCCGTCTTCGGCTTCCAGGTTCCCGTCAGCGTCTCGGCCGAGGTCCGGAGCGTCCACGACTTCGTCGAGGGCCTCCAACCGGGCGACGCAATCCTGCTCGCGATCGACTACGACCCCTCGACGCTCGCCGAGCTCCACCCGATGGCCGAGGCGATCCTGAACCAGGCATTCCAGCGAGGGGCCCGCGTCGTCATCACCACCCTGTCGCAGTTCGGCCCGGCGATGGCCGATGAGCTGATCAAGCGCGTCGCCGCCGCGAACGGCAAGCAGTCCGGCATCGACTACACCTTCCTTGGCTACAAGCCGTATCCGGCGATCACGATCCTCGCGATGGGGACCGATTTCCGCGTCCCGTTCCCGACCGATTACTACGGGACGGCGGTCGACCAGATCCCGATGATGCGGGACATCCACAACTACGGCGATCTGCGCGGCGTGATCTCGCTGGCGGGAGGCAACGTCGCGGACATGTGGATCCAGTACGGCAACGCGAAGTACGGCGTGCCGGTCGCGCTCGGCGTGACCGGAGTGATGGCGGCCGACTACTACCCGTACCTCCAGTCTCGTCAGATCTTCGGGCTGATCCCCGGAGTGAAAGGGGCGGCCGAGTACGAGCAGCTCGAGGGCACGCGCGGCCAGGGCTCGCGAGGCATGCCGTACCAGGTGATGACGCACGTCCTGATCCTGGCGTTCATGGTCGTGACAAACGTCGCTTACGTCGCCCAGCGGCGCGCGCGGATGCGCGGCGCGCCGGGAAAGTAGCGGAGAGAACCGGATGGAGCCGACCTGGGGAGTTCTCGGATGGCAGGGGCTCGCGGGGCTACTCACCCTCGCGATCTTCTCGTTCCTGCTGGGAGACAATCCGGTCTACAAGTTCGCGGAGCGGCTTTGGGTCGGCGTGTCGACCGGCTACTGGACGATGCTCCTCTACCACCAGGGCTTCCGGGACAAGGTGATCCTGCCGATCTTCCAGAAAGGCCAATGGTACTACCTGATCCCGGTCGCGCTCGGGATCCTCATGTGGTTCCGCCTTTCCCCGAAGCTCAGCTACCTCAGCCGCTACGCGCTCGGCTTCTACATCGGGATCTCCACCGGGATCTTCATCCCGCTCGCCTTCCGCACGGCGATCTTCCTGCAGGTCCAGGGGACGCTCCGCCCGCTCGAAGCGACCTGGGCCGGAGTCAACTTCGTTCTCGCGTTGGTCGGGGTGATCTGCAGCCTGAGCTACTTCTTCTTCTCCAGACCGCATACTGGAGTGCTCGGCGTGGCGTCGAGGATCGGGATCTATACATTGATGGTCGGCTTCGGCGCTGGATTCGGATTGACCGTCATGGGACGCGTCGCCCTGCTCGTCCAGCGCGTCCTCTTCCTCAGGGACTATCTGACGACGTTGTCCGGCCGGCTGCTCTAGCGCCGCCTCCTCAGGACAACGCCGCCCCGGTCACCCCGTCCGAAGTCCGATCCTCTCGAGAAGCACGTTCCAGCGTGGATCGTCGTGGAGCCGGACGAGGAACGGATCCACGTGGACACGGGAGAGGGAAGGATCGCGCAGCGCCAAGGCCCTTTCGAGCCAGGCGAAGGCGAGGTCGGGCTCGCCGCGCCACGCGCGCACCTGAGCACAGGTGACCGGGTCCTGGGCGCCCTTCTGACGTTCGCACTGCTCGGCTGCGGCGGTCGAGGCGACCGCCTGACCCTCCGAGTGCCGCAGCATCGCTTCGAGCCATGAGCCGTCCGCCTCGGAAAGGCTGTTGAGGGCTTCGCCCTTTCCATACAGGGCTCGAGCCTCCTCCGTCCTGCCTCGTAGCATCTCGAGAGATCCGAGCGAGCGATAGACCGGTCCGTAGTCGGAGTTGAGCTCGACGAGCCTGCGGAACTGCCCCTCCGCCGACTCGAGCCGGCCGGCCGCCATGTAGGCCAGGCCGACGTTGAACAACAGCAGGATGTTGAGCGGATCGGATTGTTGCGCCCGCAAGCCGAGCGCGATCGCCTCCTCGAATCTCCCGAGCGCCGCGTACTGGGAAGATGCGTTGCCCAGGACGATCGGGTTCTTCGGGTCCGCCGCCAGCGCCTTTTCCGTCGACAGCGCAGCTCCTGCGAAGTCCCAGCAGTCTCGCTGGACGCTGGCCATCCTCGAATGCGCCACGGCCATGTTCGGATCGATCTCGAGCGCCCTCGCCAGCGTCCGGCGGCGCTGTTCCAGGATCCGCTGCTTGTCCTCGACTCTCGTCGCCCTTTCGTACTCCCGCGAATGGACGAGCGACATCTCGGCCCAGGCCGGCGCGTACTCCGGACAGACCTGAAGGGCTCGCTCCAGCATTGCGCGTCCCCGCCGGATCGCCTCCTCGTGTCTGGCCTGCAGGACGAAGCGGGCCTGCAGCACCAGGTCGAACGCGTCGACGTTCGGCATCCCGCCGGGGGCGCTCCTGCCGAGCAGGGTGACCTGCAGCTCCTGCGCCACGGACTTCGCGATGTCGTCCTGCACGGCGAAGATATCGTCCAGGGTGCGGTCGTATGTCTCGGACCACAGGTGGAAGCCGTCCTCCGTGTTCACGAGCTGCGCCGTGATGCGAACCCGATTGCCCGCCTTGCGCACGCTACCCTCGAGGATGTTCGCGACTCCGAGCTGGCGACCGATGACTCGCAAGTCCTCGTTCTTTCCCTTGAAGGAGAACGAAGAGGTGCGGCCGGTCACCTTGAGCTCCCGGATCTTCGTCAGTGCGCTCAGCAGCTCCTCCGTCAACCCGTCCGAGAAGTACTCCTGCTCGGGATCGCTGCTCATGTTCGCGAACGGCAGGACGGCGAGCGAGTTCGTCTCCGTGAAGGAGCGTCCCCCGCCGCCCATCGAGGGCAAGCCGGCCATGCTCCGCGCCTGCGCGTGCGCCGGCGCCGGCGCGGCGACGGGCGACGCCGGCGCGGCGGCGGGCAGCGCTGGCGCGGCGGCGGGCGCCACGACCCCCACTTCGGAAGTGTCGGACTCCATCTCCTTACGAAGCGCCCGCAGCTCGTCGAAAACCTCGCGAGCGGTGGGATAGCGATCGCGCGGGTCCTTCTGGAGGCAACGATCGAGGATGCGCCCCAGGTGCCGAGGGGCATCGTTGCGCGCATCGGTCAACGGCGGCGGCGGATCGCGCAGAATCGCCGAGATCGTCTCGGCGTTGTTCCGTCCGACGAACGGCCGCCGTCCCGTCGCCATCTCGTAGAGGAGGACCCCGAGCGAGAAGATGTCGCTCCGGGCATCGATCGCCTCCCCTCCGACCTGCTCGGGAGACATGTACGGGACCGTTCCCACGACCATGCCCGCAACGGTGAGCGTGTCTTCCGGGTCGGTCAGCTGCGTCGGTCCGGCCGTCGTCTCTCGCGCCGCGCCGCCGAAGTCCGCGCCGTCGCCAGCCGCTCGCGGATTGGAGATGAGCTTGGCCAGCCCGAAGTCCAGCACCTTGATCCGGCCCGCCGCGGTGATCATCACGTTCGCCGGCTTCAGGTCACGGTGGACGATCCCCTTCTCGTGAGCTGCCGAGAGCGCGTCGGCGAGCGCGATGCTCACCTCGAACAGCCGCGAAAGAGGCAAGCCCCCCGGCGGCAGCTCGTGGTTCAGGCTCACGCCCTCGACCAGCTCCATCGTCAGGAAGTGCTGGTCCCCCTCCTGCTCGATGGAATGGATCGTCACGATGTTGGGATGGTTCAGCGCGGCGACCGCCTTCGCCTCGCGCCGGAACCGTTCCAGCCGGCCGGAGTCCGACGCCATGGCCGGCGGGAGGACCTTCAACGCCACCCTGCGCTCGAGCCTCGTGTCCTCCGCGAGGTACACGGCTCCCATGCCCCCCTGACCGATCAAGCGATCGATCCTGTAGTGACCCAGACGGTGCCCGGTTTCGAGGGTCATGGTCCTCCCGGCCGGCGATCGACGCCCAGAGCGAAGCGAACGGTTCCCTGGTCCGCTCGTCGGTGCGCGACAAGCCCGTCCGCACGAACGCGTCAGTATAAGCGCGTCAGTATAGAGGAGGAGCGGGTCGAAGTCTGCGGAGATTGCGGCCCCCTCCGAACGAGTCCCGCCGCGCGCAAGTCCACCTGACGCGCCGTTCATGTCCACACTGTAACGCGTATCACTTGTACATACGATTGACGGTGCCGCTGCGCCGGTTGTATAGTTCTGCCGTCCTCTTCCCATTTCCTGCCTCGAAGATCCTCCTCCATTCACGACGATGGAAGGATCCCGAGTCCTGAGCCGCTCCGAATGTGCACGCCCCGGCCGCTGCGCCGCAGGGTTGCACGCTAGGGAGGAACGATGAGATCCAATCGCGGAGCCGGGCGGCTCTATGCCGCGTCGGCCCTCGCCCTCGTGCTTCTGATGATCCTCTCCCCGTCCTTCTCTCTCGCCAGGACCGCTCCCCCGCCGAGGCCGACCGGCACGAACTACACGCCGCTCCGCGGGGGAATCGCCACGCCGACGACCAACGTCACGGAACTCCTCCAGTGCCTGCTCGGCCCCGACATCGTCGTCGAGAACGCAGTCCTCTCCGCGGCGCCGGATGCGGCCGGCACCTTCGTGAACGCGCTGGGCGTCATCGGATTCGATCAAGGGATCCTGCTGAGCTCCGGCGACGTGCGGACGCTCAACGGTCCCAACAGCGGAGACGCGACCTCGACCATCAGCGCCACGCCGGGCGATCCGGACCTCGACGGTCTGATCCCGGGATACACGACCTTCGACGCGGCGATCCTGGAGTTCGACTTCACCTGCGACTCGGTCCAGGAGGTCGTCTTCCAGTACGTGTTCGGATCCGAGGAGTACAACGAGTACGTGGATTCCCCGTTCAACGACGTCTTCGGCTTCTTCCTGAACGGCGTGAACATCGCGGTCGCGCCGCTAGGTTGCAGCGACGCCGGCTCGCCGGTCTCGATCAATCACCTGAACTGCGGGAATCCCTACGTGGGAGCCGGACCGAACTGCGACTGCTTCCGCAGCAACGACCTGGATGACGGAGGCGGGATGATCGACACGGAGCTGGATGGACTGACCCAGGTCTTCTTCGCGACCGGCACGATCCAGCCCGGCACGAACCACATCAAGATCGCGATCGCCGACGCCGGAGACCAGGTCCTCGATTCCGACGTCATGATCCGCTGCCAGAGCTTCACGTGCGGAGGGGCGCCGGTCACCGGCGCCTGCTGCCTGCCTCTGGGCGAATGCGTGACCTTGACGGCACCCGACTGCGCTGCCAACGGGGGAACGTATGAGGGGGACTATCAGCCGTGCGTCCCCAATCTGTGCGGCAGCGGCTTCGGCGCCTGCTGCTTCGCCGACCAGTCGTGCGAGGTGGAGGATCCCGATTCCTGCGCCGGCAACGGCGGAAGCTATGAGGGCGACGGAATCCCCTGCTCTCCGAATCCTTGCGGGGCCGCAACGGGCGCCTGCTGCTATGGCGACGCGCTCTGCGAGCTGACCGATCCGTTCCATTGCCTGGGCCAGTACATGGGGGACTGGACGGTCTGCGATCCTGCGCTCTGCATCGATCTCACCGGCGCCTGCTGCGCGGACGCAGCGGTCTGCGAGCTGCAGACGCTCGCCCACTGCGGAGACGTCTTCCTGGGAGTCGGAACCGTTTGCGAACCGAATCCCTGCGAGGCGATCGTCGGCGCCTGCTGCCACGACAACGGCTTCTGCCAGATCACGCTCGAAGTCGATTGCGGTGACACGTACATGGGAGACCGGACGGTTTGCGATCCCAACCCATGCATCCCTTCGGCTGGCGTGGAGAGCCCTGAGGGGGCCGCAAACGGCGGTCTCTTCCTCGGAACCCCGTCTCCGACGCCGGCTGCCGGGCAGGTCGAGATCACGTGGTCGCTTCCGCATGCGGGGCCGATGAGCCTGACCCTTTGGGACGCGCAGGGCCGCCGCCTGTCGACGCTCGCACAGACCGAGGCGGGCGTTGGCCTCACGACCCGCGCGTTCGCGCTCGTCGACGAGAGCGGGCGGAGGCTGCCGTCCGGAGTGTACTGGCTGCGGCTCGAAGCGGGCAGCGATCGCGCCGTGCAGAAGCTGATCGTTTCGAACTGAGCAGGCGAGCGCGGCAGAGGTCTTCGCGGGCCGGCGGATCCGCGATCAAGCGTGTCGCGAGCCGGCCCGCACGCCGCGAAGCCAGCGCACGGCGAGAACGAGCGTGAGGACGAGGAGTCCCACGACGAGCAGCGGCACGACGACCGCCAGGAGGAACGTCGCGACCGAAACCACATCCTCGAGGATGCTGAGGATCGGGTTGGCGATCCCTCCGGTCGTCGCGGTCGACCCCGCGCGCACCGCCGCCTTGGCGGCGTGGGGCACGAGCGCCGTCGGCGCGCCGATCACGACCCCGAGGATGCCTGCCGTCAGCGGATCGACGACCACGCCGAGCGCGGATGCGGCGAGGAGCGCCCCGGCGGCCGGCCGCAGAAACGTCCCCGCGACGTCGAGCACGTGATCGACGGCCGGGATCTTGTCCCCGATCACCTCGATGGCCGTCGCCACCCCGAACAGGACGAGCGCCTTGGTGGAGGCGAGGAACTCAAACGAAGGCCCAAGATCCAGGATCCCCGCCCGGGCCATGACGCCCGCGAGGAGAAGCGGCAGCCAGGCCCGAAGCCCCGCGGAGGCGGCAAGGGCGATGGCGAGGATCAGCGCGGGCAGCAGTTCGAGAAGCATCGCCGCCCATTATCCGACGAACGGGCGCGCCCCGACAACGGTGGGGTAGACTCGTCCCCGTGGCCGGCTCCCCCGCTCGCTCCGACCGGGTGAGCGCCGCCGGCCCACGGAAGGAGGAGTTCTGTGCGATCGACGACCCTCTTCGCTCTCGTCTTGCTGGTCGGCCTCACCGTGTCGGACGCGTCCGCCGGCCGCATCTTTGGCGACATCAAGCTCGACGGCAAGCCCGTGCCTGCCGGCATCCCGCTCAGGATCGACCGCCTCGTTCCCTCGAAGGCGGCGGGAGACACCTCGCTCGCCGCTGTCCCGGCGGACTCCACGGTCACCGACAAGGTCGGTTCGTACAAGCTCAACGTCGCCGGAGAGGGCAAGTGCCTCCTGACCCTCCTGTACGAGAAGCACGAGGTGTCGCTCGAGGTGTTCTCGTACAAGGAGGCGACCCGCTACGACCTGGTCCTGGAGAAGAAGGACGGCGTCCTCTCGCTCCGGCGGAAGTGAGCGCAAGATGGCAGAGGAGCGGGCGGTCCGCAACCGGGACACGTGGGACAAGGTCGGGGTGGTCTTGCGGTCGCTCGGCGGTTTCACGACGGCGGCCGCGATCACCCTCCTCGGGTTCATCACGTCGAACGCCTTGAGCCGCCGCCAGGCGGCCGACACGAACACTCGCCTCTATACGGAGCTCATGAGCCGGCGGGAAGAGTCGGAGAGCGCGCTACGCAAGGACATGTGCGTCTCGATCATCAACTCCTTCCTCAATCCCCGCGAAACGGGGCTCGGCCCCCAGGTGCTCAATCTGGAGCTCCTTGCCTACAACTTCCACGAGTCGCTGAACCTCAAGCCGCTGTTTGCCGAGATGCGCCGCCGCGTGGTGGCCGCTCGGGATGCCGCTACGACGGAGAAGGAGCGCGAGGAGAACGAAGCCTACCTCGGCCGGCTGGAAAGCATGGCCCGGGAGATCGTCCGGCGCCAGCTGATCGTCCTCGAGGGCGTCGGAAAGCGTTTCGATCGGACGATCGATCTGACGGGCGATCCGATCGGGACGAGCCTGCAGCCGGAAACGTTGGCGCTCGGGAGCGACTCGACGACCTTCACGATCGACGTGCTCGACGTCGACCTGGAGACGCGCGAGGTCCGGATCGGACTGAACATCGAGACTCCCGACCCGACGCTGGGCAGGCAGACGAAGGTCGCCAGCTTCTGGATCAGCTACTTCGACTTCCCGATGATCGACAACACGCGGCTGGAGGGAGGACAGCGATGCTCGGTCGTGCTGAACGCGATGTCCGAGCAGTCGGCCGACCTGACCCTCGTCCTCTTCCCCGGGACGTACGCGAGCCTCAAGGACAAGCCGTACTACAACGAAGTGATCGAGAGCATCATCGTGGCGAACAAGCGGCTGAAGTGAGGCGCCGGAGGAACGCGGCCCACGGGTCCTCGCGTTCCTCCGGCCGGCGTCGACCATCCGGACCTACGACGTCTCGTAGCGATCGCGCAGCACGTCGAGATGATGGCGTTCGTGGCCGCCGATCACCCACGCGATCGCCCGCACGCTGATCCGGACCTCGTTCGCGGTTCCCGAGCGGATCAGGCTCTCCTCGTCCAAGCTCTCCAGCAGCGCGATCGTGGAGGCGCGAACTCCGGCGTATTCGGCTCGCAGATTCGCCACGCTGCGACTCTCGAAGCCTCCGGCGACCACGTAAGCGTCCTGATCGAATCCCGCGAGCGCCGCGGAGTCGCCGCGGGCGAACCGGAGCAAGCGGTAGGCAAAGATGCGCTCGCAGTCGACGACGTGCCCGAGCACCTCCATCACACTCCACTTGCCCGGCGCGTACCGGTGCGCGGCCCGGGCCTGGTCCAGCCGGGCCAGCAGCGAGCCGGTCTCTTCCGCCTGGCGCCGCAGGTGATCCATCAGCTCGCCGCTCGGGAGCGCGGCGAGATAGGTCGCGTAGTGCGAAGGCACTTCTTCCGATGCCGGTCGTGTGATCGTCGTTGTTGCGGGCACCTATTCCCTCCTCTCGGTCCATCGATGCGCTCACGCGCTCATGCTCCAGGCGATCCATCACTTTCTCGCGCCGAGCGAGCGCGAGAAGCTTCCGGAACGTGGAAACGTACGGGATGGCGTCCCCCCGGCGCAACGCCTCGGACGGAGCCCACTCACGCCGTCCCGCATTCGCTGCCTCCTCCGCCGGACGTGACTTGGGTCATTGCCGTGACCGTCCGATCCGGACAACAGTCGTCTACGAGCTGAAGGAGGCCATCGTGTTGCGCACTGCCCGTCGCCCCGTCCTCGCCGCTACCCTCGTCGTCATCGCAATGGCCGGCAGCGTGCTTTCGGCCGGGCCTTCCGCCGGCGTTTCGAACACACTCGAACTCCGCGCAAGACGCATCATCGAGCGCCATCGCGCTCGAGCCGAGTTCCCCGGCGCCGTCTTGACCGTCCACGAGCCATCGCGACCCGCCTGGACGATTACCGGCGGCGTCGCGAAGGTCGGTCCCGGCGCTTCACCGATCGATCCGGCCACCCCATGGATCATCGGGAGCACTACGAAGACCTTCGTCGCAGTGGTCGTGCTGCAGCTCGCGCAGGAGGGGATCCTGAACCTGGACGGCACGATCGAACGATTCCTGCCAGACATTCCCGGCGCCTCGCGCATCACCGTACGACAGCTCCTGCAACACACCAGCGGCCTCAACGAATACCTCCACACCGAAGCGGTGGACCGTGACGCGCGTCGTGCGTGGAGCGCGGAGGAGCTGATCGGGGTCGCCGTCCGACGCGGCCCGGTCGCCCAGCCGGGAGCGGGCTTCCACTACGCGAACACGAACTACCTGGCGCTCGGCCGGATCATCGAGGAGGTCACCTCCCGTCCGTGGTATTCCGAGGTGCGTAGCCGGATCCTGGACCCGCTCGGCATGCGGCGAACGGGCTATGCGGGGGAGCCTTCGGCACCGCCGATCGGAACCGGGTACGTGGTCGAAGGAGGCAAGTTCCTCGAAGCCACGGATCTTTGGGACCCGTCGGTCGGCGGCGCTGCAGGTGGAATGTACTCTACGACCGAGGACCTGATGGCCTTCACCCTGGCGCTCTTCGGCGGCAGTCTGCTCGACGCGAAGCGTATGGCCGAAATGCAGACTTTCGTTCCCGGTGATGACTACGGCTACATCGAGCACGCCTACGGACTCGGGCTGGAGCGATACACCGTGAACGGACTGACCGTACTCGGCCACATGGGAACCGGCAGCGCGCACAGCTCCTTCATCGGCTACGACCCGGCCGGTGGAACGGCCGTCACGGTTCTGATCAATGCCGCCAACCCTGGACCGGCCGCGCTGGTCGGTGCCGAGGTGCTCGCCGCATCGATCGGCCGGGACATCTCGCCGCCGCCCATGCCGTCGATGTCCGCCGGCTTCCGCCTGTTCCCCTTCCGGACCCTCCGCCGTGTGGAAAGCGGCGAGCGGATCGGCGAGCTTCGCGTCGTAGCCCAGCAAGCGAACCTCTCCTATCCGGTCGTGGCCAACCAGGGACGCACCCGCCTCGACCTTTCGATCTCCTACGAGCGTCTGCAATTCGATTACCGCGACACGAGCCATCCGTTGAAAAGCGCGCACGCGATCACGCTCCTGGCGCTCCTGCGCCAACGGCTCACGGATGACTGGGGCCTCATCCTCGCGACCGCTCCAGGCTACGCCGACGACTTCTCCGGCCCGGCTTCGATGGATGCCGTGACGTCGACGCTGATCGCCGCCGGCACTCATCGCCTCCGCGAGGATCTCGAGGTTGGGCTCGGTGTGGCGATGCAGAACGTTTTTGGCGAGCCATTGCCGATGCCGGTCGCCTCCGTCGACTGGACGATCTCCGACCAGCTATGGCTGAAGACCATCCTGCCGATGAGCGCCGAGCTGACATGGTTGCCGGTCGACCGGCTCGGGCTGCGCGCCTCCGTCGCCGTCAGCGGAAACAACTATCACGGGGCCGAAAACGTCTATCACGTGAACAACCCGCAGCTGAACTACTCCGCTGTGGTGGCCGACCTCGGCGCACGTTGGTTCCTTCTGCCGTTCCTGCACGTTACGGCTCACGGAGGCTACACCCTCTACCGGCGCTTCGAGTTCTCGCAAGGTCGCGACCCGGTGCCGGGGGGCGAGTACGAACCGAGCAACGGAATGGTCTTCGGCCTCGATCTGGGGATCGGCGACTGAGATCTCGCTGACGGGACTGCGGGCGGGTACCGCGACGCGGCCGCAGCGGCGCTATCCGTTTGGGAGCTTCACGATCCTCGCCGTCCGGGACTCCCGGCCTTCGATCTCGACCCGGAGCCAATAGACGCCGGCCGGCGCGGCGCGCCCATCGCGATCCCGCCGGCCGTCCCAGCGAAGCACGTAGGTGCTGCCCGACTCGAACGCTCCATCGGCCAACCGCGCGACGGGACGACCCGTGACGTCCAGAACTCTCACCCGGACGGCGACGGCCGCGCCGTTCGGAAGCGCCGAATCGAGCTGGAGCTCGAGGCGCGTTTGATCCCGCATGGGGTTCGGAGCCACGCGGACCGCGGGAGCCGGATTCCACGCGAGCCGCGCGCCCGCGCCGTTGGCGGGACATTGCGGCGGAAAGACTCGCAGATTCTCACCCGCGACGAGCACGAACTCGTCGCCCGCGACCATGTCGCGCGGCCAGGAGTATTCCTGTGTCTCGGTGCCGCCGAGAGCCACCGGATGGACCGGATCCCGAATGTCGAAGACCAACATCCTGTCGCCGGCAAGGTAGCCGTAGTCCCCCTGGACGACGATTCCCATGATGCTGTCCAGGTTCTCGATGCCGTCGATCCGCCCCACCGCTACGGGGAGCGCGGGATTGGTGATGTCGATGATCTCCACACCATCCCAGTCGACCACGAAAGCGTGTTGGCCGGAGACGGCCAGCGCTCTGCCCGCCTCCGTTGCGAGGCCGCCGACGCGGACAGGAGTCGCGGGATTCGTGACGTCCACCACCTCGAAGCCGTAGCCGCCGAGCAGGTACAGGTGGGCTCCCTGAAGCGCGATCGCATCCCCGTCGATCGTCAGATGGCCGCGCGTCACTGGAGAGGATGGATTCGAGATGTCGATCGTCCACATCCCGCTCCAGCCGATCGTATAGAGCCAGGATCCGCTGGCGATCATGTCGACGACGCTCGATGCCTGCGGCACGGAGCCGATGATCTGCGGGGCTTGCGGGTTGGAGACGTTGACGACGCTGAGGGCACGCATCGAGTAGCCGACGTACGCCACGTTCCCCTGCACTTCGACCGCCTCGCCACGCGACGGCGTCCCGACGCTGCCCGCGAGGTGCGGATGCCTCGGGTCGGAAAGGTCCACGACGCGCAACGCTGGCGAGGAGTCGGTCAGGTAGGCGAAATCCGCCTGGGCGTCGACCGAGTAGATGTCGCTGGAGGAGGAGAAGGCGCCCAAAGCCTTGGCGCGGACGTCTCCGGGCGCGACGGCAAAGTGCAGTCCTCCGGTCGAGCGATGCTCGCAAAAGTAGACGATCCCATCAGCGATGCACGGGCCGAACGCCTGGAACTCGAGCCGCTCCATGTGGACGAGGAACGGATCGCCCGCATGGCTCACATCGACGACGTACAGGCCGCCGCGGTGGTACCACGAGTCCGCCGCCGACGCGTAGAGAGCGCCTTCACGGATCGCGATGCCATGGACCGGGTGTTCGAGGTCCTCCAACGAGCCGGCGGGGCGCGGGTGCAGCGGGTCGCTCACGTCGATGCGATCGATGAAACCATCTTCACCGCCATACCGGGGCCCTCCGCCGAGGAAGGCACGGGCGCCCGACACGGCGACGGTGAAGGCCTTGCTCGCCGACCACATGGTGTTGCGCACGACCGGATCGGCCGGCTCGGACACATCCACGACGGAGAGAGCGGATCCGCCGCTGCCCCACGCGTCCCAGACCACGAACGCGAAGTCGCCGGAAAGCGCAAGCGACTTGGCGGGCCCGGCCAACGGAGCGGTCCCGATTCTCCTTGGGGAATCGGGATCGGCCAGGTCATAGACATCGAGACCCGCAGCGGTCGCCGCATACAGGAGTCCCGGAGCAGCGCCGACGTCGCGGATCCCCTCGCCATACAGTGTCGTGCGCAGCACGGGAACGGACGGATTGGACAGATCGACGACATGCAGCTCGCCGCCTGACGCGCCCACGTAGGCCCTGTCCGCGAGAACGGCGAGCGTGACCGGCCCGCCTTCGAGCGCGATCCCAGCGATCCGGTTCGGCGTCCCACCTTCTTGACCGACCGTCGAGACGTCGAAGACGTCCAACCTGCCGGTGCAGCCCGCGCTCACGACGCCCGAGACCACGTACGCCAGGCTGCCGTCGACCGCCACGTCGTTGCCTTGATCCGGGAGGTCGCAGGCGCCAAGAAACCGGAACGTCCCCGCGTAGTCAGCGCACTGAGCCCGGACCAGACCAGGGACCGTGACCGCCAGGCACACCAGCAGCGGAAGGAAGGCGCTGCCGAGCGGAGCCGCGACACGACATCGAGCGGCACGCGAGAGACGCTTGGCGGACATGACACACCTCCGATTCGCTGAGCCGGTGATCCCGGGCCTCGATGGTGCATACGGGTGCGCCGGTCATTTTACAGCAAGCGGGTGCTCGGGCGGAGATGCCGAAGCGCTCGAGGCGAAGCGCCCGGCCATGCGACCGTGCGGCTGTTGCGCGGATGAGATTCGCACCGGGCGCCGGTTTGCGGATGCTCGCGCCGCACGCAAGGCCTCGCCAAGCAGAACATGGTTCGCACGGCCGGCTCCCCGCGGCTCTTCCTCGTGGCTATTCGCGGCTCTTCCTGACTGCTCTTCCTGGTCTGGCCGAGCGCATCAGCGTAAGATGTCCGCGAGGAAATGTCGTGCGATGCTTCGGCGCCGGGTGGTGGCCGGCCCCGGCACGTTCGGGCGGCGAGCGCGGCGGCCGGTGGGTGTGTCCGTACCGCGCCGCGCAGGAGAAGACGAGGGCCAGGGCGATGAGAACGGTGCTGCTTCTGCTGATTGGGCTTCTTGCCGTCTTCCCCACTGAAGGCCGCGCGCAGGTTCCGGATCACCCCCGGTTGATCGTCGTGAATCAGAATCTCCACGCGCTCACCCATCCATCGGGGCCCTGGCAGACATGGACGGAACGCCAGCGCGCCTCCGTCCTCGCCTATCGCTCCATCATTCTTGCGGCCGAGGAGATCTGTCGATCCCCGATCGGAGGTCCCGAATGGAGGGATCTCTTCGTCACGATGCAGACGAACTTCTACCACAACATCAAGACGCTCGCGATGGCGCACCTCCTGCGCCGGGGGGAGCCGTACGGCGGCGCCTATCTCGACTACGCGTGCGCGACGCTCGATTACATCCGGGCTTCCGGCTATCCCATGTGGTACAGCGACAGCGATCCCTACAACACCGACCTCAACACCGGCGAATTGCTGGCCGGTTGGGCCCTCGCGTTCGACTGGCTCTATCGGGACATGACCGCCGCGCAGATCTCCCATAATGTGCAGGCTCTCTACTCCCTCTTGGAGAGCCAGGACTATTCGCGCGTCGAGACGGGACTGAACGACAACAACCACATCGCGGTCTGCTTCGGCGGCCGGGGCCTCGCCTGTCTCGCCCTCGAGACGCACTGCACTCCGGCGCAGGAAACGAATCGCCGAACGTGGCTCACCCAGGCGAGGAACCGGGTCGTCGACTACTTCGATTGGGGCTTCGGGGACGAAGGCGCGGGGTTCGAAGGCGTGTACTACAGCATGTACGGACTGAACACGTCCCTCCCCTTCGGCCTGGCGACCGATCGCCTGGTGCACCTGCCTGCCTACCAGCGCGTGGACGTCCGGCAACGCAACGTCCAGCAGGCCGGAACCTGGCTCTGCTACGAGCAGCTTCCTTTCGATCCCGCGGCCGGGACCCCGATCAACGATACCGACATCCCGCCCTGGGACATGAACACCGCCTCGATGAAGCCCTATCCGTGGCTCATGGCGTTTGGAACTCCGGAGCGTCCCAGCGGGGCGAAGTTGCTCTTTCTGACGCAGTATCCTCCACGCGAGTGGGAGGACTACCTCGCCAGGCCGTTCGAGCCGGATGCTCCGGACGCGAATGTCTGCCTCTTCTCGAGGATCTCCTTGACCGCCGGAGACGCGGAGATCGACGCGTATCGCAGCGCGGTCGACGTGCTCCTCGGCTGGCCCGACGACTCGACTCCCCCCGGGTCCTTCTACGAATCGCTGCGTCCCAGCCGCGCCTTCACCGGACGGGGGATCGTCTACTTCCGCAAGGAGGCGCTCACCCTCGAGGACGGCAACCTGGTGAGCGACCCGAACGGCTGGCTATTGACATTCGAGTCCCAGCTCCCGCCGGGCTGGTTCGGCGGCGGCCACCAGGGGCACCGGCAGAACGACACGAACCATTTCCTCTATTACTGGAATCGCCACGCGATCGCCTACGACAGCGGTTTCCGTGGCTTCAATGCGGATCTCCACAACGCCCGCAACATCCGCGCGCCCGGACAGGCATGGATGGAGCCGAGGCTCGAGGCCCGTGGATCGCTGGTACGGCATCTCGTGGGCACGGGGATCGCCCCGAGCTTCGTGATCGGCGACGACGTCGCCGGCTGGAACTGGGAAACCGACGTCGTGGACCGCGCGCAGCGCTCGTTCTTCGTCATCCCACGCAGCGGGGAAGATCCGCCGTTCGTCCTGGTCTACGACGATCTGGACTTCTTCGGCGGCAATGCGTGGGAGTCTCGCTTCTTCTGGCAGGTGGAGGAAGAAGCCGTCCTGTCCGTTGTCGACCGGGATCGGGCGAGGAGCGTCATGTCCGAGACGGCTGCGGACATGTCGTTCCTGAGGCCGGCCCCCAACGCTCCCCTGACCGTAGACATCATCGATCCTCCGTCAGGGAACTGGCCGCCGCACCCCCGGCTCACCACGACGTTCGCCGCATCCCTGAACCCGAACGTCGTCGCTCTGCTCGAGCCGTACCTATCGGAGGAAGGCCCTTCGCTCCTCGCCACTCCCATCGCCCAATCGGATCCGAAGACGTTCGCCTACTCGATTGCCGGCCCATCCGACTTCTACGTCGTCGTGCTGCGACAGGCGGACGCGACGGGCGTGGTGACGCTGAGCGTCGATGGGGACACCCTGCGGACCGATGCTCGTCACACCGTCCTGCACTTTCGCGCGGGCGATCACTCCTGGTCCGGCATCATCGCGGGTCTGATGGCCGGCGGGACGCGGGTCTGGTACGACGGTCAATACGTCATGGGGATCTACAACGGCTCGCGGGCGGGGGACCTCACGTTCGACGCGGGCGAAGTTTCCGTCGCCTTCGACAGCGGGGGATCGGCGTCGCCGGAGTACTACGTCGGGCCGGTCCTTCCGGCTTCGGCGGTCGTCGACGGCGTCGAGCAGGCGACGGACATGATCGACCTGCCGCATCCGCTGCGAAGCTCGTTCCCGACGCGCGTCTGCAGGAGCCCCAACAACGGCACGGTCCCCGCCCAGTGGCGGTACACGGTCGAGGCGTACCTGCGGACGGCCGAGGGGAATCCGGTGGCCGGTTGGCCGGCCGACAAGATCCGCATGGACATCCGGAATTGTCCGAATCCCCGTTATGATCTCCTGCCCGAGGGGCCGAGCGGCCCTGACGGCAAGCTCGTCTGGATCGATGGGCTCGACTCCGGCGGTTCGTATCAAGTTGCCGGAGGTTCGGTCGTCCTCGTGGACCTCGACTACGGAGCGGACGGCATGGGGCATCTGCACGCTTACGATTCCGTGACGAGCCCCGACGAGGACGGCGATTCCGACGTGGACGAGGACGACTTCGTGATCTGGAACGCCGCGTTCGAGCATGGGGAACCGTTGTATATCGGGGATCTCGATCGCGATGATGCAATCACCTGGGACGATTACTCCTGGCTGCAGGCCCATGGACTGCAGGGCGAACATCATCCGCGCCTCCGGGATCTCGACCTGAAAATGCTCAATCCCGCCCCTCTCGGCATCACGCTTCAGTGCCACATACCGGAGGCAGGCCCGACGAAGCTCGACGTCTTCGACGTGCAGGGCCGGCGTGTGCGGACCCTCCTGGACGGCCCGATGCCACGCGGCGTGCACTCACTCCCGTGGGACGGGCGTGACGACGGTGGAAGGCAGATGGCCTCCGGCGTGTACCTGATCCGGCTGCAGCATGACGGCGCAACCCGCATCCTTCGTTTCGTGCTCCTGCATTAGGGACCGGCCGCATCGTCAGGAAAGCCGGGGAGAATCCTCATGCGCACCTACCGTCTATGGTTGTTCGCCTCCGTGTCCCTGATCCTCGTCGCGTCTGCGGCGGCGCACGCGCCAGTGGCGCCGGCCGCGGCTCCGGCCGCCCCCTCGGTCGTGCAGGAGACGATCACCGGTCCGGAAGGATCGGCGTCGACCCGGACGATCACGGCTCACGATACATTCCACGATACATTCGACGCGGCGCCTTCCTCCGACATCGCGCCCCCCGCCCTCGCCGGCTCCCGCGGCGCGAATCAATATGTCTGGATCGATCGGAATCACGGCAATGCGATCGCGGAGCACGTCGCGATCACCGGTGACGGCGCCTATGGCGTCGCCGGCTGGTGGCTGAACGACATGCGTGTGTCTCTCTATCGCGTGCCGGGCGGGACGGGCGTTCCGGAATGGAACCATCCGATGCCGTCCGCGGAGTTCCGGATCCCGGTCGACGCGGATTTCCTCGGCGACCGGCTCACCGCCGTTGCGAGGCGCGAGCCGCTCTCCGTCTTCGTGGCAGACTCGCCTGATCCCATCTTCACCGACTCGTTCACGCCGCCGTACGTCGGCTACGCGTGCAGTGTTTCGGATGACGGCCGGACCTTCGCGGGCGCCGGCGGCGACCCATCCGGAATGGGGGGCGAGGTCCGCGTTCACGACGGAACGACCGGCAGCCTTCGCTTCGTCCGACCGTTGCTCTCTCCGCCCGAAGGGCTTTGCGTCTCCGGCGATGGCCGCTTCGTGGCCGCGACGCTCCATGGATTGGTGAAGATCTGGGACGCGACCACGGGAGCCTTGCGCGACTCCGTCCTGATTCCTGGCGAGACCGGCACGGGGGCGGTGCTTTCGAGGGACGGGTCCTATCTCGTCACCGGAGGGTATGCGAGGACCGTTCGCCTTTATCATTGGAACGGAGCCGACTACGTCCAGAACTGGGCGAGCAGCCTCTCCGGCACGACATCGGTGACGGCGCTTGCGATCTCGCGAGACGCGACGACGATCGTGGCGGGAACATGGACGAGCCCGGCCGGCGGCCGTGTCGTCGTCTACGATCGCGGCAGTTCGACCCCGATCTGGACCGACTCCTCCTTCGGCGACGAGGTTCCTTCTGTCGCCGTGACCCCGAATGGCCGGAAGATCGCCGCTGCCTGTTGGGGACGCTCCGGCGGGACGGTCGGAAACGTCGTCAGCGTCTACGAGCGGGCCTCCCCCGCGCCCCTTTGGACGATCGGCGACGATGCCATCGCGGGGGTCGGCTCGTGCATGAGCGTCGATCTGAGCGACAACGGACGCTTCCTCCTCGCGGGAGGCAAGTCGGTCCATGCGCGAGAGTTCGGCCAGGGCGGCTTCGTCCTCGCGATCGACGTCCTCAGCGCCGCCGGCATCGCCGATCCGCCCGCCGTCGCAGGGGCGGCGGCCGAGGGGCCGTTCCTCACCGCGGATCCCAACCCCTTCTGCGAGTCGGTGCGCGTCGAAACGGGAGCGGCGGGAGCGCGATTCTCCGTCTGGAACGCGAACGGGCGTCGAATCCGCTCCGTCTCGAGTCGCCGATGGGACGGGCGGGACGAGACGGGGCGCGACGTCCCCGCCGGCGTCTACTTCCTTCGCGGCGAGGAACCGCGAACGCCGCCGGTCCGCGTCGTCCGGATCCGGTGATGCCGGCGATGCCGGCGACGCGGGCGATGCCAGCGATGCCGGCGACGCTCGCGACGCTCGCGACGAAGCCCCGGCAGCTCGAGCCGCCGGGGCTTCGTGAATGGTCCACGGCTCGCCCGCCTACCTCGTGAGAACGACCCGCCCCGTCCTCACCGTCCCGTCGACCTGCATGCGAGTCCAGTACACGCCGGAAGGCAAGGGACGGCCCGTCTCGTCGCATCCGTCCCAGAGGATTTCACGCGCGCCGCCGGAAGGCTGCGATCCTTGTGCGATCTGGCGCACCAGCGCACCGGACGGATCGAAGATCTTCAGCACCGCGGACGTCGCCGGCGGCATGTGATACCGGATGACCACCGGCCCGGCGCTCGGATTGGGTTGCGCAGACAACAGCCAAGGCTCGGCGCCGAGAGCATTCGCGTCCTCCTCCGCTCCCGCGCTGCCCAGCGCCCCGCGCTTGTAGTAGATCTCCCAGTTGCCATCGCGATCGTCGTGCCACACGACATGCACGTGCGTCGCGGAAACCGCAACCGACGGCTCCCTCGACTCCGAGAGATTCTCGGTCAGCCTCACTTCCGGCTCCCAGGTGACGCCGCCGTCCGTCGAGCCTCTGTAGTAGATGTCCGACAGGTCGCCATTGCGGTTGTCCGGCCAGACCGCATGCACGCGCGAGTCCGAGACGGCGACGGACGGATACCACGAAGAGAACGACTCGGCGATCGGCACCGCCGTCTCCCAGTTGCTGCCGCCATCGAGCGAGCGCGTGTAGTAGATCAAGGGGATCGAGTCACCCCAGCGGAAATCGGCATACACCACGTGGACCGTGGCACCGGTCGCCGCCACCGAACCGAACTGCGAAGGCACCGGCGTGATGCTCCGGTCCGTCTCCCATGTCACGCCCGAGTCCAGCGAGCGGGTGTAATAGATCTGAGGACCGCTGCGCGAGTCCATCCACGTCACGTGGACGGCCGCATCGGCCACCGCGATCGACGCGAGGTTCTTGCCGGCCGGTGGAGAGGCCGGCGTGATGTTCTTCGCGGGGTCCCAAGTGATGCCGTTGTCGAGAGAGCGCGCATAGTAGATCTGCGGTCCCGCGCTCATGTCCGTCCATGCGACGTGGATGATGTCACCCCACACTGCGATCGACGGGTGGTAGCCCACGCCCGTATCCGGAGTGAGACAAACGTCCGGACCCCACGTCGTGCCACCGTCCAGCGAATGCTTGTAGAAGATCCGGGGCGGCCCGATGCGGCCGTCGTACCAGACGACGTGCACGCTGGAACCATGAACCGCCACTGCGGCGCGCTCCGACCAGGATCCATCGTTCGTGAGGCGCGTGTCGTCTCCCCACGTCGCGCCGTCGTCCGTCGAGCGCTTGTAATAGACCTCGGTGGTCCCGTTGCGGCTGTCGTGCCATACAACGTGGATGATGCTGCCGGAGGCTGCGACCGACCGTGCGTTGTTGAAGCAAGTAACCGATTCGGAGGAGTCGAACGTCAGCCGTGCATCGGGCTCCCACTGCGCCGATGCCGTGAACGGAGCCAATACGCATACGGCCAACAGCAGCAAGAGTCTGCTCATGCGCATTTCTACCCCCTTCTGCGCTTCTGCGATGTCGCCGGCCGGGTCGGGACGGCTCGGGAGGAGTCAGGCTCGGGCGCGTTCACAGAACCCCTTCTCGGGGGTCGCGGCCTCGTTCCATCGACGGCTCCGGAGACGAGTGGAGTGAGAGTCCCGTCACAGCCAACAAGCAGGGTTCTCAGAGAAACCGCGTAGCATCATAGCGATCCGGCGGGAGGAGGTCAAGGTTCGGCGGAGTGGCGCGGGGTCGTAGCTCAAGATGCGCGCCGTTTCGCCAGGTTCTCGCTATCCGTCGACCAGCCGGCGGATGAGTCCTGCAACCTCCTCGGGCTCGAATTGGAGCGTAGCGTCACCGACGGACAGCTCCACGATGCGCGAGTTCGCCGACTGGCCGGGGCCATTCCACTTGAAGGTGTAAACGCCCTGCTCGCGCGCGATCCGGCAGGCGTTGGCGGCGAGCCGCTTCTCGTCCACGCGCAGCAGGAGCCGCATCATGTTCGTGTGCGGCGGATCGGGAAGCACCTCGACGCCGGCGGCCTCGCGAAGCTTCTGGGCGATGGCCTTCGCATGACGGTAATAGGCGGGCATCCGCGGCAGCCGATGCTGTAGCCCCGTCAATGCCGCCGCCGCATTCGGCCACATGCCGTAGAGCGTGCCGCCGTGGCGCCTGCGCCACGCGCGCGCCTCGACGATCACGTCCTCCTCGCCGGCGAGGCAGGCCCCGGCGAGGCCGCCGAGCCCTTTGTAGAAGGAGACGTAGACCGTATCGAAGAGCGCCGCGATCTCCGCGGGCTTCTTCCGGTAGAACGGCGTCGACTCCCACAACCGGGCGCCGTCGAGATGCACCGCCGCGCCACGCCGGCGCACCAGATCGACCTGCGCCGTGAGATCCTCCCACGCGGGAAGCACCCCTCCGATCTCGCGCTGCGGCAGCTCGAAGAGCACCGCCGCGAGCTGTCCGGGGATGGCCGTCAGGTCCGCGAGCGTCATGAGCTTTTGCGGGTCGCCGACCGTCACGCCGAGCAAGTCGTGCAGCCGCTGGTACGCCTTGTCCTCGTGGATTTCGAGATGGCAGGTCGGATGGAAAGCTACGACGCGGCAGTTGCGCCGGTCGGCGTGGATGCGCAGCGCGATCTGCTGCGCCATCGTGCCGCTCGGCATGAAGACGGCTGCGGGCTTCCCAAGCACCTTGCAGATCTCGGCTTCGAGGGCGGCGACCGCCCCACCGGCGCCGTACTGGTCCTTCTCGGTGCCTGCGGCAATCGTCGACAGCAACTCGGCCGCGGAGCGATCGCCGTGGCCCGAAAGCCAACGGGTGCAGCGCGCGCGGTACCGGTCGAGGTCATCGGAGGCGGCCTTCTTCGGGGTCGTCCTGGGTGCCATGCGGCGAATCTTACCGCCGGAGAGCTCGACGATGGCGGTATTTGCCGACTGGCCGGGGATAGAACCGGAAGCGCTCCCCGACCGGCACTCTCCGGTCCGGTCCGCATCCGGGATCCCCGCCAGGGGTGCAGCCGAAGTGCCGAAGTGCAGGAGGTGAGGAACTGGGGGTTGCGCCGGCTTGCCGCCGGCCACCCCGCCGTCCGCCGTGGGCGACACCCGCCGGTCCTCCCGGCAGGCCCGGGAGTGAGAGGAGTCGGTCCACGCCCACCGGGCGGCAATCCGCCCGTGACGACCGTCAACACCCAATTGACCGTCGAGCAATCGCCTTGGAACGAGGGGATCAGGCTGCGGACCAACGGT
>JBHGAY010000027.1:0-71648 GCA_041946735.1 Candidatus Eiseniibacteriota bacterium
GCCCGGTAGAGAATCGCCGCCTCCTGCAGCGCGCCGGCGACGGCCGGATCGCACGCGCCGGCCGCGAGGGCAAGGAGCGCTTCGGCCTGCTCGCGCATGCGTGCCGTATCGTCCGGGCCGCTTCGCGCGAGGCGCGAGGCGATTTCGTCGAGCCCGTGCAGCATCGCTTCGCAGTCCGCGCCGCCGGCCTCGACCATCCCTGCGGGCTGCGCATCGGCCCGCTTCTGCTTCCCGGCCTTCGCCGCCTTCGCCGCGGGCGTCGCCGCCCTCGTTTCCGCGGCCGCCGGACCCGCGCCGCCCGCGCTCTTCGTCCGCTTCTCGATCGCGCAGCGCAGAGTGTCTCGCGCCTCCTCCGCCACCCTCTCCCGAGCCGGATCCTGCGCGCCATCCGCCAGTCCTCGAGCGGCGCGCATGGCGTCGACGAGGCGCTGGAGCCACCGCTTGTCGGCCGGCTTCATCTCCTGGCGGACGATCGAAAGCGCTTCGAGGGAGAGGTCGAGAAGCTGAGCGAGCAGCGTTGCCGGTTCGGGGCGTTCCTTCCTCATCGAACCCTCCTGGTCGGGAGCGGGCGCGACAGCACGAGGCTCGAGCGCATGAGGCGGGCGACCCGCGGCGCGAAAGCTCCCCGGTGTAGGATCGGTCGGCCAGGAGAAGGACTTGAACGGAAGGGAAGGGGCGGAATGGACGGGCGGGACGGGACGGGTCGGAGCGGGGCGGCGCCGGAAACCTTCTGGGCGCCGCCCCGCCTCGATCTCACTTCTTCGGTCTGGCCACCTGCAGCCCGAGCCACATCTCGCCTTGAGGCAGGCGGAAGCGGTAGCGCGTCGAGCGGACGGCTCCAGGCGGGATCACGTTCATCTGGTTGCCGCGCGCGACGGTCGGCAGCGACATCTTCACCTTCACACCGTTGCGATCGAGCTGCGCGACCAGGTCCCCGGCGAGCACGTTCGCCAACTCGCCGACGACGTCCCCCATGTCGGAGCTTTCGAACGGGATCTCGAAGCCGGCGAACTTGCACGCGAGCTGTTCCGCGGTCTGCTGCGGGAAGCCGAGCGTGACCGACCAGGACAGATCGCCCACGACCGCGATGATCCCAAGGACGTTGGAGGCGCTCGCCGCCTCCGCCGACTCCCCGGCGAACACCGGCGACTCGCCGCAGATGGCTCCGAAGGTCGCCTCGACCGACTTCAGCAGCGCGTCTCGATGCGGGGAGGAGAGGCTCTCCTCCGGAATCACTTGCGTCTCGGCCATCGTTCCCCCTCTTCCCGGCTCAGCCGCCGACCAGCTTGTTGAACAGCCCACCGCCGGAACCCTTCTTTTGCTCCTCCAGCTCGTCGAAGACAGGCCCGAGCTTCTGGATCAGGTAGTCGACGGTGAACGGCTTTGAGATGAAGGCGTTCGCTCCCGCCTCGTCGAGCGCCTCCTCCATCTTGGCGATCGTCTTCTCGCTCGTGACCATGACGATCGGGATGTGGTCCGTCTTGTCCATCGCGCGGACTTCGCGGACGAAATCGACTCCGCTCATGTTGGGCATGTTCCAGTCGGCGAAGACGATGTCGATCTTCTTCGGATGGAACTTCCCGAGCGCGTCCTGTCCGTCTCCCGCCTCGGTGAAATCGAACTCGGCGAGGCCGGTCTTCTTCAACGACTCCATCACCATCGTCCGCATCACCTTCGAGTCGTCGATCACCATTGCCCGCAGCTTCATCGCTTCGCACCTCCCTGCGGCATCGCGGTCGGTTCCTGTCGGCGCCGGGCGCCGAATCGGTCGAGCGGCGGCCGGAGTCCCTCGAGCCCGCGCCGGCCGGCTTCCACGGATCCTTCGCTCGGCGCGTGCTCGATCTTGAGAGCAATTCGTCGCTCGAGCGGGGACGGATCGAAGGGGCGGCTCTCCTCGATGCGGGAAGCTAAAGCGATGCAACGGACAGGCCGATAGGGACATGGGCGCCCGCCGGATTCCCCGGCGGCCGCGCGCCACCCCGCGAGTCGAAGGTTCGGGGATCAAGGAACGGGAATCTCGCATGGCTGCGATCATCGGCCTGCTCGTCGTCATCGGTTCCGTCCTCGGCGGTTTCACGATCGCCGGGGGGAAGATCCCTGCCCTCTTCCACATTTCCGAGTTCATCGTCGTCGGCGGGACGGCGTTCGGGACGATGTTCGTCTCCACTCCTCCCGCGGTCCTCAAGGTGCTCGGGAGCAAAGTGCTGTCACTCGCCGCCCCGTCCCCGTTCAACAAGAAGCTCTACCTCGAAGCGTTGAAGATGCTCTTCGAGCTGTTCCAGATCGCGCACCGCGACGGCCTGGTCGCGATCGAGAGTCACATCGAGAATCCCGGGAAGAGCGCGCTCTTCAAGAAGTACCCGATCGTGCTGCGCCACCCGCACGCGGTCACCTTCCTGTGCGACTCGCTGCGTCTCGTCCTGCTCGGGAGCGTTCCGCCCCACGATCTCGAGATGATGATGGACAACGAGATCGAGGTGCATCACGAGCAGGAACTGCGCCCGGCGGCCGCCCTCGCGAAGGTGAGCGACGCGCTCCCCGGCATCGGAATCGTCGCGGCGGTGCTCGGCATCGTCGTCACCATGAGCGCGATCAACGGGCCGATCGAGCAGATCGGAGAGCACGTCGCGGCCGCGCTGACCGGGACCTTCCTCGGCGTGCTGCTCGCCTACGGCTTCGTCGGACCGATCGCGACCGGCATGGAGCATGCGAGCGCGGCGGAAGTGCGCTTCTACCATTTCATCAAGGCGAGCGTCGTCGCCGTGGCCAAGGGAGGGACGCCGATCGTCGCGGTCGAGTTCGCGCGCCGCTCGATCTTCAGCGGGGACCGACCGACGTTCCTCGAGATGGAAGCGGCCTGCAAGCGGCTGAAGGCGAAGCCGCAGAGCGGCGGAGCGACGGGCGCCGGGAGCGACGCGGCGCGGGCGGCGGCCTGATGAACAAGAGCCGGGAAGCCCCGATCCAGATCGTGGTGCGCAAGAAGCGCCACACCGGCGGGCATCACGGCGGCGCGTGGAAGGTCGCGCTCGCCGACTTCATGACCGCCATGTTCTCGCTTTTCCTCGTCCTCTGGCTCGTCAACCAGTCGTCCGACGTGAAGGCGGCGATCGCCGGGTACTTCGCCGATCCGCTGGGGCGCAGCAACGAGTCGGGCAGCTCGATCGTCCCGGGAGAGGGGGCGCCGCTGAACCAGATGCGAATGCGCAGCCAGTCGGACGTCCTGGACATGCAGCGCGACATGCTGCGGCAGAAGGGGCGCGAGCTGGAGAACCGCCTCGCCCAGGCTCCTGATCTCGAGTCGGTCCGCCCCTACGTGAAGATCGAGATGACGGAGGATGGTCTGAGGATCGAGCTGATGGAGAGCCCGGGAGGGATCTTCTTCGAGAGCGGGAACGCGGTCCCTTCGCCGCGGGGCGCCGAAGTGCTCGCTCTGCTCGGCTCAGAACTGGGGACCCTGCCGAACTCAGTCCGGATCGAAGGGCACACCGACGCCTACCCCTACCGGGGCGACGGCAGCTACACGAACTGGGAGCTCTCGGCCGATCGCGCGAATACGGCCCGCCGGATCCTGACGGGCAACGGGATGCGGGAGGGGCAGGTGACGCAGGTCATCGGCCTCGCCGACCGCCAGCCGCGGGAAGGCGCCGATCCGTATGACGCGCTCAACCGCCGCATCACGATCACGATGCTGCTCGGAGGCGAGATCTCGCCACCCCAGAAGCCGGCCGATGTGCTGCGCCATTCGAGGACCAGCGCCGGATGACCAGCCTGCCGGTCCTGCTGCTGATCGACGAGAGCGGCGGCTCGCTCGGGCGGTGCCGGCACCAGCTCGAGGAACGCGCGCGCATCCTGATGGCGGCAAGCTTCGAGGAGGGAATCCGGGCCGCCGCGCAGTTTCATCCGCAGCTCATCGTCGCGGCGAGCGAAGGGGAAGAAGGGACGGAACAAGCGCTGCTCGGCTTCTGCCGGGACCTTCACGCCGACCCGCTCCTCCGCGACATCCCGCTGGTCGTCGTCGCCCCGCCGATGGCGATCGAATTCAAGCAATGCGCGATGTCGCTGGGGGTCGACGACTTCCTCGCCCGGCCCGTGGCGCCACCCGACCTCTTGGCGAAGCTGCAGTTTGCCGTCCGGCTCGCGCGGCTTCAGGAGGAGCGTGACGCGGCGGTGGGCGAAGCGGGACTGCGGGGCCGCGAGTCGCTCCGCAGCGCCAAGCCGGTCCTCCAGCTCCTCGAGAAGATGCTGGAGATGCGGATTCCGGGCTCTTCGGCGCGCGCCCGCCGCGTCGCCGCCCTCGCCCGGCGGGTCGCATGGCGCTTCGAGGTCCCGGCCGAGTACCTGCCGGGGCTCGAGATCGGCGCACGGCTGCACGCTCTCGGCCACATCCTCGTTCCTCCCTCGGCGGCTGCGGCGAGCGGTCAGGACGACGAGGACGAAGACCAGGGCGGCCGCTTCGCTTCGGGCGGCTTCGAAAGCCGCCACAGCGGCGGATGGCAGCACATCCTGGCGTCCCGCTCCCTGCTGCGCGAGATCCCCGGCATGGAAGAGACGGCGGACATGATCGGGGCGATCTACGAGAACTGGGACGGCACGGGCGTTCCTTCACGGATGCTGCGCGGGCAGATCCCGCTGCGCTCGCGGATCCTTCGCGTGCTGATCGACCTCTTCGACCGCATGGACCGCCCGCCCTACCCTCGCTGCACGGACGCGCTCTCGCAGATCGTCGAGCAGTCGGGGACGCGCTACGACCCGATGGTGGTCGTGCACCTTCAGATGATTCTGCGCGATCCGGCTCATCGCCAGGAACGCCTCACGAAGGCGCGCGTGCACGTCACGCAGCTCGAGGAGGGAATGGTGCTCGCGGAGGATCTCGTCACGAACTCCGGCGTGAAGCTTCTCTCGCGCGGCGCCTGCCTCACTCAGGCCAGCATCAAGACGATCCTCGGGCGCCAGCGCTTCGACCCGATCGTGAGCGACGTGGTCGTCCATCGCCCCGCCGCCTGATCTTCCGCCCCGCTTGCGCTAAGGTTTCCGGCGCTTTCGACCGGCGGCGGGATGCGCCCGCGCCGCCGTGCCCCGTGCCACCATGCCCCATGCCGCGGTGCGTTCGTCCGTCCGTGCTTCCCGTTTCGTCATGAAGCGATTTCCATCCGCCTCGTCCTCAGAAAGAGATGGTGAATGCGAATTCATGGTCTTTTTTGTTTCATCCGTCCGTGACTGGGCTACGGTGGGGGCGTTGTGAATTCGGGAGCAAGCACGCATGGCAGCCCCCCTGTGCGAAACCGGAGGGGCGGACGGGCAGCAAGAGAAGAGCCTGCGTCCCTCCGGTACGCACGTTTCGGGGCCCCGGATTCACGGCAGATTCGGTCCCGTTCCTTCGAAGCGCTGGTTGAGTGGCGGGAAGAAGCGAGTCGACCGGCGGTGTTTCGATCCAAGGGACGCCAGGGGCTCGAGCCGTTCGACAGACAACCCCGAAGAGGAGACGATGGCCAGGGGGTGTTCCGGTCAGACAGGCAGAGGAGGTGCTTGCATGAGCCGGCTCCCCGATGGCGCACGGTCCCTGGGAACGCGCCAGCCCGCCTGCGACCCTGTTCTCGATCGCTGATCGAACGCGGATAGCCCGCCCCTTTGTGAGCGGGTCTGCGCCTCCCGTGGCCTAGGTCACGATGGTGCGGACCCGCTCGAACTGTTTGCACAGTTCATCCAGTCCGCTACGGAAGCGAGACGAGTAGCAGGCCGGCGAACGCGAGGATCGCCGCCGCGATCTTCCTCCGCGTCGCTCTTTCTCCGAGTAGCAGGATCGCGAAGAGCAGGATGAAGATCGTGGAGGACTGATTGAGGATCGCCGCCACGCTCGCCATCGTGTACTTCATCCCCGCGATCCAAAAGACGAGCGAGAGATACGACCCGAGGACGGTCCCCGGGACGGTGTGCCGCCAGACGCGCGAGGGGCGGAACACCGACAGGATCCGGGCGCGGTCGCGCGACGCGAGCGCCGCCCCGAGCAGGAAAACGACCCCGGCCGCCTGTCTCACCAGCGCCACCCAGAAGACCGGCGAGCGATTCAAGACCGGCTTGACGATGACGATCCCGATCGCGAGGAGGACCAAGCCGGCGATACCGATCGCGATCCCCTCGATCAGCTGCGCGCGCGTCTGCCCCCGCGGCGGCGTCAGCGTCGCCGACAGGAGGATCGCCGCCATGATGAGGAGCATCCCGGCGATGTCGCGCACGCCCACCCGCTCCCCGAGCAGCAGAAACGCCAGCAGGACGGTGACCGGCGCGTAGAAGGTGTCGACGATCGCCGTCACCCCGGCTCCGATCAGGTTCAGGCTCTTGTGGAACAGCGTGTCGGACAGAGCGATGCCGATGACGCCGCTGGCGATGAGGTAGGCGAAGTCCTGCGCCGGCGCATGCCGGAACGGATCGACGCCGGCGATGACGCAGGTGAGAAACAAGAGCGGCAGGCTGAACCCGACGCGGAAGAGGTTCAGCGCGAACGGCGGCACGCTCTCCCCTGCCCGCTTGAGGAAGACGACGGCCAGGCCCCAGATGATCGCGCAGATCACTGCGTACAGCTCGCCCAAGCCCCGGCCTCCTCCCTCCCTGTCGATGCGACCGGCGCCGCCCGGCGCCGGGGCGCCCGCTCTGCGCTTGCGCCGCACAGGGGGATCGAGCCGGCGCGACGCGCCGCGTGCCACTCTACGGGCGTGAAGCGGGCCCGGCAACGGTCCTAGGGTTCCTGCGGTATGCCTCAATGGCCCGGACCGCTTGCCGGAAGCCGCTTACGTCGCTCGGCTGCTACGGCCTGTTTGCCTTGGCCCGCTTGCGCCCCGGCTGCTCGCCGTGCGCGCGGCGGGCGCGCGGCGGGCGCGCGGCGGAGTAACAGTTGCGGAATGCGCCCGAAAAGCCGACCATGGATGCGGTGCTTCCAGGGGGGAGGCG
Source organism: Candidatus Eiseniibacteriota bacterium (assembly GCA_041946735.1). GTDB lineage: Bacteria > Eisenbacteria > RBG-16-71-46 > CAIMUX01 > VGJL01 > JBHGAY01. The sequence goes on from JBHGAY010000027.1 coordinate 6,946, forward strand.
CTGCATGCTTCCAGCGGGAGGCGCTGCACGGGGTGGCTGAGCCGATCGGTCCGCCGCGATCGATCCAGACCGGGAGGGGATCATGAAAACCGGCCGCGAAGAAGCGCCGCAGAAGGTCGCAGAGATCGAATGGGAGCCTCGTCTCGCCAAGCGTGTCGCCGGGATGAAGAGCTCGGTGATCCGCGAGCTCTTGAAGCTCACCGAGCAGCCCGACATCATCTCGTTCGCCGGAGGTCTGCCCGCTCCCGAGTTCTTCCCGATCCGTGAGTTCGAGGAGGGAGCGATGCACGTGCTGCGCAGCGCGGGTCCGCGTGCGCTGCAGTACAGCACGACCGAAGGTTTTCCGCCGCTTCGCCAGTGGCTCGCCGAGGCGATGGCGAAGTACCACATCGAGGTCACTCCCGACAACATCCTGATGACGAACGGCTCGCAGCAGGCGCTCGACCTGATCGGCAAGCTGTTCGTCGAGCCGGGGAGCTGCGTCCTGACGAGCGCCCCGACCTACCTCGGCGCGCTCCAGGCGTGGAACTCCTACGAGGCGTGCTACGAGACGGTCGACCAGGATGACGACGGAATCCTGATCGACCGGCTCCGGGAGACGCTCAAGCGCGTCTCGAAGCCCCGGATGTTCTACGTCCTGCCGAACTTCCAGAACCCTGGCGGCTCCACGATGCCCCTCGACCGGCGCGAGGAGCTGGTCCGGATCGCCCGCGAGTACGACCTGATCCTGATCGAGGACGATCCCTACGGGGAGCTGCGTTACGAAGGGGAGGACGTGACGCCGATCTACCGGCTCGCTCCCGAGCGGACGATCTACCTCAGCACCTTCTCCAAGACGCTCGCTCCCGGGATCCGGCTCGGATGGATCGTCGCGCCGCAGCCGATCATCCGCCGCTTCGTGCAGGCGAAGCAGGGGGCCGACCTCAACACGGGGATCCTGGTCCAGATGCTCGCCAACGACATCTGCCAGCGCGGGATCCTGAAGTCGCACGTCAAGAAGCTGCGCGGCGTCTACCGCGAGCGGCGCGACACAATGCTGGCGGCGCTCGAGGAATACTGGCCGTCGGGCTGCTCCTGGACGCGTCCGGCGGGCGGGCTGTTCCTCTGGGCAAAGGTGCCGGAGAAGATCGACACGAAGGATCTGCTCGTGCAGGCGGTCGAGAAGAAGGTCGCGTTCGTCCCCGGGATGGCGTTCTACCCGGGCGAGAGCGGCGGCCACAACGCGATGCGCCTGAACTTCTCCAACGCGACGGTCGAGCAGATCCGCGAGGGGATCCGCAGGCTGGGCGAAGCGATCCGCGTGTCGCTGCGCTGACCTGGGCCGCCGCCACCCTTCCGTCTCGCTTTCCCGGCCGCCGGGCCTTCTTCGGAGGGTCCGGCGGCCTCGCGCATCTCAGCGGGGCAGTGTCTGAGCGGCGCCGTTACGTCAGCGCGGCCGCATCAGCACGATGGTGATGTCGTCCGCCTGCGGCGTTCCCTCGGAGAAGTCCTGCACCCGCTCGACGATCCCTTGGAGGATGTCGGAGCAAGGAGTCCCGTCGGCGAGACGGAGGAACTCGGCGAGCCGGTCGGAGCCGAAGAAGTCCCCGTCGACGTTGCGCGCCTCCGTTACGCCGTCGGTGAAGACGGCCAAGAGCGAGCCGCGCTCGAGGGTGGCCTCACCCTCCTCGTAGACGATCTGCGGGAGCATTCCGAGGATCAGGCCTCCCCCGGTCATCTCCACGATCTCGCCGGTGGTCTTTCGGACGAGCGGAGGATCGTGCCCGGCGTTCGCGTAGCGGATCCGCCCGGTGGCGGGATCGAGCAGCCCCAGGAAGGCGGTGATGAACTTACCCGGGTCGACGCTCTGGTGGATGAAGCGATTCAGGCGGGCGAGCACTTCCGCCGGCCCAAGGCCCGCCAGGTCCTGCGTGCGCAGCGACGCTCGGAAGCTCGACATCAGGAGGGCGGCCGGGGCGCCCTTGCCGGAGACGTCGGCGACCGCGATCCCGACGAGTCCGTTGTCGAGGACGAGGTAGTCGAAGTAGTCGCCCCCCACCTCGCGCGCGGGCATGCTGATCCCCGCCAGCTCCACTCGCTCGAGGTCGGGCGGGCCGGACGGCAGCAGGCGGTTCTGGATCAGGCGGGCGAGCCGCAGCTCCTCCTCGAGCCGCTGCGACTCCCGCTCGATGTCGCGGCTCTTCTCGAGATCCTCGGCCATCTCGTTGAAGGAGCGGGCGACCGCCCACAGCTCGTCGTTGCCGTCGATCGGGATCCGGTGCTCGAAATGCCCGGCACGCAGAGCCTGCGTTCCGTCGGTCAGCGCGCGGACCGCGCCGGTGATCGACCGCGCCATGCCGATCACCATGACGACCGTCACCCAGATCGCGCCGAGCAACAGCACAGCAAGAAGCCCCAGGACGATCAGCGCCATCGTCGCGATCGGATTCTCCCGAGCGATCGGGATGAGCGCGAGCAGCGGCTCGGTGAAGTCGGCCGAGGAGGTGACCGGGATGCTCGAGAGCCTGAAGCCGTCTCCGGCGAGCCGCAGAGCGGGAATGATCGCGCCGCCGGGGAGCCGGCTCGAGTCGGTCTCGCGCGGGCCGACCGAGCGGCCGCGCTCCGGCCGGGTCGTCTTCGCATCGTCCTCTTCGCTGATCCGCACGCCTCCGCCCTCGCGCATCACGGTGACCTGGGGGCTCAGGCGGATCCGCGCCCCGACGATCTCGCTCACTCCCGACATCCAGAGCGAGTCGATCGGCGCGAGCGCCTCGGCGCGGATCCTCTGACCTTCGAGGACCGTGTCGATCCGGGCGCGGAGGAAGATCGTCCGCCCATCGAAGAGGAGCGGGTAGTCGCTCGAAGACGCTTCGACGGCGAGCAGCGAGTCGGGCGCGAAGGGGAGGGCGGGGCCGAGAGCGCGCGTGGCGCCGGCCGCGCGCAGGACGATTCTCTGTCCCGGAATATCGGGACCGAACGCGCTGATCCGCTCGAGGTCGTCGCGCTCCAGCATGCGTGTCAGGCTCTCGCGCGCCTTCTCGGAGCGGCTCTCCAGCATCCGCGCCGCGATCGATCCGCGGTAGGTGGAGAGGAAGAGCGCGCCGGTCAGCAGGATGAAGATCATGGCGAGCGCAAGCGGGACCAGCCCGGCGAGGAGGTGCGAGCCGAGGAGGCGGGCGCCGATCCGCTTGATGGAGAGATGGAGGCGGCTCGCGGCCGCCGGCGTGCCGAGGAGCGAGTAGAAGAGCCCAAGGAGCCCGGCGCTCAGCCCGAAGCTGCTCAGGCCGCGCACTCCGTCCTGCTCGAGGCCGGGGCGGTTCCAGACGACGAGGCAGAGGACCAGCGAGATCAGCCCGGTGACGGAGGCCACGAACAGGCCGAGGGACCCGAGGTTGCGCCTCCAGCGGAAGGAGGCGAGCCAGGGGAAGGCGAGGACGAGCCAGCCCGGGGAGCGGCCGAACAGTCCCGACAGCAGGAACCCGAGGATGAAGGCGGCGCCGGCGATCTTCGTCCATCGAGTCGCGAAGGATCGTCCCCAGAGGCTGAGACCGAGAATCGCGCGCAGGAAGATCGCGGCCCCGATCCACTCCACGGCCGTGGCGAGGCGCATCGACGACGGTTCCGAGGCCCAGCTCCCGCTGGCCAGGCCGATCGCCGTCGGGCCGAGCCGGGTCAAGAGAAGCCCGGCCCACCAATAGAGAAGCAGCCGCCGCAGCGAGACGTTGCGCTCGGCGCGGACCCAGAGGGCCACGACGGCGGCCCCGATCGCATAGAGAACGATGTTCGTCAAGCGGCCTCCGGGCGGTCGATCGCGCGTCCCGCGGATGCCGGAACCCTCCCGGCGACCGCGCGACGGAGGGCGAGGCGGGGCGGGATCACGGGGCGATCCGCTCCCCGCTCGCCGGAACGAGCCTCACGATCGCCTGCGCGGCGATCGCCTCGCCCCGACCCGTCGCGTCGACTCCCTCGTTCGACTTCACCTTGACCGAGATCCGGGATGGATCGACCGAGAGCGCCGCCGCGATCCCCGAGGCCATCGCGGGGATCTGCGCCGCGAGCCGCGGGCGCTCGGCGATCACCACCGAGTCGACGTTGCCGATCCGCATTCCGGCCTCCGAGGAGAGGAGGGCGGCGACGCGCGCCAGGAGATCGGCGCCCGTCAGTCCTTCCCACCGGGGATCGGAATCGGGAAAGAGCGAGCCGATCTCGCCCAGCCGCGCGGCGCCCAACAGCGCGTCGGCGATCGCGTGGCAGAGGACGTCGGCGTCGGAGTGGCCGGCGAGCCCCGCGTCGAAGGGGATCGCGACGGTGCCGATCCGCAGGGGACGGCCGGCGACGAGGCGATGGAGGTCGTAGCCGATGCCGACCCGGTCCTCGGCGGTAGGACCGGCGTGGCTCTTCCCGTCGTTCACGCCTGCCCCCGCTCCCGGTCCTGCGCCCGGTGCTGCTCCCCGTCCTGCTCCTGCCCCCGCTCCCGGTCCTGCGCCCGCTCCCGTCCCCCGTCCTGACGATTCAACGCTTGCCTCCGCGGCTCATCGCGTCTCCCGGTCGCGGAGCAGTCGCTCGACGAGGACGCGGTCCTCCGGATAGGTCACCTTGATGTTCTCCAGATCCCCCGGGACGACGCGCAAGACTGCGCCCGACGCCTCGAGGAGCGCCGCGTCGTCCGTCACGCCGCGCCCCTGCTTCGCCGCATGCTCGTGCGCCTGGAGCAGCGGGCCGAGGCGGAAGACCTGCGGCGTCTGCGCGGCCCACAGTCCCTCGCGCGGGACGGTCCCGCGGATCGTCGCCCCTTCGACCTGCTTCAGCGTCTCGCGGACGGGCAGGGCGGGAAGGGCGCCGGCCGCGTCGGGGTGCTCGGCCAGCTCGCGCAGGCAGCGGTGGATCAGGAAGGTGGTGACGAGCGGCCGCGCCGCGTCGTGGATCAGGACCAGGCTCTCCGGATCGCGCCGGACTTCTTCGGGCAGCGCCTCCAGGCCGCGACGCGACGAGTCCTGGCGCCGCTCGCCCCCGTCGGCGAGGAGGACCCGGTCCTCGAGGCCGAGAGGCGCGAGGATCTGCGTGCGGCACCGCTCGTGGGCCGTCCGGCCGGGGGCATGCACGACGACGATCGTCTCGATCGCGGGATCGTTCGCGAAGGTCTCGAGCGACCAGGACAGCAGAGGCCGGCCGAGGATCGAGACGAACGCCTTCGCCGATCCGTCCTCGGTGGCGAGCCGCCGCCCCTGGCCTCCGGCCAGCAGGATCGCGTGGCCTCCCGCCATGCGCGGGCGGCCGCCCGTCCCGCCCGCTTCGCGCGCGCTCATCGGCGGATCCCCCTTTCGCGCGGCTCCGGTCCGCGCGCCTTCAGTCCGATGCCCAGCGCCTCGGCGACCGTACGCACGCCGAGCAGCTCCGGCCCGCCGCGCCGCTGCGCCAGGTCGGCGCGGTTCGCCTCGGGCAGCAGGATGCGATCGTACCCGAGACGCGCCGCCTCGCCGATCCTACGCTCCGGATGGGCGACGCGGCGCACCTCTCCGCCGAGCCCCACCTCCCCGATCACGACCAAATCGGGAGGGGGCGGGGCGTCGCGCATCGACGAGGCGATCGCCAGCAGGATCCCGAGATCGACTCCCGGCTCCTCGACCTTGAGCCCGCCCGCCACGTTGACGAAGACGTCGTTCGCTCCGGTCTCGACGCCTCCCCTCTTCGCCAGGACGGCCAGCAACAGCGACAACCGGCGGCCGTCGTAGCCGGTCGCGACGCGCTGCGGGGTCGCCCACGCCGACTCGTGCACGAGCGCCTGCACCTCCATGAGGAGCGCACGGCTGCCTTCCAGCGACGCGACGACGATCGAGCCGACGGCCCCCGCCGTCCTCTCGCTCAGGAAGACCTGGCTCGGATTGGGGACCTCACGCATCCCGTCGTCCCGCATGTCGAAGACGCCGATCTCGTGGACGCTCCCGAAGCGGTTCTTGACGCTGCGCAGGATCCGATAGTGCTGGTAGCGCTCCCCTTCGAGATAGAGGACGGTGTCGACCATGTGCTCGAGCGTGCGAGGGCCCGCCAGCGTCCCCTCCTTCGTGACGTGGCCGACGAGCACGACCGCCATGTTCCGGCCCTTGGCGAGCTGCATCAGAAAGAGGGCGCACTCGCGGACCTGCGCGAGCGAGCCGGGCGCCGATCCGATGCCGGGAAGGTAGACCGCCTGGATCGAATCGATGACGAGGAGCTTGGGCGACAACGCCGCGACCGCGTCGGCGACCTTCTCGAGGTCCGGCTCGGCGAGAAGCGGAAGCTCACCGGGGATGCCGGAGAGCCGCTCGGCGCGCAGGCGCGCCTGCCGCGCCGACTCCTCGCCCGAGACGTAGAGCGTCTCGTGCCCGGCGGCGGTCAGCGCGCCCGCCATCTGGAGCAGGAGGGTGGACTTTCCGATGCCGGGATCGCCGCCGACCAGGACGACCGAGCCGGGGACGATTCCGCCGCCGAGCGTGCGGTCCAGCTCGCCGATCGCGGTCTGCATGCGCGGGACCGCGTCCAGCGGGATCTGCGAGAGCCGCTGCACCGGCTCCGGCTGGCCGATTCCCAGCCCCGCCGCGCCCCGCCATGCTCCCGAGCCTGCGCCCGCAGCGCCGCCGCCGGTTGCTCCTCCGCGGGCCGAGCGCGCGCCTCCCAGCCCACCGGCCGGCTGCAGCGAGGGAGGCGTGTACGGCTGCATCTGGTTCCACTCCCCGCAGACCGGGCAGCGCCCGTACCACTGATGCTGCGTCTCGCCGCAAGCCTGGCAGAGGAAGACGGTCTTCTCCGCCCGCCTCGACCTGCCGCCGCGGCCGCTGCCGCCGCCGCTGCCACTGCCGCCGCCGCTGCCGCGTCCTCGTGCCTCCATCCGCCGCCCCTGGTCCTCCCTTCGCTCCCGCCCTGCCCCGGCTCTTCCCTACTCGGTGAAGTACCCGTCGTCGGGGATCTGCGCGAGCGACTCGAACCGGGTCAGCTCGGCGTTGAAGTGAAGCTTCACCGTCCCCGTCTCGCCGTTGCGGTGCTTGCCGATGATGATCTCGGCGATCCCCTGCACATCCTCCTGCTTGACCTTGCGGTACACCTCCTCCCGGAAGATGAAAACCACGATGTCGGCGTCCTGCTCGATCGCGCCCGACTCGCGCAGGTCGGCGAGCACCGGGCGCTTGTCTTCCCTTCCCTCCGGCGCGCGAGAGAGCTGCGACAAGGCGATCACCGGAATGTTCAGCTCCTTCGCGAGGGCCTTCAGCGATCGCGAGATCGAGCTGATCTCCTGCTGGCGGTTCTCGCTCCGCTCGAAGCCGCGCGCGAGCTGCAGGTAGTCGATGATCAGAAGCCCGAGACCCGCCTCGCTCTTCAGCCGCCGCGCCTTCGCCCGGATCTCCATGATCGAGGCGGCCGGGGTGTCGTCGAGGAAGATCGGCGCCTCGGTCAGGATCCCGGCGGCCGAGATCAGGTCCTCCCACTGCTGCTCGCTCAGGAATCCCGTTCGCAACCGGTAGACCGGGATCCGGCTCCGCGAGGCGAGCAGTCGTTGCACGAGCTGGTCCCGCGACATCTCGAGCGAGAAGATGCCGACCGGGATCCGCTCACGAATCGCCGCGTACTCGGCGATGTTCAGGCAGAACGAGGTCTTCCCCATCGCCGGGCGGCCCGCCACGATGATCAGGTCCGAGTTCTGGAATCCGGCGGTCTTCTTGTCGAGGTCGACGTAGCCGCTCGGCACGCCGGTGACCGCCTTCTTGTTCTCGTGCACCTGTTCGATCAGGTGGATGACCCGCTCGAGCAGCCCGCGGATCGGCACGAAGCCCCGCTTCATTCGCGGATCGGTCACGGCGAAGATCATCTGCTCCGCCGCGTCGATCAGCTCCCCCGAGCTTCCCGCTCCCTCGTAGCCGCGCCGGACGATCTCCGTTCCGGCGTGGATCAGCTCGCGCATCACGTACTTTTCGAGGACGATCCGCGCGTGGTGCTCCACGTGCGCCGCCGTCGCCACCTGGTCGAGCAGCGACGCGAGGAATGCGGTCCCGCCGACGGCGTCGATCTGCCCGCGAGCCCGCAGCTCCTCGGCGACCGAGATCAGATCGGCGGAGATCCCCCGCTCGTAGCAGGAGCAGACCGCCTCGAAGACGCGGCGATGGTTCTCGCGATAGAAACATTCCGGACGGACGATCTCGACGGCGCGCCCCACGGCGTCCTTCTCGAGGAGCATCGCGCCGAGCACCGCCTGCTCCGCCTCGAGGCTCTGAGGCGGAATGCGGATGGCGGGATTTGGATCGATCGGCATTTCGCGCAGCACGGTCCTCTCCCTCTTTCTCTCTGTCGTTGTGCCGCTCTACCGGCTCGGACGCCACCCAGGGATCAGGCGTCGAGCAAGGTGCGGACCTTTTGTACGTCTTCCCAGACCAGCGCCTTCAACGATGGGTTTCGCAGCAGCGCGGCCGGATGGTAGGTCGGGATCACCTTCATCCCCCGGTAGTCGAACACCCTCCCGCGCAGGTCCTTCATGGCGGAGAGCTGGCCGGTCAGGAAGAAGGTGGAATGACGGCCAAGCGAGCAGATCACCTTCGGCCGCAGGAGATCGAGCTGCCGGACGAGGAACGGGGAGCACGAAGCCACCTCGTCGGGCAGCGGATCGCGGTTTCCGGGGGGACGGCACTTCAAGACGTTCGCGATGTAGACCTGGTCTCGCGTGAGGCCGATCGCTTCGATGATGCGGGTCAACAGCTCGCCCGCCCGGCCGACGAACGGCAGACCCTGACGGTCCTCGTCCGCCCCCGGGGCTTCTCCGATGAAGACGAGCGGGACGGTCGATCTCCCCGTTCCGAAGACGACCGTCTTGCGCGTCTCGCACAGCTCGCAGCCGCGGCAACGCTTCGCTTCGGCCTCGATCGCCGCCAGCTTCTCCTCCCAGTCGGGCGCGCGCCCCTCGGCGGACGGAGGCGGCCCCCACGTGGGGCGGGCCGCCCGGGCGCGGGCCGACCCGGAGGCCGGAGCCGCGGGCCCGACGGGCGAGGGATGCGATGCTGGCGAGGCAGGCGAGGCAGGCGAGGCAGGCGACCCGGCGGGCCGCGCCTGCCTGGCGGTCGCTTCGGGTTCGACAGAAGCGGCCCCGAAGCGGCGCGCGAACTCCGCAGCGCGGCTCATGGCCCCAGGCGCGCCCGCCGGCGGCCGGGCAGCGGACGCCGCGGACGCCGCGGATGTCGTGGATGCCGCAGACCCTCGCGACCAGGCCGCCGCGGCGGTCGCGTCCCGCATCGCCGCCGCAAGATCCGGATCGCACCAGTTGCGGACGCCGTGCCGCGCCTCCTGCTCGATCTGCAGCCGGAGCGCGGCGAGCAGCTTCTCGCGCGGCAGACCTGCCGGGCCGCTCATCGTCCCGGCTCGGTCGAAGAGGACGGAGCCAGCATCGCGAGCACGCGGCGCACCAGCTCGCGCGCAACCTCGCTCTTCTGCAGCAGCGGAAGCTTCTCCTCCCGCCCGTCCTTCCAAAGGAAGGTCACCTCGTTCGTGTCGCCGCCGAAGCCGCTCCCCGCGCGCGTCGGATCGTTCCAGACGATGAGATCACAGCCCTTGCGACGCATCTTCGCGAGCGCGCGCTCACGGCCGTCCTCTCCCGTCTCGAGGGCGAACCCGACCGTGATCATGCCGAAGCGGCCGGGCGCGACGGAGGCGAGCAGGTCCGGGTTCTTCGCGAGCGCGAGGCGCAGGTCCTCCTGCCCCGACTCGATCTTGCCCTTCGCCGCTTGGGCGGCCCGGTAGTCGGCGACCGCGGCGGCCATGATGAGGACCGGATGGCTCGGGGAGAGCCGTGCCAGCTCGCGCCCCATCTCGTCGGCTGCCGAAACGGCGACGCGCTCGATGCCGAGGGGCGGGGCGACCGAGACCGGACCGTGGAGCAGCGTGACCGGGAAGCCGGCGTCGCGCGCCGCTTCGGCGATCGCGAAGCCCATCCGTCCGCTCGAGCGGTTCGAAAGGTAGCGGACCGGATCGAGCGGCTCCTCGGTCCGTCCTGCGGTGACGAGCAAGGGCGGCAGGTCGGACCGGCCGGGACCGAGAAGGCGAAGCGCTTGATCGACGATCCGAGCCGGCTCCGCCATCTTGCCGCGGCCGAACTCGCCGCACGCAAGATCCCCCTCCTCGGGGTCGACGAAGCGATAGCCGCGCTCGCGCAGGAGGCGGACGTTCGCCTGCACCGCCTCGTTCTCCCACATGCGGGTGTTCATCGCAGGCGCGAAGAGGACCTGGACGCTGCTCGCCAGGATCGCGGTCGACAGCGGCTCGTCGGCGATGCCGTGCGCCACCTTGCCGAGGAGGTTGCCGGTCGCGGGAGCGATGACGATCAGCTCGGAAGAGCGGCTCGCCTGGATGTGCGCGATGCCCCCTCCCTCGCCTCCCCACTCCATATAGGGACCGCCCGCCTCGCCCTCGAACATGTCGGTCGTCACCGGATGCCCGGAAAGGGTGCCGAGGGTCATCGGCGTGATGAAGTGCCGGGCCGACGGAGTCATGACGACGTGCACCTCGACCCCCGCCTTGCGGAAAAGACGGATCACCTCCGCCGCCTTGTAGGCGGCGATCGATCCGCTGACTCCCAGGACGACCCGCCTGGCTCTCGCCGCCGCTCCGACAGCCTCCACGGCCACATCCTCCTCTCGCACTTGCTCTCTGGCTCCGCGGTCCCTGCGCTCTTCACCGACCTTCGACGCGATCCCGGGCCGGCGATCACGACGCCGGGGAAGCATCGGGCGGATACAGGCGCCTCGTCCGGCGCCGCTCCGCCCGCACGATCGCGTGCAGATCGGCCGCGCAGCGCTGGAGATCGTCGTTGACGACCACGTAGTCGTACGCGTGGATCGCTAGCAGCTCCTCGCGCGCCCGCTCGATCCGCCGCGCCGCGACCTCGGGGCTCTCCGTCCCGCGCCCGAGCAGCCGCCTCTCGAGATCGTCCCATGAAGGGGGCAGGACGAATACGAGAACCGCGTCGGCGTAGAGCGAGCGGATCTGCGCCCCTCCCTGGACTTCGATGTTCAGCACCACGACGCGTCCCGCCCGGAGGCTCTCCTCCATCACGCGACGCGGCGTACCGTACCAGAAGCCGCCGTAGATCGCGGACTCGGCCAGCTCCCCCTTCTCCCGCATTTGCAGGAACCGTTCCTCGTCGAGGAAGAAGTAGCTGTCGCAGTCCGATTCGCCGGCGCGCTGCGGCCGCGTGGTCACCGAGATCGATCGCACGCAGCGCTCGTCGATCTCCAGCAGATGCTGCACGAGACTCGTCTTACCGACGCCGGAGGGGCCGGACACGACGAGAGGGAACCCGGGTTCGGGGACCGGCGAGGGCGGGATCGAGGGAAGCATCGAAGCCCCCCTACTCGATGTTCGCGACCTGCTCTCGCAGCCGCTCGGTCTCTTCCTTGATGATGATCACGGAGCGGGCGATCTCGATGTCGGCGTTCTTCGACCCGATCGTGTTCGCCTCGCGGTTCATCTCTTGAAGGAGGAAGGTGAGCTTGCGGCCCGCCGGCTCCGGCGCGCGGATCAGGTCCCGGAACTGCTGGCAGTGCGCGCGCAGGCGCACACACTCCTCAGTCGAGTCGGTCCGATCGGCGAAGAGCACCACTTCCGCTTCGAGTCGCAGCTTCTGGTACTCGGTCTCGGAATCGGACAGGAGTTCCGCTAGCCGCTCCTGCAAGCGCTCCCGCACCCCCTGTAGGACGAGCGGGATCCGTGCCTCGATCCGGGCGAGGGTCGCGAGGATCGTGTCGATGCGGGCGAGCATGTCTTTGGAGAGCATCTCCCCCTCGCGCGACTTCATCCGGATCAGGTCGGCGATCGCCCCGTTCAGCGGCGCTTCGAGGAGACGCCAGCCGGCCTCCTCCTCGTAGTCGTTCTTCTCCCAGGTGATGACGTCGGGCAGTCCGATCAGCGTCGTCAGATCGACGTCGCCGCTGACGCCGATCTTGTCTTTCAGCTCCCGGAGCAGACTCACGTATCGGCGGGCCGCCGTCTCGTCGACCCGGAGGGTCCCCAACTCGTTCTCTTCGCCGTCGAGCGTGACCGAGAGGGTGATCTTGCCGCGGCTCAGCCGCGCCTGGACCGCCTCGCGGACCCGGTTCTCGAGGGAGGCGAGACTCTTCGGGAGCCGGATCGAGATCTCGGCGAAGCGATGATTGATCGAGCGGATCTCGACGGCGAGGGAACGGCCTGCCTCGCGGGCCTCTGCGCGCCCGTAACCGGTCATGCTCAGCAGCATCTATGCCTCCGGGGTTGGATGCCGAATGTACCCGATCGGACTGCCCAACGGAAGCTCTGACGAGCCCGTCATGGAGCGCCCTACGCGGCGGTTCGATGCGCGCGCGCTGTGGAGAAACCGTGGAGAAACCGTGGAGAAGCGATGGAGACGGCGTGGAGACGGTGTCGAGAAGGTGTCGAGAAACGATGACGAGCGAAGGTGGAAAAGCGGTGGAGAAGTGGTCCGGAAGTGGTCGACGGCGCGGGTGAACGATGGTGGAGAAGCGGTGGAGAAACCGTCGAGACGCGGTGGAAGGAATCCGGAGAGACGGCACGTGGAGAGTCGTCGACAGGCGGGAACGACGGGACGAAGGACCGCAGAAGACGTGGCAGAGAAGCGCAAGGGACGAGGCTCGAGAGGAGGGCGCGCAAGAGCCTGCGGGAAGGACCGGACGAGTTGTGCACCCGGCGGACGAGTTGTGCACATGGGCGGTCGAGTTGTGCACAGAGGATGGATGGGGAGAGCGTGGAGAGCCCTCCGGTGTCACCAGGGACGGCCAGCCAGGCCGGGCCGGCCGTCCCCGGCCGGCCGGAGGCGCGGCGCTCCTCGGCCGGGTGGCCCGGCAGCCCTCGAACTTTTCTCGTTTTCTTCGGATGGTGCGTCGATCCCTGTCACCCCCCAGGCGTGACGATGCTCTTGGCCGTGCGGGGCGGCCGCGACTGTTCACGTTCCTCGACGCTGCCGACCTGGACCAGGCTATCCGGAGCCGCCCCGCCAGCCCTCTGCCCGCCAGCCCTCTGCCCGCCAGCCCTCCGTCCTCGGCCTCCGCCGTTCTCTGGTACACTGCGGCGACGAGCGGACCGGCCGATCGCCCGGTCCGCTCGTCCATCCCATGGAATCGCGAATCCTCGAAGCATCGCGCGCGGCGCTCCTCGCGCAGACGGGCTCGCGCGCGCAGATCATCGATGGCTCCCGGCCATCCCCCGACCGGCTGGAGCTGCTGCTCGAGCGCGGCGAGGGGGAGGGACGGGCGCGCCTCTCGATCGATCTCGCGCCGGCGCGCGCCTGCCTCTACCTGGCTCGGCCCGACGCGACGGTAGCCGCCGCCCCCGACGAGGCGATCCGCGCGCTGCTCGCGGGATGCTGGATCACCGGCGCTACGACGGCACCCGAATCGCCGGTGCTGTTCCTCGATCTGGCCGAGCGCCCGGGGGAGGGCGCGGAGCCGGAGAAGTGTCTCGTCCTCGAGTGGCTGGGCGGGCGTCCCGGTGTCCTGCTCGTCCACTCCCGCTCGAGAGAGGTCGAGGCGGCCCTGCTGGGCGACGAGGGTCCGCAGGCGGCGCGGCGCGCGCGCGGGGTGCGCTACGAGCCGCCCGCCGTCGCCCGGCGTCCCGCATACGCGCACGCGACGGCTGAACTGGTCGCGCACGCGCTCGAGCGGGCGGGAGGTTCGGGCAACGACGGCGTCGTTGGGATTCCCGGCGGGCGCGGCCGCGGCCCTGGCCACGCGCACGACCGCCCCGACGCTCATACGCGCTCCCACACGCACGCCCACAAGCGCCACGACACGCACGCCCACACCCGCACCAAGGCTCAAGCCCTCTCGCGCGGCTTCGCCGACCTTCCCGTCTGGCTGGCATACGAGGCGATCGCGGCGGCCGGCGCCGGCGATCCGGAGTCGATCGCGCACGCGCTGCAATGGCTCGCCGCGGCTCCTTTCGAGCCGACCCTCTACCGGGTCCGCGACGCCCGGCTCGCCCTGGAGCTTCCCGCCTCCTTCGTCAGTCCGGTGCCTCTCGCCTCGCTTGCCGAGCATCGAAGCGAGCGGCCCGGATCGCTCTTCGCCCTCCTCGAGCAGGCGCACCGGATCGTCCTGCGGGAAGAGGCGCATCGGAAGACGGCCGAGCGGCTCGAGCGTCTCATCGCGGCCGAAGAGCGGAGGCTCCTGCGCCTCCACGAGAAGCTGCGCGAGGAAGGGCGGGAGGCGGCGAATGCCTCGCTCGTCCGAAGGCAGGCTCAGGCGCTACTCATCGAGGGAGCGAGGGTGCCGCGGGGGGCGGCCGAGATCGTCTGCCCGGATCCGACGGACCCGGCGGCCATGCTGAAGATCCCTCTCGACCCGGCGAAAAGCGGCCCGGCCAACGCGGACCTTCTCTTTCGGCGGGCGCGGCGCCTCGAGCGCGGGCAGCCGGTCCGCGAGAAGCGGATTCGCACGATCGAGAAGGCGGCGGCGCGCCTGTCCGAGCTGCGCGAGCGTCTGCGGCGCGACCCGGCCGGGGTTGCCGCGAAGGGGGCCGAGCCGCTGCGCGAGGCGCTGGGGACGCTCGCCCGGAGCGAATCGATCGAAGCGTGGCGCGCGGCCGCCGGAGGGCGGCCCGCGGGCGCAGGAGCATCCTCCTCCTCGTCCTCAGGGTCCTCCTCGTCCCGGTCCTCAGCCTCGTCCCGGTCCTCGGCGTCGTCCTCGTCCTCGGTGCCGTCCTCGTCCGGAGCCGCGTCGTCGTCTCGTCCCCGCCGGCCCGAAGAGCGCTTCCACCCGCGTGTCTTCAAGACGAGCGAGGGATGGACCGTCCTGGTCGGACGGTCGAACGAGGAGAACGACTACGTGACCCATCGCCTCGCCGCTCCGGAGGACTACTGGTTCCACGCCCATGGCTGCCCGGGAAGCCACGTGGTCCTGAAGCGGGAGGGCCGGAAGGACAACCCGAGCGTCCGGACGATCGAGGAGGCGGCGTCGATCGCCGCCTACTACAGCAAGTCCCGCACGTCGAAGCGTGCGCCGGTGATTTATACTCTCAAGAAGTACGTTCGCAGGCCGCGCAAGGGACCGGCGGGGCTGGCTCTCGTGGTTCGTGAGAAGTCGATTCTCGTGGAGCCGCGGGCTCCGGCCGGATCCGACTCGATCCCTTGGGACGAGGAAGACTCGACAGCCTGAGATCCTGCATCTCGCGGAGGAGTCCATGTCCCGCCGTGGCCTGCCGAAGGCGCACCAGCACCTTGCCCGCCGCCAGCCGCAGCCGCACCAGCACCTCGCCCGCCGCAGCGCGCCGTGGACCCGTCTGCTCGGCGCCGTCCTGGCGGTCGCCGCTGCGTCGGCGACCCTCACTGCGCCGGCCCGCGCGGCCGACCGCGCCGTCATCGTCGTCCTCGACGGGCTGCGTTCGAGCGAGGGCTTCGACGATCCCGATCATCGGTTCATCCCTCGGATGGCGCTCGATCTCGCCCCGCAAGGGGCTCTCGCGCGCGTCTGCGCGAACCTCGGCTCGACCCACACGGTCGCCGGCCACAGCACGATCGGTTCCGGGCGCTACCAGACGCTCGCAGAGGACGGAACGGAACGGCCGCAGTATCCGCTGCTGTGGGAGTACTTCCGGCATCAGACGGGGCTCTCGGCGAATGCGACGGTCCTCGTCACGATGAAGTCGAAGATCAAGCCCCTCTCCTACAGCACCTACCCGGGCTATGGCGCGCCCGACAGCGCCCGGGTCATCGGTCCGACGTGGAGCGACTTCCTGGTGCTCGACCAGTTCCTCACCGACATGGCGGCGCACCATCCGATCGTCTCGTTCCTGAACCTCGGCGGAATCGACACCTTCGCGCATACCGGCGACTGGGCCCGCTATACCTGGGCGATCGGCATCGCCGACTCGCTCGTCTCCGTCCTCTGGGATCGGATCGAGGCGGACCCGTTCTATGCCGGGCGTACCGCGCTGATCGTCACCGGGGATCACGGTCGCCACGCGGACGGCTACGGAGACTGGAAAGACCACGGAGATGGATGTCCCGGCTGCAGGAGGATTCCGCTGCTCTGCCTCGGCCCGGACTTCCAGCCCGGCATCGAGTCCTGGACCCCCTGCGAGCAGATCGACATCTGCAAGACGCTCGGGAGCCTGCTCGGCGTGGCGACGCCGGTCGCCTCGGGCAGGATCCTGCAGGAGCTGCTCGCCGTGCCCGCCGCCGCGGGAGAGCCGGCCGGCGAAGGACAGACGGCGCTTTCGATCACGACCGACGGCCTCTGCGTGCGCTTCCGGCCGATCGGGGTCGACTTGCGCTCACTACGGATCTTCGACGTGAGCGGGCGGCAGATGGACAGTGCCGGCCGGCTCTCCGGTGGGGCCGCATGGTCGTGGACCGCCCCGGTCCGCGGCGTCTACTACTACAAAGCCGAGGGCCGGGCCGAGCACGAGGGGGACGACCAAGGCGGGCGCCAGCCGGGGGGGCACGGCGCGGACCGGCAGCCGTCCGGGCCGCCGGTGGCGCCGAGCTGGACGGGCTCCGTGCCCCTGCGCTAGGACAGGCCCGATCGAGATCAGCGCAGCGTCCAGACCTCGACGCGCCGCTCGTACGCCTGCCGGATCTTCTCGAACTCCTTCGCTCTCGACGTCCGGTCGCCTGCGCTCGCCAGATTCAGATTCGATTCGGGGATTCCGAGGTCCACGAGCGCCTTGCCCGCCGCCTCCGCGCGGCGCATGCCCAGCGCCTCCGCGCCCGAATGCTCCTGCACGCTGTCGGCGAACCCCACGACCAGCAGCCGGGCCGTCTCGAGGCTCCCCGCGCTCCGCAGCTTCTCGATCGCCAGCTTCGCCGCCCCGCGGGCCTCGGGATCGAGCGACGCGGACCCCGCCTTGGGGAAGTTCCAGACGATGATGCGTTCTTGCGGGCTGCCCTGGACGCCGGGACCGAGGTCGATCTCGTAGCTCCAGGTCGCCGGCGCCACCTCCTCGGGCGATCCGGTGGCGATCGGCTCGTCGATTGCGCCGGGCGCGCTCTGCGTCTTCTTCCCGCCGCAGCCGGCCGAGAGCGACAAGACGAGCGCGACTCCCAGGAGGAGCGCGAGAAGGAGGCTCGCGCCCCCGCTGGAACGCTGGATCCCGGAAAGAGACCTTGTGGAACGGCGATGCCCGGAACGCGAACCGAGGGAACGGGAATCGATGGTCACGTCACACCCCCTTTGGACCGTGTGGCCGGGCACCATGCCGGCGCCCGACGACGAGGCACGGCGAGGATCCGCGTCCCCCGGGCTCTCGTCAAGGCAGCGTGCCGCACCCGCCCAACGTTCTTGCGGGGCAGTATCTTGCCGCCTCCCGCCAGCGGGGGTATCGTCCGGCCCACAGGAGGTCCCCCCGAGAGATGGATGCGATCGAGATCGTGGGCGGCAAAAGACTGTCCGGCGAGATACCGATCAGCGGCGCGAAGAACGCCGCGCTCCCGATGATGACCGCCTCGCTGCTGCTTTCGGGCGAGACGAGAATCCGCAACGTCCCTCATCTGCGCGACATCGTCACGATGCTCGAGCTGCTGCGCCTGCTCGGCGTCGAAGGCGGCTATGAGGACCATTCGCTCCGCCTCGACGCGACGAACATCGTGAGCACCGAGGCTCCGTATGATCTCGTGCGCCAGATGCGCGCCTCGATCTACGTGCTCGGGCCTCTCCTCGCCCGCTGCGGGCGCGCGCGCGTCTCGCTTCCTGGGGGCTGCGCCTGGGGCCCGCGCCCCGTCGACCTTCACATCAAAGGGATGGAGGCGCTCGGCGCGACGGTCAACCTGGAGCACGGCTACATCATGGCGACCTGCGAGGGCCGCCTCCGCGGCAATAGGATCGCCTTCGACATTTCGAGCGTCGGCGCGACCGGCAATGTGATGATGGCCGCCACTCTCGCTCGCGGCACGACGCGGATCGAGAACGCCGCTTGCGAGCCGGACATCGTCGCCCTCGCCGACTTCCTCATCGCGGCCGGCGCAAAGATCCGCGGACACGGAACGAAGACGATCGAGATCGAGGGGGTCGACTCCCTCCATCCGGTCGCCTTCACGAACATTCCGGACCGGATTGAGACCGGCACCTACCTCGCGGCCGGCGCGATCACCGGCGGCGAAATCATCGCGACAGGGGCGCGGCCGGAGCACGTCGAGATCGTCCTCGCCCGCTTGCAGGAGATGGGCTGCGCGATCCACTGCGAGGGGGACCGCATTTCGCTTCGCCGCGACGGACCGCTGCGCGCCGTCAGCCTCCGCACGGAGGTCTACCCCGGCTTCCCGACCGACCTGCAGGCGCAGTTCATGGCGTTGCTCTGCGTCGCCGAAGGCACGGGGGTAATCACCGAGACGATCTACTTCGATCGCTTCACGCACGTCCCGGAGCTGACCCGGTTCGGCGCCAACATCTCGCTGCAGGGCAACGTCGCGACCGTCCGCGGGGTCGGGCAGCTCCAGGGCGCGAGGGTGATGTCGACCGACATCCGCGCCTCCTCCGCCCTGCTCCTCGCGGGGCTCGTCGCGGGAGGCACGACGACCGTCTCGCGCATCTACCACATCGATCGCGGCTACGAGGCGATCGAGCGGAAGCTCGCCGGCGCGGGCGCGTCGATCCGGCGGATCCAGCTGGACGATCCCCTCGGGTGATCGGGATCGTGCCCGGATGACCCAGCGACGTCCCTGCATCATCGGCACCGCCGGCCATATCGATCACGGCAAGACGCTCCTGATCCGGATGCTCACCGGGATCGACACCGACCGTCTCAAGGAAGAGCGGGAGCGGGGCATCTCGATCGAATTGGGTTTCGCCTCCCTGACGACTCCCTCGGGAGTCCGCTGCGGCGTGATCGACGTGCCGGGACACGAGCGCTTCATCCGCAACATGCTCGCAGGCGCGGGAGGGATCGACGTCATCCTGCTCGTCATTGCGGCGGACGAGGGGGTGATGCCGCAGACCCGCGAGCATCTCGACATCGTCGATCTCCTCGGCGCGCACACCGGTGTCGTCGCCTTGACGAAGATCGACATGGTCGATCCCGAATGGCGTGAACTGGTCCTGGAGGACGTCCGCTCCTATCTGCAGAGCACCTGCCTTGCGAGCGCGCCGATCGTCCCGGTTTCCGCGGTGACCGGCGAAGGGAAGGAGGATCTGCTCGCGGCGCTCGATCGTGTCGTCGCCACGGCGGACCTCTCCCCGCGCGGCAAGTTCACCCGGCTGCCGGTCGATCGCGTCTTCACCATGCAGGGTTTCGGGACTGTCGTCACCGGGACCCTGTGGGCCGGGAAGCTCCGCGAAGGCGACAAGCTGCGGATCCTCCCCGGCGACGAGGAGACACGGATCAAGTCGCTCGAGGTGCACAACGAACGGGTGAGCGAGGCGATGGCAGGCCAACGGGTCGCCGTCTCGCTCCATGCCATTCCCCGCGAGGAGATTTCGCGCGGCGACTGGCTCGTCGCCGGCAAAGCCCCACCGCTGGTCGATCTCCTGCAGGCGCGCGCCCGCTGCGTGCGGAACAGTCCCTATCCGATCAAGAACCGGATGCGCATCCGCTTCTACCTCGGCGCGAGCGAGGTGCTCGGCCGCGTGACCCCGCTGGAGACGGAGGAGATCCTCCCCGGGCAGGAAGGGCTCGTGCAGATCCGCTTCGAGTCGCCGGTTCTTGCCGAGAGAGGGGACCGCTTCGTGCTCCGCTCCTACTCGCCGATGCACACGATCGCCGGCGGCGACGTGCTCGACGTGTCCGGCCAGCGCCGCCGTCGCTTCCATGAGGCCGATCTGGCGGCGCTCCATCTCGCGGAGTTGGGCAGCCTCGACGAGAGGATCGCGGGCGCGGTCGAGGCGGCCGGAGCGATGGGCCTCCCGGAGGCCGATCTCGCCGGAAAGCTCGGGCAGCCTCCCGCCGAGGTCGCGGCGGCGACCGCCCAGGTTCTCGAGAGCGGCGCGATCGAGCGGATCGGCCGCGGCATCCTGGTTTCGCGCGCAGCGATCGAGCAGGCCGGAGGGAAGATGGCCGCCCTCCTGCTCGAGCACCAGAAGAAAAACCCGCTGCGCTGGGGACTGTCGAAAAGCGAGCTGAAGAGCCGGCTGGAGAAGCAGGTCCATCCCGATCTCATCGAATCGTTGATCTCCCGTGAAGAGCGAGCCGGCGTGTTGCACATCCGCGGCGACCGCTTGCGCCACGGCGAGGCCGAGCTTCGCTTGCCTCCGAAGATGGCGCAGGCGCGAGAGAGGATTCTGAAGGAGCTGGAGACGCGCGCGTTCGCCGCGCCGTCGATGAAGGAGCTGCTCGAGTCGGCCGGTTCTCCGCCCGACGGGGAGGATCTGCTCAATCTGCTCATTCAGAATGGCGAGGTGGCGAAGATCCCACCCGATTTGCTCTTCGCCGCCGGGAGAATCGAGGAGATGCGATCGCTGCTCCAGAACTTCTTCGAAAAGAGCGAGGAGCTGGGGGTCGCGGCTCTGAAGGAGATCCTCGGCGTGTCGCGCAAGCAGGCGGTCCCGCTTCTCGAGTGGCTCGATCGCAACCGGTGGACCGAACGGCACGGGGACGTCCGGACGGAGGGGCCGAAGCTCCGCACGCCCGCACCCTGAGCCTACCCGCCTGCCCGGCTGCCACCCACCTGCCCTCGAGCCCGTGCCCGTCCCCCGTCCCCCATCCCGTCACGCGCCCACCTGCTCGTACCGGAAATCCTCCCATTTTCTTGGAAAAGCCCTGCCGGATCGTCCTTGCGGGGTGTAGAATTGCCGCCACGAAGCAGACCGTGGCCGGACTGCGAGCTAGCGAGCCCTTTGGAATGAGCCGGAGGAATGCACGTGCTCCAGTCGACTCCTCGGCAGTTCGTTCGCCGTACAATCGCGCGTCGCCACCCGGCAGCGTCTCCCCTCGCTCGCCGCGCCGCGCTCGCCTGCCTGCTCCTGCTCGCTTCGCTGGCGTGCCTGACGCCCGTCGCAAAGGCACAGCAGCAGTACAGGCTCGGCCTCGAGATTCGAGACGATCAGGGCGAGGTCTCGCCCGCCCGCGTTCGGATCTACGGCGCCGACCAGCACTGCCATCCCGAAAGCCTCGACGCCGATCGGATGACACACGCCGGACAGGCCGGCTACTACTTCTACGCGAACGGCAGCGCCTGGGTGAACGTTCCGGGCGGCCCGACGCGCATCACGGTCGGTCGCGGGTTCGAATACAAGGCGGTCGACACGTTCCTGTACGTGAATCGTGACACGACGCTGCAGGTCACGCTCTCTCGCTGGGTCGATCTCGGAGCCGAGGGCTGGTTCTCCTCCGACCTGCACGCACACACACAGCATCCTCCTGTCGACTACGAGATCGACCCCGCCGTGGCGAAGTGGGTGACGCGCGCCGAGGGCATTTCGATCCTTCATTCGCTGGACAATTCCTATCAGTTCACCGGCGCCCCGCATCCGCTCTCCGACACGGAGACGATCCTCTACTACACCGTCGAGTACCGGAATCAGTCCTACGGGCACGTACCGATCCCCGGACTGCGGCAATACATTTTCCCGGACTGCTGCCTTCCGCCGGAGCCGGCCTATCCGATGATCCTCGACATACGCAATCAGGTCGTTCCCGGCTTGGCTCCGATGATCGTTCTGACCCACCCCCATTCCACCGACGACTACTTCTACGACGAGGGCTGGCCTGGGGCGGGACTCGGCCGGGAGTTGCCGGTCCTCGCGGCGCTCGGCGGGCTCGATGCGCTCGACGTCGTCTCCTATGGCAACAATCCGTTCGAGGACTGGAAGGATTGGTATGACGTCCTCTCGTGCGGGATCTTCTGCCCTCCCTCCGCGGGCACCGACGCGCGGCCGCAGAGCTACACAATGCCGCCGATCGGAGGCTGGCGCGTCTACTCGCGCGTCCCGCCGGGGACCGGCCTCGACTACAACGCGTGGATCGAGGCGTACAAGGCGGGGCGGAGCTTCGTCACGAACTATCCCCTGATTCCCGAATTCACGATCGACGGCATCGCCCCGGGCGATTCCGCCATCCGTGTCGACGCCGAGTCTTTTCAGCCGACCGTTCGCGTGCGCGCCCTCTGCCCGATCGGTCTCACGCGGATCATCCTCCAGGCCGACGGCCAGCCGGTGTGGACCGGCAATGTCGCGTCGCTGCCGGTGCGGACCGTCGTCGACACGACCTTCACCGTCGAGCTGCCGACGCCGGGATGGATGAACGTGGTCGTCTTCGGGCGTGCGGGGAATCCGCACGCCGCGCTCGGTACGCCCCAGGCGCAGACCTCCGCGGTGATGATCCATAAGAACGGCGTCCCGAAGATGTCGACCGCCGCCGCCGGCCGCTTCCTCGACGACCTGACGAACCTCCGCACCTTCGTCATCGATCGCGGAGGCTGGCACGCAATGTGGGAACGCGACACGGTCCTGGCGCGGATCTCGCGCTCGGAGCGCTTCTACCGCCGCGCCTTCGTGATCCCGCCCGGTCCATTCGCGCTGCTCGAGCCCGGCGAAGGGGACACGCTCTACGTCGGAGATGCCGTCCTCACATGGGAAGCGGCGACCGACCCGGAGCCGGGCGACACGATCAGCTACACCGTGACCTTCGCTCAGGACTCGCTCTTCACGCATCCGATCTTCCGCAAAGTGCCGTCGACCTCGATCGACATCGGCCCGCTTCTGATGCCCGGCACCTACTTCTGGTACGTGGCAGCGGTCGATCGCAACGGAAACACGACGATTTCCGATCCCCCGCGATCGCGCTTCGTACTCTTGATGCCCAACTCGGCGATCGGCGACGGCTCCGGCCTCGCCGCGGCCCGCCCGCGCGCGTGGCCGAACCCGAGCCTCGGCGCGGTACACCTC
Source organism: Candidatus Eiseniibacteriota bacterium (assembly GCA_041946735.1). GTDB lineage: Bacteria > Eisenbacteria > RBG-16-71-46 > CAIMUX01 > VGJL01 > JBHGAY01. The sequence goes on from JBHGAY010000027.1 coordinate 29,742, forward strand.
GCGGGCTTCCCGGCGGATCGAGCGGCGATCTTCGACGTCACGGGGCGACGCGTCGCATGGCTCGGGCGCGGGATCCGGCGCAACGGCCTCAATCTGCTCTGGGATGGCACGATCGAGGGAGGCCACCGCGCACCGCCCGGAATCTACTGGGCGCGCGGCCGCGGCGATCGGCCGCTCCGTCTGATTCAGCTGCGCTGATCGCAGAGCGATCCCCGTTTCCCCTTCCCTCACGATTCTGACCTGCGGCGCGCGACGGCACCAGGCGACCGGCCGGTCTTTCTTCGCTCCTCGGCGATCGTCGGACTGGAACCGTCCCGACCGATCCGCCATCATCTGCCCAGGAGGAAATGGCGATGGTCGATTCCGGCGAGGATCTCGCCGCGAGGATCGAGAGCATGCGATCGGCGTGCGATCGCGATCCCGTGAATCCGGAGAACTGGGCAGAGCTGGGCGCGCTCCACATGGAAGCGGGGGAGAACGACAGGGCCAGAGAGGCGTTCGAGCGTTTGAAGTCGCTGCGCCCGGATGCCGCCACGTTCGGGCTGATCGGCGATCTCGCTCTGGAGCGGCAGGACCCGCGCGGCGCGATCGAGGCGTACGAGCAGGCGCATCGACTGGACCGGACGGACGCTTCGATCGCGGGAGCGCTGGCCGAGGCGTACATGGAGGCCGGGCGAACGGACGACGCGAGGCGGATGCTGGAGCTGGCCTCGAAGCTCGCCCCGGAGGATGGCCAATACCTCCATGCCCTCGCCGGGCTCGCGCTCGAGCGCTGTGACTACGCGGATCTGCTCGAGTTGGGAATCCGCCTGCGCGAAGTCGATCCCGAGGACGAGGTATCCCCTGCCTACCTCGAGGCGGAAGCGATGATGGGCCTCGGAGAGGTGGAGACCGCGGCGCGGATGTACCGGAACATCGCCGAAATGGAGCCGGACCTGATGCCGGTCCGGCTGAGCCTCGCTCAGGCCTATCTGGTGATGGACGACCTGGCGGCTGCCGAGCGCGAGTTGGTCGAGGCGTCGAAGATCTGGCCCGAAAGCGCCGAGATCCACGGCAGTCTCGGCCGCATCTACCTCTTGGAGGAGGACTCAGAGCGGGCGAAGGACTGCTTCGCGGAATCGATCCGTCTCGGTCCTCCGTCCCCGTGGATCTACAGCCTGCTCGCAGGCTGCCATCTCGATGCGGGCGAGATGGACCGCGCGCGCGAGGTGGCGCAGCAGGGGCTGCAGCGCTTCCCGGATCATTCGGCGTGCTCGGTCATCCTATCGAAGATCGAGATCGAGGCGGGCAATCCCGCGGCCGCCGCGGAGCACGCGAACCGGGCGATCGCTGCGAACCCGAAAGACCACCATGCGCATCTCTCGCTGGCCGCGGCGCAGATCGATCTGGAGTCGGATCCGCAGACGGTGCTGGGGACGCTCGACCGCGCCGTCTCGCTCGTCGAAGACGAAGAAGAGCGCGAGCAGGTCCTGCGTCTGCGCCAGCACTATCTCGACGTGATCGGAGAGCGGTAGCAGCCCGGGCGCTACGGCGAGACGACCGTGAGCACCGCGGTCGCAGTCCGTCCCACCGGTCCCGCCTCGCGAACACGCGCGTAGTACGCGCCGGCCGCCACCCGATTCCCTGACTCATCGCGCAGATTCCAGGTCGGTAGCTGCCCCGTGCCTACGGGCGCTTCGCCCCGCCATACGCGGCGTCCGGAAACGGTGAACACCTCGACCACGCCTCCACTCTGCGATCCGGCCGCGCCCGTCCACGCGAATGCGACGCGATCGCTCGCCGGATTCGGCGAGAGGCGGAGCTGAAGCGCGCCGGCGCCTGCGCCTGCGCCGCCACCCGCCAGGGTCTCCGGGACAGCCGAAGGCTGATCGACGTCGTAGGAGAAGAAGCTCCGGCCGTACGTGCCGGCCACGAGCACGCGCTCGACCGCCTCGAAGGCGAGGCAGGTCACGACGACGTTGGGAAGGTCCCCGCCGAGCATCACCCAGTTCGCCCCGCCATCGAGAGTCTCGAAGACGCCGACGTCGGTCGCGACGAAGAGGCGCTGCGGATCGGCCGGATCGACCACGAGGTCGTTCGCCGGCGCCTCGGGCAGGTTCGAGGCGATCGGGCTCCAGTTCGCTCCGAGGTCGGTCGTCCGGAAGACGTGCGGGAGCGGCTCGTTCCAGCGGAAACCGGAGATCGTCACGTAGGCCGTATCGCGAGCGTGCGGGCTCGTGCGGACCGAGGTGATCCAGCGATCGGGCAGCGCGCCCGAGACGTCGGTCCACGCGCCGCCGCCGTTGGTCGTGACGCTCACGTGGCCATCATCGCTTCCCGCCCAGACGACGTTGCCATCGAGCGGCGAGCTTTCGATCGTCGTCACCGTCCCGTAGACATTGCCCTGGCTGCCACCGCCGGCGCCGCCGGTCAGATCGCCGCTGATCGCGGTCCAGCTCGTGCCGTTCGTCGAGCGATAGACTTTCTGCGTCCCGTAGAACATGCGATTCGGGTCGCTGCGATCGAAGGCGACCGGCGTGTTCCAGTTGTGGCGGTCGTTGTAGGAGATCCCGTTCGTGGCGCCGACCCAATAGCCGCCGCCGTTGGAGGAGTAGCTGAGAGAGCCGTACTGGTATTGCGCCCAGATACGGTTGCCGTTCTGCGGGTGGACAAGCGGTTGGAAGCCGTCCCCGCCGTAGATCATCTGCCAGTCGTTCAGGCCGCCGCTCAGCGTGCGGAGCGTCCCGTTGTCCTGCGCCCCTGCATAGAGCGCGCCGGGATGGCTCGGATCGAGCGCCACGCGGTAGATCTGCGTGATCGGCTGATCGGGCAGCAGCGTCCAGGCGGATCCCCCGTTCGTCGAGCGATAGACGCCGCCGTCGTTCCCTTCGTAGATCACCGGATTGGGGACGGGGCCGAAGGCGAGGGCATGATGGTCGACGTGCATCCCGCCGCTCGTCTCCGACCAGGAGGTGCCGCCGTTCGTCGAGCGGTAAAAGTCGAGTCCGAGGACGAAGATCTTGTTCGGATCGGCCGGGTCGATCCGGACGTTGCCGAACCACCAGCCATAGGAAGCGAACACGCCGGAGAGCGCGCCGTCATTGGCGCGAGTCCAGGTCGCGCCTCCGTCCGTGGTGCGGTAGAGGCCGTCGTAGTAGCCGGTCTTGTCCGCGTAGACGGCGCACATCACGTTGGGCTGGGACTCGCAGATCGCGAGGCCGATCCGGCCGCGATTCGTGGACGGGGCCGGGAGACCGCCGGAAACCGGCGCCCACGTATCTCCGCCGTCGGTCGAGCGGTACACGCCGCAGGTGATCCCACCATAGTGGTACGCGCGAGGACGGCGGATCCGCTCCCACATCGCCGCGAAGATCGTGCGCGGCTGATCCGGACGGAGGATCAGGTCGACGGCGCCGGTCGAGTCCGAGACGAAGAGCACCCTCTCCCAGGTCGTCCCCCCGTCTGTCGTGCGGAAGACGCCGCGCTCCTCGCTCGTGGACCACAGGTTGCCCATCGCCGCGACATACATCCGGCGGGGATCGGTCGGATCGATCCGGATTCTCCCGATCGATCCCGACCCCTCGAGGCCGATCCCCTGCCAGGTGTCGCCGGAATCCGTGGACCGGAAGATGCCCGAACCGCCATAGGCGACGCTGCCGCCGCCCGGGTTGACCTCGCCCGTTCCCGCATAGACCGTCGCCGGTGTCAGCGGATCGAGGGCGACTGCGCCGACGGAGATGCAGGACTCCTCATCGAAGAGCGGGGTCCAGTGCTGGCCCGAGTCGGTCGTGCGCAACACGCCTCCCTCGGCCGCGCCCATGTAGACGATCGCCGGATTCGACGGATGGACCGCGAGATCGGTGACGCGTCCCGCGATGTTCGTCGGACCGCGGAAGGTCCAGGTCCCGCGATCCTTCCCGAACGCCCGCGCCTCGTCACGCAGGCGCCGCGCCTCGATCTGCGCTTCGACCCAGACGTCGTGCGGGATCCGGCCGAACGGATACGCGCGCTCGAGGAAGAACCACGGGTTCGGCGACTTCGGCGCGAGCGCATCGCCCGCGCGCTGGGAGATCGGCTTGCTGCGCGCCGCGCTCGGGACGCCGCTCTGCTCCTGTCCCTCGGAGGAACCCGGCACCTCGGGCCGGGTCCCGGCTGCCACGTCCGGTCGTGACGCTGGAGGCGGTGCAGCCTGCCGGTGAGAAGGAACGAGAAGCACTGCGAGGAGAAGCAGAGCGACGAAGCCGGCGGCGAGCCCGGCTCTGAGGAGCGCGGATCGAGAGAGATTCATGCGACCGGCCTCCGAGGATTGTGGTCCCGTGGATCCATATCGTCGTGCGGTTGCGCCGCCCGGCGGTCGTCGATCCACGCACGAGGATCGACGTCGCGAGGGAGACGTCGCGAGGGAATTGTAGGGAGTCGCGCTCGCATCGGCAAGCGCGCGAGCATGCGCGCGAACGCCAAGGCGCGCTAGCGCGTCAGCACCAACCGCCGCTCCGCGCCCCTGCCGCCCGCCTCCAGCCTGGCGAGGTAGACCCCCGATCCGACCCGACGGCCTCGATCGTCACGGCCGTCCCAGAAGGCGACATGCTCTCCGGCAGGCGCGTAGGCGCGGGATTCGATCCGCCGGACGAGGCGTCCCGAAACCGAGTAGATCGCCAGTTCGACGGGAGCGGCCGAATCCAGGAAGTACCGGAGCGTGGTCTCCCCGGAGAACGGGTTCGGGCGCGCGGGCAGGATCCGCGCGATCGGCCGCGCCGCCGCCTGCTCCTCCTCTGCGCCCGAGGACGCGCGAATCCAGCCGAGGGCGGCCTCCACGACCGTGTCCACACCTCGCGCGGCGTCGTCGCGGGTCAGCCACACCTCCTCGTCGATCGGGAACTCGTCGTGCGTCAAGTGATGGGAGATCTCCCCGACCGGATATCCCTCGTATCGCGCATAGCGCATGTACCAGGGCGCGGGCGGCGGGGGATCGGTCGAGAAGGGAAGGTTGAACGCCGAGCACGACGGGCGTCCGAAGACGCGAACCTTCGGGTGGAAGGTGAGCATGTACGGGCCGACGTCTCCCGCGCTCACCGCTCCCGGTCCGGTGAGCACGGCGATCGGCTTGCGGTATCCCCGGTCCGGATCTCCGTGGATCCGCATCCGTTCCGGCCCGTAGGCGGAGGCGGGGCAAATCGGCTCGTGATCCTCGGGGCTACATCGTGCTCCGAAGGCGATCGTGTAGACGTCCTCGTAGAAGAGGCGCTCGAAGGCGGGAAGGTAGAAGTCGAGCGTCCCCCCGTAGTTCAGGCGGAAGTCGAGGATCAAGCCGCTCGTGTCATAGAACGTCATCAGCGAGTCGACGGCGTTGTAGAACTGCTGCTCGAAGTCGTAGCGCAGCTTGTACAAGTAGATGTAACCGACGTCGGTCCCTTCGACGATCCCCCAGCTCACCGTGTCGTTCGTTTCGAGGTCGGGCTTCGACACCCCGGGGACGTCGAGCTGCTCCGAGCAGAAGAGGCTCATCTGCCGTCCGATCAGGGGGTCGACCGAAAGGTGCAGCGTGTCGTTCGTCGCGTACTTCACGACATCGATCGTGTCGAAGAGGTGCCAGTTCATGCCCGCGCTCATCATCCAGCAGTGCCGGATCGCCGAAGGAGAGCTGCCCGACCGCCCGTAGGCGATCGGCAGCTGCGCCTCGACGAGCTGCGGGTAGATCCGTCCCCAGGGGATTCCGTCGTATCCGAGAACGAGATCGCCCGGCACGAGGCCCAGAGGATGGTCCGGGACCGCCGAGTAGACGAGCAGAGAGCTGTCGGGAAGCGGGGTCAGTCCGGCGCCAAAGTGACCGTTCTCCCCGTAGGTCCCGGTGAGCAGCAGCGGGACGCCGGGGAGAAGAGGCGTGGACTGGTTCAGTTCCGAGTCGAACGCCATCGTGTGCGATTCCTGCAAGGCGAGCGAGAGGTGGTTCAGGATCGCCGCGAAGCGCCCGCGACTCACGTCGCCCGCGATCTCCGGAAGGTAGCGATCGTGCAGCGCCTGCCAGTCGACGTCGATCCCCTCGAAGCAGGCGAACCTGCGATCGACCTCCGACCAGAACGACTCGAAGAGCGCGATCCGCTCCGCCGGCGTCATCGGGCTCTCTCCCCAGGTGGAATCGATCACCGCCGCCCAGTCCACTCGCCGGAAGTCGCCTCGTCGCCGCGCCTCGATCCCTTGGATCGGCTGCAGAAGATCCCGATTCGAGGGGTCGAAGCGGGAAGGAGGCCCGTCGAGCGTGAACGGCTCCGGCCGATGGTCCGTGGAGACCGATGTCGAGAGGGGAGGGAAAGCGGCGGCGCGGGGGGCGGGGATCAGCAGCAGCAGCACCAAGAACAGCAGGACGGAGAGCAGTAGACGTCGTGAAGTCATCTCGATCCTCCGGCCCGCAATTGTAGCATCGTAGAAAGGCGGCGCGCACCTCGGGCTCGCGGCCTGCAGCTCGGCGGCCGCTCGATCCTTCCCGCCGCGCCCCGCGCCTTTCCCCGTGCAGCGGGCACCGGTCCTCGTGTACCATGGCCGCCCGGGATCCGACGAGGGCTTCCGGAGGCCCGATCGCATGGTGTTGCAGGACGGAACCATGCTCTCCCACTACCGCCTCCTTGCCAAGATCGGCGAAGGCGGCATGGGCGTCGTATGGAAGGCGGAAGACACCATCCTCCGCAGGATCGTCGCGATCAAGCTCCTCCCCAGTGAGCGGTCCATGGATCGACAGCGCCGCCGGATGTTCCTCGAAGAAGCCCGCATCGCCGCCTCAGTGGTCCATTCCCACATCGTGCAGGTGTACGAGCTGGGGCGGGAGGACGCGGTCGACTTCATTGTCATGGAGTATGTGGACGGCGCTCCCCTGAGCCGCATCCTCGACGGCGCGCCGATGTCGCCGGACCGGGTGGTCGATCTCTCGACGCAGATCGCGCAAGGGCTGGTCCGCGCCCATCAGGTGGGGCTCATCCATCGCGACTTGAAGCCGGCAAACATCATGATCACCGCCGAAGGGGACGCGAAGATCGTCGACTTCGGCCTCGCGACCTACATCGAGGCAGTGCAGGCAACCACCATGTCGTTCGGCGCGTCGACGCCGCTGACCCTCGACGAGCGCCTTGCTTCGCGCCCGCTCGCCGGCACGTTGCCCTATATGTCTCCCGAGCAGGTGCGAGGAGAGAAGCTCGACGCACGGAGCGACATCTTCTCCTTCGGCTCGGTGATGTACGAGATGACGACCGGGGTCCGGCCGTTTCAAGGGATCACGCCAAGCGATCTCGCCGCCCGGATCGTCAGCGCAGAACCGCCGCCGGTGCACGACTGCGTCCCGGCGGTGCCGCTGGATCTGGAACGGATCATCGGCAAGACGCTCGCGAAGAAGCCGGCCGACCGGTATCAGGTGGTCGCCGACCTCGCTGTCGATCTCAAGCACTTGCGCAAGGACCTCGACTCGGGCGTCTCCGTCTCCTACCGGCAACTGCGTAAGCAGTCCGAGGACCGCGCGAAGCGGATCAAGCGCTGGATCGTCTCGGCATGCGTCTCGGCCGCTGTCACGCTCGGCGGCTTGGGCGTGTGGTGGCAGGCGAGGCACCAGCCGGAGCCGGCCGGGGCAGGCGCCGGGGCAGGGGCGAATGCCGTGAGCCGCACCGTCCTGGTCATCCCGATGGACGTCGTCGGGCAGGCGGAGGGAGCGGAGATCGTCGGCCGCGCATTCGCCGAGGCGATCGCGATCAACCTCGCCGAGACGGCGAACCTGGCCGTGCTGCCGGTTCCTTCCGTCTCCGAGATTCCCCGGGCGACGGGCAGGTCCCTCGCCCGCGCTGCGCGCAAGCTCGGAGCGGAGATCGTGCTCTCCGGATCGCTCCTCCGAGAGGGCCGGACGGTCAAGGCGACGATCACGGCGGTCGACACGAAGCGTAATCGTGTGCTCTGCGGGACGCAGGGAACCGACAACGAAGGCGATCTCGCTCGGGTCGCATCATCGACGGCCAGCACGCTTCTGGGGCAGCTCGGGATCGTCCGGCCGAAGCAGTACGACTACTTTCGCTACCTCACGTGGACGCCCGCGATGGCGTCTCTGCCGGACTTCCCTTCCGCTGTTCTGGCGCTGAGGCAGCACGACGTTCCCAAGGGCTTGGCGTATACGAGAGAGATCGTCGATGCGTTCCCGCAGCAGTACGAAGCCCACATGATGCGAGCCGTCGCGCTGTGCGACGCTGAGAACGTGGATCCCTCGGAAAGGACGCTCCAGGCTTTCCACGAGGAGCTTGACACTCTTCACCGGATCGATCCGATGTCTCCGGTCGTCGACCTCTTCCGAGCACAGCTCTATAGAGAGACCGAACCCTCTCGGGGGCTGCGGATGCTGAACCAGCTGCTCGTGCGCAGAGACCTGACTCCGTCCTTCCGCTCGCATGTGCTTCGAGAGCGCTCGGGCTACCAGGAAACGATGGACAGCAGCAGCGCGGCGCGCCGGAGCCTGGAGGAGGCGGTGCGCCTCGACCCCGCCAATACTTTCAACTATCACTACTTCGGATCGTGGCTGATCGAGCACCAAAGGTATGCGGAAGCCGCCGAGAACGCCCAGCACGCCCTTGCCTTGGATCCGTTCTACGCGGGAACCTACACGCTCCTCGGCAAGGCAGAGGAGGGCCTGGGGCAGGTCGAAGAAGCGCTGAAGGCGTATCGAACCGCGTGCGATGTCTGGCCCGTTCAGAGCACGTGGGCCTCCTACGCGCTGGCCCTCCAACGCATGGGACGGGCCCAGGAGTCGACCGAAGCGGCGGTGACGGCCGCATCAGAATCGGAGACGGGAGCCGGTTCGTACGGCTTGGCGGCATTCTGGGCAATGCACGGCGATCGAGATCGGGCGCTGCGCTTCCTTCGCCGCAGCATGGAGCTCGGCAGGATTCCCTCCGACGCTCAGGAGGACGAGCGGTTCCGGTCTCTGCTGGCGGATGCCGAGTTTCGGAAGATCGTGCTTGAGGCTCAGCGCTTGCAGCAACTCACGGATGAAAACACCCGCCGGTGATCAGGGACCTACCGCGGCCGCTCCCCGCGCGCGCAGGCGGCTGCCCGGCTGAGCAGTAGCGCTCGCTCCCGCATGTTGCCGGTCATCGACGCTGCCCGGACGAACTGTTCGCGCGCCTCCTCCAGGCGCCCGAGCTTCGCGAGCAGGTCGCCGTGGACGCTCGGCAGCAAGTGATAGTTGCGCAGCGCGGGTTCCGCTGTCAGCCGCTCCACGACTTCGAGCGCCGCCGCCGGGCCGAACGCCATCGAGAGCGCTACAGCCCGGTTCAGATCGACGATCGGCGACGGCGCGAGCTGCGCGAGCGCGTCGTAGAGCGCCGCGATGCGCGCCCAGTCGGTCTCCTCGGCCTTGATTGCGCGTGCATGGCAGGCGGCGATCGCAGCCTGGAGCGTGTAGGGACCGAAGGCGCCGCCGAGCTTCCCGGCGCGCTCGAGCGCCGCCAGCCCCCGCCGAATCCGCAAGCGGTCCCAACGCGTACGGTCCTGATCGAGCAGGAGGATCGGCTCGCCGTCGGGTCCGACCCGCGCAGTCGCGCGCGAGGCCTGGATCTCCATCAAAGCGAGGAGTCCGTGGACCTCGGGCTCGTTGGGCATCAGCTCGGCGAGGGTGCGGCCGAGCCGCAGAGCATCCTGGCAGAGGGCCGGCCGCATCCAATCGTCCCCCGCCGTCGCGGAGTAGCCCTCGTTGAAGATCAGATAGATGACTTCGAGCACCGACGAAAGCCGGCCGGCAAGGTCGGCGCCGCGCGGGACTTCGAACGGCACCCGCGCTTCCGAAAGCGTCCGCTTCGCGCGGACGATCCTTTGCGCGATCGTCGCTTCCGCGGCGAGATACGCGCGCGCGATCTCGACCGTCGTCAGGCCGCCGAGAAGCCGCAGGGTGAGAGCCACCCGGGCGTCGGTCGACAGCACCGGGTGGCATGCAATGAAGACGAGGCGGAGGAGATCGTCCCCCACCGGATCGTCGGCCGTCTCGTCGAACTCGGGCATCACGCGGTCCCGCCCGCTCGCCTCGACGTCGCGGCCGATCTCCTCGTGCTTCTCCTGGATCCGCTTCTCGCGGCGGCGCAGGTCGATCGCCCGATTCCTCGCCGTCGTCATCAGCCACGCTCCCGGATTGTCCGGGATGCCGGTCTCCGGCCAGCGTTCGAGCGCGGCGACCAGCGCGTCCTGCGCGAGATCCTCGGCGATCCCGACGTCGCGGACGATCCGCGTGATCCCGGCGATCAGCTTGGCGGACTCGATCCGCCAGACGGCTTCGATCGTGCGATGCGTGTCGGCGCTCATGAGGGAGATTCCGAGGCATCGTCCAAGGCATCGTCCGAGACATCGTCCAAGACATCATCGGAGGCATCCCCCGAGTCGATGCGCACGGTTTGCGAGCGTTCGACTTCCGTCATCGCACGATCGAGCCGTTCCATCACTACGACTGCGCGACCCGTCCGGCGCTCGCCCGACGCGTCATCTCCGCGCGCAGCGCCTCCTCGTGCGCTGCTTGCTCGGGCGGGAAGATGTCCGGCGAGAAGTCGGCCGGATCGAAGATCTGACGGATCTCGCACTCCCCTTCGCCGAGGACGCTCAGGAAGCGCTTCGTCCACTCGATCGCCTCTTCCTTCGACTTCACCTCGAAGAGGGCGTAGGAGGCGACCAGCTCCTTCGACTCGGTGAAAGGACCGTCGACGACGGAGAATTTGCCGTCCTCGAGCTTCACCCGGGCCCCCCTGGAACTTGGATGCAGGCCGTCGGTGGCGAGCAGCACTCCGGCGCGGGTGATCTCCTCGATGAACTGTCCCATCTTCTCCATCAGTTCACGGCTCGGCGGCGTCCCCGCCTCCGAATGTTCGTCCGCCCTCAGCATTCCCAGAAAACGCATCGGTACTGCTCCTTCCTTTCGATTCTAGCCAACGTCCGTCTTCTATCGTTCCGCTTCATCTCTTCAGGACGTGGGACAAGGAGGATTGCCGAACAGCGGTTTCGTTCCGCGCTCCTCGCGCGACCTCCGGATCCCGCGTTCACCATCACGACGAATGCGATCGTCTCGGATCGACACGATCGAGGACTTCTTTTCCGCTTGGTAGCCGTTTCTCCGACCCGCAATCATCGCCGGTCGAGCGCCGGTCGCGGGAACGAGTGGATGCGAGAACGGATCGGCCGATGGAGGAAGATCGGATGGGGAGCGCAGAGGTTCACGGGTCCCTATGGGGAGCGAAAGCGCGCGACTACGCGGAGACCGTCGAAGCGAAGTTCGCGCCCGTGTACGAGAGGATCCTAGGCGAGACGAGCGTCGGTCCTGGGACGACCTACCTGGACGTCGGTTGCGGGCCGGGATTGGCCGCGCATCTCGCCACCCGGCGTGGGGCGCGAGTGGCCGGATTGGATGCAGCCGCGACATCGATCGCGATCGCCCGGGAGCGGACTGCCGCGGGCGACTTCCGCGTAGGAGAGATGGAGGAGCTTCCCTGGGACGATGGCTCGTTCGGGGTGGTGACCGGCTTCAACTCGTTTCAGTTCGCCTCGGACTTCCCTCACGCGGTGCGGGAGGGGAACCGCGTGCTGGAGCCTGGTGGCCGCATGGCGATCGTCGTCTGGGGGCCCGACAAGGACGTTGCGATCGCCAAGATGATGTCCGCGATTCGCAACCTGCTGCCCCCAACGCCTCCGAATCCGCAACCGCCATTCTCGACGCCCGGTCGGATCGAAGCGGTGATGGAGCAGGCCGGCATGGCACCGAGGACCAGCGGAGACATGGAATGGGTGTGCGAGTTTCCCGATCTGCCGTCGGCACTACGCTCCTTCTTCTCGACCGGAGGAATCGTCTCGGCGGTCCAGCAGGTGGGAGCCAAAGCGGTGAGTCGCGCGATCACGGAATCGCTCGCGCAATTCCGGACACGTGAAGGCGGATACCGGCTGCGCAACGTTTTGCGCTACGTCATCGGGGAGAAGGCGCCGGGATCGCGAACGTGACCGCGGGTGGAAGACGGAAGCGCTTGTGGTCAAGCGGAAGGCCGCCGAGCAGAGAAACGCCCGGCGGCCTTCCCTTCTGGGCAGATCCCCGGCTGGTCCTATTTCCCTGCCGGCTCAGGCTGCTCGGTTGGACTGCCGGCCTCGGAAGGCTTCGATCCAGCCGCCGCGCCCCCTGCCGCCTCCTTCTCCACCAGCGCCTGGATCTCCGCCGGCAGATCGAAGGTGCCCGGCGGGATCTCGACGTTCTGCTCGACCTTGTCGAGCACGATGAGCATCTCCTGCATTCCGCCCATCAGCACCTGGTCGGTCTTGAACGCGATCCGCAGCCCGTCCACCTCACGGAAGTCGGAATAGCGCGTATCGACCGCAATGTCTCCCATTGGCGACTTTCTCTTCGTCGACGTCGCGACCAGGTCGTTCGTCTCCTTGTCGATCAGCCACGTCTCCGGGAACCCGACCTGCGGGGTCAGGAGCACCTTCCAGACCGGGCGTTGATCGACCGAGTCGCTGCCGGCCAGCTCCACCTTGCCGTAGTACTTCTTCCAGTTCGCGATCCCGTCGAAGTCCGCGTCCCGCAGGGCGACGATCTTCTCCTCGCCGCTCTTCAACGACGGGCCCGACATGGCGTTCGACTCCCAGGCGACATCGCCGGTCGATCCGGACTCGATCTTGCCGGTGGCGTCGGACTCGACGAGGACGTAGTTCTTAGCGGGTCTCGCCGAGTAGGAGACGAGGGTCCCGGTGATGCCGGCGGCCGGGATCTGCAACGTGCCGGTCGCCTTGCGGTTCTGGATCTTCGCAAGCGCCTCGCGCCCGCCCATCCCGTCGACCGCCTTCTCGAGAATCGCTTCCGCTGCGGGCGCGTCCTCCGCTCGCGAAAGCGAAAACAGGCCGACCCCGAACACGGCGAGCGCGGTAGCTGCCGCGACGAGAAGAAGCGTGACGCCGCCGCGCGCGCGATGCTGGCTTGATCCGAAAACCGATGGGAACGTGCGATTCATCACCTCATCCTCCTCCGTCCATCTACCGCTTCCATCCGACGCAGCTTCACTCGCGGCTGCGTCGAATCCATGCAACCGCCGCGTCGAGCACCGGGTCCCTTCCGGAGAGGAGCGAGGCTCGATCGGCGACGACCTTTTCGTCCGGCTCGACCCCGCGCCCTTCGAGCACCGCCCCACCCGTCGACGTGTAGTTGGCGAACGCGTATTGGAAACCGTCGCCGTTCGGGAGTTTCTCGATTGTCGAAGGGAGGGCGGCCCCGGCGGTGCGGGTTCCGAAGACGCGCGCCCTCCCGAGATCCTGCAGGCCCGCTACGAGGACTTCCGAGCTCGACGCCGACAGGCCATCTACCAGCAAAGCGACCGGCCCGCCGTAGGTGCGCGCCCGGGGCGAGATCGAGAACTTCAGCCGGGATCCGCGTGTCTGCATCACACCCAGCTCACGGTCGGATCCTTCGACGAGCCAGCCGGCGACACCCATCGCCATCGCTCCGATCCCTCCCGGATTGCCGCGAAGATCGAGGATCAGGCCGGGCGCGTCGAGGTTGCTTTCGATCGCTTCGCCGAAGGCGGTCATGATCCTTCCGGGATCGAAGAAGACGGAAATCTTCGTGTAGAGGATGCCGCCCTCGAGCTCACGCGAGTCGAAGTAGGCATACATCGGCGGAATATTGCCGAACGAAACGCGGTTGCCGCGCGGCGCGACCAGCGGGACGTCGAGGTCGACGCGGCGATCGCCGCCGTCGAGGAATCGTACCGCCACGATTTCCCCGATGGAGCCGGAGAGGCGCGCAAGGACGGCGTTCGTGAGAACCAGATCGCGCAGCGTCTTGCCTTCGAATTGCGGCGAGAGCTTGTCGAGGACGGCTGCGACGTCCTGATCCCGCACTCGCGAGATCACCCAACCCGGGCGGACCCCGAGGCTCTCGGCCGGCGAGCCGGGCTCGACGGAGACGACGAGAGCCTGCTCGTCGACGACGCGAAGATCGAACCCTGGCCGCCCCTCCCCCCTCGGCCCGGCGTCCAGGTCCTGGTAGATCGTGTTCGGGATGATCCCAAAGTGCGACTGCCCGAGTCGGTCGATCAGATGCGTCATCGCGGCCAGCGACTGCTCGCGCGTGACGGCGCTCTCGACCTTCGGCCGCAGGGAATCCCGCGCCGCCTCCCAGTCCGCGCCGACCTTGGTCGAATCCCAGTGCTTGTCGCGGATCGTCGTCCAGACCTGGTCGAAGGAAGCGACCTCCAGCTCGCGCTGCGAGGGGGTCAGGGGGATCCCGGGCGGACTCTTCGGCCGGTGCGCGCACGCAGCGGTCAGCATGACGGCGATGATGGCGGTAGCGGCCAACAGCGCGAGGAGCACACCCGCGCGGGCGGCCTTCGGCAATTCGTCCGTCTCGCTCGTCTGGGCCCTCTCGGTTCTCGCGGTTCTCTCGGTCGTCTGGATCATCTGATCATCTCGGTCTTCGTTCCTCCCCGCCGCCCCGGCGCGGCGGCGCCCGGACTCCCGCGGATTCTACTCGCGCCGCGTGCAGCGGGCACCCGTCAATGCGGGTTCGATTCACCGACGGTCAATCTCGGAGGTTCGCGCGGGGAGCCGGGCCGGCCGAGCCTGGCCCCCGGCCGAACGTCGAAGCGGACTCGATCGGCGGGAGCGCCTCGCGCGCGATCGCTTCGCCGATCGACCGGCCGATCTCCGTCCCGACTTCCTGTGAGGAGCGGAAGTGGACGCCGCTCCAGATGCGCGCTTCCTGAGCCTCGTGGGCGAGGCTCGAAAAGCTGGCGAAGGAGCGCGTGACGCCGACCTCGGGATTCGTGATCCGTAAGGAAGCGCGATCGTCGCCGAGCAAGATCGTGAGGACTCTGGCTGCCGCAGCGGAGGAGACGGCATGGCCGGACACGTAGCACGGGAACGGAGGAGTCTCGATCACCGGCGTCCACGTCGTGTCCGGATCGGTCGCGCGATTGCCGTCGTCGCCGGCTTCGCGAATCGCCGTGATCGGACGCCACCGCGCGTACTCGTACTTCGCCAGCCAGGCGGCCGAGAGGGCATCGGCGATCGCGGCGCTCATCATTGCGAAGACGCGCGCCCTCTCTACGAGCGAGAGGTCCGGCCGCGCCGCCACCGCCTGTCGCGCCGCGCTGCTCCAGATCTGCGGGGCATACCAGGTCCAGAACACGCACGCCTCGGTCTGATCGGCGGTGCGCGTCGCGCTGTCGCGCCCGCCGATCTCGCAGACCTCCGCCAGTTCCTTGGCGTACCGCTCGCTCTCCAGCGGGGGAGGCGGCGGCGGAAGACGACCGTGACCACCACCAAGCAGGAAAGGAGCGACCGTGCCCCAGTGAGGAGCGAAAGCCGGGGCGAACGCGGGCGGGGTCGGTCTCCAATCGCCGGGCTTCTGCGGCAGACCGTGTTCCGCCATTGCGCCGGACCGGTCCCGCGCCCGCCAGGCGACCACCTCGCCCCCCACGCGCCGCCCGAACGCGACGGCCGAGTCCCGATGGGCCGAGGCAGGGAGGAGCGCGAGCGACCCGGCGAGCGCCGCATCGAGAGTCGCGCGCTTCTGTGGATACAGCTCGAGCAGGACGGTGTGCGCCGCAGCGGCAACCGCCGCCACCGCCGGCGTGCCCTCCTCGGCCAGATCGGCGACGACGTAGGGGGCGAATCTCCGGTCCACCCCGTTCGCCGCGTCGTACATCGCCGCATGCGCCATCGCAAGCGCCCGGCTCTGCATGAGGCTCGTCGCATCGCGGCCGGCTTCGAGCGCGATCACGTTCCAGCGAAGGACCTCGTCCGGCTCCGACATGTCCGCGCTGGCGGTCGGCCACGCGTCCCCGGCCGCCGCCGGAGCGGCGGCCAGGGCGGCGGCCAGCGGGAGCAGCAGGGCGGCCACTCGTCCGAAGCGTGTGATATCCATGGAACGCCTCCTTGCTCCTTCTCCGCCGGCCATCACTTCGTGATGACGGCCTCGAGATAATCGCCCGGGATGCTCAAGACGTCGCCGCCGCGATTCCACTCGCGCAAGAACCGCGCGAGATCCTCGTGCAGCGCACGCTGCCCTTCCTCATCGAGCGCTGCGAACGCCTTGTTTGCCGGTCCGTAGAACGTCCGGAAGACGTAGATCCAGTGCTCCGCCGACTGGAAGCGGAAGACATACGCTTTGCGCGTGGTGCGGATGTCGCGGGCGTGCGGTCCGAAGAGCTCCACCAGACGCGTCTCCGTCCCCCACTCGAGGGGAGAGCGGAGTCCGGCAGGCGGCGGAACGTGCGCGGTCATCAACCGGAAGAAGGCGCCGATGAAGCCGTCCGGTGTCCAGCTCGCCAGACCGATCTTCCCGCCCGGCTTCGCGACCCGCAGCATCTCCGACGCCACTCGTTCCTGGTTGGGCGCGAACATCACTCCGAACGTCGACAGCACGACGTCGAACGTCTCGTCCTCGAATGGCAGGGCTTCGGCGTCGGCCACCCGAAACTCGATCGGCAGGCGAGCCGCGCGAGCGCGTCCCTGCTCGAGCAGCTCCGGAACGTAGTCGGTCGAGGTGACTTCCGCGAAGTGGCGCGCGGCCGCGAGCGAGGCGTTGCCGTTTCCGGCCGCCACGTCGAGCACCTTGTCGGTCGCGCGTAGATCGACCGCCTGGCAGAGCGTCTCGCCGACGATCTGCAGCTGGACTCCGATCCTGCCGTAGTCGCCCGAGGCCCAGGTGCTCCGCTGCCGGGCCTTGATCGCGTCGAGATCGGGAAGCTTGGCTGTCTGCGCGGCGTTGATCGCATGAATCGATCGGGCGGACGTGGCGGCCGAGGCGTCTATCGTGCGGCTCGTCGTGGACGTGGTGCGCTGCATCTTTCTCTCCTCTTTTTCATGTCCTTCCGTGTCCTTCTCTATGCGGCCCCTTCGTGGAACCGCTCTCACGTGGGATACAATCGCAAGGCGGAGCGGCGGGAGTCTGGCCGTGCGTCGCCAACGCTTGACCGAGCGTCCGGAAGCGCCCTCGTCGTATACCGGACGTCCAGCGATCCTTGCCGAGCGTCCGCCGGCTTTGCGAAGGTCGAGAAAATCCGGGAGAAAAGGCCGACAAACCACCACCGGCCGCGGTGAGGGGATTCGTGAGCGCTGACACTCTGTCCGACCTGTTGCGAGCGGTGCGGTTCCGGGGAGCGATCTTCTACTACATCGAGGGCGCTTCACCCTGGGTGGCGGAGGCCCCGCCGGCCCGCGAGATCCTGCCGGCGATTCTTCCCGGCTCGGAGCACATGATCGAGTTCCATGGGATCGCGGAAGGCTCCTGCTGGGCAGCGATCACCGGGGAGTCGCCAATGCGTCTCGAGCGGGACGACGTGATTCTCTTTCCCCAAGGCGACTCGCACGTGCTGTCGAGCGCGCCCGGCATGCGCGCTCCGACGCCGGACAAGGACTTCTACTTCTCGCCGCGCCCTCCTCAGCTTCCTTTCGTCCTCAGCATGAAGGAGACCTCGGTTACGACCGCGCGTCTCGACGGCGGCGGGCGGGATCGCACGACCATCGTCTGCGGCTTCCTGGGTCTCGACGCGCGCCCGTTCAACCCGCTGATCGCGGCGCTCCCCCGCGTCCTGCGCATCCCTGGCAGCGCTCTCGGCCCCGACTCGTGGGTGTCGTCCTTCTTGCGGACGGTCGTCGTCGAGTCGAATCAGAGGCGCCCCGGCGGCGAGGCGGTGCTGGAGCGGATGAGTGAGATGCTCTTCGTGGAGGTCCTGCGGCGTCACATCGACTCGCTGCCCGACGAGCAGACGGGATGGCTCGCGGGGATGCGCGATCCGCTCGTCGGCCGCGCGCTGGCGCTCCTGCACTCGCGACCGGCGGACCCGTGGTCGCTCGAGAAGCTGAGCAAGGACGTCGGCCTCTCACGCTCGGCGCTCCACGAACGCTTCGTGCACTTCATCGGGCAGGCGCCGATGCAGTATCTGATGCGCTGGCGGATGCAGATCGCGGCCGGCCTCCTGCGCGACACGAACGCGAAGCTCGTCGAGATCGCGCTCGATGCCGGCTACGAGAGCGAAGCCGCCTTCTGTCGCGCCTTCAAGCGGGAAGTCGGCGTCTCCCCGGGCGCCTGGCGGCGGGGCCGGAGAGAGCCGGCGCCTCCGGCCGGCGAGCGGCCGGAGGCGGTCCGATGAGGGGCGTGGTTCAGGGCTTCTCGGCGCGGAACGACCAGCGCATCGCGCCCCAGGAGAGGCTCTTCGTCCGGACGACGTTGCAGGAGGCGCCGAGCGCGCCGATCGTGCCGCAGCCGCCCGTATTGGCCGCCTCGCACGGACTCTCGTAGGCGATCCGGAAGTCCCCGCTCGGCTCCGAGCAGAACATGGGGTCCGCGGAGATGTTGTCGCGCACCTCGAAGCCCGGGATGCCGTTTTCGAGCGCTCCCTTCCAAATGTCGTTGCAGGCGGCGTCCCCGGGTCCCTGCTGGGCGAGGACGACGTTGCCTCGCGCGACGATGTTGTTCTCGAAGACGAGGCCCCCGCTGCGCGAATCGAAGCCGCATCGGACGAACGTGTTCCCGCGCACTTGCACGTCGCCCACCGTGTAGTTCAGCTCGACGACCGGCGCCGCGGCGCTGTCCGCTCCCATCGCATGATGGAACAGGTTTCCTTCGAGGCGGACCTGCTCAGAAGGTCCGGGGCCCTGGAGGCGCAGGCGCGTCGCGAGCGGGACGCTTCCTTCGTCCAGGAAACGGTTGTTGCGGATCGCGACGACGGGGCCGGAGACGATCAGGATCCCGATCGGGTCGGCGGTCCCGGCGTCGCAGCTCGAGCGGAAGGTGCAGTCGTGAATGCTCGTCTGCTGCATGTCGACGTATAGGAACGAACCGAAGTGGATGCCGTGCGAGGACTCGAACTCGCAGCCTTCGAGGATGACCGCATCCTCCCCTTCGACGAGAAGCGCCCCGCCGTAGGCCTCGGTCAGGTTGCCGGTGAAGCGGGTGCCGGAGATCTCCACGCGCCCGATCGGGCTGGCCCAGATCGCTCCGCCGCCGACCGCGAGGACGTTCCCCTCGCCCGTCGAGTTCTCCTCGAAGACGCAGTCGGAGATCTCGAGCCACGTGCCGGCGGCATCTCCCGACCAATGAATCGCTCCTCCGGCGACGCCATCGAAACCGAGCTGCGTTCCCGATCCCTTCCGCAAGGTCAGCCCGTGGATCGTGAGGCCGGCGGGATCGTCGGTCGTCCGGTAGAAGATGCTCCCCGCCCGCCCCGCGATCGCGCGGCTCCCGTCGAGGATCGTCGATTCCGCTCCCGAGGTGCCGAGGAACACGAGCGACTTGCCATCGAGAGCGACATGCTCGTAGTACGTCCCGGGCGCGATCCGCACGGTGTCGCCGCTCGAGGCCTGGGCCACGACCGCTCCGACGCGATCTTCCGGCTGGGACGGATCGGGCGTGACATCCCATGTCGCGGCGCGGGCGGCGCCCGCCTCGATGCCGAGGGCGAGGCCGAGGCCGAGGCCAATCACGGCGCCACGAACGACGGTGCCGGCGATGCTGCGGGCGATGGCGGGCGGTGCGATCCGGGTGCGATTCATTTCCTCCTCCGGGGGAATTGGGGCGAACGATGCCGGAGGGGATGGGGGATCGCCGGCACCGGCCCGGCGCGCGAAGCGCGGTCGCGCAAGGGCGGCCATGGCCGCCGCCATTCGCATTCGCCGAACGCGGCAGGATGCCGCGGGCCGCTTCCCGGCCCGATGACTAAAGACATTCGCCGGGAAGAAAGTCAGGCACGGCCGAACCGACAGCGACGATCGTTCGGCGAGCTCCGGAGCGGCCGCGCCTTTCTCCGGCCAGCTCCGGGAGCCGCCAGCCGGGACCCGGGGCCCGGCCGCGGCGCGGCTAGACGGCGAGCCGCTTGACGAAGGGCTCGAACGTCATGAAGTCCGCGTGATGGACGATGTACGCCTCCACCGACCGCGTGACGAGGTTCCCCTCTCCGGCGTGCGTGGCGACGATGTGCGTGACGGCGTCCGGCAGACCGCACTCCATGGCGACGGCGACCCCGGTGAACGGGTGGCGCAGGTACTTCCCACGCGCGCTCTGCCGCGACTTCCCTTCCGCGTCTTTCTCGTACTCGAGGAGCTTGCCGACGTCGGCGAGGATCGCGCCCGCGAGCAGCACGTCCATGTCGATCGGAAGGCTGGCGCCGAAGAACTCCTGCATCCTCTCGCCAGCCGATCGCGACACGTGCACGACGAGCCGCTTGTGGGCGAGGAAGCTGACCGGGCAATCGGGGACGAGCAACGTGAAAGGGATCCTGTCGAGATCGGAGGGCTGGAGCGGGGACAGCTCGAACGCGCGCACCCAGCAGTCCAGCACCTTCTCCCGCAGTCCCGCATCGGAGATCCAGTCGATCTCGGGCCAGATCTTCTTCACGTCGTCTCGCAACATCGCAGCCTCCCTCGTTCTCCCCCGCCCCCGGGCGGTCGTTGCCTCCATCGTTCGCCGGGCCGGGGCGCGCCTTCCGCCCCGTCCCGCTTTCCCGGCGCGGCGGCATCCTCCGGCCGCGCTCGGGAGCGCCGATTCTCGCATCCCCTTCCGGACGGTTCAACCGCGCCGCCGGTCCGCCGTATGAGCACGCGGCGGGAAGTCCAGGCCCGCGGCCGCGGCCAAACCGGCCCGACGCGGCCCAAAGCCCGCCGTTCGACCGCGCCGCCCCGCTTCGCTATAGTTCCCACGGCTCGCCGCTGCCGCCTGGGCAGGCGGCGCCCCGGATCCGGCTCCCGGATTCGGAGTCCGACTCCTCGGACGGCCGTCCGGGGAAGGAATAAGGAAGTGAGGTCGCACATGTCTTCGCTCTCGATTCCCGGCTGCGTGGCAATGGCCGGCCTGGCCGTCGCGCTGCTCGCCTCGGTCCTCCCCGTCACCCCCGCGTACGGCGACGGCTTGCCGCCCCTGATCCCGATGCGGGACTTCTTCCGCAACCCGGAGAAGGTCGCGTACGAGCTCTCTCCGAACGGGGAATATCTGGCCTTCCTCGCTCCATGGGAGTCGCGCCTCAACGTTCACGTGCAGAAGATCGGCGAGGAGACGGTGACGCGCGTTACTTCGGCCAAGGAGCGCGACATCCTCGGATACATCTGGAAAGGGAACGGCCGGATCCTCTACGTCCAGGACACCGCGGGCGACGAGAACTATCGCGCGTACGCGGTCGGGATCGACGGGAGCAACCTCAAAGAGCTGACCCCCTTCGAGAAGGTGCAGGTCCGCTTCGTCGACGAGCTGAAGGACGACGACGCGCACATGCTGATCTCCATGAACAAGCGCGATCCGCGGCTCTTCGACGTCTACCGGATCGACGTGAACACCGGCGAGATGGAAATGATCGCCGAGAATCCGGGCAACATCGCGGGCTGGGTCACCGACAACGCCGGGAAGCTTCGC
Organism: Candidatus Eiseniibacteriota bacterium; assembly: GCA_041946735.1. Taxonomy (GTDB): domain Bacteria; phylum Eisenbacteria; class RBG-16-71-46; order CAIMUX01; family VGJL01; genus JBHGAY01. The sequence continues at coordinate 51,109 of JBHGAY010000027.1, forward strand.
TGCGCGGTGACCTCCGACGGCGTGCAGACGAGCCTCCTCTATCGCGCCACCGAGGCGGACTCCTTCCGCACGGTCCTGACGACGAGCTTCAAGGAGACGCTCTCTCCGCTCTACTTCACGTTCGACGACAAGATGCTCTACGTCACGTCGAACCTCGGCCGCGACAAGCGCGCGATCTACACCTACGATCCCGAAACCGCGAAGCTCGGCGACCTGATCTACGAGAATCCGGACGTCGACGTCGACAACCTCCTGCGGTCCGAGAAGCGGAAGGTGATCACCGGAGTCTCCTATGTGACCGACAAGCAGCATTACCATTTCCTCGACGACCAGCGCCGCGCCATGCAGGAGGACCTCGAAAAGCAGCTTCCGAACCGTAACGTCGTGCTCGCCGGAATGAGCCGCGACGAGACGAAGTTCCTCGTTGTGACCTACGGCGACAAGTCGCTCGGCTCGTACTACTTCTACGATCTGTCCTCGAAGAAGTTGTCGAAGCTCGCGGACATCAGCCCCTGGATCGACGAGCAGCAGATGGCGGACATGAAGCCGGTCTCGTACAAGTCGCGCGACGGCCTCACGATTCACGGCTATCTCACGCTCCCCCGCGGTGTGGAAGCGAAGAACCTCCCGGTCGTGGTCAATCCGCATGGCGGGCCGTGGTATCGGGATCAGTGGGGATGGAATCCGGAAGTGCAGTTCCTCGCGAACCGCGGCTATGCCGTCCTGCAAATGAACTTCCGCGGGTCGACCGGATACGGCAAGGAGTTCTGGCAGGCTTCCTTCAAGGAGTGGGGGAAGAAGATGCAGGACGACATCACCGACGGCGCGCAGTGGCTGATCGACCAGGGGATCGCCGACCCGAAGCGGATCGCGATCTACGGCGGCTCCTACGGCGGCTACGCGACGCTGGCCGGCATGACGTTCACGCCGGATCTCTATGCCTGCGGCGTCGACTATGTCGGCGTCTCGAACCTTTTCACGTTCCTGAACTCGATTCCGCCCTACTGGGAGCTGATGCGGCAGATGTTCTTCGAGATGATCGGCGATCCCGAGAGCGACAAGGCACTCCTGGAGGAGGCTTCGCCGTTCTTCCACGCCGATCACATCAAGGCTCCGCTGATGGTTGCCCAGGGCCTGAACGATCCGCGAGTGAAGAAGGCGGAATCGGATCAGATCGTCGATGCGTTGAAGGCTCGGGGCATCGACGTCCCGTACATGGTGAAGGAGAACGAGGGACACGGGTTCCTGCTCGAGGAGAACCGCTTCGACTTCTATCGAGCGATGGAGCAGTTCCTCGGCCGCCATATCGGCGGGCGGGTGGAGAAGGTGTAGCCGTAGCGACAGCGCGATCGATGGCGCGAGGGAGCGAGCCGGAACTCTCCGGCCCGCTCTCTTCGCCTGAAGCGATCGAGGAAAAGCGATCGAGGAGAGGAGATCCGGCGATGTCGACAGCGATTCCCGCGCCGATGCCTTCACCCACGCCGCCGCCCGCACCCGTCCGCATGCCTGCGCTCTTCCTCGGACACGGCAACCCCATGAACGCGATCGAGGACAATGTCTATTCCCGCGCCTGGCGAAGCGTCGCGGCGAGCCTCCCGCGACCCCGGTCGATCCTCTGCGTCTCGGCCCACTGGTACCTGCCCGGCTCGCGCGTCACGGCGGGCGGCCACCCTCGAACCATCCACGACTTCGGCGGCTTCCCGCGACCCTTGTACGAAGTGCGCTACTCGGCGCCCGGCTCCGACGGTCTCGCCGCCCGGGTGCGCCAGCTTCTCGCGCCCGCTCCGGCCGTCCCGGACGGGACCTGGGGGCTCGATCACGGCGCCTGGTCGCTGCTGGTCCATCTCTTCCCCGAAGCGGACGTCCCGGTCGTCCAGCTTTCGATCGACGAAACGCGAACCGGCCCCGAGCATCTCGAGATCGCTCGCCGGCTCCGCCCCCTGCGTGACGAAGGGGTGCTGATCCTCGGCTCGGGCAACGCCGTCCACAATCTGCACAGTTACGCCTGGGGATCGCCGAGGCGCGATGCATATCCATGGGCCGCACGGTTCGAGGCATGGCTGCGGGAGCGCATCGAGGCTCGGGACTTCACGACGATCGCCGCCTACGAGACGACGGGAGGCGAGGACGCCGATCTTGCTGCTCCAACCCCGGAGCACTTCCTGCCGCTGCTCTACGTGCTGGCGCAGGCGGGCGCGGGCGAGGCGATCGGCTTCCCCGTCGAAGGCTTCGATGGGGGGTCGGTCTCGATGTTGGGCGTCCGGGTCGGCTGAGCGCACGAACCCACTCAGCCTCCGTCTGCTCACGGTGACAGCCTGGCGTGGGAGAACCATCGCCGTCCCTTGACGCTCCCCCCGCGCCGCCGCTACTGTCCCTTCGTCTCGAAGCGATGGCCGCTTCGATCTCGAGCGACGTCCGACAAGGACCGGAGCGATCGATGCTCTACCCTCGCCGCAGCACCGAGCGCGCATGCAGCCCCCAATGCCCATGCAGCCCCGAGCGCGCATGCAGCCCCGCACGCTTCCTGGCCGCTCAGTTCTCGGTCCTGTTCTCGGTCCTGTTCGCGGCCCTTCTCTTCGCATCCTGCGCGGAAGACTCGCCCGACGTCCGCCCGTGCGAGTACTACGACGTGGGCGCCATCGCCGGCCAGTTGCGGCCCGGCGGACTCGGCGCCGTCTTCGAGGTCGCGGCGTATCACGCTCCGGGAACGCCGTCGGGGCCGCCCTCCTTCTCGACCCGATCCGACTCCACCGGAAGCTTCCACCTGGAACTCCCCTCCGGGGTCTACCAGATCCTGATCGCGGAGAAGATCCGCTCCGGCACGAGCGATCCCCCTATCCACATCGATTCACTGCACGTGGGCCTCGGGATCCGAACGCTGCATCTCGACGCGGGACGTCTGGAGATCCGGCTCCGCGATCTCCCGCAGTCGATGCACGGAAGCAGCATCGCCCTCGTCGCGAGGCAGGCCAACGTCGATCCGCGCCTCCAATACTCCGAGAGACGCAATGCCACGATCCGCGGCCCCGAGCTGAACGTTCTCTTCCCGATCCTTCCTGCGGGGAGGTACCGGATCGAGATCTCGCTCCGAAGCGGGCCGACCCTCTGGATGCCGGGAGTTTCGGACCCGGCACTGGCGGACGAGGTCCCGGTCTCCAACGACGAGCCGGCGGTCTATGCGGTGAGCTACGCCTCGGCGGCCCAGCTTCGCGGCACGATCCACCTTCCGCCGGAGATCGCCGATCTCGCATGGCCCTACCTCTACGCGTTCGACGCGGACTCGGCGCGCGTGGCGGAGCTGGCCGTGCCGCCGGAGGAGCCGTTCGTCGTCGACCTCCTCACGGCGACTCCGGTCCGGCTCCTTCTGGACCACCGGAGGACGACTCGATGGGTCGGTGGCGATTCCTACGAAGACGCGACGGTGTTCGAGCCGCCGCCCGGCGGCTCGATCGAGGGGATCGACATCTACGAGGCAGGAATCTACTGCGAGCTGCAAGGTCCTGGCGACTTCTCGGACGACATGAACGTGCGGCTGATCCGAGCGGACGGAGAGGAGATCCCGATCCCGCTCCCGCTGAGCAGTTCTCCGCTGGTCCTCGCGAACCTCGCTCCCGGGACCTACTTCCTGCAGCTGCGGCACGGCTGCTCGCAGCCGTGGGCGCCCTGCTGGTATGCCGATTCGCCATCGCTCGAGAACGCGACGCCGATCGTGATCACCGGCGAGCAGGAGCTGGCGCGGATCGAAATGTCTCTCGTCGCCGGGGGAGCGATCTCGGGGACTCTGATCGCCGGCGACTGCGGCTCCGTCGGGTACCGGTATCTGCTGCTGATCGAGGAGAGCGGCCGGAGCGTCTGCTCCCGGAATGCCGATCGAGCGGGGGCGTTCGTCTTCCAGGGCCTCGCCGACGGCCTCTATCGCATCTCCCTCGAGGACTGCTCGACCGAGTGGTGGTATCCGGGCACCGCCGATCCGGATTCGGCCGCGACGATCGCCATCGTCGATCACTCGACCCACTCCGGGCTGCTGTGGCCGCTCTCCTTCCGGGACGCGGCCGCGCGGGGGACGCGATGAGATCTCGCCCCATCGTCCTCGCTCTCGGCGTCGCGCGTCGGCTCGGGTTCCGGCTCGCGCTCCGGCTCGGGCTCGGCCTCGGCGTCGGCCTTGCACTCTGTCTCGCGCTCTGCCTCCCCTTCCTGCCCGGCTGTTCAGAAGAAGATGGGACCGAAAGCCCATGCGCGCCGCCCGTGCCGGGGGGACGCATCGAAGGGGAGGTCCGCCTGGGGGATAAAGCCTCCGGCGTCACGATCACGGCGACGCGAGTGCCGGAGCGTCCCGGCGACGTCTTCGTCCTCGACCGCTCCACGGAGGCCGACGGAACCTTCGGGTTCGACGTTCCGGCCGGGCGCTACATCGTCTCGTGCTTCTCCTACGGCTATGCCGAGGACGGGCTGCGCGAGGGGGCGGCTTCCGGCGAGACGCTCGTCGTCGAACCGCTCACGTCCCCGGTGCGCGTCCGGTTCGATCTTGCGACGCTCAGCGTGGCGCTCGCCGTGCCCCCTTTCCTGGATGGTGAGACGGCGGCGATCCGCCTCGATCGAGAGACCGACCCGAACCCCGACGGCAATGCATCGAGCTACGTGAGGAAAGCCTCGATGCAGGTCGCGGGCGGGCAGGCGAACATCGTTCTCCGCGGCGTCCTCCCCGGCCGGTACCGCCTCCGCGTGGAGCTCGGCCTGCGCGTCTATTCCTGCATCGGCTGCGTGCACGCCGGCGAGTTCGTGTGGTACCCCTCGGTACGCGCTCCGGCCGAAGCGGAGTGGCTGGACTTTCCGCCGGACGGCCGCCTCGATCTCTCCATGGATCTCTCCGCTCAAGCCTCACGGATGACGGGCACGGTCGGCGGAGCGTGGAGGGAGATGCAAACGGGCCCGCCGGACATCCGCGTCTTCGACCTCGACGGCCACCTCCTCCTCGGCCCGCGAACGATCGAGGACGACGGCACCGCCGCGATCGACATGCTCTACCACGGCCCCGTGAAGGTCCTCATCGAGCACAACGGAATCGGGGCGTGGGTCGGCGGAATGGGCTTCGACGAAGCTCTGGAGATACCGCTCGAGCCCGGCACGACCGCCACCTTCGACCACGAGGAGAGCGGCATCCTCGTGGAGACCGAGTCGTCCGAGTACCTCTGGTCCTTCGAGCCTCTCCGTGTCTTCCGAGCGGACGGGACTGAGGTCGGCCTCCTCCACACCCACATGGCGCCGGTTCCCTTCCCCATCGCCATTCCCAATCTCGGTCCCGGCGAGTACCGGATCCGAATCGAGGGAGAGATGGGAAGCGATCCCTGGATCCCGCAGTGGTTCGACGGAGCCCTGCGGACCGAGGACGCGACGACGATCCCGGTTTCTCGCGCCGGTGAGACGGTGCGTCGCACGATCCACTTGATCCGGGGCGCGACCATCTCAGGGACGATCCGCACCGATACCGGTCCGGACTACCGCCGCTACACGGTGTTTCTCACGTCCGCAGACGATCCGGCGATCCTCGCCTACGACTGGTCGGCGACTGCGACGGGACGGTTCGAGATGATCGGCGTGCCCGATGGCTCGTGGAAGCTCGGGATCCGAGCGACGGAGGACGATGGCGGGGACTATGCCGGCGGCGATGCCGGCGGCGCCCCGCATACGATCTGGTTCCCCGGCACGTCCGATTGGGCGGCGTCGCAGCCGATCGTGATCGCAGACCTCGAGGACGTCACCGCCGACTTCCTGGTGTCCGGCAGGCGCCCGCGCTAGCGGACCTCGGCCCGCGCTAGCGGACGTCGGCCCGCGCTAGCGGACGTCGGCCCGCGCCGCGCGGAACCCGGGCAGCGCCCGCTCCACCATCCCGTCCGAGGCGGTGAGGCTCACGCGGAACCACCCGGGCACTTCGACGAAGGTCCCCGGAAGCACGAGGATCTTCTGCCGGGCGAGCACCTCCAGGAACTTCTGGTCGTCGTCGATCGGCGAGCGGACCATCACGTAGAACGTCCCCTCCGGCATCGTCGTCTCGTATCCGATCTCCCGGAGAGCGGGAACCAGGCGGTCGCGCCGCCGCTCCAGCGCTCCGACGTCGATCGAGAGCGTCTCCAGGTCCTCGATCGCGTGCTGGAGCAGGGCGTTGGGAAAGGCGTACCCGGTCGCGAGCTGCTCGATCATCAGCGACTCGCGAAACGATTCACGGTCCGGGAACGACGGCGGAACGGCGATGTAGCCGATGCGCATGCCCGGGGCCAGGAGCGTCTTGCCGTAGGAATAGGTCACGACGGTCTTGGGGATCACCTCGGCGGGACTGTGAAAGCTCCTGCCATCGAACAGGATTCGATTGTACGGCTCGTCGGAGATCAGCGTGATCGACCGCCCGGTCCGCGCCGCGCTTCGCCGCAGCACCTCGGCCAGTTCCGTCCACGTGTCGAGCGTGTGCACCCGGCCGGACGGATTGTGAGGGCTGTTGACGATCAGCGCCGCGGTGCGCGGAGTGATCGCGCGTTCGATCGCTTCGAAGTCGATGTCGAACCTCGGCGGGGCCAGCCGAACGCGCACCGGCTCCGCCCCCGCGGCGAGAATCAGCTCCTCGTAGAAGAACCAGGGGGGAGAAAGGAAGATGACCTCCTCGCCCGGCTCGACGCTCGCCCGGATGGCAACGGCCAGAGCAGCGAAACCGCCGTTCGTCATCGCCACGTCGGCCGGATCCCACGCGAGCGCGGTCCGCCGCGCTAGTCCGCGCGCCACCGCCTCCTGGGAACGAGGCTCCGATAGCTTGTAGGCGAACCAGTCCTTGTCCTGCGGCACGATGTGCTTCTGCAAGGCCTGGACGTAGCCGGCCAGCGGCATCTCCTGCGGATTGCCCACGGCGAAGTTCGCCACCTCCGGGTCCCGGTTCAGCTCCTCGAACGGGCCCGTGAAGAAAGCCATGAAAGGAGCGATGCTCTGCCGGAGCCTCTCGCGGCGGGACATGCCTGCGTGCGTCTTCGTTTCCATCTTGGGTCGCCTCCTGATTGGCCCCTGTCGGTTCGCTCCCGGGCTGGAGCGGCCGCCCTGCGGATGGCGCTGCGTCGCCGCCGCCGGGGACCGGGGATCGTAGCTTGCCCCGACCGACAAGAGAACCGGCAACTCTCCTTTACGAACGATCCACGGGTGCGCTGCGGCTGCGCCAGCCATCACGAGGACGGCATGCCCGGCGCTCGAACTCCTTGATCGAAGCGGGACCGGGGACTATTCTATACGCGCCGCAATGTACTCGGGTGCCGCAGGCAACACACGAAGGAGGCCCTCATGAATTCATGGCGATTGTTGGTCTGCATCGTTGCCGCGATCGGTCTGCTCGGCGTCACGGGACTCGCACGCGCCGAGACGGTCACGTTCGATGAGTACGGGTCCGGGACTCCGATCACCGATCAATATCTGCCGCAAGGAGTCGTGTTCAGCGGGTACGGCGCCGATCCCCCACCGCAGATCTACGACTATGTCGGCTACATCGGTCGCGTGCTGATCAGCTACGACTGGTACTCGGCGATGGTCATCCGGTTCGTCGAGCCATCCGACCCCGGCACGTATCGACCGGTTTCGGAGATCGCCTTCGACAATCCGATCGACTCCGAAGTCGACTACATCGTCGCGCGCGTGTACGACGCGAACGACAACCTGATCTACGAGTACACGAGCTCGAGTCCGGAGCGGGTGGAGATTCAGCTCGGCTCCGCCGAGGGCGCCTACATGATCCTCGACGATGACCAGAACACCGCGTACGTGATCGACAATCTCTACTTCCTGCCAGGCGCTCCCACGGCGGTCGAGAGCGCGTCGTGGGGCAAGGTGAAGAACCTCTTCCGATAGGACCGGGAAGGCGGAGGAGGCGGCCGCCCGGGGCCGCACACGCTGCACACGATGATCGGCGCGATCGGCGCTCGCGGCTACGGAGCCGCGGGCGCCGATCAGCTTACGCCCCGCGGCTCGCCAGACCGGACAGATCGTCCATCACGGCGACCAGGTTCTCGATTGAGACGGGCTTGACCAGGTGCGCGAGGAAGCCGGCCTTCCGGCTTCGCTCGATGTCGGCATCCATCCCGTAGCCGCTCAGGACGATTGCTGGGATCGGGCACTTCTGCCGCACCTTTTCGATCAGGTCGATGCCGCTGCCGTCCGGGAGCCCGAGGTCGCTGATGAGGAGATCGAACGGGGCATCGGCCGCGGCGGCCTCCGCCGCCTCGTCGAACGCCTGCTGCACCGTCCCGGCCACCGTCACACGATGCCCGAGGGCTTCCAGCAGCCGCGACAGCATCTCCGCGCTGTCCTCGTGATCCTCTACCAGCAGGATCGTCATCGGACGAGGGGACTTTCGCCTCGCCTCCCCCTCGCGCCCCTCGAGGCCCACCGCCGCCGGGACCTCGATCGTCCTCATCGTGATGGTGAAGCTTGCGCCCTTTCCGCGTCCCTCGCTCCAAGCCCGGATCTCGCCTCCGTGGAGTTCGACGAGCGCCTTGCAGATGCTCAGGCCGAGGCCGAGCCCGCCTGCCGACGCGGGGCGGCCTTCGGCCTGCTGGAACGGCTGGAAGATTCGCGGAAGGAAGCTCGCCTCGAATCCGATCCCGGTGTCGCGGATCTCGATCTCGATCGATTCCGCGCCGTCTTCCACGCGGTTGCCGCTCCGGACGTGGACCTTCCCGCGGTCCGGAGTGAACTTCACCGCATTCTTGAGCAGATTCCACAAGACCTGCTCCAGGCGCCCGGGATCCGCCTCGAGGAGGGTGTGCCTCGCCATCAGATCGAATTCGATGAGAAGCTGCTTCGCCTGGATCTCGGGATGGATCTTCTCGAACGCGTGGCGGATCACCTCGTGCGCGTCCACGACGCGAGGCTCGAGCATGATCTTTCCTCGCACGATTCGCGTGAGGTCGAGCATGTCGTCGATCAGTCTCGCCTCCAGCTCGACGTTGCGCCGCAGCAGCGCGAGCATGTCCCGGAGACCGCTCGGAAAGCGACTGTCGCGCTCGAGCAGGTCGATCGCCATCAGCACGGGAGTGAGCGGCGTGCGCAGCTCGTGCGAGAGCATCGCAAGGAATTCGTCCTTCGCGCGCGTCGCGTCTTCCGCAGCTTCCTTCGCAGCAGCGAGCCGGTCGCGCGTCTCCTCGAGGAGCGCGACGCTGCGCTCGCGCTCGAGCATGTGATCCCGGATCTGGTATTGCCGCTCGCGGGCCGCCAGCGCCGACCGAACGGCGGCACAGAGTGTCGCCAGATGCACGGGCCTCTCGAGCGGCACGAGGTTCGGGATCCGTTCCGTCGCCAGCCGGAAGATCGCTGATTCCGCGCCCCCGTGCGCGACGAGGATCACCGGGAGGTCCGACCACTCGGGCTGATGCGCGAGATGAGACGCTATCCTCTCCAACCGATCGCCGGCGAGCGCCTCCTCGGTCAGAAGGACGAGACCGGCGCCCGCTTGCAGCTCGGAGGCGACCTGGTCGATCCCGGCGCAACGGAACACGGCGAAACCGGCCCGCGAAAGCCAGTCCTCGCCGAGCTCCGCATCGCGAGCGGTGGGTGCCAGGATCAGGACCCTCAATTCCTCAGGGAGGCGGGCCGTCTCGCTCACCCCCTCTTCGCCGCCCGATCATCGGAACCCGCGCGGCGCGCGCCGACGATCGACGGCACTCCGGTCAACACTCCCTGCATGTCGCGCAGCGGCGGTCCGACCGTGATTCCGCGTTCGCCCATACGCAGCTCGCGAATCGTCCTCTCGTGCGGACCACCTCGTTTCTTGATCACCGAGACCGCCTGACGCATCTCCCCCCTCACCTCGAAGAACCGGATCAAGATCACGTTGTCGGCGAGATAGCTCGCCTCCACGCTCTCCTCCTTTTCGCCAAACAAGCCGTGCTGAGCGGAGATGAGTAAGGTGAGCACGTCGCGGTGGTTGAGATACGTGAACAGCTCATGCAGATGGACGGCGAGGAAGCGCTCCGCGGGCATCGAGTGCATGTAGCCGTTCAGGCTGTCGATGACCACGATCTTCGCCTGGTGTTCGTCCACGGCGGCCATCACCGCATGGGCCAGCTCACCGGGGGACAGCTCGGCAGGATCGACCGGCTGGAACATCAGCTTCCCGCTGTTCAGATAGGGCTCGAGGTCCATTCCCATCGATCGCGTGCGCATCAGCAGGATCTGCGGCGTTTCCTCGAACGCGAACACCGCGGCCGTCTGCCCCTGCTGCAGCGCATGGTGAACGTAATGCATCGACAGGGTGGTCTTCCCGCTGCCGGAGGGCCCAACGACCAGAGTGTTCGAGCCCGACGGCAGCCCGCCCCCCGTCAGCGCATCCAGCTCCGCGATGCCGCTCGTCATGACGCTCGACGAACGGACGGCCCGATGCTCGGCCGCCACGAGGCGCGGGAAGACTTCGAGCCCGCCGGTCCGGATCGCGAGGTCGTGGAAACCTCCGCTGTAACGAAGGCCCCTCATCTTGACGACTTTCATCCGGCGCCGTTGCGCTCCGAAGGCGGGCCAGAACTGCTCGAGCGACAAGACGCCATGGACGAGACTCGCCACCGTCATCTCGTCCTCCTCCTTGCCGTGATCGAGGAGGAGCACGGTCGCGTCCCGCGAACCGAAGAAATGCTTGATCGCGAGGATCTGATGGCGGAAACGCAGCGTGGTCTGCGCGAGCAAGCGCATTTCGGACAGCGAATCGATCACGACCCGGACCGGGTTTCTTGTCTCGACCGCCTGCAGGATCGCCTTCGTCGTCTCTCCCAGCTCCACCTCGGAGGGATGGAACATCGTGTACTCGGCATCCGCGTCGATCGCCGCGCGCGCCGAAGCGAGGTCGAGGATCTCGAGCCCCTCGAGATTCCACCGATGCGAGGCCGCCACCGCCTCCAGCTCGTCCCGCGTCTCGGAGAGCGTGATGTAGAGGCATCGTTCGCCGCGACGAACACCGGCGAGCACAAAGGTCATGCCGAGAGTCGTCTTCCCCGAACCGGTGTCCCCCTGGATCAGATAGACGCGGCCCGGTGGAAATCCCCCCTGGAGAACCAAGTCGAGACCGGGGATCGACGTAGGGATGGGCGGCTCGACGCGAGTCGAGTCCGGCTCGAACGGCCCGAAGGAACTCATCGCAGCCTCCGTGAGCGGAGCGTGAAAGCGGACGGCTCTCATCGTTGTGGGTAGTGGGTAAAGGTTAGGGCGCCGGGCGACTTCCGACAAGGTCGCAGGACCCGGCCTGGCGAAAGGATGGCCGGGGTGGAGCAGGTGCCGGCGCCGCGGCGGACTGGATGCAGTCGGGCTGGGTGCGAAGGAAGGCGCGGCGCTGCGGCTTGCGGGTAACACGCCGGTATAGCGGCAATCGGCCTTCGCGATCTCCCCTGGTTCTCGATCTTTCATCGTACTTCCTGCCCCTTCTTCATCATTCCTCTAAACGGAAGTGATGGAGACGGTAGCCGTCGCGGTTGAAGCCACAGAACACGTGACGGCCGAAGCGCGCCAGGTGAGCGATGCCGCGGGCCGGCCCACGATCGATCCGCGCCGTACCGATCCGCGCGCCATTGGACGACCAGGCGGCGAGGAGTCCGGGGCGCAAGAGGCAGAGGAGCGAAGCGTCGCCTCCGGGTGGGGCAAGGACGAACGGCACGCCACCGTTGCCCCAGGCAGGCGAGGCGTCAACGAAGAAGCGCTGCAGCCGGACCGTCCCGTCGAGATCCACGCGCGCGAAGCCTCCACCTTCGAGCCGGTCCCATTCGCCGGCGGCCGCGGCGGCGGCGGAAGCGGGCTCGGGCCCGGCTGCCCAGCAGGCGGTGCCGCCATCCGAGAAGCAGCACCATGTCGGCGCGAAGCCGAGGCGCCGCTCCCAGAGCGGGCGTCCGATGGCGAGATTGAGGGGGGGCCCGGCCCCCGAGCGGACCAAAGGGACGATGAGCAAGCGATCTCCAGCGCCGATCGCAAGGAGCGAGGCATCGGACGAAACGGCGAGCGTAGAGATGAGACCGAGGTCGGTGAGATAGATCTCGCGAGGAAGTTCGGGCGCGTCGGGGGAGGCGGCGCCGGGCAGAGGAGCGTCGTGCCGAGGCACGCGAGGCGGAGTAGAGGCGGGGCGCGCGCCCGGCCGGGGAAGGGCGGCCAGCGCGCCCGAAACGAGGATGCCGGGGGTCGGAGCGTCGGGCACGTGATAGCCCGCCGAGCCGGCGGAGACGAGCCTGTCGCCGGCGAGCGCGGCGCACGCGACGTCGCCCGCCCAGCGAGCGGCGAAGGCCGGCACGACATCTTCCGCCCCTTCGGTCCATGCAGCTGCCGCCTCGAGCAACCGCACCTTCCCGAAATGGTTCAGGAACAGCACGCGGTCGCGGGCGCCGTCGCCCGTCACATCGTCACGCGCTCGTTCCCAGAGGAGGGCGTGCGCGTCCAGATCGAACTCCGAGGCTTCTTCGTCCTCGGGAAAGTCCGTTGCGGCGAACCGTCCCCGCCACACGATGCGCCCGCCACCGTCGATCACGCCGAAGGAGACATTCTTCCCGAGATTGTTGCAGGCGATCCGGTCGCCGGAGACGGCGAGACGTCCGATTCCCGGCGCCTGGCGATTCTCGACCGGGCTCGTCGGGTCGGTCGCGATCGTGCCCGCGTAAGCGATCTTCACACCGTCACACCCGCCTCCCCGGCCTTCACCAGAGATCGAGATCGTGGAGAGCGTCGAGCACCTGCGCGACCGTGATCCCCGCCATGCAGCGCTCCTCCTCCAGGCGCTCACAGCGCCAGACGGACGCCGGCGGCTCGTCGGGCGCAAGCCCGTCGCCGGGCGACGCCGGCTCCACTTCCCGCCCCCGCGCCGCCCGAGCGAAGTCCCGGGAGAGGCAGGCAGGATCGCACGCGGCGGCGACGCAATTACGCGCCAACGGCGCCGAGCGGCGGAACAGGCTCGGGCGCCGAAAGAGGCCTACCGCGGGTCGTCCCTGCTGAACGGCAATGTGAAAGAGGCCGCTGTCGACCGACACGACGCCCGCGCACGACGAGAGAGCGTCGATCGCATCGCCGATCGCAGGCGTTTCCAGCCAGGGGATTCCACGCTCGCGCAGCGCCGTGACCTCGCGGCGATCGCCGGGACCGACGACGGCGACCTGCCGCGGCGCGCCTCGCGGAGCCACGCCGCGAGCGGAAGGAGGCGCGGTCGCGCCACCGGCGAGCATCCGGGCGAGCTCGATCCAGCGCGCGGACGACCAGAGCTTGTAACCGGCATCCGAGGAGGGCAGCAGCAGGATCGTGCGGCGGAGGCTCGGATCGGGCGCGCGCCCGGCGCGGAGCGGCACGAGGCGGTCGGGCACGGGCGGCGGCAACCCGAGGTCGGCAGCGATGCGAGAGACGATCTCGTCGATGCCGATTGCGCCGTAGCGACTCTCGAACTCGGGCGATCCCCACCAGAACTCGCTCTGCAGCGGATGGTCGCGCAGCCGCACGACCACCGGGCGCGGCACGCGTCGCGGACCTCCGGTTTGCGAATCGATCCCCTGGAGGCCCGCGACCCGCGCGGCGATCTCGACCTGCACCGCGGAGAGCGGGCGCAGATAGGTGCGGAAGCCGGCGTCGATCGACCCCTGCAGAGCGGGAAGCGAAACCAGGAGATCTCCGATCCCGGTGCCGATCGGCGCAATGGAGATGGAAATCGACCGCGGACGGCGGCCCGGCTCCGCCCGCCACAACGGGGTACCCCGCGCCGTATCGCTCCGCTTCACTGCGTCGCGCTCAGGCGCCCGGGCGCCCGCGCCGGCTCTCGCCCGGGCGACCGGCTTCGCCCGCCTCGTCGCGATCGCCTCGCGCCGGACGGTACGTCGCCGCGCACCCCGGGGTCTCGCGAAGCGTTACGGAGGCGAGCGGCAGCTCCCGCGCCGCGAGCTGCTCGAAGATGTAGCGCGACAGGTTCTCAGCGGTTGGAGGGAAGGGGACGATCAGGATCTCCTCGCCCGCATCGCGCAGGAGCGCCGCCGCCGGATCGTCCTCGGCGAGGATCAGCCGGTGATCGAGCGTCGCTTCGATCCATCCGCTTGCGAGCCTCTTGATCTCCGTGAAGTCCAAGACCATCCCTTGAGCATCGAGGCGCTCGGCCGCCAGCTCGATCGTGACGACCCCGTTGTGTCCGTGCAGGCGGGCGCACTTGCCGGGGTAGCCAACGAGGCGGTGGCCGTAGCTGAAGGAGATTTCCCGCTCGATCGTGTACATTCTCGCTGCCTCCTGTCCGGCGCGGCCCGGTGTCGTTCGCGCGTCACCCGGCTTCGTTCGCGCGTCACCCGGCTTCGTTCACGCGCCACCCGGCTTCGTTCACGCGCCACCCCGCTTCGTTCGCTCGCCACCGCCCGCGGCCTGCCACGCTCACGCGGCGCCCGGCGTCGTGGTTGCGGCTGCACGATCCGCAGGCGCCGCCGCTTCGCTCGCGTAGACGGTCGGATCGGGCACGCCCGCTCCGGCGAACCCGCGGCGCCGCTCCGCGCATTTGTTGCAGCGGCCGCAGTGCATGCGGCCCGCGGCCGGCGCGATGCACGAGAGCGTCTTCTCGATCGGGAGGTGCCGCGTGCGCGCCGCGACCTCCCGCTTCGTCCATCCGGAGATAGGCGCCGCGATCCGGATCTCTGCGCCGAGCGCGTGGGCGGCAATCCGCTCCATCGATTCCCGGAACACGGCATCGGCGTCGGGGAACGGATTGCCCTGGAGGGTGCCGAGACAGATCTCGCCGATGTTATGGCGCGACGCCCAGATCAACGGCTTCGCGAGGAGCAGCAGGTTCCGGCCCGGAAGGTAGACCGCCTCGTCGGGCGTCGCTCCATCCGGCGCCGGGCCGGCCAGACTCCAGTGGTCTCCATACACGGTCGCGACCGACTCATCGAGGACGATCAAGGGAGCCAGCCGCGGAGCGGCGATCGCGTCGAGGTACTCGCGGGCGGCGGCGAGCTCCGCCTCTTCCCACAGCAGGCCGAATCGCACGTACATCGGATGCACCACGCGACCACTGGAGAGGAGCAGATCGAGCAGCGCCGCGCTATCGAGCCCGCCGCTCACGAGGGCGACCACGCGCGGGTCGGATGTTTGCCCTTTGCCGTCGCCTGGGTTCTCGCGCCGGCCGTCGCTCACACCATCTGCTCGGGAACGTGCCGCTGCCATCCCCCTCATGCTAGGAAGGAGCCGGCGCGGCGGACAAGGACTCCCGCGTCCGGTGGATTCCCGCGCCGCGGCGATCCCGGATCTCTACCGGACGCGCGTCGTGTGGCCATTTGGCTCGCCGTCGTCGTTGGCGAAGGCGCGGCCCATCGCTAGAATCGCGACGAGTCTTGCGGCGGGTCTTGCACAGGCCGCGACCGGATGCGTGGGCCGGCTCCCGGGGAGTCCCGGATCATGGCGATCGACTACGAGGCGGACTGCATCATCGTTGGAGGAGGCCCGGCTGGGCTTTCCTGCGCGCTTGAATGCACCGACGTCCGCATCCGTCCCATCGTCCTCGAGGCGGGACCGTTGATCGGCGGCCAGCTCCGCATCACTCCCAATCCGATCCGCAACTTCGCCGCCGGCATCTTCCACGACGGACAGGAGCTTCGCGAAAGGATCCAGATGGCCGTCGACGCGCTGTCGATCGAGGTGTGGACCCACATGCCGGCCATTTCGATCGACCCGGTCGCGAAGACGGTGACCGCGGACGGCGGACGGCAGCTGCGCGGCCGCGCGATCGTGCTCGCCACGGGCCGGCGACGCCGCTCGCTCGAAGTGCCCGGGGCGGGGCGATTCGCCACCTCGATCACCGAGGAGATCCTTCCCGACCGGGAGCGGTTCGCGGGACTCTCCGTCGCGGTCGTCGGCGGCGGGGACTCCGCCTGCCTGGACGCCCTCGAGCTGGCTCCGATCGCGCGCGAAGTGCACCTCATCTCCCGCTCGCCGGCGCTCCGGGCAAGGACCGACATCCAGCGCGCCGTCCTCGCGGAACCGAAGATCGAACGGTGGAGCGGCTGGGAGATCCGCGCCCTTGCGGGGACCGATCATCTCGAGTCGATGACGATCGCGGAGGCGGCGAGCCGGATCGGCGGGGCCGTGACGGACCCGACGGGCACGAGAGACTCCGCCGGCGCCACAGGCGCAAGTCTTCTCCGCGAGATCGCCGTCGATGCGATCGTGGTCAAGATCGGCTTCGCGCCCAACACCGAAGCCTTCCGAGACAAGATCGCGTGCAACGAAGCGGGCGAAGTCCTCGCGGACAGAGGCGGGCGCACCAACGTCCCCGGGGTCTTCGCGATCGGCGACGTGGTCGCGGGGAGCGTGTGGCGCGTTGCCGCCGCGGTGGGCTCAGGCGTTACCGTCGTCCCGGCGATCCAGCAGCATCTGTCCAGCCTTCTGGGATGACGGACGCGCGCCGCCCGCCGGCGGCAGCGCTCTTGCCGGCGGCAGTCCTCCTGCCGGCTGCAGTCCTCTTCCCCGCTGCGGGTGTACAGTTCTACGTCAGCCGCGCCCCGTCTCCAGCCCGCCTCGCGCGCGGCCCTGGAGGAGACCATGAAGGCGATGATCCTCGAGCGGCCGGAGACGCCGCTGCGCCTGGTCGAACTGCCCGATCCTCGGCCCGGCCCCGGCAACCTGCTGCTGCGCGTGCGCGCCTGCGGCGTCTGCCGCACCGACCTGCACGTCGTCGATGGTGAGCTTCCCGATCCCCGGTTGCCTCTCGTCCCCGGCCATCAGATCGTCGGGATCGTGGAGGAGCGCGGCGAGGGAGCGATGCACTTCGCCCCCGGCGATCGCGTCGGCGTTCCATGGCTTGGATGGAGCTGCGGCGTCTGCCGCTACTGCCGCACCGGCCGGGAGAACCTCTGCGACCACGCCCGCTACACCGGCTACCAGATCCCCGGAGGTTTCGCCGAGCGGACGGTCGCAAACGCGCGCTTCTGCTTCCCGATTCCCGCGGGGTATCCCGATGCCCAGGCGGCGCCGCTGCTCTGCGCCGGCCTGATCGGATACCGAGCCCTGCGCATGGCCGGCGATGCGCGCCGCATCGGCTTCTTCGGCTTTGGCGCGGCGGCGCACATCCTGATCCAGGTGGCGCGCTCTCAGGGGCGCGAGGTCCTCGCCTTCACGCGCCCCGGGGACGTCGCGGCGCAGACGTTCGCGCGCTCGCTCGGCGCGGTCTGGGCCGGGGAAGCCGGCGAAGACCCGCCGGACGGCCCGCTGGAAGCGGCCATCCTCTTCGCGCCGGTGGGCGAGCTCATTCCCACCGCCCTGCGCGCCGTCGAGAAAGGCGGCGTGGTCGTCAGCGCGGGCATCCACATGAGCGACATCCCGTCGTTCCCCTACGAGATCCTGTGGGGCGAGCGGATCGTCCGCTCGGTGGCGAACCTGACGCGGCGCGACGGCGAGGAGTTCTTGGCGCTCGCGCCTCGCATCCCGGTCAAGACGGAGGTGACCGAGTATCCGCTGGCGCGCGCCGGCGAGGCTCTGGACGATCTCCGGGCCGGACGATTCACGGGCGCAGCCGTCGTCGTCGTCGATAGCGAGTGAGGCTCACCCGCTCGGGCGGCGCCGGGCGTAGGACTGCTCCTCAATACAGAAAGGGGACGATCCGCTTCGTTCTGCTTCGATACGTTTCGTAGCCGGGAAGCTGCTCCCGCAGCGAACGCTCCTCGTCCGCGATCCGGATCATCACTAGGACCGTCGCAACGACGGCCATCGCGAGGTTCACCGGCCCGGGATGGCCGAGCACGCTCGACCAGAGCAGCAGCAACGCTCCGGCGTACATCGGATGGCGCAGCCACCGGTAGGGCCCGCTCTCGATGAGCGTCGCGCCGGCGGCCGGCTCGGGCACCACGCGAAACTGTCCCCGCGCAAAGTTCGCCCGCGCCCAGAACATGAGGACGAGCGCCAGGACCTGCCCCGCAATGACGAACGGCGAGCGCGAAAGAAGCTGCCCGCGTACGAGCAGGACGATCAGCGAGATCAAGAGGACCAGGCCAGCGATCCGAGAGAGCACCTTCATCGGTCGACCC
Organism: Candidatus Eiseniibacteriota bacterium; assembly: GCA_041946735.1. Classification (GTDB taxonomy): domain Bacteria; phylum Eisenbacteria; class RBG-16-71-46; order CAIMUX01; family VGJL01; genus JBHGAY01. The sequence goes on from JBHGAY010000027.1 coordinate 69,135, forward strand.
CGCTCATGCCGGAAGCGTCTCCTTCCCTTGTCGTTTGGACGGACTTTCGTGAGCTGCGCAGATCTCTGACGAGCGAAGCGGTCGTCTCCAGCTCCCGGAGGACGTCCACCCGCATTCCAGTCTGAGGCCGGGAGCGGCGCTAGGAGAATAGGACTTTTTCGGAAGTACGGCGCTGGTACAATCATCTCTGCTAGCCGGGGATCGGCGACGCGAATCTGCTGCGCGTCGCGTGAGGTCCAGACCGATGCGAGCGCCAGGCGTACACGCCATCGGCGAGCTGACGGCCGCAGCACTGGCCGCGGTCTGCGCATCAGGACTCGCCAGCCCGGTGTCCCTTGAGATCATCCCCTTCCTGGTTCCTTGCCTCTTCGAAACTGACACGCCGGCGGAGACCATGGACGGGGCTCCCGCCGGCTGGTGGCGGTCGATCGTGCTCGATCGCGCCGCGCGCGCCTCTCCGCTCGAAGTCCCCGACGAGGAGGCACTGCAGCGCCTGTCGGCGCTCCGCACCCAGATCCGCGACGCCATCGATGTCACGGTCGAGGAACGAATCGCGATCGGTGCCGAGCTGGCCGGGTTGCGCGACCCTTGCGACCGATGGCCCCCCTTCTACATCGCCACCGGCGACCTTCTCGCGTCCGCGAACACGCCAAACTACGACGCGTCGAGCCGGACCTTCCGCAGGGCCCTCGATCTCGAGCCGACGAACCTGACCGCCCTCTGTCGCGATCTCGACGCGCGACTCGACAAGATGCGCTTCTGCTACGACCGGTATGGTTTGGCCGGCGCCCTCGCGGAGGCGCGCGCAGGCATCGCCTCCGCGCTGGCGCCATTCTCGATCGAGGGCGCGCCGCTGTCGCTCCCGCCCTTGCCGCTCCGGTCACGCGACGACGCGACGCTCTCCTCGCTCGTCAATGACGTCGGTCTGCCGCTCCGCTATCCGCTCCCTGGATTCGGATCCGACGAGGCGCACGAGCTTGCCGCGCGACTCGGGCTCGGCTCGGAGACGCTCGAGGAACACTTCGATAGCTACGCGCGGCTTCTCTTCCTCACCGCGGAGCTACTCGCGATCGAGCGCACCGACCCGAAGATCGCCGAGGATCGCATCCGCTTCCAGAACTCCGCGGCCGAAGGCCTCTGCTACGTGACCGCCCTCTTGAACACCGGCTTCTCGCGCACGGAGATCCTCCTACTGAAGTGCATCTGCCACTCCGACCTCGGCGATCTCGAAGCCGCGGACATGGCGATGCGCCTCGCCCTCTGGCGGATGCCCGGGAATCTGCAGCCGTTCTTCGCCCTGCCGGCCTACTCCGGGCGTATTCAGGGATGGTGGGACGCCTATCGCACGGGCGAGCGCGAGCGCGCCGACAGCCTCGCGAACTCCTACTGGCGCGCAATCGACCCCGACCCCCTCAATCCCACCCGCATCTCTTATTGGCGGAATGTCTCGTATGCCGTCCTGCTCGCGCACAACCCGCAAGGAGCGTGGCTGGAGGATCCCTCTCCCGAAGGTCCTCGCTTCGTCCGCTTCGTCCTGAACCATCTCTCCTCCGCGACGGGTCAGACGATCTCCCTGATGGGCCCTCCGAGCACGGGATTCCACGTCGGCGTCGGGCTCGATTTCGTCGACCAGGTCCTGTGCTATCCGGGCGGCCGACAAGTGCGGACCCAGTCGCATCAGGCTCCCAACCAGCCGCCGGAGTCCTTCGCCGGAGACGGGGCGCGCGCCTTCGCCGAGCTGCTCGCCGACGAGGCGCGGAACTACCGGAACGCGGCGGAGCGCGGGTTGGCGGCCGTCCCGCTCTACGTGCATTCGAGCCCGGACGACGACTCGCTCCGCGTCTACGGATTCCTGTCGGCGACGGAGCGCGAGATCGGCGGCGCGATGGTGACGGTTCGATTGAAGGACGCTACAGGTCGGACCGCCATGCGCTCGTGGAGCCGCACAATCACGGACGCGGACTTCCTCGAAATCACCCCCCAGTTCGCTCCCGGAGTGCGCGCGCCGGTCCTCGCCTGCAACTTCGGCGCGCCCGCCGGGCACTACCAACTCGAGGTGAGCGTCGTCCGGGAAGGCGAGCAGCTCGCGGGATACCGGTCGGGAGTGCATTTCCGGAATGTGGAGCCGGGAGAGCTTCGGATCACGGGACTGGAGGCCGCGGTGCAGGGATCATTCGGGGGTGGAGGCTACCAGCGGCCGGCGAAGGGCTTCAAAGGAAGGCGGTTCATGCCGGCGCCGGCTCTCGTCCCGGTGGTCTACGGCGCCTCGAGGGCGGCCACGGCGGGCGCGAGTGGCCCGGTCGCCTATGTGGGAGTCGCGAGCAGCCAACTGAGCTTCTGCTTCGAGATCCACGGGCTCGAGCCGCGGAGGCACGCGCTTCGCTGGCGCCTCGACTACTTCGTGGTGGAGGAGTCGGTCTTCCTCGATGCGTTGACGCGGGCGTCCGCCGGGCGGCTGCGCTACGAGCCTCCGGAGGATCTGCTCGAGCGCATCGACTTCAGTGACGACGTGAA
>JBHGAY010000028.1:0-71551 GCA_041946735.1 Candidatus Eiseniibacteriota bacterium
AATCGCTCGAGAGGCTCTCGTTCGCTGGATCCTCCGGAGGCATCCGAATCGAGCGTCCTCAGTCTAATACGCGCAGCAGGGCTTCATAAGTCCATTTGTGATACGAGAAGAAGATCTATTCGTGAGTACAGGCATCGGTGAATGCATCTAATCGATTACTACCGAACACCGTAGACGCTGGGGGCGATCGCGGAGGCGTAACCGTCCATCATCGGCTCAGTTCCTATGAACATAAGACGCTCCGATCGATCGATCGGACTCCAACCACCATTCGAATGCTCCCCCAGCGCCGTGACACCGTCACGCCCTACGCGGCTCTTCCCCTCAAGCTCCTTACGGCTGAAGGAGGACCAGAGAGCGGACCGCTTCCAGGTGAACACCCCGCAACCGGACGAAGTAGAGCCCGGCTGGAAGAGGCCGGTCTCCATCTCCCCTCTGGTCCCACTCGATCCGACCGAATCCGGCCGCCGCATCATGCACGCCAAGGTCGCGCACACACCGGCCCGTGACATCGTGCACGGCGATGTGGGCCGGACCTGGCTCGGGAACCGAGAAGGAGATGGAGAGCTTGCCGTTCGAAGCAGGGTTCGGCGAGAGCCGAAGCGAGGCGATGCCCGCGCTTTCGAGTGTGTCGGGGGCGCGGCTCGCTCCTCGTCGCACTTCATCGAGAATCCACGCCGCGTTCTCCGCCCCGATGTCGACGTGCTCCTGATTGCCTCCTCCGGAAGGGAAGTACACCGCATCGAATGGCGTGAGCGAAAGCAGATCGGGATCTCCGGCAACGTCGTGAAAGAGATCCGCAGTGTCCAGGTCGAGCGCGCTCACCGTCGGGATGAAGCAATGATTGGGATGGAGCGCGATGATGTCGCCGTACGGGGCTTCCACCGCGTCCATCTGAGCCATGCTGTCCCGCCATCCCCCCGGGGCGCCGTCGAACGGCCGCGTGCCGGATACGGTGACTGTCGTCTCGTCGGGCGGCAGGAGAATCACGTCGATCTCCCCACGGAAGATCGTCGCTGCGCTACCGTCGGGGACCGCCCAGACGTCTCCGGTCACGTCCACGAGCCAGCTCGAGTATTCCCATAGGAGGATCTGCTGCGCGGGCGCGAACCCCTGGTCTTCGCGCGAACCCGATCCGTTCGCGACGGCTGCCTTGCGAAGCTGGACGGGATAGCCTCCGGCGGCCTGGAGGTCTGCCAGTAGCTCGGTGCGCAGCGGATCGCTCTCGCCCGTTCCGCCGGGCGGGCTCGTATGGTGGTAGACGAGCATCTGCCGCGCGCCCGGCGTATCGAGCGCGGCGAGCAGCGCGGCCGCCTCCGCGGAGTCGTTCGCGAAGAAGTCGAGCCAGTACTGGATCCCGAGCGGCACATCGGCGCCCGCCTGCGGGGAATCGAAGGAGAGGAAGGTACGCGTGCGGTGCGGAATGCCGTGGGTCTCCATCCAGGCGAGCGCGTAGCGTCCCACCAATCCCCCCATGCTCGCGCCCACGACGACCATCGTCTCTTGCGGAAGGAGCGAGGAAGCCACCTGCTCGAGCAGCGCCTCCGCGACGAAAGCGTTCCTCTGGATGTAGTCGACCGCGTCGGTGAAGTCCAAGACGACCGCATCGAATCCCTCGCCGCGCAGGGTCTCGAGAAGGTTCTGCCGATTGAGGAGCGCGTACAGCTCGTCCCAGTGCATCGTGTTGTCGATGTCGAACCCCTCGATCACGACGACCGGGTTGGTGATGGTGTCATGCCCCTCGGCCAGGTAGACGTAGGCATCGCCCGTTCCGTACTGGCCAAGGTACGGGATCGTCGCGGTGACGTGGATGGTGTCGTTCGGCGAGGGCGTCCGGAGATCGCGGACGAGGAAGGAAGTCCTCGCTTCGAAGGACCGCCCGTCGGCGAGGATCGCGCGCACGCGCAAGCTCTTCCTCCCCGTCGTCGCATAGTGGACGCGCGCATCGCCGGAAGGATCGACATCGAGCGGTCCGCGGCCGTCGTCGAAGTCGATCGAGAGTCGCGCCAGCGGTGCCGGATCGTTGCTCAGAAAGAGGGAGGGGTCCAGGCGGAAACGGACGGTCGTGCCCCTGTGAGTGAAGGGACGGAGCGGCGCGGCCAACTCGGCCCGTCCGGCGACGAAAGCCTCCCCTCGACCGAGCCGTAGCGTGCCGCCCGCAGTCACGATCGCTCCCGTCTCCAACGCGTCGCTTCGCAAGCGGTCGTAGCGGACGTCGAGGATGGCGAGCGGGATCAGGTCCTCCCCGTCTTCGATCCGTCCGGACGGAAGGTCCGCGAGCCGCGGCAGGAAGGGGGCGCCGAGCGTGGCGCGGCGAAGCTCGTCCTCGGCCTGCCGCCAGTCCCCAAGGTCGGTCTCAGGCGCGTTCGACGTGCCGTCGAAGCGCTCGATGCGGGAAAGGGGAAGGACGCGGTCGTAGAGCACACCGCTCGGAACGGCGCCGGCCGGAATCCCGGCGAGCGCTTCTTCAAGCGCGGCGGCCGCGCCCCGCGGCTCGACGGCCGAGGCCGAAGCGGCAGCCCATAGGGCAGCCATGAGCAAGAGGACGGTCAGGCGAAGAGACGCAGGCATGCAACCTCCGGCCGCGACGCGGGGCGGTAACGCTGCCGCGCGGGGAACACGTGGAACGGCAACGAAAGATTCTAGCAGATCTCCGGGGGGGCGAGGCGATGCGGGCGCGAGGGGATGCGGGCACGAGGCGATGCGGGGCGATGCGGTGCGGTAGGGTGTGGTCGCTTGCGTTGCGCCCACCGGGGACGTACGATTCCCGCCGGCGTTCCGACTCCAAGCCACCATTCAACGAGGAGAAACGATGGCCGCCGCGTTGCGCCCCCTGCCCGAGGAAGAAATTCGCCAATGGACTCGGGAGCAAAAGGATCGCCACTGGCTCGAAAACGTTTACCGCGGAGACATGCCGCAGCTCACCCTCCGCTCCGCGCTGACCGGGTTTCTCCTCGGAGGGATCCTCTCGGCCACGAACCTCTACGTCGGCGCGAAGACCGGCTGGACCCTCGGCGTCGGAATCACCTCGGTCATCTTGGCGTTCGCGATGTTCAAGGTGCTCTCGCGGCTCGGGGCGAAGGACATGACGATCCTCGAGAACAATTGCATGCAGTCGATCGCGACGGCGGCGGGCTACATGACCGGGCCGCTGATCTCGGGGATGGCCGCGTACATGATGGTGCAGAACCGGCCGATGCAGTGGAGCCAGATGCTCCTCTTCAACGTCGTCCTCTCCCTGCTCGGGGTCCTCGTCGCCTTTCCGATGAAGCGTCGCTTCATCAACGACGAGCAGCAGCCCTTCCCGGAAGGACGGGCGTGCGGTGTAGTTCTCGAAACCCTGTACAGCTCCCACGCATCCGTCGGGCTCTTCAAGGCGAAGGCGCTCGCGTATGCGGCGCTGATTGCGGGCGGTCTGAAGTTCGTGAGCGGCGAGAACATCATGCGATGGATCCAGGTGAAGCTGCTCGGGCTGAAGGCGTTCGTCCACGTGCCGGAGCACCTCGATGCCTGGTACTACTCGCTCGCCGACAAGGGCCGGCTGCCGATTCCGAAGCTCGCCGGCGTGGACATCCGCCAGCTCGGCCTTTCCCCGACCCTCGACCTCGCGATGTTCGGCGCCGGTGGTCTCATGGGGATTCGCGCCGCCATGAGCATGCTCGCCGGCGCGGTGCTGAACTTCTGCGTGATCGTGCCCTGGATGATCGCGATCGGGGAGATCCCGGCGCGGCCCGACGGAACCTTCAGCCGCATCCATGTGCTGAATAGCTGGGCGCTCTGGTGGGGCATCGCGATCATGGTGACCGCGGCTCTCGTCTCCCTCTTCGCTCGCCCGAAGCTGATCCTGACCGCGTTCCGTGGCCTCTTCCGGCGCCGCCGCGAGACCGGGGCAGCGGCCGGAAGCGACCCGCTCGCCTCGATCGAGCTCCCCCTCTGGGTCTCCTTCGTCGGAGTCCCGATCATCGGCGCGATCGGGGTCTGGATGACTCACGCCTGGTTCGGCGTCCGCATCGACATGGGAGCGCTCGCGATTCCTTTGATCCTCGTCCTCACGCTGATCGCCGCGAACTCTACCGCCCTCACCGGAATCACCCCCACCGGCTCGCTCTCGAAGATCCCCCAATTCCTCTTCGGTTCGCTCCACCCCAAGCATCCGCCGACGAACCTGATGACCGCGCTGATGTGTACGGAGGTGGCGTCGAACGCATCGAACCTCCTGATGGACATCAAGCCGGGCTACATGCTCGGCGCCAAGCCCCGCCAGCAGGCGATCGGCCATTGCATCGGCATCCTCGCCGGCGCTCTGGCGAGCACGCCGCTCTTCTACCTGCTCTTTCTCTCCAACTACACGCCCGGCGGCAACCTGCAGGACGCGATGGTGACGGATCAGTTCGGCTTCCCCTCGGCTCTCCAGTGGAAAGGCGTCTCCGATCTCGTTGCGGCGGTCTTCTCCCAAGGCCGTTCGCCGATTCCGGCGTCGGCGGTGTGGTCGATGGGAATCGCGGCGGCGGTCGGCCTCGGGCTCGAGCTGCTGCGGATCCTGCGGTGGCGGTCGTTCCCGCTCTCGCCGCTCGCGATCGGGCTGGGCGTCGTCATTCCTCCCGATTCCTCGCTCGCGATGTTCGCGGGAGCCGGCTTCTTCTGGTGGATGTCGCGCCGCTACTCCGGCCGTCCGCGGACGCTCGGATTCCGGCTCTGGGTCGACACGCTCGAGCCGATCTGCGCAGGGATGATCGCGGGGGCGGCGTTGATCGGGATCGCCGACGTCCTCGTCCGGGTCTTCCTTCTCTAGCGGGATCCCGGGCCCGGGACAAACCTACGGCGAGTCTCAGCGCGAGCGCGGGGTCGACAGGACGCCGAGGAGTCTCAGCGCGAGCGCCCTTCCATCTCGTCGGCGAGCGCGCCATCGTCGTACATGACCCGCAGCGCTTCCAGGATCGCGCGAACGTCGACCGCGACCGCGCGCGCCTGCGCATCCGAGTACGCCACGTCCCAGGCGAGCGATTGGATGTTGCCGTCGAAGATCAGGCCGATCAGGCGGCCCTGCCGGTCGACAACCGGGCTCCCGGAATTTCCGCCGATGATGTCGGCCGTGCAGACGAAGTTCAGCGGGGTGTCGGGGCGCAGGCGGGCTCGTCGCGAAAGCCAGCGCTCGGGCAACTCGAATCCCGGCTGTCCCTTCTTCTCCGCGTACCGCTCGAACATTCCGGCGAAGTGGGTGAACGCGGGGATCTCACGTCCCTGCTCCTCGTAGCCGCGGATCGGCCCGAAGGCGATCCGCAGCGTCCCGGTCGCGTCGGGGTACGTCGCGTTCCCGCGTCGCGCGAACTGCGCCGCGCCGATCTTGGCGTACGCCTCGGTTTCCACTCCCTCCACCTCGTTCTCGTAGCGCTTGCGAAGCTGGCGCGCCTCGGGGTCGACGAGCGCCGCCAGGACGAGCATCGGATCGTCCGAGTCGGCAAGGGCCGCCGCTCCGCCCTCCACGAGCGAGCGGCGGAAGGATACGTCCGCGAGGCGCGTGCCGGAGACGATCTCGGCCGCCCGCTCCGCGGGCGGCTTCCCATCGAGAAGCTGCCGGACGAGAGGATCGTCGCCTCCCAGCGTCTCCACCGCATAGGAGATCCAGCTCGCCAGCCGGTCAGCCTCGAGAACCGGATAGATGGGAGCGGGAGAGTACAGATCGAGCCACAGCGACTCGAGGTTCGTGTCGCGATACTCCCGCAGGCGCGCGGTCGAGGCCTTCGGCAGCTCCGCAGCGAGCCGGACGACGCGGCGGGCGATGTCGAACAGGGCGGACCGGCCGCCCGCCCGGCTTTCGAGGAGCTGATAGCGAGGGAAGAAGCCCCGGTAGACGCGATACGCGCCATCGATCTGATCCCAGGCATCGCCCCAGAGGCGCCCGCGATCGGAATCCTGGTCGACCCAGCTCCGCAGATCCCGCTCCACGGCCTCCTTCGCCTCGAACAGCTTCGGGTCCTGCAGAGCGGCGAGATAGCCGGTCCTCGATTTGCGGCTGTTCTGCACGCCGAAGTAGTCCCCTTCGCCGATCCGGGCGTTTTCCGGCGAACGGGCGAGGAAGGTGGCGAGCTGAGCTTCGCGGCGCCAGAGCCAAGCGAGGGTTGCAGGCACCTCGACGTCGCGCTGAAAGCGCAGGTGGCCGACCGTGCAGAGGCGGTTCGTGCGCCCCGGATGGCCGAAGACGAACGCGAGATCCCCTTCGCGCGCCCCCTCGGGCGCGACGCGCAGGTAGTACTCGACCTCGAGCGGCTTGCCGCGGTCGTAGACGCGGAAGAAGCAGACGTCGAAGTCGTAGCGCGGGTACTCGAAGTTGTCGGCGTCGCCACCGAAGAAGGCGGCCGCCTTCTCCGGGGCCATGACGAGCCGTACGTCGGTGTAGCGGCGGTATTCATACAGCTCGTAGCGCGCTCCGCGGTAGAGCTTCACGACCTGGCACTTCAGACCGCTCGCCGCCTCCGCCTCCGCCTCGACCTCGGTCATCCGGCTGCGGCGGGCCTCCTCCGCCTCCGCCGCGTTCATTCCCGGCCCCGCCGCGCTCACGATTCGTCCCGTCACGTCCCGATGGCTCCACAACACCTGCACTTCCATGTCGGGACACGGAATCTCTTCGGCCAGGCTGCGAGCGACGAAGCCGGTCTCGACGAGATTGCGCTCAGGGGTCGAGAGCTTCTCGAGCTGGCCGGAGCCGACGTGATGGTTCGTCAGGATCAATCCGTGGGGAGAAACGAACGAGCCGGAGGCGCCGATCTTCACGCAGGACTTCTGCAGGTGCTCCAGCCATTCGGGGGTCGGCGAGAAGCCGTAGCGCTCCTCGAGGAACGCGCCGGGAGGAGCATCCGGGAGCCACATCCCCTCCTCGGCGTATGCTGCGGCGATCCAGAGCGAAAGGATGAGGAGCGAGAGCAGGACGGAGCAAGCAAGGAGCGGGAAGCGGCACAACTTCATCGAAGCACTCCTCGGGGACCTGGGAGATCGCGCTGGGGACGGTTTGGCGGAATCGATGCCACGGGCGCGGAGCTTACGTCAGGCGGAGGCGCCGATCAATCGGCCGGTCGTCGGGGCCATTCGGATCATCCCATCGCGGCCATTCCAATCATCCCCAGGTTCATCTCCCGACCGGCGGGAATCGACGGCGGCCGGTCCGCGATCGGACGCCGGCCGCCGGCCACCCGGAGAAGTTGATCTCCTGGTCCCGGGACACCGCGCTAGTCGCAGGGCACCGCGCTAGTCCCTGGGCACTAGTCCCAGCGCACGGTGCGCGCCCACTCCTCGAACGGGGTCGGACGGATTCCAAACTCGCGCGCGTTCCCCTCGATGTCGGCGTCGTAGCCGACCGCGTCGAACCACTCGAGCATGATGGCGTACTCCTGGCTTGCAGACCGCGCCACCTCGATCGGGAGGCGCTCGAACCCGATCCGCCGCCCGGTGACGCGGCTCAGGATCTCCGCGACCTCGGGCATCGTCTTCGCGTCGCCGGCGATGTCGATCTCACGACCGTTCAATCTCTGATGCTCCTCGAACGCGAGCCGGCCGTATTTGCCGATGTCCGCCACGGCGATCATCTGCAGCTTGGTCTTCGGATCGAGGGCGACGCGCAGCGTCCCCTGGTCGATCGACGGCTTGAAGAAGGGGCCGAGAAGGTTCTCCATGAAAAACACCGGCCGGAGGACCGTCCAGGACGGGAAGGCTGCCGCTCGGAGCGACTCCTCGACTCGCCACTTGTTGTCGAAGTGGGGGATCCCGGTGCGCCGATGCGCAGATCCAACGGAGGAGTAGACGTAGTGGTAGACGTTGTTCTCACGGGCCACCTCGACGAGACGCTTCCCCTGCGCCTCTTCGCGCTCGACGCCCGCCTCCCACGTGTTCTGGACGCCATGCACGCCCCACGCTCCGCGGACGGCGCGCGCGAGCGAGTCCCTGTCGTCCAGATCGCCTCGCACGATCTCGAGGCCGAGCGCGGCCAACTCCCGCGCCTTCTCCCCCTCCGGGTGTCGCGTCATTGCCCGAACCTTCGCGCCCGCGCCCGCGGCCTGGAGCTGCCGGGCCACGGCACCCCCCTGCTGCCCGGTCGCTCCGGTGACCAGCACAATCCCGTCGATGCTCATCCTGCTTCTCCTTCGCTTTGCTTCCCGGTGCCTTCCCGCATCCGCCGCCCGGAAATCCGCCTTCCCTGAAGGTCCCCGCTCCTGCGGAAGATCGGTCGGTAGCGCGAGGACACGGAACAAGGGAGCATAACGGGGAAGCTCCTCCCGACAAACAATTCCAAGGCGAATGTATCGGACCGAGGATTGTTCGGTGGCGGAGGCGGTGGACGACGAGGAGGGGAGACGCCGCGGTCTTGATGCCAGGGTCCCGTTCGCCTACGATCGCGTCTTATGTGAGGAGCGCCGGGCTATCCAAGACTTGGTCGTCCTTCCGACCCAGAGACGGAGGACCGCGATGATCCGAGACATCGATTTCGAGGCATTGACGCTACAAGACGCCCTAGACCTCGCCATTCTGATCGAGGAGGAGGCGGAGGAGCGCTACCTCGAGTTCGCCGACCAGATGGAGGCCTTTTTCACTCCGGAAGCGGCGCGCTTCTTCCGATACATGGCCGCCAACGAGGCGAAGCACGGATCGGAGCTTCGGGCTCGCCGGCAGCAGCGCTTCGCGGACGCTCCGGCGACGATCGACCGCGACGCGGTCTGGGAGATCGAGGCTCCCGCGTACGAAAAGGCGCGAGCATTCATCACGCCCCGCCGCGTGCTGGAGATCGCTCTCGATTCCGAGGAGAAGGCGCACGACTTCTTCGCGAAAGCCGCGCCGTATCTGAAGGATCCCGAGGTGAGGAAGTTGTTCGAGGAGCTGCGGCTCGAGGAGATCGAGCATCAGCGACTCGTCCGAGAGGAGATCGCGAAGCAGCCGCCCGATAGCGACACCGACCCCGAAGCGATTCTGGACGAGCCCTACGAGATGTAACTTCCCTCTCGCGCATCGCTGTGCGGGTTCCGCCGGCGGCAGCGGGATGGTGATCCCCGCTGCCGTTGCGGGCGATCCGGCGGAGCGCGACGGCTCCCCCTCGCCGAAAGCGCAAACGAACGATCCCCCCTCGAGCATTTCCCGCGTTGCATCCAGCCGCTCCCGGCGGTAATCTCATCTGTCATTCATTCCGGGTTCACCCGGGTCCGGCGTCAGCAACCCGAAGCCACCAAGCACCAACCCGAGAGGTCTGCCCCATGGTCCACAGATTGATATGGAGGTCCCTGGCGCTCGTTCTCCTCGCCTCGGCCGTCTGGGTGGGAGCCGCGAGCGCTGCGATGCAGCCCTGGTCCGACGTCTCCCCTTCCTCGATCCCTTCGACCGGTGAGCGATGGATCGCTCCCGATTCCTATCGCGCGTTGGCGCTGGACGTCCCCGCGCTCGAAGACTTCCTCGCCGCAGTCCCTCTCGAGGGAACCGACGCAGCGAGTGCCGGCCGCGCGGAGATCTCGCTCCCTCTTCCCGACGGCAGTCTGGGGCGTTTCTCGATCGTCGAGAGTCCCGTCATGGCGCCCGAGCTGCAAGCGCGCTATCCGGAGATCCGCACCTACGCGGGATACGGCCTCGATGATCCCTCGGCGCACGTTCGCCTCGATCTGACTCCGCATGGGTTCCACGCGCAGATCCGGTCCGCGAACGGCTCGATCTACATTGATCCCTACCAGCAGAACGACACGGTGCACTACCAGAGCTACCTCAAAAGCGACCTGCGGTCGCATAGCATGCTGGAAGGCTGCACGGTCATCGATGAGGACGGAATGTCGGAGGAGATCCACCGGCTGATGGGCGGAGCCCAGGGCCGAAGCGGCGCGAATCTCCGCACGTACCGGACGGCGATCGCCGCGACCGGCGAGTACACGACATTCCACGGCGGCACCGTTCCGCTCGGCCTCGCCGCCGTCGTCACCGCGCTCAACCGAGTGGACGGAGTGTACGAGGATGAGGTGGCGGTCCGGATGGTGTTGGTCGCCAACAACGACCTGCTCATTTACACGAACGGGAACACCGACCCGTACACGAACAACGACGGCTACACGATGCTGGGCCAGAACCAGGCGAACATCGACGCCGTGATCGGCTCGGCGAACTACGACATCGGCCACGTCTTCTCGACCGGCGGCGGTGGGATCGCGGGCCTCGGCGTCGTCTGCAGGGCCGGGAACAAGGCGCGCGGTGTCACCGGCTTGTTCGCGCCGATCGGTGACGCCTTCTATATCGATTACGTGGCCCACGAGATGGGGCACCAGTACGGATCGAACCACTGCTTCAACGGAAACGCGGGCGCCTGCGGAGGCGGCAACCGCTACGGGCCGACCGCCTACGAGCCGGGCAGCGGATCGACGATCATGGCGTACGCCGGAATCTGCGGGAGCCAGAACCTGCAGTTGCATAGCGACGCCTACTTCGTCTGGATCAGCCTCCAGGAGATCGTCACGTATACGACGGTCGGTGCGGGGAGCGTCTGCCCGGTCACGACTCCGGCCGGCGTGATCGAGCCGGTGGCGGACGCCGGCCCCGGCGGCTACACGATTCCGATCAGCACGCCGTTCACGCTCACCGGTTCGGCGACGACGACCGGCACGGCAAGCTACTGCTGGGAGGAAGCGGACCTCGGACCGGCCGGACACCCCAACACGCCGACCGGCAATGCCCCGATCTTCCGCTCCTTCTTCGCCACCGATTCTCCGCAGCGGACCTTCCCGAAGCTCTCCGATCTGCTGAACAACAGCCAGACGATCGGGGAGATTCTTCCGTCCTACGCGCGGACTCTCAACTTCCGTCTGACGGTTCGTGACGTGCAGCCGGGCGGGGTCGGAGTGAACACCGACGCGATGACGGCGTCCATCACGGTCGACTCGCACGGACCGTTCCGGGTCACCTATCCCAACGATGTGGTGAACTGGACCGGTGGGAACCAGGAGACGATCACCTGGGACGTCGCGGGAACCAACGCGGCTCCCATCAACTGCCAGACGGTGAACATCCTGCTTTCCACCGACGGCGGGACGACCTGGCCGACGGCGATCGTCTCCGGCACGCCGAACGACGGCTCCGAAGCGATCACGGTTCCCAACGTCGACGCGCCTACTGCGCGCATCAAGGTCGAGGCTGCGGACAACATCTTCTTCGACATCAGCAACCGCAACTTCGTCATCGAGCCGACTCCGGCGGGCGTCGAGCCCCTCGCTGCGGCCGCGGGCCTCACGCTCTACGCCAACCATCCGAATCCGTTCAACCCGGAGACGACGATCGGCTTCGAGATCCCCCAGACCGCGGACGTCGCGCTGCGCGTGTACGATCCTGCCGGACGCCTTGTGCGCACGCTCCTCGAGGGCCGGATGCCGGCAGGGCGCCATCAGAGCCTGTGGGACGGCCGGGACGACCACGGCCGCGCAGTCACGACCGGCGTGTATCTCTACAGACTCTCCGCGATCGGCCGGACCCTGACGGGAAGGATGACGATCGTCAGATAGTACGACGAAAGCGCGCTCGCCGGCGCACCTGTCGTCCTCGTCCAACGGCGACCGTCCTCTCGATCGAGGGGGCGGTCGCCGCTTTTGTCATCGATCGGCAGCAAGAACCGGGGGGCCGGCCGGCGAGGGAGCGCCAGGCCTCAGAATGCGGACCCGGCGCTTCCGTCGTACTCGTCGCCGCTCGGATCCATCGAGTTGCCCGAGACGTCCGTGCCCCGGAATTGGAAGACCAGATGGGATGGGTCGATTCGAGCGTCCGCCGCCGCGTTCTGCAGGATCCGGAAGCGGATGGTCGCGCGGTAGGTGCGCGGATCGTAGGAGACGGAGACGGGGATCGGTGAGACCGCGGCGTCGGCCTGCGGAAACAGGTTCGCGCCGTAGTTGTAGGCTCCGCCTGGACCCCCCGTCGCCTTGCGGATCGACCAGTTGTAGACGTTCTGCACGGAGCCGATGTCCATCCTCTGGTTGAACTGCAGGACGATCGTGAAAGTCTCGGACGCACCCGCCGCGGCGAGGGTGGGATCGAGATCGGCCAGCGAGGTCCCGGGTCCGAGACGGGAAGGGAAGCTGCTGCTGGTCGCATCCTGGAAGAGGATCTTCGGCGTGTACATCGTCAGCTGCACTTCGCCCGCGAGCGCCGTCGCTTCCTCTGTCTGCAACGAGAGAAGAGTCTGCACCTGACTCTCCGCCATCTCCGGCTGTTCGAGCGCGAGGTAGGAGTAGGCAAGGTCCGCGTACGCGGCGGCGTACCCGCGATCGCGCTGGATCGCCCGCTCGAACTCGGAAACCGCTTCCCGGTAGCGCCCTTCCTGATGGAACACGAGACCGAGACTGTAGTGGGCAGCCGCTTCGTTCGGTGAGAGCCGGACCGCTTTCGCGAGCTGCGTCTCGGCTTCCGCGAGACGGCCGGTCGCGAGATAGATGTGGCCCAGCGAGGCGGCCGGGCCGGCCCAGGTGGGATGCAGCTTCGCGATCTGCAGAAACTCTTGCTCGGCTTCCGGGTACCGCTCGTTCGTCATGTACAGCCGGGCGAGGTCCTCGCGCGCCTCGGTCGCTGCCGGGTCGACCTGGACGGCTCTCCGGTACGCGAGAACCGCCTCTTCCGTTCGGCCCTGGGCGGCAAAGGTCGCCCCCAGATAGCGTTGGGCCTCGATCAGATCTGGTTTGAAAGCGACGGCCCGCTGAAACTCGATGCGGGCAAGGTCGTACTCTTTCGCCGCGAACCTGGTCGCGCCCCGGCCAAGTGCCGAGTATGCGATCGACTCCCGCTGGGCCTGCTGGCTAGAGAGCGCGGAGACCAGCGAGTCGACCGAACCCGACGTGATGTCCACCGCGATTCCCCTCCGATCCTCGGATCTCTCAATTCCGCTATGGGATCCCCGAGCCGTCGTCCCCTGCAGGAGCCGCGCGCGAGCGGCACGAACGCCCGTGTGTCACCTGCTTGAGTATCGGCCGACGCCTCTCACGCTTGACCCACTTCCTGCCCTGCGCTCATCGCGTAGCCAGGTCGCAGCCCGCCCGGCGCCGCCGTCGGGAGCCGGCCAGCGCCGAAACGGGTCCGGACGGCGGGAAAGCTTTGGCCACCAAAGACTTTTGTGTTACAATGGCTTCGCTCCACCCGATGGGTATGCAGGAGCCTCGGCCGGGGCTCACTCTGCGGGTGGCTAAACGTGCACGTTGCCGTCGAGCATGACGGTGAACTCAAGTCTCTTGGAGGTCGACATGAAGAAACTGCTAGCGTTCCTCGCTCTCGGTCTGATGGTTACGGGAAGCGCCTTTGCCGTCGGCAGCTCGGATCCGAGCATCCCGATGAACAATGACGGTTGGATCATCGGGCCCGACCGTGCGGACGTGCTGCTCATCTCGACGACGGACGTCGCATTGAACGGCGCTCTCGACCAGCTCGGCGTCGTCTACGACTACTACGCTGGCGAGGACTTCTCCGGCGTGGATCTCAGCGGCTACACCCACGTGTTCGTCGCGATGGACGGTGGGTTGGTGGAAGGGCCGAGCGTCTCCCACGGAGCCGACTTCGCAACGGCGGGCGGCCATCTCCACTTCTATGGCGGGACGTGCTACCAGCCGTTCGCGATGGCGGTGAACGACTACCTCGTCCAGAACGACATCAACAACTACTGCTGGCAGACGGTCGGTGGAGTTCCTCATTCGACGGTCACCGATCCGAACAACTGCCTCGCCATCGGGCTTCCCAGTTCCTACAACTTCGCGGACATCTCGGCTACCTACTATTCGCTCCGGGCGACCGATCCGGGCATTGCGGTCGCGGCGGTCAACGGGGATGGGGTTCCTCACCTCTTCTCGAAGGCGATCGGCGCAGGCAGCTTCGATATCTGCATCAACAGCCCGTACGTTTCCTACTACAACAACGGCTCGGACTTCGACTGGCTGAAGACCGTCGTCAACAACATGCTGAACTGCGGCGGTCCCGTCGCGGTCCAGGAGACGACGCTCGGCCGTGTGAAGGCTCTCTACCGCTAAGAGCAACTGCGAGCCGATCGGAGTCGTTTCGTAAGGGACGGCCGGGGGCGAAGCGCCCCCGGCCGTCTCTCATGCCTGTCCCACTCGCTGCCTGCCCCATCCGCTGCTCCGCTCCGACGAACAGCCCTCGTATGGTGCAGACTCTGCTTAGGGGATCGAGACTCCGTGAGACTCGGCCACCGATAGGATCGTCTGCAGCAACCGCGACGGCTCCACCGGCTTGGTGAGATGGGTGAGGAATCCGGCGAGCAGGCTGGCGTCCACGTCCTGTTCCTGGCCATGTCCGCTCAGCGCGATCGCGGGCAGGCGAATGCCCAGGTCGCGGATGCGGGCCATGAGATCCAGCCCGCTTCCGTCGGGCAGTCCGAGATCGCTGATCAACAGATCGAACCGCTCCCGATGGGCGATCTCGACGCCAGCGGCGACGCTCGATGCGGTCTGCACCTCGTGTCCCTGCAGACCCAGCAAGCGCTCCATCGCCCACACCGTGTCCTCGTGATCCTCGACGAGAAGGATCTTCAGCCGCAACGCGGGAGCCTTCTCTTCGGCCGGGGGAGGAACGGATCGGGCGGTGGAGGCGAGGGCAGCCGACTCGTCGAGCGGGAGTCGGACGAGGAACAGGGAGCCAAGTCCCTTGCCGCCGCTCCGCGCCTCGATGGAGCCCCCGTGAAGCTCCACCAGCGCCTTGCTGATCGCCAGCCCGAGCCCGAGCCCGCCGAGCTTGCGTGGGGCTTCCGCTTGCTCGAACGCGTCGAAGATCCGCTCGAGCAAGCTCGGCTCGATACCGGCGCCGTCGTCCTCGATCTCGGCAAGGACGGTCGAGCCTCCATCGCGCCGGCAGCTCACGCGCACGCGCCCGCCCGGAGGCGTGAACTTGATCGCGTTCTTCAGAAGATTCCACAAGACCTGTTGCAGCCTCGCCCCGTCGCCCTCGACCGGGAACGGTCCCGGCTCGATCGCCATCTCGAGGTCGAGATCCGCCGCCTCGAGATCGGCGTGGCACACCTCGATCGCCTCGCGCAAGACCTCGGCGAGATCGAGGGGACGCCGCGACAGCTCGATCTTGCCTCGCGCAATCCGCGTGAGATCGAGGAGATCGTCGATCAGGCGCGCCTCCAGTTCGACGTTGCGCCGGATGACTGCGAGACCCTCCCGGGCTTGCGGGGCGAGCCCCACTTCGGACTGGAGCATGCCGATCGTCGCCAGGACGGGGGTGAGAGGAGTCCGCAGCTCGTGTGACAGGACGGCGAGGAAGTAGTCCTTCGCCCGGTTCGCCTCCTCGGCCGCCGCTTTCGCGCGCACCAGCTCGGTCACGTCGGTCATTGCGGCGGTTACTCCGGAGATCACGCCCGAGGGACCGAACAGCGGCTCCGCCGTCACGTCATAGCAGAGCGTCCCGGTCTCGTCGATGCGGATGGTGATCTGGCGCCGGATGCGCGCGCCGCTCCTCAGCACGTCGCACTTCAGGTCGGTCAGCTCCCGCACGTTCTCGGGTGCGAACAGCTCGTCGTCGCGCTTGCCTTCCATCTGGCCGGCGGTCAGGCCGTCCCATGGGTTGTACACCCAGACATACCGGAGGTCGGCGTCGCAGGAGTGGACCGAGATCGCCGAGTTGGACAATGCGATGCGAAAGCGCTCCTCGCTCACCCGCAGCGCTTGCTCGACCTCCCTGCGACGTTTCTGCTCCTGAGCCTCGCCCAGCGCGCGGCGAACGACGGAGCCGAGGCGGGAGAGCCGGTCCTTCAGCACGTAGTCGGTCGCGCCGCGCCGAAGCGTCTCGGTGGCGAGTTCCTCTCCCAGGGCCCCGGTCACGAACACGAACGGGACGGACGGAAGGCGGCTCTGGCGCATTTCCAGCGCCTCCAGCCCATCGAACGCCGGGAGGCGATAGTCGGCCAGGATGAGATCGCACTCCGCCTTCTCGAGCTCCCGAAGGAAATCGGCCCGACTCCCGACGGTGCGGATGTCGGCGTCGATTCCTTCGGCGGCCAGCGCGTGGTGCACGAGGATCGCGTCCTGCGGATCATCCTCGAGGTGCAGGATGCGGAACCGAGCCTCTACCCGCTCGCCGTGTCCGTCCATGAGTCCTCCATCGGCTCGGGGCCGCGCCACCTCGGAGGCGGCTCGTTGACGGCCGTCCAGAACCGTCCTGCGACCTCTAGGGCCGAGCAGTACCGATCGAAGTCGATCACCTTCACCATGTACCCGTTGGCCCCCAGGCCGTAGGCGCGCGTCACGTCTCGCACTTCGCGGGAAGAAGTCAATACGACGACAGGTAGAGACTTGAGGGCCGGATCCTCCTTGATCTGTCGCAACACCTCGAATCCGTCGATGACTGGCAGCTTCAGATCGAGCAGGACGACGGAGGGTGGGTTCGGCCGAGGCACCGAGTCGAAGGGAGCCCGTCCGTACAGGTAGGCCAGCGCGAGGCTGCCGTCGGTGACCAGCGTCACCTGCTCGTCCAGGGAACTGCGAGCGAACGCGGCGAGCGCGAGGCGCGCATCGTTCGGATCGTCATCGACCAAGAGGATCCTTTTCGCAACGTCGCCCAGCAGACTGCTCGGTTGCGCACTTTCTTGTCCGGGTTTCTCCGTCATGTGGCATCCTGCCCTTCCTTCGGAAGGGTGAAGTAGAGAGTGGTCCCTTCTCCGGGAATGCTGTCCGCCCAGATCCGCCCCCCGTGCCTCTGCACGATCCGCCGAACGCTGGCCAGACCGATCCCGGTCCCCTCGAACTCCGTCCGCGGGTGCATCCGCTGGAACACCCCGAACAGCTTCCCCGCATGGCTCATGTCGAATCCGGCTCCGTTGTCCCGCACCCAAAAAAGCATCTCGGCGCCGCCATTCGCCTGCCAACCGATCTCGATCACCGCCCGCGGCTTCTTGCTCGTGAACTTGACGGCGTTGTCCAGGAGGTTCCACCACACCTGCCGGAGCATCGGCTCGTCTCCCTGGACGACAGGAAGCGGCGCGACCCTCCATTCGATCTCCCTCCCCTGCGTTTCCAAGGGAATCCCACGCAACGTCTGATCGAGAAGCAGCGCGAGATCGACCGGCCCCTGGCGCATCTCCGTGCGGCCGAAGCGCGAGAACTCGAGCAGCCCGTCGACGAGCTGCCCCATGCGAGCGGCCGCCTCGCGGACCGCATGCAGGTACTCGCGCGACTCCTCGTCCAGCTTCTCCGCCGACCGTTCCTCGAGCAGCCGTACGAACCCCGCGACGTGGCGTAACGGCGCGCGCAAGTCGTGACTGACCGAGTAGCTGAACTCCTCCAGCTCCTGGTTGGCGGCCGCCAGCTCCGCGACCCGCGCCGTCAGCTGATCGTTCAGCTTCTGGATCTGCCGCTCCGCCTCCCGCCGTTCGTTCACCTCGAACACGAGCGCCCTCGCCTTGCGGAACAGCTCGACGAAGACGGCTACCTTGGACCGCAGCACCTCCGGATGCACCGGCTTGCTGAGATAGTCGACGCCCCCGGCTCCGTACCCCTCCAGGACCTGCTGGTCCTCGCCGTAGTAGGCGGTCAGGAAGAGGATCGGAAGGTCGTGCGTCTTCCGCCGCTGCTTGACCATTTGCGCCAGCTCGATCCCGTTCATGTCGGGCATCCGCACGTCGAGCACCATGACGGCGAAATCGTCGTCGAGCAGGGCCCGTAGCGCCTCCGCCCCCGACGACGCTCGGACGAGCCGGTAGTCCGGGGATTCGAGAACGCTCTCGAGGGCGTCGAGGTTGCGCGCGTCGTCGTCGACGAGCAGGATGTTCACCTTTCCATGGATCATCGATCTCGGCCCCTCCCCGCTCCCCGCCTCGGACGGTCCTGCGCCGGCATCTCCGAGCCGGAAAGCGCTCTTCATCGTTGCAGCCAGACGCGGAGAAGCGACAGCAGGTGATCGGTGTCGACCGGTTTCGCGATGTAGTCCGAGGCGCCCGCCTCGAGGCACTTCTCGCGATCCCCTTTCATCGCCTTGGCGGTCAGCGCGAGAATGGGCAGGCCCTCGAACCTCGGATCGCGACGGATCTCGCGCATCGTCTGGAAGCCGTCCATCCCGGGCATCATGATGTCCATCAGGACCACTTCGATGTCCGGCGTCCGACCGAGCATCTCGATCGCCGTCCTCCCGTTCGTGGCGCTCAGCACTTCGATTTCCTGATTCTCCAGCACGGTCGTGAGAGCGAAGATGTTCCTCGCATCGTCATCGACGATCAGGACCTTCTTGCCTCGAAGCGGCTCGTTGGACCGATGGAGACGCTCCAGCATCTCCTGCTTCTCGGCGGGAAGCTGGGGAATCACGCGATGCAGGAAGAGGGCGGTCTCGTCGAAAAGCCGTTCCGGAGACTGGACGTCCTTGACGACGATGCTCTTCGAGAGCGACTTCAGCTCCCGCTCCTCTTCCGCGCTCACCCCCTTCCCGGTCCATACGACGACCGGAAGGTCGTGGTGATCGAGGTCGCGATGCACGGTCTGCAGGAACTCGATGCCGCTCATGTCGGGCAGGTGGAGATCGAGGACGCAGCAGTCGAACCGGCCTTCGCGAAGCTGCTCGACCGCAAGGCCCCCCGAGTCGACCGTCCGGATCTCGAGGTCGTTGTGCGCGAGGAGCTGGACGACCCGGTCTCTCTCCGCCGGATCGTTCTCCACGATGAGCAGGCGTTTGACGGCGCGCATCGCGAAGGAGCGGACGCGATCGAGGCACTCCTCGAGGACATCCAGGGTGACCGGCTTGACGAGATACGAGAACGCCCCGTAGGCCAGCCCGTCCCGCCGCTGCGCCTCTTGCGAGATGATCTGGACCGGGATGTGACGGGTCGTCGGGTCGAGCTTGAGATTGTTCAGAACCGTCCAGCCGAGCATGTCGGGAAGGAAGATGTCGAGCGTGATCGCCGAAGGGCGATATTGCCTGGCGAAGGCAAGCGCCTGCTGCCCGCGAGTCGCGACGACTCCGCGGAATCCCTTCTCGCGCGCCAGGTCCAGCAGCACCCTCGCGTAGTGAGGATCGTCCTCGACGATCAACAGCACGGCATCTCCCGGGGCAATCGCGTTGCGATCGTCCTCGATCGGCTCCTCCCGCATGAGCGGTAGGACCGGAAGGGCCGGGGCGGTCAGCCGGCTCTCGCCCGCCGAAGAGGGGATCGTCGCGGTCGAGGGCCCCGCGTAGGACACCGGCAGGTACAGCGTGAAGGTGCTCCCTTCCGCCGGCTTGCTCGAGAGGCGGATCTCCCCACCCAGGAGCGACGCCAGCTCGCGACTGATGGCCAGCCCGAGCCCGGTGCCGCCGTACTTGCGGCTCGTCCCCGCGTCGGCCTGCTGGAACGCCTCGAAGATGATCTTCTGCTTCTCGGCCGGGATCCCGATCCCCGTGTCCTGGATCGCGATCGCGATCACTTTCGGCGACCGGTTCAGGATCGGGTGATCGACGCTCCACCCGGCGCCCGCGACCCCCACTCGCATCGCGACGTGTCCTTGGGAGGTGAACTTGAACGCGTTGGAGAGCAGGTTGCGAAGGATCTGCTGCAGCCTCTTCGGGTCGCTCGTGAACGACGGCGGGAGGTCCGGATCGAACACGATGTGGAACGGCAGGCTCTTCGCCTCGGCCACGTGCCGGAAGTTTCGCTCCACGCTGTCGCGGAGGACGTCGAAGGGAATCGGCTCCGCCTCCACCGTCACCGTCCCCGACTCGATCTTCGAGAGGTCGAGGATGTCATTGATGAGATTCAGCAACTCGGAACCGGCCGAGTGGATGTTGCGCGCGAACTCGACCTGCTTCTCGCTCAGGTTACCGGCGGAGTTGCCCGCGAGCTGCTGGCCGAGAATGAGGATCGAGTTGAGCGGAGTCCGAAGCTCGTGCGACATGTTCGCGAGGAACTCCGACTTGTACTTCGACGTGAGCGCGAGCTCCGCCGCCTTCTCCTCGAGCAGCCGCCGCGCCTGCTCGACCTCCATGTTCTTGCGCTCGACCTCGGCGTTCTGCTCGGCCAGCTCCTTCGCCTTCTGCGCCAGGACGGCGTTGGTCTCCTGCAGCTCCTTCTGCTGCGCCTGCAGCTCGGAGGTCAGCTGTTGCGACTGCAGCAGCAGGTTCTCCGTGCGCATCGTCGCCTCGATCGTGTTCAGGACGACGCCGATCGACTCGGTCAGCTGCTCGAGGAAGATGAGGTGCGTGTGCGTGAACGAGTGGAGCGAAGCGAGCTCGATCACCGCCTTCGTCTCCCCTTCGAAGAGCACCGGCAGGACGACGATCTCGACCGGCCGCGACATTCCGAGGCTGGAGTGAACCCGGAGGTAGTCGGGCGAGACGCGGCTCAGGATCCTCTGCTTCTCGAGGGCGCACTGCCCGAGCAACCCTTCGCCGAGCCGGACTCGCGCCGGCTGATGGACATCGTTCGCGTATCCCGCGAGGAGGTGGAGGGCGAAGCCGCCGTCCTCCTCGGCCTCCATCTGGTAGATCGTCCCCTGCTGCGCCTCGACGAGCGGCGCCAGCTCGGAGAGAAGCATCTTGCCGACGGTGAAGAGGTCGCGCTGCCCCTGCAGCATGCTCGTGAACTTCGCGAGGTTCGTCTTCAGCCAGTCCTGCTCCTGGTTGCGCTCGGTCGTCACGCGGAGGTTGCCGATCATCGTGTTGATGTTGTCCTTCAGCTCCGCGACTTCCCCGCGCGTCTCCACCTGGATCGACCGCGTGAGGTCTCCCTGCGTCACCGCGGTCGCCACCTCCGCGATCGCGCGCACCTGGGTCGTCAGATTTGCCGCGAGGAGGTTCACGTTTCCGGTCAGGTCCTTCCAGGTCCCCGCCGCTCCGGGAACATTCGCCTGGCCGCCGAGACGGCCCTCGACGCCCACCTCTCGCGCGACGTTGGTGACCTGCTCCGCGAAGGTCGCCAGCGTGTCGGTCATGCTGTTGATCGTCTCGGCAAGAGCAGCGACCTCGCCCTTCGCCTCGACCGTCAGCTTCTGGCGGAGGTTCCCCTCGGCCACCGCCGTCACGACCTTGACGATCCCGCGCACCTGGTCGGTCAGGTTCGACGCCATCGAATTCACCGAGTCGGTCAGATCCTTCCAGGTTCCTGCGACCCCGGGCACCTTCGCCTGCCCACCGAGCTTCCCCTCGGTTCCGACCTCGCGCGCCACGCGCGTCACCTCGGCGGCGAACGCGTTCAGCTGATCGACCATCGTGTTGATCGTCTCTTTGAGCTGCAGCAGCTCGCCCCGGACGTCGACCGTGATCTTCCGCGACAGGTCGCCGCGTGCGACCGCTGTCGTCACCTCCGCGATGTTCCGGACCTGGGCCGTGAGATTCGCCCCCATCGCATTCACCGAATCGGTCAGGTCCTTCCACGTCCCTGCGACGCCGGGCACGACCGCCTGGACGCCCAGGCGGCCCTCCGTTCCGACCTCCCGCGCCACGCGCGTCACTTCCGACGCAAAGGAGCGCAGCTGCTCGACCATCGTGTTGATCGTCTCTTTGAGCTGCAGCAGCTCGCCGCGCACGTCGACCGTGATCTTCCGCGAGAGATCGCCGTTCGCAACCGCGATCGTCACCTCTGCGATGTTGCGGACCTGCGCGGTCAGGTTCGACGCCATCGAGTTGACGTTGTCAGTGAGGTCCTTCCAGGTGCCGGCGACCCCAGGCACCGTCGCCTGGCCGCCGAGCTTGCCTTCCGTTCCAACCTCGCGGGCCACGCGGCTCACTTCCGAAGCGAACGCGTTCAGCTGATCGACCATCGTGTTGATCGTCTCTTTGAGCTGCAGCAGCTCCCCCCGGACGTCCACCGTGATCTTCCGCGAGAGGTCGCCGCTCGCGACGGCGATCGTCACCTCCGCGATGTTCCGCACCTGCGCGGTCAGGTTCGACGCCATCGAGTTCACGTTGTCGGTCAGGTCCTTCCAGGTGCCGGCGACTCCGGGCACCTCGGCCTGCCCGCCGAGCTTTCCCTCCGTCCCGACCTCGCGAGCGACGCGGCTCACTTCCGACGCGAAGGAGTTCAGCTGGTCGACCATCGTGTTGATCGTCTCTTTGAGCTGCAGCAGTTCGCCGCGGACGTCGACGGTGATCTTCTTTGACAGGTCGCCGCTCGCAACCGCGATCGTAACCTCTGCGATGTTCCGCACCTGCGCGGTCAGGTTCAGCGCCATCGAGTTGACGTTGTCCGTCAGGTCCTTCCAGGTGCCGGCGACCCCGGGGACGATCGCCTGGCCTCCGAGCTTGCCTTCCGTCCCGACCTCGCGCGCAACGCGGCTCACTTCCGAAGCGAAAGAGTTCAGCTGGTCCACCATCGTGTTGATGGTGTTCTTCAGCTCCAGGATCTCGCCCTTGACGTCGACCGTGATCTTGCGCGAGAGATCGCCGCGGGCGACCGCTGTCGTCACCTCTGCGATTCCGCGCACCTGGTCGGTCAGGTTGTTCGCCATCCAGTTCACGTTGTCGGTCAGGTCCTTCCAGGTGCCGGCCACACCGGGAACCTGGGCCTGCCCGCCGAGCTTCCCCTCCGTGCCGACTTCGCGCGCGACGCGCGTCACCTCCGAGGCGAACGCGTTGAGCTGGTCGACCATCGTATTGATCGTCTCCTTGAGCTGGAGCAGCTCGCCGCGCACGTCGACCGTGATCTTGCGTGACAGATCGCCGTTGGCGACCGCGATCGTCACCTCGGCGATGTTGCGCACCTGCGCCGTCAGGTTCGACGCCATCGAGTTGACGTTGTCCGTCAAGTCCTTCCAGGTGCCTGCCACGCCCGGGACCTGGGCCTGACCTCCGAGCTTGCCGTCGGTGCCCACCTCGCGGGCGACGCGGCTCACTTCCGAGGCGAAGGAGTTCAGCTGATCGACCATCGTGTTGATCGTGTTCTTCAGCTCCAGGATCTCGCCGGCCACGTCGACGGTGATCTTGCGTGAGAGGTCGCCGCGCGCGACGGCGATCGTCACCTGCGCGATGTTGCGCACCTGCGCGGTGATGTTCGAGGCCATGGAGTTCACCGAGTCGGTCAGGTCCTTCCAGGTGCCGGCGACGCCCGGCACGACCGCCTGGCCGCCGAGCTTTCCCTCCGTTCCTACTTCGCGCGCGACGCGCGTCACCTCGGCAGCGAAGGCGTTGAGCTGATCGACCATCGTGTTGATCGTGTTCTTCAGCTCGAGGATCTCCCCCTGCACGTCCACCGTGATCTTGCGGGAGAGGTCTCCGCGAGCGACCGCCGTCGTCACCTCGGCGATCCCGCGCACCTGCGCGGTCAGATTGTTCGCCATCGAGTTGACGTTGTCGGTCAGGTCCTTCCAAGTGCCGGCCACGCCCGGAACCACCGCCTGGCCGCCGAGCTTTCCCTCGCTGCCGACCTCCCGCGCGACGCGGCTGACCTCCGAAGCGAAGGAGTTCAGCTGATCGACCATCGTGTTGATCGTGTCCTTGAGCTGGAGGATTTCCCCCTTCACGTCGACGACGATCTTGCGCGAGAGGTCCCCCCGCGCCACGGCCGTGGTCACCTCGGCGATTCCACGAACCTGCGCGGTCAGGTTGTTCGCCATCGAGTTGACATTGTCGGTCAGATCCTTCCACGTCCCGGCGACACCCGGCACGGCCGCCTGGCCACCGAGCTTTCCCTCCGTTCCCACCTCGCGCGCCACGCGCGTGACCTCGGCGGCGAAGGAGTTGAGCTGGTCGACCATCGTATTGATCGTGTCTTTCAGCTCGAGGATTTCCCCCTGGACCTCGACGGTGATCTTCCTAGAGAGATCTCCGCGCGCGACCGCGGTGGTGACGCCGGCGATATTGCGCACCTGGGCCGTCAAGTTCGAGGCCATCGCGTTGACCGAGTCGGTGAGGTCCTTCCAGGTTCCGGCGACGCCGGGAACGACGGCCTGGCCACCGAGCTTTCCTTCCGTGCCGACCTCGCGCGCCACGCGCGTCACCTCGGCGGCGAAGGACCGAAGCTGGTCGACCATCACGTTGATCGCTTCCTTGAGCTGGAGGATCTCGCCTCGCACATCAACGGTGATCTTCTTCGAGAGGTCGCCGTTGACGACCGCGATCGTGACCTCGGCGATGCTGCGGACCTGTGCGGTCAGGTTGTCCGCCATCGAGTTGACGCTCTCGGTCAGGTCCTTCCAAACCCCGCTGGCGCCCTTCACCTGGGCCTGGCCGCCGAGCTTCCCCTCGGTTCCGACCTCGCGCGCCACGCGCGTCACCTCGGAGGTGAAGACCGAGAGCTGGTCGATCATCCGGTTGACGAGCTTCGCGGAGCGGAGGAACTCCCCTTCGAGCGGCCGTCCGTCGACTTCGAGCGCCATCGATTGCCCGAGGTCCCCCTTCGCAACAGCCCCGATCGTGCGCGTCACCTCGGTCGTCGGCCAGACGAGGTCGTCGATGAGCTGGTTGAGCGAGGCGAGCTCGTCGGCCCATCCTCCGGTCAACCCGGGGACCGAGAGGCGGGCACGAAGCCGCCCCTCACGCCCGACGGTCGTCGTGATCCGCGCCATCTCGCGCCCGCGCCGCTCGCTCATCGCGAGGATGTCGTTCATCGCGTCGGCGATCTTCCCGTGCACGCCGGCCCAGTTCGACGGCAGACGGACGCTGAAGTCTCCCTGCCGGAGCGCCAGCACAGCTTCGAGAAGCTGCGTCGCCTGGATATCGTCAACGACCGCAAGGTTCGAGTACGCCTCGGCCGGATGAGGGGAATCGGTTTCGGAGACGCTGGTCGTGGTTGTGGGCGAGAGAGAGACTGTGGGTTCCGGGTCGTTCGGCGGGGTGCGCGGTTCCATCGACGATTCACACTCCTGAAGAATCACCGCGGCAGTCGCTGGTTTGGCAGTCCATCGAATACGGTTGAAGATCGCAGGGGAGGGACAGGTTCGTCAACAAGATGGATTAAAAGAGCAGCCAAGCGAAAAAATGATCATGTACTACTCTTCATGGCTTACGCGTTTTGTTCTATCGCTGCTGTGTTTTGGCGATGTGCCTGGGTGACACGCAGCCTGTCACCGATCTCGCGTCCGGCCAGGTTTCCGGGAGGCACAGGTCGGTCACCCTCGGCCGACGTTCGAGACGATCGACTTCGCGTGCCGACCATTGTTCGGGCGCTCCGGTGATCGGCCTCGCTCTGACCCTGGCCCTCCATTTCGCCGCTGGCGCTCTGCGAAAGCGCGACCCGACGCTCTTCCGCGCACCTTCAGGCGATCCCCGAAACCCAGGGACGGAGATAGATCGTTGCGTGCCCGGAGCCGTCGCGCGACAGAGTCCTCGTGAAGAGCGAATGCATGCGAAGGTGGCCGGCTGTCGAGGAGGCGTCCGCAGACTGCCAGTCGGGGAGCAACCGGCCGAGAACCGCACGGTAGGAGTCGACGCACCAGCCCTGCCCCTCGATCCAGCTCGCCACCCGCCGGCTGGTCTCCTGGGGGGTCAGCATCGGAACGGGGAACCCCGCCGCGACGGTGAGAGCGATCGCCCCCCCGCTCGAGGGATCGATGGCGAAAGCGATGCCGGAGCGGCTCCTCGATGCGAGCGACTCCCTCAGGATCCCCGGGATCTCCGGGACGAGGAGACCGGGATCGGCTGGCAGTCCGAGCGAGGAGAGGAGGTCGGCGACGAGCACGCGCCGCCATCCGGGCAGCTGATAATAGATCTTGCAGGCGAGCCGGCCGCCCGGCGCCAAGCCGAAGCCGACCTCGTGCGGGTAGCCGTCTGCACGCTCCAACTGGTCGAGCGCGTCTCGGACTTCCTTCGCGAGGGGCAGGCACGCCGCAGAGAGCGCCTTCTCCAGCCGCGGGCGTCCGCCGCCCCCTAGCTCCACATCCAGCAGATTCAAATAGACCTTCAGCGTCACCAGAGCGGGAAGCGCCTCGCCGCCCGATCCAACGGCGTCTGCCACCGCGTCGACGCCCCCCCAGATCCGGAACCGGGCCCCGGCGGGAACACGAGCGGCCGGGTCGAGGAGGACGCGCGCAGCGGCGGTCACTCGTCCGAGGGCATCGCCGCAGCCGAGGCGCGCCGCCTGGACGGCCAGCGTCGCTAGCCCGGAACGGGCGCGCTCGTCGCTGGAGCGCAGCGGGTCGCCGATCTCCACCGCGTAGCGCAGGGCGCGGCGGACCTGCGGAGCGGCGTCGATGGAGAACTCGACCGGCACGCCGCCGGCCAGAGCGGAGATTTGACTCGAGGGGAATGGCGTCGGAGCCAGGAGGCTCCGGCCCGTCAGGCGGGTGAAGATACGGCGCTGCTCGCGAGCGGCTTCCTCTCCGAAGCCGAGGGTTCGCGCGAGATCCTCCACGAGCCGGTCGAGCCGGCGCCCGAGCGTGGAGCGCCGCCGTGCCGGCCCTCGAGTCGATCCGCGAGCGATCGCGCGGCTCCCGGTCGCGCCGTTGGCCTCGGCCTCGACCTCGACCTCGGGCCCTGCCTGGGCTGGCCGCCGCCCTCCGGCCGTCCCTTCGATTCCGGCCCAAGAGGGAGTGTGAAGCGCAAGCGCCCGCAGCGCCGAAGCCGTCGCGAAAAGACGTCGCGCATCGCGCGCGACGATAGAGCCGCGGGCGGAGGCCGCCGGATGGGAAGGCGGAACGCGCAGAATCTCTGCCGACCGCCAACCTCCGTCTTCCTGCTGGCGCCGTAGAAGGCGACGCGCGCAACGCCGCGCCCCTTGATGATCGCTGACAAGCGCCCGGGCGTGCAGCGTCCAGGCAAGATCGAAGGCTGTCGCAGCGCGCTGATGGCTCGCCTGCGCCGGCGACGCCCCTCCGTCGTCGTTCTCATCGGGCTGCAGGGCGCAGCCTGCCATCGATCCGATCTCGAGCGCCATCGCCGTCGGATAGGACGGGCTCACCCACCAAATCCCTCTCCAGAGACCGTCCTCACCACGCGAAGGCGCCAGGTAGCCGCGCCACTGCGCCTCGAGATCCGCGCTGCTCAGGCGCCGTGCGTCCGACAGTGCACGGATGGCAGCCGCAGTTACGTCCGGAGACGGGTGTGTCCATTCATGGCCGGGATCGGAGAAGTCATAGGTGCGGAAACCACCAGCCGTCCGATGTGAGAGGAGGAATGCGATCGACTCGTCCGGGACCGGTTCGCCGAGACGGGCAAGGAGCGAGACGACATGGGCCGTGGAATCGCAGTCGGCCGCGACCACTCCGTTGTACCCCCACCCGCCTCGCGGGCCTGGCCGCCCGCGCAGCCAGGCGGCGCCCTTGCGCGCTCCCTCGAGGGCCGAGGCTCGCGACGAACGCGGCAGAGAGAGACAGCGGGCGGCGGACTCCAAGGCGAGCGCGACGAACGCGGTCGCCCAGGCGTCGGAGGTTCCGACAGGGAGCCAGAAGTCGGTCCATTCGCCGGTCGATGCCTGCGCGCGTCGCAGGTATCGGATCGCGTCCCTCATGGCGCGGGCCGGATCGAGAGCGATCGGCGAAGGGCGCGAATCGCCCCTCAGGCAGTGCGGGTTGGGCAAGCTCAGACGTTCTTCTCGAGGAGCTTCGCCACCTCCATCTTCCCTTCGAGGACGGCGAGCTGCTGCAGTAGGCTCAGAGGCTGCCAGCACGTGCGGATCCCCGCGATTCGGCCACCGTCGATCCCGAAGAGGGTGATCGCGGACCCTACGATCCTTCGACCGGTGGGCGCGATCTCCGCCCCCCCGGTGAGACCCATTCCGAGGCGAACGGCGCCCTCGTGCGTCCCGACCGCGTTCCACCAGACAGCTACCGCGTCTCCCTCCGCGAGCATGCTCTCCACCTCCACGCGAAGATCGGGGAACGCGGTCCGATTCGCGCGGATCTCGACCCACAGCGACTGCCCCATGCCCGAGACGCGCGTGGGGCCGACGATCGGATCCTCGTCGTAGCGGAACCCGGAAGTCAGGAGGGTCGAGGCCGAATCCGTCGTCTCCCCGGCAGCCCCCCATGCCTCTTCGAGGAACCGGCGAGCCAGCGCCTTGTTTTCCTCGGTCGCCATTGCGACCTCCTTTCTGCGCGGCCTCTCCTTGCTCCGGCCGTCGCCCCCGGCCGGCGCCCTCGTTCAGCGCCCCCGGCCGGCGCCCTGGTCGTCGCCCCCGATCGTGGCCCCCAGTCGTCGCACCTGCCCGTTCCCGGTCTATCCTCCGGTCAGTCCCCTTCGGGCGGATTGGGGAAGGCGAACAGCGAAGTGCCCTCGCCATCCTTCTCGGCGCTCCACTGTCCCTCGTGATCGAAGTAGACATTCTGCACCTGATAGCGATACGTCGCGAGGCGCGCGGCGTCCGTGGCGAGGATCTCCTGCAAGCTGCGCTGCAGAGTGATCTGCGCCGCAGCGGCATCCTTGGCGAGAACCACGATCTCCGGGGCGAAGCCGGCGCGCGTGACCTTCACCTTGATTCGGAAAAGGTTCTGCAGCTTCTCAGGGAGCGCCGGCTGCTGGAAAACGGGACTCTCGACGGTGATCTTCCAGGCGAGCGCCGCGGCGGGAACGAGCTCGTGGATCCGCTCGAGGGTCTTCTTCGGCGCCTCGACGAGATTCAGCGTCACAAGTTCCGCCTGCACCGCATTCCACCACTGCTCCTCCCGCTCGGCTTTCGGCTTGAGCTTCACCGCGAGCGAGCCCTTCCCCGCGATCCGGGCCGGAAAAGCGGGACTCTCGAGGAGCGCCTCGTACACCTCCAGCGGGGCGACGGAGTTCGAATCGTACTGCAGGAGGCGCGGGACGCATCCGCCGACCTCCACCTCCTGGGAACTGGCGTTCGCGATCTCCATGGCGAGAGGGGACAACAGATCCTCCGGGATTCGCACCTCGAGCGGCAGCCCGGCCAGATCGTCGAACGAGAGCCGCACGGGGACGCGCCGCTCGAGCACGACCGGAGGCGCCCCCTCGGACGCCGGCGCGCGCGACTCGAGCCGCACCGTCACCTCCCCGGTCAAGCCCGGGGAGTTCTCCGTCACGAGGAGATCGGCGAGAAACTTGTAGAACGACAGGCTCAGATCGAGAGTGAGCTGAAAGCCGTTCTCGAGGCTCACGACCGGCTCCCCGCCGCCGCCATCGAGGATCCGGATCTCTTCCGGGAAGGCGCTCGTCAGTCGCAGCCTCGCCTCCTCATAGCCTCCCGTCACGACGCTCGGCGAGGCGAGCTCGCCGCCCGTCGAGACACGCAGGAAGTCGCGCAGCTTGACGAGCTGCTGAGGATCGTGCCACGGCATGGCTCCGATCGACACGCGCACGCGCACCTCATCCTGATCGGTGCGATAGAGATTCGGGACGACGTACGGAGTCTGCATCTCGGTATGGAACGCGAGGCGGATCTCGTCGGGCAGCCGGAACACCGTGTTCGGGAAGGAAGCGCGCCGGATCATCCCAAACCCGCTGTCGGTCCAGCGGTCGGTCAAGCTCGTGTCTCCAAGGATCGCTGCGTAGATTCGGCGGTTCGCCTCGATCTGGGGATCGAACGTGAAAGGAACGATCCTCTCCAGCGTGGCGTTGTGGAAATTCGGCTTCGACTGCCGACCCCGCTGCGCCTCGACGATCTCCCGAAGCCTCGATGCGTCGCGCAGCGCGATGACACGAGTGAAAGCGCCGCGCGCCGTCGCCGGCCGCGCCGCCGCCACCCCGGCCGCAGCCCGAGCGACAGACGGCGTCCCGGCGCCGGCAGCCCGAAGGAAGCCCGCACGCCTGTGGTCCCGGATGTGCGCGCCGGCCCAAGTCGTACCTCCGCCACCGCCGCCGGACGCCCGATCCGGACCCGGACCCGGATCCGGATCGTCCGTCCAGTAGCCGTACGAGAGAACCGCCCGGAGAGCCGCCCCCGAAGTGGGAATGCTCAGCGCCTGGTGGATCGCTTCGACCTCTTGCGGCTGCAACTCCGCAGCCACTCGGACCTCGAAGTTCGGATGCGTGGGGTCCTGCGGATCGTCCGTCGCGACCAGGGTCGGCTGCGCGAAGTCCCTCTGCTGCGCTTGCCCCTGTGTGTCCTTCCAGCGCAGCTGCACGCTCTCGAGTTTCACATTGAACGGCTCGGCATTCGCCGGGAGACCGGCGGGCGGAGACTCCTCGAGAATGAGCTGCAGCCATACCTTCCCCTGCGCATCCTTGAGGAGCCGCACATCCGGCCCGGGCAGGTCGCCGGCGCGCTGCGCCACCCGCAAGGAGGGGCGATAGAGCGGAAGCCCCTCCTTCGACATGTAGGCGCGGCCATCCTGTAGCGGCTCCTCCTGCGGCGCGAAGTGGGGCGCCTTCTCGTCCCCCGCGACCGCCGAGAGGTAGCGCACACGAGCATACGGAAGCGCGACGGCGAGCCGGGTCGCGACGGCCGGCTCCGTGGCCGCCATCCGGAGGCTCCCGATCTCCAGCGTGCTCTTTGCTGCCATACGGTTCCCCTCCCGGCGGGCTACTGGATCACCAGCACCGCCTCTTCGGTGGTCTTCCAATCGTCTTCCCGATTGTCCGTGGCCGCTGCGGCGACGAGCTTGATCCGGTACTGATAGCTCTTCTTCGACCGGTCGCGGAGCAGGACCCTCCAGCTCTGGTCGGCGGAGGTAGCCTGCTGGAACGTGAAGCTCTTCGCTTCATGAACCGCGTTCGCGTCGTCGTCGTACTTCAGCGAGACGATCGCGATCTTGTACTTCGACCAGTCGACCAGGCTCCCGATGACCGTGACGTCGAGCGCGTCGACCGCTCCCACTCCGACCGGGATCGTCTGGCCGAGCGTGCCGGCGAGACCCTTCTGCTCCTGGCGAGATCCGTTCTTGAACACGACGATGACGTCATAGGAGAACTGCAGCTTGTTCGGATCCCGGAGCCCGAGCGACCAGGCCACCGACTCGCCGTTGCTCGCCATCTCCCCGTGGAAGTTGGTCGCCAGGTCGTTGGCGGCATCCTCGTAGCGCGCGTCGACCAGCACCTTGTCCACCACGCTGAAGTCGGCCTGCGCGAGGAAACGGGTGTTCATCGTCCGCTCGAACGGATCGGGAACGACGAGCACCTCCGCCTGGCTCTCCTGCTCCTGCGTCTCCATCTTCTGCCCGTCCGCAAGGGTGTAGACGAACTTGTAGCGGTACGGCCCAGGCTCTCCGGTCTTCCCGGTGTAGGTGAAGTACGAGGCGGTCGGCTTCTCCCGTGTCATCTCGAACTGCTGCTGCGCCGTTGGCGAGGAGATCCCGGGATAGTTCACCTGCGCCTGCACCGACTTGACGTTGTCGGGGAGACTGCCGAGCGTCAGATTCACCTTGACGAAGCCGAGGCGGCGGTAGGAGATCACGAGCTGCCGCTCGCGCGACTCGATCGCGCCCGACGGCGGGATCCGGATCGCCTGCCCCGTGTCCTTGTAGGTCACCTCGCTCCAGTAGCGGTAACTGTCCTTCGGCGCCCCGTCGCTCCCCTTCGCGAGCACGACGCGCCACCGGCCGATCTGGTCCGCCTGCTTGAACAGGAAGTCCTTCGCGCGCTTGATCTGCTCCCCGCGCACGTCGTCCTTCTGGTCGTAGTCCAGCGACACCTTGAGCGCGAAGACCGGGTCCTCGGTGAAGTTCACGTTCGGGTGGACGGTGACGTCCAGCTCCTGGAAGAACGTCTGGCTCAGATCGACGTAGATCGTGTTCGCCTTGATCTCCTCGGTCGTCATGGCGTTGAACAGCAGGGCATTCGGATTCGCCTGCTTCTCGACGATCTGTGAGCGGGTGATCGTCATGTCGATGCTTCCCCGGAACGACTCGTGCACCGGGATCATCGCGTGCGGGTCCTTCTCCTGCTGCCCAACGTCCTTCAGCGCCTGCTCGAAGAAGGCGGGAAGGATGTTCGACTGGATGATGCTGAAGGCCATCTCCTCCAGCTTGTCCTTCATCTCGTTCCGCTCGTCGCTCGGCAGCGAGCTGTCGTCGACCTCGATCCGGAGATTGTGGAACTCGCTCCGGAACTTGCTGATACTCGACAGCTCCGACCATGTGGTGGTCCAGCGTCGTTCCGACAGCGTGAATCCTAGGAACTCGGTCCGCTGGATGTGCGTCCAGGTCTTCGTGACGTAGTTCTTCACCTCGTCGTAGAACGCGCCTCTGTCGCCAACGACCCGGATCGTGATTGCGGGAATGCGCGCCGCGAACTTCAGGTTGTACCAGACCCCCGAAGGGTTCTTCCCCTTCTCCACCGACTGCCGGAACAGCTCCGCTCCGTTCTGATCGAGATGCGCCGTGAAGCTCGCCACGTTCGTTCCGATGAGCGACGGGACGCTCGATCCCGCCGCCTTGATCACCATGTCCTCCGGCACGACGCGGAAGTCGACCTTCCCATCGAGCCACAGGGGCGGGTATCCGAGCTCCGGCTCCGCCGATGCGACCAGGTTCCGCAGGAAGCGGAAGCGGCGCGACCGCTCGTCCGCCAGCTTCTGCCGCAAGAAGGCGCGGATCTTCTCCTCCGCCTCCTTCGTCACGGCCGCCTGGGTCGTCATCGCCACGTATCCGCGCTCCACCTCCAGCTGATCGGCGGGGAGCTTGTCCACGTCGCGCGCATAGAGGATGAAGAGAAAGATCGGATGCCCCTCGTCGTCGCGAGCCACGGTCGCGCGCTCGGAGACCATGTAGAACCGGTGCGGGACCTGGTCGTCCCGGTAGATCTTCACATTCGGGACATCGGGGACGTCGAACGAATCGTACAAGGTAAGCATCCGGATCTCCTCCTGCCGTTCTCCTTGGGATGGTGCGGCGCCGATCATCGAATCCGCGGCCACGTGCGCCCGCCCGCAAGCGGCGTTCTAGCCTCCCAGCTCCTGCATCGCCGCTCGCGCTTCGGCCCGGCTCAGCCGCAGCGGCCCCTCCGCCTCGATCGGGAACGGCACCGCGGTCGTCGATTCGATCGACGACCGGACCCGAGACTCATCGACGCTCTCGTACCCCGGCCCTCGGACCTCGGTCGAGCGTGTCGCTTCGCCGCCGGAGCGCGTCTTCCGCGCCGCATGCCCGGACAGCCGGTAGCGAATCGTCGCCCCCTCCAGCCCTGCCTCCCAGTGCCGCCTCAGTCGGCCCGCCCCTTCCGAATCGAAGCTCGCCGTGATCGCAGCCTCGTTGCCGCCGAGCAGCGACGGGGTCCCACGCAGGCTCGTCCCTTCCCCGAGCCGGACGTCCACCTCTCCGGCGCTCCATTCGGGCGAGACCACCTGCACGTCCAGCCGTGCCCCGGCGGGAAGGCCGCGCTCGCGGCGGAGCCTCTCTGCGATCGCCGACCGGATCGCCTCGACCTCGGCCTCCTTCAAGGCGAATCGCGTCGTCAGCGTGAGGTAGGCGCCGGCCGGCTGGAACAGGCCCCCGACCTTCCGCCCGTGCACCAGAAGGGAGATCGCGGGCGCTCCGTCCGCCGATCGAGCCAGCTCCGGAGCGGCGGGGAAGGCATAGAACCGCTCCGCGCTCCGGTCGTCCGCGAAGACCCTTACACCGGGCGCTCCCGCAGCCGCGATCGGCCGATTCGGATCGAGCATCGCCACGCCTCCCGTCAGGGTCCGGATCGCCCGCCACCGCCACCGCCTCCTCCGCCGCCGGATCGATCGTCGCCTCCACCTCCACCGGTCCCGGCATCACCGCCGCCGCCTCCGACCGCCGCGGCTCCCGACATGCTCATCAACGCCTTCACGAGGTGGGTGCCCCAGGTGACCGTCGAGTTGACGTCCATCAGCTCGTCGAGCTGCAGGACGTCATCTCCCGTGAGGCTCTTCTCCTTGAAGAAGCTGCCGGCCGGGAAGATCGGTGCCCGCCAGAACAGCAGGGAGTTCGCCGCACCCGATCCCTGCATCGGGATCGCGAACCACTTCGCGATCGCCGCGTCGATGTCGGGATTCGACGACTTCAGGTGGAAGTTCCACATTTCGGTGCGATACTCGCGGACCCCCTTGTCCTCCTCGTCCATGAAGGCGACGGAGTGCTCGATGTCGGTGTAGAGGCTGCGCCGCATCGCGTTCGCCGACCCGATCAGGGCCCACTGGTCGTCGACGATCGTCGACTTCGGGTGGATCAGCCGGCCCGTTCCGAACACCTCCTTCGACCGATCGAGGAACAGGCCGATGCGCCCTGCCTGAGCGGCGGTGAGGCCATCCAAGAGGTCCTTGTTCACGGCCACGTGGAAGGCGTGCGCGAGCGCATCGGGGTTCGGGGCGGTCGGATCGTCCGCTCCCGCCACAAGGATCACCTTCAGCTCGTTGTTCGCCTTGACCGCCGTGTTGATCCACTGGAAGACCTCGGCCGAGGAGAACGCCTGATCCTCGATATAGATGTACTTGCGCGCCCCCTTGATCGCCTTCTCCCACACCGCTTTGATCTCCTGCGCCCCGTTCGGAGCGAAAGAGAGCGGCTTGTTGCCCGGAATCGACGGACCGATCGAGAACATCGACGGCGAGTGGATCTTCATCTGCGGCAGCGTGCGCACGCTCTGCACGTGCATCTTCCCGCCGGTGCTCGTCAGCTTTCGGGCCGGCAAGTCGGGCATCGATGTCGTGTGACTGTCGGCGATCGCCGTCGCGCCGTTGGGATGGAACGCTCGCAACTTGGGGCTGACCGGACGGCTCCTCACCTCGTTCCACATCGCGCGGAACAGCTCGAACGGGCCTTCCACGGCTGGCCCGGTCACCATCGCCTGGACGTCGTGCCAGACTCGCTGGATGTGGCGGGTCTCCTCCAGGTCGAGCCCTCCGGTGTACGCCTCCGCCCAGCTCTTCCCGGTCAGGATGACCATCTTCGTATGGACCGCTCCGGCGGGATGCGGAAGAATGTTCAGCACCGCCTTGTGCTTCAGGGTGGCTTCGGTGCGCAGCTCGTTGATGAAGTCGATCGTGTCGGAGTTCATCGTCATCCCGAAGAGACCTGCGCCGACCGCCGCCACCTGCGGATGGTTCAAGACGTCCGGGGCCATCACCCACCCGAGAACGCGGACGTCGACCCCCGCCGCCGACTTCGTCTTCAGCACGCTCGTCAACGTCGGGGTCTTGCGAAGGCCATCGAGCGAGAAGTTGGGCCCGAGCCACCAGCCGGCGATGTAGACAGCGGTCAGGTCGGTCCGCGCGAGCGAGGCCTTCAGCTGATCGAAGTAGGCTTTTCCGCCGGAGCTGTTGTAGATCAGGGCTTTCACCTTGCTGTCGGTGAACGTCTTGATCGCCGGGGAGGACCCCGAGTACATCAACCTCTGCTTCGCCTCGTCGAAGTTGGCCATCGGGTCCTCCGCTTACAGCTGCGGCATCCGCAGCAGAAGGTGGTCGCGAGTGTCGTCCGCCGGTTGCGTGCTGTTCTCCTTGCCGTCCTGCATCATGACGGTCAACTTCCACTTGTACGTTCGGGCCTCGGCGTCGGGCAGGCGGATCTTCCACTCCTGGCGTTGCGTGGCCGGGTCGTCCTTGATCAGGATCGTCGTGCTCTGATCGAAGGCGGCGTCCCCCTTGGGGTCGTGGTACTCGAGATCGAC
The DNA here is from genome assembly GCA_041946735.1 of Candidatus Eiseniibacteriota bacterium. Lineage (GTDB taxonomy): Bacteria > Eisenbacteria > RBG-16-71-46 > CAIMUX01 > VGJL01 > JBHGAY01. The sequence goes on from JBHGAY010000028.1 coordinate 35,356, forward strand.
CACGAGCACGTTGACCCCGAGCTCCGAGAGATCCGGCCCGATCCACTCGACGATCACGCTCTTGACCCGTTCGGCTGGGATCCCGACCCGCACGTCGGGGGAGTCCGCCTGCCTCCATGGCAGCTCCTCCAGACCGCCGTCTTTGTAGAGCCGCCGCTCACGGAAGCTCAGGACCGGCACCGGGGTGGGCTTCGGCAGGCGGACGGAGAAGCGCTCGGGCTTCAGCGGCTGCGTGAGCTCGAGCGAGCGGCTGTCGAGCAGATCGCTCCCCTGCTCGAGCTTCAGATCGACGAGCGCGCTGCTCAGTTCCCCCAGCGGATCCTGGAGAATCACATCGAGGTTCACCCGGTCGGCGCGCGGCGCATTCACGACGATCAGGCTCCCGTCGAGGTCGGCGGCCGGGTCGGGCAGCGTCAGCGGCGGAAGGTCCTGGCTCGTTCCATCCTGGAAGAAGATCTTCGTCTCGGCGGTGTAACGATCCGCCGCTTCGGCGAGCCGGATCGCGACGTCAGCGCCAGGGGAGCCGGGTTTCAGCGTGACCGTCGCCGCGTCGTCCACGCTCCGCGCCGGGTTCTCGTAGTGCAGGCGCGTGTGGACCTCGGTCACGTCGGCCGGGAGATTCGGCGCGAGCTGCACCGCAACGCGACGCACTCGACCGAGCATCGAGGGATGGACGCGGACGGTGCGGTCCTCCGTCTCGATCCAGTCGGTCTCGAGCCTTGGCTCCTTCAGGCCGATGCCGAAGTCGGTCCGATAGTCGGCGATCAGCTTGTACTGGTAGGACTGCGTGAGCGCCTTGTCGAGGAAGAAGGTGAACGACTTCTTGTCGTCCGCGGTCCGCAGGATCGCTTCGGCACTGTCCTTCGGAGCGGTGCCGTCCGGACGGGTGCCGTAACGGAGCTGCACGGTCATCTGAGTGACCCCCTCCGCCGCGAAGTCGACCCCTGCGGCTCCCACTTCGATCGTGATCTTCTGGAAGAAGGGATGGTTCAGATCGATCGCATGCACGCGATCGTTCAGCTCGGCCGTGCTCGCGAGGAAGCGGATGAAGCTCTGCGGGGCGAACGTCTGCTTCTGCGCCGTCGTCTGGCTGAGCGAGTAGGTGACCGTCCGCTGCTCCTCCTGCCGGATCGACTTGAGCGCGAACGCCGCCTGCGGGCGGCCGAGCTTGTTCCAGAGCGCGACGGCGCCGCCCTGCTCGCCCGCCGAGGCGTCCGGGGACGGCTGCGACGGCGTCGCCGGTCCACCGGCCTCGGCATCCACCGCCGCCTTCGCCTCGGCCTCCTTCTTGTACGTTTCGCTCAGCCCCGTCGCCACGGCCGGAGCGATCCCGCCTTTCAGCGCCGCCAGCGCGGGCGGCTGCCCGGCTGCCGCGGTCGCGTCCGCCGCTGTCAGCGTCGACGCGGCCGCCTTCGGCTGGCCCGGCGTCAGCGCAGGCTGGAAGAGCGCGCCCGTCGCGAGGTCCTTGACGAGCTGATCGATCCTGTTCTGCCGCTCGCGCACCGCTTCGGGAGTCGACAGCTCGAGCGTCCTCGCCGTCTCCTTGATCTTGATCGACTCCTTGCGCTTGAGCTGCTCGACGATGTTGTCGACCTCCGCCTTGAAGAAGAGCGTGTTGAGGCTGAACCGGCTCTGCATGTAGTCGTAGGAGGACTTGAAGTCGATCGTGATCTCGAGATCGTAGGCGGGCAGCAGCCCGACGTACTCCAGCTCGTAGATCACGCCGACCGGCCGGGCGCTGATCGAGCCGCTCAACGCCCCGAGGAAGAACGCAGACCCCTCTTCGCTGAGTGAGAACGAGAAGATCGCCCGATTGTTCGCGTCGAGCGACGGCCGCCCCGACCCCAGAATGTTCTGGATGAAGCGGGGCCCGGCGGCCACGACCGGAGAGCCGGACGCCGTCGTCTCGCTCTCGACCCCGCCCTTCAACGCCTTGCTGTCCTCGCCGAGGGCGATGACGCGGACCTCCCCCTTCGTCAGCGGGACGGAGGCGAGCGTCACGTCGTCGCCGAAGCGCTCCTTCAGCTGCCCTTCGATCCGGTCCTTCAGCGCTCCGATCCCGGTCTCGACGGCGAGGTTCAGGAAGCCGCCGGAGAGGGTCGTGCCGGTCTCTCCTCCCTTGTTGAAGACGAACAGGTCGAAGAGCGGCGCGCCTTCCTCGCGCGCGATGTGCGGCTGCCCGGGCAGATAGTAGAACTGGTTGGGACGGTCGGCGTCCTGGTAGACCGTGATCCCCAGGATCTCCATCCGCGATTCCAGGTTCAGCATGATCCCTCCGTCTTCCGTCCTGGATGGGCGGCACCGACCGCCGCTAGAGGTTCACCACCTGGAGAACGAGCAGGGTCGTGCCCGTCTCCTTCCACTCGGACTCCTTGGTCGTTCCGTCTTTGTGAAAGCTCGTCGTCTGGTAGCGATAGCGCAGCGGCGCGCCCGGCGGCAGCGTCAGGTCCGCGGTCTCGCTCGTCGTCGTGCCCGTGAACAGGACGTTGATCGCCTCGTCAATCGGCGGCGCCGGCTGCCCCTCCGCGACCGGCAGCAGCCGCACCTGCACCCCATCGAGCCCCGCCGCTTCCAAGGCGGGACCGACGAGCTGGATCTTCACGCGGCCCACCTTGTGCGCCTCCGCTCCGATCGTGATCGACGGCCCTTCTTCCATCTCCCAGTCCCCCTCGCCGACCATTCCAGGCTCCTGCACCGTGACCCGGTAGCGGATCCTGCGCTTGTTGCGGTCGGGGACCGGGATCGAGATCTGCGCGGTCTCGAAAGGAGGCTGGATCACGACCGTCTTGCGCCGGTGATAGCCGGCGGCCTCGTCGTCGTACTCCACCTCGATGGTGAATCGCTCGACCGTCGCGCCGGACGGGAGCACCGGCTTGATCGTCAGCTCACGCTCGCCCGCGAAGGGGGTGTCGATCTCGAGCAGGCGCTCGCTCGAGGTAATCGCCGGAGCGGTCCACGCGCCGTCGTCGAATGTAAAGGTCGGCACTGCCGTATAGCTGCCGATCCGTTCGCTGCGGGTCCGGACGAGCCAGTGGGCCGGCATGGCCGACCCCGCAGGCGAGGTGCCGCCCGGCGCAGTCCCACCTGGCGCGGCCCCGCCAGTCGCTGCGCCCCCCGGCGCGCCCCCGGGAATCAGGCGGAAGTGCTCCTTCGCAGTGAACTTGCCATCCGGGGATACGTAGGTCAGATCGACGTCGACAGCGCGAACGTCCGCGTGGACGCGCCCCAGCTCGACGTCCACCTCGAGCGCGCCGAAGTCGGCGGTCGGATTGATCGCCATCGAGCGGCCGGTCCGTGCCTCGGGCGGCAGCTCATAGCGGACACTGTCGGCGTCAGCGCCTCCACGGGCGAAGTCGTACGTGAGGGCGGCCCGGTAGGCGAGGCTCTTCCGTCCGTTGCGCTGGAAGGCGACCGTCTTGTCGCCCGTCGAATCGGGGCGGAAGAGAAGCGTCTGCGTCTCCGGCTCCGGCCCCTCCCCCGGCTCTCCGTAGGTGAAGGTCGCTTCGACCTGGCGAATCCCGAGCGCCTCGAAGTCCTCCTTGGGAGGACCGCTGACCAGCACCTCGAGCAGCTCGAAGAACGGACTGCCCAGCGAGACGTGGTGCGTGTGCTGCTCCAGCTCCTGGGGGCTCAGCAAGACCGGGAGGAAGCCTTGCGGCGCGTGGGTCCGCTCCTCCGGGGATCGTTCGTTGTACTCGTAGACCGCGCTCTTCAGCTCCTCGTCCTTCTTGAACTGGAGCGTGAGCGCGACTCCCGCCTTCGGCGCCCCGGCGCCCACGCTGCCGCCCGCGCTTCCCGATCCGCTCGCCCCCGCCCCCGCCATCCCGGTCGCCGCTCCGGCGAGGCTGCTCAGCGAGCCGAGCTGGGTCGCGGGGCTCGGCGCGGTCGGGCGGAACAGGTTCTGGACGATGTCCTCCCGGAACAGCGCCATCGCCCGGTCCTTCGCCTTCGCCCCTTCCTCGCCGGGCATCTCGCTGGTCAGATCGACCTCGATCGCATGCTGCTCACGGAGGTAGTCGAGTCCGGCCTGCACCTCCGCCTTCGCCCACGCATACTGCGCGGAGAGTCCACCGCCGAAGTGCTTGTAGATGCGCGAGAGGTCGGCGCGCACCCGCGCCTTCACGGCAGGGCGCAGGCCGTAGAATGAGAGGTCGTAGATCACGCCGACCGGCGCGGCCTTGTCGGCGTAGAGCCCCTGGAGGAACGCGGCGCCGTTCTGGCTCAGGCTCAGCGAGAAGATCGAGCGAAGATTGCCGAGGAGCGAGGGCTTGCCGCTACCGAGCACGTTCTCGACGAACGTCGGACGTCCCTCGAGCCGCCCCTCGGACGCGGGGCTCGCCGGAGTCCCGCCGGGAACCTGGAACCTGTCGAGGGCGAGGACGCTCACCGTCCCTTTGTGATACGGGATCGGGTAGAGCTGGATCGCATCCTCCGGCAGGCCCGTGGCGCTCTGCAGGCCGTCGAGGATCGCGCTTCTCTGGGCGGCGGTAAGTAGACATTCCGTCGCCATCGTCAGGAAGCCGGCTCCCAGCTCGTCGGGGATCGTCGTGCCGGAGAGAACCGAGTGCTTCAGGTCGACGGTGTAGGTCATCAGGTCGAAGATCAAGCGGCCGCCATCGCGGGCGATCCGCGGGGGCGGCGCCCCGTAGTAAAACTGCGTCGGGACGGCATGATCCCGGAAGACCGGCACTCCCGCGAACTCGTAGAGGGGCGGTTCGAGCGTCAGCATCGTTCGTTTCTCCTCGCGCTCCCGTCCTGCTCCCCGCTCACGCGCTAAGGGACTTCGAGCGGAGCTGCACGACGAGCAGATCCGACTCGGTCGTGATGGCGGGCTCGGTAACGAAGCCGTTGCCATCGATGAACGTCGCGCGCGCCCGTATCGTGCGCGCCGGGGGATCGCCGAGCAGGTAGTCCCACGCCTGCGCCTCCGCCTCCTTGCCTGGCTCGATGCGCAGCTTCGTGCTCTGCCGTTCCGCCGCGCCGTCCCCCGCGGCGCCGGGAACGACGGCGGAAAGCTCGACCTCCACGCTTGCCAGCCGGTTCTCCGCGAGCGATCCGCCCAGCGCTCGCACCGTGATCCGGCGGGTGTCGACCAGCCGCCGGTCGAGCACGAGCCGGTCGTCGTCCGTCTCCCGCCAGGACCCTTCGAGCAGCGATCCGTTCGTGAACAGCAGCGTCAACCGGTAGCGCAAGGTCCTCGGCCCGTCGGCATGGATCGGGTAGTCGCGACGCAGGAACGGCTTGTCCGCGGCGAGGTCGATCTGCTCCTCGAACTTCACGCCGTGAACCGGGTCGTCGTAGCGGATCTGCACGAACGCCACGGAGAGATCGGCCCAGGGGAGGCTCGTGAAGAGGTTCAGGACGCGCTTGACCGGCATCGGGTCGGGAACCGAGAGCCATTCGTCGATCGCGCTCTGCCAGGGCGTCTCGATCGGCCCGCCGGCCGTCGCGTCGCGGTGGTACGTGAGGCGATACTCGTACGGTTCGATCCGCTCTCCGAAGATCGCGTAGCGCCAGGCTCCCCGCGAGCGGTCAGCGGCGAGTTCGACCCTGCCGTGCTGCTCCCCTCCCAATGCGTCGCGATAGCGGAGCTCGGCGGTGACGGCCGGAAACGGGCCGAAGCTGAAGGTCGGGGTGGCGGCCACCGTCACCTCCTGGATGCGGTAGACGCTTCGCGGCTCGACGTACAGCTCGGTGACGTTGCCCTCCCTCCAGCCCGACTCGAGGACGGGACGCTGCCCTAACGGTCCGGTCGGATCGAACGAGATCGACGCGCGATAGCGGAACGGGGCGCGCAGGTCGCCAGGCGCAGCGCCGAGCAGGTTCACGACGTACGCCTTCCTGTCGGCCGCCGAGCGGAAGACGAACGACTGCGGATCGCGCGAGGCGCCCGAAGCGTCGCGCCGCTCGAGGTCCACCTGCACCTGCGCGAGGCCGTCGGTCTCGAAGCGATCCTCGACGCCCACCTGCACCTCGAGCCTCGGGAACCCCTCGAGGTTCACCTGGCTCAGCAACTTTGCGCGCCGCGCAGGCCAGTCCTCGCGGACCTCCCCGCGCTCGTCGACGCGGTAGCGCTGCAGCATCCCGCCGAGAGTCCCTTGCGGGATCACCTCCCGCACCTCCGCGACCGACTCCTCCATGCGCGCCGACAGGAGCTTCAGCTCCCGGTCCTCACGATCGCGCAGGCGATAGCCGACACCAGGCAGCACGCTCCGCACCACGCTCCAGACCGTGTCGTCGATCACCTTGCCGATCGAATTCGCCGTGGCGGACGCCGGGTCGGCCTGCGCGACGAAGAAGCGCTCGAGCACCCAGTCGATCAGCTGCTTGCGCGCGCGCTCGGCCGCGCCGCGGGCCCCCTCCCCCGTCCCGAAAATGTCGGTCGTCACACGGATGTTCTGGTCGGTCAGCGTCTCCTCGACCATCCGCTCCGCGTCGGCGGCGATGATCCAGGCGTTCGCGCGCGCCTTGTTCTCGAGCGAGTGGTAGACCTTGCTCCAGTCCGCTTCGATCCGGACTCCGTAGGACGGCCGTAACGCGGCAAACGTCAGCCGATAGATCGCCACGAGCGGAAGGTCGGGAGCTTCGAGGCACTTCTCGGCCAGCTCCGCGGCCGTCTCATCGAGAAGGAGCTGGAAGACGGCGCGGTTGTCGCCGCCCAGCGACGGACGCCCGGCTCCGAGGTACCGGATCGAGAAGGGCCCACCGGTGGGTGGCGCCGTGCGGTCCGGCGCGGTAGCCGGTCGGTCGCCGCCGCCGGCCTCGCCGCCCGCACCTCCGCCCGTCGCGCCACCCGTGCCGCCGGTCGCCCCGCCTGCAGCGCCGTCCGCGCCTGGCGTTCCCGAGCTCGAGCCGAGCGCGATCAGCTCCACCGTCCCCGAATCGAACAGGACCGGCGTCAGCCGCAAGGGACCCCGCGCCTCCCCGCCGAGTCGCTCCGACAGGCGCGATGCGAGCGAGGCGAGCACCTCATCCGGCACCGGCAACATCGTCGTCAGGGTCAGCAGCCCGCCCGAGATCCTCTTCGATCCCGCGCCTCCGCCCAGGAACTCGACGAGCGAGAGAGAGGGGCGCCCGTCCTCCTCCGCCGCCAGCGCGGGCGCCGGGGGAAGAACATAGAAGCGCTGCCGATCGGCGTGATCGGGCAGCAGGGTGTACCCCTGAACGACGTGGTACGGAGGGGAGAGCAAGATCATCTCGTCCCTCCGGGCTGGCGCTTCTCTCGCCTCTCAGGCATCGGGCGGTCCCGGAGCGAAGAGGAAGTCGTTGATGCCCCCGACCCGCCCCTTCTGCCCGGTCCGCTCGCGATGCGATCCGTCGCTCATCACGTACTCGATGTCGTAGGTGTAGTCGTTGGCGTTCGCGTCCTGCCGCGCGATCACCCACGGCTGCGCGGTCGCATCCTTGAACACCAGCACTTCGCTGTCGCTGACTTCGTGGGCCGCGTCCGCGTAGAGCAGCCGCACGATCATCCGCTTGACCGCCGTGAAGTCGACGTCCGAGGGATCGACCGTGACGGTCACGACCCCTCCGGGGGCGTTCCCCACGATCAGCGCCTGCGCGTCCGAATCGCGCTCGCTCCACGGCTTCTGCTCGACGACGTTGTTCGTGAGCAACAGCGTCTGCGACCAGCGGTAGTTCCGCCGCTTGGGATTGCGGAGCGGGAATCGCCACATCTGCGGCGCCTTCGCCGCCTCCGAAAAGCTCTTCGTGGTCGCCACCCGGTAATCGCTCTCGGAATCCTCGTACTCGAGATCGACGAGGATCTGGGCGACCTCCTTCCAGTCCGCAGCCGGCAGGATCGTCACGCCGAGCGTCTCGTCGAACGGGGAGTTGAGCGTGATGAACTGCTTCTGCCCCGATCCCGGCCCCTGCTCGATCCACTCCCCGGTCGACCGGTGGATGTCGCCGTTGTCGTCCTTGAACACGTACGTGGGGCGGTACTGGAGCGGCTGATCCCAAGGGGCGTAGATCACCCGCCGGTAGTCGCGCGTCGGGTTTGCCTGATCGAGGAGGATCGTCTCGGTCGTGTCGGCCACCTTGCGCTTCTGATCGGCGTAGCGGATCTCGACCTCGATGCTCTGGAGCTTGCCGTCGAAACTGCTCGCCGCCGCCGCGAAGTTCAGGTCGATGACACCGGGGTTCGGGACATCGAGGGTCAGGTTGCGCACCATCGTCTCGAAGCTCTTGAGTTTCGACTGCGTGACGGGCCCCGACTTGTAGTTGACCTCGATCTCGACGGTGTAGAAGTCCTTGCCGACGTCCGCGATGCGTGTCTTGAAGCTCTTCGGCGCGCGGTCGTTCGCCGTGAAGGCGAAGCTCTCGCGCTTCGTCAGGCGCGTCCCGTCCGGGCGCGGCTGATCGTAGCTCAAGTGCCCGACGACGCTGTGGACGAGATCCCCGTACTTCTGGAAGTCGAGGTTCGTGTCGACCGCGACCTCGAGCGTGTTGAAGTACCAGGGAGCGTTGCCGAGGTCGATGTCCATCACGACCTTGTCGAGCGGAGCGCAGAGGAAGTCGGGGTTCACCTGCGCGCTGGGGTTGTACGGCCTCGCGACGACGTCCCGGTAGGAGACGTTCAGGTCGAACCGCCGGCGAATGTCCTGGCCGAGGAAACTCATCCACTGGCTCTCCCGGTCGGCCGCCGTCTCGATCGTCCCCCCCTTGAGGAAGTTGTTCTTGATGAACTCGTCCATCGCGCGGAATGCGAAAGCACGCAGCGATTCCATGTCCTCCTGGCTCAGGTTGACGTTCCCCTTGAGGATCTCGAGCTTGATCAAGCCCTGCGACTCCATCGTCTCGGAGATGGAGGTGCGGTGCGCCACCTCGTGGCTCTCCTCGTTCCCCCAGGTGTCGTCGGAGGTGACCTTCTCCTTCGCGTACCCCATCACCGCGTTCTTCACTTCCTGGGAGTCGACGTGGCCGAGGATCGTGATCGCCGGAAGCCGCACGGGGAAGGTGAGCGAGTACTGGACCGCGCCGACGCTTCCGCCACCCTTCAGCGCCTCGCGGAAGAGGGTCGCGCCGTCGGCCGGCAGCTCGGCCGCGATCGAGGCGGTGTTGTCGGCGAAGAGCGAAGGCTTGCCGAGCGTCACCTCTTTGACGAACCGCTGGTCCTTGAAGGTCAGCAGGCTGACCGTTCCGTCGGTGAAGTCGACCGTCGCGAGCTTCACCTGCTTCGGCACCGCCTCCGTCGGATTCTCGGCTCGGTAGCGGGATTGCAGAGCCGACCGGACCTGCTCCACGAGCTTCGGATCCTCCTTCAGCGCGGTCGTGAAAGTCAGGTAGCCGCCGCCCTTCTCTCCGGACGCTCCCGGGCGATCGACCGGGAACTGGTAGTAGAGGAAGGTGAACTGCGCCTTGCCCGACTCGTCGGTCGCGATTCGTGGCTGCCGCGGCAGGTAGTAGAACGAGGTCGGATCCTCGTCGTCGCGGAAGACCGTCAGGCCCTGGATCGTGTCGTAGACGGGAATGCTGATCATGTGGACCTCCAAGGACGGGGAGCTTCGGCGAGAGGGCGCAGACCGGCGAGCGCCGGCGGCCGTGACATCGAGGGGTGCGGTGGCTGCTTCGCCATGTTCGTTTCTCCGGAATCCATTCGGAGAGCTGAATGCGGGAAGCCAATCGACGACGCCCTTAGGGGGGTCCGTCCGATCGCCCTTCGCTTCCCTGCGTGAGGACGATGGATGCGGCCGCCGCGGACGCGAAACGGTGCGCCGAAAGCTGCTCCGATTTCGCGCGAACGAAGCTGCGCCGGACGGAGGAGTATCGCATCCGGATTGTCTCTGTCTATTAATGAATCATTTCGCATGACGATTCTTGAGTAGGACAACCGCCATACAAACGACTGCACGTACCCGTAAATGTTCGGAAGCGCGACCAGGGGAGGCGGCGCGCTGCCGCGGTCGGGACCGAAGCTCAACCGCCGCCGGACGCCTCCGCTGCCGCTCGTGGAGCGATCGGCACGGCCGGCTCGAACGCGAGCCTTCCGGATCGGAGCAGCCGCCGCGTGCGCTTCTCCGCGAGCACCGCTCCCGCGACCCGGACCCGCATCGCCAGCCGGCATCCGGCGATCGCCGCCTCGCGGATCGCCCCGCCGCGGATCCACAGATCGACCCCGTCGAACCGCAGAAGGACGGTCACCGCGCAGGGGAGGGTATGGACGACGTCGCCGTCGACGAGCAGCTCGATCCGCGGCTTCCAGGACGAGCGCACCGTGTGGGTTCCGAGCGAGACACGAACCGTGCGGTCCGGCGGATATCTCTTCGGGTCGGTATAGGGAAGCAGAGCCTCGTACTCGCCCCACGCGCTCTTGAGAATCTCCGGCAGCGGGACGTCAAGCAGTTCGAGCAACGCTTCGGCAACGCGCGCTGCGGCGGTCGGAAGGAACCGTCCGGCCAGCGGGGCCGGCAAGATCCCGCCGAGGACTCCGGGGAGCCGCGTTTCGAACGCCTCGGCATCGGACGCGATCTGCTTCAGCGCCACGTCCTTCAAGGAGGTCGCCGCCTCATCGCTGGCGGGTGCGCTCATGTCGGTCCCCCCATCGGCTCGAGCGATTCGTGAATCTCCTGTGGCGGCGTGCGCTCCGTGCCGCTCACCTCGTCGCGCCTAGAGCCCCCGGCGATCCGGACGGCAATCTCCAGCACGACGCCGATCGGGCTTTCGACCCCACCGAGGATCGCGACCGGCGGAGCCCCTGGGCGCGGGCGTGCCTCGATCGCCGGACTGGGAGGCGGGCGACGATCGCGATGCGACGCGCGACGGCCACGTCCGAGCCGCGTTGCGACAGCGATCCCGACAAGCGACACCGCGCCAACGAGGAGCAGGCCGACGGCGGTTCTCGCCCAGACGGGCGGCGCGACGACGATGGCGACGGCCGTGCCCGGATCGACCAGGGTCCCGGCGACCGGATCCTGACCGAGCACCCCGCGCTGCAACGAGAAGAACGAGCCGGCCGGGCCGATCCGGACGGCGCCGAGGACGAGCCCGACCCTATCGAGCCGGCGAACCGCTTCCGCCCGATCGAGAGCGAGTAGCGCCGGCACGGGCACGCGAACCGTCACCGGCTCCCGCCTCTCGTTGTTCCGCTCGTTCGATTCCCGGATGCGCTTCTGCGGATCGATCACCGCATCGAGGCGATGCATGCCTGGCGGAGGAGACGGGTCGAATGGCACGCGGATCCAGAGAGCGCCGCCCGCCCCGATCGCGGGCACCGCAGTCGTCGCCCGTCGACCGTCGAGGTCGGCGAGCAGGCGAGACTCGGGCGCATTCCCCTTCCCCTCGTTCTGGACGAGGACCTCGATCGACTGGCCGCCGGCCGCCGGGCCGGCGCTCACGCGGGCGCCGCCGATCGCCAGGTCCGGGAGGGGCCGAGGCGGCGCGTACTCGAACTCGAGATCGTCGAGCGCGAACGCGCTCAGGAGCGCCGGCGCATCGTTGCCGCCACGCAGGCGAACCTCGACTTCACGGATGACCGCTTCCGGCGTGCGGACGGCGAGCTCGATCCCAATGGGGATCGGGACCGGCGACGGCAGGAAGCGTTGGAGATCCCGGGCGACCGGCGAGCCCGCCGAGTCCGAGGCGACCATCAGGATCGTGACGGGCCGCGCGAGCGGCGAATCGTAGCCGGCGCGCACGCGGAGGCTCCGGACCGGGCGATCGAAGGAGATCTGGAACGGGGTATCGCAGAACTCCATCGCGAAGCAGTGAACGATCGCGTTCGGCTCGGATCGCACGAAGTGAGGCCCCTCGGGAAAGCCCATCACCCGCGGCCCGTTGAAGTGAACGCCGCGGTCCGCATACTGATCGGTCAGCACGAACCCGCTTCGGCTGCCGTCCGGGCCGCCAGTGATGTCGTCGAACGTGAGGAGGACCGGCTCCGCGTGCGCCCGGCCCGCGACCACCGGCAGCGCCAGCATGAGCAGCGAAAGAGCCGCGAGCAGCCACACACTCCACCGCGCCTCGCGTCGCGTCTTGCGCCACAGCTCGCCGCCCGTTCCCCGCCCGCCGATCATCCCCTTGGATCTCCTGGAAGGTAGGAGCCGGTCACCTTCCGATAGGCATCGGAGGTGCGCGGCCCCGGGACTCCGTCGACCTTCACGAAGATCCCGGGGATCGTGTTCAGCCATCGCTGGAGCCCTTCGGCGCGCGCAACGACCGCGGGATCGGAGGGCAGCGTCTCGGAATAGCGGACAACGAGTGGCGGGGCGTCGGCGGGCGGGGCGGGTCGATCCGCAAACTCGATCATCCCCCGTTCCACCATCCGCCTCAGCAGGACCGCGGCCCCGCATTGCTTGGATACGGCGGTGTCCGACCAGGTCCCGTCGGCCACGTACTTGCCGCTCTGGTAGTGGCGGCATCCCGCCCAGAGGTACGGCGACAAGACGTGGGGATGCTGCAAGCGATACCCCCAGCCGTTGTACGCCTCGAGCTGATAGAGCGTACCGGCCAGGCTCCAGTCGGTCTGCGCGCTCACTCCTCGCATCCCGAGCGCGTCGGCGGCGCTCTCCTCCCAACGGAAGGGAGGGTTGCCGGCGAGCGGCCTCCCCGCGGGCACATGGACGGTGCGATGGTCGAGAGGATCGCCGTTGTGGAGATGCTTCGTGAAATCGAGATCCGCTTCGAGGGAGTGCACCGCACCAGCGAAGAACCAGGGGACCCCGATCCGGGCCGTCGCCGCTTCGTACCGCGCGCGATTCTGCTGCAGCGTGGAGGTGATCGTCTCGATCGCCTGGGCCCGCTCGGGACGGACCACGCAGGTCTCGAACAACCTCTCGTACTCGCGGCGCAGCGCTTCGGTGAATGAGACGGTGGGCATCCTTGCCCTCCCCGCGGCTCGCTCTCGGGCGATCGAAGAAAGGTCCTTGGACCAATCGCTTCCTTGGCTGCTCTTCGAAAACCGATGAAGATGGCAGGGAGCCGCGGGGGCCGTCAAGAGACCGATGAACGGGGAGCCATAAGGCGCGAACAATGCAATGGCGGACACGGAAGGGGCCGCCTCTGGGTGGCCGAGTGCGACGGCCCGGGACATGACGGCGACAGCGGCAACGCCATCGCGCTCGACGACTCCTCGAACGTCTACGTCACCGGCATCAGCAACAGTTCCGAGACCGGGCTGAACATGGACGTGGTGACCATCAAGTACGACTCCGCCGGCGTGCCGCAATGGGTCAGGCGCTACGACTCCCCCGTCCACGGCCGGGACCTCGGCGTCGACATCGCGTGGGACGGCGCCGCCGGCCTCTACGTCACCGGCATCGCCGAAGGCTCGGGCGGCGTGCTCTCCGACGCGATCACCTTCCGCTACTCGACCGACGGCCAGCTCGAGTGGACACAGGAGTACGACGGGCCGGCTCACGGCCACGACGCCTCGCTCGCCCTGGCGCTCGATCCTCGTGGCGGAGTCGCGATCACCGGCTTCACATCGACGGCCGCGGCCGGCTCCGACTACCTGACGATCGACTACGACGCGGCAGGCACTCCCCGCTGGATGGGCACCTACGACGGGCCGGTCTCCGGCTACGACGAGGGTCAGGCGGTGACGGTCGGTCCGGACGGCAAGGTCTATATGACCGGCTACAGCGACGGTGGGACGGGGCTGGTCAACTACGACTTCGCGACGATTGGCTACGGCACCGACGGGACGGAGCTATGGACGGTCCGCTATCAGGGACCGGGAGACGACCGAAGGGACGGCGGACGTCGTTGCCTCGCAGCTCGTTTCGCCGGCTCTGCGCGCCTGGGCCGCCCCCAATCCATTCACCGCGTCCACCTCCATCGACTTCGTTCTCCGGGAAGCCCGCCCGGTCGAGGTGGATCTCTACGATGCGACCGGCCGCCGGGTGCGCGCCGTCGACGCGGGCACGCTCGCCGCCGGCGAGCACCGGATCGATCTGCCTGGGTCGGGCCTGCCCGCGGGGGTCTACCTGTATCGTGTGCAGGCCGGGAGTGAACGGGAGAGCGGGCGGCTCGTGCACCGGGCCCCATCCGCTCGCCAGGCACCGCAAGAGGCCCCGCCTTTCGAACCGTCGCGTAGCAGACGGCGTCCAGGCCGGCGGCTGCACCTGCGCCGCCAGAGACAAACCTGCACATATCTGACGTCGACGCGCCGACGGGCCCCCTCCTCCAAGATCTCTTGGTGCCAGCGCGCTGACCGGCCTGAACATTGCGGCCCTGGCTTGCGCTCGGCCCACGACGCGCGGCCGCTACCGCGGGCAAAGTGAAGCGGCGCCCAACGTTCCTCTGGCTCGCCGAACCTCCGTCCCCTATGCTTACCGCGCATTCGCCGTGGTGGACATACGAGTGGCGCGCTTCGATCCCGTGTTCCTCGTGACCGTTCAAGAGAGGGAGGTCCGGTGTCTGGTCGTCGCGGCACCATCCCTTGGCAGGACAACCGGCACGAAAGTCTCGTCCGAGCAGTTCGCGGCACCGCGGGGCACGGTGTTTCGCGTTCCGGCCTGCTAAGGCCCCTTCGAACGTCGCCCCTTCGCCTCTCGCGGCTCCGCTTCGGCTTCCGGCCGGCGCGGCGTCGCTCCGATCGGCCGTTCCCATCCCTCAGGAGAGATAACGTGAAGAGAGATCCCGTCTCCCGGGTTTCGCTCCCGTCGATTCTGCTGCTGTTGCCGCTCTTCCTGTTCGCGATCGGAGCGGTTGCTCCCGTTCGCGCCCAGGAGGCGCCGCGTCCCGTTCCCGAAACGACCCTGATCACGCTCGATGCCGATCAGATCGCCCTGACCGAAATTCTCCAGATCCTGGCGAATCGAGCAGGTCTCAACATCGTGACGAGCCCGGGCGTGCAGGATCGCCGGATCTCGCTCCACCTGAAGAACACGCCGTTCTACGAAGCGCTGAACCTCGTCGTGCGGGCCGCCGGTCTCGGTTACGAGCGGGTCGGCAACTCGATCCTGGTCGCCGACGTCCAGACGCTCAGCACCGAAACCGGTTTCGTGACGCGCGTCTTCGATCTCCAGTACGCGAGCGCCCAGGATGCGCAGAAGTTCCTGAACGTGATCAGCCAGGACGTAGAGGCGAACGTCTCCGGGGAGCAGCTGATCGTCCGCGGAAGCCCGTCCACGATCGAGCAGGTCGCGCAGGCGATCCAGCAGCTCGACCGCAAGCCGGCGCAAATCCTGCTCGAAGCGAGGCTCATCGAGGTCAACGCGAGCCGCTTGTGGGAGATGGGGATCGACTGGGAGAAGGTCATGAAGTTCTCCACGATCTTCACCGAGGGGGCTGTCGGGTCTTCCGCCCCGGGCGACCTTCCGGACGAGCTGGACTACGTCCCGGCCGACCAGACGGCCGACATCTACCGGCAGCTGGCCTACGCCCAGGTGGACCTCGACCTGCTCCTGACCGACGGCGCGGCCCGCCTGCTCTCGAACTCGAAGATCGTGACGCTCAACAACACCTCGGCGGAGATCTTCTCCGGCGAGACGGTGCCGGTGATCGTCAGCTCGCTCGCCTCCCCCGCCGGCGGCGGCGGCGTGCTCCAGACGGTGCAAGTGGAGAAGATCGACGTCGGCGTCAAGCTGGTCGTGACGCCGCGCATCTCCTCCGATGGCCTGATCACGGTCCTCGTCGAACCCGAGGTCTCCCGGATCATCGCCTTCGTCGGGCCGGCCAGCGACCTGCCCCAGACCTCGACCCGGCGCGCCCGCTCGCTCGTGCGCGTACACGACGGGGAGAAGATCTTCCTCGGCGGCCTGCTCTCGGACGAGACGCGCAAGACCGTCAAGAAGGTGCCGATCCTCGGGCAGATCCCCATCCTCGGCGCACTGTTCCAGCACTATCGCGACGACCACACGCGGCTCGATCTCCTGATCGAGATCACGCCGCACATCGTCGGTGACACCGGCTCGGCGCTCCCCGACTCCACCCACTTCGGACCGCAGGAAATCAAGTAGCCATGCGGGTGGAAGAGCTCCTTCTCGAGGCGGTCCGGCGCAAGGCGTCCGACGTCCTGATCTCCGCCGGAACCGCGGTCCATTACCACGTCTTCGGGCGGATGGAGAGGAGCGAGGACGGCAAGATCCTGACGACGGAGGAGAGCGAGGATCTGGTCTACCAGCTCCTCACGCCGCTCCAGAAGAAGGAGTTCGAGCAGACGCTCGAGCTGGACCTCTCCTTCCATCTGAAGGACGTCTCCCGCTTCCGCGTCTCGGTGCTCCGCCAGAAAGGCGCGGTGGGAGCGGTCATGCGTCTCGTGCCCCTCGCCATCCCGCGCTACACGGACCTGGGGATTCCCGAGCGGCTGCTGCTGCAGATCGTCAACACGCCGAACGGCTTGATCCTCGTGACCGGACCGACCGGCGCCGGGAAGTCCTCGACCGTCGCCGCCATCCTGAACTGGATGAACACCGAATCGGAGTACCCGAAGCACATCATCACGATCGAGGACCCGATCGAGTTTCTCTTTCCGCCGCGCGTCTGCGTCGTCGATCAGCGCGAGATCGGGCCCGACACGAAGAGCTACGTGAACGGCCTGCGCAGCGCCTTGCGCCAGATGCCGCACATCATCTTCGTCGGCGAAATGCGTGACCGCGAGACGATGGAGATCGCGCTCACGGCGGCCGAGACCGGAAACCTCGTGATCAGCACGCTGTCCACGCAGTCGGCGTCGAAGACGATCAACCGGATCATCGACGTCTTCCCGATCGAGGATCAGGCCGAGATCCGCGCGCGTCTGGCGCTCACCTTGAAGGTGATCGTCTCGCAGGTGCTCCTGCGGCGTCAGGACGTCGAGGGCCGGGTGGCGGCACGCGAGGTGCTCTTCGTCGATAGCCCGGTCGCGAATCTGATCCGCGAGGGAAAGATCCACCAGGTCGACAACGTGATTTCCGCCAGCGGCGCGCGCGGCATGGTCCTGCTCGACGACTCGCTGATCGAGCTCTACCAGCAGGGCATCGTGTCGAAGGCGGACGTCCTGTCGAGAATCCAGGACGCGGAGAAGATGCGGCGGCTCGGTTGAGCCCGAGCGCGGGAGACGAAGATGATTCACACGACCGTTCTCGCCCGTCGCCAGTTGAACGATCTCATCGAGCGATGGGTCGAATACCGGGAAATGATCGAGCGGTACGAGGGAAAGCCCGAGGCGACGGAGGAGCAGGAGCGCGCGCTGCTGGCGCTGGAGGCGCGCATCGCGAGCCGGCTGCCTCTGCTGCTGAAGAGCGTCCCGTCCGAGGTGGCGCAGGAGGCGCGCAGCCAGATGGGCGGGATGCGCGAGCTGTTGACCCGCCATCGCACCCTGCGCACCGCGGAAGTGCCGGCGAACGTGCGCGAGATGTTCCTCCGCTCCTGGCACGTCCATTATCTCTTCCTCAACCAGCTGAAGGGACTGCCGCTCGGGGGTGGGAAGTCCGGCAATCTCACGCCGCCGCCGCGCTCCACGCCCGGACCGCTCTCCGGGCTTCCCCGCCATCTGGGCGGTGGCGGATGGCTGCCGGTGCTGTTCTCGTGGATCGTGCGTCTCGGGATCCTCGCGCTCATCGTCTTCGTGATCGTGAGGGTGCTCGGCGTCCATCGCGGCGAGGATGGACGCCTGGCCCTGCAGCAAGCCGGAGAGGGCGGAGACTACACGGAGCGGCTGCGCACCGCCGTCCAGTCGCTGTGGGGCGGCGCCACGGGCTGGCTGCAGCCGGTCACGGCGACGTACGGGCTCGTCGTGACGCTGATCCTGGTCGGAATACTGCTCACATCGCTGATCTACTTCGTATTCGTCCGAACCCGATAGCCGTGCAGTTCGAGACAGCGGCCGCGGACGCGGCCTGGGGAGAGCCATGATGAAGCGCGTCTGGTTGGTCTTGGCGATCGCCGGTCTGGTGCTGGCCTTCGCATGCGAGAAGAACGACGATGTCACCAACCCCGACGACACGGAAGACGGCGGCGGGATCGCCCCGGACGAGATCGATTTCGCCCGGACCTTCCCTCCCTTGCTCGCGAACGGCGCCGACGCGGTGCAAGTCGTGGCGACCGTCGTCGACTCGCGCGGCCGTGGCCTTTCCGGCGTGAAGGTGAACTTCTCCACGACGGAAGGGACGATCGACGGCTTCGCGCTGTCCGGCGACCGGGGCAAGGCGATCGCGACCCTGACGAGCGAAGCGTCGGCCGTCGACCTCGTGGCCACCGTGACGGCCGAGGCGAGCACGAGCCCGGTCGGGCAGGTGCAGGCAGAACGGGTCGACGGGGCGGCGGAGGGCGCGGGCGAAAGCGCGGGCGAGAAGCCGATCGTCCTGCTCTCCAACCAGCCGCTGAGCGGCGACGCGGTCGCCGCGGCGCTGCGGGCGCGCGCGGCGAAGCTCTCGAGCGGGCCGGAGGCGGTCGCAAGCGGCACGGCGTTGACGGCGGCCGCCGGCACGATCTCCGACGAGGTCCAGGTGCCGATGCTCGGCCTCACCCTCGCCCTGCGCGCCGACCCGGCCGCGCTCCCCGGCGACGGCATCCGGTCCAGCCGGATCGAGGCGAAGCTCCTCGAGACGACGCGGCGCGTGCCGGTCTCGGGTCAGGAGATCCGCTTCGGAACGACCGCCGGCACCATCACCGGCGCCATCGCGACCGACGAGTCGGGGATTGCCGAAGCCACGTTGACGAGCGAGCCGGGCGCTGCGTCGGCCGCGGTGACCGCCTACTACGGCGGCGATATGACCGCGACCGTCACCGTCCCGTTCGAGGCGCTCGCCTTGACGTTGGAAGCGTCGAGCCCCGAGATCCCGGCCGACGGCGTGTCTGAGGTGCAGGTGGCGGCTCGCCTGCGCACGGCGAGCGGCGCCGCGGTCACGAACGCCCGGATCGAATTCACGACGACGCTCGGCACGATCGGCTCTCCGGTTGCGACCGACGAGGGCGGGGTCGCCCTCACCTCCCTGCGAGCCGGCAGCGCGACCGGCACCGCGGCCGTTCGCGCCAGCTTCGGCGAGGACCTCACGCAGTCGGTCGCCGTGACGTTCACCCAGCCGCCGGAGACGGCATCGCTTCTCTTCCACGCCGACCCTGTGGCGCTCGCCGCCGACGGCATCAGCGAGAGCCGGCTGATCGCCGACGCGCTCGACGCGGATGGCAACCCGATGCGCGACGGAACAGTCGTGGTTTTCTCGATCGTCTCGGGCGGCGGCCAGATCGTCTCCCCCGTCGCCGCGACCAGCGGCGGCCGCGCCGAGGCCACCTACGTCGCGGGAACGACCGCCGGCGACGTGCGCCTGCGGGCGACGTCGGGCGCCGCGCAAGCGGAAGAAGTCGTCCAGCTCGCGGCATCCGGACCGGGCGGGCTCATCCTCGAGACCGAGCCCGGCCCGAGCATCCTTGCCGACGGCCTCGAGTGGACGGAGATCCGCGCGACCGTCACCGACCGCTTCGGCAACCCCGTCCCGGCCGGGACCGCGGTCGACTTCTCGACGAGCCGCGGCGTCCTCTTCGACGCCCAGCCGACCGACGCTTCCGGCGTCGCCACCGTCCGCCTGCGCTCCGAGCGCTTCGTGACGGGAACGGCCCGCGTGATCGCCAAGGTCGGCTCGCTGCAGCAGGTCCTCGACGTCCGGTTCGTGTCGGAAGCCGGGGCCCACGTCGAGGCGCTGAGCGCCCAGCCGCCGGCCATCGGGGTCCGCGGCGCCGGCGATCACGAGACGTCGACCGTGATCTTCCAGGTGCAGGACCGTCACGGCATCCCGGTCGACGAGGACCACGCAGTCGTGCTCGACTTCCATCTCGAGCAGCCTCAGAACACCGACGCGACGCTCTATCCGGAGTCGGCGGCGACCGACGCGCGCGGCCTTGCCTGGACGACCGTGAACGCCGGCTTCCGCTCCGGAACGGTCGGGATCGCGGCGACGTCCGGTTCGCTCTACGGCGAGCCGATCTTCGTCGCCATCCACGGCGGGAAGCCCGACGAGCGGCACTTCTCCATCTCCTTCGAGCGGCTGAACATTGCCGGGTTGGTCTACGACGGCATCCGCAACGCGATCACCGCTCGAGTCGGCGACCGCTGGGGCAACCCGGTCCCCGACTCGACCCGCGTCTGGTTCCGCGCCGAGTACGGTCTCATCCAGGGGAGCGAGGGAAGCACCGAGTTCGGCGAGGCTACGGTGCAGGAGATCACAGCCGGGCCGCATCCGCAGATCCCGGGCGGAGACGGCCTGGTGCTCCTCACGGCGCAAACGGTCGACAGCACGGCCCAATGGATCGAGACCGCCGGCCACGTCATGTGGTCGGGACCGACGATCGTCGAGATCCTGGAGCCTTCCAACGGGTTCGACATTCCCAACGGCGGGTCGATCAACATCACCTATCGCGTGCGCGACGCGAACTTCAACCCGCTGGTCGGCGGAACGTCGATCACCATGTCCGCCACGGCGGGAGAGCTGGGCGGCGACGTCGGTTTCACCCTCCCGGACACGCAGAGCCGCAGCTACACGATGTTCGGCGGCACCCTGAGCGACGACGATCCGGAGACGAACGAGCCCGAGAGCGTCACGATCACCGTCACCGTCACGAGCCAGAACGGGAACCGAGCCGCGAGGGTGACAGGCATCAAGCATTGATCTGAACGGGCCTCCAGCACGCCCCGCGCGGCACCATCCGTGCGGGGCGACGCGCAGTGCCGGAATGCCGGAACGCGAGCGCATAGCCCGGCCCAGCGGGCGGCGCAGTTTCATGCGCGGTCAGCGGATCGCTTCTCGGCTGACCTTGGCGGATTGCAGTTCCGGTCCGCGCGGCCTGGGACCTCGTCTACACGAACCTCTCCCGCAGCCGCCGCGCAGCGGCCGTCATGCTCCTGAGCTTCGCCGCCGCCGTCTCAGCGTCGTTGACGCAGCGCTGGGCGAAGCAGCCGAAGCCGCAGTCGGGATTCAGGAAGACCCGCTCGGGCGGGAAAAAGGCGAGCGCCTCCGCGACTCTCGCGACGATCTCCTCGACCGTCTCGACCGCGTCGGTCCGCGGGTTGACGACGCCGAGGCCGATCTCCCGCCCCGCGAGCGCCCGGCCGACCACCTCGAACTCGCCCGCGCGCGGCGTGGCGTACTCGAGAACGAACTGGTCGACCCGCATCCGCTGGAAGGCGGGAAGGAGCGGGGTGTAGTCGCCGCTCAACAGCACCGACTCGTCCCGGCTCCAGTTACCGCGACAGACGTGGAGGCCGATCCGCGGGCGCGACCCGGGGCCGGCGCCGAGCGGGCCGCGGTCCATGGGAGTCACGACGCCGTCGATCACCCGGTTCAGCAAGTCGGCCGCGTATTCCAGCTCCGTGCCCGCGTCCCGGCGGGTTGCGAGCGTCGCTCACATGAAGGTGCGGCGTTCACAGTCCTCCGACAGGACGATCTCCGTCAGCACCGGCTCGTCGAACTGGACGAACTCGCAGCCGGCCGCGGCGAGATCGAACAGCTCCTCGCGCAGGATCCGGACGACGTCGTCCCCCATCTCGGTCTTGTCGCGATAGGCGGCGCCCGAAAACGCGCCGACCCACATTGCGCGCGTCAGCAGATACGGGCCGGGAAGGGTGATCTTGACCGGCTTGTCGGTCAACGTCCGGAGGAATGCGAGGTCCCCGGCGGCGAGCGGCTCGCGCCGCGCGAGGCGCCCCACACAGGTCGGGTTGCGGATCGAGGAGGCGGGGACGTCGAGGGTGTCGAGCATCTCCTCGAACGCCGCCTTGTCCTCGACGGTGTCGAGCATCTCGGCGAGCGACATCAGACGCGTCCCTTCGAGCTTCTCCGTGACGAAGGAGTAGAAGTTGTCGCGGCGGATTTCGCCGTCGACGACCACGTCCACCCCCGCATCGTGCTGCGCAGCGACGCAGGCGGCGATCTCGCGACCAGCGATCTCGTCGAACTGCTCCCGCGACATCCGTCCGCGCTGCTTCTCTCGCAGCGCCGCGAGAAGCTCGCGCGAGCGCGGCCAGCTTCCGACCTGGGTCACGTCGAACATGCGATCCTCCGTCGCTGCGGCCGTCCGCACCGCGTCGGTCGCCCGCACTGCGGCGGTCGCCGGCACTGCCGCGGCCGTCCGCACACGCGCCAGGCACCGGCGCCTCTTCTCTTCCTCACAGAATCACCAGCTTGCACGAAAGCGCGGTCGCCCGCGCGAGCGTGACGGCGACCGGAGAGCGGGCGACCGTCCGCTCCCATGCCTCGCGCACCGCCGCCGGCTCGGCGCCGGTCGAAGCGAAGCACTTCACATCGACCTGCGCGAGCCCCGGGTCCCCTTCGCCCAGGCCGAGCGGGGCAAGCGGGTTGCCCAGACGCCCACGGACCGTCAGCTCCACGTCGTCGACGTCGAGGCCGGAGCGCCCGCACTCGGTAGCGAAGCCGCTCGCGAGCGCGGCGCCAAGGGATCCGAGCAGAAGCTCGACGGCCGAAGGGTGGGCGTCCTTCTCCTCGAAGCTCGCCGGCTGGCCCCCGTGGAACGAGAAGTTCCGGCAGTAGACGGTCGAGCGCTGCGGCCCCGACGCCCGCACGCGCAGCCGCCACTCGTACGACTCCGCCTTCCGCTTGTCGGCCGCGAGCGCTTCGGCTTCCTTCTCCGCGACCGCACCGCTCCCCTTGCGGACGAAGTAGCGCACCCCGCTCGCGTTTCCGCCGCCCGGCAGCGCTCCGAGGAACTGGTGCCCGACCATCCGGCACCACGGCGGCAGGTCGTCCCGGACCGTCGGCTCGCGCGAGCGCATCTCGAGGATCCCTCCTTCGGGGACCGCGAGCATCTGCTCGCGGATCAGAAGGACGAGCCCCGACCCGCAGTCCAGATCCCCGCCGTCGAAAACCCGGTCGGGACGGAGCCGCTCGAGAGATTCGGGAGATTCCTCGCCCGCCATGGCACCCTCCGTCGCGTCAGTAGGAGATGCAGGGAGTCCCGCCGGAGAGGAACTCGACGAGCGCCGCTCCCCCGGCCGGCGTCGCTCCGGCGATCAGCCGCTCCGGCTCAATCGAGCGCTTCTTCATGCAAGGGGTGCAGACGAGGATCGTCCCGCCTCCGGCGACGAACTTGTCGACCAGCTCCTTCAGCGGCGCGAACGGCGCGCCTTCGTTCACCTTCTCGTATTCCCCCTGGACGGCGGCCCAGACGCCGTCGGTCGAGAGGAAGACCATCGTCTCCTTCTCGCTGCCAAGGGCGGCGTTCGCGACGACAAAGCCGACGGTCGCGGAGTCGCCGTTCTCCTTGCAGCGGGTGATCGAAACGCAGAACTTCTCGCTCATGGTCGGTTCTCCTCCTTTGATGGTGGCCGGCCGGGGGTCGCTCCCCCGTGGCCGGGACGGACACGGACCAGATAGAACGGGTGACGCGCATCGAGCAGCTCGTGCCCCGTGACGCGGCACCAGGCGCGCATCTCGACCGGCGCCCCCGGATCGCGCGCGAGGATCGCGACGCGCGCGCCGGGCGGCAGCGGCCGGAAGTGGATCCGGAGATCGATCAGGATCTCGCCGCAGCCGGTGTCCCGGCCATCGAAGCGGGAGTCCGGGCGCCAGTCGGACGGCATCTCTTCCCATCCCGCCATCATTCCGCCGTCGACTCCCCCGGCGCGGCCGGGTTCGGGCCGAACCTCCAGGCGGCCGAGAGCTGGAGCGTCCACTCCTGCACGTTGCCGCCGTTCTGTTGCACATTCCGGTAGACGGTCAACGGCACGGTCGCCGAGAGCGAGATGTCGTCCCGCGGCGACCAGTCGAGCCCCGGACCGACGAGGACGATCGGTCCGGCGCGCCGGAACCCCTCCGTATCGCCGATCAGGTCGTCGTACGGGACCCAGGCGACGTCGGCCACGGCGCGCGCGGCGAAGCGGCTCAGCGTCCCGCCGTTCAGACCCAGCAGGCTCCGGAAGGTGACACGCAGCGTCGCGGCGTCGGAGTCGGAGTTCTTCTCGGGCGCCGCGGAGGCCGGGTTCAGCTCGTGGCGGAAGTTGTTCACGGTCGTGGCGGACGGCGTGAAGACATAGCGCGCCGTCGCGCCGAGGCCGAAGCGCTCGCCGAGCGGACGGCTGCCTCCCAGCTCGATGATCCCCGCCCAGTTGCCCGTCCCTTCCTGGGCGGCCAGGTCCTTCGTGACGAGCGTGCCGTTCTTCGCGCGGAACTTCCCATCCGATCTGCCGGTGGGAAGGCGCGCGCCGAGCGAGACGTAGGCGGCGAGCCCCGGCCCGCCGGAGCCGCCGGAGCCGCCGGCCGCGAACCAGTAGCGAGCGAGCAGGCGGATGTCGCCCAGGCCGTTCGCCTGCATGTTGCCGGCGACACCACCGAACTCGCGGCTCTGCTCGTTGTGGACGAACGGGACCTCCGCGGCCACGGTGAATCGCTCGGAGAGGTCGTACTCGGCGGAGATCAAATGCTCGATCCCGAGGGTGGCGGGAGCGACGTTCGTCTCGGTCGCATCATCGCGCTCCTCACCGATGTAGTAGTGGTCGGTGTCCGAGTAGGTGAACCCGTACCCGAGTCGGAGCGAGCCGGGCAGATTGGCGTGCTGGATCTCCCCGACGGGGAGCGAGACCGGCACTCACCCACAGCCGCCGGCGAGCGCGCGGATCGGAACGGCGACGAGAGCGAGCGAAAGCGAGAGCGCGGCGAGTCTCGCGAGACTCATGAGTCCCGAGAGTCTCGAGATCTTCTTGTTGCACATGAGAGCGGACTACCTCCCTGCGGCCGTTCGAACTGCCCAGAAACACCATGCCTCGCAAGACCCGAGGAAGCTCACGACAGCAGATCTGGGCGATTTGTCGAACCGAGGGAGTCCCGAAGGATGTCAGGCGCTCGGAGGGTTCAGCGACGCGCAGTCACGCTGCCGCGACGAGCAGCGCACTCAGGTGAACGGGGGCCGTTCCCAGGTCTCTTGGAGGACCTTGCGCATCGTTTCCTTCCGTTGAACGCGGAGCCGGCCGCAATCGATTCGTCGGCGGCAGCTCCCATGGCCGTCTTCCGGGCAGGACGGTCGGCACCGTCGCCTCGCCCGGCTCAAGAGCATGACGGTCGAACATACGCGGTGGCGTGGGCGGCCGGCAACGGAAAACTGAGGCGGACCGACGGTCCACCCTCGGCGGCCGACCGGCGCCTGGAACTGTGCGGCGTCGGGAGAGCGTCGAGCTCCCCCGACTTCCTGCGGCTAATCGGCCAAAACGATCCGACCGCGCCAGGTTTCGTCGCCTGCCTGGCCGCGCACCAGATAGATCCCTCGTGGTAGACGGCGGCCCTGCGCGTCCCGTCCGTCCCATGTGACAGACGAAGCGGCGCCGCTCATCAAGAGCCTGCGCACGACGCGGCCGGCGGTGTCGTAGATCTCGAGACTCCGCGCCGCGTCCGTCCCGCCCTGGCGTGGCTCCCAGTGGATCGTCGCGCCCCCGGACGTCGGATTCGGAGCGACGACCAGGGATGTCACGAAGCCGCCCGGCAGCGACTCGGAGACGTCCGCACTTGCGCACTGGGCGGGAACGAGCTGGAGATTAGCACCCGCCACGCAGACCACGTCGTTCCCCGGCGCAATCGCCTCCGCGCCTCTCATCCAGAGGCGCCCGAGTTCCACGGGCGACCACGGGTTGCCGACGTCGAAGACCTGCAAGCCGATCTCAGTGCTGACGAAATAGGCGCAGCCTGCGTGAACACGCGTCTCGACACCGTGGTCCATCGTGGGAAGCGTCGTGATCAGCTGAGGCGCGGCCGGGTTCGTTACGTCGATCAAATGGACCCCGACCATCTCCGACGTCAGGTAGACGACCGAACCGTCGATGTCGATCCCGAGGAAGTCGCCCGGAGGATCCAGGCTGCCCACGAGGGACGGGGACGACGGGTCGGAGACATCGACGACGAGTAGCCCTGCGGTGATGTCCGCGATGTATGCATACGAGCCCTGGACGACGACGTCATACGCGCGATCCGGGACCGAGTAGTGCCCCACGATCTGCGGGGCGGCGGGATTGGTGAGGTCCACGATCTGCAACCCGCCCGACCCATCGGCGACGTAGGCGTAGCTTCCGTCCACGACGATCTCACGCGGCGAGCCGGGCGTGTCGACAGCGCCGACGGTCTGCGGCGACGAGGGATTCGTGACGCGGACGATCTGCACCCCGGCATACCGCTCCGCCGCGCACGCATAGGTCTCGCCTCCCGCGTGGTACAGAGCCAGCCCGGAGATCTCTCGTTCTAGCGGCCGGTACCCGACGAGCTGCGGAGCGCTCGGATCGGCGATGCTGAAGATCTCGAGCGCAGGGTCCGGCGCTCCGGTATAGGCGAGCGCGCCCTCCACGACCACCTCGTGCTCCTGATACCAGGGAGCCGAGCCGAGCACCGGCGGCGTGGTCGGATTCGTGCCGTCGATCACGTGCAGCAGGCCTGGCGATGTGCTCGAGCAAACAATGGCAATGGGCTGCCGGAGCGCGAGGCCGATGCATTCGTGCGGCAGGCCGATGCTGGCCTGGAGGCGCATGGAACCGGGCGTCGTCGTGTCGAGGACTTGCAGCACGCCGAAGTCGAGTCCGAGCTCGCCGTCGAGCGTGCCGCCGACGAACCAGACCTGTCCCTCGACCGAAGCGATTCCGAGGGTCCTGCATCCGGGGCTATACGATCCCAGCATCGAGGGAGCGGCGGGGCTCGCGATGCTGATCTCGTCGATGGTCTGACTCGTGCTCACCCAGAGCCTGTCTCCCGAAGCGCACAAGGCGAAGCCTTCGCCCGTCGTCGGGCAGGAGCCTTCAAGATGCGGCGCGGCCGGGTTCGAGACGGAGATCGCCTGTACCCCGCCGTTGGTCGCCGCATACACGTACGATCCCCACTTGACCACACCGCGCACGATCCCAGGGATGTAAACCGCGCCTTCCAGGTGCGGCGCCGCCGGGTTCGAGACGTCGATCACTTGCAGGGAGCTCGACGTACTCATGTAGACGAAGTTGCCCGATGCCGATACTCCCCACCCGTAGCTGGGCGGGTCGAAAGAGCCCACCACGACCGGGGCTGCCGGATTGGCGATGCTCAGCACGGCGAAGCCTAGAAGGTCGCTGGCGACGTAGAGATATCCCGCCGCGCTCGCGATCCCCTTCGTCACTCCGACGCCGGCGTCGCTCACGACGACCACGGGGGCGTCCTGGTTGGAGATGTCGACGACCTGGAGCCTGCTCCCCGTAACGTAGGCATAGTCTCCGGCAACGGCGACCTCGCGAGCGGACGAGAGATCGACGGCCCCGAGCGGCTGCAAGTGCCCGGCCCAGTCAATGCACTCGCCCCCGGCAGAGGGCACGGTAACGATCGCACCGATCATCAAAACGACGAGCGTCCGTACCAGCTCAAGCCGAGACGGACGCACCCGGAACGACTTCGTCACAACAGGATTCATGATCACGGCGGCCTCTCCTCTGAGCCTCGAGCGCTCAACGCCGCGGCAAGCGGCAAGACAGCCAGGCACATTTCGCGTCCACCGGGGGGTGGTCGCTCACCAGCACACTCGACCGCACAATAGGATACGCCTTTCGAGCACAGTGCGGTAGGGCCGCCTTCCCTTGAGCTCGCATCTCGGAAGCGGGATCATCGTATCCGCCGGGGCGGCTCCCGGAATCGAAAGCCGGGTAGCCAGGTGGCCACGATGCCGAAGCGACGTTGGACCGCGACCGCGATCTTGCTTCTCGCCACGCTCGGATCGATCCCGCAGGCGGGACTGGCTGGGGAAGAACCGTCCCGCAACGAGGTCCTCAAGCAACGCCGGAAGAGCATCGAGGCGCTGCGCGATCCCTCCCAGCTCGAGCCATGGCCCTGGTACCGCTACGCGGGCCCGCTCCGCGATGATCTGAAGGCCGCCCTCCAGGAACAGGTGCGCCAGCACCCGGGCGAATGGGCGCTCGAGCTGGAGTTGGCGAAGGTCCGGCTCGGCGCGAGCCTGAGCGACCTCGAAGGGGCGCTGAAGCACTTCCGCAAGGTACTGGACGGAATCGACGAAGAGAGGGCGTCCCACCCCCAGGATTGGCTTCCCGGAACTCCGAAAGCCGAGCGCTATCGCCCGGCCTACGACGAGGCGCTCTACCTGCACTCGCTCGTCAAGTTGAAGTGGGCCTTGCGGCGATGGGTCGGTTCTCCGGAAGCGGCGCAGGAAGTGGCTGAGCGGTTGCGATCCTATGCCGACGTCGAGACCCGTTTCCTTGCCGAGACCCGCTCCCTTGCTGAAACCCGCTCCCTTGCCAAGAGCCGCTTCCGTCCCGCCGGTCCCGGTGCGGCAATCCCGGATGCCACCCGGTTCCTCGCGTTCGCCAACCTCCATCCGGAGTGGGGGAAGGAGCTGCTGACGACCCTGCTCTGCGCCCGGATCATCGCGAACGGGGATGCGCGGCCGAGCACGAAGGAGATGACCGACATCGCCGACGCCCTTGCGGAGATCGGGCCGGCGGACCCTTGGGTGCATCTCTGGCGCGGACTCGTCCTGTGGGAGAATCCGCTCCGCCACTTCGAGGCCGAGTCGAGCTTCGACACCGGCTTCGAGCTCGCGCGCCAAGCGCTGAAGCGTGCTTCTTCCGAGGAACGGCCCGAGAAGAAGCCGTCCTGCCGCGGCCTTAGGTCCTCCGATCTCGAGGTCCTCGCCTCCCCGCGCTGGCTCTTCCCGGGGCGCGAGATCGGCGAGAGGCAATACCTGCGGGACGTCCAAGGGATCGCCGGGTATCGCGCGACCTTGATGAAGGCGGAGCTACGCTTCGGGCTTCCGGATCTGCCGGGAAGGCGCGGTTGGCAGACCGTCGTCGGGTCGGACTTCGTGAGGTACATGGGACTCGTCGAGAGCGTCGCCCACGACGTCGGCGGCAAGTCCGGGGCCGACACGACACGCAAGCCCATCAGCATCGTCGAGATCGACAACAACAAGCACGCTCGACCGGTCTTTACCGACGAAGCCGCCTCGGTCCTGATGGTGAAGTACAAGGGACGCGAGGGGACGCAGCGCTACGATCAGTTCGGCGCCGGTTCTCAGGTCAAGGGCCCGACCGAGTTTCGCGGGACTCATTTCGACCGTCGCACCAGCGAGGCTCTCTTCGAGGCCATGCGAGCGCCGGTCGAGCAGGAGCGCCGGGAGATCGAGCGCGAACAGGAAAGGGAGGCGAAGGCGGCGACATGGTACGAGAACATCACCGTGCTCGCGCTCGAGCGCACGAACTTCCGCTTCCAGAAGACCAGCGACCTCTTCCCGGTCCCCTACTCCGTGATCTCCGTTTCCGTCGTTCTCCCTCGCGGACAGGCGATGCCGGAGAAGCTGATGGCCGAGCTGGAACTCTGGAACTCCGAGAACGAGCGGTACCTGCGCGGGAAGTGGTGGCTCGACGTCGCCTCCGTCACGGTTTCCGAGACGGAAGGTCCCGTCCGCGTCGGTGTGGAGGCGCGTGAGCTTCCGAGCGGGCAGATGGCGCTCGTCTTCGATCTGACGACCGGGCAGATTCGGCCGGGGGTCTACGTTCCCGAAATCCACCTCGAGGATTCCGACGGCGTTCGCGTCGGCGCCCCGTTGGGTCCGCTGGAAGTCGAAGCTCCCGGGGTCGACCTGCGCTCGAGCGACATCACGCTTCTCTCGCAGGACGACGCCGGACGCATCCTCGTCAACCCGGTGAACCTCCTATGGGCCGGCCAGCCGTCGAAGCTGATCGCCGGGCTCGATCTGCACAACCTGCGCCCGTCATCCCGGCGGGGTGTGCCGGAGTACGACGTGCGCTTCGCGATCTTCGATCGATCGACCTTCGAGGAGCGGATCGAGTCGCTTCTAGCCGACGCGGGCGGAGACCGCCCGGGGGCCCGCCTGCCTCCGGCGGCCCTCGCCGCCGCCGTTGGAGGAGGCTGGATCCAGCGAGACGGCACCGTGGCGGACGATCGCTCCCGCGCCGACGTGGAGATCGAGCCTTGGCGCGTCACGGTCGACGCGATCGTCGACAGCACGGGGACGGCACGCAAGGCGAGGCCCGACGCGCAGGCGTACCGATCCGTCTCGCTCTCCGCGGTTCTCGACGCCGGCGACCGCCTCGTTCCCGGCGAGTATGTGCTCCTTGCCGAAGCGGAGGACCTCGTGGCGCGCGCGTGGACTCACCGCATCGTGCGATTCGCGGTCGTTCCGTCCTCCTACCAGATCCCGACGGCGAAGAAGCAGTACGAGGACGGCAACGGCCCCTACGAGGGAGGCAACGGCCCCTACGAGGGAGGCAACGGCCGTGACGAGGGCGGCGACGGCCGTTCGCCGGGCATGTGGGAATAGCGGAATTGACCGAAGCCGGCCAACTATGCGAGACATGCGGCTGTAGGTCCTGAACTTGACGCTAGCCCCGGGTGACCGAGGGACCGGCGACTCTGCCGCTGCCGCCGCTTCGTCCTTGTGAGGATCAGACAATGCAGACAAGAGTCGATCCGCGATCGATATCGGTTCGCGACCTTTCGGAGGCGGACGTTCGTTTCGTTCTCGACTACTGGTTTCGTTCGCCCGAGGGCTTCATCGAGTCACTCGGCGCCGACCCGACGAAGCTTCCCCCGGAAGCGGAGTTTGCCGACTCGCTCCGGAAACGGCTACTCGTGAACGCAGGACTGGACAGATCGCGACTGACATCGCTGGCGATCCTCCATGAGGGCGAGTTCGTCGGGTTCCACAACCTGAGCCCGTTGGTCGAAGGAGATTACGGGGTCTTTCATGCTCACATCTCGCGCCCGGAGTTTCGCCGGCGGGGGGTGGCGGAATGTTCCTATCCTCTCGCCTGCCGCCTCTTCCTCGAGCGCTTCGATCTGAAGCGCATCTTGTTCAAGACCCCCGCGCAGAATCTTGGGGCCATCCGGGTGAAAGAGAAGCTCGGTATCCGTTTCCTTGGCGAGGAGTCCGTGGACTTTGGAATCATCCGGCCCGGGACCCTCGCCAAGGTCTACGAACTCACGCGCGAGGAAGCGGGTCTGCGGTAGCCGGCGCGATCGCGCGAGGATCCGGACGGCTCTTCCAGCCTCCGAGCGGGCGCGATCTCCCAGTGCACCCCGCTCGCCGGCTCGGCCGGTCGCTTCGTGCATCTACTTCGTTCCCCTCGAACTCGGATCCCGTGAGCACCCCCCTATCGGCGTGAAACAGATTTTTGTCTGAAAGCCACCCTCGTGGCGCGTAGGGAATCAGCAGTGCGCAAATCCCACATCCTGCCAAGTTGTCCCAAGCGCGGCTGTGAGCGTCAAGAGAACGTTGGGAAGGGACGCAATCCCAAGGAGGGGAGAATGCTACGTTCGATCACCATTCTGACCACTGCGGCTCTGCTCGTCACCGCCCTCGCAGGCAACGCCGCGGAACTGCTCAATCAAGGATTCGAAGCAGGGACTTTCCCGGGGGCGAGCACGTGGTCATGTTCCGGAGTGACCTACAACGTCGTCGGCTACGGATTCCAAACTCCGCTCGTCGACCAGGCCTATCCGTTCACCGGCACCTCCAGCATGCATCTGCGAAAGGCGTCCGGTGCCGGCAAGACAGATCTGCTGATCCTGCCGCTTGCCACGACCGGGTCGCTTCATATGTCCTTCAACATTCGTCCATTCATTGCCTCGAGCCCGACCCACGAGATCATCGTCGGCGTTTGCGAGAATTCCCCCGCCGTTACAGAGTACCGCTCGATCTGTGCAGCGGCGCAGTTCTGCGGTAACGGGGCACTGCTGGCCAGGAGCCCCGGGTATCCAGTGCTCGGATTCGTCCCCAGGAACGAGTGGTACCAGGTACAGCTCGATGTCAACCTGGACACTGACCGATACACGCTCACCTGCACCGGCCCAGGGATCTCGTTGAGCGAGAGCGACCTGCCGTTCGAGATGCCGTGCGATCATGTCAACTACCTCATGATCCTCTGCGACACTCCGGCCTTCACCGAGCATGCGATCGATGATATCCGCATCTGGGACGACTTTGTCCCTCCCGAGACGGTCGCTTGCGAACCGTACTTCGAGGACTTCTCGACCGAGCCGACGATCCGCGACGACATCAACGTTGACGGAAGCGATGCGTATTACGTCCGTCTCCCCTACCTCTACGATCTCGGAGACGGATGCAGCATCAGCTGGGACTTCGCCCTCACCGGAGGGGCCTTTGGCGGCCTGGGGCAGTCCAGCGTGATGGGACCGCGCTATCTGGGGGAGCCCTTTCCGAGGCTGAGGTTCAACTTCCACTACGACGATGCCAACGCTCCGACCATGAGCCTCAGTTACCCGACGGCGCCTTTCCAAGAAGACCCGGTCGACTTGAACACGGTCTATCATGCGGCCGTCACGCGCGTCGGGCAGGAAGCGGCTCGGCTGACGGTGAAGGACTCGAACTGGCAGACGGTCGTTGATTATACGATTCCGGCGGGCTGGGCGCCCTTCGAGGATTTCCAGCTCTGCTATGATTACTACACGGGTGACCAAGGCAAGTGCGAGTGGGACGCGACTAACCAGAGGATCTCGTTCCTGTCAGACCGGTCCCCTGGGCTCGTAAACTACGTTACGGGTTGGATCGACAACCTCCGGATCGGAGGCGGCAACGTCGCTCCGGTCAATGTTCAGATCGCCGATCCCTGCTCGCCTCCAGACCTGACTGGGTTCACGGTCCGGGTAACGGCCGGGGACCGCAGTTGGGAAGACGCCACGGACGCGGCCGGCCAATGCGTGTTCGCCGAGGTCCCGCTTGGCGAGATCACCGTCGCCGTGCTTCCGCGAGGCGGCTTCTATCCGCTGAACGGCGCGTCGAAGGTGGTGCAGCACCAGGCCGAGACGGACCTGACGTTCGAGTTCCAGCCCGCCGTAAATCTGACCGGTGTCGTGACCGGATGTAACGGCGGTCTGCAGAACGTGACGGTCGCGCTGGTCGACGGAACGCAGGTATCGGAAGCCACGTTTACGGACGCCCAGGGGCATTTCGCATTCGAGGGGGTCGCACCGGGTGCGGGGAACCTTTCGATCGACGTCCCTCTCGGCTACCGCCCCGACACAGACGGGGACGTCATCCCACTCGTCCTGTCCTGCGAAATGGAACACGACTTCATGTTGGAGTGCGTCCCCGCCTCGGGAATCGTGCGAAGCATGGGGTACTGGAAGCACCAGACGCAGGTCTATTTCCTGCAGCGCGGCACGGCACAGGAGACCGAGATGGACATGACGACGAACTTTGCCGACCGCATCTTCCACCACTTCTACGAGAATTCGCTGAACTCGATCGCGGTGGACGGGATCACCTACATGGGAACGTCGGGCGACCCGAGCCCGATCGACCTCGAGACGATGTATGGGATCCTGTGGGTGCCGGGCAAGGCTTCGAGGGTGGACCGGGCGCGCCAGCAGTATCTGGCTACGATGCTGAACATCGCCTCGGGCAAGCTGCTCGTGGACGCGGTCGTCTCGATCGATGGAATGACCACATCGCAGGCCATTCAGTACATCGCGGATCTGATCAACGACCAGAACCCAGCGAATGACGAGCTGGCGAACAACCTGGCCGAGTCCCTCAACCTAGGCGTGCAGATCGGCGCCGACGTGATTCCAGACGACTACGAGACGATCCACTACAGGCAGCCCCAAGAGGTGTCGCGGGTTGCCGGCCTGCAGCTCAAGCCAAACCCGTTCACGCACCAGACCCGCGTCGCGTTCGATCTCCCGACCTCCGGTGTAGTCAAGATGACGGTGTATGACCCCTCAGGACGCCTGGTCGCGGACATCGGGGAGACTCACTACGCCGCCGGCCGCCACGAGGTCATCTGGAACGGAACGGACACCAATGGGCGGAAAGTCGCCGCAGGGATCTACTACGTGAATGCCCGGACAGAGCAGGGAACGCGCTCTGTACCGGTCGTGATCTCCAGGTAGGCCTGGGACGGATCCCGACGAAGCAGGTTGGGATCCCGTCGACTCGGTAGCCCTGCAATCGACCGGGTCGGACGCCCTGGGGCGTACCGGCCCGGTCCTCGTCTCTCCGCGGGTGGTCATCCCGCACGGCCGCCTGCCGGCTCTCGACGAGTCGACAGGCGGCCGGCGGCCCGAACTGTGCAGTCTCGAAGTAAGGAGCGCCGAACTGCGGAGGTTAGGCGAAATGCGAGGGAATTCGCCCGCCCCCGAGGAGCAGCTGAATCAGCGGTAGAGGCTCTTGACCCTTCCCCATGTGGTCATCGTGGTCGCAGTCGGCGACATGGTGCCGTAGAAGCGGGCCATCCAGTGGAACGTGTATGCAGGTCCGCCCCACGTCACGCAGTCGTCCGACCACGAGTGCTGGATCCAGACTCCCCCTTGGGCGACCCCGGCGATCGCGTCCACCACGACCTGGCCCCTGATGAAGTAGAGCGTGCCCGCAGTGATCTCGACCGGCGGCACGAGATCCGCTCCCTGCCAGCTCAACTCGTCGGTGACTGGGTAGGTAACCGCTCCGAGCACCTGTCCCGTCGCGAATCCACTGCCATCGTCCGCGCGGACTTCGACCGTGGTCGTGCCGGCCAGACCGCCGGTGTAGAACTCGATGCGCTCGAGCGTGTAGCTGAGCGTCGGCTCGAAGCGCCATCCGTAGCAGGTCGATCCGTAGGTCCAGCCCGGATCGAGCGGCAGATCGTCGTTCCATGACTCGATGAGTTCGGTGCGGGCCGCGGGCGGGATGTCGCCGACACCGCCTCCGCCGTTGTAGTTCAAGCCGTTGTAGTTCAATCCGTTGTCGGCAAACGCCGCGGTTCCGGAGACAAGCAGCACGATGCACAAAGCTCGCAGAAGCAGACGCATGGTTCCTCCAGATGCGCAACCAGATGATTTGGGCTGACTCTGGGGTCGACGTGAAGTTGCGACCCTGACCCAACATTACGACGTTGTAATGATACCACCGTCCCCATCCGGTTAACATGGTGAATTCCGGTTTACTGAACAGCTGGCCTTTCGGAAGACGGTTGGTCTTCCCGAGGCGCCATGGTCGTGAGGCTTCCGGAAGCGCTAGAAACCTGTGTGGTCAAGGCAGGGGCAAGGCGGCGAAGCGCTTGGGCCGCCGGTCCTTCCGCCGGCTCTCGATGAGTCGACAGGCGGCCGGCGGCCCGAACTGTGCAATCTCGGAGTAAGGAGCGCCCCAGCTTCCGTCGATCGCGCCCCGGGGATGTCTCTCACGTCAAAGGCTCCCGACCGGACGATCAAGCCGTCTCGCCGGTCCCGGAAGCCGGAGCCTGGCCGCCGGGATTCGCCTCATCGGCCTCGTTCACATGCTCCGGCGAGGTGTCGTCGGGCTCGTTCGCGCCCGTCGCTCCCCGCGACGCGGCGTGAGGGAAGTAGCGCTCCGCGATCCTCGGATCGTCGCGGAAGTGGACGCGGAGCCGGTTGTAGCACTCCCGGTAGACCCGCTCCCACTCCGTCCGCTCCGCGGCGAGCGCCGCCGAGGACTTCTTCTGCTCGAGCCGCATCTGCCGCAGGTTGGCGACGCCCTCCTCCACGGCCGTCAACGCCGCCTGCAGGATCGGCTCGTGCTTCTTCAGCTCCGGCTTGGTCTCCGTTCCCAGCTTCGTCAGGATCGCGTGGACCTTCTGGATCTTCACGTCCGCGCGGCCCCAGTTCACCGTGTTCGCGCCCCCGGGGAAGAGCTTCCTGTACGTGGGCGCGTTGAAGTCGTTGCCGGTCTCCTGGCGGACGCTGTGCAGGAGGTCCTGCACGCTCTCCCGGAGCTTGTTGGACAACCGGTCCAGGATCGAGCGCGAGCGGGTGGCAGCCTCACGCGCGACCGCGATCGCCGCCTTCGCGGCGCGCAGCCGGTCGCGCTCGGCGATGAGCGGATCGGCCAGCGCCTGGACCTCCGGGTCCGGGTCGGTCTGGCAGTGGACGAGCGTGTAGGTCAACATGTCGTCGATCCTTTCCACGCTCGCCGAGTGAGCCCCGGTGTTCACGTCATTCTCCTTTCTGTGGCGGTCTGTCCCGGGTCCGCTGATGCTCATCCGAGCACCCCGTTCTCCGGGTTCCATGAGCCATACGCACGAGGGGGGTCAAAGGTTGTGAAAATCGACCAACTTTCGTCTAAGTCGTTGGGAGGCAATCGGCGAATTCCAAATGTAATAAACGGGCATGTCGTAAGGGTGGGAGGGACAAGGGGTGGGGGCCCATTGGTCGATGGACGGCGGGTCGGTCGGTCGGCCGGATGGACGGGACGGTGGGATGGTCGGACGGTCGGAACGGTCAAGCTGGCTGGGATCGGTCAGCGCCGCGCCTTCAAGGCGTCGAAGCTAAGCTCGATGACCATGTAGCCGCGCGTACATGCCTGCCAAGCTCAGCTCGGTAGCCATGTAGCCGCGCGT
>JBHGAY010000029.1:0-69452 GCA_041946735.1 Candidatus Eiseniibacteriota bacterium
CTGGGACCTGGGCGGCGGGCTCCTCCGTGCGCGCGGGCAGCGAATCGTCGCGTGCCGCTAGCAGGCCGGCGCCGGGGTGACGGCGGCCTCTGCCCTCTTACCCCTTCATCAGCTCCCGGCACGCCGCCACCGCGAGCTGGTCGCAGCGCTCGTTCTCCGGATGCCCGGCGTGACCGGCCACCCAGTGGAACGTGACCTCCTTCTGCGCGCGCGCCAGGTTGTACAACTCGCGCCAGAGGTCCTCATTCAACACCGGCTTCTTCGCGGCCGTCTTCCACCCGCGGCGGATCCAGTCGTGGATCCACTCGGTCATCCCCTTGACGACATAGATCGAGTCGCTGTGGACTTCGACGCGCGCCGGCTTCGCGAGCAGCTTCAGTCCCTCGATCACCGCGGTCAGCTCCATCCGGTTGTTGGTCGTCTGGCGCTCGGCGCCGGAGATCTCACGGCGCTTGCCCGTCGCCGGATGGACGAGGATCGCGGCCCATCCTCCGGGCCCCGGATTGCCGCTGCATGCGCCGTCCGTGTAGAGAAGGATCGTCTCACGCGGATCGCGCGGCGCCGCGTCGCTCGAGGAGCCGGCTATCGCGCTGCCCCGTCTTTCTTGACCCGGATCTCGTAGACGATCGGGATCGCCTTCTTCAGCATGTTGGAGACCGAGCAGTACTTCTCCTCCGAGAGATGGACCGCCTGGCGGATCGCCTCGACGTCGAGGTTTTCGCCTTTCACCTCGTAGGTGACCTTGACGTGCGTGAAGACGCGCGGCTGCTCCTCGCGCCTCTCCCCCGTGACCGTCACCTGGAACGAAGAGATCTTCTGCCGCTTCTTCTGCAGGATGGCGATCGTGTCCATCCCGGTGCATCCGGCGAGACCCATCAGCAGCATCTCGATCGGACGGGGGCCGGTGTCGCCGCCTCCCTGGTCGACCGAGGTGTCCATCTTGATGTCATGACCGGTCGAGAACTTCCCCTCGAATCCCATCCCGCCCGTCCAGCGCGCGAACGACTGCATCCAACCCTCCCGCGATCTCCCGGCGGCCTTGCCCCGTCGGCCTTCCGGCAGCGATTGCGCCCTTGGGGAACCGAAGATCAGCCGATACAGGGTAGCACGGAGATCGCGAAGCGCGGGTTGCGTCGATTGGCGGGACGGAACGGCGCGCGCAGCCGCGCAGCCGCGCAGCCGTCCTCCGCCGCGCCGCCCTCAGCGCCCGCGGCCGATCCGCAGGAACTTCAACGCCGTGTCGAGCCAGAGACGCACGTCCTGCCTCTCGACCATGACCATGCGGGACCACGCGACGCCCGTGCTCCGCTGGAAGAGGATCGCGATCAGGATCGCGTGCCCCGCGTAGCCGGCCGTGCTCGCCGCGGCGGCGCCGAGCGCTCCGTAGCGCGGAATCCAGAGGAAGCAGAATGCGACGTTCGCCACGAGGCCGGCGAACGAGGCGGCGCCGGTCCATGCCGGCTTCCCCTTCTGCTGCAGCAGGTAGAGCGAGAGCGGAGTGGCGAAGGCGAGGATGACCGTCCCCGGCAGGAGCACCCACAAGGGTCCGACCGAACCACGGAAGTCGCTCCCGAACAGCAGCGGGACGACGAACGGGGCGAGCGCGGCCGCGGCCACCGCGCCGATCAGGACGAGGACGACGCCGTTGCCGGAGGCGCGCCTCGCAAGGCGTCCGACCGACTCGCCCTCCCCGGCGGCGAAGCGGCGGTTCAGCGAGACGTTCATGGCGCGCGGGACGTTGAGCAGCACCTCGGCGATCAGCACCGCGACCGAATAGAGCCCGACCTCGGCCGCGTCGCGATAGGCCGCCAGCACGAACCCCTCGATCCGCATCACGAGCACCCAGATCAGCGTCGCCGCCCAAGCAGGAAGGCCGAACGCGAACGCCGCCCGGATCGTCGGCCCAAGCTCCTCGAGCCGGAAGCGCGGCGGAGCCATCCGGAACGCCCACGCGAGCGTTCCCAGCCCGCCGAGCGCTTGCAGCGCCGCCCACGCGAGGACCGCCTGCTCGACCGTCCCGTGCATCGGAACGAGCAGGACGAACGCGACCGCGGTCCACACGATCGTCGGAAGCGCGTAGGCAAGGTTGTACGCGCGGATGCGGCCGAGGGCCATGAAGATCCCGGAAAGGTCCCCGCGAAGGAGGCTCGGCAGCACCAGGATCGCCGCCGCCGCGACCATCCCGCTCGTCAAGGGGATCGTGCCGGCGTAGCGCGGGAGCAGCAGCCACACCGCGAGCCCGCACACGACGCCGGCGGCAAGCGCCACGATCGTCACCGCCGCCGCGACCTCGCCCTTGCCGTGCCGCCCCTTCCCGATCAGCTGGATCGACGCGGCCGGCATCCCGAGCAAGCCGATCTGCGCGGCGACGAACACGGCGTAGTTGATGAGGGAGAGGATCCCCTTGCCGGTCGGCCCGAGCGCGCGCGCGACGATCACGTTCGTCACGGCTCCGGCGAACAAGGCGACGACGTTGTACGCGAGGGTCGCGGCCGCCTCGGACTGGACCGTCCGTCCCCCGGCCTGCCCGGCGCCGGGCCGGCCTGCTCCGCGCTCCGGCCCGCGGCTTCCGGCGTTCACCGTCCTCTCGCTTGCTCTCGATCGCTTGGAAGGACGATACGACGGCGATGCCCGGCAGCCGGTCCGAGCTGGGCGACGTCGGGCGGCGCGACCATGTCAGGCGCCGCCGGAGCCCATCGACCGGAGGACGCCGAGCCCGCCGCTGATCGACGCCGCGAGCGCCCAGAGGCAGGCGAACAGGAGCCCCGTGAGCACGATCGCCCCGATGCTCGCGAAGTGGCTCGTCCCTTGCACCCGCGCGTACCCGCGGACCGCCAGCACGATCTCCCAGATGCCGGCGATCAGCCGGCCGCAGAAGGGCAGCAGCACCAGCGCGCCGACCGCCGAGACGTAGTTCGTCACCCGGAACGTGGAGGCGAAGTCGCGCCGCACCCCGGCTGGTCCGCTGAAGACACGCAGGAACATGTGGACGACGCCGGAGGCGACGAATGTCAAAGCCGGATAGAGCAGGATGAAGACGCCGCGAATGTACAGGTTCTCTCGGAACGACGTGGCCAGGTCGCCCCGGAAGATTTCGGGGAGGTCGGATTGCACGCTCTGCATCGCCGGTCCGAAGAGGCGTAACGCCACGAAGTCGTAGAACGAGTCGATGATGCCGGTGAACACGGCCATGAGGATTCCGAAGACGAGGGCGGGGAGCATGGCGTTGCCGCGCGCGATGGCGCGGAAGAACTCCTCCGGATTCCGGAGGGAAAGCGAGACCGTCCCGGCCAGGCCGCGCAGGAAGCCAACTCGATCCATCTCCTCCCACGGGAGCTTCGGGCCTTCCCCGGCCTCCCAGGCTGGCCCGGGCGCGATCCACGCCGGAGGGCCGTGGGGGGACGCGCCCCGAGGCGCTCCTAGAGGCTCTCCTCCCTGCGCTCCCTGCCGCGGCTCCGCGGGCTCTCCGTACGGCCCTTCCCCTTCCTCGGATCCGCCCCCACGATGGCCGGGACTCGGTCGTCCCTCCTGTCCGTAGGGGATCCAGGGACGGGTCGCCTGCGGAGGCTCGCCCGGCTCCTGCTCGCCCTCATGCTCCCGCTCGCCCGCGGCCTCGCGCTCGCGCTCCTGCTCGCCCTCGCCCTGCTCAGCCTTGCCGGCGCTCTCGGCTGCCGCGTCGCCGCCCTCCCGCGGTGCCACCACCCCTTCGGGCCGCCGCACCGGCTCGGGCCGCGGCGGCAGCGACCCTCGCGGCGCCCAGGAGCGGAAGAACTGCAGCTCGATCGCCGGCTTCCATGTTCCCGACGTCAGGACGTCGCTCTGGACGAGGTCGTTCGCGACGATCTTCCCTTCCTGCACCTCGCGAATGAACTGCTCGTAAGAGAGCGCTCGCTCTTCGCCGTCCTGTCGAACCCGGATCATCTTCCCCCCTCCCGCTGCGAGGCCAGCACGAGCGTGACTATGCTATGCTGCGGCCTCGGAGGGCCGCAAGGAAGCGAGAATGACGTTTCAGGAATCGATCCAGGTCCGCAGTTCGCGCAGGCGCGAGCTGGTGGACTTGACCGACAAGATCCGGCAGATCGTCCAGAAGAGCGGGGTGAAGACCGGCTTCTGCCACGTTTTCGTCACCGGGTCGACCGCCTCGATCATCGTCAACGAGAACGACGACCCGCAGCTTCTCGAGGACTTCCTCGACGCGATGGAGCGGCTCATCCCGGACGGCCGCTGGCGTCACGACCGGATCGACAACAACGGCTCCGCCCACATCAAGTCGGCGGCGGTCGGCCCGGCCGAGATCGTCCCGATCCAAGGGGGCGACATCCACCTCGGCCGCTGGCAGAACATCTTCCTCTGCGAGTTCGACGGTCCACGCGCCTCTCGCCAGGTGCTGGTCACCGTCGTCGGCGAGTGACCCGGGTTCGTTGGGGATCGCCACACGCCACCGCCATGAGCTTCTGATGAGCTTCCGATGAGCCTTCGACGATGAGCCTTCGATGGACCCGAGAACTTCTTCGCCTGCTCGAGGAGTGCGAGGTCACGCCGTACAAGTCCTCCGGGCCCGGCGGGCAGAAGAAGAACAAGACCGAGTCGTCCGTGCGCGTCCGGCATCGCCCGACCGGGATCGTCCGGATCGCGACGGAGAGCCGCAGCCAGTCGGCGAACAAACTTCGGGCTGTGGCCCGGATCGCCGAAGCGCTCGAGGCACGGTCGCGCAAGCGCGCCCCCCGCATTCCGACCAAGCCGACGGCCGCCTCCGAGCAGCGGCGGCTTTCCGAGAAGCGCCGCCGAGCCGCCTCGAAGGCCGGCCGGGCGGCGGTGACACCAGAGGATTGACCGCCGAAAAATCCGATATCCGCTCTTGCAGCGACGCTGGCGCCGGGTTATCAGTGTCGCATGATCACATCAGCCACCGACTTCTACCTAAATCTGGACCGCTGGGAGAACTTGTCGGCCGTCGAGCGGCAGAGAGGACGGTGGGAGGAGCGCATGCGCCTTCCATCCCAGCGCCTCGAGCCCGTTCGGCGCGAAGCGATGTTTGCAGTCGCCTGGGCGATGGGGCATCCCGAGAGGCCGCCCGATCCCCACAAGCAGGAGGCCATTCTCTCCGGCGTCCTCGCCCCCAACGAGGACCCGGGGACCATCCGGGCATGGCGGTACGCGAGGGCCATGCAGTTCGTGCAGGGCTGGTACGGTCCCTTTCCGTGGAACGGTCAGGGCGCGGAGCACCTGCTCCGGATCCTGGAGGGACGTCGCGCACCGGCCGAGCCGCGCGAGGATCACCTGTTCCTCGAGGTGAAGCAGCGAAGCGCCGAAGCGGCTCAGGCTTTGGCGCGCGTGCCGTTGCTCGAGATCGCCGCCTACGGGGGAGCGATTCCCGATCCTGCGGCGGCCGATCTCGAATCGGTGGAGATGCAGCTGCTCCTGCTCGGAATGCGCCTGCTCCTGCTGAAGCACGGCTACGTGCAGGCGCTGTTCGCTCCGATCGAGGCCGTCTGGCGGGACGGGCAGCCTCCCTCCCGCGCGGCGTTCCTCGGAAGGCGTGGGCCCGGACACCCGGGACCCGAGCCGGCGCCGGAGGAGGAGCTGGGCGCTTCCCTGGATCGCTGGACGGAGATCCTCTACCGGGCGGGATGCCGGGCCGAGGAGGCATGGCAGAAGCTCGAGGCGATCGTTCCCCGGTCCGCCCTGCAGGAGGCGATCCTGACCGCCGCCTTCCGGAATGGCCGGATCACGGCCGGCGACGTGCTGAGGCTCACCGGAGCGAACCGGAACACCGTGAAGGACAACCTGACCCGTCTCGTGAAGTCGGGCCTGCTGAAGAAGCGGGGAGAGAAGCGCGGGACGGTCTACGTCCCTGCCTGAACACCGCCCGCTCCAGACGGCGACGTTTCGACCATCCTCGGAGGTGACCGTGCGCGAGGGGACCATCGACTGGACCCTGAAGAGGATCGCCGGTGTCGAGCCGCCGCGCGGCCCGCTGCTCCTGATCGTCATGGACGGGATCGGCGTCGGCCGCGGCGACGAGGGTGACGCGGTCGCCGCCGCCCGCACGCCGAACCTCGATGCGCTGCGCGGCGGGTTCCCCTGGCGGACCCTGCGCGCCCATGGCACGGCGGTCGGCCTTCCCGACGACGGCGACATGGGGAACTCCGAGGTGGGCCACAACGCCCTCGGCGCCGGGCGCGTCTACGACCAGGGGGCGAAGCTGGTCAACCGCGCGATCGCGGACGGGTCGCTCTTCTCCGGCGCGGTCTGGAAGGAGATCGTCGAGCGGTGCCGCACGCGCGGGAGCGCGCTGCATCTGATCGGCCTGCTTTCCGACGGGAACGTCCACTCCCACATCGACCAGCTCTTCGCGCTGATTCGCGAGGCGGCACGCTCCGGGCTCCACGAGGTCTACGTCCACATCCTGCTGGATGGCCGGGACGTGCCGGAGACGTCCGCCCTCACCTACGTCGACCGGCTCGAGGCGCTGCTTGCCACGTACGACGACACTCCCGGATTCCGTTACCGGATCGCGTCGGGCGGCGGTCGCATGGTGACGACGATGGATCGCTACGAGGCCGACTGGCGGATCGTGCAGCGGGGATGGGAGGCGCACGTCCACGGCAACGCGCGCGGCTTCCCGTCGGCGCGGGAAGCGATCGAGACCTACCGCGCGGAGACTCCCGGCATCATCGATCAGTTCCTGCCGCCGTTCGTCGTCACCGGTCCCGACGGCAAGCCGGTCGCGACGATCGACGATGGCGACTGCGTCGTCTTCTTCAACTTCCGCGGCGATCGCGCGATCGAGATCAGCCGCGCCTTCGAGCAGGAGGAGTTCCGGCACTTCGATCGCGGGCGGCGCCCCGGCGTCCTCTATGCGGGGATGATGCAGTACGACGGGGACTTCGAGATCCCGAAGCGATTCCTCGTTTCGCCTCCCGCCATCGACAGGACGATGGGGGAGTATCTCGCGAGGAACGGCATCGCGCAGCTCGCGTGCAGCGAGACGCAGAAGTACGGCCATGTGACCTACTTCTGGAATGGCAACCGTGGGGGCAAGTTCGACGACGCGAAGGAGACCTATATCGAGGTGCCGTCCGACCGGGTGCCGTTCGAGCAGCGTCCGTGGATGAAGGCGGCCGAGATCGTCGACACCGTCGCCGCCGAGATGGAAAAGGGTCTCTACCGCTTCGCCCGGCTGAACTTCGCCAACGGCGACATGGTCGGGCATACCGGCGTCTTCGAGCCGACCGTGGTCGCCGTGGAGTCGGTCGATCTGTGCCTCGGGCGCCTGCTCGCGGCGATCGCGCGGCTCGACGGGGTGGCGGTCGTCACGGCCGACCATGGCAACGCCGACGACATGTGCGAACGCGACAAGAAAGGGACGATCGAACGAGACCCGTCGACCGGACGTCCGAAGCCGCGGACCAGCCACAGCCTGAACCCGGTCCCGTTCGCCATCTACGCGCCCGGCCCCGCCGGTCCGTCTCGCTACCGTCTCCGGCAGGATCTCCCGGCCGCCGGCCTCGCCAACGTGGCCGCCACGCTGCTGCAGATCCTCGGCTACGAAGCGCCCGAGGGCTACGAGCCGAGCCTGCTCGCATGAGCGGCGGGACGATCCTCGACCAGGCTCCCGCCGCGCCGGTCGCGAAGCCTGCCCCCTCCCCACTCGTGCCACTCCCGGCTTCCGTCGAGATCGCCGTGCTCGGCGGCGGGGCCGCGGGCCTCGCTTGCGCGCGGCATCTCGCCCGCTCCGGCCGCGACGTCCATCTCTTCGAGGCCGAGCCGGAGGTGGGCGGACGGATGCGGACGATCATCGATCGAGACCGCTTCCATCTCGACGCAGGCTTCCACGTCTTGTTGACCGGATACCCGGCCGTCCGGCGGGACCTGGACCTCGCCTCGCTCCGCGTGCGCCCCTTCGAGCCGGGCGCGATCGTCGCGGCCCGCGGACATTTCCACCCGCTTCCCGACCCGTTCCGCAACGGCGGCTGGCTGGACGCGCTGCGCTTTCCGTTCGCGTCGATGGGCGACAAGATGCGCTTCGCCGGCTATCGCAGGCGTGTGGCATCCCTGTCC
Organism: Candidatus Eiseniibacteriota bacterium; assembly: GCA_041946735.1. Lineage (GTDB taxonomy): Bacteria > Eisenbacteria > RBG-16-71-46 > CAIMUX01 > VGJL01 > JBHGAY01. The sequence goes on from JBHGAY010000029.1 coordinate 8,065, forward strand.
GACGAGGAGATCGCCCGCAGTCCCGACCGCTCGACCCGCGAACACCTGCGCGAGATCGGGCTCTCGGACGGCTTCGTCGATTCGTTCTTCGTGCCGTTCTTCGGCGGCGTCTTCCTCGACCCGTCGCTCGGCGCGTCGTCCCGCTATTTCCAGAGCATCCTGCGCGCCTTCTCCAACGGCGACGCGGGGATCCCCGCCGATGGGATCGGCGCGGTGCCCCGGCAGATCGCGGCCGGCATCCCGCCCGATCGGATCCACACGGCGGTGCGGGCCGATTCGCTGATCATCGAGCAGGAGCGCGTGTGCGGGTTCGTGGCGGGAGAGCGGCAGGTGCGCGCAGAGAAGGTGGTGGTCGCCTGCTCGCCGGCGGAGTCGGCGCGTCTGACCGGCCTCGCCTTTCCGCCGCTTCGCGCGCTTGGCGTGAGCGTCGTCTATTTCGCGGCTCCGCGTCCGCCGACCGGCGAGAAGCGACTGTTCCTGCGCGGCGATCCGGAGGGATGGACGAACCAGTTCGCAGTCCTCACGAATGTCGCGCCGGAGCTCGCGCCCGAGGGGCAGCATCTGCTCGCCGGCGTGATCCTCGGAGCCCCGGATCTCCATGGCGGCGCGCTCTCCGAGAAGGTCCGAGGCGAGATGGCCGCCTGGTTCCCGCACTGCGGCACCCATCTGTGGCGCTGGCTGCGGACTGTGAAGATCCCGGAGGCGCAGTGGGCGCTCGAGCCCGGGCTGGGCCAGGACCTTCCCGAAGTGCGCACGACCATTCCGGGACTGTTCCTCGCCGGCGATTACACGCGGGAGCCGAGCCTTGCCGGCGCGCTCGAGTCAGGGCGCGAGGCGGCGGACGCCGTGCTGGGCGGATAGGACGAGGTCGCGCGCATCGCCATGGGGAAGAACCGGCTCGAGGCGTTCAGCGACGGCGTCATCGCCATCCTCATCACGATCATGGTCCTCGAGCTGAAGGCGCCGCATGGCACGGGCGCGCAGGTCTGGATCCCGCAGCTCCCCGTCTTCGTTTGCTACGTGCTGAGCTTCCTCTATCTGGGCATCTACTGGAACAACCACCACCACATGTTCCACCTGGCCCACCGGGCGACCGGCGGGATGCTCTGGGCGAACCTGCACCTGCTCTTCTGGCTCTCGCTCGTGCCGGTCACGACCAGCTGGATGGGTGACAACGGCTTCGCGCCTCTGCCGACGGCGCTCTATGGAGTCGTCCTGCTGCTCGCCGCCGTCGCCTACGTCGTGCTCCAGCAGACGATCATCGCCTCGCAGGGACCCGGATCCGCTCTCCGCAAGGCGGTCGGCCGCGACTGGAAGGGCAAGCTCTCGATGACCCTTTACGCGACTGCGATTCCTCTGGCCTTCTGGCGACCCTGGATTTCCCTCGGCATCTACTTCGTCGTGGCGATGATCTGGCTCATTCCCGATCGCCGGATCGAGAGAAGCCTGCATGCGGAGGCCGCCGGGGACTAGGCGCGCGCCTGGTGGTATCCTTCCCTCGCTTCTCTAGGGGCGATCGATCGTTGGCGCGAGGCTCACCACGGAGGTAACAAATGATCCGCTCTCTCCTGAGATCCGTCACTCTCCTGGCCGTTCTTCACGGCGCTCTCCTGATGACCGGCCGGCCCGCCATTGCCGGCGGGCTGGGCCTCGCGGTCAATCCTCGCTACTCGCTCGAATGTTCCGCAGACACCTACGCCCTCGGCGACTCGGTGCTCTTCCGGTGGACGAACAACACCGACTCGAGCCTCGTCGCCTCGTACCAGCCGCCCTTTGACATCCACGACATGGCGACCGGAGAGTTGGTCTACGCCGGAGAGCTCCCGACGGAATATTGGCTTGGCCCGCACCAATACGTGGATCTCGTGTGGGATCAGAGGGACTGGTTCGGCAATCTCGTGCCTCCGGGAGACTACCGCGTGTCGATCTGGTTCACGTTCAACGGCAACCCACCTCCGCCGTCCGACGAGGTCGAGGACTTCTTCGAGATCCTTGCGCCGACGCCGGTCGATCCCGCTCGCCCGGCTCGCTCCTGGGGACGGTTGAGGGGGTCGTACCGCTGAGCGCGGACAGAACGCTCCCCGGCCGCATTCGATGCGTCTGCCTCGACTGGGGCGGAACGTTGATGCGGGAGGACGGCCCCGCCGATCTCCCGATGGCGATGTGGCCCGAGGTGGAGGCCGTCCCGGGCGCGAAGGAGACGCTCGAGGCGCTCGCGAGCGAGTACCGGCTGGCGATCGCGACGAACGCCACCGTGTCCAGCCGCCCGATGATCACAAGCGCCCTCGAGCGGGCCGGTATCGCCGCGCCGATCTCCGATATCTTCTGCTTCACCGAGATAGGGGCGAAGAAGGACACCGAGGCGTTCTGGAAATGCGTCGCGGATCGGCTCGAAGCCGCCCCCGAAGAGATCGCGATGGTCGGGGATTCGCTCGAGCAGGACGTGCTCGGCCCGCGTCGCTTCGGGGTCTTCTCGATATGGTTCAATGAGGATGGGAAGCGGGAGGGGCCGCACGAGGGCGTTCCCATCATTCACCGGCTCGCGGACCTGCCCGCGCTGCTGCAAGGCCGGTCCGGCAAGCCACCGGAGTAGAGCACCCGGCCGCACCGTCCTCCAGGCGAGCGACGACGGCGCCCGATCAGGACGAGAACGAGGAGCAAGCGATGGTTCTTCTGAGAATCGAGCACCCGGTTCCCGACTACGACGGCTGGAAGCGAGCGTTCGACAGCGATCCGGTGGGGCGGCAGCAGTCCGGCGTCCGTCGCTACCGGATCTCCCGCCCCATCGATGATCCCCATTACGTGACGATCGACCTGGAACTCGACACGGTCGCCGAGGCGGAGTCGCTGCTGGCAAGCCTGCAGATCCTCTGGAATCGAGTCGAGGGGCAGGTGATGACCGGCCCACGCTCGCGGATCCTCGAATTGCTGGAGGTGCAGGCCTACTGAAGCAAGGCCGTGTCGGGGCGAGGGTGCGCGGAGATGACCGGGCCCTGATCAGCGCATAAGGCGCGAAGGGCCGCGGCCGCCGTCGACCGCGCCTGGCCGAGCCTGTATCTTCTCCCCCGAACGGCCCGTCCGGGCCGACGCGCGCACGGGTCGCCCGCCCGTCGCGGTTTCCTTGGAGGCCTCTGTTTGAGCACACGCCGGCGCACCTCGGCCGACATCGGCGCCTCGGCCTCTCCGGCCGGCCCTCTGCCCCCGCCGCCCGGGGAGCCGGAGCGCAGCCAACGGATCTCGATCCTCGAAGGATCCTTCGCGAACATCCATCTGACGATCACCGGCGGGTCGCTCGTCACGGCCTACGCGCTCATGCTCGGCGCGAACGACTTCCACCTCGGGCTCGTCGGCGGACTGACCGCGCTCGCCACCCTAGGCTCGATCCTCGGCGCGCAGTGGGTGACGAGCCTCGGCGGGCGCAAGCCTCTCTCCGTCGCCGCCTCTCCGACCGGCCGGATCCTCTGGGCGCTGCTCTGCGTGCTGCCGTTCCTGTCGATTGCGCCCGCGGTGAAGCTCCTCCTCTTCTTCTCGGTGATCCTGATCGGCAACGGACTCGTGAACCTGTCCGGGACCTCGTGGCTCTCGTGGATGACCGACCTCGTCCCGATCGAGCGGCGCGGGCGCTACTTCGCGACGCGCAACGCGATCCTGGGCGCGGTCGGAATGGCGACGAGCTACGCCGCCGGCCGCTCCTTCGACGGGTTCGTCGCCCGCGGCGCGCCTGAGCAAGGCTTCGCCGTGCTCTTCGGCGTGGCCGCCTTCTTCGCCGCGCTGGCCGGCATCACGCTCACGCGGCAATGGGAGCCTCCGATGCGCGGGGAGCGCCCCCGCGGGATCGTCGAGACGCTCCGCCATCCGATCGCGGACCGCCGCTTCCGCCGCCTGCTCACCTTCCTCGTCCTCTGGTCGATCGCGACCGGCGTCGCGAGCCCCTTCTTCGCGGCGCACATGATCAAGAACCTGCGCATGAGCTTCTCGCAGATCGCGATCTACTCGATCCTCGCGGGGGTCATGAACCTCGTGACGCTCCCGTTCTGGGGAAAGGTGATCGACCGCGTCGGGAACCGCCCCGTCCTCGCCTGGAACGTCGGCGCGGTCGTGACGCTGCCGCTCCTGTGGCTCTTCGCCACCCCCTCCTTCCTGCTGCCGATCTGGATCGACGCGATCCTGACCGGCCTCTTCTGGCCCGGCTTGACGCTCGCGACGTTCAACCTCGTCCTGGCGACGGCGCCCGAGGAGAACCGCACCGCCTATCTCGGCATGCAGGCGGCGGCGGTCGGCGTCTTCACGTTCGCCTCCTCGCTCCTGGGCGGAGTCCTGGCGAAGGCGCTGGACGACTTCCACGCCACCGTCGGCCCGACGGCGCTTCTCAACTTCCACCTGCTCTACATCCTCTCGGCCGTGCTGCGGCTCGCGATCCTGCCGCTCGTCTTCCACCTTCGGGAGGAGCGGGCGCAGACGGTCGCGGCGCTCCTCGACCTGGTGGGCGACAAGGTGTCCCAGCGCTTCCACGAGGGGCTGCAATCGGGTGTCGCGATCCTCCGGAAGATGGGAGGCAACGGGAAGATCGGGGGCAACGGGGAAGGCTGAAAGCCCTACAATCCCCGGGTATCCCGGCCGCCAATGGTCGCCAGTGGCCGCCAGTGGCGGGCCGGCGTGCAAGCGTGACGGATCCGAGCGAGAAGACTGCAAGAGGACTCAGGAAAGGACCGGAGAGGAAGAAGATGCCAGAAGCGACGAGACCGCCGGAGAAGAAGGAAGGCCTGGAGCCCGCCGAGACCGAAGACGAGCGGACGAGCCCGTCCGGCCGCCCCTCGCTCGACTTCATCCGGGCGATCGTCGCCGACGATCTCGCGACCGGCAAGCACACGCACATCCAGACGCGCTTCCCGCCCGAGCCGAACGGCTACCTCCACATCGGCCACGCGAAGGCGTTCGCGCTGAACTTCGGGATCGCGGCGGAGTTCGGCGGGAAGTGCAACCTCCGCTTCGACGACACGAACCCCGAGAAGGAGGACGTCGAGTACGTCGACTCGATCCAGGAGGACATCCGCTGGCTGGGCTTCGACTGGGGAGACCGCCTCTTCTTCGCGTCGGACTATTTCGAGCGGCTCTATGCCTGGGCGCAGAAGCTGATCCGCGACGGCAAGGCGTATGTCTGCGACCTCTCGGCCGACCAGATGCGCGAGTACCGAGGGACGTTGACCGAGCCGGGACGGAACAGCCCCTACCGCAACCGGTCCGTCGAGGAGAATCTCGACCTGTTCGCGCGGATGCGGGCCGGCGAGTTCAACGACGGCGCGCGCGTGCTGCGCGCGAAGATCGACATGGCGGCGCCGAACGTGAACCTGCGCGACCCGGTCATGTACCGGATCCGCCGCGCCCATCATCACCGGACGGGCGACGCCTGGTGCATCTATCCCTCCTACGACTGGGCGCACGGCCAGTCGGACGCGATCGAGGGGATCACCCACTCGCTCTGCTCGCTCGAGTTCGAGGATCACCGGCCGCTCTACGACTGGTTCCTCGACCAGCTCGGCCTTCCCGAGCAGCCTCGACAGATCGAGTTCGCGCGCCTGAACCTGACCTATACGGTCATGTCCAAGCGCAAGCTCCGCGAGCTGGTCGCGGGCGGCTTCGTGCGCGGCTGGGACGATCCGCGCATGCCGACGCTCGCGGCGATGCGCCGCCGAGGCTTCCCGCCCGAAGCGATCCGCGCGTTCCTCGAGCGCGTCGGCGTCGCCAAGCGCGACTCGGTCGTCGAGTACTCGCTCCTCGAGCACGCCGTGCGCGAGGAGCTGAACCGGCGCGCGCCGCGCGTCATGGGTGTGCTACGGCCTCTCGAAGTCGTGATCGACAACTATCCCGAGGACCAGGTCGAGGAGATGCCGATCGGCGTGAATCCCGAGGACCCCGGCGCCGGCACGCGAATGGTGCCGTTCTCGCGGACGATCTGGATCGAGCAGGACGACTTCCGTGAGACGCCGCCGCCGAAGTACCACCGCCTCTTCCCGGGCAGCGAGGTGCGCCTGCGCGGCGCCTATCTGGTGCGCTGCACGAGCGTCGAGAAGGACGGCTCCGGCGCGGTCGTGCGCGTGCACTGCACCTACGATCCCCAGTCGAAGGGCGGCTCGAGCCCCGACGGACGGAAGGTCAAGGGGACGATCCACTGGGTCTCGGCGCGGCACGCCGTCCGGGCGGAGGTGCGGCTCTACGAGCATCTGTTCCTGTCGCCGTTTCCGGAGGAGGGCGGGCGCGACTTCAAGGAGGCGATCAACCCGGAATCGCTGGAGGTGATCGGCGAAGCCTGGGTCGAGCCGAGCGTCGCGGGCGCCCGTCCCGGCGATCGGTTCCAGTTCGAGAGGATCGGCTACTTCTGCGTCGATCCGGATTCGCGGCCGGGGGACGGTGGCGCGCCCGGGCAGATCGTCTTCAATCGGGTCGTCACGCTCCGCGACAGCTGGGCGAAAATCGAGCAGAAGGCCGGGGCGTAGTCCGAGAGGCGAAGAGCCATCGCGCGCGCGGACGGCGCGTGCGCTACGCGGCCGGCAGCTTCTCCAGCGCCCGCTCGATCCGGCGCACGCAGCGCTCCTTGCCGAGCGTCTCCATCAGCTCCCACAGGCCCGGGCCGCCGCCGACCCCGGTGCAGGCGAGACGCAGCGGGTGGATCAGCTCGCCTTTCGCGACGTCGCGCTCCTCGGCAAACGCGCTGACCGTCCTCTCGATCGAAGGGACGTCGAAGCGCTCGAGCGCGGCGAGGCGCGGGAGCAGGCCGCGCAGCAGCGCCGGGGTCGTCTCAGGCTTCCAGCGCTTCGCGACCGTCGCCGCCTCGTAGTCCTGCGGCTCCTCGAAGAACCAGCTCGCCCGCTCCACGATCTCGCGCACGAACGTGACGCGCTCGCGCATCAGGTCGACGACGCGCGCGAGGTAGGCATCGTCGAAACCGTTCGCCGCCGCCCAGCCGCGCTCGTCGAGCAGCGGGCGCAGCTCGCGGACGAGCAGCTCCGCGGGCCGCCGTTGCACGTACTGCTGCTGGATCCACTGGAGCTTCTCGACGTTGAAGATCGCCCCGGACTTGCCGACCCGGTCGAGCGAGAACGCCTCGACCAGCTCCTCGAGCGTGAAGATCTCCCTCTCGTCGCCCGGATTCCATCCGAGGAAGGCGACGAAGTTCACGAGCGCCTCGGGAAAGTAGCCCTGGTCACGGTAGTCGGTCACGGCAACGTCCGCCTGCCGCTTGCTCAGCTTCGATCGGTCGGTACCGAGGAGCAGAGGCAGGTGCGCGAACTGCGGCAGGTCCCAGCCGAGGGCGCGGTAGAGGATCAGATGCTTCGGCGTCGACGACAGCCACTCTTCGCCTCGAATCACGTGGGTGACCCCCATCGCGTGATCGTCGACGACGTTCGCGAGGTGGTACGTCGGGAATCCATCGGACTTCAGCAGGACCTGGTCGTCGAGGATCTCGCTGTCGATCGCCACCTCGCCCCGCACGAGATCGTCGAGCCGGATCGTCTCGTTGTCGGGAATGCGGAGACGCACGACGTGCGGCAACCCCTCGCGCTTCTTCGCCTCGACTTCCTGGAGCGATAGGGATAGACATGCCCGGTCGTACTTAGGATTCTCCTTCGCCGCCTGCCGCGCCTTGCGCACGGCGTCGATCCGCTCCGGAGTGCAGAAGCAGAGGTAGGCGTGGCCGCTCGCGAGCAGCCGGTCGGCCGCCTCGCGATAGAGCGCAAGCCGCCCCGACTGGAAGTAGGGAGCGCACGGCCCGCCGATCCCCGGTCCCTCGTCGTAGGTCAGTCCCGCCCAGCGCAGCGACTCGAGCAGCGTCTCGACCGCCCCCTCGACGTAGCGTGTGCGGTCCGTGTCCTCGATCCGCAGGACGAAGACACCCCCGTGCTTGCGGGCGAAGAGGTAGTTGTAGAGAGCCGTCCGCAACCCTCCGACGTGGAGGAAGCCGGTCGGGCTCGGCGCGAAACGAACGCGCACTTGTGCTTTCTGCTGGCTGCTGCTCATCGGATCCTTCTCGATGGGATCGAGGTCTCGGGGTTGTCAGCGACTCGGACTCGGAGTCGGGCTCCGACTCGGACTCGGAAGGCCCGAGGGTAGCAGCGGCGGCGGGCGGCCGGCAACGCCGGGCTCGAGTTCGCGTGGTCCGACGCGATGATTCGATCAGCGCAGGCGTACGACCGGCGCCGTCTCGCGCGCGCCGCCCGCCGTCTCGATCTGCATGTAATAGATCCCCGAGGCGACCGGCCGGCCCGCGTCATCGCGGCCATCCCATGCGACCCGGCCCAGGCCGGCCGGCTCGACGGCCGCATCGCGAAGTCGCGCGATTCTCCGTCCCGAAGGATCGTAAACGCCGATCGTGACCGGAGCGGCCGCGCGCAGACGGTAGGTGAGCACCGCGCCTGCCTCCGACTCCGACGGGTTTGGCGCGACGGAAACGATCAGCCGCCCCGGCGCGCGGCCGCCCGGGAGATCCTCGCCGCCCGCCGGGGAGTCGTCCTCATTGAGCGCGAGGGTCTGGTTGATCCCGACGCCCGCGCGGCGCTGCACGATTCCGCTGGGCCAACGCACGACGACGCTGTCGACGATCGTCGCCTTGCCGAGGCCGAAGTGGACGATCCGCGAGTTCTGCGAGAGGAAGCCGGAGCCGGTGCCGACCTCGCGCATCTGCGCCTTCCCGTCCGCGTAGATGCGCACGACGGCGCCGATCGCGTCCCGATTGCTCACGACGCCTCGCAGCACGATCTCGAGCGAGGGGTTCCCCGCCGAGGCGAGGTCGTTGCGGAAGAGACGGTTCATCCCGTTGTTGTTCGCGACGTAGAGATCGAGGTCGCCGTCGCGGTCGTAGTCGCTGAAGCTCCCGGAGTAACCCATGCCGCGGTCGTTGATCGGAGCTTCGGACGCGTCGGTGAAGGTTCCGTCTCCGCTGTTGTGAAGGAGCTTGTTCGCGCCGTCGCTCTCGACGAGGTAGAGATCGAGCCAGCCGTCGTTGTCGTAGTCCCCCCAGGTCACCGACCGCGTGCTCCCCTCGTCCCCCAGCGGGTCGTCGGTGACGTCGGTGAACACGTCTCCGCCGTCGTTGCGGAAGAGATGATTGCGGGACGTCCGATTGGCGAGGTAGAGATCGAGGTCGCCGTCGTTGTCCGCATCCCCCCACGCGGCGCCGGATCCGTTGCCGTCATCCCCGAGCGGGCCGCTCGTGACGTCCGTGAAGCCGGACGCGCCGTCGTTACGGAAAAGGTGGTTCGGCCCGAGCGCCGTGACGTACAAGTCGGCGTCTCCGTCGCCGTCGTAGTCCCCCCAGACGGCATCGCGACAGCTTCCGCGATAGCGCACCGGAGTGTCGGCAACATCGGTGAATCCGTCCGCCCCGTCGTTGCGGAACAGCCGGTTCCCGTCGTCGTTCGTGCGCGCCAGGTACAGATCCAGGTCGCCGTCGTTGTCGTAGTCGGCCCAGGCCGCCTGCGTCTGGTCCCCGCTGGACGAGAAGAGCTGCGTGTCGGCGAACGTGCCATCCCCTTGATTGCGATAGAGACGGGAAGGCTCTCTCCACGTCGCCACGAATAGGTCCCGCCAACCGTCCCCGTCGTAGTCGCCCCAGGTTGCGGAGACCGCGTGGAACGGATCGTCCATCGGGGGGAGGGTCCCGTTCACGAAGCCTCCACCCATCGGGCCCCGGTTGCGGATGACGTTGACGCCCCAGACGCCGCTCAGGACGAGGTCGTCGAACCCGTCCCCGTCATAGTCGCCCCAGGCTCCCGCGTTCATCTGGATCGAGGCGAGGACGGACGTCGTGACATCCTGCCAGTCGGAGAGCGGCGGCACCGGATTGCACTCGCCGTAGTCGTAAATGTAGAAGAGCCCGCAGGTCGAGTTGAACATCGCGCTGTGGTTGTGCCCGATCCCCGGAACGACGGCGAGCGTCTGATGGAGCGAATCCAGGATCGCGTCGCCGAACACCTTCTTCAAATGCTCCGTGTAGACGATTCCTCGCTCGAGCCGGTAGGCGCCCTCGAGCTCCGCCGGGCAGCTCTTGTCGAGATAGGTATCGTTCGGGTTGGTGTCCGCGCCCCCAAGCAGATAGACGACGCGGCGCGAGCTGTACTGCGTGGCGAGCGTGGAGTCTCCGAGGCTCATGTACGGGTTCGGGTCGATCAGGCCGTACTTGTAATGGTTGTAGTCCGGGCAATCGGCGACCGTCGCCGAATCGGGGACGGCAAATTCCCAGTTCGTCCCCGGAATCCATCGCTCGTCATCGAAATAGATGTAGCAGGATGGATTGGAGACGATGTAGCGGATCGGGATGCCGTAGCTTCCCTCGATCACCGGGTGGACCTGGTTGCCGGCGGTATACAGGTTGGAGAACTGCCCGCCCGCGGAATGTCCCGTCACGATGATCTGCCGGACGTTCGGCATGTTCTGGACGATCCGCATCAGGATCGAATCAGCCACGGCGAAGGAGCTGATGTGGGCCGGACGCGGATGGTCCGCCGTGCTCCACGACTCGTCCCCTTGCCGCCATCCGTAGTAGAGCCAGTAGGCGTAATCGTTCGGAAGATTGTGCTCCGCGATGTCCCCTTCCACGAGGAACTGCGGGGCGATCACGAAGGTCGAGTCGATCTTGTCGCTCATCTCCCCGCCGTGCACAACCGCCCAGAAGTACTCGCTCGCGTTGCGCAGCGTCCCGTGCAGGACGAGGATCGCGCGCGTCGCTTCCGGATGCGGCTCGTCGAGCCGCCCGGTCGCGAAGTAGGGGACCTCGAGCGGGTGGCCACCGACTGTCACGGTCAGCGTCGTGTCGGCGATGCGATCGATGACGTCGTTCGTGTCCGCGCGCATCTCCTCCAGTGGCGTCCGGGGAATTGGCAGGCCGTCGGGACGGCTCCCGGAGGCGAGCCCGCCAGGAATCGCGAGCAGGACGAGCAGAAGGAAGAGCAGAGGCCGGGCGGGCAAGACGCGCAGAGCGCCCGACGATAGCCGCGACGGACGCCGGGGCCGGGGGATCAGAGCGCTCGGGTCTCCTCCCCGACGCGATGGGTGTCCAGGATGCGGTTTCATCTCGTTACGACGCATTCGAGCATATCAAGAGGCGTGGGGCAGGCTCAAGCTCAGGCGCTCTCGAGCGAGAGCCTCGAGTGTCGAGCGGGAGGGGTAGAATCCCCGGGGTGGAGAAGATGGCGGGAGCGGGCGAAGCGGGAGGAGCGCAAGCGGCGCAGGGGCAGGCGCGGGGACCGGCATCATCCGATTGGCGGGATGCGGTCTTCTGGACAGCGGCCGGCGCGGCCGTCTTCGTCGGCCTCGCCCGGGCGATCTCGCTTCGATGGGTCAGCGACGACGCGTTCATCACCTTCCGTTACGTCGACAACCTGCTCGCCGGACGCGGCCTCGTCTACAACGCCGGCGAGCGTGTCGAGGGCTACACGCACTTCCTCTGGCTGATGCTCCTCGCCGTCCCGCGCGCGCTCGGCGCCGATCCGGTCGTCGTGTCGGAAGTCCTGGGGATCGTCGCGTTCGTCGGGACGATCGCGCTGCTCGCATGGATCTCGTCCCGGGTGGCGGGGCGTGGCCCGGCGGCGGCGAGCCCGCCGATCCCCCTCGCCGCGGTGCTGCTCGCGCTCCACTTCGACGCCGCGATCTGGGCGACCGGCGGGCTCGAGACCTCGCTCTTCACGCTGCTGCTGACTGGGGTCGTGGTGGCGGCCTGGCGCTGCTCACGCCCGCACGGCGCGCACCGCCGCCGGGACGACGTCACCCTCGGCCTCCTGCTCGGGCTTCATATCCTGACCCGCCCGGACGGGGTCCTGCTCTATCCGGTGGCGCTGGGCGCAGCGCTATTGCCCGGGGCAGCTCCAGCAGCCCGGCCGCTCCGCGATCGGCTCGTATGGCTGCACGCGCCGCTCGCGCTGCTCCTCGGCCCCTGGATCCTCTGGAAGCTCGCCTACTACGGCTCGATCGTCCCGAACACCTACTACGCGAAGGGAGCGGGCGGCGCGTGGTTCTCCCAAGGCTTCCGCTACCTCTGGCTCTACTCCCGCGCGTACGTCTCGTCGGCGGTGCTGTTCGTGGCGGCGGCGGCATGGCTCGTCGCGAGGCTCGCCGGCCGGCGCCATCGTCCGGGGCCGGCACGCGCCCGGCTCCTCAACGACCCGGCGCTGCGGATGCTCTTGCTCTGCGTCGTGTCGGCCTCCCTCTATCTCGTCCTGTTCGTGGCGCGGGTCGGCGGCGACTTCATGTTCGCGCGCTTCGTCGTCCCTGTCCTGCCACTCCTCTACCTGTCGATCGAGATCGCCCTCGCCCGGTGGCTGGGCCGGCGCCGCGTGGCGCTTGCCGCGGCATGCGTGCTGCTCGCCCTGGCCGTCCTCGGCGAAAGGACGCTGCGCGACTCGATCTACTTCGACGATCGAGGAGAGCCGCGGCGCGGTTACGGGCCGTGGGGGATCGCGGACGAGCACTGGTACTGGTCCCATCGCGACGCGGCGACCGGGCAGACGTTGATCGAGCGCTACCGGCAGGTCGGGCGGCAGCTCGCCGTCTACTTCGACGGCGAGGACGTGCGCGTGCTGACCGGCGGGCAGGCGAGTCTCGCCTACTACGGGCGGTTCGCGGTCGCGATCGAGGCGGCGGGACTGACCGACCGCACGATCGCGCACCTACGGATCGAGAAGCACGGCCGGCCGGGTCACGAGAAGCTCGCGCCGACCGAGTACCTCGTGCGCCGCGGCGTCCACTTCGAGTTCGGCAAACGTCCGCGGCGGAGCGAGGAGTACCGGCAGGCCTACTTCCGGGTCGGCATGGATGCTGTCCGCGCGGAGATCTTCACCTACGACGCGGCGCTCTTCGCGCGCCTTCGCGAACGATTCCCGGATGCCGTCTCGATCCCGGATTTCGAGGGCTACCTGGACGGTTGGCTGGCGACGATCGATGGACGGCCACGCAATGAGGTCCGTCGCGAGTACGAGGACTTCCGGGATTTCTACTTCATGCACAACGAGGACCCCGCCCGAGAGCAGAGGGTCCTCGCACACTCGCGGTGAATGACTACGCGGTGCTGTCCGTCGGGGGGGAGCGCCGGGCGCGGTGTCAGCGGCGACCGAAGCCCGCCCTGAATCTTCCCCAGCTCGTCGTGACCGTCATCGTTGGAGCCGTGCAGCCCACGCCAAACCGTCCGATCTGCCCGCACTCATCGTTGTTCTCGGCCGCGCAGGGCGAGTCGGACCGCAAGCGGAAGTCGCCGCCATCGGGGGAGCAAAAGAGAGGATCAACCCCTATGTTCCCGTCCAGTCCGAGCTGCTCGGTGATGCAACCGATCCAGTCGCCCCCTCCGTTACCCCAGAGATCAGTGCAGGCAAGTCGCGCATCGGCCTGATCGCAGAAGAGAGCCTGGCCTTCGTTGATCGCGATGATCGTGTTCTCCAGAAATGGGAGAGCGCCCACCGCCGCGAACACCCCCCCGACCGGATCACCTGAGTTCGCCGCGATGGTGCACTGACGGATCGTAGGTGCGCATTCCGCCGCGAGAATCGCTCCCGCCCCATAGTTTGCTCGGTTGCCAACTATGAGACAATCAATCAACTCGACCGGACAAATCTGGCAACAGATCGCACCTGCGCTAGCGAACAAGGAGGAGGCTGTGTTGCCCTCGAACACGCAACGCTCGATCCTTGGGAGGCCGCTGCTGCAGGAACAGAAACCGCCTCCACCGAACTCGCAGCTGTTATTGCGGAATACGCAGTCGACTATCCATGCTTGGGAGCCGCACGCGAGGACTCCACCGCCCCCTACCCCAGGAACGCAGAGATTCGCTTCCAGGATGCAGTTTCGAATGATCGGATTCGCGTGATAGATCCAGATTCCTCCCGCCTGCGTTCCCCTGCCGTTTTTGATCGTAACTCCATCGAGGATGGCGCCTGGTCCCTCATACGACTCAAAGAAGACGCCCGTGTTGTCCTGTTCGCAATCGATCACGCAATCGGCCGGGCTCCCGCTCTCAGAGTGGACGAGAATTTCCCGGCCCCCGTAGGAGAATCCCACGTTTCCTGGGCCCCTATAGACGCCGGAGCCGAGGCAGACGGTGTCGCCGTCGACTGCTGTGGCGATGGCGGACTGAATATCCGGATAGTCTCCGGAGCCGTCCGGCCGTACGTAGTAGGTGCTGGCAGTTCCCGGGCTAACCGTGCCGACCTCAGCGAGCACGAGCGCGACCGGGAAGAGCTCTCGGAGCAGCAGGACCGGGCAGATGCGTCTCCGACTTCTTCGCTTCGGCTCTCTCATGGCAGCTGATGGAACTCATAGGGCAGCGTCTCGTTGCTCGTGCAGACAATGCATTTCCCCAGTTCGATCGATGTCTGAGAGCCTACCCAGATCTCCTTATTGCAGTTGGGGTGGTCATAGCAGCCGATGAAACAGAGCGTGACGAGGCCAGAGTACTGCGGAACGCCAATCCAGGCGTTGCCTGTATCCGGTCAGGAGTAGAACGGGCCGTGCCAGTCACCTGTGCCGATTCGAACGTAGTAAGGGACACCTCCAATCGAATACTGGCCCGGAGGGTAGATGCTCCCCCCGGAGGTTCCTGCATGAAGCCAGCAGGTATCCCGAACCGGTTCGGGTCCGCCGCAATCACCAACGAGCGGATCAGACTGAGCCGAGATCGGCATCAGTAGGGTTCGAGGAGAGAGATACAGACAGACAGTGATCTCATTGCGGCCTCCTTGAACTGAGCTGTGATTTGAACCATCGCTGGATCACGCGAACCCAACCGCGACGTATTGTGATCGTTTGGCGGCGGGGAGTCAAGGATCGCCAAAACGAGGGGCCTGCACAACGGGGCCTACGCTGTAGTACACAACCACCTACTTCATCAGCGTGGCGACCTCGCGTGCCCTGCGCTGGTTGTGCTCGAAGGTCAGGCGCTTGTAGCTCACGACGTCGACGATCGTCCCGATCAGGCAGATCCCGCCGGTCAGCAGATAGAGCAGGCCCATGCCGACCTGATCGAGGACGAACCGCTGAATCCCCGCGATTCCGATGAACCCGAGCAGCGAGAGGATCAGGATCGTCTGCGGATCCTTGCGGCGCTCGCGGTAGACCGTCGCGAAGGACGAGGCCTGCGCGTCGTCCATAGGCTCGAGGATCTGCTGGACGTACGCCAGCTCCTCTCCCTCGATCTCGGGCAGGTGGTTGATGACCTTCGCCATCGGCTTCCTCCTCTTCTTCTTCCTCGGGACTCCTCTTCCTCTTCTTCCTCGGGACTCTTCAGAAACGTGATCCGGCCGCCGCGACGCGACCACCGGTTGCGCGCCATTCCTCGGTGACAATCTCGGTGCTACGCCGGCCCGTCAAGCAGAGCAGATGCGCGATCCGCCGAAGGAGGATTGCCAGCGCCGGCAATCCGAGCGGGTGCGCGAGGAACGAATCGATCAGGCGACCGTGGAGCGCGAGCGCAATCGAGCGGCCGAGGCCGCATCCCGGGCAGAACGGGATTCCGAGCCGGTGCGCGAGGCAAAGATCAGGCGCCGCGCTCCTCGCAGCCGCTTGGTTGGTCAGATCCAGCCGGAAGCCGATCCAGAAGAGAAAGGCAAGACTCGCAGCCCAGACGACCGCCTCGAGAGGCACGCCGCCGGACCGTAGAGCCCATCGCCGATCGCCGATCTTCATCGCACGGAGGATAATGGATCGACGAGGAGATTCAAGGGGTAGGGCGGGGGCGAGCGACGCGACCGGACCGCAGCCTCCATCGATCGTCAGCCGTGCGGCTTGATGATGACCTTGACCGCCTCGGAGCGACCGAGAACGAGCTGGAACCCGCGCGCCGTCTCCTCAAGAGGCAGGCGGTGGGTCACGAGGGAGTCGACCTCGATCTCCCCGGCAGCCAGGAGCCCGATCGACTCCCGGAGGTCCTGCGGCCCGCAGTAGTAGGAGGTGAGGATGCGGATCTCCTTCGTCCAGAGATCGTTCGCGGGGAGGATCACCTGCTTCTCGGGCCCCGGGACAGCGAAGAAGACGACGGCGCCACCCTTGTCCACGGCGGCCCATGCCTGACCCACCGCCTGCAGCGCCGCCGTGCAGATAACGACGACGTCCGCCTTCCCTCCGAAGAACTCGCTCGCCGCGCCCGCCACGTCCTCGCCGGCCGGAATGACGAGGTCCGCGCCCAGCGCCGCAGCGCGCTCGCGCCTCGAAGCGTCGACGTCCGTCGCCACCACGCGGCATCCCCTGCGCTTCGCGAGCTGCACCTGAAGAAGGCCGGACATTCCGCAACCGAGGACGAGCAGCGACTGGCCGCCGCGTAGCCCCGCCATCGCCTGGGATCGGATCACGCATGCCAGCGGCTCGATGAACGTGGCCCGGTCGAAGGAGATCGTGTCGGGCAGCCGATGGCAGCCGTGCTCGACCAGGACCCGGGGGACGAGGACGTACTCGGCGAAGCCGCCCGGAAGGCGCTCCCGGACGCCTTCGCATTGCGGATGGTGACCGCCACGGCAGTACTTGCATTCGCCGCAAGGCGCCTTCGGGGCGATGAAGACGCGGTCTCCCGGGACGAAGTCCGTGACGCCCGGCCCCGTCTCGACGACCTCGGCCCCGATCTCGTGACCCAGGACGAGCGGCGCTCGCGGGAGCCGGTACCATTCGACGACGTCCGAGCCGCAGATGCCGCAGGAGTGGACCTTGACGGTCATCTCCCCCGGACCGGGGGCCGGCAGCGGGCGCTCCTCGATGCGCACGTCCCGGTTGTTGTACCAGACGGCGGCTTTCATCGGGCGCCTGGGCTAAGGCCGCGCGGTCTTCGGCGTGACGGTCTTCGGCATCTCGGTCTTCGGCATCTCGGACTTCAGCGTCTCGAACAGATCCATCGCCTGCTCGGGTTTCATGTTCTGGTGCACGACCGCGCGCACGGCCTGGATCATGGCCGAGGGAGCGTCGCTCTGGAAGATGTTCCGCCCCATGTCCACCCCGGCGGCGCCGTGCTGAAGCGCGTCGTAGGCCATCTTCAGGGCGTCGCGCTCGGGCGTCTTCTTGCCTCCGGCCACGACGATCGGCACGGGGCAGGAGGAGGTCACCGTCTCGAAATCCTCCTCGACGTAGTACGTCTTCACGTAGGTCGCCCCGAGCTCCGCGCAGATGCGGCACGCCAGGCGGAAGTACTGAGCGTCGCGCTTCATCTCCTTGCCCACCGCCGTCACGGCCATCACCGGCATTCCGTGGCGCATGCCCAGGTCCACCAGCTTCGTCATGTTGTGGACCGAGCGGGTCTCGAACGTCCCGCCGATGAACACCTGGATGCCCACGCCGCAAGCGTTCAAACGGAGGGCGTCCTCCATGTCCATGGCGATCTCCTCGTCGGAGAGGTCCTTCAGGATGCTCGGCCCGCCGCTCGCGCGCAGGACCGTGGGCGCGGAAATCTGCGGGGGCACGAGTGAGCGCAGGATCCCGCGCGTGCAGAAGAGGGCGTCGCAGTGGGAAACCAACGGAAGGATCGAGAGGTCGATGCGCTCGAGCCCGCTCGTCGGTCCCTGGAAGTAGCCATGGTCCACGGCGAGCATGACGGTCCGCCCGCTCTCGGCATCGAAGACGCGGGCCAGGCGGTTCTTCAATCCCCAGTCGTACGAGCCCGCTCCCTTGATGGGAAACGGCAGGCTCTTCTGCGGGACGTCGGCACGGTACTCCTTCATCCTCCCGCTGAAATCGGCTTCGGGCATGTCGAGCGCTCCTCTTCTCCAGCGCACCGGGTACTCGTCGTCGATTCGCTTCTCCGGCGCACCGGGTACTTCTCGTCAGAACCGGTCGAAGATAGCGAACCCGGAGGGGGGAGGGCAATGCGCCGGGCGAGGGGACTGCGCCGGGAGCGGGGCTCTTGCGCGCGCGGCGCCCCGAGACCTGCAGGCCGGCGACCAGGCCAGTTCCACCTACCTACCGCCGCGAAACCGTTTCAGCCTCAGGCTGTTCGTCACCACGGAGACCGAGCTCATCGCCATCGCGAAGGCGGCGATCGCGGGATTGAGCAACCAGCCGGTCACCGGATACAGAACGCCCGCCGCAATCGGGATCCCCACCACGTTGTAGACGAACGCCCAGAACAGATTCTGCCGGATCGTCCCCATCGTGCGGCGCGAGAGGTCGTAGGCGTCGACGAGGCGCCCCAGGTCGCCGCCCAGCAGAGTGACTCCGGCGCTCTCGATCGCGACGTCGGTGCCCGTCCCCATCGCGACGCCGACGTCCGCCTGCGCAAGCGCCGGCGCGTCGTTGATCCCGTCCCCCGCCATCAGTACGCGCCGCCCCTCGGCCTGCAGGCTCCGCACCGCTTCCGCCTTGTCCTCCGGCTTCACCTCCGCGAAGACCCGCTCGATGCCCAGCTCGCGCGCGACCGCCTCGGCCGTGCGCCGGGAGTCGCCCGTCTGCATGGACAGCAAGAGCCCGCGCTCGCGCAGCCGCGACAGGACGTTCCGCGCCTCGTCCTTGATCGGATCGGCGACCGACAGGACGGCCGAAGCCTGGCCGTCGACAGCCGCGAGCACCGCCGTCCGCCCCGCCCGCTCCTCGTCCTCCAGGATGGCGAGCGCTCCGTCGACGCCGAGACCTCGCTCCTCGAACAGCGCGCGGTTGCCGATCAACAGCTCATGCCCGTCGATCCGCGCCTCGACCCCGCGCCCGGTCAGCGAATCGAACCGCTCGATCGCGATCCCTCCGTTCGCCGCCGCCGGCTCGATCCCACGCTCCCTCGCGCCGCTCAGGATCGCCGAAGCGAGCGGGTGCTGCGAGCGCGACTCCGCAGCCGCCACGAGCCGCAGCGTCTCCTCCTCGCCGACGCTCGCTCCCGGAACGGCGCGCACCGCGACCAACGCCGGCTCGCCGCGCGTCAGCGTCCCGGTCTTGTCGAAGACGACCGCGTCGGCCCGCCCGATCGACTCGAGCACCTCGGCGTTGCGCACGAGCACGCCCAGCTCTGCCCCCTTGCCGGTCGCGACCGTGATCGCGGTCGGCGTGGCGAGCCCGAGCGCGCACGGGCAGGCGATGATCAGGACGGCCACGAAGTTCGCGAGCGCGTAGGACAAGCGCGGCTCGGGGCCGGCCAGCATCCAGACGACGAACGTCACGAGCGCCGCCGCGATCACCGCCGGGACGAAGACAGCCGCGACCCGGTCGACGAGGCGCTGGATCGGCGCCTTGCTCCCCTGCGCTTCGCGCACCATCGCGACGATCCGCGCGAGCACCGTCTGCTTGCCGACGCGCGTCGCGCGGAACGTGAAGCTCCCCGTTCCGTTGATCGTCGCGCCGATCACCGGATCGCCCGGCCCGCGCTCGACCGGCAGCGACTCGCCGGTCACCATGCTCTCGTCGACCGTCGAGCGCCCGTCGACCACGACGCCGTCGACCGGGATCTTCTCGCCGGGGCGCACGATCACCAGGTCTCCGACCACGACCTCCTCGATCGGCACGTCCTGCTCGCGCTGCTCGCCCTGCTCGCCGCCGTCGCCGTGGCTGCCGGCGCGCCCGCCGCCGCGCCGCACGCGCGCCGTCTTCGCCGACAATCCGATCAGGCGGCGGATCGCGTCGGACGCCCGCCCCTTCGCCCGCTCCTCGAGGAGCCGTCCCATCAGGATCAGCGTGACGATCACCGCGGCCGTCTCGAAATAGACGTGGACGGTCCCGTGCGGGCGCATGTCGGGCGGGAAGAGATGCGGCGCAAAGGTCCCGGCCGCAGAGAAGAGGAACGCCGAGCCGGTGCCGATCGCGATCAGCGAGTCCATGTCGGCGGAGCGGCGGCGCAACGCCATCGCAAAGCCGCGGAAGAATGGCGCGGCCGACCAGAAGAGGATCGGCAGCGCGAGCACGAACTGCACGATCTGGTTCGTCCGCTCGGGGATCGGCCAGGCGAGATGCGCGCCCGGGATCATCGCCGGCAGCGCGAGCGCGAGGATCGGGATCGCAAGCGCGAGCGAGACGACGAAGCGGCGTCGCAGGTCGCGATAGGCGCGCTCGCGCACCTCGGCGACTGCCTCCTCGCTCCCCTCCTCCTCGAGCGGGAGCGCGTCGTACGGACCGGCGGCACGGACCGCGGCGACGAGACGATCCGGCTCGATCGCTCCGTCGGCCGTGCGCACGGCGACCGTCCCGGCGGCGAAGTTGACGTTCGCGTCGACGACGCCAGGGACGGACTTCAGCTGCGTCTCCACCTTGAGGACGCATGAGGCGCAGCTCATCCCGGTGACGGCGAGATGCTGGACGGCGCCGCCGGCGGGGACCGAAGCGGACTGGGGAGCGGAGTCGGGAGCGGGTTGGGAGACCGGCGGGTGGGCGGCGGACCGCCGCTCCGGCATCGTGATCCGAATCGGCTGCTCGAGCGGCGGCATCGCCGGCGGCTCGCGGTGTCCGGTCGCCCCCGCGATGACGGCCGGCTGCGTATCCGAATCCGCCCCAGTGCCCGCTTCCTGCTCCTCCTGCTCCTCCTCGTCGACAGGCTCGGCGTGGCATGGGCGGACTTTGTATCGTCCCTCCTCGAACGGGCGAAGCAGGTCTTCGAGCCGCGCGCCCGAGTGCGTGACGATCGCGCGCCCCTTCTCGAGATCGACGGAGACGGACTCGACGAGCGGGATCGCCTCGAGCGTCTTCCGCACGTGTCCGACGCATCCCTGGCAGGTCATTCCCTCGACGATCAGATGCTGCCGCTCGCGCGGAATCCGGAAGTCGGTCGGCGCGAGAGCGTCGCGCAGCACCGTCGCGCTCACCTCCCGAGTCGCCTCGATCTCGAGCGTCGCCTCCTTCGCCTGCGCGTCGGCGCTCGCTCGCACCACGCCGGGGATCGCCTCGAAGCGACGCCGGACCTCCCCCTCGCACCCGTGGCAGGTCATCCCTTCGACGCGGACGTGGATCGTCTTCACCGGGGCAGCGGCCTGGTCCGCCGTTGCCGCATCGACCCGTCCCTGTCGATCGTTCGCTTCGTTCCCCGTCACCGGGACACCCCCCGTTCCTGCGGATCTCATGCCGCCTCGGCCGCCGTGCGGCGCAACCGCCGCCAGCGCGTCACCTGAAGCCAGTGGAACAGTACCGGAATCAGAAGGTCAATCACCTCGTCGGCGACGAGAAGGCCGCCGAGCACCGGCGCGACCATCGGCCGCATCACCTCGGCTCCCGTCCCGTGCGCCCACAGCATCGGGACCAGCCCGACGATCGCGACCGCCTCGGTCAACAGCTTCGGACGCAACCGGTGCACCGCCCCCTCCATCACCGCGTCGCGGACCTCCTCCTCGCTGCCGATCGCCGCGAGCCCGCCGCGCCGCGCGATCGCATCGCGCAGGTACACCATCATCACGATCCCCGTCTCGGTCGCCATGCCGAAGGCGGCGATGTACCCGACCCAGACGGCGACGCTGAAGTGGAATCCGAACAGCGTCTGGAAGATCACCCCGCCGACCAGCGCGCCCGGCACGGCGAGCACCATCAGCAGCGCCTGCGACACGTCGCGGAACGTGAGGTAGAGGATCAGCAGGATCAGGACGATCACCGCCGGGAACACGATCTCGAGCGTCTTCTTCGCGCGCACCTGATGCTCGAACTGCCCGCTCCACTCGAGGAAGTATCCCTGCGGCAGGCTCACCTTCTCGCGGACGACGCGCTGCGCGTCCTCGACGAAGCCGACCACGTCGCGGTCGCGCACGTTGAGCTGCACGTAGGCGCGGAGCATCCCGTTCTCGCTCTGGATCATGCTCGGTCCCTGAACCACCCGGATGTCCGCCACCTCGCGCAAGGGGACTTGAAGCGGTCCAGCGGGACCGGACCCGTTCAAGCTCGCCTGCCCCGCCGCCGCCGCGAAGTCGGGAGCGGATCCGCCGAGCGGGGCCGCCGGCATCGACGGAGCGCCTGCGCCGCCACTCCCCATCCCGCCCATGCCGCCGCTCGCAGACGCGGAGCTTCCACCGGACATGCCGCCCATGCCGCCGCCGCCTCCGCCAGCCCCGCCGCTCGAGCCACCCGCACCGGCCGCTCCCCCGCCCATCGTCCCACCAGCCGCGCCGCCTCCCGGCGCCCCCGCCACTGACCCTGCCACCAGCACGTCGCCGATCGCCGTCTCGTCGTCGCGAAAGTCGCGCGCGTAGCGCACCCGCACCGGGAAGCGCCGGCGCCCCTCGACGGTCGTCGTGATCGTCTTGCCGCCGATCGCCGTCTCGATCACATCCTGCACGTCGCCGACGTTGACTCCGTAGCGCGCCGCCTTCTCGCGATCGACGCGGATGTCGAGGTAGTTCTCGCCGACGATCTGGTCCGGGAAGACATCGACCGCGCCCGGCACGCCGCGCAGCACGCTCGCGACCTCCTGCGCGACCTTCTGGATCCCGTCGAGGTCGGTCCCGAAGACCTTCACGCCGACCATCGTCCGCACGCCGGTCGCGAGCATGTCGATCCGGTTGATGATCGGCTGGGTCCAGATGTTCCCCCAGCCCGGCATCTGGAGCGCCGTGTCCATCTCCTGGACGAGCTGGTCCTTCGTCTTCCGCCAGAGGAAGAGCTTGCGCGTGAGCGGCTTCTCGCGCGCCGACCAGATCGCCGCGAGGTCGTCCTCGGTCGGATCGCGCCGCGACAGCCCGCGCGCGTCCGCCTTCGCCTCGAGCGAGACGGCGAGCGAGGTAGCCAGCTCGTGCGGCGCGACGTCGGAGAGGGCGTAATCGATCTCCCTCGTCCGCTTCTTCCACAGGCGGAACGACTCCTCCTCGAGCCGCTCCTTCGTGCGCGCCTCGAACCCCTGCTCTTCCTTGCCGAGGACGGTCCGCAGCGGGGCGAGCGCGAAGTCGAGCGGCGAGCGCCCGAGCCGGAACGGGTCGGCCACGCTCGGATCGACATAGCCGCGCCGCGCGAGCGAGTCGCGCGCTGCCTGCAGGAAGGACGAGACATCGGAAGCGGAGATCCTCTCGACGAAGCGCGCGCCGAAGCCGCCCCCGCCGCTCGCGCCGCCCCCGCCGGCACCCGCCGGCTCCGTCCCGGCGCCAGCCCCCGCGAGCGTCCCGGCCAGCTCCTCGCGCATCCCCTCCGGCACCGGCCGCACCAGCGCATGCCGCGCGTCGAGCTGCGCCACCAGCTCGTCGATCCCCTTCGCCGCGAGATCCCGCGTCAGGACCGGCTCGAACGCCTGCTGCTCTTCCTCGGCCCGCCGCCGCAGCGTCTCGTCGATCCCGCCGATCGCCTCCATCGTCGCCTCGTTGCGCAGCGCCTCCGCGTCGTCCTTCTCGATGCCGGGACTCACGATCCCCCGCTCCTGCAACAGCGCCAGCACCTTCCCCGACTCCTCATAGGCATCGTCGAAGCGCACGTGCCGCTTCGGCCAGTGCGCCGTCGGACGCAGGTTCACGACGGTCTCGATCATGTCGAGCGGCGCCGGATCGGTCGGCGTGTCGGCGCGCCCCGCCTTGCCGACCACGATGTCCGTCTCGGGGAAAGAGCGGAGCACGGTGTCCCGCACCCGGATGTCGTCGCGCACCTGCACGGCGGACGCGTTGGGCACGGTCACCGGCATCTCCAGGATCGTCCCTTCGTTGAGCGGCGGCATGAACTCGCGCCCGAGCTGCTTCGACAGCCCGAATCCGATTCCGAGCAGCACGACGAACGACCAGACGAACGGCTTCGGATGCCGCATCAGGAACGCGAGCACCGGGCGGTAGATCTCGATGAACGAGCGGACGAGCGGATTGTCCGTCTCGCTGTGCAGCCGCCCCTTCAGGAAGATCGGCAGCAGCGCCGGCACGAGCGTGATCGAGAGCAGCGCGACGCCGATCATCGCGAAGGTCTTCGTGAAGGCGAGGGGATGGAACATCTTCCCTTCCATCCCGGACAGCGCGAAGACCGGCAGGAACGAGAGCAGCATGATCAGGATCGAGAAGAAGATCGGCGCGCCGACGAGCTGCGTCGCCCGCTCCACGATCGGACGGATGTCGCCGGTCACCTTGTTCCTGCCGAAGACGCGCGTCAGCTCGTGCGAGGCGTTCTCGACCATCACGATCGCCGCGTCGACCAGGATCCCGATCGAGATCGCGATCCCGGAGAGCGACATGATGTTCGACGGAATGCCGAAGAGCCTCATCAGGATGAACGACACGAGCACCGCGAGCGGCAGGGTCAGCACGACCACGAACGCGCTGCCGACGTGCGTCAGGATCAGGAGGATCGCGATCGAGGCGATCACCATCTCCTCGGTCAGCGTGCGCCGCACCGTGTGGATCGCCCCCTCGATCAGCCGCGTCCGGTCGTAGAACGGGACGATGCGCACTCCCTCCGGCAGACCCGGCTGGAGGTCCGCGATCTTTTTCTCGATCCGCTTCGTGATCTCGAGCGGATTCTCGCCGTAGCGCATCAGGACGACGCCGCCAACAGCCTCTTGCCCGTTCTTCTCGAGGACGGAGCGACGGGCTTCGGGCGCGATCTGCACCGAGCCAACCTGCGCGACCGTGACCGGCACGCCGTTTCGCTCGGCAACGACGATGCGGCCGATGTCGGAGAGCCCCTCGATCCAGCCGACGCCGCGCACCAGGTACTCGGAGCCTTCCTGCATGAAGACGTTGCCGCCGACCGCCGAGTTGCTTCGCGAGACCGCGCCGATCACCTCGCCGAGCGTGATGCCGTAGGCGCGCAGCCGGTTCGGATCGAGCGCGATCTCGTAGCTCTTCACGAACCCGCCGACGCTCGAAACCTGCGCCACGCCCGGCACGGAGTTCAACTGGTAGCGGACGTACCAGTCCTGGATCGCCCGCAGCTCGCCGATGTCCTTGCCGCCCCCTTCCACCGTGTACCAGTAGATCTGTCCGAGCGCAGTGGCGTCGGGCGCGAGGTACGGCACGACTCCTTCGGGCAGGAAGGTCGACGCAGTGGAGAGCCGCTCGAGGACCCGCTCGCGCGCAAAGTAGAAGTCGACCTTGTCCTCGAAGATGATGTTGATCATCGAGAAGTTGAACTCGGAGGTCGAGCGCACGGCCTTCACGCCGGCGAGCCCTTGCAGGTTGACCGAGAGCGGATAAGTGACCTGGTCTTCGATCTCCTGTGGCGAGCGCCCCATCCAGTCGGCGAAGACGATCACCTGGTTCTCGGAGAGATCGGGGATCGCGTCGACCGGCGTGCGCGCAACGCTGTAGAGCCCGGCGAGGATCAGCGCCAACGCTCCTGCGATGACGAGGAACCGGTTGCGGATCGAGAAGGAAATGATGCGCGGGATCAATGCTGGTGCCCGCCCTGGCCGCCGCCGTCGGCGTCCGGTTGCGTCATGTCCATGTCCGTGTCCATGTCCATGTCCTTGCCCGTCGCCGGCGCGCGGCTGCCGCCCGCGGCACTGCCGCTCGTCCCCGTTCCGCTCGCGCCGAAGTACGCGCTGCCCGCCGCGGGATTGAGCCGGCTCTCGGCATCCACCAGGAAGGCGCCGGCCGTCACGACGCGATCGCCCGCCCGCAGTCCCTCGAGGACCGGATAGTAGTCGCCCGCGACCGGGCCGAGCTTCACCTCGACCGCATCGAACGTCCCCGGCTCGCGCTCGAGGTAGACGACCTTCCGTGTCCCCGTGTCGATCACCGCCGAGCGCGGGACGGTCAGCGTCCCCGCGCCACCCGCCGGAGGAACCTCCTCCTTCACGAGGTCCATCCCGCACAGCGGGCATTTGCCGGGACGGTCGGACACCCACTCGGCGTCCATGGGACAGACCCACCGCTCGGTCGCGGCAAGAGCATTCGAAGCAAGCGACGTCGTGGCGGCACCGCGGCCGCTGCCCGACCCCGCCTCCTCGATCCGGACGTCGACGTAAGCGCCAGGCCGCAGCTCGAGCTGCGGGTTCGGGACGTCGATCCGCAGGCGGACCGTCCGCGTGGACGACTCGAGAACCGGATAGACGAACGCCACCGTTCCCGCGTACTCGCGATCCGATCCGGACGGGCTCACTGTGACGCGCTGCCCCTGCTTCACCTGATCGGCATCCGCCTCGTAGACGAACGCGGTCGCCCAGACGTGCGAGAGGTCGGCGACGGCGTAGAGGTCGCTCCCCTCGCTCACGTATTGCCCGGGGACCACCTTCTTCTCGGTCACGATCCCGCCGATCGGTGCATAGATCGTCGTCGTCGCAGACGGCTCGCCTCGCGCCTCCAGCGCCCGGATCTGCCGGTCCTCCATGCCCCACAGCTCGAGCCTGCGCCGGGCGGCGCCGACCAGCGAGGCGGCATCGGCCTGCACCGTCCCGCCCGCGTCCCGCAGCCGTTTCTGCGCCTGCACCGCGAGCAGGTACTCGTTCTGCGTCGAGATCAGCTCCGGGCTGTAGATCTCAACGAGCGGCGCGCCGGACGCGACCGGCTGGCCGGTGAAGTCGACGTGCAGCCTCTCGATCCTTCCGCTTACGCGCGCGCTGATGCGCGCGGTTCGCCGCTCGTCGATCTCGATCGTCCCGACCGTGCGGATCTCGCGCTCGACCGGCCGGTAGCCGACCTCGCTCGTCGCGACGTTGCCGAGCTCCATCCTGTACGGCGAGAGCTGCACGCGCGTGATCGTCCCGGACGGAAGCTCGGGCGCCTCGCCCTTGTGCCGGCGCGCGAGCGGCATCCCGCAGATCGGGCAGTTGCCCGGCGCGTCGCGCACGACGCTCGGGTGCATCGGGCAGTAGTACTCGTACTCCGACGCCTCGGCGATCGCCGCCTTCGTCGACTCGGGACGGGTCCACCGCTCCCAGTGGTTCGCGATGTTCTCCCAGTTCGCCGCGACGAGACCGGTCACGACCATCAGGAAGATGAAGCGAAGCCGCACGTTCAGGATGCGGATCGCCGTCCAGATCTTCCGCCGCCGGCCGCTCTGCTCGCTCGTCATCTGCCCATCCTTCTTCTCATCCTTCTTCTCATCCATCTCTCAGTCCCTCTCCCCGAGCAGCCGGCGGTCCCCCGCCGCGAGCCGCAAATCGACCAGGCTCTTCGCCTGATCGGCGAGCGCCTGCGCGTACCGTGTCTGCGAATCGAAGAGGAAGCGCTGCGCATCGAGCAGCGTCAGGAAGTCCGCCCGGCCGTTCTCGTAGGCTGTCCGCGCGGATGCGAGCGCCAGATCCGCCTGCGGCAGGATCGTGCCGCGGTACAGCTCGACCGTCGCCCGCTGCGACTCGAGCATTGCCGCCTCCTCGCGCACCATCCGGATCGCTTCGTTGCGCGCCTCGGTCTCGCGTCCCTGCGCCGCGGCCAGCTCCGCTTCCGCCTCGCGCCGCGCCGGACCGACCTTCGATCCGCGCCAGATCGGCAGCGTGACGCCGATCATCCCCATCCAGGAGTCGTCCATCTCCTTGTCGGCCATGTACTCGAGCCCGACGGTGAAGTCGGGCAGGCCGGCCTTGCGAGCGAGCGCGAGACTCGCGCGACGCGACGCCACCTCGCGGCGTTGCGCGGCCAGCATTGGCTGCTGCTCGAGCGCTTGCGCCTCGAGCAGCTCGATCGCGGGCGCCGCGATCACCGTCTCCTCGACGCGAGCGACGGGGAGCGGCGCGTCGGCCGGCTGATCGAGGAGCAGGTTCAGCCGCGCGCGGGCGGCGGGAATCTGCGCGCGCAGGACGGCGAGACGCGAGTCGATCGACGAGGTCTCCACCATCCCGCGCAGGACGTCCTGCTGCCCGGCGGCACCCACCTCGTAGCGCGACCGCGCGACCCCGGCCAGCAGCCTCGTGCTCTCCAGGTTCTGCTCGAGGATGTCGATCGAGCGTTGCAGCGCGTAGAGGTCGTACCAGGCGCGGCGCACGTCCGCGGCGACTTCGAGCTGCGCGCCGGTCAGCTCCTCGCGCTGCATCGCCGCCATCTCGGCCATCGACCGCCGCATCGCCCCCTGCTTGCCAGGGAACTCGAACATCTGCGTCACGCCGATCTTCGCCATCGGCGCGTTCGTGGGGCTGGGATTGCGGATCGGGGCGCCTTCGGAGGTGACGCTCAGCATCGGATCGGCCAGCGCCCCGGCCTGCGGCACCCGCTCCTCGCTCGCCCGCCAGGTCGACTCGGCCGCCTGAATCCGCGGATTGCGCTCGAGCGCGACCCGGACCAGGGAGTCGAGGACCGCCTCGGAGGAGACCGGGGCGGGCGCGGGGCTAGCGGGTGGCGGCTGCACCGCCTCGGTCGGGGTCTGGGCGACAACCGAGGTCTGGGCGACAACCGGGGTCTGGGCGACGACCGAGGTCTGGGCGACGACGACGCCGGCCGGAGTCACCGCCGGGAGGACGAGAAGCCCGAGGCCAAGGAGCCGCTTCACGGCTTGTCGTGGGATGGGATTGCGCATCGCAGGGCTCCTCACGCAGGAGCCATGCCACTTCCCCGCTACCTGCCGGCCCGTCGATGCGATCGCTAAGAGGACAGCCCGCAATCATTTGCACCACGCACACCAGCCGAACGACCCGCGCGCTCCCGCGCCTCGCCGCCCACCTGAAGAAACCTCTTCACCGCCGAGCGTGGGGTGGAGAATATTCTTCGATGGCTGGCATCGCATCGGACATCCGCGCGGAACGCCTCGCAGGGAGGCGAGCTGCCGCTTCCTGGGGCTACGATCTCGCGATCGCCGCCGCGATTCTGGCGATCACCGCCCTCCACTACACGACCGGCGTCCACGCCCACCAGCTCCACGACATCTACCGCCGGCTCTACTACCTGCCGATCATCCTCGCCGCATTCCACCGAGGACTGCGGGGCGGGCTGATCGCGGCCGTCTTCGTCTGCGCCATCTACTTCCCGCACGCGTTCCTCCCGAGCGTCCTCGGCCGAATGGCGCACGATCCTGCGACACCGACGCAAAAGGTGCTCGAGATGTTCCTCTATCTCGTGGTCGGCGGCCTGACCGGATTCCTCGTGTCTCGCCTTCAGGGGACGCAGCGCGCCCTCGAGACGACGGCCGGCGAGCTGCGCGAGAGCCTCGATCACCTACGCAGCGCCGAGGAGCAGCTCGTCCAGAGCGCCCGGCTCGCGGCTGTCGGCCATCTCTCCGCCGGCCTCGCCCACGAGATCCGCAATCCTCTCGCCTCGATCAAGGGCTCGGCCGAGATCCTCGCCGACGATTTCCCCGCCGAGCATCCCAAGCGGCGGCTGCTGCAGGTGCTGATCGACGAGTCGGTGCGGCTGAACGGCGTGCTGTCGCGCTTTCTCGCGTTCGCACGCCCGCGTCCGCTCGAACGCCGTCTCTTCGAGCTGGAGGACGAGCTTCGCACCGTGGTGCAGATGATGCAGGACCGCGACGACACTCGCTCGATTCGCTTCCATCTCCATTCCTGCGGGACGCCCACCGTCCGGATCTACGCGGACCGGGAGCAGCTCCGGCAGGTGCTGCTGAACGTCCTGCTCAATGCGGCGCAGGCGTCGGCCCCGGCGGGGCAAGTCGCCGTGAGCTGCGCCCGCGCGGACGGCGTCTGCCACGTCCGCGTCCACGACTCGGGCCCCGGTTTCTCGCCCGACGCGCTCGCGAACCTCTTCACTCCATTCTTCACGACGAAGACGGAGGGGACCGGGCTCGGCCTCGCGCTCTCGCATCGCATCATCGAGGCGCACGGCGGGACGATCACCGGCGCCAACGATCCGGCCGGCGGCGGGATCGTCGAGATCTCGCTCCCGATCGAGGAGCGCAATCAAGGCGGAAAGGCCTGAGGACCAGAGCGCCATGGCCAGAATCCTCCTGATCGACGACGACCCGAGCTTTCGCGAGGTCCTGTCCTTCACCCTCGGCGAGGCCGGGCACGAGGTGGAGGCGATCGGCGACGGGCGCAAGGCGGTCTCGCTGCTCTCGAGCTTCCGTCCCGACGTCGTCCTGACCGACCTCAAGATGCCGGGGATCGACGGCATGGAGGTCCTGCGGCGCGTGACCGAGGCGGACGCGACCGTGCCGGTGATCCTGCTGACCGCCTTCGGGACGATCGAGGCAGCGGTCGAGGCGATGAAGGCCGGCGCCCACCACTACCTGACCAAGCCCTACAACCGCGACGAGCTGAAGCTCGCCGTCGCGCAGGCGCTCGAGTGGCGGCGCCTCCAGAAGGAGAACCGCGAGCTTCGCCATCGCCTGCGCGAGCGGGTCCGCGAGGACGAGGTGATCCATGCGTCCGAGGCGATGACGCGGATCCTCGAGATGGCGCGGCGCATCGCGCCGACCGACGCCAACGTCCTCCTGACCGGCGAGAGCGGGACGGGCAAGGAGGTCATCGCCCACTCGCTCCACGCCTGGTCGGACCGCTGGGAGGGGCCGTTCGTCGCCGTCAACTGCGCCGCGATCCCGAAGGACCTCCTCGAGTCGGAGCTGTTCGGTCACGTGCGCGGAGCCTTCACCGGGGCGACCAAGGACAAGCAGGGGAAGTTCCAGCGGGCCGACGGCGGGACGCTCTTCCTCGACGAGATCGCCGATCTTCCGGCCGACATGCAGACGAAGCTCTTGCGCGCGATCGAAACGCGTCAGATCGACGTCGTCGGCGGGACGCACCCGGTCCACGTCGACGCGCGCCTGATCGCCGCGACGAACGCGGACATCGAGGCGCGCGTGCGCGACGGCAGCTTCCGCAGCGACCTTTACTACCGGCTCGACGTGATACGCATTCACATTCCGCCGCTGCGCGAGCGACCCGACGACATCCCGGCGCTCTGGGAGCACTTCGTGCGTCGCTTTGCCGGGCCGAGCGAAGCGGTGCGCACGAGCCCGGAGCTGATGCGCGAGCTGATGCGGCGGCCCTGGCCCGGCAACGTGCGCGAGCTTGCGAACGTCTGCCAGCGGATGGTCCTGTTGCGGCGCGGCGACACACTCACCCTGGACGATCTTCCGGTGGGACGAACGGGCGAAGTACCGCTTCCCATCGCCGGCGAGGCGAATGAGGCGACGGCGGAGGGCGTGCCTCCTGCTCGTGCCGGCGAATCGACGATCGCGGACGCGCTTCTTCGCGAGCTTCCCGAGGACCGGCTCCCGCTGATCGAGCTGGAGCGCGAGGTGATCGTCCGCGCGCTCGCGAAGCATGGCGGGAATCGGACGCGCACCGCGGAATACCTCGGGATCCCGCGCCATGTCCTCCTCTATCGTCTGGAGAAGTACGGGATCGCGTGATTCGTCGAGTCGAGCGAGTCGACGAGCGTGTCGACCCACGGGCTGGAGAACGCGACTGTGGAGAATCCTACGGGGCGGGGACCGCGCGGCCCGCGTTGCTGGAGAGCTTTCTACAGCACGAGAAGAGGCGCGGGCGGGGACGCCGGTCGTAGCGCGCGTAAGTCCTTGAGAATCGAGCGATCGTGAGCGGGCGGGTGATGCTGGCGCGATTGGCCCGATCCCTGCTCGAACACCGACCGGAACTTGCCGCGACCGGCCTGTGAGTGTCCCAGGCGGGCGGGCAGAAACGCGGGAAGGCGAAGAGGAAGGAGAAGGAGATTTCGATGAAGATCCAGCATGTCCTCGTCATCGCGGTTGCGGCGGTCGGCCTTGCGTTCGCGGGGATCGCCTGGTCGGGCAGCGGCCACGACCACGGCGCGATGATGTCGGGCGGCGGTCACGAGAGCCACATGAGCGGCGGGACGCACGAGGCGGCCGGCTCCGGCGGCGACGCCTCCGCCGAGATGCACGAGGGTCATTCCCACGAAGCGTGCGAGCTTCACGGCGGCCAGGTCACGATGACGAAGGACCACCACTTCGAGACCGTCTTCACGCCGGCCGGCGTCCAGGTGTACGTCTACACGGCAGGCCAGGCCCCGGCGATGGCCAGCAAGGCGGCAGGGACGGCGACCATCGAGTTCGCCGACGGCAGCAAGAAGGAAGTCCCGCTCGCGAAGGAGAAGCCGGCCGACGCGGAGCCGGGCGTCTACTTCTGCCCGATGCACTCGGACGTCGTCCAGATGCAGCCGGGCGAGTGCGCGAAGTGCGGTGGGATGAAGCTCTTCAAGCAGGACCGCCTGAGCGCCCAGATCGATCTCTCCAAGGTCGAGGCCGGGACCGCAAAGGCGACGATGCACATCACGGGACTGAAGGGCGACGAGCCCGAGGTCGCGTTCACCGAGACGATCGGGACGCTGGCTGCCGCGCCCGCGCCCGCCTCGGACGCGAAGAGCTGATCCGGCAGGTATGAGACGCGGAGTGGAGTAGGGCATGAAACTCCCGAACGCTGAGGCAGCGTTCGTCGACTCCGCGAAGATAAGGAACTACCTACTCGCGGACACGCATCCGATCGGTCGCTTCAAGGCGGCGTTCTTTGCGTCACTGGGGTACCGGAAAGCTACGTGGAACGAGCTCGAGATGGATCTCATCGCTTTGGGTCGATCAAACGAGGCCGAACCCGATCAGGAAACCGCCTTCGGTCGCAAGTTCCGCGTCCGTGGTACACTGAGAGGGCCATCAGGGCGAGGCGCCGAGATCGTGACGATCTGGATCATCCTGAGAGATGAGGACTTCCCTCGCTTCATCACGGCGTTCCCGGGAGGGACGCGATGACGTACAGAGTTGCAGACACTGTGGTTCTTGCTCGAGATCTTCCCGAGTACGGTCTTCAGACAGGGGATCTCGGGGCAGTCGTCCAGGTTTATGAACCCGATGGTCTTGAAGTGGAGTTCGTAACGGCCTCCGGTCGCACAGAGGCGCTCGTAACTCTCAGCACCGGTGACGTTCGCCCTGTCGCTGACAGCGATCTCGTCTCGGTGAGGCCCTTCCGTCCCACTTCCTGAGCACCGGCCGCTATCGAACGGGTCGCCCCATAGCGCCCCGTAGGACGATCGCCAGAGTCCAAGCTTCGACGTCGGGCCGGGTCAGGCATGTGACACCGGCCCGTCCCTTTTCCAGTCGAGAGCGGTTCGGGCAGGACCCAGGGAGGTGCGACAACGTTCCGGTTGACCGTCCGAAAGGTAGGGGATTCCCTCGGCCCTGACTCTACCGAGCCAAGCCGCTCAGGCGTTGGGAGTCAACGAGGGGGACAAGCTCCTCCTCACAAAGGCTCCCGGTGCATTCCGGCTCATTCCCTACGATCCGGACTTCGAGGCTGCCATGAAGCATGCGGAGAGCTTCATGGCCCGCTACAGCAACGCCCTCGGCGAACTCGGCAAGTGATCCCGGAGTGTTGCTGGAGCTGAACGAAGGCTCCACTTCCCCCCTCTGCTACGCTGAAGCCATGGAACCTCTCGGAGAACCTCTCGAAGCCTATTCGGCGGCCGTCGTTCGCGCCGTCGAGATCGCCGGCCCCACCGTCGTCCAGATCGACGTGACGCGGTCGGTGCGCTCGACCGACCCGTACCTGCAGCCCTACCCGGACGTCCGCTCCGGTCTCGGCAGCGGCGTCCTCGTCCGCCCCGACGGCTATCTCGTCACCAACGCGCACGTCGTACGCGGGGCCACGCGCGTGCGCGTCGGCCTTTTCGACGGCCGTTCGCTCCCCGGGACGGTCTCCGGCCGCGACGCGCGCAACGACCTCGCCATCGTGAAGATCGAGTCCGAGGGAGAGCTGCCGGTCGCCGAGCTCGGAGACTCTCGCGCGCTCAAGGTCGGCCAGCTCGTGATCGCGATCGGCAATCCTCTCGGCTTCCGCTGGACGGCGACCGCCGGCGTCGTCTCCGCCCTCGGGCGCGCGCTGCGCGCCGGCCCCGGATGGGTGCTCGAAGGGCTGATCCAGACCGACGCGTCGATCAATCCCGGCAACTCGGGAGGTCCGCTCGTCGACGCGAACGGCAAGCTGATCGGCATCAACACCGCCGTCATCTCCGGCGCTCAGGGAATCGGCTTCGCGGTCCCGAGCGCGATCGTGCGGACCGTCATCGAGGACGTGATCGATCGCGGCCGGACGACGCGCTCCTGGCTCGGAGTCGGCGGCTACGCGACCCGCCTCGATCCGGCCCTCGCCGCACGCTTCGATCTGCCGAAGCCGGCCGGTCTCCTTTTGCTCGACGTCGTGCCCGGCAGCCCGGCCGCTCGCGCCGGCTTCGAGCCGCTCGACGTCCTCTGCGCGATCGACGGCCAGGCGGTCGTCGAGGTGGTCGATCTCGTGAAGATCCTCGGCGAAAAGACACCGGGACAGTCGGTCGTCGTGACGGTCCTGCGCGGGGAGCGGTTGATCGAGCGGAGCATCAATCTCGGCGTCTATCCGGAGCGCTGAGGAGCGACGGCGCTCAGGAGCGCGCTCTCGCGGCGCGCAGGGGAAAGCTGCCTACCTCCACCCCGGCGCGATGTGGGTCGGCAGGACCGGCCCCTTCACCGTCGAATGGAAGAACTCGACATAGGGACGGTCGTCGGTGACGATTTCGCCGGGGCCGACGTACTGCTTCGCCTCCTGAGGATCCTTCCAGTAGGTGCTCAGGAACTCCTCGGCGCTCGGCAGTCCCGCCTCGTGGAGCGGCTGGATGAGCCGCGGGTCGGCGAAGCGGTCGCGCACGCGCTGGCGCAGCGTCTCGTCGACCGCCATGCCGTCCGGAAACGAGACGGCGAACATTCCTCCCTGCCAGATCGTCGTGTTCGGGAAGACGTCGAGGAAGGTGCGCACCAGCATCTTGTACAGCGGCGGCGGAAGGCTCGTGTCGAACCACTGGCAGACCATCCCGCCCGGCTTCAGGTGTGATTTGATCAAACGGAAGTAATCGGCCGAGTAGAGGTTCGTCGCCATCGCGTGCCGCGGCGGGATGATGTCCGCCTCGATGACGTCGTACTTCTCGTCGCTGACGAGCAGATAGTTACGCCCGTCACCAACGATCATGTGCACGCGCGGATCCCGCCAGACCTCGTAGTTCGTCTCCCAGAACTTGTGGGACGCCTCGATCACGCCGGGCACCAGCTCGACGACGTCGAGCCGCTCGACCATCGGATAGCGCGCCGCGCCGCCCGCCGTCGAGCCGCTCCCCAGTCCAATGATCAGCATCTTCTCCGGATCGGGATGGAACAGCAGCGGGATGTGCCCGAGCTGCCGGTGGATGAAGAGCCCGATCTGCTCGTCGCTGGACTGCAACCGCCCATTGATCAAGAGGAAGTAGTAGCTGTCCGGCCCTTCTTTGCGCTCGGTGACGGTCACCATCCCCTCGGCGCCTTCCTTGTTGAAGATGACGCTGTGGTGCGGCAGCGCCGTCTTCCAGATCCCGTGGAGCAGCATCCCGGGTCGCGCGAACAGCACGATCGCCAGCAGGACTCCGACCGCCACCGGCACGAGCGCGCGCGTCGCCCGCAGCACGCCCGACGCCCGCGCGAGCATCACGCCGATCCCGAGGTTCAAAAGCGCCAGCAGGATGAGCGTCGCCTGCGACCCAAGCAGCGGGATCAGCACGAACCCGGCGAGGAACGACCCGATCACGCCGCCGAGCACGTTCGCCGAGTAGACGTCCCCGATGCCGCGCCCGAGCGTGGCCAGGCTGCGCGTGTGGATCTTCCCGGCGAG
The DNA here is from genome assembly GCA_041946735.1 of Candidatus Eiseniibacteriota bacterium. Classification (GTDB taxonomy): domain Bacteria; phylum Eisenbacteria; class RBG-16-71-46; order CAIMUX01; family VGJL01; genus JBHGAY01. The sequence goes on from JBHGAY010000029.1 coordinate 43,400, forward strand.
CGGGACGGTCGCGCCGAGGATCGCATTCGGCACGAGCAGGATGAAGAACGACGTCGCCAGGATGAACAGCTCGCCGCGGCCCGGCAGCAGCGCGCCGATCGTGAGCGCGGCGAGGAGGGTCGCGACGCAGATCGACAGCTCGAGGAGCGCGAGCGTCGCGACCGGATTACGCAGGCGGTCGAGGCGCGGCGCGATCCAGAACGAGCCGATCACGATCCCGAGAAGCACGCTGCACAACATCGCCGAGAAGGCGTAGGTGCTGAACTCGCCGAGCAGCTTCGCCGCGAACGTCGACCCCGACGCCGAGAGGAAGATCGCCAGGATCCGCGTCCAGATCACCTCGTAGCCGAGCGAGGCGACTCCGGAGAGACCGAGCGCCAGCACGACGAGGCGGATCACCGAAGCGGGATAGCTCGCCTGGCGCGCGTGTGCCGCGGGCTGCGGCGCAGCGGCGCGAGCCGCAACTTCCGCGCGGGCAGCCTCCGCGCGGGCAGCGGCAGTCTCCTCGTCGCGCCCCGCCCCGGCCCCCCTCCGTCCCAAGAGGATCGCCGTCGCCCCGATCGCGAGGTTCACCGCGGCCGCCACCCAAGTCGTCTGCCGCAGGCCGATCGCCCCGATCAGGACGAACCCGGCGACCGCGACGCCGATCGCCGCACCGAGCGTGTTCAGCGCGTAGAGGCCGGCGAGTCCGAACCCGAGGCGATCGAAGCGCCGCACGAGGGCGCGGGTCATGACCGGCAGCGTCGCGCCCATCAGCGTCGTCGGGATCAACAGGACCAGGCCGCTCATCACGAAGCGCAGCAGGGAGAGGACGTAGAACGAGGCGCCCATCTCCCGATAGGCGAAGCGATAGACCCCGTTCAGGCCGCCGAGCAGCGCCGGCACGAGGAGCGCATAGACCCCGATCCCGATCTCGATGGCCCCATACAGCCGGAGCCCCGTCCGCCGCTCGTCGGCGATCCGGCCGGCCAGCCAGCTCCCCAGGGCGAGGCCCGCGAAGAAGGAGGAGAGGACGGCGCTCGTCGCGTAGGTGGTGACGCCGAAGACGAGGGTCAGCTCCCGGGTCCAGACGACCTGGTAGACCAGACCGGAGAAACCGGAGGCGAGGAAGAGCAGGAGCACGATGCGGGAGACGGGGGCGGCAAGGGCCGTCCGGCTGGCGTTCTCGACGCGCGGTCTCTGCATCCATCCTCCTGCAAGCCGTGACGTTAGGGACCGACCGGCGGTCCGTCAAGGAAAGCGGCCCCGCCGCCGGACTGCCGCCGCAGGGCGATTCCCGAGAGAGTCGTTGAACGACATCCCAGCCTCCCCTATTCTGGAAGGTTGTCTTGAAAACAATACCTCTGCAGGCAGCCCAGGCAGGGCCGCCTCCGGGAAACGGGAGGAGGACAGAAAGACCATGAGGACCGCAATCGCCACGAAGCCTCGACTCACCCTCGCGCTGGCCGCCCTGGTCGCAGCCGCCGGCCTGCTCGCCGCCGATCCGTCCGCCTCCCAGGCGGCTCCGCAGGCCTTCACACTGGATCGCACCCATTCCTCGGTCGGCTTCCGCGTGAAGCACCTCGTCAGCATCGTGCCCGGGCGCTTCACCGACTTCGCCGGCACGCTCACCTACGACGAGGCGCAACCGGAGAACTCGACCGTCGAGGTCACGATCCAGTCGAGCAGCGTCACGACCGACACGCCGCGCCGCGACGACGATCTCCGGAACAACCCGGGGCTCTTCGACGTCGCCAACTACCCCTCGATCCTCTTCAAGTCCACGAGCGTGAAGAAGACCGGGGACACGACGTTCGACGTGACCGGGGATCTGACGTTGCGCGGCGTGACGAAGCCGGTCGTCCTGAAGGCCGAGCTTCTCGGCCTCGCCCCCGGCCCGGATGGAAAGCCGCGGATCGGCTTCACGGCCACGACGAAGATCAACCGGCAGGACTACGGCATGACCTGGAACCACACGCTCGACAACGGCGGGCTTCTCGTCGGCAACGACGTGTGGATCGATCTGGGCGTGGAGGCGGTGGCCGTCGATACGAAGTCGTAGTCGTAGTCGACGCAGGCGCAGGAAGGCGGGGGCCCCGCGCGAGGGGCCCCCGCGCCTGTCGCCCCCGCTCGTTTGCCCCCCCGCCTGCCCTGAGATATCCTTGCCTTCCGCCCGTTGTCTCCGCGCGTCGCCGTTCGGGCGCGGCGAGGCCTCGGCGCCGGATCTCGTCCCATGCCGTCTCTTCGAGGAGGATTCCTTGCCTTCGCAGCCGTCCCGAGCGCTCGAGACGTTCCCCAATCCCAAGCCGGAGCGGGACTACGTCATCGAGTTCGAGTGCCCGGAGTTCACTTGCCTCTGCCCTCGCACCGGCCAGCCGGACTTCGCGACGATCCGGATCCACTACGTCCCGGACCGCACCTGCGTCGAGCTGAAGTCTTTGAAGCTCTATCTCTGGTCGTTCCGTAACGAAGGAGCGTTCCACGAGGCGGTCGTGAACGGCATCCTCGACGATCTCGTGACGGCTCTCTCCCCCCGCCGGATGACGGTCGAAGGGGACTTCCTCGTCCGGGGCGGCATCCACACCACGGTCCGAGCTTCCCATCCGTGAACCGCCCCTCCGATACGCCGAGCGGCGGAGCCGCCGCGCCGGGCCCGTGCGGGCGAACCGCGCAAAGTCCGTCCGCGCGTGCCTTCCCCACGCGGCTTGACGCCGTTCGAGCCCTACCGGACACTTTGCGGCGATGATTCCCTACCGGCTGCCCGCAGGCGCGCGTCTGTCCGCTCGCACGGCGCCGCGCGCGTTCCTCCCGCTCCAGCTCCAGCTCCGGCTCCAGCACCCGCTCCTGCTCGCCGTCTGCGCGACGCTCGTCCTCCTGCTGCTCGACCCCGTCACAGCCGCCTCCGCCGCGGCCGAACGCTTCTATCCCGCGCGGTTCTATCCCGCGGCCCCCGACACGGGCAGCGCGGTCGCGATCCCTCTCGCGCCCGGCGAATCGACCGGCCTCCTCCTGCTGACCCCTTCGCCGTCCGGCGGGACGGTCCTCGCCCGCGTCCTGGACGAGTCCGCGGAGCCGATCCCCGGCGTCCTCGTGGAAGCGCGCACCGGACGGTTCGCCTCCTACGGACTGACCGACGCCGAAGGGAACGTCCGCGTCGAGGGAGTGCCGGCCGGCCAGGTGGTCCTTCGCTCACGCCCCGATGATCCGCGCAGTCTGACCGGCGCCTGGGCGATCCGCTACGCACCCGGCACCGCGGACTCGGCGCAGGCGCTCCGCCTCCCGCTCGCCGATGGCGGCACGGCGGACTTCGGGAACGTCACGCTCCCCGCCGCCGGACGCATCAAGACGCGCGTCGTCCACGGCGACGGCGCCGCCTGGGCGGACATCCCGGTCGTCCTGCGCTCGGTCGACGATCAGGACTTCCGGCGGGTCGCGCGCACCGGCGAGGAAGGGAAGGTCACCTTCGCCGGCCTCGAGCCCGGCAGCTACCGGCTCTGGGCCGACATGCGCGGCACGCCGGCGATCACCGAGGCGTGGGACGGCACGCGCGACACGCTCGCCTCCGCGCCGATCGAGGTCGCTCGCGGGAGCCTGATCGGCGCCGACTCGGAGATCGCTCCCGACCTCGGCGCCTCGATGATCGGCGTCGTCCGCAACGAAGACACCGGCGAAGGGATCGCCGGCCTCGAGGTGCGTGTCTTCGACGCCGGCGACCCGGCCCACTACCGCTCCTTCACGACCGACGAGCTTGGCTACTACGTCGCGGACGGCCTGGCGACCGGCTCGTACAAGGTCTACGCGCCCGCCGTCCGCCGCTGGCACCCGTCCGCCGACACCTGGGGACGCGCGCGCGCCGTCGCCCTCGTCGAGCCGGAGGTCCGCTACGGCGTCGACGTCCGCGGCCGGCCCGAGTCTCCCTGCCAGCTCGCCCCGGCCGCCTCGGCCTACGTGATGGGGTTCGTCCGCGCGGACTTCTCGATCCTCTCGAGCGCGGCGGTCCGCGTCTTCAACGACACCGACACGCTCGAGACCGCCGTCACCGCGCAGGACTTCTACGTAGTCAGCTGCCTGCCTCCCGGCTCCTACCGGGTCGCGTTCCTTCCCAAGGGACGCTACCGGACCCAGTACTGGCGCTACGCCGAGGGCATCGAGGACGCGACGGTGATCACCGCGACGGCCGGCGACACGACCGGCGGCATCAACTTCGAGCCCGAGAAGGGGGTCGTGATCGAGGGACAGGTGGCGGAGGCGGGATCTGGCCAGCCGATCGCCGGCGCGCCGGTCCTAGCATTCCTGCGCGAGCCCGGGAGCCCGCTCGCCCTTCGCGGCCGCACGGACGAGGGCGGCAACTTCCGCTTCGATACGCTCCCTGACGGCAGCGGCGTCCCGGCCGGCGAATGGATCGTCGGCGTCGACTCGACGTTGCTTCGCACGCTCGATCCGACGCCGGTCGTCGAGGTGGGGCTGGCGGCGAAGCGGCAGGCGCGCGGCGCGGTGCGTCTCACGTTCCGGCTCCCCGAGTCGCTCACGATCGAGGACTGGAAGCTGGAACGCCGGCGGGAAGGTGCGTCAGGGGATGGCGCCGAGGCGGTGCGCATCGCCGGCGCCGCCGATCATCCGGATGGGACGCATGCGCGCGAGTGGATCGATCGCGACGCGCCGAACAGTCCCGCCTCGTACCGACTGTCCGCGCTGTTCACCGGCTCCGACGACGGCTGGATCGCGTCCGAATGGGTCGAGGTGAGCGGCGCGCGAGGAGCAGGCGCCGGCGCGCTCGCCCCGGCCGCCGGGTCCTGCCGCCCGCAACCGTGGGACGGACGATCGCGGCTCTGGCTCCCCTTCGATCCCGCGCCGGGCGCCGCGGTCACGGTCTTCCGCATCGATGGCGCGCGCGTGGGCATGCTCGAGGAGGACGGCGCGATCACCGCCACCGCCGACGGCGAGGAGCCCCGCTACCGCCTCGCGAGCGGCGGGGCGCGCCTCCCCGCCGGCGTCTACTTCGTCCGTGCGCTCGATCGCGCAGGCCGCCCGCACACCGCCCGTCTCGTCGTGGAGCGGCGATGAGCGCGCGGACCGATCTCCCGTCGGTCCTCACGAGAGCGCTGCTCGCGGCTGCCTCGCCGCGCATCGGAGAAGCTTCGGCGCCCGGTCCGTCCCGCGATCTCTTCCCGCGCTCCTCGGTCCCCGATGCCGGCTCCTTCGATCTCGCTCACCTCTCCACGCAGTCCCACCGGCTCCTCGCCGATCTGATCACGCTGCTCCTGCTCGAGCTGGAAGGACTGGTCACCTCGCCGCTGAACAGCCGCGCGCGCGCCCGCCTCCGCCTCGGCGCTCCGTCGCGCAGCCGCGTCCTCGCCGAGTGGCGCTCCCCGCTCGAGCCGGAAGCCCCGGCGAGCCTCTTCGAGCCGCCCGACCCGGGCGAGAGCCCGGCCGGCTTCGATCCCACGATCGCGCGCGACCCCGAAGCCTTCTACCGCCGCCTGCTCCTGGCCACACGCGAGACGGCCGCCTCGCTCTCCCTCGCTCCGTCCGCCGTCGAGGAGATGATCCGGTGGCTGCTGCCGATCATCGCGCGCTGTGATCCCGAGGACGATCCGGTGGGATGGATCCACGCGCACGAGCAGCGCCACGCGCTCGTGCGCGGGCCGGGCAACCGCCTCCGCTTCCAGGTGGACCGGGATCGCGGCCGGAGCCACGGGGTCCTCTACACGCCGCCGCCGCTCACCGAGGCGCTCGTCGAGTCGATGCTCCACCACTGGGCCTGCGGCGGGAACGGCGGGGAACGGCCGGCGGCCGGGCTGTTCGATCAGGCGAGCGCCGATCTCTCCGGCGGTGCCGCCGGAGCCGCCGGACCCACCGGACCTGCCGGACCTGCTGGACCCACCGGACCTGCCGGACCTGCGGCGAGCGAAGCGCGGCCCGCCGGCTTACCTCCACCGCCCGGCCCGATCCCGACGATCCTCGATCCCTCCTGCGGATCGGGACAGTTCCTCCTCTCGCTCGCGCGCCGCCTGCTCGCCGGCCGCTCCGCGCGCCCCGAGGAGATGCTCGCCGTCTTCCAGTCGATGCACGGCGTCGACATCGACCTGCGCGCCGCCTCGCTCGCCGCCCTGAACCTCTCCCTCCAGGCGGTGCGCGCGCTCTCGCGTTCGCAAGGGGTGGAGGGGCGGGTCGTGGCGCAGTGGCTGGGCGAGCGGCTCGGCCCCGGATTCCCCTGGTTCCTCGGGACGCAGATCCATCGCGGCAACGCGCTCCTGCTCGCGAGGACGATCGATGGCGACCGCTTCCTCTGGACGGAGCGCTTCGCCTCGATCTTCACGGGCGAACGCCCCGGGTTCGACCTGGTCGTCGGCAATCCGCCCTGGGTCTCCTACGGACTGCGGGACCGCGAAGGCGTCGAGGAGGAGGAGTCCGCCTACCTGCGCCGCCTCTACACCTTCGGCGCGCAGTACAAGCTCTCGCTCTATCCGCTCTTCATCGAGCTCGCGCTGCGCCTCACCCGGCCCGGCGGGCTGCACGGCTTCCTCGTCCCCGACTCGTTCTTCACGGGGAAGCACTTCTCGCGGATCCGCGAACACATCCTCGAGACCTGCCGGCCGCTGCTGTTCTGCCTGGTCGAGTCGGGACCGTGGCCGGGCGTGCACGTCGGCCACACTGCGTACTACTGCGTCCGCCGGCTTCCGGCGCCGGGCGCGGCACGTCCCGTCATGACCCGGGTGCTGAAGCTCGGCCCGCCCAACCGTCGCGCGGCGAAGCGCACCGGCGCGGGAACGCTCTCGCTCTTCTCATCGTCCGGGGAGGATCGGGAGCGCCCGGTGCTCGTCGACGTCGATCACCTGCGAAAGACCCCCTACACGGCGTTCCGGATCTATCGTGACGAGGCGGAACGGCAGTTCGTCGAGGACCTCGAGCGCACCCCGCTCCGCTTCGAGGACGTGATCGAGACCTACTCCGGACTGATCGCGCGCTACGGGCAGGAGAGCGTCACCGGCCTGCGCAAGGGGGAGTTCGTGCTCCGCGATCGTGCGGGGCGCCTGATCCTGAGCGATCCGGATCCTTCGGGACGATGGAGGCCCGCGCTCCGATCGGGCTCCGAGGTCGAGCCGTTCCGGACGCGCTGGCGCGGCGGGATGCTCTACGTTCCCGATGATCACGAGACGCTGCGGAAGGTGTACAAGAGCGGTTTCGATCTCGAGCGCTACGCCGCCGACAAGGTCCTCCTGCGGCAAACCGGCGACCGCCTCGTCGCCGCGCGCGACGACACGGGCCTCTTGTGTCTGAACAACGTGCACATTCTCGGCTCTCGCGGGAGCCCGCCGATCGACCCGCGCTTCCTCTGCGGACTGCTGATGAGCGAGCCGATGGAGCGCTACTACCAGATCATCGCGCTCGAGGCCGGGCGCCCGCTCGCGCAGGTCGACCTGGTCACGGTCCAGAGCCTTCCGTATCCGGCCGACCCGAGCGGCGCCCCTTATGGAGCGGTGCCGCGAAGCGGCGGGAAGGGATCGCGCGGGGGAGCAAAGGTCGCGGCGCGCGTGGAGGAGCTGCTACGCGCCGGCAAAGCGGACGGCGTCATCGCGCTACTCGAGCGGTCGCTCGGGGGGAGTGGGGCGGGTGTAGGGGGTGCGGGCGCGGTAGGCGATGGGGCGGGCGAAGCGGGCGGCGCGACCTCCTCCTCCGCCGCCGGTTCGGGCGGCTCCAGCGATGCCAAGGCGCGCGACGAGGCGACGATCCTCGTCGCGACGATCGTCACGTTCCTGGAGACCGCGGAGGAACCGGCGGCGCGCAAGACCGGCACCGACGCGCTCGACGGCTCGATCCGCCTGCTGTTCCGCGTGCCGCAGGCGAACTCCTCCGGCGCGCGCGCCGCTCGGCCGTCCGCGTAGTCTCTCGGTCTCTCCTCCGCAGGCGCTTGGTCAGGTCGCGAGCAGCTTCGCGATCCTTCGGCGCAGTTCGTCCCGCACGTCCCGGTATGCCTGGAGCCTCTCTTCCTCCGACCCTCCGGTGACCGCGACAGGGTCCGGCAGAGCCCAATGGATCCGCTTCACCGGCCCGAGGAAGACCGGGCATTCCTCCTCCGCGCACAGCGTGACGACGGTATCGACTCTGTCCGCCGGGATCTCCGAGACGGCCTTGGCTCGCTGGCCGCTCGCATCGATTCCGATCTCCGCGAGCGCCGTGACGACCTCCGGCCGGAGGCTCGCCGGGCGCGAGCCCGCGGACCAGACAAAGGTGCCGGCGGGGGCCAACGAGCGAGCGATCGCTTCCGCCATCTGGCTTCGCGCGGAGTTCGCGACGCAGAGAAAGAGAATCCCCTTCATGCCGCCCCACCCATCCGGCCGCCGTAGTAACGCCGTCCGAGCGCGAGAGCGACGTTCACGAGCCCGATCATGACCGGCACCTCGACCAGCGGCCCGATCACCGCGACGAACGCCGCTCCGTGGTGGATCCCGAACGTCGCCACCGCGACGGCGATCGCAAGCTCGAAGTTGTTCGAGGCTGCCGTGAACGACAGCGTCGCCGCCTGCCCGTAGGTCGCGCCGACCCGCGCGCTCATGAGGAACGAGACGAGGAACATCACCACGAAGTAGATGAGGAGCGGCACGGCGACCCGGACGACGTCGAGCGGAAGCTGCACGATCGCCTCGCCCTTCAAAGAGAACATGACCACGATCGTAAAGAGGAGCGCCACGAGCGTGATCGGGCTGATCTTCGGGATGAAGCGGCTGTGGTACCAGGTCTTCCCCTTCGCCTTGATGAGGGCGAATCGCGTCGCCATCCCGGCGAGAAACGGGATCCCGAGGTAGATGAAGACGCTCTTCGCGATCTCCCCGATCGTGATGTGGACCGCCGTCCCGCGCAGCCCGAACCAGGTCGGAACGACCGTGATGAAGACGTAGGCGTAGATCGAGTAGAAGAGCACCTGGAAGATCGAGTTGAAGGCGACGAGCCCCGCGCAGTACTCCGTGTCCCCCTTCGCCAGGTCGTTCCAGACGATGACCATCGCGATGCAGCGGGCCAGGCCGATCAGGATGAGGCCGACCATGTAGTCCGGCTTGTCGCGCAGGAAAAGGACGGCGAGCGCGAACATGAGAATCGGGCCGACGACCCAGTTCTGCACGAGCGAGAGGCCGAGCACCCGCGCGTCGCGGAAGACCGGACCCATCTCCTCGTAGCGGACCTTCGCGAGCGGCGGGTACATCATGAGGATCAAGCCGATCGCGATCGGGATGGACGTCGTCCCGGCACTCGCCCGATTGAGGAGCGGAACCACCCCGGGGACCAGATACCCCAACGCGATCCCGACCGCCATCGCCAGGAAGATCCAGACGGTGAGATACCGGTCCAGGAAGGGCAAGCGCCGGGTCCCCGGCGCCGCGCTCCGAGCCTGAACCTCCCTCACAGGAGATTCACCCCGAGAACGTGGACGACCGTCAGATACAGCCCGGCGAGAACGAAGATCGCGCCGGTGATGGGGCGGCCGGCTCGCTCCACCCTCGTCATTGCTGAGAACGCCCGGCCGATCCCACGAGCGCCGAGGACCAGCAGCACGGCGAAGGCGACGACCGGCAAGCCGGTGCCGATGCCGTAGACGGCGGGCAGCAGGCCTCGCGAGTGGGAGCTGACCGCCAACGGAATCAACGCGCCGAAGAACAGCCCGGCGGACACCGGGCAGAACGAGAGCGCGAACAGCATCCCGAGCGCGCCCGCGCCGGCCAGGCCTGCCCGAGCCGTGCGCGCGCGAATCGTCTCGCCGACGCTCCACTGGGGTAGCGGGAGCCGAAGCCACCCGAAGATGCCGATCCCGATGACGATGAGGAGCGGCCCAAGGACCTGGTTCATCCGCTGCTGGAGGAAGAACGACACGGCGGGGATCGAGAGCACGCTCGATACGACGAGCACGCTGATGAGCACGTACGTCAGCGCCCGGCCGAGCGAGTAGAGGAGCCCCGCGAGGAGCACCTTCCGGGGACTGCCCGCGTTGCGCCCGACAAAGGAGATCGCCGCGATGTTCGACGCGAGCGGGCATGGGCTGATCGAGGTCAGGATCCCGAGCCAGAGCGCCGTGCCGATCGCGACGAAGACGGATGTCATGACTGCCGGCCGGTCAGATAGGACCGCGTCTCCTCCTGGATGTACCGGATGAAGCCCTCCTTGTCGCCGGTCAGCTCCCAGATTTTCGGGAGATTCTTCCAGGCCGCTTCCGTCCCGGCGTGCTCGTCGACGAGGATCACCGACTTCGTGAACAACTCATAGTCCTTCACGAAATGCTTGTACGGCTTCTCGTCGACGTTCAGGACCTGGAACACGAGCCGGCCGTCCTTCAGCTCCTCCGCGAACCCGGTCCGGATCGCCTCGGTCGTGTACGCCTCGATCTTCCGGCAGGTCGCGCAGCGCTGCGTCGTGTGGAAGTAGTAGGCGAGGACCCGGTGCGGCCCGGTCGAGTCCGCAACCGCCTCCGTAGTGTCGGCCGGAGCCTGCGGGACGGCGGGTTGGCCGGCCTGCGCGCTCGAAAGCAGCACGCTCCCGGCCGCGAGCCCGAGCAGAAGCACAAAAAGCAGAGGCAGCCGCGCCTCAGCCGCAGCCATGGCGCGCCGGTCGAACGATGGCGGCTTCATGCGATCATCTCCTTGATCTGCTCGACGGTCGGGACGCGACCGGCCACCCTGACCGCTCCATCCACGACCAGCGCCGGCGTCGACATCACGCCGAACCCCAGGATCGCCTGGATGTCCGAGACCTTCTCGATCTCGCAGTCGAGGCCGATCTCCTCGGCTGCCTGTTTCGCGCGCTCATAAAGCACCTGGCATTTCTGACAACCGGGCCCGAGGACCTGGATCATGGACATGGCGGCGTTCCTTTCCTTTCGATCCCACCGATCACATGGATCGCACAGATCAGATAAGCAGGTTGAACAGGTAGCCGACGATCAGGATGCCGAAGCCGACTACGCCCGCGAAGGTCAGGATGAGCGGCACCCGCAGGACCTTCCGCAGAATGACCATCTCCGGCAGGGACAGCGCGATCACGGCCATCATGAATGCGAGGACGGTGCCGAGCGCCGCCCCTTTCTCGAGGAGCGCCTGGACGACCGGGATGATCCCGGCCGCGTTGGAGTACATCGGGATCCCGAGGAGGACGGCGAGCGGCACGGACCACCAGGCGCCCTTCCCCATGATCGAGGCCATGAAGTCTTCGGGGACGTAGCCATGGATCGCCGCGCCGACGGCGATGCCGCCGAGCACGTACGGCCAGACCCTGCCGACGATGTCGGTGACGGCGGCGCGTCCTGCCTCGATCCTGTCTGCCCAGGTCAACTTCGGATCATCCGCCGCAGCGGCCGCCTTGCCGCCTGCGGCCCCGCCCGTCTTCACGGCGTACACCCACGGCTCGACCCAGCGCTCCAGCCGCAGGCGGCCGAGCACCCAGCCGGCCAGGATCGCGATCGCCAGGCCGGTCGACAGGTACAGGAGCGCCACCTTCCAGCCGAAGAGGCCGAAGAGCAGGACGAGCGCCACCTCGTTGATCATCGGCGCCGAGATCAGGAACGAAAGCGTGACTCCGAGCGGCACCCCCGTCGTCACGAAACCGATGAAGAGCGGGACGGCCGAGCAGGAGCAGAACGGGGTGACGACGCCAAGCAGCGCCGCGAGGCCGTTGCCCGCCGCCTCCCGTCTGCCGGCAAGCGCGCGTCTGGTGCGCTCCGGAGTGAAGAAGGTCCGGACGATCCCGACCGCGAAGACGACGATGACCAGGAGCATCAGGACCTTCGGGACTTCGAAGACCAGGAATTGCACCGCCGAGCCGAGGCGGCTTTCGTCCGAGAGGCCGAGAACGCGGTAGGCGATCCACCTCGAGAACGGCTCGAGCCCGCGGTAGGCGAGCGCCCAGGCGGCGAGGGCGACGACGCCGATGCTCCAGCGGAGAGCGGCGCGGCGGGGAGCGCCGCCTGGCGTGGCGCCCCGCTCCTCGGGGATCGCGACGCGGGCTGTCATTGCCGCCTCCGCGCCTGTCCGCCCGCAGCTTGGCGGTATGGCCAAGCGAGCAGCAGGCAGCCAAGGAAAAAGCCGCCGCTCATCTCGACTGCTTCAAGACCTGGGTCGCGCAAGCGAAGAAGTTCATGATGCACGGGGTCAGAAGGCGGTAGATGACCGTGCTGCCTTCGCGCCGGTCCTCGACGATGCCGATGGAACGGAGGACCGCCAGATGCTTCGAGACGGTCGTCTGGTCCGAGCCGACCAGCCGCGTCAGCTCCCCGGCGCTGCACTCCCCGCGGCTCAACCGGTCGACGATCATGAGGCGGGACTCGTTTGCCAGCGCCTTCAGGACGCGCGCCTGGCCCCGGAACACGGACTTGTCGGGAATCGTCTGATCCGCCTGCTTCGTCTGCTTGGTCTTCACGATCTTCACGGTCTTGACTGTATGGCCAAGCGGCCAAACCGTCAAGACCCGAGTCGGTTACGTTCGCGGATGACGCCGCACGAGCAGCCAGAAGCTTCTCGGATCGACAATGGGAAACGGCGCTCTAGCGCCCAGCTCCAGCAGATCGCTGTCGCCCGTGACTAGCACATCCGCATGTCCCGCCATGGCCGAGGCGAGCACCCACCTGTCGTCCGGATCGCGAACGGGTACGTCGGACGGTCGTCGCGGCTTAGGTACGACCTCGCCCTCGCGCAGGAGTTCCTCAATGGCTTCCACCGTCTCTGCCGGGAGCTTGAGTTTCGATCGCAGGACTCGCCGCAGCTCGCGGAGTACCACCTCACCGGTGATGAGCACGTGCTCTGCCAGGACGTGGCGCATCACATCCGCGCAGAGCCCCCGAGTGGCGAAGGCGCTGACCAGGACGTTCGTGTCCAGGAACACCCTCACGAAACGTCCCGCGCGATGTCCTCGTCAGTCAGATAGCCCCTGGCCTCGGCGAAGGGCAAAGTCTTCCGCCGCAGGTTCTCGAACCGGAACAGTCTCAGCTGTCGCTGCAGGGCATCCCGAACCAAGTCGCTTCGGGTTCGTCCGGTCTCCTTGGCCAGGCGGTCCAGCAATCGACTCAGCTGCGGGTCCAAACGTATGGTGATTGAGTCTCCCATGTCTTACATCGTAAGACAGCCCTTGCGGCTCGTCAACCGCGAGCAAAGGTCACTGCCTGCAGCGGACGGCCGGCCGCCGGAGAGTTCCGCATTCCCTGACCCTCGGGGCCGGAGCCGCCCACGGAGACATGCGTTAGCGGGCCTTGCGGGCCGGCCGGACTTGTGGCCGCCCACCGCTTCGCAGGGCGGGCGGAATCGGGATGAGCATCGGGACTGCCCTCTGGTAGTCGCGGTAGGTCTGGCCGAACTCGCTCCGAAGGTCGCGCTCCTCGAGCATCGTCCCGACGACGATCCATGCCGTCCAGAGCATGTTGAAAAGGAGGCGGTCCGCCGAGACTCGGTGCTCGCCCCAGATCAAGACGAGCATGAACAGATAGAGCGGATGACGCACGTATCGGTACGGACCACGGACGACGAAAACCGACGGCGCCACCGTCGTCCCGCGCGACAATGCCCGCAGCGGGGCCGTGCCGAACGTGTCGAACTCGCCGAGCGCCTTCACCCCCCAGACGAACCCCGCGATGGCCGCGATGGAGGTGGCGGCCAGCAGCCAGCGAGCCGGGCCGCGGATTTCATAAACGACTCGACCGTCCTCTTGCCAGAGCAGGACCAGAATGAAGAGCGCCAGACCCGAGGCGATCGAGTACAACGCGGCGCCGTAACTCTCCGGAACGACCCTCGCCATCCGTGCCTTCACGCCGCGCCGGACCATCACGCTGTGCTGCAGGAAGAAGACGAGGCAGAGAAGCGAATCGACGGCTAGCCGCCCTCCGGCGGACTGCGCAAGCGCGATGGAGAACGGAGTGCCGGCCGCCAGGAACCATCCGAAAAGGAACAATCCTCCGCCACCGATCGCGACCGAGAGAGAGCTGACCAAGCGAGGAGTCGCGTTCTGCATGATCCGCCCCTTGCCGTAACCCACTGGAACACTGGAAGAGTGCGCACAGATCTTAGTCGTGTTTGCGGGCGCCGTCCATGGGCGGCGCCCGACGCCCGCGCAGGGACGTCACCGGGCCGCTGCGCGCCTCGCTCCCTCGATGTCCGCGACCAGCCGCAGCTTCAGGTGCGCCAGCTCCGGCCTCTCCCCGCGAAGCTTCTTGAGCGGATAGCCGCTCGACGAGGGCCCGAACTGGACGATCTGGCGCACGCCGAGCGCCGGGAGTTGGAGCAGCGTCTTCATCCAGCGCACTCGATGGAACGTCGTGTCGATCCGGTTGCGGAGCAGGGCCTCGGCGCTGTCCAACTGCTCGCCGGGATGCAGCGTGGAGAGGAGCGGGATCGAAGGGACGGCAAACGTCCGCGCCTCGAGGTAGCGCTTGTGCGCGTCCCATATGTCCCGTTCGCGCGCGAGCCTCGGCTCGTGGGCGGCGCAGGGGTTGTTCGAGACGAGCGTCCGGCCTCCGCGCGCCGCCACTTCACGATCCAGCTCGTCGAGCCTGTGCGGCGGAAGGGCCGCGACGAACAGGTGCGGCGCGTCCGAGACGACAATGTTCGCCTCGAGGGCCGGCGCGAATGTGTTCCAGCTTCCCTCGTCCACGTCCTCCACGACCGCCATCCGAAGGCCGATGCGGTCGGACGCCGTGGCGAGGTCGTGCGCCCAACGGTAGGTCAGCGCGGCCGACTCCTCGATCGACAGCGCTCCGGCGACGCAGTAGGCCGCCAACTCCCCCATGCTTTCGCCGGCCAGCAGGCAGGGAGGGCCATGGTGGTCGAGGAACGCGCGGGACAGCGCCACGCCGAGCGCCATCTGGGCCACCATGCTTAGCGGGAAGTCCCCGGTCCAGAGCCAGCGGGAGGCGCTCGCCGTTCCGGCGCCCGCGGCGGCGGCCGGCGTCACGCGATCGCGCCGCGCTTGCCCTTCCCCGGCCATGAGTCGACGTAGCGATCCGGGAGCGACGCCGAACGGGGCGAGCGTCGCCTCGGCCCGATCGAAGACCTCGCGATAAGGGCACCGCTCGACGTCCGCTCCCATCCCGGGCCAGTGGTAGCCGCCGGTGGGATAGAGGAGCGCGGTCTCCTCGGCGCGGTGAGGCGCGTGGCGCGGACGGCTACCGGGCATGCCGGCGCTCCGCAGGTGGTCTCGCTCCGCTCATCGCAGTCGAACTCCAAGCAAACATCGCCGGGACTCTAGGCCGGTCCCGAGCGAGGGGCAACGCCTCGTCGGGATTTGGCATTGCATGTAGGATCCCTTGCCGCTTCCTGTATTCCTTCGCGAGTCAGCCACCCGTCGAAGGCCGTGCTCCCGTCGTCCTGCATTGTGTCTCAGGAAGTCGACAGCTCATTCCTGAAGTTGTCCCCGCGCTCGTCCGCCTGCTTGCACGCCACGTTCGAACTGCCGGCCGGACAATCCGTTTGGACGAAGCAACGGATCGAGGAACGAGGACCGGATCGCCAGCGAGCGCACCTCGGGCGTGCAAGGCGCGGCAACGGCGCGCGAAACGGTCGGAAGGGCGCGGCCGATCTCGCCCGACCGGCCTGCGGAATGTCGAAGACCCCCATGCGATCCCTCGGTGCGACTCTCCGACGAGTCAGAGCCGGGAGCTGGATCCGCAGCGCCCGGCTTTCACATGTCGAAGAGCCCTGGGAGATCTCTGGGGGCCGGTCCTCGACATGCTGGAAGGCGACTGCCAGAGTCTCGCCGGCGGCGTGCAGCACGTCGAAAGGCCGGAGCCGATCTCGGGGTGTCGCCCTACGACATGTTGAATTCCGTCGTTCCATCCCTGGGAGCGGCTCCGCGACACGTCAAACTCCGGCGGCGCGCCCGGGAAGCCGGCCTTTCGCATGTCGAAGAGTCGCGGCGAGAGATCGCGGGCGGGCGTCGAGCATGTCGAGGGGCCGCAGGAGTTAGATCGGCTGCGTGGCTTCGACGCGTCGAACGGCAACCTCGAGACGTCTCCCCTCGCTCTTCGACATTCCGCGGACCCGTTCCTCGAAATCCCCGCCCGGAGGGCTGCAAGCGGGTTTCCGGGCGCCAGGGATTCGGGGAGTGGAATCGACGGTTGCCACGCCAGTCGTGTGAACCTCGATGCTCGCGTCCATCTCACCAGAAGAGAAGGTCCCGCCCCGCCTCTCACCTCACGATCCGCACCGGCACCGTCGCCCGGCCCTCCGGCGACTCCACGCGGAACCAGTACGTGCCGGTGGCCAGCGGCCGCCCCGCGGAATCCTTCGGCTTCCACGCCCTCTCCTGGATCCCCGCGCGAACGTCCCGCTCGGACCAGAGCGCCACCTGCCTTCCCTGGACGTCCAGCACGCGCACCCGCACCTCGTCGGCCGGGGCGGGGAGCGCGAGCCTGAGGATCAACTCTCCCGCGGTGGGGTTCGGCCGGACGCGGAGGCTCAGCCCAGCAGGCGGCTGTCGCATCGCGGACACAGGGCCGTAGCGCTCGATCACGCCGCCCGGCCCGAGCGCCTCGATCACGTACTCGTAGCGCATCCCCGGCTCCGCTCCGGCGTCCAGGTAGCTCGACTCCTCCGAGGCGGGGAGCACCGAGGAGACGTCGCGCCACTCCCCCTCGCCGGCGCCGCGGCGCAGGACGCGGAACCCGGTGAGATCGACCGTCTCCGATGCCCGCCACGTCAGCAGGATCCCATCGTTCTGCGAGATCGCCTGCGGGGCGACCAGCACGGCGGTGTCTATGTCGGTGACGATGAAGGACCAGCCCTGTGGAGGGTCGCACCATTGCTCCGCGCTGGCGGTCCTCGCCCGCACGCGCCAGTAGTAGGTGTTGAAGAGGCTGAGCGTTCCGGCGGGGAATGTGTAGGTCGCGCGGGTTCCGGTATCGACCGAGTCCGCGGTCGCGAACAGCGAATCGGTCGACCAGAAGAGCGTGTAGCGGACCGAGTCCGCCGGGTCGGCCGCATGCGCCGACTCCCATCGCATGAGGGGCTCCGTCGTCAGGAACGAGTCCTCGGACACGGGAACCAGCAGGTTGAACGGCGTGATCGGCAGCGGAGGCGTCGGATCGCAAGCGGCCGGATAGAGCTGGAGGAGGCTGCCATCCTCGGTCCGCTGGGAAGCAAAGATGTAGTCATTCGTCAGCAGCACTTCGTCCGATCCCGACGAGAGGGACCTGCCGCCGATCACGCGAGGGTTCTCCGGATCGGACATGTCCGCGACGTCGAATCCGGCGAAGCCGAGGGCGGCGCGGTTTCCGAGGATCGAGATGCTGCCGTAGCCGTAGGGCCGGTCGCCCGTGCCGACGAGTCGCGGCCTCCGCGGGGAGCTGACGTCGACGATGTAGAAGCCTGATGCGGCCGCGACGTAGACACGGGTGCGCTGGACAGCGACCTTCGCGTCGAAAGTCGTCTGGGTGCCCAGCGGCAGGACCGCCACCCATTGGGGAGCGCGCGGGTCGCTGATGTCCACCACGTCCAGGTTCACGAGCCCGGTGCTGTGTTCGGCCACGAAGGCATAGGAGCCGGACACGGCGATGGAACGAGGCTCGTACCCCACCTGCACATCTCCCACAATGCCCGGCTGCGAGGGATCGGACACGTCGAAGACGTAGACCCAGCCGTGGGGCTCGAGCGTGGCATACACATAGCTGCCCGATACGGCGACATCGGTCATGTCCCAGTAGGTTTCCGCGCTTCGCCCGAGCAGCTCAAGGTTTCCCGGGTCCGAGACATCCAGGACAGTCAGGACGTCCCCATCGGCGACGTACGCGCGGTCTCCCACGACTTCGATCGCCATCACGTATCTCATGGGTGTCCAGCTGTCCAGGACCACCGGCGATTGAGGGTTGGTCACGTCGACGCTCGAGAAGGAGGACGCATCGGCTGCATAGGCGACTCCCCCCGCCTCCGCGAGGTCGAGGACGTCGCCGGCAAGAGCGACCTGCCCCAGCGCCTCGATCGGATCCTCGGCATCGGGGTTCGTCATCTCGACGACCTGAACGCCGAGCGCGTCGTCCGACACGAGGAGGGCGGAGCCGGCGAGGGCGATCCCCGATGGGCGGCCCCGGATCTTCAGCATCTCCTCCACCGCCGGATTCGCCGGGTCGGTGACGTCCGCGATCATGACGCCCGGATATTCATAGCTGCTGACGAAGGCCCGGTCGCCCGAGAGGGCGACGCTATGTCCTCCGTGAGAGGGGATCGTCAGCCTTCCCACGATCCCCGGAGCTTGCGGATCGGTGACATCGATGACGACCAGGCCGCTGTAGTCGGCCACGTAGGCGAGAGACCCTGAAACGACGATGCCGTAAGCCGCTACCGGCAATTCGGGATCCACTCGGGTGTCGACGGTCGTGACCAGCTCGGGATTCTCGGGATCGCCGACGTCGATCACCGCCAGTCCCGTCTCGATGCAGGCGAGATAGGCATAGCCCCCCGACACGGTGACATCGTTGGCAGAGCTTGCCGCGCCTAGCGAGGCTACGATCCGCGGATTCGTCTTGGTGGAGATGTCGAGGATCAGCAGGGACTCGGTGTCCCAATCGACCGCGATATAGGCATGGTCGCCGGCGACGTCGATGCCATGGCAGCTATGCGGAGTTTCCGCTTGTCCGACCAGCGCGGGGTTCGCAGGATCCGTCAGGCTCATCACGACGAATCCGGGTTCGTGGCCCACGAGATAGAGGTACTCACCGGACACGGCCACGCCCAGCGTCACGATCTGTAGGGAGACCTGTCGGACGATCGTGGGATGCTGCGGATCGCTGATGTCGAGGACCTGCATGCCCTCGGAATGATCCGCAACGTAGGCGTACTGCCCGTAGGCAGCGACGTCCCACGCGAGGCCCGGCGTGTCGACGCCGCCGGTCCAGCGCCACTGCAGGTAGTCCTCGTAGTCGGCGCAGTCGGTGGACGGTGACGCGGGGGCCGACCAGGCGGGCGCGGCGGCGGCCGAACGGGGCGCCGCGGCCCATCCCACGCTGACAGCGACGGCTCCGGCGAGCACGAGCAGCGCCAGGCGCCACGAAGATCGACGACCTGTTTCTCGAGTTCGAGCGATCGGGAGTGAATCGTGGAGAGGATCGTGGGCGGAAGCGGCCCGTTCCGGCATGAAGCACCTCCTTCGGCCATGTGCTTTCGGCTCTCGGCCTCCGGCTTTCTCATCTCGGCCTTCGGCATCCGGCTCCCGGCATCCGGCATCCGGCATTCGCAAGCGCGGCATCATTCTACGCCCGTGAAGCGCCGGAACCATCCCGAATCCGCCTCCCGTTCCCGCCGCCCCCGTCGATCGCAGCCCGCTCCCCTGCTATACTTTCACCCGCCTTTGGACCACTGCTCGTGCGCGTAGGGAATGACGAGGGCTGCCCCGAGGTCGAAAGGAGAGAACCCGATCATGCAGGCCGCACAGTTCCCCGTTGGATCGATGTCGTCTGCCGCCGGCGTCGCTGCCACCGTCCCCGCGATCCTCGTAGCCATCCTCGCCGCTGTTTTCGCCGCCGCCGCCCCGCCAGCATCGGCCGACTGCACCGAGTACGAAGACTACCTGGGCTGGGCCGGGGGAATGGGGTTGCCGGGCTACGGGCGTGGCGTCGCGGTCGATCGAAACACCGCCTATGTCACGATGGTCGGCTACGACTCGTGGCGAGGCGCGCTCTTCGTCGTCGACGTCACCGATCCACGGAACATGGAGGTTCTCGGCCGGGTGGGCACGCCGGGGGCCGCCGAAGGGTCCGCCGAAGCCGTGGCGATCTCCGGCCATTACGCGGTGGTCGCAGACGGCGGCTCAGGCTTGCAGATCGTCGACGTCTCCGACCCGACGTCCCCTTGGCTCGTCGGCGGAGTGGCGACCTCGTACGCGTACGATGTCGCCGTCCGCGGCCACTACGCCTTCACGGTCGGCCACCAGGGAGGACTGAGCGTCGTCGACTTCAGCGACCCTGCCCATCCGCAGCTCGTGCACAATCTCGCGCTCTGGCCCTACACCGCCAAGAAGCTCGCCCTCTGCGACGACTACGCCTACGTCGTTGCCAACGGATGGGGGCTGCTCATCGTGGACATCTCGAACCCGCAGGCCCCGTTCCTCGCAGGCAGCCTGGAGACGGGAGACGCCTGGTCGGTCGCCGTGAAGGGGCGCTACGCCTACGTGGGGAGCGCCCGGACGGTCCGGGTCGTCGACGTTTCGGATCCCGCCCACGCCCAGGTCGTCGGAGAGCTCGCTTCGATCCCGTTCTACGCGAACGACGTCGAGATCGATGGAACGAAGCTCTACGTCGCCTATGGAGCTTCCGGATTCCGCGTCGTCGACGTGAGCGACCCCACCGATCCGACCCTCGAAGGTTCGCTGACGTCGATGCACGGATTGGCGGTCGCCCTCTCCGGCGAGCGGGCTTACATTCTGCAGCCCGATCGTTTCGATGCAATTGACATTACGCACACGTCGAGCATCGACGTGCTGGGACGAATTGTCTCGCACGGGTGGAACGAAGGGATGGCCGTGTCGGGGAGGTTCGCCTATCTCGCCAACGGGGAGGACGGCCTGGAGATCGTGGACCTCTCCGATCCCCGCTTCCCCGCAACCGTCGCGATCGCGAACACTCCCGGCGTCGCATGGTCGGTCGCCTACTCGGCGAACTACGCCTATGTCGCGGACGGGGAGACCGGCCTGCAAGTCATCGACGTCTCGGAGCCGAGTCATCCGATCTTCTCCGGCAGCCTGGATGCAGCCGATGCGAGAGCGGTTGCGGTGTCGGGGAATCGCGCCTATCTGGCGGAGGCGGCCGGCGGCTTGAAGGTCGTCGACATCCACGATCCGCGCGCGCCCGCGCTGGAGGGAAGCGTCTGGTGGCCGGACGGCGCCACGGCCGGCCTTGCGCTCTCGGGCCGTTGCGCCTGTGTCGCGACGCAGATCGGATCCTGGCCGAACGGCAACACTCGCGTGATCGTCATCGACGTCTCGACCGTCCCGCCGCGCATTGTTGGCGAAGTCGACGTGCCGGGAGAGCCGACCGGCATCGCCGCCCGCGGCTCCTACGCATTCGTGACCACGCTGGACGCCGGACTCCTCGCGATCGACTTCTCGAGCCCGGAGTCCCCGGAGATCGCCGACAACGTCGCGATTTCGTACGCCAACGACGTCGCCGTCGACGGACCGGTCGTGTACGTGGCAGACCATGCTTCGATGTATTGGTCGCGCCAAGACGACGTCATCGTATTCGACGCCAAGGATCCTTCCGCGCTCCGCGTGCTCGGGTCGGTCGGGGTCGACGCCCCGCGGACGACCGTCGCCGCGTCGGGCGGCGTCCTCTGCTTCGGCGGAGGTTTCTGTTTCGGCGTCCTTCCCGCGCAATGTGGAACGCAGCCAAAGGGCGCCGGGAGCGGCGAAGGCGGCCGGCCGGGTCCCGGCGGCGGCGGCGACCGCGACCGCGACGTCGATGTTCCCCCTGGACCGACGCTCGCCTGCTTCCCGACTCCGATGCGAGGAATCGCGACGATCCGGCTCGAGATGCCGGCGCCCGCGTTCGTGCGAGCGGGTGTCTTCGACTCGAGCGGACGGCGTGTGCGCGCGCTCCTCGACGGGAACGTCGCGGCAGGCGCCCGCGAGCTGACGTGGGACGGCCGGGACGACAGGGGGCGCACGGTCGCGCCCGGCGTCTACTTCGCCCGGTTCATCACGGAAGCGATGGGCGCCGAGGAGCAGGCCCAAA
This sequence comes from Candidatus Eiseniibacteriota bacterium, assembly GCA_041946735.1. Classification (GTDB taxonomy): domain Bacteria; phylum Eisenbacteria; class RBG-16-71-46; order CAIMUX01; family VGJL01; genus JBHGAY01. The sequence continues at coordinate 65,067 of JBHGAY010000029.1, forward strand.
CGCTGCGCATCGTCCGGCTGCCGTGATCAAGGAGGTTGAGCCATGAAAGCGACGGCACTCGCAACTGATCTCTTGGTGCTACTGGTGCTACTGGGAAGCGTGTCTCTGTGCTGGCCTGCTTCGGCCGGTTGCATCGACTACGGCGACTATCTGCACTTGCTTGGAGGCGTGGACGCACCCGGAAGCGCGTACAGGCTCGCTGTTGCGGGATCGTATGCCTATCTCGCGTGCGCTCCGGACGGCTTCACGATCGTCGACGTTTCCGACCCGCAGGATCCCCACGTTATGTCCAGCTCGGACATACCCTGTGGCGACGTGGCCGTGTCGGGACGCTACGCGTATGTCGCGGCGTACTATGATCCTCGTCTCGACGTGGTCGACGTCAGCGACCCCACTCTCCCCATTGTCGTTGGACAGGTGGCGCTCCCCGCCGATGGAAATGGCGTCACGGTGTCGGGATCCTATGTCTATGTGGCCGCTGGGGTCGGACTCGAGGTGATCGACGTTACGGATCCCTTGAATCCGCACATCGTGGGAAACGCGTACATGCACGGCGTCGCTTGCCGGGTGGCGGTTTCAGGTGCCTACGCCTACGTTGCGACTCGGGAGGGGCTTCGCGTGGTCGATGTCTCTGACCCTCACGATCCCTTCGTCGTGGGTATCTTCCGGACTCTGAGCGTTCCCACCGACATCGCCGTGCAGGCGGAGCATGCCTACGTCGCAGTGGACAGCGGCGATGAGAACGTTTTCTGGGGACTTGAGGTCATTGATGTCGCGGATCCATCGCGTCCCAGGTCGCTGGGGAAGGCGGCGACTCCTGGCGGGGCTCAAGGGGTGGCAGTCTCGAGTACGACCGCCTATGTCGCGTGCGGCCCTGCCGGACTCCAAGCGATCGACGTCGCCGACCCGCTCAATCCACGAATCTTGGGAGAGGTCCCGGGTACTGCCTGGCACGTCGCCTTGTCGGGCAAGCTCGCGTGCGTCGGCACTGGCGGTCGCTGGACCGTAGCGCTGGTAGACATTACGAGAGCCAAAAGTGCGCCGCTCGTCGGAAGCGTCCACCTCCCTGACGAAGCGCACGGCCTGGCGATCCGCGGCAGCCACGCCTACATCGGCGCTCGAGTTTCCGGTCTTCAGGTCGTCGACTTCAGCGACCCTGCAAGCCCTCGGATCGTGGCCAGCGCAGATCTCTTCTGGGCCATCGGTGTGGCCGTTTCCGGTCCGTATGCCTATGTCACCGCCGGCTATGGCCCCCGGGAGTTGGTTGTCGTGGACATCTCCGATCCCTTGAATCCGTATGCGATCGGGAGCGCGGTCACGCTTGGCTCGTCGACAGGAGTCGCCATATCCGGAAACTATGCCTATGTCGCGGACTCGGAAGCGGGGATGACGGTTGTCGATATCTCGAACCCGCATGCACCCGTCGTCGTCGCCAACCTCAGCACTCCGGGCTGGGCTCGGGTGATCGCGGTCTCAGGAACGTATGCCTACGTCGGGGACTCGTACGGCCTCCGAGTGATGGACATCAAGGACCCGCTCCATCCCCGGATCGTGGGCAACACGGGCACGGGCATCCGATCGATCGCGGTCCTGGGAACCTACGCATACGCCGGGACTGCGGATGGACTGCAGATCCTCGATGTGGCAAGCCCCGAGACGCCGGTGATCGTGAGCACGCTCTGCACGCCCGCATGGGCAGTAGGGGTGGCCATCCGGGACGGCTACGCCTACGTGGGTTCGTCCACCAACTATGGGTCCGATGTTCTGAGCATAGTGGTCGATATCTCCGATCCCTACGACCCGCGGATCGTCGGAAGCTTCGCGGTCAGCGGGAGCGTGGGGGTCGCGGACGAGTATGTGTGCGTGGCCTCGGTGGAATCCGGCTTTCACGTCGCGCGTTTGCAGTGTGGGTCTTCGGCAGCGGCTCGGATGGTCGACCCGCGATCGACCCTGCCCCTCCAGGTCATTCCGAATCCGGCTCTGGTGGAGATCACCTTGCGCCTGAGCCTTTCAGCCCCGGAACGCGTGCACGCGAGTGTGGTGGACGTCGGCGGCCGCCAGGTGCGCAACCTGCTGGATGGGATCCTGGGACCAGGCGTCCGCGAGATAGCCTGGGATGCGCGCGATGAGCACCGCAGGCGCGTCGCTCCTGGTGTGTACGTGGTGCATGTGTCCGCCGGGACGAGAGCAAGCACTGCGCGAGCGGTGATTCTGAGATAGCGCGCTGTGCCCTCCCGTAGGTCCTCGGGAGCATCCTGGATGGCCACGTGCAGGTACCAGAAGGTGTAGGTCGCGGGAACCAGCACGCGCCTCCAGATGGGTGGCCGGATGTCCCGCAGCGTCACCTTGATCTGGTAGACCTTGCCTTCCCCCGGCGCCGCTCTCACCTTTCCTCCTCCTCAACGCGTCACCAAGCACTGGTCAACGAAGCACTCGAAGGACATCCGCCGGTCCGAAGAACCGGACTCCGGAGCCAGGCGGAATGGAACGGGCCCCGGCGGACCGCGTCCAGACCGCGAGGCGGATGGAAGCATCACGGGCCTCTGGAAAGCGAGCGGCTTTCTCGACGAGCTCCTGCGCAAGCTGCCGCGGCTGCGCCCGGCTCTCCCAGTCCACCTCGCCCAGGAGAAGGTCTCGTCCGTCCTCGGTGCGAGCCACGACGTCGATCTCATGAGGTCGCCGGTCTGTTCCCGCCCCCCACCAACGCCCGACTTCCACCCAGGTACGGCCAAGGTAGCGATGACGAAGGACGCTCCTCCGAACCAGATCCTCCCACACGCCCGCGGTCTGATGGCCGATCGATGCCATCACCTGCTGGGATACTGCGCGGGTCTGCCCTGCCTGCAACCGGGAGCGATTGGGATCGACCCATCGAAACCAGAAGCGCAAGAACGGATCGTCGATGCGATACAAGTTGCGCTTGCTGTCCCGCTCGGGAACGCCGAAGGGCACCTCCCGCTTGACGAATCCGAGCAAAACGAGGCGCTGCAGCGGGCGAGACAGCGCGGTCGCTGGCTTTCCCAACCTGCCCGCAATCTCGGACAGGCGGTGGCACCCCTGCCCGATCAGGCTGAGGATCGAGGCTGCCTGCACGGTGTCTCGCAGGTCATCCATGAGGAGGGAATCGGGCTCCGAGTGGAGGACTCCCAGCGGGCTGAGAACGAGATCGGCGATCGCCTCCTCGAGACGCCTGTATTCCGAAGCCAGCTCCCAGTATCTCGGGACTCCTCCCCAGATCGAGAAGGCTCGAATCGCTTCCTCCTCGTCCTCGATCGAAAGCGCCTCGCGGATCCAGGATGCGGGCAGCGGACGTACTTCGAGGATCTCACGGGCACGACCGAAGAGCGGCGCGGAATGGTCCAGCACGAGACCCTGCATCATCCGTTGCGAGGACCCGGCGAGCAGCAGACGCGGCGATTCGGGATCGGGACGGTCGAGGCGTTTCTGAAGGAGGCTGGGGATCTCCGGCGAGACGGCGACGATCGCGGGGAACTCGTCCAGAGCCAGGCAAGCTCCACGCGGAGCTTCGTTCCAGAACCTGTCGAACAACGTCGTCCAGTCGGGATAACGGACCCGGTCGAAGCCGGGAATGAGGCGGCCAACCTCGATCGCAAGGTTGTGTCGCTGGAGAGCAGCTTCACGGTGATCGCCCACGTAGTAGGCGTGCTTCCGTCCTGTCAGAACCTCGAGCAGCAGCCGCGATTTGCCGCATCGGCGGCGCCCGTAGAGAACGGCAAGGCCTCCCGGTGCTTCTTTGAGGAACGCCCGCAGTCGCCGCAGTTCCTCCGTCCGGTTCAGGAACTTCAGTTGCATGCTCCTGCCCTCCCCTGGACGAGAATTATGTCCCTGCTGCATTATGTCGCAACAGCATAATCTCAGCACCGTCGGGGTAACAGGGTTGAGGGCCGCTTCGCCGCTTACTCTTCCGGCGTTTGAGGGGTGCAAGAACTCCGCCGGTGGGAAGCATCCGGCGGAGTCACATCGAGATCGAATCCGAAGGATCGGTGGCCGGGAAGCGGCTATCGATACAGGCCTCGGACCTCGCCCCAGCTCACGTGGGAGACGCTCTGCGGTTCGTCGGGAACCGTTGCAGTGGGCGAGCAGGGGTTCGGCTCGCAGTCCGTGTCGTAACCTTGAGGGAAACCCCCCGCCTCTGTGCACCACCAGTCGTAGATGTACAGGCAACGGCCGTCGTCGAAGCAACAGGCCTCCTCCTCGGGCGGGTCTATCACGGCCTGCCCGAGCGCATAGGCCAGGTCGACTTCCACGCCGAAGTAGAGGGAGGCCGGAATCCAGCGGGAGTATCCCCAGTACTCGGCATCCCAAAACAGCTCGCAACCGTAGAAGACGACGTCGCAGATCGCGAGGCCGCAGTACGGCGGATTC
>JBHGAY010000003.1:0-214950 GCA_041946735.1 Candidatus Eiseniibacteriota bacterium
TGGCGAGCCTCTTCGAGGGGACGCTGCCGGCCGGTGAGCACGTGCGGACGTGGACCGGTGTGGCGGACAACGGCGCGCCGGTCGAGAGCGGGGTGTACTTCGCGCGGCTGACGAGCGACGACGGTCGCGCGTCGCAGAAGCTCATCTTGCTGAAGTAAGCAGCGGCTCCGGACCGCGGAGCCTCGGCGACGGGCCCGGGCGCTGAGAAGCGTCCGGGCCTCTTCCGTAGGTGCCCGCCGCACGCGCGAGCGATGGCCCGCTCCCTTCCCTGCCCGCCGCCTCCCCGTCCGATGTGGCAAATCACGAGCGATGCGCCTACAATCCGTTCGGCGTCGTTCCACGCTCGTCTCCGCGTCGCGGGGAGCGTGGGGGGCTCGTGGCAACAACATCGGAGGAGGTCCCCATGTCCAGGAAGACGGCCGCCATGGCGGCGATCCTCGTGATCCTCGGCGGCATGTGCGCGGCGCCCGCTTGGGCGGGCGTGCCGAGGGTCGTCGTCTGCGAGGACTTCGGTTACGTGAGCTGACCGTACTGCCCAGCGGCCCGGTGCGGGCTCGAGACGGTACAGCAGGAGATGGGCTTCGAGCGGGTGGTCCACTGGGAGTACCACACGCAGCAGGTGTTCGCGAATCCCGAGGCGCAGGCTCGCGCGAACTGGTACGGCGTGAGCGGCGTCCCGACGGTGAAGATCGATGGACAGCGGACGGTAGTGGGCGCCGGGAGCTGCGAGACAGCCGCCGCGCAGTACACCGTGAACATCAACTCGCGCCTCGCCGAGACCGGGGGCACGAGCCCGATTTCGATCGACGGCAGCTACCTGGCGGCCGGCAGCACCGTGTCGGTGGAGGCGACGTTCCGTCTCGAGGATCCGGTGGTCCTGACGAACCTCCGCGCCACCCTCCTCATCTACGAGAACGGAATCCTGTACGACGGCACCGTCTACGACTACATCGAGCGCGACCTCTACGACGAGAACATCACGCTCGCCGGCGCCGGAGACGAGGCGACCGTGGCCTACGACTTCGCGATCAACCCGGCGTGGAACATCGACAACATCCGGGTCGTCGCCTTCGTCCAACAGACGGCCACGAAGGAGATCGTGCAAGGACTGATGATGGGGGCGGACGACTTCCGGTTCGACATCGCCCGGCCGATCGCCTCCCTGCCGGATGGCGATGGCATGGCCGTCTTCACGGGCATCCTGAAGAACACCGGCGAAGCGACCGACACCTTCACCCTGGAGCCGGGAGCTCCATTCGGCGACTGGACGACCGACTTCCTCGTCTGCGGCGATCCGAACCCGCACAGCGGACCGTTTGACGTCGTGCTCGATCCCGAGGAATCGTGCGACGTCCGGATCCGGGTCCACACCGACGCCGCGATGGAGGCGAGGTCGGGAAGCTTCCAGGTCACCTCGGCCTTCTCGGCCCGGACGTGCGAGCGCGAGATGAGGGTCTTCAACGGCAGCTACGCGGTCCTGTTCGTGGACGACGATCGGGGCCGTTCCGACGAGGTTCCCTGGATCCAGGCGCTCGACCAGCTCGGGGTCCTGCACGACGACTGGAACGTCATGACGCAGGGATACTCGCCGTGGATGGGCCAGATCCTGGGCTACGACTACATGCTCTGGGAGACCGGCTTCGACTTCCTCGACAACACGATCCTGCTCGCGAGCGACGAGGCGACGATCCGAAGCTTCCTCGACGCCGGAGGGTCGGTCTTCGTCTCGAGCCAGCACTACGTCGACACGAAGACCGAGGTGACGCCGTTCATGCGGGACTACTTCGGAATCGCGTCGTTCGTCGAAGAGGTCGACTACACGACGATGAACGGGGTGCCCGGCGATCCGATCGGCGACGGGCTTTCGTTGCACCTGACCTTCTCGATCCCTTCCTTCAACGAGGGGGACCAGGTGCAGCCGGCGCCGGGCGCGGCCACCTGCTTCCGCGATCCGAGCAACCGGAGCACCACGCTGCGCAATCAGGTGGTGGACGGCGGCAAGTGCGTCTTCATGGCGGCCGCGTTCCATGCGGTCGACAACAATCCGTACCCGAACAACATGAGAGGCGCGCTCGAGAGGATCATGGACTGGCTCGAGCCGCAGCCGTCGGCGGGTGCGGAGGATCAGGCGGGGGCGCCGCTCTTCGGCTCGCGGATCGACGCCGCGCAGCCGAACCCGTTCCATCCTCGCACGCAGATCTCGTTCACCCTCTCGCAGGCGGGCGCCTCGGGGCCCGTCCGCCTGGAGGTGTTCGACCTGAGCGGCCGGAGGGTGGCGAGCCTCTTCGAGGGGACGCTGCCGGCCGGTGAGCACGTGCAGACGTGGACCGGAATGGCCGACAACGGCGCGCCGGTCGAGAGCGGGGTGTACTTCGCGCGGCTGACGACCGACCAAGGTCGCGCGTCGCAGAAGCTCATCTTGTTGAAGTAAGCAGCGGCTCCGTACGGCGGAACCTCGAACCATCGCGGGCCCGGCCTCCCCGATCGGGGGGCCGGGCCTTTCTTTCGACCTGGCTGCGCCCTTCGTCGCGGGTTCAGGGACCGAGGAAGAGCCCGAGCCCGATGGCGAAGGCGGCCGCCACGATCGATTCCTGGATGCCGAGCTTCGGAATGTGCAGCTTGCCATCCTTCCGGCGAGGAACGGGCAGGACGGAGCGGACCAGATAGAGGCCGGGGAGAAGGCCGGCGACGGGGCGATGGGCGAGGACGCCGGCCACGAGCGAGACGAATAGCAGTCCCAGACTGACCGGATGGTTCGCGCGGCGATCGAAGAGCGGCCGGCGCCCGGGAACCTCGCGGGAGAGGCGCACCCGCACCCAGATCAGGCTCAGCAGGAAGTAGGAGGCGGAGCAGAGGGCGAGCAGCGCGGCGTCCACCGTCCGGCCGCCGCCGACGTAGAGCCCCGCCCCTCCCTGGACGGATGTCGCGACGATGCCGAGGATCTCGAGCTCGCTCTGTCGCGCGAGGCGGCCTCGGTGGCCGAAGAGGCCGAGGAGGGCGGCGGCCAGCGCGGGCGCGAGGGCGAGGATCGCCTCCGGCCGCGTGGCGATCCCGTCGACGAGCAGCGCGAGGCCGAGCATTCCGGTCACGAGCCCCGCGTCGCTGAAGCGGTCGCGGCGGCGCAGCGCGGCGCCGAACGCCTGGAACGACCCGAAGAGCAGGAGCGAGGCGGCGGCCCAGATCGCGGCGTCGAGGGTGTCGGGCGCGGCGATGAGCGCGGAGATCTGCGGGCCGAGCAGGTAGGCCCAGGATCCGTGCTCCTTCGGGACCAGGCCCTTCCAGTCGCGAATCGTCCAGTGGAGCCAGCGGCCGCGCAGCTTCCTCGCCGTCGCGGGGGCGCTCACCGTCACTCGATCCCCTCCACTCGGTCGCGCAGGGCTTGCTCGTCGAGGATGCGGATCTGCCGCCCCTCGATCCCGATCACCCCCTCCTGCTCGAAGCGATGGAGGTTGCGGGAGACGATCTCGCGCACCGTCCCGAGACGGTTCGCGATCTCCTGATTCGAAAGCGTGAGAGGGAAGGAGGGGCCGCTGCGATCCGCGATCTCGAGGAGGTATTTCGCCAGGCGCTGCGGAACGCCGAGCAGGGACAGCTCCTCGACGAGCGCGACCAAGTGGCGCAGGCGCCGGCCGACGACACGCAACACTTCGAGCGCGATCTCGGGCCGGTCGCGCAACAACTCCTCGAAGGCGGGGCGGGGAAGGAGCAGGACGCGGCTCTCTTCGAGCGCCGCGCAGGAGACCGGGTACGGCTCGCCGTCGAGGAGCGGCAGCTCGGCGATTACCGCTCCGGGCGCCTCGATCGCGACGATCTGCTCGCGCCCGGACGGAGAGGCGCGGTAGAGCTTCATGGCGCCGCAGAGGAGCAGGTACATCCCGCGGCACGAATCGCCTTCGGCGAAGAGATCCGCCCCGCGGCTCACCTTCACGATGCGGCTCGACGTCGCGAGCGAATCGAGCCCGCGCTGGTCGATCCCGGCGAGAAACGGCACGCGCCGGAGTGCGGCCACCCGTTCTCCCTCGATACCGGTCATCGCTCCCCCGTCCGTTCGGTCGTCCTGTCGCGAGCGTAGGGGCAGCGCGCGGATGTGAGAAGGGCGAACGGCGTGACCCAGGTCATCGCGCGGGGCGGGTCGGACGGCGGATCTTCGCGCGTTGCCGCGGAGTGGCGAGCCGGGACGCTTCGGCCGGTGACGATCCAGCCGGCGATGCCGGACTGGACCGGGACGAACCGGGGAGCAGGCCGGCATCGACGAGCCGGCGAAACGGGCCTAGGAGGGAATGATGACCGAACGTCCGACCGATATCCTGCGCGACGAGCACCAGCAGATCGAGGCGGTCCTGCAAGTGCTGGACGATCTGGCCGAGGAGGCGAGGCGCGGCCCGTTCGACAGGGCAAAAGCCGGCGAGATCCTGACCTTTCTCCGCGAGTTCGCCGACCGCAACCATCACGGGAAGGAAGAGCGATGCCTCTTCCCGCGCCTGGCCCAGCACGGATACGGCCCGGAGCTCGGGCCGGTGGCCGTGATGCTCCACGAGCACGAGCTGGGCAGGCAGTTCCTGCGTCAGATGGGATCCGCCCTCGACGAGCCCGAGGCGGAAGGGGCGGCGAGGCGATTCGCCGACGCGGCGAACGGCTACGTGCAGCTTCTCGCGCATCACATCGAGAAGGAGAACATGATCCTCTTCCGCATCGCGGAATCGTTGTTCGACGAGGACGACCAGGCCGCGGTGAAGGCCGGCTTCGACGCGGTCGAGAGGGAGGAGATGGGGGACGGAGCGCGCGAGCGGCTGCAGGCTCTCGCCGGCCGGATCGTCTCCTCCTCGGGCAAGACGAGCGCCTGACTGCCGGGGTAGGCAGCGGGGGGGGAGGGGCGGCCGGCGTTCGGCTCGCCCCCCTCCCTCGTCAGGCTTCGCGGATCTCGGTCCGGCTCTCGAGGAAGCGCGCGAGGAGGTGGAAGTCGGAGTCCGGCCGGATGAACCGCACCTCCGTCTTCAACGTCTCCGAATTGACCAACTCCTGGAACGGCACGTAGCGCAGGTCGAGCTGGCCGGTCGTGCTCACCATGTACCCGTCGAGGTTCTCCTCGACCAGGGCCCGATACGCTCCGATCCCGAGCTGGCTGCCGAGCATGACGTCGAACGCGTGCGGCGGAGCGCATCGCGACTCGTAGCCGATCTGGAGTCCGATCACCTTCTTCTCGCGTCCCGTGCGCCGGTGGTACTCGTCGGAGACGAGCCGGGCGATCAGCTTTCCGATGTCGATCCGGCCGATCGAGATGTTGCCGTGCTCGTCCTTCGGGATGCTGCGGATATAGCTCTCCGGGAACAGCTCCGCGAGCCCTTCGGCGAGCACGACCGTCCCGAAGAACTTCTTCTCGCGCTTCTCGCGGATCAGGATGAGGTTGACGATCTGATCGACGAGCGACTCGACGCGGAGGCGCCGCTCCTTGCGCGTCGCTCCCGTTTCGCGATCGACCACCTCGTCCTCGAACGTCATCTCCTCCACGACGTCCTCGACCGAGAAGACCATGTTCGCCTCGCCGGCGATCCCGACGCCGTAGGAGAGCCAACCCGCCTTTCGTCCCATGCATTCGGCGATGTAGTAGACCCGCCCCGCTTCGGCGTCGGCCCGGAGGTTCTTCACCTCCTTGGCGAGGAAGTCGACCGCCGTGAAGTAGCCGAACGTGAAGTCGATCCCTTGATAGTCGTTGTCGATCGTTTTCGGGAGGTGGACGATCTGCACCTTCTTCGCTCCCGGGGGGAGGCGCTTCTGGTACTCGTGGAGGAAGTTCGCCGTCTTCAGCGTGTCGTCGCCGCCGATCGAGATGAGCGCGTCGATCCCCATGTCGAGGAACGCGGAGTAGACATTGCGGAGCCGCTTCGTCTTCTCCGGGTCGTCCAGGTCGGCAGGCTTCGAGATCCCTTTGCCCGGATTCGCGCGGGAGGTGCCGATCAGGATCCCTTGCGAGTTGCGGTTGCCGGTCACTTCCTTGTGGGTGAACTCGCGATAGTGCTCGTCCCGGATCAGACGGTTCGTCACGGGATGGTAGAGCTGCAGGTTCTCGTACCCGTGCATGAAGCCGATCACCTCGCGCCCGTCGTCGAGGAAGCTGACGGCCGTCGAGCTGATCACGGCGTTGGCGCCCGGCGCCGGACCGCCCGCGAAGACGATCCCGACGCGGCGGACATGATCCCCTCTCTTCTCCCGTGTGGCCCAGTGGATGCGCGACATGAACCTCCCCTCCCCCTGTTCGGGAGCGCCCCCCAGCCCGTGGCGGAACAGGACGATCCGGCCCGAAGCGCCCCGACCGCAAGACGGTATCGGTCCGCCGGGAAACTGTCCAGATCCCGGGCGGCGGTGTCGGGGGGGCGCGAGGAGGCGGAGGGCGTACGGCGTCGCGTCGCGTACGGAATGCCGGAAGCTGGTGGAGGCAAAGGGAGCGTCGCAGCAGCGGCCCGAGGGTCGCCCCGCGACGTCCACACAGTCGGTCGAGGCTTTCACGGGCGACGGGAATGAAAGCGCAGAGGCCCGCTCTCGCCGACATCCGGCAGAATAGGACGGCGCGAAGGCGACCCGCCAGTGAAGACTCTGTGAGCAACGAGCGAAGCGAAGCGGAGAATGCCGGGCAGCGACGGTTCTCCGCTTCGCACTCGGGTCGTTCGTCGTTTCAGCCGCTGCGAGTCAGCGGATGCGGACGATCGGACGCCGGATGACCCGCGCAGCGCCCCCCAGTGAGCTCGTCGCCTCGAGCCGCAGCACGTAGTAGCCGGCCGGGACGGTTCGCCCTGCGTCGTCCCTGCCGTCCCAGGCGACGTGTCCGACGGTGGCCGCTCCTCCGTTTCCGGCGGCGATCAGGCCTCGCACCTTCCTCCCCGACGCGTCGTAGACGGCGAGGTCGAAGGAGCTTCCCGCCGGCATCGTGAACGAGAGCTCCGCGCTGTCCCGCATCGGGTTCGGGTGCGCCTCGAGCGCGAGGGCGGACCAGCCGTCCCTGCCGCCACCCGCGCCCCCGCCCGCCGCCTCCTGCTCGGGCGCGCCCGCGGGGTCCTGGCCCTCGATCTTCATCGCGATCGAGTAGTTCGGGTAGATGAGGGTGAGGTCGCTCAGGCGGCGCATGATGCAGTGCGGGCCGCGGACGCCGACGTTCGCGCCTGCGTCGTAGGCGGGATCGTTCGCGCTCAGCCGGAGCCACCAGCGCCCCGGCTCGAGCGGCGCGTTCCACGCCTGGCTCACCCAGGCGACGGAGTCGGGACTGAAACGGTACTGGTAGTCCGCCCAGGCGATCGGCTGGTCGAGGTCGGGAAAGCCGTTGGTTCCATCGTCCGGATAGAGCGTCGCGCGGAAGCCGTCCACCTGCCAGTTGATCGTCCATCCGTCGAGGTCGATCCGGCGTGCCACGGTCGGTTCGGTCAGGTCGAACGGCTGGAAGATCTCGTAGCCGGTCGCCGGGTCGCCGCTCAACGTGCGGCTGAGGGTGACGGTGTCGCTGCCGTTGTCGACGATCCAGTCGATCGGCCGGCATGGATCGTCCTCGCACTCGTCGGGGACGCCGTTGCCGTTGCAGTCCTCGCTCACGCCGCCCACGACGTCGTCGAGGTCGCGCACGCCGTTGCCGTTGCAGTCGGTGATCCCCTGGACGACCGGCACGTCGAAGGAGATCCCGGCCGGCGAGAGTCCGGCCGGACTGTTGTAGATCGTTTCGACCCCCGTTCCGTCGAGGTTCGCGCGGCGCACGGCGCCGGCCAGCTCGTCGGTCCACCACGCTTGCCCACGCTCCGGATCGATCCGCAGGCTGATCAATCCCGACGAGACCCCCTCTCCGGGAGACATGTCGACCAGCACGGTGAAGCCGGTGTCGTCGAGGTTCGCGCGGCAGAGGACGTCGCTGTTCGTGTTCGCGTCGAGGAAGTAGATCCGGCCGGCCGCGGCGTCGAGCGCGATCGAGGTCACTGTGTTCACGCCCCGCACGACCGTCTCGACCCCGCCTGTTCCGTCCATGCGGATTCGACGGATCGCGTCCTCGGCGCAGAAGTAGACGTAGCCGTTCGTCGCGTCGGCGGTCGGAGGCCCGACGTAGGAGAAGTTCGGGTCGTAGGGATCCGCGGCGAAAACGGTCTCGAGTCCGGTGCCGTCGAGATTCGCGCGCCGGATCAGGCCGCTCGCCGTCCCTTGGGGAGGAGAGTCGGCGAAGTAGAGCTTGCCGGCATCGAGATCGAGCGACAGGCCGCGCGGCAGGCGCAGGCCGCTCAGCAGAAGCTGCGACGCCGTGCCGTCGAAGTTCGCGCGCCGGATCGTCCCCGATGTGTAGTTCCCGTTGGTCCAGTAGAGCTTCGGGAGGGACGGATCGACGTCGCAGGCGAGAGGCAGCCACTCGCTCGTGGGGGGCGAGAAGAGAAGCTGCGCGTCGCTTCCGTCGAGGTTCATCGAGCGAATCTTCGGGTTGTTGTACTGATACTCGGTCAGGATCAGCCGGGACTGCGCCCCGGCATCGGACGGACCGAGCGCGAGCGCGAAGGCAAGGGCCAGCGACAGCAAGGCTGCCGTCATGGCGAGGGAGACGGCCCTGGGTGGGAGGCTGAGGCAGGACATTTCGACTCCTCTCGTTGGTGTGTTGCGCCTCGGGAGAATCGGTGCGCAACGAGGATAGCGGGTCGGGGAGGAGCGGGGCAATCGTCGCGGAGTGGGGGTTGCCGGGGAGAGGACGAAGCGGCCGCCCTCCCGGAGGAGAGCGGCCGCCGTTCGCACGAAACCCGCCCGATAGGCGAGCGTCCCTGCGATCTGCGTCTCTACTCGATCTTCTGCACGCGCCCCGTCAACGGCGTCGCCCCGGCATCGCCGGTCTCGACGCGGAAGAAGTAGATGCCGCTGCCGAGGGTGCGGCCGGCGTCGTCGCGCCCGCTCCACAGGACGCTTTGCGGTCCGGCGGAGAGAGAGCGAGGCGCCAAGCTCGCGACACGGCGGCCCGCCGCATCGAAGAAGAGGACGCGCGCCGCGCCCGCCTGCGGCATGTCGAAGCGGATCGCGACCTGCGAGTGGAACGGATTCGGATAGGCGCGCCCAGCGAAGGTGGGGGCGCTCGCGCCGCCCGCCTCCGGCACGCCGGCGGCGAGCGCCAGGACGGCGGCGGAGGCCGGACCGAGGTTCGGCCGCGGGCCGATCAGCCGCGGGCCGTTCTGCGGCGTGCCCGTGTCGTGCAGGATCGAGCGCAGCTGCAGCGGTGTGAGCGGCCGGCCGGTCAGGGCGGCGAAGATCCCCTGGAGGCAGAGCGTGGAGCCGACGACCATCGGAGAGGCGCCCGAAGTCCCGCTGAACGCGGCTGTGTACTCCGTCTCGTAGCCGCCTCCGCTGTACAGGTCGCCATAGCCGGTCGAGACGATCGAGGAGCCCCAGCCCTGGACGTCCATCCGGGTGCCGTAGTTCGTGAACCACTCGGCGTCGAGTCCGTTCGGCGTGCCGGCGCCGACCATGATCGCTCCCGAGTCCCGGACGTTGCGATCGAACAGGCCGCCCCAGCTCGCGTCATCGAGGTTCTGGCTGCCGTTCGCTCCCGCCTCGACGCAGACGACGCCGCGCGCCCACACGCTCGTCCAGATCACGTCGTAGTTCACCTGCAGGTACTCCATCGGCGTCGCGCTGTGGCCGGGAGGATACATCTGCAGCTCGATCAGCCAGACGCCCCCTTCGGGCAGATTGTCGAGGGCCTCCTGGAAGCGATGCGGGACGTTGGGCCACTCGGACTCGAGCACCGCCACGACGCCCCACTCGGTGTCGGCCGCGAATCCGTTCACCCCGTAAGCATTGTGCATCCCGATCACCTCGCCGAGCACGGCCGTCCCGTGGTCGATGTAGGCGGGGTTCGTGCTCTGGCCCGCGCCGCCGACGTGGAACAGCTTCGCCTGATCGAAGTCCTCGTGCTGCTCCGTCCAGGCGAGCTCGACGTCGATGAACTTCTGGCCGGCCCCCTTGCCTCCGGGGAGCGCCCAGGCGGCGGCAGCGTCGAACCCGGTCGGCGGGGCGTAGAGGTATCCCTGCTGGCCGGTGAAGTCCGGGGTGCGGAGATCGCGGGGAGCGTTCGCCCGGGTCGCGAGCCCGGCGGGCGCGACGGTGGCGGACGCGGCGGGAAGGGCCGCAGGCTCGACGATCGGCGCGGGGTGCGCGATCTCGACCTGCGGCAGCGCGTTCAGCTCGTTGATCGCGCGCGCCAGCTCCGCCTTCCCGGCCGCGATCCGGACGTCGAACCAGAGCGAGAGATCGGGGCCGACGGCGCCGCTCTTCGCTTCGCCCGCGGCCTTCCAGGCGCGGACGGTGGCGCGGTCCCACGTGAACGTCGGCCGGATCTCGAGGGCGCTCGCGCGGGCGAGCGCGGCGCGGACGGGGGAGAGGTCGAGCCGGTCGTCCTCCAACCGCCCGCTCTCCAGGCGGACGTTCGATCCCTCGACGAACTTCACGTGAAGCCATTGGCCATCGAAGCGATCCAGGTCGGCCGCCGTCCACGAATGAATCGGTCCGACCGGGCGGGCCGTGTCGCGCGCATGGCAGACGCGGGCGGACGTCACGCCGAGCGCGAGCAGGAGGACGAGCAGATACGGGATGCGAGTCATGTACCCCTCCGGGATGCAGGTGGAAGCCAAACGACGTCGCTAGAGGCGGAAGAAACCGCATCGATGGTACCACGGAGCGGCGGGCGGGCGGGAGCGGGCTTCCGAGCCGCGCTTCAGCGAATCTTCACCGCCCGTGCGGCGGGCGGCGGGATCCCGGCATCGGTCTCGACGCGCAGCAGATAGAGCCCGCTGGCCGCCTCACGGCCGGCATCGTCGCGGCCATCCCATGCGAGCGTTCGCGGGCCGGCGCGGAGCGGGCCGTGGAACGGCTGGGCGATCCTCCGTCCGGAGGAATCGAGGACGCGCAGATCGACCCCCGCGTCGCGCGCGAGCCAGAACCGGATCGTGAGACCGGAGCGGAATGGATTGGGGGAGGCGAGCAGGCGTGCGACCGGGGGAGCGGGGAGCGAGTCGGCCGGAAGGAGCGAGGGGTCGAGCGTGGCGGGGATCGCCGCTGCCAGGTTCGGCCGCGGGCCGATCGGGAGCGGCCCCGCGTGCGGAGTGCCGGTCTCGCGGAGGATCGCGCGCAGCCGGATCGGGTCGAGTGGAGCGCCGCGCCACGCGCGGTAGGCCGAAGCGGCGCAGAGGGCGGCGCCGCTGACCATCGCCGCGGCGCCCGAAGTCCCGTTGAACGTGGCGGTGTACTCGATCTCCGGGGAGCCGAGCCCGTGGAGATCGCCGAAGCCGGTCGTCACGATCTGCGAGCCCCAGCCGTGCAGGTCCACGCGGCTTCCGTGGTTCGTGAACGACTCGGCGGTGAGATCGGCGGGCTTGCCGGCCGCGACCAGGATCGCGCCGGAGTCGCGGATGTGGCGGTCGAAGAGGCCTTCCCAGGAGGGATCGTCGAGGTCCTGGCCCCCATTGCCGGCCGCCTCGACGACCGCGATGCCGAGCCCGTAGACGATCGTCTCGATCGCGTCGTAGTTCGCCTGCAGCCACTCGATCGGCGTCGCGCCGCGCCCATCGGGGAACATCTGGAGCTCGACCAAGAGGAGATCGCCCGGGCGGAGCTGGGTCGCCGCTTCGAGTAGGCGATCGGCGGCGAAGGGATGCTCGGCCGGCGCCAGAGCCTCCACGCCCCACGAGGCGCGCGGCGCGAAGCCGTCAATGCCGCGGCCGTCGTGCTTCGCGATCACGATGCCGAGGTCGGCCGTCCCGTGGTCCGAGTAGAGCGGGAGGCCGTCCTGCGGCGCGCCTCCGTCGAAGAAGAGGAGGTCGGGATCGAAGTCGACGTGCTCCTCCGTCCAGGCGACCTCGACGTCGACGATCCGCGCGCCGTCGCCGTCGCCGCCGGGCAGCCACCATGCGGCGGGAGCGTCGAGGCCGAGCGGAGCGGCGTAGAGGTATCCCTGCCTCGGGGAGAAGTCGGGGATCTCCGCGGCTGGCGCGGTTCGCGAGCGCGCCGCCGGTGCCGTTGCGCCGGCGGGACGTGCGATGCCGGCCGGGTGCGCGATCTCGACGACGTCGAGCCGGTTCAGCTCGCGAAGCAGCCGTGCGGCGGCGTCCGGACCGCCTGCTCGGTCCAGGCGCAGATCGAACCAGAGGGAGAGGTCGGGCAGCGGGCGCTTCGTCGCCGAGCGCATCGCGCGCAGCGTTGCACGATCGGCCGAGAAGCTCGGCCGGACCTCGACGACGCCGTACCGTTCGAGGACGGCGCGCAGGCGCGAGAGATCGAATCGGTCGTCGACCAGCCGTCGGTCCTCGACACGCGCCTCGGATCCCTCGATCAGCTTCACCTGGATCCAGGAGGGATCGAAGCGCGCCGGATCCAGATCGGCGGCCTCCCAGCGGACCCGAGGCCCGACCGTCCGCGCGAGGCAGGAGGTGACCGCGAGCGGCGTCGCATGGCACGCCACGAGCAGAATCGCGACGGCCGCCGTCCTGTAGATCTTGCGGGACATCGCCCTCGAGGCTACTCCGCGATCGTCAGTCCCAGGAACGGTACGATCGGGATCCCGCCGACAACATCGCGCTCGTCCAGGTCGTCGTTCCACTCGATCGAGGTGGTGTTCGTCCGGTTCGTGACGTTCAGGACCTCGAGGAAGGCGCAGCCGTTGCGCCCGAAGAGGTGGATCGTTCGCTCGAAGCGCAGGTCGAGGCGCGCGTAGGGCGCCATCCGCGCGGAGAGCGGACGGCCCCACAAGGGCACGACGACCTCCTCGCCGCTGTCCCACGGCGTCAGCCGTCCGACGAGCGGGGTGTACGGCGCGCCGCTCGTCGCCCGGAACGTCGCGATGAACCAGGAGGACGATCCGGCGGGCAGCCGCACGTTGGCGAGGAAGCTGTGCGTCCGCTCGGTCGAGACCGGGGTGCCGGACGGGAAGACGCCTCCCTCGAAGCGGCTGCGAAGCCACCCGTGGGCCAGGCGCGCCTCCATCTTGCGGAAGAGGCTACCCTGGCCGCCGTCGATGGCCGGCACGAGCCGCACCTCCGCCTCGATGCCGCGCGCGTGGGCGCGTCCGTTCGAGACCGCCTCGTACGTCTCGCGGTCCGCCGGAACGAGAAGGTCCTCGGTCGTCCGGTCGTAGGCCTCGACGTCCCATCGAAAACGGCCTGCTCCGCCGCTCAGCCCGGCGCTCGCCAGGAAGGCGCGCTCGGGACGGAGGTCCTTCGCCGAGGAGATGACGAGCGTCGCTTCGCGCGAGAACCCCTGCACGCCGTCCGCGTACTGCAGGAACAGGCCGGTCCCGAGGCGGGCGTGAAGGCCGTGCGGCAGCTCGCCGCGCAGCGCCACGCGCGGACTCGCCTGCAGCGGCGTCGGACCGCCGGTGTCGTCGAAGCGGATTCCGGGTGACAGGTACCAGCCGTCGCGCAGGGCGGTCACGTCCTCGAGATAGAACGCGCGGTAGGTGAGATCCCCGTCGATGTCGATCGAGGCGGGACGGGGGAACGGGTCGGGATTCGGGTCGTGGGTCTTGCTCCAGACGGTCCGGCACGAGTACCGGTCGATCTGTCCCCCGATGCGGACGACGTGAGGGGACGTGACGACCTCCAACTCCTGCGAGAGGGAGAAGCGGTTGGAGCGGATGCTCCCGTCCGCCCAGACGACGTCACCCTCCTCGTTGTGGATCTCGATGCGGTTTCGGTCGTGCAGCCCCGCGAAGCGCGTCGTCAGGCTCGTCCGCCGCCCGAGCGCCCAGCGGTGCTCGATCGACCCGGTGGTCGTGCCGCATCCGGCGTCGGTCACCACCTCGCCGGTGTCGCTCTCGTCGGGAAGGATCAGGTTCACCCCTTCGTCGCTTCCCGAAGCTCGGAGCGTCAGCCTGTGGCCGGGCGCCAGATCCCAATCGATTCGCCCTTGCCCTTCCTGCAGGAACGGGTACTGCCGCCCCTCGCCGGCGGGCGGATGGATGAAGAGGTCGTAGTAGGTGCGGCGGGCCCCGACGATCCAGCTCCCCGAGCCGCCGGGAAGCGGCCCTTCGATCGCGCCCGACGCGGCGAGCAGCGAGAGGGTGCCGCGGCTGCGCAGATGGTTGCGGTCCCCCTCACGCGTGCGGAGGTGGACCATCCCCGAGGTGCGGTTGCCGTAGCGGGCGGAGAAGCCGCCCGCATACAGCTCGACCGATTCGACGACGTCGGGATTGGCGAGCGACAAGCCGCCCCCGAGGACGATCCGCAGGCGGTACGGGTTGTACGCGTCGAAGCCATCGACGAGGAACAGCACCTGATCCGGCTCGCCGCCCCGGATCGAGAGGATCGTGGCGAACTCGTTCATCGACTCGACCGAGCGGCTCTCCGACAGCACCCGCACCGGATCCTGGAAGCCGCCCGGCGCCCGTCGGATCTCGGAGTCGAGGAGCCGCCTCGTCGGGGGCCGGGCGATATCGGTGGGGACCCGTTCACCGCGCACCTCCACCGTCGGCACGCGGTAGAGCTGCGGCTCGATCCGGATCGTGAGCGCGGCGCGCGCCGTCCCCTCGTGGAGCGATACACGCTCCCATGCGGACGCTTCGTAGCCACCCGCGAGCGCGCGCACTCGGTAGGAGCCGGCCGCCGGGACGGTCAGGCGGAAGCGGCCGAGAGAGTCGACGAAGCCGACGTAGGAGATCTCCTCGACCTCGATGCGGGCCGCGGGGACAGGCCGCTCCGTCAGCCGATCGAGGACGAGGCCCTCGATCTCGAACGACGGCGGATGCGGATCGGCGGCCTGGGCGCCGCGCGAGACGAGAAGCGAGAGCGCGAAGACCGCGAAAGTAAGCGCTCGAAGTGCAGCGCGAGAGGAGGCGACCCGCTTCACCGGTCGTCCTGGATCTTGTGCAGCACGAGCCCTTGCCCCGTCGGGTTGGTGAAGACCCAGCGGCCGTCGGGCGTGAGGTCGTAGTCGGAGACGGTGGTGGCGAAGATCGGGAACCGCTCGCCGGTCGCTCGCCGCAAGGCGATGAGATGATGGAACCGGTCGAGGTACATCAGTCCCTCCTCGTTGCCCGCCGCTGTCCAGAACGTAGGGATCGTGCCGTCGACCATCTCGATCAGGCGGGGGGGAGCCTCGTCGATCGCGCACAGGAGCACCCAGCGGACGCCATCGATGTCCCTCCCTTCCTGGCACAGCACCCTTCCGGAGGGATCGACGGCAGCGCGCCCGCCCAACCACTGCGGAAAGCCGGCCTTGATGTCGACCGCCACCGGTCGGATCGCCTGCGTCGTCGCGTCGCAGGCATAGACGCCGCGGCCGACCGGTCCGTCCGCCCCGAACAGGAACTCCTGCGCGTCGAGCCATCGAGGCGCCCCGGTCGCCCGATATCCACTCGGAAGCTGCACGAGCAGGTGGCTCCCCGACGCGGGGCGGATGAGCAGAACCGAGTAGGAGTCGTTCCCATTCCATGCGATCAGGTCGCCGGCGGGCGAGATGTCGAGCGATTCCATCGCGATCGAGGACACATAGAGGGTGTCGGTCCGTAGGAGCGCGCGGTCGCGACGCAGGAGGAGATAGGGTGGATGGGGCACTCCCAACGCGTGCCGCCACCAGGCGAGAAACCGCGTGTCGTCCGAGAGCGTCGGACTGGCGTCGATCTCCCCCGCCGGGGCCTGGATCCTTTCGTCCTCGTCGTCGTTCCCCCCGGGATAGAGAAGGCTCGAGTCTTCCCGGCAGGAAAGCAGCAGCAGCGCCGCGGCGGCGAGGGCGGAGGCGATGGTTGCGACGCGGGCGAGCGCCGGGCGGGCGAGCTCCGGGAAAGGGAACGCCGGGCGTGAAGGCGCCGGGCGTGCGAGCGCCGGGCCGGCCACGCCGCTAGAACCCGAGAAGGACGGATCGCGCCGCCGCACGTCCTCCTCCTTCGATTTTCAAGAAGTAGATGCCGCGCGCGATCCGCCGGCCGAAGGGGGCGGCCGCGACCGGGAAGTCGACCCAGCGACCGCCCGCGACCTCTTCCATCCGGCTCCACAGCCTGCGGCCTGCGACGTCGACGAGGGTGAGCCGGACTCGATCCGTCTCGGCGAGGCGAAGGCTCACGCGGGGTGGCTGACCGGGCGCCGCGGGCGACACGAGCCGCACCCAATCGGGAGCCGCACCGCGGCCGGCGCCATCCGGGCCACGAAAGATCGGGTTCCAGTGGACGCGGACCTTGTCCCGGCAGAGCACGGCGAGATCGAGGTCTCCGTCGCCATCGAGATCCTCCCACCCCGGATAGGCCGCGGACTCGACCTGGCAGTACTCGCTCTCTTCGGGAGCGAGCAGGAAGTGGCGCGGGTAGCCCAGGGGATCCAGGATCAGGTGGACTGTCGAGCCGCTCAGGATCACGTCCATCGTTCCGTCGCTGTCGACGTCCTGGACGGAGGCGATCCTGCTGACGTCGGTGACGTCGAGCTGAAGAATCCAGCGGGTGGTCACGAGATTCGTGGAGTCGTATTCCGCAGCCAGCAGTCCGGCCGGAGTCAGGACCAGAAGCTCCTGCCGCTCGTCCCCGTCGAGATCCGCTGCGAGGCTCGAGGCATAATTGCGCCATGTTTCGGGGACGCCCCAGCGGCCGGTGATTCCGCCGGCGGCGAGGTCCGCATGGACCATGACGAGTTCTCTCCAGTTACGGTCCACGAGAAGCTCGTCGGCTCCATCGCCGTCCATGTCCCAGGAGTCGCGCAGCCACCCGACCGGTTCCCAGGAGCGCAGGACGATGCCGCCATCGCTCCACTGCGCGACGATCATCTCCGCGTAGGTGCTCAGGATCGCCTCGTCGATCCCGTCCCCATCGAGGTCCGCGACGATCAGTCTTCCTATCAAGCCGTCATTCTCCTCGAGATCGATCGTGACTGCCCCTGCGTCGTCGAGCCGCCATTCCTTCCAGACGAAGAATCGGAGAGTGAGGGCACGTTCCTCCTCCTCAAGAACGGCGACATCCACGCCACCGCCGGGCACCAGGTTTCCGCATGCGACGGCCGACTGGGCGTGGGCGTAGGGCGAGGATCCGGCGAACGGGACGGGTCGATCGAACCACGGCGGGCGAGGCAGGCCACGGGCGAGGGCGAATGACTCCACCTCGCCGTCCTTGTGAACCACGAGGTCGTTCCGGCCATCGCCGGTCACGTCTGCGACGCGCAGCGGAAGGAGGGCCCCATCGGAGGCGCCAGCCGTCTCGGCGGGCCGCCATCTCTCCTCGGGGATCGACCAGAGGTGAACCAGGTCGTGCACGAGGAGATCGAGACCGCCGCCGGCTGTCTGCAGGAACCCGTCGAGGAGGAGGCCGTGGCTCGGCAGCCAGCCGATCGACGTGGCGTGACCGGACCGGTCGATCCGCGCGACATGGATCCCCTCGTTGTCCTCGCCGCCGAGCCCGAGGAGGACATCGCCGTCGGGGAGGAGATGCTGGCGAACGTTGGACACCGCGAACCGCGCGCCTTCCGGCAGATCGGCGATCGCGATCTCTTTCCAGCGATAGCTCCGCGTCGCTCGATCGGTCTCGAAATGCCACAGGCCGTCGCGCCCCGGATTCACGCTCCACAGCTCGAAACGGTCCCCTCGATCGACGGCGAAAGGATAGAGAACGGCCGGCGCTGGGAAGGACCACTCCTCGCCCAGCCCGAAGTCCTCGATCGATCGCGCGAGCCAGAACGAAGAGGTGTCGGACCAGCAGCGGAACAGGGCGTTCGGCGGATCGGTCGAGAGATCGAGGCCGACCCAGCCGAAGCTCTCCCCGACGTCCTCCCGCCACAGTTCCGTCCAGGCGGAGCCGGGGCGCCGGGCATCGATCAGGCGGCAGAGGCACGCGCCCGCCTTCGTTTGGTACCACTGGAGCAGTTTCCCCGACGCGTCGGGAAAGGGGACATCGTATCCGTAGGAGTAGGAGTCGGGATACGGGAACGTCTGCGTCAGCTCGAAGCTCCGATCCGCCCTCTGCCGCCACATTCTCGTGCCGTTCGCCCAATGTCCGAGGAGATCCTCGAGGCCGTCGCCATCCAGATCGACGACGATCGCGCTGCCGCCGAGGACGTCGGCGAAACCTCCGAGGCAGTCCCAGCCCTCTCCCGAGGGAGATCGCGCGAGCACCGCCCGATAGTCGAGGAGGACTTCGCCGTTCAGGAATCCGGGGCCGGCGATGACGTCACTGATGCCGTCCCCGCCTAAGTCGACGACGAGAGGGGGCATGTTGCTGGGGACCACCAGGATCGGCTTCCGGAGCCCGGGGACCGCATGGATCGTCGAGGTGACGCCCGACGCGCCGGAGAGTGCGGCGGAGCTGCCGAGCAGGAGAAGAAGGAGCAGGGGGAGGTGGAGGAGCGGGAGAACGCGAAGCTGCAACGGCGCCAAAGGCACCGGGCGCCGCAACGCCGGCGCCGCGTTCCGCTCCTTGTCGCGATCGATCCGCGTCATCCGCACCGCTCCCCGCAGGCTCGAGAAGAACAACCGCATCGATTCTATCGGAATCCGCGCGGAGGGGCGAGCTTCCAGCGCTGCGGCGAGCTTCCAACCCAGCGGCGAGCTTCAGAGCCGGGCGAGGCGCGAGAGCACGCGGGCATCGGTCGGGAAGGCGAGCGGCAGGCCGGGTGCGGCCGGGTCGACGAAGCGGAGCGCGTCGGCGTCGTCGCCGGCGCGCAGAGTCCCGCCGCGCGGCTCGGCGCGGAACCAGATGCCGACCGTCTGGCGGTCCGGATCGTGGAAGTTCGACTCGACGGCGAAGGGATTGCCCACGGCGACGAGGAGTCCCGTCTCTTCGGCCACCTCGCGGGCGAGCGCCTCCCGCACCTCCTCGTCGTACTCCACGTAGCCGCAGGGCAAGCACCAGAGCCCGGAGCCGAAGGCGACGCGCGCGCGTCGCACGAGCAGGACGCGCGAGCGTGCGCCGCCCTGCTCCGGCGCGTCGCCGCCGGTCGGCGGGCTGCCGCCGGTCGCCTGCTCGATCGCCGCGGTCCCCACGATCGCGGCGACCGCCGCTTCTTCGAGGATCGCGGCGACGCCGACCGCCGGGTTCCGATACTGCACGAAGCCGCAGGCGGGGCAGGTGGGACGGAAGCGGCCCTGCCTCTCGCGCGCCTCGAGCCGCCCGCCGCACCGCGGGCAGAAGCGGAAGAGGCTGGCGCCGGTCGATCGCGGGCGGCGCGGGCTTCGGTCGTCCTTTTCGTCGTCGCTTCGGTCGTCGCTCACGATGCCGCAGCCTCCTCGCCGTCCCGCCGCTCCTCGAACAGCACCGCGGCTCGCGACCCGGGGTGCAGGAAGAGCGCGACCGCGCAGCCGGTCAGGAAGCCGCCGACGTGCGCGAAGAGATCGGCGCCGAAGATCGCCGGCACCGTGGCGATCAGCATCAGCGGCAGGTAGACGCGCGCTGCCTTCCAGCGCTGGCGCGGCGTGAAGCGCCGTGAGTGGAGCAGCAGGAAGACGAGCGTGACGCCGTAGAGGCCGAAGATCGCGCCGCTCGCGCCGACCGACAGGACCGGCTTCGGCCGCAGGTAGAGCGAGAGAGCCGCGCCGCCGTAGCCGGAGAGGATGTACGCGAAGAGGAGCTTCCATCGCCCGTAGAAGTACTCGACCACGGCGCCCGAAGCGACGAGCGAGACCATGTTGAAGAAGAAGTGCTGCGGGCCGGCGTGGAGGAACATGGGCACGAGCGCCGCGAAGAATCCCTTGCCGGATCCGACGAACGTACGCAGGAAGCGCGCGAACCAGAAGAGGTGCTCCTCGTACGCGCCCTTCCAGACGAGATAGAGGACGGCGATCACCACGGTGTTGGCGAGGACGAGCATCTCCGTCATCGACAGTCCGCCGCGCGGGAAGATCGTCGCGGCGAGGCCGGGCGCGCGGGCGCGCGGCACGGGGCGGGGCGCCGGGAGGTAGAGGTGGTAGACCTCGAGCGTGTCGGCCAGGCGCCAGACCCCCTGCGTCCACACCGGGGAGAGCACCCAGGCGTCGGCCGGGATGCGACCGGATCGGACCCACATCTCCCAGCTCTCGTCCGGGATGTCGATCTGCGTCTCGCCGATCCGGATCCTCGTCAACCGGCCCCCTCTCCGGCTCGCGTCCGCCGCTCCGTTCCCGGCGCGGCCCGTTCTCGGCTTCGCGCCGTTTCCGGGCGGCTTCGTTCGCGGCGCCGCTCCCTTTCCGGTCGGATGGCGGCATGGTAGGCTCGCGCCGGTCATGGTAGCACAGGGCGCACAAAGTCCCGGCGGGATGGCGGAACGCGCGGAAAGCCGCCGGCTGAAGATCGCGTTCCTCGGGTCGCACGGCGTCGGCAAGACCACGCTCTGCTTCGAGCTGGCGGCCCGTCTGAAGCGGCGCGACCTGAGCGTCGACATGGTGAAGGAGGTGGCGCGCGCCTGTCCGCTGCCGCTCAATCGCGACACGACGCCCGACGCGCAGGCCTGGATCCTCCACACGCAGATCGCGAACGAGATCGAGGCGATGTGCCGGCACGACGTTCTCGTCTGCGATCGATCGGTGCTCGACAACTACGCCTACATGGTCCACAAGTACGGCCGCACGCGCGTTTTCGACCAGCTCGTCTCCTCCTGGATCCCGACCTACGATCTGCTCGTCAAGGTCCCGATCCTCTCGCCGCCGCGCTTCGACGGCATCCGCGATACGGGAGGCGAGTACCAGCTCGAGATCGACCGGCAGATCGAGACGCTGCTGAAGGACTTCCGGGTGGATTGCGTCCGCTTGCCGGCGTGGTCGCGCGACACGTGGATCGATCAGGTCCTCGCGAGCCTGCCGATCGCGGCCGAGCAGCTCGGCCTCTTCGAGGAGACGTCGTCCGGTCCGGGCGCGCGGCCCGAAGCGCCCGCGGGCGGCGGCGGCGGCGGACGTCCCGAGGCGGGGCCGCGTCCGGGCACCTCGAAGGGCTAGGACGATTCCATGGGCCGCCCCTTCGTCTTCCTTGGAGCGGCGCTCCTGCTGAACGCCTTCGCCAACGTCCTGATCAAGTACTCGATGACGCGAGGGGTACGCCCGCTCGTCTCTCTCCAGGGCACGACGCTCGCGCCGCTCTCCGGCTTCCTCACGCCGACCTACCTGCTCGCCATCCTCTGCTTCGCGGCGAACCTCGCCTGCTACTCGATCGCCCTGAAGTCGCTGAAGATCTCCCTCGCCTACCCGTTGATGGTGAGCCTCGGGTATCTCGTCATCCTCGCCTTCGGATGGACGCTCTTCGGCGAGCGGCTCGGCGCGGTGCAGTACGTGGGGATCGGGTTGATCCTCCTCGGGCTCTGGCTCGTCGTCCGCTGACCGGTTGACCGCCTGACCGGGCGGAAGCCGGGGGGCCGCGCGGTGTTCGCAAGTCCCTCGCCTGCCTGCTCGTTGGTCATGCAGCCGTCGCCAGAATCGCTGCCCCAAGAAATGATCGTCTCCCTGGGTTTGGGCCCACTTCCGTGGGCACCTGAACTTGGCGCAACGCGGGGAGGGTAGCGGAGGCAGCCCGACGTGCCCAGAGGCGCGCGGTGATCGGGCACCCCACCGAACGCCCGAACACGGGACGCAGCGCCCGCGAGGAACGCACACGGACCGCAGAACTTGTGTTGATCGTGTCCTGGGACTATGGGATCGTCATCGGTTGCGTTTTTTGCAGGTGCCTCTGCTCGGCCCAGCGCTATCGCCACGATCTTGAGATCGAACACGGCCGGCATGCCACAGCCAACATTGCAGAGGCGATCTGACGACCGGGGGGCACGCATGCATGAATCCGTCCGCGACATCCAACGGGGCAGTCCAGCGCTGCTCCTTTTCGCTTTGCTGTTGCCGGTCTCGGCAGATGGAGGCACACCAGCGACGACCGGAGGGTGCGATCTGCGGGCGCTCCATGACGGCGCTTCTGGCCTCGATCCGACTGCCCGGCAAGCAGGCGCCGACGAAAGCTGGTTGCAGGTCGTAGCGGCGCAGCTCGCCCGGGATGAGTACAACGCGACACTAACGCCCGAAGGCATCCAGGCGCCCAACCGCGCGCACAACCTCCGCACGCAGTTCCGCGCGGGAGGGATCGAGGTCGCCCCGCGGCATGTCGGAACGCCGACCTCCGTTTGGCGCTTCGCCTGGACGACATCCCACTTCGGGCGCCCCGGCGTCCTCCGCGCTGTCGAAGCCGCTGACCCGGAGCAGGGCGGATCGCGCGTGTCCTATCGTCGCGCCGACTTCGATGAGTGGTACGAGAACTCCCCTCAGGGTCTCGAGCAGGGCTTCACCGTTCATCACCCTCCTCCCGGCCGAGGTCCCCTCTGTCTCGCAGGACGGATCGACGGCTTCCTTAGCGCCAATCTTCAGACAGACGGAGCGGCGGTGGATCTGCTGGACGCTGACGGGTCGGTGGCTCTCCGTTATGGCGAACTTCGCGTCCTCGACGCGGGCGGCAACGAGGTCCCCGCACGTCTGGCCCTCGATGGGACGGAACTCAGGATCGTTGTCGAGGACGAGGGCGCGCTCTACCCGCTGACCATCGACCCGCTCCTGACCTCGCCCGCCTGGAGCGAGGGGAGCGACCAGGATGCCGCCCACTTCGGCTGCTCTGTGGCAACTGGGGGAGACGTGAATGGCGACGGCTTCTCTGACGTCATCGTCGGGGCGCGTGGTTACGACAACGGTCAGTTCGGGGAGGGGAGCGCCTTCGTCTATCTCGGCTCGGCGTCAGGATTGGCGACGACCGCGGCGTGGAGCGCCGAGGGCAATCAGGACACCGCATACTTCGGAACCTCGGTTTCGACGGCAGGTGATGTCAACGGGGACGGCTTCTCCGACGTCATCGTCGGCGCCCTGTACTACAACGATCCCGAGCCCGACGAAGGGCAGGCCTTCGTGTACTACGGCTCTGCGGAAGGACTCAGCACCACCCCGGCTTGGACCGCCGGGAGCGGTCAAGCCGACGCGCACTTCGGCAACGCGGTCTCCACCGCGGGTGACGTGAATGGCGATGGGTTCTCCGACGTCATCGTCGGAGCCGATGGCTGGGACAACAACGAGTTTGCCGAAGGTCGCGCCTACGTTTTCCATGGGTCGGCGGGAGGCCTCTCCACGACCCCGGCCTGGACTGTCGAGGGGAATCAGGCAGAGGCCGCATACGGCGGCTCGGTGGCGATGGCAGGCGACGTGAACGGCGACGGCTTCTCGGATGTGATCGTGGGGGCCGCTCGATACGACAACGGGCAGAGCAACGAGGGACGGGCCTACGTCTACCACGGCTCGGCAGCAGGTCTCGCGACCACCGCCGCCTGGACCGCCGAGAGCAACCAGGCGAACTCCTGGTTTGGGGGATCCGTGGCGACAGCGGGCGACGTGAACGGCGACGGCTTTTCCGACGTGATCGTCGGCGCGGCATTGTACGACTTCATCCAGACCGATGAGGGACGAGCGTATGTCTATCACGGGTCGCCTTCCGGGCTCGCCGCGACTGCCGCCTGGACCGTGGAGAGCAATCAGGATCTCGCCTACTTCGGGATGTCCGTCGCGGCCGCCGGCGACGTGAACGGTGACGGCTTCTCGGATGTCATCGTCGGCGCGAGCGGCGACAGCGACAGCCGCGGCCGGGCCTTCGCCTATCACGGCTCAGCGGAGGGCCTCGCCACAGCCTCCGCCTGGACTGTCGGTGGTCCGCAGACCGGCGGCCAGTTCGGGATCTCGGTGGCGACGGCAGGCGACGTGAATGGGGACGGTCTGTCCGATGTCATCGTCGGCGCCGACGGCATCGACTTCGTCGGCGAGGACGACGGATGGGCCTTCGTGTACCACGGTTCGCCGGCCAGCCTCGCCACCAGCGCCGGCTGGATGGCCGAGAGCAACCAAGCCGGCGCGGGGCTTGGCATGTCGGTGGCGGCAGCAGGGGACGTCAATGGCGACGGCTATGCTGACGTCATCGTCGGCGCGCATGAGTATGACAACGGCCAACTCGACGAGGGGCGGGCCTTCGTCTTTCACGGTTCGGCAACGGGACTTGCGACCGGCCCCGCCTGGACGGCCGAGGGCGACCAGGCCGCCGCCCTCTTCGGAATCTCCGTGGCTACAGCAGGCGACGTCAACGGCGATGGGTTCTCCGACGTCATCGTCGGCGCGTATCAGTACGACAACGGCGAGAGCGACGAAGGGCGGGTTTTCGTCTTTCACGGGTCGGCAGCAGGGCTCGTCGCCACCGCCGTCTGGACCGCGGAGAGCGACCAGGCTGACGCCCACCTCGGCTCATCCGTGGCGACAGCCGGGGATGTCAACGGCGATGGCTACTCCGATGTGATTGTCGGCGCTCCCGGCTACAGCAACGGCCAGAACGGCGAGGGGCGCGTCTACGTCTATCACGGCTCCGCGACGGGACTCGGCGCTTCCCCCGTTTGGATCGGCGAGAGCAACCAGGCCGGCGCGCTCTTCGGCATATCGGTGGCGACAGCCGGGGACGTGAACGGCGACGGCAACTCCGACGTCGTCATTGGAGCCTATCAGTTCGACAACGGCCAGAGCGACGAGGGCCGTGCGTTCGTCTACCACGGCTCGCCGACCGGACTCGCGGCCACGGCCGCATGGACGGCCGAGAGCAACCAGGCGAGCTCCCTCTTCGGCGAGGTGGCAGGAGCGGGCGATGTGAATGGCGACGGCTTCTCGGACGTCATCGTCGGAGCTTTCCTTTACGGCAACGGCGAGGCTGGCGAGGGCCGTGCCTTCGTCTATCACGGCTCCCCCGCCGGGCTTGGGCTCACGGCAGCATGGACCGCGGAGAGTGATCAGGTCGGCGCCAGGTTCGGCTCCTCGGTGGCCTCCGCTGGAGACGTGAACGGCGATGGGTTCTCCGACGTCATCGTGGGCGCCTACCTGTACACCAATGGTCAGAGCGACGAGGGTCGCGTCTACGCTTACCAGGGCTCTGCCGCGGGACTCGCAACCACCCCGGCGTGGACCGCGGAGAGCAATCAGGCCAGCGCGAAGATGGGAATCTCCGTGGCGGCGGCCGGAGACGTCAACGGCGATGGGTTCTCGGACGTCATTGCCGGCGCCCGCGACTACGACAATGGCCAGACCGACGAGGGCCGCAGCTTTGTCTACTACGGCAACGGCGGACCGGGCCGCCGGACGTTGCCGCGCCAGCAGCGCACCGACGCCGCGACGACCATCGCTCTCCTCGGATGCTCCGACAGCGAGACGCAGTTCCGGATACGGGCCGTCATGCTCTCGGTCTACGGACGGACGCGTCTGCAGATGGAACAGGAAGTGAAGCCGCGCGGCGTTGTCTTCGACGGTCTGAATACGGTCTCCGGCAACCCGTTCGACATCGGAAGCGACGGTGAGATCTCCTTCAACCGTTTGGTCAGCGGCCTCAACGCCGGCACGCAGTATCACTGGCGTGTCCGGGCGAAGTACGACCTCGCCAAGAGCCCGTTTCAGCGCAACGGCCCATGGCTGCAGATCCCGGTCAACGGCTGGAACGAAACCGACCTGAGCACGGCAGGTGGGACGGCGAGCGCAGCGCAGAGTTCAGGGATCGAGCGGGAGACGTTGTTCGATCTGCTGCCGGCCGGCGCCAACCCCGCGCGCGGGCCATGCGAAGTGATGCTCTCGCTAAGCCAGAAGGCCCTCATCCAGGCAGAGGTCGTCGATGTCTTCGGTCGCCGGGTAGCGATCCTGGTCGAGAACGCGGTCTACGAAGAAGGATCCCACATCCTGCGCTGGGACGGACGAGGTGAACACGATTCGAACGCGGCTGCAGGGGTGTATTTCATCCGCGTGCGATCGGGCGTGGACGTCGGCGTTCGCAAGGTGATCCTGATGCGCTAGCACGATCACCTGAGTTCCGTCCAAGAGCGCGAGCGCGAGTCGTCGACCTACGCGGCGGCGCTCCGGTCGCGCAACAGGTGCAGGCCGAAGCTGGACTTTGCGGCGGGAGAGGATGCCCGACTGACGAACCCGGGAAACCGGTCGGGCGGAAGCGGGCGATCCTACTGGTACATCCAGGACGCCGCCGTATTCAGCACGAGCACCCGTTCCTCGGGCTTGATCCGCTCTTCGATGAGCAGGCGCCGGATCGCCGTGACCGCCGCCGCCCCCTCCGGCGCCAGATCGAGCCCCTCCGTGCGGGCGGCGAGGCGCATCGCGGGCAGGATCGTCTCCTCCGGGACGTCGATCGCCCAGCCCCGGCTGTCGTAGAGCACGCGCAGGATCTCGACGTCGGCGAAGGGAGCGGGGACGCGAAGCCCCCAGCAGCGGGTGCGCGCGTCGGTGGCGGGGATCGCCCTCTGCGCGACCGCGCGGAACGCGTCGACGATCGGCCGGCAGCCCTCCACCTGGACGGCGACCATCCTCGGGCGCTTGCCGCCAATCCAGCCGAGGGCTCGCATCTCCTCGAACGCCTTCCAGATCCCGATCAGTCCGGTGCCTCCGCCCGTCGGATAGACGATCACGTCCGGCATCTCGGGGAGCGCGAGACCGATCTCGTAGCCCATCGTCTTCTTCCCCTCGACCCGGTACGGCTCCTTCAACGTCGACAGGTCGAACGCCTCGCTCCAGGTGTTCCCCTTCTCGATCTGCGCGTGGAGGGCCGCGGCCGCCTCGCGGATCGTCGAGCCCTCGACGATCACCTCCGCGCCCTGAGCGCGGGCCTGGCGCACGAAGGCGGGAGGCGTCTCGGACGGAAAGGCGACCAGCGCGCGAAGGCCGTGGCGTGCCGCATAGGCGGCGAGAGCGACTCCCGCGTTGCCGGCCGACGGAGCGTAGACGGCGGAGGCTCCCAGCTCGGCGGCCCGCGCGACGGCGACCGCCATCCCGCGCGCTTTGAACGATGCGGTCGGATTCACCCCTTCGTCCTTCACCCACAGATCCGCCATGCCGAGCTCGCGGGCGAGGCGAGGGACGGAGAGGATCGGGGTCATCCCTTCCCCGAGCCCGATCCGGTAGCGCGCGGCGCGGACCGGTAGCAGCTCGGAGAAGCGCCACAGATCGCAGGGGCGCGTGAGCAGATCCCACACCATGCCGGGCAGGTCCTCGCGGGCCAGGTCGTAGCGCGCGAGCAGGGGACCGCCGCATGCGGAGCAGACGGTTTGAAGGCGATCGGGTTCCTCGCGGCGCCCGCAGCGCGCGCATTCGAGGTGGCTCAGTGCGGATCCAAGGATGAAAGGGCTCAGGAGCACGGGGAACAGAGTAGCAGAGCGCGGACGCCTCCGACCTGGGCCAACCGATCGTTCCTACGGTTCTGCCCGGCCCCGGCCCGGGGACCATCGAGCGAGCGCCGTTCCTTGCGTGGCGCGGCGCGCGCATTCGTAGCATCCTCACACCGGTCCGTGTCCGCTCCGGCCGCCGCCGCCTTCGAAGCGCAGGGGCATCCGGTACGGAGCGCCGTTACGCCGTCCCCGGAGGAACAGGAGAGATGGAGAACATCGCTCTCGACGTCCACCGCTGGCAGTTCGCCTTCACGATCACCTACCACTACCTCTTTCCCCAGCTGACGATGGGGCTCGCGCTGCTGCTCCTGATCCTGCAGACGCTCGCGCTGCGGACGGACGTGGAGGCGAAGCGCGAGGCGTACAACCGCGCCGGCCGCTTCTGGGGAAGGATCTTTGCGGTGAACTTCCTCTTCGGCGTGATCACCGGCATTCCGATGGAGTTCCAGTTCGGGACGAACTGGGCGAGGTTCTCGCAGTACTCCGGAGGGGTGATCGCGACCGCGCTCGCGATGGAAGGGGTCTTCGCCTTCTTTCTCGAGTCGTCGTTCCTGGGGCTCTTCCTCTTCGGAGAGAAGCGCTTCGGACCGAAGCTGCACTGGCTCTCCTCGTTCATGCTGTTCGCCGGCTCGTGGCTTTCGGGGTACTTCATCATCGTGACGAACGCCTGGATGCAGCGCCCGGTGGGCTACGAGATCGCGGCGGACGGAACGGCGCATCTGAACAGCTTCTGGTCTCTCCTCGGCAACGAATGGGCGATCTTCCAGTTCCTGCACAATATGAGCGGCGCGGTGATCACCGGCTCGTTCTTCATGGCGGCGACAGGAGCGTTCTACCTTCTCTCCCGCCGGCATGAAGAGCATGGCAGGCTCTTCCTGCGCACCGGGGTGATTGCGGCGCTCATCTCGTCGGTCTTCCAGCTCTTCCCGTCCGGGGATCAGCAGGGACGATTGATCGCGAAGTATCAACCGATCACCCTCGCCGCCATGGAGGCCGTGTTCGAGACCGTCTCCGGCGCCCCGATCATCATCCTCGGGCAACCGAACATGGAGGAGCAGAGGCTGGACAATCCGATTTCCGTCCCGCGCGCGCTGAGCTTCCTGACCTACCGCCGCTGGGATGCGACCGTCACCGGCTTGAACGATTTCCCGCGCGAGAACTGGCCGGACAACATCCCACTGCTCTATTACAGCTATCACATCATGGTCGGACTCGGGACGATCTTCATCGCGATCGCCTTCGTCTCGGCGTTCCTGCTCTGGCGCCGAATGCTTTTCCGCGCCCGGTGGATGCTCTGGATCGTGATGCTCGCGGCGCCGTTTCCGTTCATCGCCAACACCGCCGGATGGGTCACCGCGGAGGTCGGGCGGCAGCCCTGGGTGGTCTACGGGTTGATGCGGACGGCGCACGGCTACTCGCCCACCGTGTCGTCGGGCAACGGGCTCTTCACCTTGCTCGGGTTCATGGGAATGTACACGGTGATGAGCATCCTCTACCTGTTCCTGATCTGGCACGAGGTGCAGCGCGGGCCGCAGGGACTCGAGAGCGGGCGGCGCACGACGCCGCCAAGCGCCAAGATGCTTCCCGAGACGCCGGCCGGTCGGAACTAGAGGAGGAGGGGAGGGAAGATGGAGACGGCCTGGTTCCTCTTGATCGCGGGGTTCCTGATCGCCTACGTCGTCCTCGACGGCTTCGACCTGGGCGCGGGGATCGTGAGCTGGCTCGTCGCTCGCGGACACGACGAACGCCGCACCGTCCTGCGGGCGATCGGGCCCGTCTGGAACGGCAACGAGGTCTGGATCGTGGCGGCGGGCGGGGCGCTCTTCTTCGCGTTCCCGATCCTGTACGCGGCGAGCTTCAGCGGCTTCTACCTGTCGCTGATCATGGTGCTGTGGCTGCTGATGCTGCGGGGCATCGGGGTCGAGCTGCGCTCTCACGTGGAGAGCCCGCTCTGGTGGTCCTTCTGCGATTTCCTCTTCGCACTCTCGGGGCTCTTGCTCGCGCTCTTTTACGGGGTCGCGATCGGCAACGTGGTGCGCGGCGTTCCGCTCGACGCCGATCACTTCTTCTTCGAGCCGCTCTGGACCGACTTTCGCGTCGGGCCGCACCCCGGAATCCTCGACTGGTACACGGTGCTGACAGGCCTGGTCGCCGTCGCCGCCCTGGCGGTCCATGGCGCGACCTACGTTGCGACGAAAACCGAGGGTGTGTTGAACGGACGGGCGAGGCGGGTTGCGTTGCGGGCGTGGGGAGCGGTCGTCGCGCTGACGGTTGTCAGCCTCCTCGGCACGCTGTCGATTCGTGACGACGTGATGGACGCGTTCGCCTCCCGTCCATGGGGATGGATCATCCCGGTCGCCGTCGCGGCGGCGCTGGCAGCGGTTCCCTACTTCCTGCGCCGGGAGCGCGATGGCGCGGCGTTCCTCGCGTCGGCGGCGTACCTGGCGGCGATGCTCGGCGGCGCGGCCTTCGTGCAATACCCGAAGCTGCTGCCTTCGAGCATCGACCCTGCCTACACGCTGACGATCGACAATGCGCGCACGGGCGCCTACAGCATGAGGGTCGGGCTCATCTGGTGGCTCCTGGGGACGCTTCTCGCGATCGCCTACTTCGTCCATCTCTACCGGTCGTTCCGGGGGAAGGTGAGGCCGGCTGAGGAGGGCGAGGCGTACTGAGGCCCGCCGCTCCTCGTTCCTCGTTCGGATGACAGAGGTAAAGCCGCGGCGTCCTCCGGAGGATCAGCGCGCCGGAATCGCTGCCTCGGGCTCCGCGGCCAGGATCCGGCGAGCCGCGTCCACTCCTGATCGCAGGCCCCCCTCCATGTAGCCGACGAAGGCGTAGCAGGTGTGCTCGCCGGCGAAATGCAGCCGGCCGCTCCCCCTCTCGAACATGGGACCGATCGACGTCACCTGCCCGGGGGCCGGGAACGAGTAGCCTGCCATCACCCAGGGATCGGACGGCCAGTCCATGAAACGAGACGAAGTGCGCTGCTCCATGTAGCCGGGGTAGAGCGCCTGCAAGTGCTTCGCGATCCTCGCTTCGCGCTCGGCCGCGGGCATCGCGCGGAGGCGGTCCGCCGGAGGCCCTCCGGAGAAGCCGACGATGGCGGCGCCCGCGCCGTCCAACTGGTTGTCCGTCCCTTCCCACGTCATGCTGACCTCGGAGTCGGACAGGCTGTCCGGCGCGCGGTCGAGCGATCGCCAGAAGCGATCCCGCACGCCGGCGAGGACTTTCACATTCGTCCCCATTTGAGGAGCGAGGCCCGGAGGCAGCGGAGGAGTGAAGCGGATCTTCGACCAGACGCTCGCGGGGACGGCCAGCACGGCTTCGTCGGCGCGATGGACCTCGCCGGCGCTCGTGAGCGCGACGATCTCCGCCTCTTCTTCGCGGACCTCGAGCACAGGACTCGCCAGGCGGATGCGCTCGGAGCCGATCGCGTGGGCGAGGGCGAGCGCGAGGCCCTGGTTCCCGCCGCGGCAGCGGTAGACCTCGCTGTCGGTCCAGTACCGCTCGACCCCTCCCCCCTTCACCTGCGCGAGATTGCCGAGGTAGCTCTGCCTCTCGAGGGCGACGCCGTTGTCCGCGGTGAACTGGACCTCGAGCGCCCGGCGCGTGAGCGGGCTCACGGAGAGCGAGCGTAGCCAATCGGAGGTCGGCCGAAGGTCGAGAGCGCGCGCGCCGGGCGAAAGCCACGGCCTCTCTGCATCCACACGCCGCGCGTCGGCGTTCATCGTCGCGAGGGCGCTTGTCATCTCCTCGTAGAGCGCCTCCTCCTCGTTCCAGGCCAGGATCCTGCCGTCGAGGAGGATCGGCGCCTGGGCTTCGTCCTCGGTGACGTCGAGGAACTCGAGGCCGAAGCGATCCGCGTAGGCGATCCAAATCGGATGATTCGAGCCGATCAGCTCCGCCCCTCCTTCGACCGTCTTCCCGGGCACCAGATCGTGGAAGCTCAAGACGCGGCCGCCCACCCGATTGCGGGCCTCGAGGATCGTGACGTCGTAGCCGCTCTGGAGCAGCTCCCAAGCGCATGCGAGCCCGGCGAAGCCGCCGCCGAGCACCAGGATCCTGCGGCCGGCTTCACGCCGGCGCCTCAAGGTCGACCCGCGCATCCCCCAGCCCTCGTTCGCGCCGCGGGTGCGCGTCCCCGACGGAAGGCTCGTCGCGCAAGAGGCGGCGAGCAGACCGGCCGAGGCGGAGAGCATCGTCTTCAAGACCTGGCGGCGTGTGACGGCCGACTCGCGCGGTCCGTGCCGTCGATGAAGGCGGGCGTAGAGGGAGCGGGACATTCGGCTGCCAATCCTTTCCGATTTGAGGCGGCGGGCTCGCGGGGGCGGCCGCCGGCTCTTGCCGTTCGTCGTCCTCCGGAAGACGGAGCCGGAAGAAGGAGCCGGCAGGCTAGCACGCGGACGAAGGAACGCACAGGACCGACATCCTTTCGGCGCCCGGCCGCCGGGGGGGCGGGCGTCGCGGACAGCGGACCTCGCGACGAATCAGACGACGGTCGGATAGAGGCGCGCGCCGAGCACGATCAGCGCGACCGTGATCCCGCCGAGCATGAGGAAGTCGAGGCCGAGCCCGAACTGGCTGGTGCCGCCGGCGAGCATCAGGGCGCGGAGGGCGTCGACTTCGTACGTCAGCGGATTGCCGTGGGCGATCACCTGCAGCCAGCGCGGCATCATCGCGATCGGGTAGATGGCGTTGCTCGCGAAGAAGAGAGGCATCGTCAGGACCTGGCCGATCCCCATGAAGCGCTCACGGGTCTTTACGATGCACGCGATGATGAGCGAGAAGGTCGAGAAGCAGGCGGCCCCGAGGATCACCGCTATCAGCACGCCAAGCAGGGCGAGCGGATTCCATCGCAGATCCACGCCGAGAAGGACGGCGAGCACGTAGATCAGGATCGTCTGCGAGCAGCCCCGAACGCCGGCGGACAGCGCCTTTCCGAGGACGAGCGCACCGCGCGGCGTCGGAGAGGCGAGAAACTTGTGCACGATCCCGAGGTCGCGCTCCCAGATGATCGCGATCCCGTAGAAGATCGCGATGAAGAGAACCCCCTGAGCGAGGATTCCGGGGGTCATGAAGTCGATGTAGCGCAGCCCGCCCGTCGGGATCGCGCGGGTGCGTCCCAGGACCTGGCCGAAGACGAGCAGCCACAGCACGGGCTGGACGGCGCGAGTGATCAGCTCCGTCGGTTCATGCCGGAGCTTACGCGCCTCCAGCTCGACGATCGCGAAGGTCTTGACCGTGAACTCGCGGAAGGCGCCCGCGGCGCGCGCCGCGATTCCCGCCGGCCGCCCGCCTGAGGCCTCCGGGGATGCGCCGGCGGAACCGGGCGCGGGTCTCGTCCGCTCAGCCGAGCCTTCGCGCAGTGCGTCTTGCCCGTGAGGTGTCACGATAGCTTCCTCCCGTTTCGCCGTTGCCCAGCGCGGCCCCGGTGTAGTGCGCGAAGACGTCGTCGAGGGTCAGGACGGCGCTCTCCCCGGCGCCCCGTTCCCGCCGCACCGCTTCCTTCAGCTCCTCGGGGCTTCCGACGGCGACTTTCCGGCCGAGGTGCAGGATCGCCACCCGCCCGCAATACTCGTCGGCCTCCTCCATCGCGTGCGTCGTCAACAGGATCGTCGTCCCGTACTGAGCGCGAAGTCGCTCGACGTGCTCCCAGACCGTCCTTCGCGCGGTCGGATCGAGCCCTACCGTCGGCTCGTCGAGGAACAGGAGGGCGGGACGGTGAAGCATCGAGCCGGCGACCTCGAGCCGCCGGATCATCCCGCCCGAATAGGTGCGGACGAGCCGGTCGGCGGCGTCCGCGAGCCCGGTCATCTCCAGCGCCTCGCCGATCCGCGCGGTCCGCTCGGATCTCGGGACGTCGTAGAGCTTCGAGAAGATGAGAAGATTCTCGCGGCCGGTCAGGGTGCCGTCTGCGGAGAGGAGCTGCGGAACGTAGCCGATCACGCGCCTGACTCGAGAGGGCTGCCGGACGATGTCGAATCCCGCGACCTCGGCCGTTCCCGCTGAAGGGGGCAGAAGCGTCGTGAGCATCTTGATGGCCGTCGTCTTGCCCGCGCCGTTCGGCCCGAGGAGCCCGAAAATCTCCCCCGCCTCGATGCTGATCGTCAGGCCGTCGACCGCCGTGATGGAACCGAACCGCCGCGTGAGCCCCTCGGTTCGCAGGATCATGCCCGATCCTCCTCGAACAGGCCGCGAAGCGCCTGCATCGCTCGAAGCATCTCGCCTCTCGCCTCCTGCGGCAGCGGGGAGAGACGGCGAGCGATCGATCGCCTCCCCGCCGCTCGGACGCGGCGCACCAGGTCCGCTCCCTCGCGGGTGA
Source organism: Candidatus Eiseniibacteriota bacterium (assembly GCA_041946735.1). Classification (GTDB taxonomy): domain Bacteria; phylum Eisenbacteria; class RBG-16-71-46; order CAIMUX01; family VGJL01; genus JBHGAY01. Next base: position 33,466 of record JBHGAY010000003.1, read on the forward strand.
GGGACAGAGCGACCCGGCGACGGTCGTCGCGCGACTCGACGCGGCGAACCAGGCCGCGGTCGACGAGTCCGTCCACAAGCTTCGACATCGACGGGAGGGTCAGGCCGATGTGGTCCGCCACTCGGGAAAGCGAGGATTCGGGTTTCCTGCCGATATAGAGAAGGGTCCGGAACTGGGGGATCGTCAGGTCGGAGCCGCGGATGCGGCGCATTTCGCTGCGGATCGCCGCCATCACGAGAGGCACCGTTTCGAGGATCTCCCGCGCGCAGGTTTCGGGCGTAGCCGGCATGCTTCGTTCTCCTAATGGTTCGACATTCGAACCATAGCACGGCGCGGGGCGTGCTTCCGCGTCGCTCCTCCGGATGCGCGCGCGCCCGGCTCCGCTCGCGCGTCGCCGGAGCGGGCGGTTGCGCGGGCGTGCGCGCGCAGCCCCCGGCGGAGTACCATGGGGCGCCAGCGCCGGGGCGGGCTGCCAGGGCGGGCTTCCGAGCCGCCGCCGGCCGCTGCCGGGCCGCTGTCGGGCGGCTGCCGAGTCGCTGCCGAGCCGTTGCGGAACGGCCTGGGTGGGGAAGACTTCCCCGGAAACCGAAGACAGCGCGGAGATCGTCGAAGATGAAACGAAAGCATTGGGTCGTCCTTCTCGCGATCGTGGTCGTCGCCGGCGGCGCGGGGGCCGGCGCCGCTCTACGCGGCCGCGGCGACAAGGCGCTCGAGGTCCAGACCTCCACCGCGGACCGGGGCAAGATCGTGCAGAAGGTCAGCGCGACGGGGAAGATCCAACCGAAGACCAAGGTGGAGATCAGCGCGGACGTGAGCGCGAAGATCACCCAGCTCCCGGTCGTCGAAGGGCAGTGGGTCGAGAAGGGAGCGTTCCTCGTCGGGCTCGACCGCGAGCGGTACACGGCCGCGGTCGAGAGCGCGGAGGCGAACGTTCGCTCCGCCGAGGCTTCGGCGGAGCTGGTTCGCAGGACGATGGAACGCACCGAGAAGGAGTTCAAGCGAGCCCAACAGCTCCAGGGAACCGGGCTGCAGTCGGACTCCGACTACGAGGCGAAGGAGTCCGCCTATCAGGTCGAGGCGGCCCGCTACCAGTCCGTCCTCGATCAGGTCGCTCAGGCCAAGGCGGCATTGAAGCAGGCGAAGGACGATCTTTCGAAGACGAGCATCTACGCTCCGATGGCGGGAACGATCAGCGCCTTGAACAAGGAGCTGGGGGAAATCGCCCTCGGCTCGCAGTTCCAGAAGGACGTGATCATGATCGTCGCCGACCTGTCGGCGATGGAGGCGCAGGTCAACGTCGACGAGAACGACATCGTGTCGATCGACCTCGGCCAGGATGCCGAGATCGCGGTCGATGCGATGCCCGGGACGACGCTGCACGGGCAGGTCAGCGAAATCTCGAACAGCGCCAACCTGTCCTCGTCCGGGACGTTGGAGCAGAAGACGGAATTCGAGATCAAGATCGCGATCGCCGATCCTCCGCAGGCCTTGCGGCCGGGAATGACGGCAAGCGCGGAGATCCTGACGAAGACGAGCGAGAACGCGCTGCGCGTCCCGCTCCAAAGCGTCGCCGTCCGGACCATCGATCAACTCCTGAAGAGAGGGGAGAAGCGCGAGGATCTCGAGAAGCGCTTCCGGACGGACGAAGACGGTTTCGCCGAGATCGTCTTTCGCGTCGAGAAGGGCAAAGCGATCGCCGTCCCGGTGAAGACCGGCATCCAGAGCGACGAGTACATCGAGATCCTGGACGGCCTTGCCGAAGGCGACGCGGTCGTTTCGGGCAGCTATCGAGCGATCTCCCGGGACCTGGAAAACGGGGGCGCCGTGACGGTGAGCAAGGAACGCAAGACGGTCCGCGAGCGGGAGGTCGCCGGTGATCCTCGGACGATGTGACGCCCGGCGCTCCACCCCGGGTCGCGCCTGAACGAGACCGGGATGGCCCGCCGATGAGACTCGCCACCGATCTCGGGACGGCCCTCGGCATCGCCTACGACGCCGTCCGAGCCAACAAAGTCCGCGGCGCGTTGACCACGCTCGGAATCATCATCGGCATCGTCGCCGTCGTGCTCACCATGACCGCCGCCAATGGGCTTCGCGATCGCTTTCGGGAGAGCTTCTCCGCCGTCGGCACCGACGTCCTCTACGTCTCCCGGATCCCCTGGGTGACGATGAACGACTTCTTCCTCTATCGGAACCGGCCGAACATCGATCTCCGGGAGGCGCGGGCGCTCGAGAGGAACCTGCGAGGCAAGGCGCTGGTCAATCCATCCATCGAGGGGCGCCTCGATCTGAAGTACCGCTCGGAGGTCATGGAGGACGTCAGCATCATCGGGACGACCGACAAGCAGACGCGAATGTCCAGCGCGCAGCCGCAGACCGGCCGCTTCCTGATCGCCTCGGACGTCGCCTTCAAGAAGAGGGTGTGCGTCATCGGCACCGACGTGCGGGAAGGGTTGTTCGGAACGGCGGATCCGATCCAGAAGTCGATCAGGATCGGCCGGGCCGAGTTCCGTGTGATCGGCGTGATGGAGAAGCAGGGCGGCAGCTTCCTCGGCGGACCGAACTTCGACCGGCAGATCTTCATTCCGATCACCTCCTACTTGAGTGCCTTCGGCGGCGGCCACCGGCGGGAGGACGTGAACGTCGCCGTGAAAGCGCCCTCGCCGGAGGCGCTGGCCGATCTGGAGTACGAAGTGACGGGGGAGATGCGAAAGATCCGCTCCCTCCGTCCGGCCGAACCGGACAACTTCGCAATCAACAAGCTTGACACGCTCGTCGGGTCGTTCAACAACGTGATGGGGATCGTCCTGCTGGTCGGCCTGCTCGTCACCAGCATCTCCCTGTTCGTCGGCGCGATCGGGGTGATGAACATCATGTTCGTCTCGGTTACCGAGCGCACGCGCGAAATCGGGATCCGGAAGGCGATTGGCGCCACCCGGAAGAGCATCCTGCTGCAGTTCCTGTTCGAGTCGGCGTCGATCTGCCTGCTCGGTGGGATCCTCGGCATCTGCCTCGCGGCGGTCCTGACCGCCGTCATCGATGCGGTGCTCATGCCGGCGAGCCTGTCGATCCCGATCCTGATCGTCGCCGTCGTCATTTCGGTCAGCGTCGGAGTCTTGGCCGGCGTGGCGCCAGCCTACCGGGGCGCACGCATGGATCCGATCGAGGCGCTGCGCTATGAGTAGGTCGAGTCGTTCCGCCATCGGTTCCTCTTCCCCGAGGGGTCGCCATGCTCTTCCGTGACATCTTCGGGATGGCTTGGGCTGCGCTCGTCACGAACAAGCTCCGGTCCTTGCTGACCCTTGTCGGCATCATCGCAGGCGTTGCGTCGATCATCGCCGTCATGACGGCGATCTCGGTCGTGCAGGGGACGATGGAGAAGGAGATGAGCGTCCTGGGCGCCCAGGTCTTCCAGGTGCAGAAGTGGCCGGCCGGCGGCTTCCACTCGGATCGCGAGCGGCGGAGAGCGCGCAATCGTCCTCCGATTACGCTGGAGAACGCGCAGGCGATTCGCGAACAGGTCTCCTCGGTGGATCTGGTCGGCTGCGAGATCTGGGACTTCGGATTTCGTGCGGAGTACAAGGGGGAGAGCACCAACCCGAACATCGCGATCGTCGGCGGAACGCCGGAGTACGCCCCGAACAATACGCACTCGGTCGGGATCGGGCGAAACGTCTCGCAGATGGACGTGCGAAGCGCGCGAAACGTCGCCGTCATCGGTTACGCCATCGGCAGGAAGCTCTTTCCCTTCATCGATCCGATCGGGAAAAGCATCCGTGTCGATGGCCGCAAGTACGAGGTCATCGGGGTGTTCGACGAGAAGAAGTCGGCCTTCGGGGGGAACTTCGACAACTACGTCCTGATCCCCGTCTCGACGTTCGTCAAGACCTACGGGATGGTGGGGAGGGACGGCTTCACCCGCTCGGTGAACATTACCGTGCGAGCGAAGACGCCGGCGCTGATCGAAGACGCCATGGAGCAGACGCGCCAGGTCATGCGCCACGAACGCCGCCTGAAGCCGAGCGAGCCCGATAACTTCGACTTCTTCAGCAGCCAAAGCCTGATCACGCAGTTCAACCGGATGAGCCAGGGAGTCAAGATCGCGGCCTTCCTGATTGGGACGATCGCCCTGGTCGTGGCCGGCGTCGGGATCATGAACATCATGCTCGTGGCAGTCACGGAGCGGACCCGGGAGATCGGGATCCGCAAGGCGCTGGGAGCGAAACGGCGGAGTATCCTCGCGCAGTTTCTTCTCGAGGCGGTCATCCTCTGCAACCTCGGCGGGGCGGTCGGTGTCGCGATCGGATTCGGGCTGGGCAACGCGGTGACGATGTTCACGCAGTTCCAGGCGCGCGTCCCGCTCGAATGGGCCGGGATCGGCCTGCTTTTCTGCAGCGCTGTCGGCGTCGCCTTCGGCTTCCTGCCGGCCCTCCGGGCGGCGCGCCTGCACCCGGTCGAGGCCCTCCGTTACGAGTGATTCGCCCGGGCGGGTGATTCGCTGGACGGGCGTGCCGGCGCGCATGGCGGCGCGCGTCCCGGCGCTTGACCCGCGGTCTTCCGGCGCCTACCGTCCCGCCCGATGAGCAGCCGCCCGACCGTCTACCTGCGTCGCGTCCCCCTGGGGGAACCCGCCTCCTGGCCGCATGCCGTCGAGTCGCTCCTCGACGCCTCCGGCCTCCTCGCCGATCTCGTAGAGCCCGAAGCCGAGGTGGCGATCAAGGTGCATGTCGGCGAGCCCGGCGTCGCCACGGCGCTGCCGGCCGTCGTCGCCGGAGCCGCGGCCGGCAAGGTTCGCGCTCTCGGCGGGCGCCCGTTCTTCACCGACACGGCGGTCCTCTACGGCGGTCCCCGGAGCACCGGTGTCGGGCACGCCGAAGTGGCGGCGAAGCATGGCTTCACGCTCGAAGATGCCGGAGCGATCTTCGTCCCCGCCGACGGCATGCTCGGGAACCTCGAGATCGAGGTCGCGGTCGACGGCCGCCACTATGCGAGCGTCGGCGTCGCCGAGGCGGTCGCGGAGGCGAACGCCATGCTCGTCGTCTCCCACGCGACGGGCCACCTGCTGTCGGGATTCGGGGCGACGTTGAAGAACATCGGAATGGGTTGCTCCTCGAAGAAGGGGAAGCTCCTTCAGCACAGCGAGACGAAGCCGTTCGTGAAGCAGGACCTCTGCGGATCCTGCGGACTCTGCGTCGTCCATTGCCCGACCGGCGCCCTCTCGCTCAACGGCGGCCCGGCGCGGATCGACGAGTCGCTCTGCAGCGGCTGCGGCGAATGCCTCGCCCAGTGCCGATCCGGCGCCATCGGATTCCGATGGGACATCGGCCCGGCCACCATGCAGGAAAAGATGGTCGAGCACGCGCTCGGCACGATCCGCTCGCTCGATGGCAAGCTCCTCTACCTGACCGGGATCGTCAACGTGACGCAGCATTGCGATTGCCTGCCCTCCGGCTCGCCGGTGATCGCCTCCGACGTCGGTTTCGCGCTCTCCAGCGATCCGGTCGCCCTCGACCAGGCCACCGTGGACCTCGTCGAAGAGGTGGCCGGAACCCGCCTGGACCGGCTGGCCTTCCCGCACCTCGATGGCTCCGTGCAGCTCGCGTACGCGGAACAGCTCGGGCTCGGCAGCCGGGAGTACGAGCTCTCCGTCCTCTAGCCCGCCGTTAGCCCCGCCGCCGAAGTACGAGCTCTGCGTCCTCTGAATCCTGGCGCAGCTTCTGCTATCCTTGTCGCCGGCTTCCGGCTGCTCGAGCCGCAAGCAGAAGGAGGAGCCGATGAGCATGGAAATCGTGCAAAGGGCGGCCGCGCAGGTGGTCGGGATCGCGGCCCGCATCGATCCGACGAAGGCGGACTACGGCGAGCTGTGGGGAAAGCGGTTCGCCCCCCGCGAGGAAGAGGTCCGCTCTTTGACGGGCGCCCAGGGCTGCTGCGGGATCTACTACGGCACCGGAGAGCCGGGCCAGGTGGACTTCGTCGCCGGCATGCTCGACACGAGGCCGTCGCAGGCCGCCGCGGGCGGCGCGGTCGCTTTGGCGAACGATCTGGTGCGTCGCGAAGTTCCAGGCGGCCAGTACGCCCACTTCCGCTGCACCCTGGCGACGATCGGATCGACGTGGCACCGCATCTACGGGCAGGAGCTCCCCGGTTCGGACTATGCCGAAGACGAGGGACGTCCCTGCCTGGAGGAGTATCCGCCGGACGCGCGCGGGCCGGACACGCCGGTCTCGATCTACGTCCCGATCCGGCCGAAGTAGGCCGATCCGGACGAGATAGCCGGCGAGCCTACTCGCGGGCGGGCGCCAGCGCGCGCTCGAAGAACTGCGCGACGCGCACGAAGAACGCCGGGTAGTCGACGAACTCCGGGCCGTTCGCGCCGCCGTGCTCGGCGCCCGGAACGATCCACACCTCCTTCGGTCCCGCGAGCTTCTCCGCGATGCGCTCGCTCATCCATGGCGGTGTCCGTACGTCCTTCTCGCCGACGATGAGCAGGACGGGGATGCGCACGCGCTCCGCCGCGCGGATCGGTAGCAGCGAGTCCGGGTAGGCTTCGGGAGCCTGGAACGCGCGATCGGGCATGACCGTCCGGAGGATCGGCAGGATGTCTTCGAAGGACGTAAGCAGCGCGCGCCCCGCGAAGGCCGCGATCTCCGGACGGTCGGCGGCCGTCGAGAACGAGAGGTACGCGCCGGTCGAGTACCCGAAGAGCCCGATTCGCGCCGGATCTACATCCGGGCGTTGCTCGATCGCGTCGAGCACCGCGGCGTAGTCGGTCAGGAACTCCGCGTAGCAGAGGCGATCCCGTTCCATCTCCCCTTCGGCCGGCCAGAGGTCGCTCTCGCCGAAGCCGCGCCAGTCGAACGTCACCGCGTTCATCCCCCTCGTGCAGAGGTGATACGCGTAGAGAATGTTCTGCGTCATGTTGCCGGCGTCGCCGCTCGCGATGACGACGGTCGGCGGTCGATCCGCCGGTGCGCGCCGCGCCGTGCCCGGCGCCCCGCCCAGCGGCGCTCGGGCCGGAGCGCGCTTCAGGGAATCGGGCACCGGGACGAGGCGCCCCACCAGATCGTTCGCGATCCCGGCCGTGTCCTGAGCGGGATAGAACCAGACGCAAAGCCCCACGCCGTCGGGCGTCCGGACCGACAGCGGCTCATAGACGATCCCGTAGTCGGAAGGAACGGCCGGATAGCCATGCATCGGCTTCAGCGCTGCCGCGGGATGCGCCGCGGCGAGAAGCAGGAGTGCGAGGAGGATCGAGACGGCGGCATCGCCCGCGAGCGGAGGCAGGAGACGACGGAGCGGCGAGACGTCCGCCGGCGAGCCGGCGGAAACGAAGTGAGACAACGTGGAGCAATTGCGGCCCATGGAAGGTTCCCCCTTTCCCGTCGCGCACCGTACTCCCTCGGGCTGCAGGGTGCCAAGGGGATCGACGGAACGGCACGATACCGCGTGGACGAGCGCCGGCTTGCGGTCGCCCGGCGCGCGCTCCTAAGCTCGCTGCCATGCCCATGCTCGACAAGCGCCCGCAGTCGATCGCGACGGCCCTGCCCCTGCCGGTCGCGGCGAGGAACCTGACAAAGTCGTACGACGGTTTGACCGCCGTCGCCGGCATCGACTTCGACGTGCGCCCCGGCGAGTGTCTCGGCTTTCTCGGTCCCAATGGAGCGGGCAAGACGACGACCGTGCGGATGGTTTCCTGCTTCACACCGATCACGTCGGGGATGGTCCGCGTGTTCGGTCTCGATGTGACGCGGAGCCCGCGCGCGATCAAGGCGCTCCTCGGCATCTGCCCGCAAGAGGACAATCTCGACCCGGACTTCAGCGTTCGGAAGAACCTCCTCACCTATGCCCGCTACTACGGGATACCGCCGGCCGAGGCGCGGAGTCGCGCGGACGGCCTTCTGGCGATGATGCAGCTCGAGGAGCGGGCAAGCTCGAAGATCCAGGAGCTTTCCGGGGGAATGAAGAGGCGCCTCGTCCTCGCGCGCGCGCTGCTGAACCATCCACGGCTCCTGATCCTCGACGAACCGACGACCGGCCTGGATCCTCCGGCGCGTCACATGATCTGGCAGCGCGTTCGCCAACTCCAGGCGCAGGGGACGAGCATCCTCATCACGACGCACTACATGGAGGAGGCGTCGCAGCTCTGCGATCGTGTGATCCTGATGGATCAGGGGAAGATCCTGCTCGAGGGGACGCCGGAGGATCTGGTGCGCCGGGAGGTCGGCGCGGAGGTGATGGAGGTCTGGAACTACGAGCCCGAGGTCCTCGCCTTCCTGAAGGAGCAGGGATGGCCGCACGAGCTGCTCGAGGATCGCGTGCACGTCTACCTGCCTCCCGAGGAGGATGGAGCGCATCGCTTCGGCGAACGGTTCCCGCATCAGGAACGTCTGCTGCGCCGGGCGACGCTCGAGGACGTGTTCCTCAGGCGCGCCGGGCGCGGACTGCGCGACTGAGCGAACGGAGCAAACTGAGCGAACCGAGCGAGAGGAGGAGCGGGTGTTGCAGGTTCTTTCGAACGTCTCGGGGCGGGCGCTCCACGTCTGGCGCCGCGACTTCGACGTCTATCTCACGACGTGGAAGACGAACTTCCTTCCGCCGCTGCTCGAGCCGGTCTTCTACGTGCTGGCGTTTGGGCTCGGCCTCGGGTCGCTGATCGGAAGCCTCACCTATCAGGGGAGGCCGGTCGGCTATCTCGAGTTCATGGCGCCCGGCGTCGTGGCGGTCGCGATCATGTTCTGGGCGTTTTTCGAGACCACCTACTCCTCGTTCGTCCGCATGTACTTCCAGAAGACCTTCGACGCGATCATTGCCACCCCTCTTCTCGTCGAGGACGTCATCGTGGGCGAGCTGCTCTGGGGAATGACGAAGTCCGTGCTCGCCTCGTCGATCATGATTGTGATCCTGAGCCTCTTCGGGCTCGTCTCCTATCCCTCGGCGCTCGTGGTGCTGCCGCTGGCGTTCCTCGGCGGGTTGCTGTTCGCCGCGCTCGGGCTCATCACCACGGCGCTCGTCCCGAGCATCGACACGTTCAACCTGCCGATCTTCCTCTTTGTCTTTCCGATGTTCATGTTCAGCGGCACTTTCTTCCCGATCGATATCCTTCCGCTCTGGGCGCGCGCCATCGCGTGGGTGTTGCCGCTCACCCATGTCTCCTTCCTCGTTCGCGGGGCGTTCCTCGGGTGGCCGGTGCCGCAGGCGCTGGGTCACGTCGCCTATCTCGTCGCCTTGACCGCCGCCGCCTTCGTGCTCGCGCTCGTGCTCATGAAGAGACGGCTGGTCAAGTAGCCGGCAGGCTTATAGGCAGGCCGGCCGGCAGGCTGGTAGGCAGGCCTAGGCAGGAAGGCAGGCAGGCAGGAAGGCTTCGACTACCGGACTCGCTCGAAATCGATGAAACCGTTCTCGACGTCGGTCGAGACGAGCCGCACGTGCACCCGGTCGCCGACGTCCAGGCCCTTCACGCCGGCCACGACCTTTCCTTCAACCGGGGGATGGAAGATGCGCACCCACGTTCCCTTCGCCGCCGCGCCGGTGACGATCCCTTCGAACGTGTCGCCGATCCGCTTCTCGAGAACGAGCGCCGCCGCGGACTTGCGCAGCGCGCGCTCCACCTTCTCCGCGTCGTTCTCCTTCGTCGTGCAGTGGCGGGCGAGAGCGGCGAGCGGTCCTTCGGCGTAAGGCTGCGGCGATCCCGCCAGCGCGGACTTGAGGAGACGCTGGGTGAGGAGATCCGGGAAGCGGCGGTTCGGCGCGGTCGAATGGGTGTAGTCCTGCACGGCGAGACCGAAGTGGCCCTCGGCCGCTTCGCCGGGCGATTCCACCACGTACTCCCCGCGTCCCAGTAGCTTGATTACGGCGAGCGAGAGATCGGGGAAGCCGAGCGGGTCGGCCGCCTTCCGGCTCATCAGAAACTCCTCGAGGCGGGCGGCGTCGGGCTCGGACGGCAGCCACTCGCCGTGCTCGCGCGCGAGATCGACAATGCGTCCCCAGCGATCAGGGGAGCGCACGACCCTTCGGATCGAGGGGACCCCCTTTCGCATCAGGAAGCGGGCGGTGGCGCCGTTGGCGGCGATCATGAAGTCCTCGATGAGATCCTTGGCGGCGTTGCGCATCTCGATCGACAGGTCTCGAATGTCCTCACCGTGGAAGATCGAGCGTGTCTGCACGGTCTCGAGATCGAGCGCCCCGTGCTCGTGGCGCGACTCGCGCAGCCTGCCGGCCACCTCGTCCTGAATGCGCAGGTTCGCGGCGAGGTCGGGGAGGCCGGTCAGCCGGTCCGGAGGGGGAGCGGTCCCGGCGAGCCAGGCGCCCACGCTGTCGTAGGCGAGCTTCGCATGGTTGCGGACGAGGGCGGGGTAGATCTCCGCGTCCCGGACGACCCCTGCGCCGTCGACCACCATCTCGACCACGATTGCGGAACGGTCCTCGTTCTCGTTCAGGGAGGTCATGTCGGTCGAGAGCGCCTCGGGGAGCATCGGAAAGATGACCGCCGGGGTGTAGACCGAGGTCGTGTTTCGTTCGGCGTGATCGTCGACCGCGGAGTCCTTGCGGACGAGGCGATCCACATTGGCGACGGCGACGAGGATCGTGGTATCGCCATCGCTCGTCTCCGCCGCGACGGTCAGCTGATCGAGGTCGCGCGAGTCGTCGTTGTCGATCGAAGCCCACAGGAGATGCCGGAGATCCCGCTCTCCGTCCCCGTTGGATGCGACGGGGCGTTCCCGTTCGAGCTGCTGGACCTCTCGCTGGGCCGAATCGGAGAAATCGGGGAAGAACCCGCGCTCGAGCATCGCCCGACGCGCGATCGCCCGCAGGCGGGCACGATGGGACAGTTCCTGTGGTGACATGCGCGGATTCTAGCTTCTCGGCGGGCTCGGCCTATAGCTCTCTCCAAGCCTCCAAGCCCTCCGAGTCCTCTTCTTGCCGTCTTCTGGTCCTCTTCCGGCCCCCTCCCGGCCCTTGGCCGGCTTCTCGCTTTCGACGATCTACTCGGCGCCGCAAGGGAAGCGATCCGGCATCGCAGCCAGGCGGTCCAGAGCTTCGGCCGGCACCTGCTGGAGGAAGGCAGTCTTCGCGTACGAGCGACCGATCAGCTGCCGGTTGGCGTCGAGCGAGTAGTCGGTCCAGCGGTCGCGCAAGTCCCCGGATCCTTTCTCGTTCACATCGAGAATCCGGACCGGGGAGGAGCACGAGAAGTCCAGATCGGCCAGGAGGATCGTCTTCACGCCCCGGCTCTCTTTGGTCCGGAACTGGATCGCCAGGGTCACCGGGTCGTAGACGATGCTCCACTGTGTTCGCGCCTTCTGAGACACGTCGTCGAGCAGGCGGAAGAGGTCCGCGGCTTCCGCGCGGCGCGCGCCCGAGGCGAGAGCCCGGCAGCCGGACGCCGCCCGCGCGAACCGGCCGAGCGACGACTCGGAGCGCGGCAGCCGCTCGTGGCCGCCGAATCCTTCGTGCCTTTGCAGGAAACGCTCGGAGTCGGTGTAGGTGTCGTTCGTCAACACCGGCGTCTCCATCGGCGCGACCTGCGTCCGCCCATCGCCCGCCGGGCTCCGAGCATGGGTGCGATGCACGACCGCCTTGCCGTCGAGATACTCCACGGACGCGGTCTCGCCGGTCCGGTCCGCCACGAAGAAGTGCAGCTCGACCGAGCCGGAGCAACGAACCCGATCGAGGCTGGCGATGACTTCCTCGACCGTCGCGGAGGAGTCGAGCTGGTACTGGATCCATTGGACGGCGGGAAGGCTCAGCCTTTCGTCCTCCGAGGGAAAGACCGTCCCTTCGAGCCATAGAACCTCGACGACGAGCCCGGCCTCGTTCATCCCTCCCTGAGGAAAATCGCGACCATACTGGTTGAACGTCACGCTTCCATGCTGGGACGTCCAGACGCCGGCCTGCGATGACGCGTCGTAGCCCGCGACCTTCGTCGCTCCCCGCTTGTTGACGAGAACGAGGCCGTCCGAGAAGTCCCAATCGTAGTTGCGCCCGACCAGGACCTGCCCGCGAGCGTCGACCGTGAAGCAGGTGCAGGCGGCCGCGAGGGAGCTCGCACCGGCCACGCCGCAGGCGAAGGCGAAGAGGGCTGCGATCCGGATCGAACGAACACGCATCTCGCACCTCCCCGCATTCGGCGGCCTGTGAGGCCGGCCTGTGAGGCGGATGCCGGGCGGCTGGGCCGCCGCCCGGCGCTTCGATTCTCCGTCCCTGCTTCTGACCGGGCGATCAGCGAACCAGGACCCAGCGCCCCGTTTCGCGTATTCCCTCCCCGGTCACCTCATAGTAGTAGGTCCCGTTGGGAGCGAGCGATCCGTCCGCCTTCCGGCCGTCCCACCGCCAGGAGAGCCCGCTCTCGGCGGCGATCGTCTGCGCTGACAAGACGTTCCTGCCCGCTGCGTCGAGAATGCGGATGGAGACGCGACCCGTGACGGGCAGCGAAAGCTGGAGCTGCGAGCTCGTCGCGAACGGATTCGGGTAGGCGCGCGCGGCGAGGCGCTCGCTCCCGGGAACCGGCTCCACTGCGGCTGGATCGAGAGAGATCCTTCGGACTCCGTGGCCGCGTGACGAGCAGAAGAGGTGGTTCGTGTCCTGGCCGTAGCAGATTCCCCAGATCACGCCGGTCTCGATCCCCGTGTTCAACGCGCTCCAGTTGAGCCCATCATCGTGGCTGACGTAGACGCCGAGGCGGTTGCGGCCGGCGTAGACGTCCGTCGTCAGATAGCCCAGACCGGACCAGATGACGCCGCTCAAGCCCACGTACGACCAGGTCTGGCCATAGTCCGTCGACTTGAACTCGCCCGTATCGGTTCCGACGAAGAGGGTCGATGGATCGAAGTCGCGGGCGACCATGCCCGAGATGACGGTCGGCGCTCCGAGACCTGTCGACGGCGTGAACGTGGCGCCGAAGTCATCGGAGTAGTAGGTCTGGGTCGTCAGCTGCTGATAGACCGCGTGGAGGCGTAGCCCGCCGCCGGGCTTCTGGCCGATCACGAGAGCCGGGAAGAGGCCTGCCGTGATTCCCTGGCCGCCGAGAGTCCAGTGATCGCCTCCGTCATCGGAACGCCAGATCCTCGTGGAAGCTCCTTCGCCGGCCCACACCCGCAGAGGATTCGTGGGATCGACGACCACCCCCTGGATGTAGGTGCCGCCGAAGCCGACGAGCTGCCAGCTCTCTCCATGATCGATCGAGCGATACAATCCCTCCCACGTGGAAGCGAACATGGTGTCGCTCGAGTACTGGAAGTGGTTGTCCGGGGAGAATGTGTATAAGGACCAGTTTTGCAGGCCGTTGGACTTCATCTCCCAGGTGATGCCTCGGTCGGTGCTCCGCCAGATGCCGCTAGCGTCGGAACCTGCCCACAGCTCGTCGCGGTCGGCATAGTAGGCGAGGGCGTAGACGTAGGAGTCATCGATTCCGGTCTGCGAGACGTACCAGGGCGAAGCCGGGCCCGGCGAGCGATAGACCCCACCCCAATGGCCGTAGAGGATGCCCGCCGACGAGATTCCTCCCGCCTGCCAGAAGCTTGCGACGATCCCTTCGTTGTAGTTCGTCCAAGTGGCCCCGTCGTCGGTGCTCTGATAGACGCCGCCACCGCTCGGACCGTCCGCGATGATCGCCGCATAGAGCACGCCGTCCTTGTACAGCGGCGGACCGTAGCCGGCGCCTGTCAGGACCAGGGTCCAGTCGGTGCCGCCGTTCGTGGTCTTGTAGACGCCGTCGGTCGTCTGCATGAAGACGTGGTCCGGGTTCTGCGGGTCGACCCACAGTCCCCAAGCATCCGTGTTCGGACCCTGGGGCGTCCAAGTAAGCCCGGCATCGTCGCTGCGATAGATCGGTGGCACCGTGCCGCTCATCACCACATACATGCGGTTGGGGTTGGCAGCGCTCGTGCCGAATCCCTTCATGAAGCCGGCGTTGACCCCGACCGTCTGCCAGGTCGCGCCACGGTCCGTGGAGCGACGGATTCCTCCGTTACTGGGCAGACCTGCGATCAGGATGTTCGGATCATCGTATTGGACGCCGACACCAAGGACGATCTGGCCTGCGAGAGACACGAACGTCCAGGTCGTGCCCGAGTCGGTGGAGCGGTAGAGGCCGTCATAGACGGCGGCGTAGAAGACACCCTGCTCGGATGGCGAAACGCACACCGCCTGGATCGGCTTGCCGAGGATCGCGCCATCGTACCAGTGGATTCCTCCATCGTCGCTCAGCCAGATCCCGCCAGCCTCGCGAGCGCCTGTGTATCCGGCGCCGCAGATCACGCGGGAAGGATTGTGAGGGTCGGCGACGAGGGCTCGGATGTTCCCGCCCCACGGACCCCGGCCGTCCCACAGCCCGGCGCCGCGATCGCCTTGTGGGATGGCGCTCTCCGCCTCGAGGTACCCCGGGCGAAGCGGCGAGTCGGACGGAGTGGGAGTGAAGCTCTCCTCGACGACCGCGTGTCCCGCCGCGGTCCTCGTGACAGCGAAGGAGTGCGCGGGCAGCATCAGGAAGAGCGCGCAAGCCAAGGCGCTCCACAGCACGGCAGTGGAGACAGAGACGATCCCAATGCGCATCTTGAAGACTCCTTTCTTCCGCCAGTCGCACATCACGACTGGACGACCGCGGTGGAGGCTACGCTCGTCGGCGGGCGCGTTCAAGCATCGAACCGGTTGATGGGCGGCGAACGAATCGAGGTGTCGTCGGCGAGAGGCTGGCGCGAAAAGCGGAGCGCGCCTTCCGTCTCACCTGCGGTGGCGCGAGACCGCCAATCCAACGAGCGCCATCGTCGCGAATGCGGCGCCGAGATGGAACGTCGCCGCAGGCCCGTAGGCGCTCCACAACGCTCCGGCGAAGACGCTGGCGAGTAGCAACGCGCCGCCCGTAACGAGATTGAAGACACCGAAGGCGCTGCCGAGAAGATCGGGGGGGGCAGTGTCGGCGACCAGCTTCGAGAAGAGTCCCTGCGTGAGACCGAGGTGCGCGCCCCACAGAGCGGCGCCGGCGAACGCGAGCAGGGGAGACTTCGCGGCGCCGAGTACGAGGTCGGCCCCGATCAGCATTCCCAGGCCGAAGATGAGGAGCGTCCGCGCGCGGAATCGATCCGCGGCAGCTCCCGCTGGATAGGCGACGGCCGTGTAGACGACGTTCATCACGATCAGCACGAGCGGCACGTGGCCCAGGCTGAGTCCGACGTTCTGAGCGCGCAGGACGAGGAACGCTTCGCTGAATCGCGCCAACGTGAACAATCCTCCGACGACGACCACCAGCCAGTAGCGCAGGCCGAGGCGGCGGGCATGAGCGACGGTCAATCCGGACCTCGCGCCCGGCTGCGCTCCTTCCGGCTCGTGCACTCCGAAGACGAGGAGCGCCACCGAAACGAACGCGGGCACGACGGCGATCCAGAGGACGGATCGGATGTCGTCGGCGAACCACGCCATCGCGAGGAGCGCCAGCAGAGGACCGACGAACGCTCCGACCGAGTCGAGCGACTGTCGCAACCCGTATGCAGCGCCCCGCAGCTCGCGCGGGGCGATCTCCGCGACGAGCGCGTCTCGGGGCGCTCCGCGAATGCCTTTTCCGACCCGGTCGACGAAGCGCGCTCCGAACACCCAGCCGACCGATTGCGCGAGCGGGAAGATCGGCTTCGTGAGGGCCGCGACTCCGTAGCCGAGCGCCGCAAGCAGCTTCCGCTTGCCGAGGTAGTCGCTGATCGCTCCCGAGAAGACCTTGGTGACCGCGGCGGTCGCCTCCGCAACTCCCTCGATGACGCCGACCGTCGTCATCGAAGCCCCGAGCACGGAGACCAGGAAGACGGGAAGCAGGCTATGGATCAGCTCGGAGGAGGTGTCCATGAACATCGAGACGAGCCCAAGAGCCCAGATACCTCCGGGGAGGGCTCGCAGGCCGCCACGGCGCGTTCCGGAATCAGGTGGTGTATCCGGCGGCTGGGAGGGGGCCGACCCGGGAGTCGGTCCGGCGTCCTTGGGAGGGAGCTTCGGCCTCATGCAGTGGGCGACGGCTGGGAGGGCGTTCTTCTAGACGAAGTACGCCTTGACCACGTATTGCTGCAGCATCCGCTGAGCGTTGAAGAAGGATCCGTTCAAGGCGATCGCGTGACGCATCACGTCGATGTAGCGATCTCTCTCGCGATAGAACTGCGGGACGATCAGCTGCTCCAGGCGATCGTACAACGACTCCGCATCCGCGGCCGACCGTTCCTGATCTCCCAGGGCCGCTGTTGCCCCGTCCCCGATCGACCATCCGGTCCGTCCCTCGATGCAGCCTTCGATCCACCAGCCGTCGAGGATGCTGAGGCTCGGCACACCGTTGACCGCGGCCTTCATGCCGCTCGTCCCCGAGGCTTCCATCGGAGGCTGGGGAGTGTTCAGCCATAGATCGACGCCTGAGGTGATCCGCTGGCCGAGCTCCCAGTCGTAATCCGGCAGGTAGACCACCGGAACGGCATCACCGAGCGCCGACTTGGCGGCGAAGACCCGCTTGATCAGCTCCTTCCCCGGGTAGTCCTGCGGATGCGCCTTGCCCGCGTACACGATCTGGACCTTGCCGATCTTGCTGGCGATCGCGCGCAAACGATCGAGATTCTGGAACAGGAGATCTGCCCGCTTGTACGTCGCGGCCCTCCGCGCGAAGCCGATCGTGAGGACATCAGGGGACAGGCGGGTCCCGGTATCGATCGCGATCCTGTCGAGCAGCGCTTGCTTCGCCTGCCTGTGGGCGTCCCAGATCTCATAGGTCGGGATGCCGAGCGCATAGCGAAGGCTGAACGGATCCTCCCGCCACCCGGGGATGTAGCGGTCGAACAGCTCGTGAAACGACGGAGCGGCCCACGTCGCAGCGTGCACTCCGTTCGTGATGGCGTCGATCCGGTAGCCGGCGAACAGAAGGCGGGAGATCTCGCCGTGCCGCTTGGCGACGCCGTTGACGTAGTGGCTGAGACTGAGAGCGAGGTAGGTCATGTTCAGCTTGTGACCGCCGGCGAGGAGCGCTGGAAGGCTGGTTTCTCCCGTAGCCTGAAACAGTTCGGCGGCCAGCTTGAGGCTGATCGGGTCCTTCATCTCCAGGAACATCTCCGGCATCCCGAACTTTGCGTGGATCAGCTCGGTGGGGAACTGATCCTGCCCGGCGGCCACCGGGGTGTGCGTCGTGAAGATGCACTTGGCGCGAACCGCCTCGATGTCGGCTGTCACGGCAGTCTGCCGGTCGGACTTGCCGACTTCTTCGCGGAGCAGCTCGACGGTCAGGAACGCCGCGTGGCCCTCATTCATATGGAAGCGGCCGATCTCGGAATACCCGAGAGCGCGGAGCATCCGCACGCCGCCGATGCCGAGAATCACCTCCTGGCAGAGTCGATAGGTGAGGTCGCCGCCGTAGAGATAGTCGGTGAGCGTACGATCCGACTCGGCATTTTCGGGGAGATCGACATCGAGCAGATAGACGGGGACGTAGAACTCCGAGCCCGCCTGCGCCGTCGCCCTGTACTTCCACGCGCGGATCCAGACCGGCCGTCCCTCGAGATTGATCGAGACGCGCGCCGGCATCTCCTCGGCGTGCTCCTCGACCTTCCATCGGGCCGGCTCCTCCGTCTGCCATCCGGACGGATCGAGGCGCTGGCGGAAGTAGCCTTTGTGGTGGACGAGCGAAACGGCGACCATCGGCAGCTGGAGATCGACCGCCGCCCGAATCGTATCCCCGGCCAGCATCCCGAGCCCGCCGCTATAGGTGGGGATCTCCGGCCGCAACGCGATCTCCATCGAGAAGTATGCCACGAGGGGCATCCGGTGGATGGGAGACCGCGGCAAGGTTTGCGACTCCTGCGCATCCATCAGGCAAGCAGCTTAGTCGATGGTCCGCGCCGCGTCAGCATCGTTCTTTGGGACGCCGCCGAGGCGGTAGAGCGGGCGCGGGCGAGCGGGCGGCGAGGCGAGCGGGTGCGAGCGAGCGGATGCCGGGGCGAGCAGGTGCTGAGGCGGGCGACCGCGATTCGGGACTGGCTACGGGAGACGACGACCCTCGAGATCGGCCAGCAATGCCTCGGCGTCGCGCGGATGGCGGAGGCGATGGACCGTCGTATCGACTCGCTCCGTCCCGTTCCCTTTGCTCACCAGGATCCGCTCATACTCGACGTGATTCCTGCGATGAGTCGTGATCACCCAGACGAGAATCGACTCTCGGCTGAAGAACGAGGCGCGGAAGCTCTCGCGATTGCCGCTGAACAGCTCCTCCTTGGTCAGAGCTCGCGCGATCGTGCGACGGAGGGCGCGCAAGAAGACGAGCGGGAACGAGTAGTCGAGCCAGACGATCGCGGTGGCGCGCGGCCAGCAGAGGTGCCTCACGCGGGAGTAGTTACCATCGATCACCCACCGTTCCTCGGCCCCTGCCGCTGCCACGCGCTCCTGGAAGACCTCCGCGGGAACCGGGGTCCAGTCGGGTCCCCAGAAGAGGGCGTCGAGTTCCACGTGGGCGGATCCGGTCGCGGCGGAGAGGCGCCGGGCGAACGAAGTCTTGCCGGAGCAGCTTGTTCCGATCACGACGGTTCTACGGAAGTCGGAGGACATGGCGCGAAAGTGTACACCAGTCCAGGCGGCCGCTTGGCGTCGCCGTGCGTCGGCGGCTCTCGAGGGGGGGAGCCCGATGCGGGCGAAAGATCCGTCCTTTCATCGCCGGCTTTCGCTATCCCGAATCATGCGGCGATCCCCCTGGGACGACCACCTTGCCGATATCACGACCCCGATCCTTTACGTCGAGGCTGTGGGAGGTGGCGGGCCCTACGGGAAACACACCCTCGATCTCATCTCCAGCACCGACGTCACGATCCTGAGCTTCGGCTTCCATCCGCCGGAGGAGATCCTGCTCGAGTTCGCGCACATCGACCTGTTCTTGGCGAGGGACAACGCCTCCTTCGTCTGGACGCCGGTCTGCGACTGGGTCCTCGACCACACGCCCTGACATCTTCTCGGCCTCCGTTTCACGCATCGACCCCGCCCCGGCTCTCGGCCGGGGCGGGGTCGCCGTGATCGCCGAGCGGCCCGGCCCGGCGGCCGCCGGCCCGTTTCCGCCGGGTGCGACGAGGTCGGAACCCGCTGGACTACGATCAGCATGTCACTGCACCCGTCCGATCTCAACCTCGCGCGATCCCAGCGGAAGTGTGTAGAGGCTTCCGTCATCGGCCATCGTCCAGCCGTCCCGCCGGACCTCGTTGACGCCGCGAGTGAAGAGCCGCCGCGGAAGGAATCCGTCCGGAGCCGGCAGGAGATGGTAGAAGACGAGAAGTCGGACGTTGGCATCGTTCGCGATCTGCGCCGCTTCCTCGGGAGAGATGTGGTAGTCCTGCACGTCGTGCATGATCGCCGCCGTCCGGTCCCGCTGGACGGAGCGCGCCGCCGTCTCGAGAGACTGGGTCATCGAACGCGAGATGGCCTCGGACACGAGGATGTCCGCGTTCTCTGCGCTTTTCACCAGCGGAGGATGGTACTTCAAATCCCCGGTGATCACCGCGGATCTGCCCCTGTAATCGAATCGATAGGCGTATGCGGGAGAGATCGGGGCATGATCCACCTCGATGGCCGTGATGCGAAGCGCCCCGTCGTCGTAAACCAGTGCGGTTCGATCCTTCGCCGGGGTCGATGGTCCATCGAGAGTGACCGTGTGCGCGACCATGCCCCAGGCGGCCGAGGGCATCACCTCTTCGCCGTGATGCTCGGTCCGGTATCCCTGGTCGGGACCGTAGGCCGTGTTGAATCCCTGGACGACCGTCTCGACGCCGGGCCCTCCATAGACCGCGAGCGGCTGCTGGCGGCCGCCCGCCCAGGTCTGCAACTGCAACTCTCCCAGGTCGCCGATGTGATCCGAGTGGAAGTGGGTCAGGAGGACGCCTGCGATCTCCGACATGGGGATTCCCCAGAGGAGGAGGTTCTCCACCGACTCCGGGCCGGAGTCGACGACCCAGAACTTCCCCTCGGCGAAGACGACGACGCTCGCCTTCGCCCGAGAGGCGCTGGGAAGAGGCGCGGAAGATCCGGCGATGGCAATCCGAAGGGCGTCGTCTTCGAGCGGCTCGGAGTTGGTCCGCGCGCTCAACTGGACGGCGGCACGATCGAAGATCGCCTGCTGGAAGGCCGGGGTCAGGAGGGCCGCTGCGGATCCGGGGATCAGGATCGCGAGCGCGACGAGAGCGATCTTCAGGGACCTGTGAGCGAGGGCTCGGCGCATCTTCTTCATCTTGGGTTCCTCTCTTTCCTGCTTCCTGGGTCGGAGGCGGGGTTCGGTCTTGTTCAGTTCCGGGCGGCGACCGTGGCGGAGGGGATCGAGACGATCGGACGCTTGGTCGCTGGCTTCGCGAGCACGAGCTCCATCATGCGGCGCGCGACGACCGGCCCCGCGTTCTGGTTCTGGCCGGTAACCAGGTCGCCGTCGACCACGTAGTGATTGGCGAAGAAGTCGCGGATCGGGTGATGCGCGCACTCGAAGTTCGCGCCGGCGGCGCGCAGCGCGGATTCCGGATGCAGAGGAGTGATGGACACTCCGAGCTGGCGAATCTGGCGATCCGTGACCGCAGTGAGACGCCTGCCCTCCACGAGCGGTCTTCCTTCGATGTCGCGGGCGCGTAGCAACCCGAGCGGTCCATGGCAGATGCCTCCGAGCACACGGCGGGCGGCGTACGCGGCGCTCACCTGCTCTCCCAGCTCTTCCGATTGGCCCAGATCGAACGCGGCGCCCCATCCGCCCGCGAAGTAGACGAGGTCGTAGGACGCGAATTCGATCTCGGAAATGGCGAGAGACCGGGTGAGCTTCCCGCGCAGCACGTCGTCGCCGAGCATTCGGTCGTCCTCGGGCGTCCGCAGCGCTTCTTTCAGTGACAGAGGGTCGATCGGAACGATCCCGCCCTTTGGGCTCGCCACGTCCACGCGCATCCCGGCGTCGGCGAAACGGTAGTAGGGGATGGTCAGCTCGGAGCCGAAGACACCGGTCGGGACGCCGATGTCGAGCACGCCATGGTTCGTCGCGACGCAGAGCGCGGAGCGGCCGGATAGATTGAGAGACGGGGCGCGCCGGTCCTCGGGGTGCAGCCCAAGCCCTCGCAGGAGGGCGCGGCCGGCTCGGTTCGGCAAAGACGGTGATGGAGTGAGCAGTCGATCGGACATTGGACTCTCCTTGCCTCTTGGACGGGTCGTCCTGGTGGCGGCTATGGATCAGGTCGGTTGAGGGGGGCGCTAGCTAGATCGAGGCGCGGATGCCGAGGAGGAATCCCGAGAGGGTCATGTCGGCGTCGAAGCCATGATCCTCCTCGAAATCAGCTTTCAGGATGCGGTAGCCGGCACTGATGCCGTAATGACCGGTCTTCCCGAACGAGTAGCTGACCGCCGGCGCGAGACTCCATGTGTAGTCCGTGCCGCCGGTCGAGATGTCCGCCTGCGCTTCCACTCCCCAATGGCCCGTCAACCGGCCTCGGAAGCGCAGCCCCACGAGCGCATCGATGATCGTGTCGTCCGCTTCATAGCTCCGGGTGCTCGCCACCTCGCTGCCGGGATGGATCGTCGCATCGACGGTCGTGCGCTCGTCGAGAAGACGGATGCCGGCGAGAAGCCCGAGTCCCTCGACCGGCTGCGGGAGATCGTAGGTGGCAGCGAAGTCGAAGATCGTCATGCCGAAGTCGGTCTTCAGATCGGTCGTGCCGGCACCTTCCGGCAAGGCAACGCCGGTCCGCTCGTCCGACAGCGTGACGTCGAAGAGGTCCGCGGCCGCTCCAAACCGTCCGTACTGCACCTCGGCGCGTGTCTGGAAGATCGTGTCGAGCACGTCCACCAGCTCGCTGACCGGGATGTCCTCGTCGACCACCTGGCGTCCATCGAGCCTCGCCTCGACGCTGACGTCGGTCGCCCAGACGTAGGGAGTGAGGCGGAAGCTCCACGGCGCGCCGCCGGCAGGCGCGGCCCCGAGGAGGCAAGCCAGGCTGGCGGAGGCGAGCGCGGCGCGAAGACCGGCCGCGAGATGGTAGCGAAGGGCGCGAGCATTCATGGTTGGATCTCCTTCCAAACGGACTGTTCTTCCCTGGAACCTCACGACTCGATCTCGAGCGTGAGGGTCGCCTTGCGAAGGCGGGCGTCGAGGGCGGCGCTGAACGCGCGGAAGGCATCGCTGCCGGTGGCGATCAGAGCGTCGATCTCGACCGCATTGAGGTCGAGACCCTGCTCGCGCACTACCTCGTGCGGCTGCTTCGCGAATCGAACCTGCAGCGCGGCATCGGTAGCGAGTCTTCCGATGAGTACCTCGACGTGCTTGTGCATGCCGGGCCCTGATGCGTCTTTCGTACCAGGAAGGGATAGAAGGCCGACGGATCGTTAACGCTTCGAGAGAACGGAGCTTGCGTGCGAAGATGTGCCGGCCGGCGAGCCGGCCCGGGTGATTCGATCGGGACAT
This sequence comes from Candidatus Eiseniibacteriota bacterium, assembly GCA_041946735.1. Lineage (GTDB taxonomy): Bacteria > Eisenbacteria > RBG-16-71-46 > CAIMUX01 > VGJL01 > JBHGAY01. The sequence continues at coordinate 55,880 of JBHGAY010000003.1, forward strand.
TCGTCCAGAAGCGGACAAGGGGAGACGGACAGCGCGGACAGGGGGGACGGCTCGGACAGTGGCGCGGCCCCTGGAGGATGCGCGGAGCGCGAACACCGCGTCGCCTCACGACTGGCGAACGCCGTCCGCAGGCGCGGTTACCGGATGGACAGACGCGCCGGTTTCTGCTCTATTGTGCGGCCCATGTCGATCTCCACTCCTGACTCCTGGGGCCGTACGAATTCCGATTCGGGTCAGCCGGCGGAGCATCTCGCGTTCGGCGATCTGTTCGCACACGCAGCATCGATGCTCGCGGAAAGCCTCGCATTCGATCGTGCCGAACTTGTACTACTGGAGGGCGAGGAGACCGTACGATCCATCGCGTGGGGACCAGGGGAGTTGGCCGAGACGAGCGAGACATTCCTGGCCCGGCGAGACTATTCCGAGCGGTTGTGGCCATCGGCGCCTGGGCAGCCGATTCACTTTCTCGCGGATGTCGCCGGGCTCCTCCGTTCGGATCTCGCGGCGGACCGGCGCCTGCTCGATGGCGGTGCGCGCGCCGCGCTGACCGTCCCGATCGATCGGCGAGATCGGGTGGAAGCGCTACTGATCCTGTCGACGCAGGAGGCGGGGAGCCTTCGCGAGCCCGCTCCGTCGGCGGTGACGATGCTGAGGCAGGCGGCCCGGTTCCTTGCGAGTGCCGCGGAGCACGAGAGAGCATGGGCGGTCGAGCAGGATCGCCAACGTCGCCGTGCGAAGCTCGAGGCCCTTCTGCCCGCGATCGCCGGGTCGCTCGACGTCCGCAAGGTGTTTCTCGCCCTCTCCGAGGTAGTCCAGGAAGTCGTTCCGCACGATGTCATGGCATTCGCTCTCCTCACAGAGGATCGAGGTGGAGTGCGAATCCAGGCGGCGACGCATCAGGGAGTGCTCGAACTTCCCGAGTATCGGTTCAGCAACCCGGAGGAGGCGCTCGATGCCAACTGGAAGTTCCTGCTCGCCTACGACCTCACGCCGGTGGACGAGGCGGCCGTCCGGTGCCGCATCTCTCCGCGCTTCGCAGCCGTACCGGTCGAGGTGATCGTTCGTCCGGGGCCTGCCTGGATGCGATTCATCGAACAGGTGGGAGTGCGATCGACGCTCCGCGTGCCGATCCGCTCCAAGGACCGGCCGATCGGCGGCGTGGTCTTCCTGGCAACGAAGAGCGACGCCTACGACGAGGAGGATGGAATCCTCGCGTCCCGCATCGCCGACCATGTCGCTCTCGCGATCGCGCATCAGGAGCTGGCCGAGGAGGAGCGCCTCATCGCGCTGGCGGAGGAGCGGGCGTTCCTGCTCGAGAAGCGCATCGATGCGCTTTCGAGCGAGCTGGACCGGTTCAGCGCGCACCGGGCGATCGGGCAGTCGGCGAGCTGGAGGAAAGCCCTGGCCGACGCCACTCAGGTGGCCGCGACGGACACGACCGTTCTCGTCACCGGGGAGTCGGGAACCGGCAAGGAGGTGCTTGCTCGCTTCATTCACCGAGGCTCGAGGCGTGCGAAGGGGCCGTTCGTGGCCTTGAACTGCGCGGCGCTCCCCGAGCAGCTTCTCGAGTCGGAGCTGTTCGGGCATGAGCGCGGCGCGTTCACGGGAGCGGTCGAGGCGCGGCCCGGGAAGATCGAGCAGGCGTCGGGCGGATCGCTCTTCCTCGACGAGGTGGGAGAGATGTCCCCCGCGGTGCAGGCGAAGTTCCTGCGCGTGCTGCAGGAGCGCGAATTCCAGCGCGTCGGGGGCTCGAAGACGATCCGGGCCGATGTTCGGATCATCGCGGCGACGAATCGCGACCCTCGCGCGGGCGTCGCGGGGGGTTCCTTCCGCGAGGATCTCTACTACCGTCTCGCGGTCTTCGAAATCCACCTGCCGCCTCTTCGGGAGCGGCCGGAGGATATCCTCGTTCTTGCCGAGGCCTTTCTCGAGGAGGTCGGCCGGACGATCGGGCGGCCGGCGGCCGGAGTCTCGGAGGACGCGCGCGAGCAGTTGCTCGTCCACGCGTGGCCGGGAAACGTTCGCGAGCTACGCAATGCGATCGAGCGAGCCGTGATCCTCTGCCAGGGCGGACTGATCACGCGCGACCACCTGCCGATCTCGATCGCCCGTCCGCCTGCCGACCGAGTCGCGATCGCCGCTCCTCGAGCCGCCGACTTCCCGATCGAGGGAGTAGCTCTCGATGAGGTCGAGCGGGAGCTGCTACAGAAGGCGATGGCGAAGGCGGGGAACAACAAGTCCCAGGCCGCGAAGCTGCTCGGCGTTTCGCGCGGGCAGCTTTACTCGCTGCTCCGTCGTCATGGCTTGACGGAAGCGCGTCGCTGATCGAGCCGGCCGGATGCGACGCTCTCGTCTCACGTGAATCGCCGCGGGCCGTGCGAGATCAGCGCATCAGATCACTGCGGAGGAGCGGGGCGGGACGAAGGGTTTCCGCAGGAGGCGCCGCAGCCGGCCGAAGCGTCCGGCGCGTCCGGGCTCCGACGCCGGCGCGGCGCCCATGCTTGCGCGGGCCGCCATCTTCCGCGTCATTTCCACGAGCTCGGGCTGGTCGGGCATCAGAGCGAGCGACGCGGCGGCCATCTCCCGCGCCTCCTGAGGAAAGCCGGCCTGCACAAGCGAGACCGCCGCGTTCCGCAAGATCCGCGCGTTCTGCGGCGCCAGGGCCGCCGCGCGGTGATGCGCCTGCGCTGCGCCCGGCGCATCTCCCGCCTCGAACCGCGCCCGCGCCAGGAGATCGAGGATCAGCGCGTCGTCCTCCTCGTTGGCGGCCTGCTCGAGATGGGGCAGCGCCTCGCGCATCCGGCCGAGCCGCTCGAGGGCCGAGGCGAGCAGGAAGCGCGCCTGCGCGAACGAAGGCTCCTCGCGTACGACATCCGCGAAGAAGGCGCGCGCCGCCTCGGCGTCCCCTTGGACTGCGTCGGCGACCGCTTTCTCCCATCGCGAGTCGAAGTCCTCCATGCGAGATTCCAGCAGGACGGCATAGGCCGCGCGCCGGACCTCCGGCCGCGAAGCGACCTCGAGCAGCTTTCGCGCGGTGGCCGCTCCTGCAGCGAGTCCGTCGATCTCGACGCTCACCCGCATCAGCTTCTCCAGGACCGACTCGTCCTCGCTCCCCTCGCTGATCCGTCCGCGAAGAATCGCCCGGGCGCTCGCCCCGGCCAATCCGGGTCGCTCCGCGATCTCGGACAGCAGGTCGAGCTGATCGGGTTCGGGACTTTGCATCCACCCTGCCTGGGCAACCTCCAGCGCTTCGTCGTCCCGGCCGAGGCTCAGCAGGGCGCGGGCGAGGTTCGTGTACGCGGTCGCCGGGCCGGCCGCTTTTACCGCCCGGCGGAACAAGGGCTCGGCGGCCTCCGTCCTTCCCTGATTCGCGAGGAGGCAGCCGGCATGATCGAGCAGATTGCCGTCGAATCCGGTCCTGCCGACCGCCCGCGTCAACAGGTCGACCGACTGATCGAGGAAGCCGTGGGAGGCGAGCCATTCCGCGTATCCCTGCAGCGAGGGAAGGTAGAACGGGTCGCGGAGGAGCGATTCCGTGTAGGCGCCACGGGCCCCCTCGGCGTCGCCCGCCTGCTGCTTGAGGACCGCCATGTGGAAGAGCGGAACGGGGGAGTGCGGGGCCAGCTCCGCCCATCTCCCGATCGCGTGGAATGCCGCCTGCCGGTCGCCCTCCGCCGTCGACAGCGCGAGGCTCGCGGCGATCCGCGTCATGCATTCGCGCGCGATCGGATGGGACGGCTCCCTCTCGAGGCATTGGAGAATCGGCTCGAACAGCCGGTTCGGATCGTCCCGGCCGACACCGAAGCGGAACGCCACGAACCGCTCGAGAGCGTAGAGGGCGGCGATCGCCGTCCGGCCATCCTCGGTCTTGAACAGCTCCTTCCCGGTGAGCGGGGAGTGAGGCCGGTCGAGCGCGCCGAGGAGCTGATCGAGCGTGTCCGGCAGGACGGAAAGCAGGTCTTCGGGAACGAGGCGGATCACGGAAGCGGCGAGCGAGTCGCCCCGCCTGTCGAGCAGCCGGATGCGGGAGCGATCCGCTTCGAAATCCAGGGTGACGATCGCGTCGGCAGTCGGGACGAGCTGGATCTTGTGGCGCAGGTCGGTCGGCTTCCAAGGCGTGGGGCGAAGGATGAAGTGGCGAAGGCCGCGCGCATCGGTGACCGTCTCGGGCCAGAGCGAGGAGTGAACGCCCCGGCTTTCCAGCCACAGGCGCAGCCACTCCAACAGCCCGATGGCGAGCGACACTCGCTGGGGATCGCTGCTGCCGGCGGGGTGGAGCAGGACCAGGTCGGGTTCGCAGGCGACGGCCGGATTCCGTTCAGGACTCATGGCGCGCCTCCCTTATTTCCCCGGGCTTCGTCCTCAACGTAGCACGGAACCGGGGAGATGCGCTCGCGCCTTCGCCGCTACCCGGTCGAAATCCGGGGGGAAGGAGGGTTGCCGACGCGAAGGCTGGCTGCTTCGGGGACGCCGGCCGGGCCGGCGCCTCCCGCCCCGATCCCTGCCTCTGCCTCGCCCTCTGCCGCGCGCCCCGCCTCCGCGGCTCGCGCCCTCCCGCCACGCAGCTCCCGTATCCAGACTTGGAGCCGGTCCATCGTCACGTAGAAGACCGGGGTGACGAAGAGCGTGAGGAGCTGCGAGAAGAGCAGACCGCCGACCACCGCGAGGCCCAGCGGCCGCCGCGACTCGCTTCCCGCTCCGAAGCCGATCGCGATCGGAAGGGTTCCCATCAGCGCTGCCATCGTCGTCATCATGATCGGCCGGAAACGGACGAGGCACGCCTCGAGGATCGCCTGCTCCGCGGTGCACCGTTCGGCCCGCTGCGCGTCGAGCGCGAAGTCGATCATCATGATCCCATTCTTCTTCACGAGCCCGACGAGCATGATCACGCCGACGAATGCATAGATCGAGAGATCGACGCGGAAGAGAAGCAGCGTGAGCAGGGCGCCGAAGCCCGCGAACGGAAGCGCCGACAGGATCGTGAGCGGGTGGATGAACGATTCGTAGAGAATCCCGAGGACGAGATAGATGACAAGCACGGCCAGGATCAGCAGGACGCCGAGCCCCTTCATCGACGACTGGAACGCCTGCGCCGTCCCCTGGAAGCTCGTCGTGATCGTCCCCGGCAGCGTCTCCTGCGCGACGCGGCCGACCTCGGTCACGGCCGATCCGAGCGAGAAGCCGGGCTTCAGGTTGAACGAAAGCGTGACGGCGGGAAGCTGTCCCGAGTGGTTCACGCTGAGCGGGCCGAGGCTCGGGCGCACGGTCGCGACCGAGCCGAGCGGCACGAGCGATCCCGACAGGGAGGGGATGTAGAGGGAGGAGAGCGCCGAAGGATCGAGACGATGCTCGGGCAGCAGCTCCAGCAGGACCGCGTAATCGTTGCTGGGAGTGAAGATCGTCGAGATCTGCCGCGAGCCGAACGCGTTGTACAACGTCTCCTGCACCTGCTCCGAAGTGACGCCGAGCGACGCCGCGCGGTCACGATCGATGTCGACGCTCACCTGCGGATTGCGAATCTGCAGATCGCTGCTCACGTCGACGATCCCCGGCAGCTCGCGCATCTTCTCGAGCAGGGCCGGGGCGGCGGCGTAGAGCTCCTCGGTGTCCACCCCTTGGAGCGTCAGCTGATACTGGCTGCGGCTCATGCGGCCTCCGACGTTGATCGGAGGCGGGTTCTGCAGATAGGCGCGGACGCCGGGGACCTTCGCCAGACGGGGTCGTAGCGCCGTGAGGAACTCGTCGGCCGAAAGGTCACGCTCATCGCGCGGCTTCAGCCGGACGGTCATTCCGCCGCTGCTCGATCCCCCGCGGCCGCCTCCTCCCGCGCGCGACATGAACGACTCGACGTTCGGGTCGGCGGCGACGATGTCCGCGACCGCTTGCTGATGCTTCACGAACGCGGCGAACGAGGTTCCCTCGGCCGCCTCGGTCGAAATGCTCACCATCCCGGTGTCTTCGCTCGGCAGGAATCCCTTCGGGATCGTGCGGAACAGGACGCCGGTCGCGACGAGAACGAGGAGCGAGAAGCCGAGGACAAGGCCGCGATGCGAGAGGCTGAAGCGGAGTCCGCGCTCGTACGCGTGCAGCATCGACTGGAAGACGCGCTCCGAGACGACGAATGCATGGCTGTGACGCATCGCCGCCCCATGCGGGCGGAGGAACCGGCTGCAGAGCATCGGCGTCAGCGTGAGGGAGACGAATCCGGAGATGAGGATCGCGGCGGCGATCGTGACGGCGAACTCGTGGAACAGGCGCCCCACGATCCCGCCCATGAACAGCACCGGGATGAAGACCGCCGCGAGCGAGAGAGTCATCGAAAGGATCGTGAAGCCGATCTCGCGCGATCCGCGCAACGCCGCTTCCCGGACCCCTTCCCCCTTCTCGATGTGACGAACGATGTTCTCGAGCATCACGATCGCGTCGTCGACGACGAATCCCACCGACAGCGTCAACGCCATCAGGGAGAGGTTGTCGAGGCTGTAGCCGAGCATGTACATCACGGCGAACGTCCCGATCAGCGACATCGGCAGCGCGAGGCTCGGGATGATCGTGGCGGAGAGGTTCCTGAGGAAGAGGAAGATCACCAGGACGACGAGGCAGAGGGTCAGGAAGAGGGTGAACTTCACGTCCTCGACCGATGCGCGGATCGACTCCGACCGATCGATCAGGACGTGGAGCGAGACCGAGGCGGGCAGCTTCGATTCGAAGGTCGGGAGGAGCGCGCGGACCGACTGCGCGACCTCGACCGTGTTCGTCCCCGGTTGGCGCATGACGGCGACGATCACGGAGCGCTGGTCGTTGTACCAGGCGGCGTTGTTGTCGTTCTCGACGCTGTCGAGGACGTTCGCCACCTGCTCGAGCCGAACCGGCTGCCCGTTCTTGTAAGCGAGGATCAGCGGGCGGAAAGCACTCGCCTGCTCCATCTGCCCGGTCGCCTCGATCGTCAGCGACCGGTTCGGACCTTCGAGGGTCCCGGTCGGGAGGCTCACGTTCTCGCGACGCACCGCAGCCGCAACATCGTCGAGCGAGATCCCCATGGAAGAGAGCGCCTCGGGATCGACCTGCACGCGCACTGCGTACTTCTGCGCTCCGAAGACCTGCACCTGCGCGACGCCCGGGACCATCGAGATCCGTTGCGCGATCATCGTCTCGCCGTATTCGTCGAGCTGCGGGAGCGGCAGCGTCGGGGAGGTGAGCGCGAGAAAGAGGATCGGCGCGTCCGCCGGGTTCACCTTGCGCAGCGACGGCGGCGAAGGCATGTCGGCCGGCAGGCGGCGCAGCGTCGCGGAGATGGCCGCCTGGACGTCCTGCGCCGCGGCGTCGAGGTCGCGCGAAAGCTCGAACTGCAGTGTGATCGACGTCGAGCCGAGGCTGCTCGAAGAGGTCATGGAGGAGATCCCGGCGATCGTCGAGAACTGCTTCTCGAGCGGCGTCGCGACCGAGGAGGCCATCGTCTCCGGGCTCGCGCCGGGCAGCGAGGCGGAGACGGAGATCGTCGGGAAGTCCACGTTCGGCAGGTTGCTGACCGGCAGCTCGCGATAGCCGAGCACGCCGAACAGGAGGATCGCCAGCATGACCAGGGTGGTCATGACCGGGCGGCGGATGAAGAGCGCGGAAATGCTCACCGGGTCGTCGTCTCCCGTGCGCGGGCGTCGTCGCCGTCACCGGCGCCCGCTCCGCTCCGTCCGGATCGCTGTCCTGCGGCCTCTTCAAGCGAAGACCGGACCGCTACGCGCGCGCCCGGCACGAGGCGAAGCTGCCCGTCTGTGACGACGGTCGCGCCGGGCAGGACGCCCTCGGCGATCACCGCCTGCTCCGCGCTGCGCGCCGCGACGCGCACCGGCTGCATCACGGCCTTCTGGTCCGCCCCAACGACATAGACGAACTCCCCGTCCTGCCCGGTCTGCACGGCTGTTTCGGGCACGACGACCGCCTGCTTCAGCGTCGAGAGGACGAGGTTCACGTCGACGAACTGGCCGGGCCAGAGTGCGTCGGGCTCGTTGGGAAACTCGGCTTTGAGCAGCACAGTCCCGCTGCCGCGGTCGACCTGGTTGTCGACGAAGACGAGCCGTCCGAGGGACCCCGCCGCCGTCGTTCCGGGCGGCTTCGCCTCCACCGGAATCGGCGCCGCCTCGCGCCACCGGGCTTGCAGCTCCGGCAAGCGCGATTCGGGGACGGAGAAGACGACGTGGATGGGATCGAGCTGGTGGATCACGACGAGCGGATCGGCGTCATTCGCTCGGACGAGGTTTCCTTCCTGGATCGCGAGGCTGCCCGTTCTGCCGCTGATCGGAGCGCGGATCGAGCAGTATTCGAGGTTGAGCCGAGCCGTCTCGACTTCGGCATCGAGCGACTGGACGGACGCGCTCTCCGCCGCCGCCGCCGCCATCGCCTGTTCGTACTGCTGCCGCGTCACGAAGTCATTGGCGATCAGCTCCTGGGCGCGGCGCGCGTCGGCGGCCGCCGTTCGCAGGCGCGCCTGCCCGCGAGCGAGGTCGGCCTCGGCGGCGCGCAACGCCGCCTCGAACGGCCGTCGGTCGATCGTGAAGAGAGGATCTCCTTTGCGGACGGTCTGCCCCTCAGCGAAATGGACCGCCGTCAGCTCCCCCGTCACCCGGGCGCGCACCTCGACCGATCGCACCGGGGCTACCTTGCCGATCGCGGAGACCCGGATCGGAAAGTCCTCGGTTACGGCGGTAGCGGCGAGAACGGGGACCGCCTCGCCTCCTGCGCCTCGCTTGCTCGGCTCCTTCGCTCCCCCCGAATCCGAGCAGCCGGAGATCAGGACAGCTGAGGCGAGCGTGGAGATCAGGACAATCGGGGGGAGCGCGAGGACGGTCGTGAGAAGCGCCAGAAACGCCCCCACCGCTCGTTGCCACGGTCGCAGGGAAGCTCCGCAAACTCGACGAAGCACACCGGGGAGGAATCCCCCCGGAGCGAGCGACGATCGCAAGCTCCGCTGGAAGTCGTCACGATTCCGCATGCGCCTCTCCACGCCCTCCCCTCATTGTGGTTCCCGGCCGGCAAGGTGTCCGCCGACTGTAGCACGCCGAGGCCCGCCGTCCGGCCGTACGGCTCCGGCTGTCAGACGCTGAATCTGACGTGAAGGATGTCGCCGTCCTGCACCGGATAGTCCTTCCCCTCGAGGCGCAGGACCCCTTTCTTCTTCGCCTCGTTCAGCGAGCCGGTCTCGAGCAGCGTCGAGCAATGGATCACCTCGCCTCGGATGAAACCGCGCTCGAGATCGCTGTGGATGACGCCGGCTGCGCGCCTCGCCGGGGTGTCGCGCCGGACGGTCCAGCCACGCACCTCGTCCTCGCCCACCGTGAAGAAGGTGACGAGATCGAGGCCCGCGTACGCGGCGCGCAGGAACCGGTGGAGTACAGGCTCGTCGAGGTGGTAGGCGGCGAGGAGCTCGGTTCGATCGTCCGCGGGAAGCTGCGCGATCTCGTGTTCCACGGCTGCGGAGAGGACGAAGAGCGGCCATCCGCGCTCGCCGCAAAAGCTGCGCAAGGCCCGCGCCGCGGCGCTCCGTTCGCCTTCCGCGAGGTCGGATTCCGCGAGATTGGCGACGACGAGCACCGGCTTTCCGGTCAACAGGCCGTACTGGCGCACCAGCCTCTCCGCCTCCTCGTCGAGCGGGAGGCCGCGGATTCCCGCGCCGTTCTCGAGGTGCGGCTGCAGCATCCGGAGGAAGGTGTAGCGCCGCTGCGCGTCGGGGTTCTGCTTGCTCTTCGCGGCCATCTCGACCCCTTCGATCCCTTTCTCGACGACCGCGTAGTCGGCGAAGACGAGCTCGTCCCACACCTCTCGCAGCGACCCGACCGCGTGCTCGCTCGAGCTGTCGTGGAACAGGTCGAGGACGACGGCCAGGCCGTCCGCCTTGCGCACTTCGCCGAACGCCGCCGTGCGGAGCTTGGGGTCGGTGAGCCGATCGAAGCCGGGGACGTCGAGGACCTCGATCGTCACCGGCGTCTGCTTGCGCGGGCGGAACAGCTCGACCAGCTCCTGGAAGCGACGGTCGGGGACCGCGACGACGGTGCGGTCGGCCGTGAAATTCTGCCGGAGCGGCGCGCGGGTCGGCGCGCCGCCGAGCAACTCGAAGAGGGTGCTCTTGCCGCTTCCGATTCCTCCGATCAGGGCGATGCTGGGCATGGAGATTCCTCCCGGGCGGCGCATTTCGTGGCGGCGGGACCGCAGCTACGGCCGCGCGGTCGCGGCTGGCTCGCGCTCGCTTCTCTTCCTCGGACTTCGCTGGTTTCGTACGGGTCAAAGGGGAAAGGGTACCGCACGCGGCCGCGAAGCGACATCTCGGATTCCGGCCGGTCTTCCACGGCGACGGCGGATGCGGAGAAAGCACGGGCGCGCGAGGCCGTGTTCGCGACTGTTCGCTCCGATGGATTGACACCGCCGGGACCCGCCCGTAGAGTGCGGCCTCGTCCGAGACAACCGATCGACAAGACCTGGGGCTTCCTGTTCCGGCGGAGTTTCGCCGCCGGTCGGGGAAAACGGTCGAACGCCGTTGCGGGCCCGCCGCTGTAGTCGGGGACCGCCCTCGCGAGACGCCACTGGCGAAGAGCTGGGAAGGCGCGGGGAGCGGGACGATCCGAGAGCCAGAACACCCGCAGGAAGCCTCTCACGACCCTTCCGGTCCGGGCGCGGCCGGGGAGCGGCTTCCCCCTCCTCCTGCCCACCCCTCCGGATCGGTCACGGCGAATCCTCTCGTGGAGTGGAGGTCCCGTTGGCCCGAAACGTCTCTCTGCCCTCCCGGCGGTTGCGGCTGTCGCTGTCGCTGCGGCCGTGGCTCTCTTTACGACTGCGGCTCTCTCCGTGGCTGCGGCTCCTCAGGCCGTTGGCCGCTGTCGAGCGGATGTGGAGCGTGGCCGCCCGGCGCGCTTGCCTGCTTTGCGTCGCAGCGTCCGTCCCCGCCGCTGCGTTCGCGTCTCCGCCCGGTACCGGCGCATCCTCCGCGGCCGCATCCCCCCGGCCCGCGCCGACGGCCCAGTCCGTCTCGGTCGACACGATCCAGGTGGTCGCGACGCGCCCGTTCCCGGAGGACCGCCTCGTCCTCTCACGAGGTTCCGCGCAATCGATCCCGCTCGGGGACCGGGCCGGAGAGGCTCGCGATCTCGGCGATCTGCTCGATCGTGCGACGGGAGTATCGGTCCGCCGCCTGGGAGGCCTCGGCGCGCTCACGCTCGCTTCGATCCGCGGGAGCAGCCCCTCGCAGGTCGTCGTCACGATCGACGGCGTTCCTCTCGCCACCGCGCCCGAGGCGGCCGTGAACCTCGCGCTCCTGCCCGCGTCGCTTTTCGAGCGGGCGGAAATCGCGCGTGGACCTGCCTCGGACGCCAGCGGAGCGGCCGCTGCGGGAACGATCCATCTGTTCTCCCCGGACCGGCTGGATCCGCCTCCACGGATCCGCTTGATGGCCGGATCATTCGGCACCTTCGCCCTCTCCGGTCTCGGAGGGATCGGGAGAGGTCCGGTCTCGCTCCTCGCCTCGGCGGGCACGACGAAGAGCGATGGCGACTACCCGTACAGGAACCGGTCGGGGACTCCTTGGCAGCCCGGGGACGACGTTACCGAACGACGCGCGAACAATCGCTTTCGCCAGGATGACCTGCTGTTGCGTGGACGCGTTTCGATCGGGCCTTCCGCGCGCGTCGACTACATGGGGCAGCGATTGTTCAAGGACGCCGGGATCCCCGGCACCGAGCAGCTCCAGACCTTACACATTCATGATCGCTTCGAACGATGGATCCACTCGCTCCGGCTTGCCTTCGAGGACGGACGGGCGGCGGGGCGCGCGGCTCCGGCGGGCGGCGCCGTTGCGGCTTCCTCCAAGCCCGTGATGCCGGCGATCGCCTGGGGCGCGCGGATCGGCGTTCGCCGGCAGGAGGACTCCGATCGCTATCGAAATCCGCAAGGGGAAGCGGGCCTCCCAGTCGCGGATCAGAAGACGTCGCTGCGGTCGGACCGGATCGACCTCGAACTCGACCTCCCGCTCGCGACGCGCAACGGCCTGCATGCGCGGACCGCATTCGAGCGGGAACGATGGCGCCCGGAGGACAGGCTTCGCGGGACGAGCGGGCCGGCCCGCCGGCGGACCACCGCAAGCGCCGGCCTCGCGGCGGAGCGGGTTCAAGAGGCAGGACGCATCGGGAGCATCGAAGCGCGGGCCGAAGGGCGCGCGAGCCGGATCGTGAATCGGCTCGCCGCAGCCGCGACGGACGGCTCCGCCAAAGGCGCGGCTGGCGGGGCAGTCGCCGGATCCCTCGAGTCGCGCGACACCTACCTGTCCGGCGATCTGGCGGTCGCGTGGCAGACGTCCCCCGGAGTCCGCTTGCGGCTCGCCCACGGAAGCTTCGTCCGCCCGCCGTCCTTCGCCGAGCTGTTCGGCGCGACCGGGGTGCAGGTGGGCAATCCCGGCCTCACGGCGGAGCACGGAAGCTCGAGCGACCTCGGCCTCGTGCTCGAGGGCCGCCTTCCTTTGGCGCGCGATTGGCAGGCGCGCTTCGAGGCGACCGCGTTCCGCTCGAGCACGTGCGACGCGATCGTGTGGTTGCAGAACAGCCAGAGGACGACCCGCGCCGAGAACCTGGAGAGGACGGAGACGCGCGGGCTGGAGGTCGTGTTGCGAGCTTTGCGTCCGGTGCGCGCCCCCTTGCCCCTCCGTCCTTCCCTCGAGTGGATCGGGACGCTGACCTGGCAGGATGCGCGCGACGCCGGCCCGAACCCCGCCTATCACGGGAAGCGCCTTCCGCACCTGCCCGCCCTCGAGGCGTCGATCGAGGGGCGCATCGATGCGGGGCGCTTCGCGCTCGCCCCGGTCGTCGACTTCGAATCGTCCCTGTTTCGCGATCGCTACAACAGCCCTGGGAAACGGCGCGGCGCGCTCGCGCGGGTCGACCTCGAGGCGACGGTGCGCGTGGCCGGTGGGAGGGGATCGGTCGGCGTGGGCGCACGCAATCTGATGGACCGGCGGACGCAGGATCTCGATGGCTTTCCGCTTCCCGGCCGCTCCGTCTATGTGGAGATGACCTGGGAAATGGCACGCAGCGCTCGCGACGGCGGCGCAGACGGACGGCAACCGGCTCGGGAGAGGTGAGGCAAAGGTGAGGCAAAGGTGAGGCAAAGGAGAAGCGAGGTGAGGATGCGACAGGAGGGTTTCAAGAGTGGGCCAGGACGATGGCCGGCGATCCTGGCGATCCTGACGGCGGCCGCGGCCGTCCTGGCTGCGGCCGGGTGCTCGGACGATTCGGAGAACCCCGCCGGGCCGTCGGGCGGGAACGAGTGCGGCGAGATCCTCGCGGTGACGACCGACTACGCCACCGGGTCACTCGCCGTCGTCTCGGGCGATTCGACCGCCGACGTCGCGAAGGACGTTGCCGCAGTGCACGCCGACGCGGTCGCCCGCGTGCATGACGGTCTGGTCTGGATCGTGAATCGTCTCGGCGCGGACAACATCCAGGTGCTCGACCCGGCCGCCGGATTCTCCACGATCCGCCAGTTCTCGACCGGGGCCGGGACGAACCCGCGCGATATCGCCTTCGGCGAGGCGGCCGATCGAGCCTACGTCAGCCGCGCGCTGTCGGCCTCCCTCCTCGAGATCGATCCGCGAAGCGGCGCTCACGTCCGCGAGATCGCTCTTGACGTCTATGCCGACGCCGACCGCATTCCCGACATGGACCGGCTTCTCTACGTCGCGCCCCGCATCTACGTCGCCCTGCAGAGGATCGACTTCGGGGGAGGCACCTACCTGCCGGTCGCCCCGTCGATGATCGCTGTCTACGACACCGAGGCGGACTCGCTGGTCGACTTCGATCCCGCGCTCGCCGGAAGCCAGGCGATCCTTCTGCAGGGATTGAACCCCACGGCACCAATGATCTGGAATGCGCGGCGCGGCGAGATCCTGGTCCCCGAATCCGGAGTCTATGGAGTGAACGATGCGGGCATCGAACGCGTCGATCCCGTTGCCGGACGTTCTCTCGGATGGATGCTGCGGGAGGAAGCTCTTGGAGGCGATCTGATCGACTTCGTTCTGAGCGAGGCGAATGGGGGGACCGTGGGGATCGAGGGGAGCGAGAGAGGCTTCGCAACCGCGAGCTTCCCAACGGCCACGGGATTCGGGACGCGTCTCGTCGCATTCGATCCCTCGACCGGAGCGGTCACCGACACTCTCTATTCGTCGGACGCCTACGACCTCGCGGATCTCGTGCTCAGCCGCTGCGGGATCCTATTCGTATGTGACCGCGCCTACGGGAGCTCGGGCTTGCGCGCCTTTCGCGCGGAAGACGGCTCGCCGCTATCGATCGGCACCGGTGCGGGAGGAACGATCTCGACGGGGCTCCCTCCCTTCGAGCTGGTCCGTCTGGACGACGAGTGAACGAGTAAACGGGTACACGAGAGCCGTCGAGAAGGAAGCTGGACGGCCGACAGGACCGCGGCTTACGTTGCAGGCGGGGGCGCCGGATCCTCCACGGAGGTCATCTCCTCCGGCGTGTACTGCTTGGGCGGCGGCATCGGGGCCTCGTAGGGACGGTCGGCCGAGATCAACCTCGCGCGCACGATGAAGCGGCTGGGCGCGTGCCCCACGTAGAAGAACGGATAGCAGGTGACCAGGGTGAGCGTCGCGCCGCCCTCCGAAGCGAGAACGTCCCCGCGGTCCGGATCGACGATCTCCGTCGACTCCACTCGATAGTGGAAGTCTCCATCCGGCGTCGTCAGCGTGAGAGAGTCGTCGGCACAGACATCCTTCAGTCCTCGAAAGAATGAGTCGCGATGACCCGCCAGGCCGACGTTGCCCTCCTCTCCCGGGAATGCCGTACCGGGAACGTGGCCGACCGCTCGACGCAGCGTCCGCTTGTCGATCCCCTCGGCGATGATCGCGGAGATGCCGAGCCGGGGAGCGGCGATTCGTCCGATCACACCGCCCGCATCGGCCGCCGCTCGCGCCGCATCGGCCGGTCCTACGCGGACGGCGGACGCGCTCGGGCCCTCGCCCGCCGCGGCGAACCGCGCGGCAATCGCTCGCTCGAGCGCGGCCGACTGCTGGTGCTGGTAGAGACGGGTGTCGAGGGTCGCGAGGGCCCATAGGCCGACCAGCACGCAGCCGCCGACGAAGAGCAGCCACGACGCGGCGAGGTAGAGGAATCGGCGGTCCAGGGTGCGGCCGCGGAGCGGCAGCATCGCGAGGAGTGGGTTCCGCGGGGTTCCGTTCCGCGGGTCTGCGTTCCGCCGGCTCTGGTCGACGGATCCTTCGTCCCCGCGGCTTTCGTTCGGGGGGTCCGAAGCGATGAGGTCTTGCACGGTCACGTTCTCGGTCTCGGTCTGCGCGCGCGAATCAGCGATCCGCGCGCCGATGGCGATGCGAGGATCGCTCGAGTCACGGACCTGAACGCTTTCACATTCGTTCCTACGGTCGTTGTTGTCGCCTTCCATGGCAGACCCCTTCGCTTTCGGTGTCCCCGTCCCGCGTTTTCCCCGGAAGCCCGACGCTTGGGGCGAACGGCTCGGCTGCGACCCTTATCTATCTACACTCACCATTGCCTACTACCTACCCGGGAACCCCGCTCGGGACCCACGAGTCTGCGGGTCCCGAGCGGCCGGGATGAGCTGCGTCCGTTGGCAGCTTCTCCGTCGCGAAGTTCGAAAGACCGCGCGCGCAGCTCGCGCCGCGATCAATTCGGATCGAGCGGGCTTCGTCAAACGCCGCTCGCGGAGTGCCGCTCGCGCGCCTGCTGCTCTACTGCTGCTGAAGCGCGAAGCGCCGGCGCAGGCCGTAGGCCACGGCGAGGGTCGCGAGACCCGACAGGCCGACCAGAGGAAGAGGACTCGCCGTCCCTGGCAGGTTCTCGTTCGCGGTGGTCTGGTTACCGTACTGGTCGGTCGTCGTCGTGGTGGTGGTGGTCGTCGTCTGGTTGTCCATCGTGCCGTTGTTGTCGTAGGTCTGGGTCGTGCCCGTCGTGCCCGTGGTGCCCGTCGTGCCCGTGGTGCCAGTCGTTCCCGTGTTGTTGTCGTAGGTGCCTGTGTTCGTGTCGTTGTCGTTGGTCGTCTGGCCGTACGCGACGACGCCGGAGAACGCGAGCGCCGCGACGATCGCGAATGTCATCAGAAACCGCTTCATTGGATTTTTCTCCCCTTCACTAGTGGTGGATTTCCGGACCTTCGTCCATGTCGATATTTCACTTGTTCTGCGTCTTTCGCTTTCTGGAGACCTTGGGCGGTCCCAACCCTGGCAGAGCTGGAGCAGGAGGTATGCCGAAACAGCCCAGAGGCGCAGGACGTTTTGGAGCAGCGCGCGGGGAGGCCGGAAGAGCTGCTGTATCACGGCATCGCGAAGCGCCGGCGAAGTCGCGTTTGGCGGTCAGCACGAACGCGCGCCTGGGTCACCGCGCGGTCGCGAAGAGGTTCAGGACTTCCCGGGATGGTAGGAACTTCATTCGGGCAGCGGTCGCGAATTGCGGGAAAGTCACGCGGCCGGGGCGGACGCGAAGCTGGCTACGGGCAGGCCCCCGCGTGCGTGCGAAGGAGAAACTCGCTACGCGCAGGCCCCCGCGTGCGTGCGAAGGATCCGGTGCGCAAGCTCCAGTTCGTCCGCGAGCCGGTTCGCCGGGCGGTCGGAAGGAGCGAACACGACGAAGAAGACGGCCGTCGTCGACTCGGTCACTGATGTGCGGAGGGAATCCGACGTGGGGTTGCCGAACGGCCCCAGCGAGTCCACGAGGACCGGGCGCCCGTGCAGATGGACCTCGTCCTTGCGGATGCCGGCGTAGGATTCCCCCTCGAGTCCCGCGCGCAGCAGCACGGGCGGCTGGATCTTCTCCAGATCGTAGAGCCCAACGGGGAGCAGGAGCGTCAGGGATGCGAGGTTGGCCGCGTCGACGACGGCGCCGACCCGGTAGAGACCTTTGCCCTGCAGGATGCGGCGCAACAGCGATTCGGACGATGGCCGCGTGCGCGAAGGATCGATGCCGAAGGCGTGGTAGAGCTTCCGAGCGGGCTGGAGCGCCTCGATCGCCTCGGACGGCTCGTTCCACAATCTGCGATACCGCTCCTCGAGCGCGCGCAGCTCCCGATCGAGACTCTCCGGACGCTCGCCGTTGCCTACCGGCTCGAGCGTGAACGATGCGATCCGGATGCGCGCCGCGATGCCGGGGTCGATCGCGAGCGGCAACGTCGGCAAGCTTGCTCTCGATCCGGATGGCCCGGACGTGCGCCCTCCCTCCGTCCTGTCCAAGTGCCGCTCGCTATCCGGTCCGCCGCTCTCCATCTCCATCTCTGTTCTCTCCGTCTCCTCCGTCCCCTCTGTTCTCTCCGTCCACTGCATCCTCTCCATCTCGATTCCCGGCTGCCTTCCTCGCTACGAGCGCCGCGGTCCAGTCTCCCGCTTCTGTCGGTCCCTCACGGTACTCGATGATCTGGAGTCCGCCCGCCGCTCCCCACAGCTCGCCCGGGCTGAGCAGGAAGGCCGGTCGCCGCGGCCTCCCTCGCCGCCTCGCCTGCTCCTTCAGGAAGGTCTCGACGAGAAGCCAGCCACCCGGAGCGAGTCGCTGCCCGTAGAGAGGGAAGCTCGGCCGGTGCAGAAAGCGGCTGACGTGGATCATCCCCCAACTGCCATCCCAGGACCGCGGGTCGCTTTCCAGGTCGGCCACCTTCAAGCGCACGTGGACCCGATGGCGCTCCGCCAGCCGCTCCGCTTGCTCGATCGCCTCCGGCAGGACGTCGATCGCCGTCGTCTCCGCGCCCTGCATCGCCAGGTGGACCGCGTCACGCCCGCACCCGCACGCGAGGTCGACCGCGTTTCGGCCTGCCGCCGCCATCCCCCAGACAGCCGCGAGCCGGGACGGCTCCCACGAGGTCGCCGTCTCCGAACCCGATTCCCGCGGACCCGTCCATTCCTTCACCGGACGGTCGAACCCCCACGCCCGATAGCCGGCCTCGCGAAGACGCTCCACGACGGCGTCGCTCTCTCGAACCGAGTCGCTGGCGACGAGCAGCGGCCGGCGTCGCGGAGGCCGCAGGAAGGCGATGTCCAGCTCGGCGGCCGACAGCCGGCACGCCCCAGGAAGATGCCACGCGCGAAACGCGTCCGCGGGCCGCAGGTCGATCGTACGGAGGGCATTGTGGGGAAGCGGGTGCCGCAAGCCGAAAACCATACCGGTGGGAACCGGTCCGACACTCGCCTGTTCTGCGAGCGATCGTAGCGAAACGCGTCCGCCTTGAGTGAACGGCAGCTGCGGAGGCTCAGGATGGATCGGGGTGTCGAGTCGTTCGACGAAGCGAGCGACCGAGCGAGCATCGAGAGAGTTCCCGCCGCCCGGGCCGGTTTCCGGCGTTCGGGCGGCCGTGATATTCTGGCCCCGGGGTTGGAGCATGGTGCGGCTTCTCGCCTCCCGGCCGTGATCGATGGACGGATCGCCGAGGCGCGGAGGAACATGGCAGCGACCGTACCGGAGTACAGAGCCCATCCGCTCCTGGATCCGGCGCTCTCCGAATCGGATCCGACCGCCTTTCGGATGCTCTACAAGGATTACCTGGGCATCCTGCAAGGCTCGGAACGCTACAACGATCTCCTGAACAAGATGCTCCATCCTCCCGGAGAGGAACACCGTCTCGAGTCCAATCTCGAGACCGGCCGATATTACCTGACCGAAGCGATGCAGTACATCAAGGACCTCCTCGGACTTCTTCCGGAGGAGGCGCGACAGCTCGTCGAGCCGGTCCCCGAGGTGTGGAACTGCACCGACGTCCTCGAGCTGCTCTCGATGATCTTCGCGAACACCGACCGGCGCACGCGATTCGAGGCGCAGCGCAAGCTGTACCTCACGAAGCTCTTCTTCGACGTCGACCACTGCCGCGAGGTCCAGAACGGCGTCGCGCACAAGCGCTTCTTCGAGTCGCTGCTCGAGCGCCATCTCTTCAACGGCGTCGTGCACCAGCGAAAGCTCGAGGTCTGCTTCGGGATCGGCCAGGACGGCGTGTCGATCGACTATTGGATCGGAAAGGGAGGCGGAGCGGGCCCCGGAGAGGAGTGCTGGACCTTCGATCTTCAAGAGATCCAGATGCTCCACCAGGGCTGGCCGATCCGCCTGCACGTCTATTTCTACTCGTGCCGTTTCAAGAAGGAGATCATTCCGTTCCAGTACCAGCGCGGAGGGACGCACTACTCGATCCTCCCGACGGAGATCTGGAGCGGCCTCTCCCACCGCCGCAACGGATCGATCGTCAGCAAGATGATCCGCAAGGGGGTGAACGATCCCCGACAGATCCAGGACTTGATCGGAGCGATGTTCATCGTCCAGAACCTCGTCGAGGTCGAACACCTCAAGGAGATCCTCGTCAACCTCTTCGGCGGTCCGTTCAGAATGAAGAACATCGTCGACACACTGAGCGACAAGGGGCAGAAGGTCCTGCTCAATCCGTACGCCGGATTCGGGTACGAGGTGTTCAAGTGCGAGCTGGACGTCCTCTACCGTCCGCCGCATGCCCCCGATTCACTCCCTTACTTCTTCCCGGTCGAGCTGCAGATCTATACGCTCGAAACCTACCTGCGGACGATCCATACCGAGCATTACGCGAGCCATCAAGCCTTGAAGAAGCGCCAGTTCCTGATCGGCCTCGTGCCCTATCTGTTCCCCGTCTCCGTCTATGGAGAGCTGCCGGTGCGGCTGTGCATGGAGGAAGGGACGCGGGTCGGCTCCAACGGCGGGGGCCGCTGAAAGTCTCCAGGCTGGCAGGTCTTCATGCCGGAAAGTCTCTCCAGGATCGGTCGCAGAGCGGTATCCCCGAATCCTGCGTGATCGATTGCCAGGGGAGCGAAAGGGAACCGCACCGAGCTTCTCGATCGTGTCGTCCGAGACGCGGGCGGCGCAACTGATCGGGGTGCAGATCCGGGGCGGACATGCGAGCGAGGGCGGGGCGATCCGGATCGCGCAGGGCGCGGCCCCGCCTCGCAGGACCGCGGAGGCGCCATCGCATGAGACGAGACGGTCGTCGAGGAATGCGCGTTCCTACGGAATGTCTCCGGGACGGGAGGAGCGATCCTCTGTGATGGCAATACGCGCCTGCTTCGCTGCATCTTCTACGAGAATTCGGCCGGATACGGGGGCGCGGCCGCCTCGAGAAGCTACCCGCGGATCGAATCCTGCACGTTCGCTAGGAATGCGGCGCCGCTCGGCTCCAGCCTCTACCTTGCCGATGTGGGTCTCGCGACCGTCACCCATTCGATTCTCGCCTTCTCGACCGAAGGGAGCGCGATCGCGTTCGAGAGCGACCGCGCCAGCGCGAACCTCGACTGCTCCGACATCTTCGGGAACGCCGGAGGCGACTGGGTCGGGCCTTTGGCCGACCAGGTCGGTGCCAGCGGCAACATCGCGGAGGATCCGCTCTTCTGCGATGTCCTGGTACCGGACCTGCACCTGCGGAGCGACTCGCCTTGCGCGCCCGATGCCAACCCGGATTGCGGAGGAATCGGCGCTCTACCGGTCGCCTGCGAGCCGCCGACGGCGCTGCAACGAGTGACCTGGGGCAAACTCCGCGCTCTTTCACGCTGATCCGCTTGGATCGACGGCCCGCGCCCTGCTCCGCCGCTACGACTCACCAGGCGAGTCGGGGCGGCGCGGCACGAAATGGCTGCCCGTCAGGAGGCGGCTCGCGGACGAGGCGGGGGAGGCCCTCAGCCCTCCGCCTCGCGCCGCTCGACGAGCAGCAGCGTGATGTCGTCGTTGGCGGGGGAGTCGGCGAGAAACGCGCGGACGTCGGCAAGGAGCGACTCGCCAACGCCGTCGATCTCGGCTTCTCTCTCGCGTGCGCGCTTCAGCTGCTCCTCCACCCGTTCGTCGCCGTAGAACTCCTCGCGCGCGTACGCCTCCGGGATGCCGTCCGACATGATCGAGAGGAGCGCCCCCGGCGGGATCTCCGTGGAGACCTGCTCGAAGGTCGAGTCGGCGAGCAGGCCGAGTGGCGGACCGGTCGTGTCGAGAGTGCACGTCGAACCGTCCTGTAGCAGGAGAAGGGGAGGGACGTGTCCGGCGTTGACGTAAGTGAGCCGGTGCGAGCGGGGATCCAGCCTGCCGAAGAAGAGCGTCACGAAGGAATGTTCCGCCGAGGACGCGAGAAGCTGCCGGTGAAGCCTTGCGATCACCTGCTCGGGCGGCAGCGACTCCTCCGCGAGCAGACGAAGAGCGGCCATCACGTGCGCCATCAGAATCGCGGCCCCGACCCCTTTGCCGCTGACATCCCCGAGCGCGATGCCTAGCGATCCATCCTCGAATAGGAAGGCGTCGTAGAGGTCGCCGCCGACCTCGTAGCAGGGGTGCAGCGTCGCGTGCAGAGCGTAGCCGGGCAGGACGGGGAGCGCCGAGGGGAGCAGCTCGCGCTGGATCAGCGCCGCCGCCTGCATCTGCTGCTCCATGCGCTGCTTCTCGCGCTCCGCCTCCAGCAGCCGGGCATGCGTGATCTTCATCGCCGTCAGGTTCGCCAGGAGGGTGAAGGAGCGAAGCTGGTCCTGGTCGTAGCGGAAGAGCGGGTCACTCGCGTCGGCGTACAGCAGGCCCAGAACCCGCTCGTTGTCGAAGAGGGGAGCGACGAGCGCCGATCGCACCGCCTGGAGGACGATGCTCTCCTTCCCGGCGAAGCGAGGATCCTGCTGGGCGTCGGAGAGGAGGAACGACCGGCGGTCCTCGAGGACGGAGCGGACGAGGGTGCTGCTGAGCAACAGGCCTTCCGCCGTGGTCCCGGCGGGCCGCACGGCGCGAACGATCGGCTCCTTCCCCTCCTGCTCGGAGAGGAGCAGGAGGATCCGCCTCGCCGGGATCGCCCGCTCGGCAACGTCGAGGACCGAATCGAACACCTGGTCGATCGGAAGCGGCCGCATGAGAAGATCGCCCGCGTCGATGATAGCGCGCAGCAGGCGGTCGGTGGCGCGCGCGTGCGCCTCCGGCTCCATCCTGCCGGCGCCCGCCTCCTCCTTGCCGCGGAACTCCTCCCATCGCATTGCGGCCGGGGACACGTAGGTGAGGAACGACTCGGCGGGCCGAGCGATCATCGGGCCGCCGCCGTCGCTGCGCGCCGCGCGGTCAGCGCCCTCCTCCCCCCGGTCCAACTCGAGACGCAGCTCCACCGCGCCGATGCGGATCCGGTCGCCCGGGCGTAACTGGACGCCCCCCTCGATCTTTCGGTCGTTCACCCAGGTGCCGTTGCGACTCCCCAGGTCGCGGATGACGATCTCGTCGCCTTGCACCTGCAGTTCCGCGTGCCGCGCGGACACCCGGGGATCCGCGAGGCGAACGTCGCTTTCCGCGGCGCGCCCCACGTGGTGCATTCCGTCCTCGCCTGGGAGGCACGCCACCTCCTCGCCCTGCCGGCCCCGCAAGATCCAGCGCATCGGTCCTCCTCCGTCGAAGGTTCGTGGGGGGGATGGTACGCCACTCGATCGGCTTGTGGGCGGGTCTCCGGTGAACCCGTCCCGGCGCCTTTGCAGGCATTTCCCGAACCGGACGGCCGCGACCACGCAGGCGCTTCCCGCCCAGGAAAAGCGAGCGTCGCGTGCCTATTTGCAGTGACGCGGGCGCGAGGCGACTCGCGACTACGACTCGGAATCGCGCGGGCCCGAGTCACGCGGTGGGCTCGAGTCATGCTCCGCGCTCGAATCGCGCCCGCCTGCCGGACGTCCGCCGCCCGCACGATCCCCGGCACCGCCCGCACGATCCTCCGGCGCGCGCTCCCGCGGCTCAGCCGCGGCGGCCGGCGGGAACTCGATCGCCCCCGCTTCGGCAAGCGTGCCGTGCTTGTGGATCGCGTGCTCGACCGGAGTCTTCCCGTCGAGGAAGGCGAGGTTCAGCGGTTGCACCTCGGGGTGGAAGATCACGTAGAAAAAGTGCCAGACGAGAATTGCGAGGAAGGCGAGCCACGCTTCGTAGTAATGGACGACTTCCGAGACCTCGAAGATCCAGCCCGGCAGATAGCGCGTGAAGAAGGTCGGGAACCAGAGGACGAAGCCGGTAAACACCATCACGGCCGTCCCCCAGATGAGCGCGAGATACTCCGCCTTCTCCGTGTAGTCGTATCGAGCGAAGAGCGGCCGCTCCTTCGTCTTGTGCAGGTGGAAGGCCAGGTTCTGCTTGAAGTCGCGCACGTCCCGGAGCTTCGGGAGGATGGCGACAACCTCCTGCCGCCCGCGCCTGGTAAACAGGAAGAAGCCGACCTGCGCCAGCGCCGAGGCGATCATGACGACCGCCGCTCCCCGGTGGACGATCCCGCGCACCGCCTCGGACATTCCGAGCTTCTCTGTGATGCGCACCCATCCCGAGTCGGCGAACTTCAGCGCGAACCCGGTGAAGACGAGGATGAAGAAGGACGCCAGCAGCAGGAAGTGCTGCACCGTCTCGAAGGGGGTGAAGCGGCGAACCATCGCCTGCCGCTTCTCGCGCCTCCGCTTCTCGACGACGTAGTAGATCCAGACGATCGCGTTGTGCGCGAGCATTCCTCCGATCACGACGATCAGGAGGATGATGTAGATCTCGCGCGCGATCTGCCGCGGAGTCTTCGGCCCCGGCAGGCCCTGCCCTGAGATCGTCGGGTGGACATTGATCGACGCGAAGCGTTCCGTCGCGTCGGGATGGCAGGTGCCGCAAGTCTGCTGCAGGTTGGCCGGATTGACCGTCGAGCGCGGGTCGGAACTGGCGAAGATGTTGTGGATGCCGTGGCAGGAGGCGCAGTTCGCGACGTCGAGCGCCCCCTTGCGCGTCGCGAGCCCGTGATAGGTCTGCTGATAGGAGGCGATCCTCGTCGCATCGAATCCGTAACGCTGCCCGAGGATCTGCGAAGCGTGGCAACGCGTGCAGGTCGTGCGCGCGATGTTCGCCGGGAACACGGTCGATCGCGGATCGGTCGGCGGCAGGATCTCGTGCTCTCCATGGCAGTCGATGCAGACGGGGGAGTCGCTGACGCCGCTCATCGCCGCCTGCCCGTGGATCGACTCGAGATAGACCGACGCGATCTCTCCGTGGCAGTTGCCGCAGAGGCTTGGAATGTTCGTCCGGGCCACCGTGCTCGCGGGATTCGTGGGACGCAACATCTCGTGAGCGGGATGGCAGAAGCTGCAGGTCGGCGCCGCCGGATTGTTGTCGATGAGAAGCGCCCGGCCGTGAACGCTTCGCTGGTACGCCTCGACCGGCGCTTCGATCCGGATGTCGTACTTCTTCACCAGCTCGGGGTTCGCGTGGCAGCGCGCGCAGGTCCGGACGACCCGCATCGGATGCACCCAGGACGAGTCGTTGCCGGCCGGGAGGATGCCGTGGCTGCCGTGGCAATCGGCGCAGCGCGGCGCGTCCGGGTTTCCCTGGGCGACCGCCTCACCGTGGATGCTCCCCGCGAACGTCGCCTGGACGTCCCCGTGGCACATGCCGCAGTCCACCGGCGCGAGGTCGTCCGCATGGGGAATCTCGGTCGCGTCGGCATGGCAGTCCGTGCAGCCGAATCCGGCGTGGACCGAGTTGGCGAGCTGCTGCTCGTCGACGCCGAGACTCACCTCCCGGCCGTCCGGCAACGTCTTCGTCAGGCTCGGATCGGAATGGCAGGCCAGACACTCCTCGTTCGTGACGCCCCACGCCACTCCCGCCACGAGGAAGGAGACGGCGATGAGCAAGCCGGCGAGCCGGAGTGCGGCGCTTCGATGCGGAGAGATGCGGGACCGCGACAACGCTTCGTTCCTCTCGTTGAAAAATGGTTTCGGTCGCCTGACCGCCCCTGGTCCCTTACGGGAAGAGGGTCTTCAGGACTTCGGGATTCTCCTCCTCCATCGCCAGGAGGCTGTGACAGGTCGAGCAGTCCTGGGAGATCGTAGCGCCGTCCTTCGAGACGTGCTCCTCGTCGTGACAGCGAAAGCAGCCGACGAAATCGGTATGGCCGATATGGTCGGGATAGGTTCCCCACTCGACCTTCATCTCAGGGAAGACGTACGTCGACCAGATGCCGGCGGCGGCGGCCGCGGCGGTTTCGATCTTCTTTGCGTCGGCTTCGAAGAGAGCCGGGTAGTTCGTCCGGTAGAAGTCGACGAGACGGGAGCGGATGGAGTTCACGGCCGTCTCGCGGTCGGGGTAGCTCTCGCCGATCGCCGCCAGCGCCTCGCGCTTCAGGTAGGGGAGGTCGTTCGGGAGGCTCCCGTCGTCCATCGCGAGGTCGAGGGCGCGCGCCGGCAGCCGGTAGATGTGCGTGGGACGGTTGTGGCAGTCGATGCAGTCCATCAGTCGGACCGGCCTCGCCGCGATCGAGTCGGGGACCTCTCCCTGCACGTACTCGGCCGACGTGCCGTCGCGCCGCTCCACCTTCACCCAGGGGATCTTCTCCCGCGACTCGTCGGAGCGGTAGTAGACGCGGTTGTAGATGTGCGAGTGGATGCCGCGGCCGACTCCCTCCTCGGGCGTCCCGCCGCCGATCTTCAGCAGCAGGACGGTCTTCAGCGGCGTGTTCGTCGAGTCCTCCTGGTAGTGCGTGATCACCTGGACCTTGTCGCCGTGGAACTTCTCCGGCCAGTGGCATTGCTCGCACGTGTCCCGCGAGGGGCGGAGGTTCTCGATCGGCGTTTCGATCGGCGTCGGCCACGTCCCGAACGCCTGCTTGAACACCTGGCGCGTCCCGGAGAGCTTGCTCCTCACGAACCAGGACGCCCCGCGCCCGATGTGGCAGTCGACGCAACGCACCCGGGAATGCGGCGAGATCTGGTAGACGGTGTACTCCGGCCGCATGACCGGATGGCAGGTCGCGCCACAGAAGGAGACCGAGTCCATGTACTCGATCCCCTTGTAGGAGGCGATCGCGAGGATCGTCAGGTTCAGGGCCGTGAGCATTCCGATCAGCAGCAGGCGGTTGCGCACGTCCGGACGGTTCAGGTCGTAGACCGGGAAGGCTTCCAACGCCTCGGGATGGCGGGCGGCCCGGCGCCGGTCCAGCCACGAGCCGAAAGGGATCATCAGCAGACCGAGGATGAAGAGCGCCGGCAGGATGAGGAAGGTCACCATCCCGAGATAGGGATTCGCCTGGAAACCGAGCGCCGAGGAGACGAGGAGCACCAGCAGCAGCACACCGGAGAGGGTGGTCAGGTTGACGCCGATGAAGCCGAGAGGGTGCTTGGTCGTTCTCAGGAAGAAGTCACGGACGGCACGAAACAAAGAAGACATCGACATCTCTCCTGCGGATCGGATTCCGCGGCCGGTCCTCGATCCCCCTTCGCCATTCCGATCTCGCCTCGAGGCATGCCGCCGTCCGATCGGACGAGGCCGCCTCGAGGCGCGCCGGTCGCTTCGCTGTCGTATCCGCTGGATCGGTCGCCCGATCGCTGATCACTCGGTCACTTGCGATCGGTCCACCGGAGCGGATCGATCGCCGCCGGCCGTCCCGCCGGCCGTGTGGCCGGCCGTCTTGCCGGCCTTCTCGCCAGCCGACTCACGGCCGATTCCGCCCTTGTCAGGCCCTCTCAGTCCTCCGTTCGAGGAGCGTGGCAGTAGGTGCAGAAACCCTCGGTCCCCGCGCTCTTCGTATGGCAGTCGTAGCAGTAGTAGGCGTCGTCGTCGTGCCAGGGGCCCTTGACGTCGTAGTCCTCGAAGTCGCTCGGGTGGATGCTCCGATCGTTGCCCCGCCCCGGCCGCGCGTCCCGGTGACAGTCGACGCAGACCGGGTCTGCCTGGTCGTGGCACGCGGCGCAGTAGGTGATGTCGCGCCTCGCCTCGAGCGCGTGGCGGTTCGCCCCGCCCGCGAACGAGACCCAGTTCTCGTCATGGTTCGTCGGCTTCACCCCCACCGACGCGTGGCAGTCGTTGCAGAACTGCTCGGCCTGGTGGCACGAGGTGCAGTCCGTCTCGTGCTTCCGCGCGTCCTGCGCGTGCGTGAACTCGTAGTTCCGCGGGTGGGACGGGAAGAGGACGTTCTCCCCCTGATGGCACTCGCTGCACTGCTCGCTCTCGCGATGGCACGACTCGCACTCCTCCGCCATCCCGCGAGCCTTGAACTGGTGGGTATGCCGGAAGTCGGGGCCGTGATCGAGCGGCCGCAGCCCGATCGTGTTCTCATGGCATGTCTCGCATTCCTGCGAGGCCTGCTTGCCATCGTGGCACTCGAAGCAGACCGGATGCCCGATCTGCCCTCGATCGGTCTTGCGAAGCGACGGATCGACCAGGGCGCCGTGGCAGCGAGCGCAGTCGACGCCCATGCCGAGATGCTGCGAGTGCGAGAAGGCGGGAATCCGTGACGGCACCGCCTGGATCTTCGTCCAGCCCCAAAGCTCGAGATCGGACGCCTCGTGGCACCCCTGGCACGTCTCGGGAGTCGGAAGGAGGTTGTCCTTGCCCGTCTGGCTTTCGGTCGCGTTCGGATGGCATGTCGCGCAGTCCGCTCCGACCTCCTGATGCTTCTCATGCGAGAACCGAGTGCGTGCGGCGCCGCTGCCGGACAGGAGGACGGCGAGCGTGGCGACCGCGAGCACCGCAACCGCCCCACGAATCCAATCCTTGCCTCTCATCCCCGGTTCTCCTTCCTACAGGCCCAGGCGGAAGCGCTGGTCGATGCGGGCGAGCAGGCGAATGTCCTGCTCGAGATCCCAGTTGGTCAGTCCCTCCACCTGGAGAACGATGCGGGTGTCGCGGAGGGCTTGATAGGTCGCCGCGAAGATCGTGGTCGAGGCGTCGTTGTCCTCGTCCTCACGATCGCCGTAGTCGTACGTCTCGTAGCCGAAGGAGCCGTCGAGCCGGAGCCTGTCTCCGATCTGCTGCGAGCCGGCGAGCACGAGGCCGGTGCGATCGCCGCCGAAACCGGACTCGAAGCGGGCGCCGATCTGATACGCGCCGCGCCCGAGGACCAGCCGGATCGACTTCGCGCGGTCCACGTCCGAGCCGCTCGACAGCCCGTCCCCCACGTGAGGCCGCCGGAAGTCGGTCCGCAGGAAATCCGCGCTGATGCGGTACGGCCCGAAGAGGTTGATGCCGCCGCCTCCGCGCAGCTCGCTGACCTCGCGCGTATCCCAGAAGGCGAAGAAGGAAGTTGCGGGAAGCTGCGGCGTCCGCCGGTTGTACTCGCCCCAGAGCCGCAGGCCGTTGTTCCGGTTCAGGTACTCGACTCCGGCCGCCTGGCCGTACGTCTCATCGAGGAGGAAGTCGTGCCGGAACTCGGTCCAGATCCGCAGCTGCCTCTGCACCCATAGGGTGGCTTTGGCCCCGATGCGGCTGTTCTCGTCCTCGTCGTGCCGGCGCGTCAGGGCGTAGCTCACGCCGACCTCCGGCGAGAAGCTCGTCGCGAGGTTCGGTCGCAGCCTCAGCTCGCCGCCGATTCGCGCCGACTCGTCCGGCTCGTCGAAGCGCCACTGCTCGCGAGCGTCGGCGCCCAGAGTCCCGCCGAAGATGGCGAGGGTGCCCCAGCCCGGCCGCTCGATCCGCGCGTAGGCGCCGTCGACCGTGCCGGTGCCGATCCCTGCCGGCACCCAGACGCGGCCGAGACGCAGGTCGTAGCGGAGCGTGGACTCTCCGGAGGCCGGGATCGTCCGGTACTGCAGGAAACCGTGATAGAGGCGGGTGCGCGTGTCCCCGATGCTCTGGTTGGTGACGTCGTTGCGCGCGGTCAAGAAGCCGTGGAAGGTCAGCTCCGGCGCTCCAAGCTCCAAGACGTCGAAGCGGAGCCTCTCGAAGACGCGGGTCCGGTTCTCCAGATCGGTGCCGAACGGCTCGCTCGACGCCTCCTGGACGTAGGCGGCGGTCGAGCTCGTTCCGCGGATCGTAACCGCGCCGCACGGCGCGGCGCTCGCCGCCAGCCCGATGCTTGCCGCCAGCGCGGCGCAAAGCGCCGGCGCCGCCCAGGCGAAGCGACCGGCCGACCCGATTCGCGGCAGAGCCCGGCGGGCGCTCTTCCTCGTGCTCATCGGTCCCCTCCCTCGCTCAGGCCGCCGCCGCCCGGCGCGACGTGGATCCGCCTCGCCTTGCCGGCCAGCTCCCCGAGGCTTCGCTCGCTCGCGTTGCCGCCGTTGCCCTCGGCGTCCTTGTGACATCCGTAGCAGGTGTAATCGAGCGTGATGCCGTAGCCGTCCTTTGCCGCCCGCTGTCCATCGGTCGATTCGAACATCGTTTCCCGCCCCACCGGTTCGACGTGGATCTTCAGGATGTGCGTGCGCCGGTCCGCGCGGTACGGCTGAACGATCGTCGAGACATATGTGGCGGCGGGCATATGGCAGGCGACGCAGATCTTGATCGGGTGATCGACGGCGGCCGCCTGCTCGCTATGGCACGTCTCACAGGAGAACCGCTGCTGGGTGCCGTTCGGGTCGAGATGGCAGTCGAGGCAGCGCTGCACCGGATGATGGCCGACCGCCAGCTCGTCGGCGATCGGTCCGGGCGCGAGGAAGAGGTAGGGCGCGTCCTCCGAGGCAAGAGGACGGTGGACGATCTGCACGGGACGGAAGTCGTCGCGGTCCTCCGCGCACGACGGCGCGAGGAGCAGGACCGCCGCGAGCAAGAGCAGGACAGGCGACAGGGATCTCCAGCGCATGTCGAAACCCCTTTCGATGAATCGATCTCGATCCGGCATCGGCGAGCGATTGTGTGTCGCCCGGCCGCTCCGGCACAAGCAGGCAATCGGTCCCGATGCCTGGGACCTTCCGGTTTCTCGAGACTTTCCGGCTGCTAGCGTTTTTTCGGGGAAGGACGAGCGTGGGCGATCTTCTTCACCATCGCGGAATAGTCGAACGACGGAGAGGCGCCCGCCTCCCGCCAGCATTCCCGCGGGAGCGGCTCCGGCGTGTGGCATGCGGCGCAAACCGCCTCGGTCGGCTCCAGCATCCCCAGGCCTAGAGCCGCCTTCCTGTCCTTTCCGTGGACGAACTTGTACTCGCTGCCGGGACCGTGGCACGCCTCGCACTGCACGTTGCGCAGGATCTCCGCCGTCTTGCCCGCCACGACCGGGCGTCCGAAGCCGGTCGTGTGGCACGCAAGGCAGCGCTCGTCCTTCTGGCTTGCCGGCGGGAGGGAGAGGAAAGCGCGCCCGTGCGGCGAGGACGTCCAGGTCTCGAACACGCTGCCCCGCGCCTTGCCGGCATGGCAGCTCTTGCACCCCTCCGCTCCGATGTAGCGCGGGCTGGGGTCGGGGTTGGGGTTGGGGCTGGGGTTGGCCGCCCGAGTCTGGGCGTCCGAGCTGGCGAAAGAAAGAGCCAGCGCGGCGATCACGATCGCCGCCGCGATCGCAGCGGGAAGGACGAGGGCCGAAAGCCTCGACGTCACGTCCACCCTCCTTGCAGCGGAAGCCGTCGCCGCCTGCCTCCGTCTCGGGATCGATCGCGAGGGCGAGCGGAACCGGCCGCTGGGCAGAGAGAAGATCCGCCCCGGCCGGGCGGCAGTCAAGACCGCCCGCAGAAAGGGGGGGAACGGAGGACCCGTTCCCCCCCCGATCGCCGAAGACGCCCCCCACGGCTCCCTACTGGACCAGGATCTCAGCCTTGTCGAGGGCGAGCCCGTTCAGCGCGAGGATGCTTTGCTGCAGGAGCTGGATCGCGTAGGTGGCGTTGTGCACCCCCTTCGACTTGTCCTGCGCGACGAACATCATGTTGTAGGCGCTCGCGCGCATCTGGACCGTCGTGAGGTCCGGATTGCCCACCGCCTCCTCCATCCCGAGAGCGCCGCCCTCGTCGTAGGCGGCCTGCAGCTCGGCGCGTGCCTCCTCGGACGGCGCGTGCTCGATGATCGTCTCCGCGAGCGTGTCGATCAGACCGGCTACCTCGTCCTGCACTCCCTCCACGGTCCCGTCGCCGTCGTAGTCCGCCTTCGCCTCGATGTCCTCGAAGGAATCGATCGAGCCGTGGCACGGCTGGCAAGCCTCGACGATCGGGCGGAACCCATGTCCCGTGTACCCCGGATTGCCCGGGGACCAGGGGATGTGGTGGTTGTGGCAGTTCACGCAGCCATCCTGGATGTTGATGTGGTGGCTCGTCGCGAAATCGAAGGAAGGACTGACGTTCTCGTACGCGCCGACGCCCGCCAGCATGTCGCCCTGCACGCTCGGATGCGGACCGAAGTGCGCCGTCCCGTTCTGCACCTGGTCCTCGGCATTCGAAGGACTCCTACGGCCGTTGTGGCAGGCGATGCAAAGCCGGCCCGTCCCAGCGTCCGGATGCAGTCCATTGGGGAGAGCGACGTCGTTGACCGCGTCGCGCAGATAGGAGAGGTTGCCGCTACCGTGCGGATCGTGGCAGACGACGCAGTCGAGAGCGAGCGTGTCGGCCGGAGCGGAGGTGTCGGTGTAGCCGGCCGGGTCGTTGAGATAGTCCTTGGCGGCGATGCCGTTGTGGCACTTCTTGCAGGCTCCCCGGGTGGCCGCCTCCTCGACGATCCCCGCATGAGGTGATCCTTGCCACTCGCTGTACGTCGGGTGGTGCTCCCCCTCGTGACAGGTTCCGCAGAGAGCGGAGTCGAGCGGCTTGGGAAGCTTCGGGTCTCCGCCGCCCGCGACGTGCACGCTGCCCGGGCCATGGCAGCACTCGCACTGCACGTCCGCCAGGCGATCGATGCGTAGCTCGTCGTAACCGCCGTTGTTCACGGCCGGATTGAAGCCGACCGTATGGCAGCTGAGGCAGGCGTTGTTCTGGTCCTGGCCATCGGCAACGAGCGTTCCGAGCGCGTCGGCGTGTCCGCTGACCTCCCAGGAGTCGTGGATGCCCTCGTGGCAGGTGTTGCACGTCTTGTCCCCGACATAGGAGGGAGAGACCGCGGGGACGTAGGTAGAGACGACGACCGGCAGAGTGCTGACCGTCGCCTTGTCGCCGTCGTGCACGACCACCTGGATCTCGTAGGTTCCTTCCACGTCAGGCGCGACCCAGACCACCGACGGGCTGTCGGATTGCTGGAAGGAGCCTGCGGGCGCGGACCACTGATAGGTGTAGTCGCCGGTGGGCGTCACGCTCGCCGTCAGCTGGACGAGCGATCCGTTCGTCGGGATCTCCGGGTCGGCGGTCATCTGGACCTCCAACTCGGTCCCGGGAACGTTGTTGTTGTTGTCGTTGTCGTCGTCACTACATCCCAGCGCGATCAGCGCCACAGCGACGGCGCCCAGGAGCAGGATGGATCGGACGCGTCCCATGCGGACCTCCTCTTCCTCTTCCCAGAAAGGCCTTCCCCGGAACCCCGGATGTGCAGCGGCCGCCTGCCCCTTCCCCCGCTCGAATCGTCCTCTCCATGGAGGCGTGGATGCGGGCGGGCGTCGGGCGAGCCGTAAGAATCTCTATCGCTTTCCTCGTCCTGTGAGCAAGGAAAGTTTATGCAACCGAACCGCAGTTCTCGTTCATCCGTACGGTAGGACGGCTAATGGTGAAAAACTGCGTCGCATGTCGAACCGCGGGCGGCCGGTTCGAATGAATTCGCAATTCGTGACGTAAAGTGGGTTCGAGGCTGTCCGGGGGCCGGCAGCGAAGGGGCGGCCCGGGGCCACGGAGCGGCGGCGTGGCGCGCCGTCCTCGGACCGTGCGGGCAAGAGAGAACGGGAGGGCGAGGGGGGCTGTGGCCCTTCCTCCGCCCTCCCGTCACTGGAAGGCTGAAGTCAGAGGGTGAAGAACCTAGTGGAGCAGGACGAGCTTCACGGACGCGCCGGGTCCGCCATGCGTGCTGAGGCGGGCGAAGTAGACCCCGCTCTCGACCGCCCGGCCCGAGTCGTCCTTGCCGGCCCACTCGCGCTCCACGCTGGCGCCCGCAGAGAACGTACCTGCCGCCAGAGTTGCGATCCGGCGTCCCGCGAGATCGTGGATCGTCAACACCGCATTGCCGTCGGAGGGCAGCTGGAACGCAACGAGCGGACGGTCCCCGACCGGGCGGATCGCCCGCAGGAGCCCCGGAGCGGAGGGGACGGCCCCAGGCTGCGATTCGCCGTCACCGATCGAAGCCGGGTCGTGCCGCGTCGCCTCGATGATGCTGCTGCCTCCGGCCCCGACGAAGAATCCGTTCGGCCGCGCCTCCACCGTCTCGGCCCAGCTCGACAAGGGAAGGTCGAGAGGCTCCCATGTCTGCCCGCCGTCGCCGGTCACATAGACGTAGCCGAGCGCGAAGCTCCGCATCGCAACGCCGTGGAGCGCGTCGGAGAAGCCGATGCGGCGAACCGGCCCCTGGAGGACGGGGGCCCAGGTCGTCCCGCCGTTGGTCGTGCGATAGATGCCTGCGCCGTCGGACTCTGACCCGACGACCGCCGTTTGCGCATCGAACCAGACCATCGTCCGCACGAACGACGGGAGGCCGGCGGTCGGCATTGCCGTCCATGTCGTCCCGCCGTTCGTCGTGCGGTAGAGATAGGGGGCGAACTGCGAGCCGCCGCCCGCGTACCCGTTCTGTTCGTCGAGGAACGCGATCGTCCAGATGTAGCTCGCTGGAAGGCCGGTCATGCACTGCGCCCAGGTCGTCCCTCCGTCGGTCGAGCGGAAGATCAGGCCGGTCGTCGACTGTCCGTAAGTCGTGCAGTACGCGCGCGAGGCGCTGGGGGCCACGATCTGGAGCGGCGACACCCCGTTGGGCGCGCTGTTCGGGAGCGAGCGGGCCGACCAGCTATCGCCGCCGTCGGTCGTCCGCCAGATCGAGCTGGGAGGTTGGGTGCCTCCGTTGCCTCCCGCGTAGCCGAGCGCGTCGTCGACGAACTCGATGTCGTTCAAGAACATAATCGGCGGCGTGTTCGACGCTTCCGACCAGGTCCGTCCTTCGTCCTCCGATCGATGCCAGCGGTAGTAGGGATTGCCGGGAGGGGTGGAGCCGGCGAAGACGCGTCCTCCCGGTGTGAAGCCGAAGGCGGAGATCACGACGCGCGGACCGTCGCCCGCGTAGTAGGTGGCGTTCTGCCAGCTCTGGCCGTTGTCAGTGGACCGGTGCAGATCGCCAAACGTGCTGCAGACGATCAGGTCTCCGTTCGAGAGCCTCTCGAAGTCGGGGTAGCCGTTCGTGTCGGGCTCGTCCAGGAGCATCTGCCAGTGCGCTCCGCCGTCGGTCGACTCGAAGAACTTCGCCCCTTCGAGGTCGATCGCCAGGTAGAGGTGCTGCGCAGTGACCGGAAGGAGCTGGCACTGGTAAACGAGCAAGAGCGGAACGGAGCTTTGGGTCCAGCTCGCGCCGCCGTTCGTCGTCGCGTAGGTCTGGAAGTCCGCGAGGATCCAGCCATGGAGCTGGTCGGCCGCGAACACCACCTCGCCATAGAAGTCCCCCTCAGGAACGCCCGGGATCGTCTGCCAGGTTGTTCCGCCGTTCGTCGTTTCGCGGGCGACGAGGTCCCCGACGACGTATCCGTGGGTGTCCGTGAGCCAGAACTGCTCCTCGATCGTCGCGTCGCTCGGCGGATTGCGGAGGCTCCAGGTGGCGCCGTCGTCGGTCGATCGAACGATCTCGCCATGCTCTCCGGCGGCCGACAGGATCGAGCCGCCGACTCGCTTGAGGTCCTTCAGTGTGCGGGTGGAGGGATTGACGACCGGAGTCCAGCTCGCGCCGCCATCGGTCGAGCGAAAGATACCCGGACTCGAGCCGATCGCGAGCAACTGGCCCGGGCCGAGGACCATCACGTCGAACAGGTCGGCGTCGAGGTCGTCGCAATCGGCCCGGAGCTGCCAGGACGCCCCGCCATCGGTCGTCGCGACGACCGAGCCGCCCAGCCCGACAGCGTAGCCGGTCTGGGCGTCCTCGAACGTGACCGCTTTCAGCTCTTCCCCCTGGGGTGTCGGCAATCTCCAGTCGAAGCTGTAGTCGGTGACGGCGAACGCCGCGGGGGGGAGGAGCGCAAGCGCCCCGAGCAGGAGCGACGGGAATCGCAGACTCTCTTTCATCCTCATCCTTTCGTTCGACATTCGGTCGAGCCGAATCCTGGATCGCGCCCGTGCGGAGGCCGTCGGGCTGCGTTCGTCCTCAATCCTCAGATCTCAGAGAAATGTTCGGGAGAGCGCGGACGGTACGGTTGCGCGGCGTCTCCGAAGGAACGCGGGAGAGTAGACGATACCGATCCGTTGCCAATACGGAACCTTTGCACGGTAGAGGAGCGACGCCGGCAGGGATGCCGGCTCAGAGGCCAGGGTCCGGTCAGCCGAGGTAGCGGCCGAGATCCTGGAAGCAGGCGTCCCAGAGCGACTCGTAGGCGCGGAGCCGCTGCGGGGGAAGTCCGAAGGTCGTGTGCGTCAGCGTGATGCGCGAACCGGAGTCGAGCGGCCAGAACGAGATCGCGACCATCGAACGCGTGCCCGCGTCGTCCCATCTCCAACGGATGTGCCGGTGCTTCTGCAGCAGCAGGATCTCTCCCTGGATGGCCGAGCCGTCGGGCAGGACGAACTCGAGGCCGCCTCCCTCGTGCGGATCGATCCGCGCTTCGCGCAGCCACCAGGCCGTGAGATGCACCGGATCGAACCAGACCTGATAGGAGCGCTCGGCGGGCGCTCCAACGGAGGAATAGACGCGGATCGTCGACGGCTCGTGGTCGAGCCCTCCCTCTTCCACGAAGAAGCGCAGATTCACGAGCGTCTTCTCCCAGTCGGAGCGGATGATGTCGCGGGCGCCGGTCCACGATGCGTCGACCGGAAAGCCGGAGTGCCGGAGGGTGACGAGCGTGCCGCCCTCCGTGGGCGTGGCGCTCAAGCTCACCTGGGTGACGGCCGGACTGCCCGTCTGCTGCCAGGAGAGGACGAGGCGCCGGCTGACATGGAGGTCGAGAACGGTGCCCGCGATCGATCCGGGGAACGCGGGATCCTCCCAGACGATGCGGAACGGAGCGCCCGTCTCCGCGCGGAAATCGGTGCGCGCCTGCATCCAGGTCGACTGCGAGCGAGGATCCAGGATCGCGCGCATCACGTCCTGATCCGGCGCATGGATGAGGATCTCGCACATGATCTCGGTCGTGCCCGGCTCGATCGATTTACTCATCCGCTTCTCGTCCTCATCCCTTCCGTTCTCGTGGCTTCGTCAGCGGAGCTTCCGGCTCTCGGAGCTTCCGGCCTTCCGGCCTTCCGGCCTTCCGGCTCTCTGGGGTTTCCGGCTTTCCGGGCCTTCCGGCATCCCGCCGGAGCGCCGGCCGCCTCTCCGCTCGGCGATCCTACCATCCGGCCCGACAGAGCCGCACGAGCGGTCTCTCCCGCCACCCCGGTCGGGCTTGACCGGGCGTTCTGCCCTTCCTACCGTATGCGGATCGTGGTTCTCAGGAGAGACGATTCTCGGGCGATGTGGCCGGCGAGGCCGGACTAATGGAGCCGAACCCGGCCTCGAGCGCGACGCCGCCGGCCGCTCCCGCCACAGCCAAGGGATCCAATGCGCAGCCGCCCGGCGGCTCCCCCGCGCAACTGCGCAGGATCGGCTGGCTTCTCGCCTGGGCCGTCGTCTTCTGCGACATCGGCACGAGCGTCTACTACGTCCCGGGGATCCTCTATCACCACGTCGGGAATCTCGCTCCGTACTTCGTCCTCTTGACGACGCTCGGCTTCCTGCTTCTCGCGCAGAAATACACGGAGGTCGCGGGAGACAATCCCGAGGGAGGCGGTGTCGTCACCGTCGCGCGCAAAGCCTTCGGGAGCTGGTGGGGGGCTCTCGGCGGGATTCTGATCACGATCGACTACTTCCTGACCTCCGCAATCTCCTCGGTGAGCGGATTCGCCTATCTCAGCTCCGTGCTGCCGGGGCTCGAGGCGCACGTCGTCCTCCTGGCGTGCAGCGGCCTTGTTCTGCTCTGCCTGTTGAACATCATCGGCATTCGCGAGAGCGCGACGGTGGCGCTCGTGATGGCGAGCGCCTCCTTCCTGGTGAACCTGGTCGTCGTGATCGTTTCGGGCGCCCGGCTGACGGGCGCCGATGTCGCGATCATCCGCGACGCGTGGGGCGATTTCTCCCGCCTGCCTCTACGTGAGCTTCTGATCGGCTTCGCCGGATCATGGCTCGCCTTCTCGGGTCTCGAAAGCATCAGCCAGCTTTCACCCGCGCTGAAGGCGCCGATCCACAAGACCGTCCGCTACGCGATGTTCCTCGTGATCGCATCGGTCATCCTGACCTCGCCCACCTTGACGGCCCTCTCTGTCGCCGCGATCCCGGCCGACATCAAGGCGACGCAGAGCGAGGCGTTCATCTCCCAGCTGGCCGCGGCCCGGGCCGGTCCCTGGATGCAGATCTCCGTCGTCGCCACCGCTTCCGCCC
Organism: Candidatus Eiseniibacteriota bacterium; assembly: GCA_041946735.1. Lineage (GTDB taxonomy): Bacteria > Eisenbacteria > RBG-16-71-46 > CAIMUX01 > VGJL01 > JBHGAY01. Next base: position 93,043 of record JBHGAY010000003.1, read on the forward strand.
TGCTTCTCTTCGCCGCGAACACGGCGATGATCGGCGGCTATCACGTCTTCCTCGCGCTCTCGCGGGACCGCTTCTTCCCTCGGCTCCTGGCGCGCCGCAACGTGATGTTCTCGACGCCGCACTGGGCGATCGGGCTCGCGACGCTCGTCCCGGTGGTGACGATCCTCGGCACCGCCGGCAATCTCACGATCCTCGGCGACATGTACTCCTTCGGCCTCCTCGGGGCGTTCACGTTCACCGCTCTCGGACTCGACGTCATCCGCTGGAGGAAGAACCGGCGGGGGTGGCTCTTCTGGATCGGGCTGCTGACGACGACGATCGTGAGCGCCTCCTGGGTGATCAACATCATCGAGAAGCCGCTCGCGACGATCTATGGCGGCGGCCTCCTGATCCTCGGGCTGTTCTTCGCCCTGTCGGTCCGGCGTGACTGGATCGTCCATGCCCTGAACCGCTTCCCGCCGATCGCACGCCGGGCGGTCCTGCTGCGGGCAAGGACCGAGCTGCAGATCGAGGAGGAGAACGAGATTCTCTCGCTCGCCTCGGCCGTCGCGCTGAAGTCCCTCTATCCGTCCCACACGCTGGTGGCCACGACGAACTACAACCCGAAGCTGCTCGACGAGGCGATCCGACGCGTGCAGGGGGAGGGGCAGCATTCGCTCTTCCTGATGTCGGTGACGGAGTGGCCGGGCCTCTTCTCGGGAGCCGAGACCCGCCCGTCGTCCGACGTGATCCTCGCGATGAACGAGATGGTGCGACACGCTCGCGATCGCGGGATGTTCGTCGTTCCGATCTGGTCGATCAGCGACAGCGCCGCCCGGACGATCGCGCGCGCGGCGCAGCAGCTCGACTGCAACGCGGTGATGATCGGGGTGAGCCAGCGCACGGCGATCTACCACATGCTACGCGGGAACGTGCTGCGCGGGCTCGCGCGCTACCTCCCCGACACCTACCGGATCATCGCCGTCGGCTGAAGTCCCGAAGGATTCGCACACCGTCATGCCATCGCTCTTCGAACCGGCGCGCCAAGCGGAGATGCTCGAGAGACTCTCCCGCCTCCACGAGGACGCCCGGCCGCGTTGGGGCGCGATGTCCGCGGCGCAGATGCTGGCGCATCTCGCCGATCATCTCGAGCTGTCGCTCGGCGAGCGGCGCGGGCGACCGCTCCCCGGCCCGCTCCGCCGACGGGCGATCGGCTGGCTCGCGCTCAGGCTTCTCCCGATCCCTCGGGCGACGCTGCACTCCGCCCCTGGCGTCCGTCCCTCCGGGCAGCACCGGGGATTCGAGGCGGAGCGGTCGAGGACCCGCGTGCTTCTTCTGCGTTGCGTCGCCCGCCTTCCCGAGGAGGACTGGGGGGAGAGCCCCCGTTTCGGCCGCCTGCCCAAGAGGGACTGGGGCATCCTCTCCTTCCGCCACTTCGACCACCATCTACGGCAGTTCGGCGTCTAGCTCTAGCCGCGGCGGGGAACGCGGTTCGGCGTTTAGCTCTAGCGCCGCGGCGGGAAAGGCAGTTCGGCGTCTAGCTCCGGCCTCGAGGCAAGCGGCTCCGAGGCCACCGTCACCGCGGTCCCCTTGGCGAATGCTCGTTCCTCCCACTCCAAGATTTTCTCTTTGTGGCCGCCCGGGTGCGTCCGATAGGATCGTTGCGTCGGGGTTTTCGGATCGAGGCTGCGATGTCCGGTTCCAGCGTTCGCAGGCTCGCGGATTCTGAAGCGCAGTCGCCTCTTCGTCCTCTTCGTCTTCTTGTCCTTCTTGTCCTTCCTTGGGCTTGCATTTTCGCTCGCCCATTTCTTTCAGGCTGCGATCCCGCGAGTCAGGCGGAGGCCGGGCCCCCCATCGCCCGCCTTCTCGGAAGGAAGGTGATTCCCATGCGCAAGAGAGCGATTCCGGTCCTGCTGTTGATCGTGCTCGCGTCCGCCGCGCTCTCGTCGTGGGCCGCCGCTCAGCGACAAGGCGCACTGTCGCCGTACCACACGCGAAGACCCGGTGACGCGCCGTACCAGCGCTCGACCGGCGACTTCGATCCTCTGGCGCTCGGTCAGGCGACCGAGGCCGCTCCGGCGCTGCACGACTGGTACGCGACGTTCGGCCGGCCGGCGACCGGCGGACGGCAAGGCGCGCCAGATCTGCAAGGCGCGCACAGCGTGCAAGGCGCGTCCGGCCTCTTCGGCACCACTCTCTCGGAAGGCGACGAGTCTTGGTCCGACGCCTTCGCGGCTCCTCATCCTTTGCCGGGCGTCGACCAGCCGATCTACGCGATGACGGTCTACGACGGCGATCTCGTCGTCGGAGGCTCCTTCGTGACCGCGGGAGAGACGATCGCCCGCTCGATCGCGCGCTGGGACGGATCATCCTGGCAGCCGCTCGGCGACGGCGTCGACGACTGCGTCCTGGCGCTCGCCGTCTATCGGGGAGACCTCTACGCAGCCGGGTATTTCACCGAGGCGGGAGGCGTGGCGGCGAACCACATCGCACGCTGGGACGGCTCCTCGTGGAGCGCGGCCGGCGAAGGCGTGGATGGGGAAGTCCTGGCTCTCACCGTCCTCGGTGACCGGCTGATCGCGGGAGGGGTCTTCGAAGGCGCGGGAGGAACGAGGGTGGCAAATCTCGCGGCGTGGGACGGCGCCGAGTGGACCGACGTGGGCGGAGGAGTGGACTATCCCGTCTTTGCGCTCGCTTCCTACCGGGACGCGCTGATCGTCGGCGGCGCCTTCTCGACCGCGGGGGGCCAGGCGATCCGCTATCTCGCCCGGTGGGACGGACATCTCTGGAGCGAGGTCGGCGGCGAGTCGCCGAACTATCCGATCTTCGCGATGACGGCCTACGAGGACCAGCTCGTCGTGGCGAGCCTCTTCGATCGCATCGGCGCCACGCGCGCCTACAGCATCGCCGCGTGGAACGGCTCCTCGTGGAGGGCGCTCGACGGCGGGATGGGCGACTACTGCGTCTGGTCGCTCGGCGTCTGGAACGGCTCGCTCGTCGCCGGCGGCGTGTTCCCGGAAGCGGGAGGCGTGCGCGCGCGGAACGTCGCCTTGTGGGACGGATCGTCCTGGAGCGCGCTCGGGACCGGCGTCGATCGCATCGTGCTCGCGATCGGCGAGTACCAAGGCGGCCTGGTCGCCGCGGGGAAGTTCCGCGACGCAGGTTCGCAGGCGGCCGGATACGTCGGACGGTGGGATGGAAACGCCTGGTCGTCGCTGGGAACCCTCTATCCCGCCGGCCTCGGCCTCGACGACTGGTGCCAGGCGGCGATCTTCTACGACGGAGATCTGGTCGTCGCCGGCAACTTCCTCGAAGCGGGTGGGGTCGCCTGCAACCGTATCGCGCGCTTCGACGGAACGAGCTGGCATCCGCTCGGCGAAGGGATGAACGACTGGGTGAACGCCCTCGCCGTCTACGAGGGAGACCTGATCGCGGGAGGGGACTTCGACGTAGCGGGCGGAGTCCGCTGCAGCGGCGTCGCTCGCTGGGACGGGACCGCGTGGCACCCGCTCGCAGGCGGCGTCGTCTCGCGGGACTTCCCGGCTGTCTATGCGCTCGCGGTCTTCCAGGGGAGGCTGATCGCCGGGGGCTACTTCGTGCAAGCCGGAGATACCTACTCGCGCGGCATCGCACAGTGGGACGGCACCCACTGGAGCGGCATGGGGTCCGGAGTCGACGCAGGACACTTCTCTTCCGTCTTTGCTCTCGCGGTGCAAGGCGGCCGTCTGTACGCGGGCGGCAGCTTCTCCCGGATCGGCAACGTCCCCGCGGCCAACCTGGCCGAGTGGAACGGGTACGGCTGGGTGCCCGTGGGCGACGGAACGTCCGACTGGGTGAGCGCCTTGGCGATCTACGAGGACGACCTCTACGTCGCCGGCTGGTTCGATCGCGCGGGGGGGATCGAAGCGCGCAACATCGCACGCTGGGACGGCACCGGCTTCTCTCCGGTCGGGAACGGGACGAACAGCGCAATCTACGCCTTGGACGTCTACGGGGGCTCCCTCCTCGCCGGAGGATGGTTCGATCAGGCGGGCGACGTCCCCGCGAACCACGTCGCGCGCTGGGACGGCGATCGATGGTCGGCGCTCGGCAGCGGCGTGAACAATGCGGTGCACGGCTTCGCGTCGGACGCGATCGACCTCTATCCGGTCGGCTACTTCCAACTCGCCGGCCGGCATCCGTCCTATCATCTGGCCCGCTGGGGGGATCCCGACTGGGTCACGCTCCCGCAGGACTTCGCCGGACCGGTCGACCCCGGCTCGCCGGACGATCCCGCAGACCCGGACGATCCGGTCGACGGAGACGGCGGTGGCGGAGACGAGAGTCCGGCTCCGCTGCCATCGGCGGACGACCCGGACGTCCTGCTCTCCCTCCCGACTCCCTATCGCGCCAGCGAGTCGATCCTGCTATCGGTCGACTCCTCCGCGCACGGCCTGGTCGCCGTCTACGATCTCCTCGGCCGCAAGGTGCGCACGCTTCACGACGGGTCCTTCGGCGCCGGAAGCACCGAGCTTCGCTGGGACGGCCTGATGGAGGGCGGAGGGGCGAGCCCTGCGGGGATCTACTTCCTGGTCGCGCGTCTGGACGGCAGCGCGGCGCAGCGCAAGCTCGTGCTCGTCCGCTGATCCTGACGCGTTCCTCCTTCCCTCCGGATCGCACGGATCTGCGGAGGGAACGCGAACCGCGGGCATGAGAAGGGCGGAGGATCGAGGAGCCCGATCCTCCGCCCCGATTCGTATCCGACCGATCGCTCCCTTACGGAATCGCGGGAGTCTCCGGGAAGTCGAACAGAGGGGTCGACAGGTATCGCTCCCCGTGGCTCGGCAGGATCGCGACGATCTGCTTGCCACGGTTCTCCGGCCGCCGCGCGATCTCATAGGCCGCGTAGGCGGCGGCTCCGCTCGAGATCCCGACCATCAGGCCTTCCTCGCGCGCCAGCCGGCGCGCCGTATCGAACGCCTGCTCATCGGCGACGACGAACGTGTCGTCGATCACTTCCAGGTTCAGCACCTTCGGAATGAAGCCGGTCCCGATCCCCTGGATCTTGTGGGGCCCGGGCGCAAGCTCCTGCCCCTTCTTCGCCTGCGTGATGACGGGGGAGTTCGCCGGCTCGACCGCGTAGACCCGCACCGACGGCTTGCGCGATTTCAGCACTTCGCCGACGCCGGTGATCGTCCCGCCGGTGCCGACGCCCGAGACGAAGATGTCGACCTTCCCCTCGGTGTCGTCCCAGATCTCGACCGCCGTGGTCTTCCGGTGGATCTCGGGGTTCGCGGGATTCGTGAACTGGCCGAGGATCAGCGAGTTCGGAATCTCGCGATTCAGCTCCTCGGCCCGCGCGATGGTCTCCTTCACCCCCTTCGTCCCATCGGTCAGGACGACGCGGGCTCCGAGGGCGGCCATGACCTTGCGCCGCTCGAGCGACATCGTATCGGGCATCGTCAGGACGAGCGGGATCTTGCGCGCCGCGCAGATGAAGGCGAGCGCGATCCCGGTATTGCCGGAGGTCGGCTCGATGAGGGTCGTCCCGGGGCCGAGGACCCCGCGTTCGATCGCGTCCTGGATCATCGAGTAGCCGATCCTGTCCTTCACGCTCGACATCGGGTTGAACGATTCGAGCTTGAAGAGGACGTCGGCCTCGAGACCCTTCGAAAGGTGCGGTGTACGGACGAGGGGCGTCCGCCCGATCGTCTCGGCGACGGAGTCGAAGATCTTTCCCATGCTATCGGTCCTCCGAAGGATCTCCTAGCGTCCGCCGTTGGGACGATTCGCGCCCGACGGGACACGGTTCGGTCCGTTGCCGCCCGGCTCGATCCGCTGCTCCTGCGGCGTGCTCAAGACCCTGCTGTATGGCGGAATCGAATGCGTGACCCAGGTGTTTCCGCCGATGACCGACCCCTTGCCGATCACCGTGTCTCCTCCCAGGATCGTCGCGCCTGCATAGATCACCACCTCGTCCTCGATGGTCGGGTGGCGTTTGCGGCCTCGGATCAGGTTGCCCCTCTCGTCCTTGGGGAAGGAGAGCGCGCCGAGCGTGACACCCTGATAGATCTTCACCTGCGAGCCGATGTCCGTCGTCTCGCCCACCACCACTCCCGTTCCATGATCGATGAAGAAGCTGTTGCCGATCTTCGCCCCCGGATGGATGTCGATCCCCGTCTTGCGATGGGCATACTCGGTCATGATCCGCGGCAGGAGCTGCACGTCGAGGACGGTCAACTCGTGCGCGATCCGATAGATCGAGACCGCCTCGAGTCCCGGATAGGCGAGGATGATCTCCGCGAAGCTCTTCGCCGCAGGGTCCCCGTCGAACGCCGCCTGCACGTCGAGAGCGAGCGCGCGCCGCACGTCCGGCAACCCTCCGATGAACTGCTCGACCGCGGCGTCCGCGAACTGTGCGCAGTGGTCGCACGGATCGTCGTTCGGGCAGACGAAGCGCGACGAGAGATAGATCTGCTCGTCCAGCTCGTCGGCGATGTCATCGAGCAACGCGCCCGCGTGATAGGCGACGTTGTTCCTCGTCAGGTGCTGATTCCCGTAGAAGCCGGGATAGAGCACCTCGAGGATCTTCAGCAGGACCTCGGTCGTCTTCTCGGGCGACGGGAGGCGGCGCACCTGATCGAGATTGTGGGCGCGAGACATCTCGTCGGCGTACGTCTCGACGAGGCGGCTCGTGTATTCGGCAAGGCGGTCCTGAATCGGTCGACGCTTCATGGCACCAAGGACCTCAGGAAAGGGTTGGACCGGCGCTCTTGGCCGATCGTGGTGGAGGGCCCGTGTCCGGGGACGACGAGCGTCGCGTCGGGCAGGGTCAGGAGCCGCTCGCGGATCGAGCGGAGGATCGCATCGGTGTCGCCTCCCCAGAGGTCGGTCCGTCCGATCGATCCCTGGAAGAGCGTGTCGCCGGAGAACAGCCGGGCGGGAGCATCGCTGGCTCTCGGGGAGGCGGCGCCGGCCGGGGAGTTCGCCGGAGCAGGAAGGTGGAGGCAGAGGCTGCCCGGCGTGTGGCCGGGCGTGTGGAGCACCTCGCCCCGCATCTCTCCCACGCGGAGCTCCTCGCCGTCGGCCACATGGCGATCGACCGGGACGGTTGGCGGCGTGGCGAATCCGAAGAGCCGCGCCTGCTCGTCGACGTGGTCGTAGAGCGGCTGGTCGCCGGCATGCAGCAGCACCCGCGCTCCGGTCGCCCGCGCGAGGGGAGCCGTCGCGCCGAGGTGGTCGAGGTGCGCGTGGGTGTGGAGGATCGTCTCGACGGTCAGGCGGTAGCGTTCGACGACGGCGAGAATCGCCTCGACCTCATCCCCTGGGTCGACGACGAGGGCGCGCCTCGTCTCTTCGCACCCGAGAACGGTGCAGTTGCATTGAAGCAGCCCGACAGGGAAAGTCTCGACGATCATGTGTCCCAGCTCCCCGCTCGCTTCGAGTCGACTCTCGATTCTAGGGAATCGGACGGTGGAGCCGATAAGGTTAGCAGAATCTTTCTAGAAGCCACAGCGGAGGTATTTCTTGCTGGAGCGCCCCCCGGTCCGGGCCCCTCGCTGCGCCGTCGCAACCGCGCATCCCCTTGCTACGTCGGCAGGACTGCGGCTTCTCGCCGAGGGGGGATCGGCCGCGGACGCTGTCGTGGCGGCCGGCGCGGCCCTGTGCGTGGTGGAGCCATGGGCGAGCCACCTCGGGGGGGATGCCTTTGCCCTGGTCTGGGACGATTCCGCCTCCCGCGCGCGCGCCCTCCAGGGCAGCGGAGCGGCGCCGGCCCGCGCCGACGCGGAGGCGTTGCGGAAGGCGGCCGGGGGCGCCGTCCCGGTGCGCGGGGCTCTGCCCATCACAGTCCCGGGGATCGTGGGCGCCTGGTTCCACCTGCTGGCCTCGCGCGGGCGCTCCTCGCCCGATCGTGTGCTGGCGCCGGCCATCCAACTGGCCGAGGAGGGATTTCCGATCGGCGAGCGCTGGACCCGGGCCGCGAGCCTCCACCGTCCTCTGTTGGCCGCCGATCCTCTGCTGGCGGGCCTGTTCCTCTCGCCCGACGGCCGGCCGCTCCCCGCGGGGGCGCGCGTCGTCCAGCCGGATCTCGCCCGCTCGCTGCGCCGCCTCGCCGACGAGGGGCCGGATGCTTTCTACCGGGGCAACCTCGGGCGGTCGATCGTGAAGGCGATCGAGGAGCGGGGAGGCTGGCTCTCGCTGGAGGATCTCGCGGCGCACGACACGGAGGAGATCGAGCCCCTCGCGATCGATCTCGACCGGAGCCGGACGGTCCTCGGCCAGCCGCCGGTCTCACAGGGAGCGATGCTGCTCGGCGCGCTGCGGGTGCTGTGGGAGTGCGAGCGGCGAGGCCTCACGATCCCCGGCGAGACGGCCCGGGCGCAGGCGCGCGAGACGCATCTGCAGGTCGAGGCGCTCCGTCTCGTGCGCGAGTGGCGCGACGCTCACCTCGGCGATCCGCGGCGGCCGAGGGGAGAGAAGACGGCGAGCGGTGCGGAGACGCACGCGCGCTCGGTCTTGAAGGATCTCAACCGCTTCCTCGATCCCGTATGGGCGAGAAGCGCGTGCGAATCGTTGTCGGTCGACCGGCCTCGTGCGAGCGGCGCCGGCGGGGCGGCGCGCGACCGCTCCGCCGACACGACCTCCGTCTGCGCTTCCGACGGCGAGGGGAACTTGATCGCCTGGATCCAGAGCATCTACCAGCCGTTCGGCGCCGGGTGGACAGTCCCGGGAACCGGCATTCTGCTCAACGACCGGATGCGCGGTTTCTCGCTCGATCCCGCCTCGCCCAACCTTCTCGCACCCGGCAAGCGCCCCGTTCACACGCTCCATACCTGGATGGTCCTGAACGACGGCGAGCCCTGGCTCGCCGGATCCACGCCGGGCGCTGAGACGCAAGTCTCGACGAACCTGCAGGTGCTCCGGCGCGCGCTCGCCGGGGGCGGGTCCGCGCTCGCCGCCGGCGGGTCCGTGCTCGCCGAGGCGGTTCACGCCCCACGCTGGCATCTCGACGAACAGGATCGCGTGCGGATCGAGGATCGCATGCCGGGAGAAGTGCGCCGGCGCCTGCGCGACCTCGGGCACGCGACCTCCCGCTTCGGTCCGTGGGAAGGGCCCGGTTTCGTGCAGGCGATCGAGAGGCTCGCGGGCGGAGCCGGATGGCTCGCGGTCACCGACCCCCGCGGAGAGGGCCAGGCGGCGGGAATCTGAAGTCGAGGCGCCGCGGCGACCCTCCTCGATGGGCGAGGAAGGTCGCCGCTCTGCGTTCCGCGCTTCGTGGCCCGCGCTTGGTGGCCCGCGTGCCTCGGCCGCCCGGCGCGTCGACGCCTGTTGGGCCTGGCGCCGGCTCAGCCTGGCGCCGGTTGCCGGTTCGGCCTAGCGCCGGTTCACGATGACCTTCGTGGCGATCGACGCTGAGCCGTCATCGAGCCGGACCAGGTAGATGCCGGCCGGGACCGGGCGGCCTTGCTCGTCCCGCGTGTCCCAGCCGGCCGCGTGCTGTCCCGCCTGCGCCTCGCCGTCGAAGAGGGTCGCGACGCGACGGCCGGAGACGTCGTGCACCGTCAGCCGCACGCGACCGTTCGCGGGCAGAACGAAACCGAGGGTGGCGGACTCGTAGCAGGGATTGGGGCCGACGCGCGAGAAGCGAAGGGCCAGGTGACCAGCACCCGCTCCCGCACCTTGTCCCTGTCCGTCGTCGACCGTCGCCGGTTGTCCGCCCATGCGCACGTCCGACTCGCCGGCCGCGTTGCCGGGGACCGAGAACCACGGGGAGTGCGGGAAGAACGGAGAATCGCCGTCGAATCTCACCCTCCAACGGTAGGGCTCCGCTATCGCGAGACCGGAGCAGCTCGCCTTCGCGAGAACTGCGCTGCCCACGCTCGGAATCGGGACCCCGGTGTCATAGAAGCCGCCCGATTCCGGAGCGGCCCCGTCCCAAGGGCTGCCGGCCGGCGCGGTTTCGTACCGCAGCTCGACGGTGCTGCGTCCCTTTGCGGAGCGGGCGACGCCGCCGAGGACGAAGCCCGTGGGACTGTCCGACGCGCCGAGGAGAGCGATTGGGGTGGAGCCGTCCGCGCGCCACTGCCGTGGATGGCGTAGCCCGCCGTTCTCGCTCGGTGGCAAGCCGTCGCGGCTGCCGTAGAAGCAGTAGCCTTTTCCGTATCCCGCCTGGTAGTTCGGCTCGCTGACGACGAGGTCGGCGAACCCGTCACCCGTCACGTCCCCCGCGATCGAGAGGCCCGTGCCGAAGGAGCCGGCCGGATCCCCGCCGTTCGCTCCCCAGACGGGCGCGGCGCCGAGACCGCCCGCCTGGCCAAGGTAGAGATAGCACTCCCCTCGCGTGCCCGCGGCAGTCGGGGCGCCGACGAGGACGTCGCTGTAGCCGTCATCGTTGGCGTCCCCGCCTCCGGCGAGCGAGTAGCCGTAGAAGTCGCCGGTGGACCCGCCCCGCTGCTGCCACACGCGGGTGAGCGTGTTGCCTGGAGTCCCGAGATACGCCTCGGCGATCCCGCAATTGATGAGCCCGTCGCCGTCGAAGAACGGGGCGCCGTGAAGCAGGTCGCTCAGGCCGTCGCCATTCAGGTCGCCGCCGGCCGCGACTTCGTATCCGTACTGCACGAAGTTCGCGTTCCCTTCAACGGTCCAGCTTCCCTCGATGCCCTCGGGCGATCCGAAGAACACGTGGAACGCCCCCTCATCCGTCTGTCCGTCGTCCAGTCCGGGGGAGCCGACGGCGATGTCGCCGTAGCCGTCGCCGTTCACGTCGCCAATGCCCGCAACGCTGGAGCCGTAGGCGTCGCCGTCGGCGTTGCCTGAGCCCGTCCAGGCGGTGACGTAGCTCAGTCCCGAAGCGGATCCGAAGAACAGGAACGCCTTGCCTCCCACCTCCGGCGAGAACGAGTACTGGGGGGCGCCCACGATCACGTCGGCGAAGCCGTCGCTGTTGACGTCGCCCGCTCCGGAGACCGACCAGCCGAACTGGCACGGCAGGATTCCTCCGGAGACCGACCAGGAGGGCGTGCCGGAGAGTCCTGTCGCCGAGCCCTTGTACAGGAAGGCTGCCCCGACGTTCGGCCAATCGAGGCTGCCGTAGCTGGGCGCGCCGACGACCAGATCGTCGTAGCCGTCGTTGTCGACATCGCCGGCATTCGCGAGCGAGAAGCCGAGCAGCTCGTTTTCGATTTCACCGCTCAGGAACTGGTTCGCGGCGACCGTATAGCCCGCTTCGTTGCCGTAGTAGATCGTGACCGCGCCGCAGTCGGTCTCCTCGACGTCGTACCAGGGGGCGCCGAAGGCGAGATCGGTCAGGCCGTCCCCGTTCCAGTCGCCTTGGGCGACCGCCGCGCCGTATTGCGCGTTCCACTGAACGCCCATCGGGAACCAGGCGGGCTGCGAGGCGGGTGCGGTGGCCTGGCCGAGATAGAGGCGGACGATTCCCTCATCGATGTGCACCGGACCGCTCTCGAAGCGCGGGGCGCCCACGATCACGTCTCCATACCCGTCGCCATTCACATCGCCGGCGGGACGCGCATCGGTTGCGAACGCCTCCTCCGCCTGCTGGCCGTCTCGGAGGGCGAGGACCGGCGGCGCCGCGGCGGTCTCCGATCCGCCGAGGATGGTGATCCGGCCGGTGAAGTTGTTGGCGCTGACCTCGCTCGCGATCAGATCCGAGGATCCGTCGCCGTTCACGTCGCCTGCCGTGTAGATGACGTCCCCGAAGGCGCCCTGGTTGCTCGGGAAGACCCGGTTCGCCACGGCTCCCGGCACGTTTGGTCCTCCGAAGAAGATGAGGACCGCGCCGGTGGCGGGATTGTTGCTGCCCGTATCGAAGACGATGTCGCTATAGCCATCCGCATTGACGTCGCCCGCGCAGCCGAGGCCCCAACCGCAACGGCCGCCGGCGGTGTTCGATTCGTAGGTCCAGGCGGGGCCTGCGCCGAGTCCCGACGGCGAGCCGAGGAACAGGTAGACGCGTCCTTCGGACGCCTGGCCGTTCGCCAGATCGGGCGCCGAGACGAGGAGGTCGTCGTAACCGTCGGCGTTGACGTCGGCGCTGCCGGCAACGCGCTGGCCGAGGTAGGCGCCGGAGACATTGCTCTCGAAACTCCACGAGGGTTGCGCGTGCATTCCCGAGGACGACCCGAGATAGACGTAGACCCGTCCTTCCTGCGCCTGCCCGCTCCCGTAGTTCGGCGCGCCGACCACGACGTCATCGTAGCCGTCGCCGTTGACATCGCCGGCGGTGTCGACCGAGGACCCGAATCCCGCCAACGCGACGTCCTGTTGGAGGACCTTGTGCGGCGTCGGCGAGAGTCCGGAGGAGGAGCCTAGGTAGACGAAGACCGCTCCTTCGGACGATTGTCCGTCGCTGTAGATCGGCGCGCCGATCAGCACGTCGTCGTAGCCGTCGCCGTTCACGTCGCCGGCGGTGGAGACGCGGCAGCCCAGCCAGGCGTTGGGCTGCGCTCCGCCCGTCGCCGTCCATGCGGGGGCCGAGAAATCGAGATCGCGGCCGCCCAGGTAGCACCGGACGGTGCCGTTGTTCTCGCGGCTGTTGAGGAGCACGTCGCTGTAACCGTCCCCATTGACGTCGCCGGCGGTGCCGACCGAAGCGCCGATGTTCGCGTCGTTCGCGTTGCCTTCGCGGACCGTCAGGAACGCTTCGCGGAGGGCATCGGCCCCCGCCGTCCGGGCATCGAGCCCGAGGCCGAGGCAGAGCCCGAGCACGAGCGCGAGAAGCGTGGAAGGAACGAGAAGGAGCGGCAGGGGCTGGAACCATCTGCGCGACGCGGCTCGCGCAGGTCGATGGCCGATCATGGCAGTCCTCCTGTGCAAAGGGGGCAGGGTCGTGGTTCGGGGTTGCGGAACGCCCTACATCCGTAAGGACGGGTCAGAGGCGGACAGAGAATCTTCGGGGAATTTCGCGAGCCGAATGCCTGATCGGGCGCCGGAGCGGGATCGTGTTAGGATCGACCCGCCCCGAAAGCAACCCAAAGGTCGCCGAACGCGAGCGAGAGAGGCGAGCAGGCGGCGGGTCTTCGCGATACTTGATTCGAGATACTTGAGAGGAGCCTGCATCGGATGAGGCCCTATGGAGTCGATCCTCTGATCCATGATGGCGTCTTCTATGACGCGATGAACACTTCCCTGGGCGACCTCGACTATTACGACGGATGGTGCCGGCAGGCCGGCGGCGAGGTGCTCGAGCTTTGCTGCGGCACCGGGCGTCTCACGATCCCTCTTGCGCAGCGCGGGCATCGGATGACAGGTCTCGATTTCACCGATTCGATGCTCGATTCCGCCCGCGAGAAGGGTCGCGCTGCGGGGGTGGACGTGCGCTGGGTCAAGGGAGACATGCGCCGGCTGAGCCTGGGGCGACGGTTCTCGATGATCTTCATCCCGTTCAACTCGCTCCAGAACACCTACACCATCGAGGACATCGAGAGAATCTTCGCCGGAGTGCGGGCGCATCTCGAACCCGGCGGTCTCTTCCTCACAGACCTGTTCAATCCCGATGTCAATCGCCTGGTCGGGCGTGACGTCACTCCTCGCATCTGGGATTTCCATCTGCCCGACGGCCGCCGTGTCGAGATCGTCGAGACGTGCCGCTACGATGCCGCCGGCCAGGTGAACCGGGTGTTGTGGTCCTTCAGAATCGAAGGGCAGGAGAGTCCGATGGACCAGCTTCTCGACATGCGGTGCTTCTTCCCTCAGGAGATGGACGCGCTCCTGCGCTACAACGGCTGGAAGGTGCTCGAGAAGTTCGGCAACTACGACGGCTCGCCGTTCACGTCCGACTCGCCGAAGCAGCTCTACGTCTGCGTGCCGGCCTGATCGCGGGTGTCGTCGATGTCCGCGGCGAAGAACGCGAGCGCCGTCTTCCCGACCTGCGCCGTGTCGTAGTAGGCGTAGGCTCCGATCCCGACCGCGCCGACGACCGGCAGCCAGCGCGAAGCGGCGCGACCGGCCGCGCGCTCGGAGATCGAGACGCCCACGCGCCGCAGCATGCTTCGCAGCATCTCCATCGAAGTCCTGCGGACCACGTAGCGTTCCCCTGCGCGCATCACGACGTCCCGGACCACCTGGCCTGCCGCATGGCGGAAGAGGCAGTACGCCATCTCCTCCCGGCCGAGACGGGCCGTCTTGCCGTGCAGCGCGGCGATGTCGGCGACGAGCTGGCGCTGGATGCGCCAGATCGCCATCAGATCGGGCAGGACCGTCGCGAGCCCGAGCGGGCCGGGCGGGATCGAGAGCGTCGCCGACGTGAGCGCCGCGCGCGAGGAGGCGTGCAGGATCAGAAGCTTCGATCGATCCGCGGGAGTGCGCTCGGCCACCGCCTTCGACGCTGGGATCCGGCTGATCAGGCGGAACAACGCCTCCGCCAGCCGCTCCTCGAGGCGGGAGGGCGAGAACCCGAACGCGCCCGCGCGCGTGCCCGAGCGCCCGCCCGCGCGTTCCGCGCCCGCGCGTGCGCCCAAGCGTGCGCCCGAACGTGCGCCCGAGCGCCCCGCCCCCGCGCGCCCGCCCTTCCCGCGGCGACTCGTGAACGCCATCGATCGCCTCTATCCCGCCACCGCCTCCGGTCCTCGCTCCAGGGCGTCCTGGATGCGCCGGCGCGTGCGCGGTCCCCAGGGTTCGTGATCCAGAGGGAGCTCCTCCGGCCCGAAGAATCCGACCTCCGTGCTTTCCACGCCGTCGGCGCGGAGCGTCCCTCCTTCGATTTCGCAGAGGAAGCAGGCCACCGCGAGCCAGACCTGATCCCCGTTCGGATAGACCGACCAGTGGTCGAGCCCGGCGTAGAAGCCGGTCAAGCGCGTGGCGCGCACGATCAGTCCTGTCTCCTCTTCGACCTCGCGCACCGCCGTGCCGTCGATCCGCTCGCCCATCTCCATCGATCCGGCCGGGAGCGCCCAGAGCCCGGAGTCGCCTCGCCGTATGAGGAGCACCCGGCCCAGTCCGTCCTGCACGATCGCCGAGGCGCACGGCATCAGGATCGGCTCGGCGCCGACGTGCGATCGCAGCCAGCGGACGATCCCTTCGGGATGGGGGTTCGGCCCGCTCGGCGAACCGGCGTCGAAGCGCGTGGCGGGGGAGCCGGCGCGAACGTCTGCGAGCATCTGGTCGTACCAGGGGAAGAGCGGGGGAGCGGAATCGATCGGAAGGAAGATCTGCTCGAGCGATTCGTCGCCGTCCGGCTCGCCGCTCCCCCCTTCGATCTCGCACTCGAACGCTCCGGTCACCTGCTGGACCGCATCTCCGTTGGGATAGTGGACCGTGTAGTCGGGGGAGGAATACAGCCCGACGAAACGCACCGGCCGCACCTCGTAGCCGGTCTCCTCGCGCGCTTCGCGCCGGAGCGCGTCGATCAACGTCTCTCCCGGCTCCAGGATCCCGCCGGGGAGCCCCCAGATCGGGAAGTCGGCGCGGCGCTGGAACAGGACGCGGCCGGAACGGTCCCGCACGATCGCGGTCGCGTAGACGAGCAGGATCGGCTCGCGTCCGACGTGCGAGCGGATCCAGCCGAGATAACCCGATGGATGGGGGAAGGAAGGCGTTTCGCTATCGCTCACCGCGTCTCCACGATCTCCCGCAGCGGGCGGCGCGGGCGCGCGCGACCAGGCCCGGCCGGCTGCCCGATCGGCACCATCGCCACGGGGCGGAGCCGGTCGGGGAGCGAAATGGCGGCGCGGACCGCCTCCTCCTCGAACGCTCCGACCCAGCAGCTCCCATAGCCGAGCGCAGTGGCGGCGACGAGCGCGTTTTCCACCGCCGCGGCCGTGTCCTGGTAGACGTAGAGCGTACGGCCACGCTCTCCATATTCCTCGGCGGACCGATCGGGGTCGGCGCAGACGACGAGCACCACCGGCGCCTCGGACAGGAACTCCTGGCCATGGGCGGCCGCGGCGAGCGCGCAGCGAAGATCGAGCGACCGGACGACGTAGAATCGCCACGGCTGCGAGTTGCCGGCCGATGGCGCGTGGCGCATCGCCTCGAGCAGACGCGTCAGATCCTCCTCCGGGATCGGATCGGACCGGTAGGAGCGGCAGCTCGTTCGCGTGAGGATCGGGTCGAGAAGGGCGGCACGGTTACGGTCCATCCTGGGCGGCCTCCAGTTCCGCCAGCGGGCGCGGAGCCGTGCGCCGGCTACCGCGCCGCTTCCGTGGAGTCTACTTCGCGCAGGATGCCCGGTCTCAGGAAGAAGAGGACGGCCCGCGCCGGCGACCCGAACAGCTCCGAAGCCGCCCGCCGGTAGATAGCCATCTGCCCCGCGTACAGGCGCGTCCGCTCCTCGATCGCCTCGTCGCCGGCGACGCGGTCCGACTTCCAGTCGAGGACCGTCCAGACTCCGGTCGCCGGGTCCCGGAAGACGAGGTCGATCCGGCCCTGCACGAGGATCCAGGGATCGCCCGCCTCGCGCATGCGATCCGGATCGCCGAGCGCGCCGGCCCAGCCGGGATCGTTCGCGATCTCGCCGGCGAGGTCGGGGAGCAGCCGCGCCGCTTCGGACAGGGGCAGGCGCAAGCTGAAGGCGACTTCGCGCTCGATCGCACGGGCCGTCGAGAGGGCGCGTCCGGTGGGAGACGCGAGGAGCGCGCGCAGTCCGGCCGAAAGGACCGAGACCTCTTCGGGCGTGGCGCCGCCGTCTGCGGGCGCAGCGGCTTCGACCCGCGGCGCGAGGGACGCCTCGTCGATCCCGGCGAAGTCGATTCGCTCGAGCATCTCGTGCAGGCGGATCCCCTGCTCGGCAGCGGCGGCCGCCGAAACGCCGGCCTTCGCCTCCGGCGCGCCGGCAAGGGCGACCGGCTCCGCGGCGCCCAGGCTCGGCGCGAGGAGCAGCGCGGCCGGTTCCTCGTCCTCGGCGGTGGACAGAGCGGCCGCCAGGACGCTCGCGCTCTTGAACTCCGTCGCCCATAGCTTGGCGCGCGCCGAGGAGAGCGACGCCGTCCAGGGGAAGGGCGGGCGGCGCGTCACGCGCTCGTAGGCGGCGTCCGCTTCGCGATCCGCTTCCTCTGCCGAGTCGCTCCCCGCCCCCGTGGCGCGCTCCGCCACGGCGGTGCGCTCCGCCCCGGTGGTGCTCTCCGCCCCGGCGCTCCCCGCCGCCACATCGTCCGCCTCCGCCGGCTCGGCCGCAGCGAGCGCGGCCGGCTCGAGCGCGCGGAGGGCCGGCTCGAGCGCGCGGATCGCGTTTTCCGGCGGCGCGGAGAGTCCCGGCACGATCGGATCGGACCATCGCACGACGAAGGGCGTTCCCTCGACCTCCCCGTCCCGGTCGGGAAGCGGGGGAAGCGCGCACAGGATCCAGCCGAGCCAGGACGGCTTGCGGGCGAGCAGCATCTCGACGAGGGCGGCGCGCCGCTGCGGATCCGCCTCGCGTCGCGCCTCCTCGAACAGCTCCCGGAACAGCGGTTCCGCCACGGCGCGCGTGTGCGGGCACCCGCTCAGCAGCAGGCGGTCGCGCGCCCGCGTCATCGCGACGTAGAGGATCCTCTTCTCTTCGGCGATCGTGGCGCGCTTCCCTTCGTCGCGCAGCAGGCGCAACGGCCACGGGTCTCGCAAGAGGTAGCGCGCCGGATCGAGCAGCCGGACGCCGATGTAGCGTGGCCCGGGAGCGAGCGAGCTCACCTCGTCCACGACGCGCGCGAGACGGTCCGTGCGAGCGACGACGACGATCGGGAACTCGAGCCCTTTCGCCTCGTGCACCGTCAGGATGCGCACCGCCGGGATCGACGCCGAGGCGAGAGGTGCCTGGGCGATCGGCACCCCGCGCATCTCCAAGTCGTCGAGCCACCGGAGGAAGCGGGGCAGCGCGTGCCCCGAGTCGCCCGCGAAGCGCCGCGCGAGGGTGACGAGCTTCCGCAGATTCGCCTGCCTCTGCAGGCCGCCGGGGAGGGCAGCGACTGCGTCGAGCAGGCGCGTCTCGTCCAGGATCCGCTCGAGGAGGGCGGGAAGCTCCAGATGGCCCGCCGCTTCGCGCCATCCCACGATCGCCTCCACGGCGGCGGCCGCGCGCTCACGCAAGCCGGCGAGGAGCGGATGATCCGGCAGGTCACCCGGCGATCCGAGCAGGACCGAGCGCGCCTCCGGATCGCGCGGGAGCAGCGCCATCTCGCGCGCCGTTCCGATCGCCCCGGCGATCGACGCAAGACCGTAGGCGAGATGCAGGGCATAGGGGCGAGCGATCCGCAGCGCGAGCAGCTCGGCGTCCGACCATCCGAAGGCGGGGGAACGAAGGGCGGCGGCGAGGGCGATGTCGTCGAGCAGATTGTCTGTCACGCGCAGCAGCCCGATCGCGTCGCGCACTTCCCGCGACTCGAAGAACGGCGCGCCGGCGGAAACGTGGACCGGGATGCCGTGCTCCTCGAGGATCCGCCCGATGGGTGGGGCGTCCGCGCGCACCCGCACGAGGATCGCGATGTCGCCGAACGCGGCCCGCCTCGGCGCCCCACTCTCCGGATCGCGAACCGTCTCGCCGGAATCGAGGATCTCGCGCAGTCGGCGCGCGATCGCGCGCGCCTCTGCCTCGATCGGATCGACGAAGCCCGTCGCACCGTCCCCGAGCCGTTCGACCGCATTCGCCGCGTCGTCTTCGCCGCCGCAGGAGGGCTTCGCCTCGGCCTCCATCTCCGCCTTCGCCCCTGCCTCCGCGTCCGCCTCTCCCTCCACCTCCGTCTCCGCCTTCGCCTTCGCCTCTCCCTTCGCCTCCGCCTCCGCGTCATCGCCGTTGGCCGGCGGTCGCACGAGGAGCAGCTCCACCGGCGCGCCCGGCGGCGGCGACGCCTCCGCCTTTCCTCCCGGCTCGAGGCGTTCGCGTTCGTAACTGCCGCCGATCTCCTCGTCGAGGAAGATCCTCTCCGAGATGCGATTCACCGCCTGGAGCACCGGCACGAGGCTCCGGAAGTTCTCCGGCAGCGGCACGGTCCACGCCGGCTCCTCGCGAGGCGGATGCTCGGGATCCTCCACCCACGCGCGAGACTGCCCGAGCGCGCGGAAGATCGAGGGATCGGCGAGGCGGAACTGGTAGATGCTCTGCTTCACGTCGCCCACGCGGAAGACGCCGGCCGGGTCGCAGAGCCGCGAGAGAATGCGGTGCTGCAGGCCGTTGACGTCCTGGAACTCGTCGACGAAGACCCGGTCGAAGCCGACCGGCTTCTCCTCCGCCTCCCCGGCAGGGCTGCCCTCGAGGAGGGCGAGCGTGCGAATCTCGAGGTCCGAGTAGTCGAGGCGGCCTGTCCGTCCCTTCGCCTCCTCGTACGCGGCATGGACGCGCTGGGTGAGGTGCACGAGCGCCCGCGCGTAGTGCGCCGACTGGCCCTCCTCCGCGAGCAGCTCCACGGTGTCGAGCGGCATCGCGGCGAGGTAGACATTCCCCAGCGCTTCCTTGACCACCTGTCGGAGCTTTCCCAGCTCGGGCGACCGCCGCAGCGTCGGGAGATCGATCGAGAACGACGCACCCTCTGCGTCGCGCGCGATGACGCCGGCCCGCTCGAGCGCCGCCAGCGCCTCGTGCTGGCCGGCAGGATCCCCCAACCGCTCCGGGTCGATCGCCTCCAGCGCTCGGGCGAGCTCCGCGAACGGCCGGTTCTTCGGATCGTTCGCGGTCGCGCGCCCGGCGAGCATCCGGAGCAGGCCGGTGGCGGTCCTCCAGGCGAGCGCGGCGCGTCTCGCGTAATCCTCGCGCCACGGCAGATCGTCCCAAGCTCCGTGCCGTCCCATCCTCTCGAGATGCTGATCGAGGAAGCGTGCCGGATCGTCGGACGCCCGCGCATATTCGAGCAGGCGCCGGACTACCTTTCGCAGGCGCTCCCCCTCCTCGTCGTAACCGCACATTTCCACGAGGCGCGCGAATGTCTCGGTCGCTTCCTCTCCCCAACTTCCGCGATACCCATCCTCGAAGACGCGCGTGACGGCTTCTTCCAGCAGGAGCGTCGCATCCTCCTCCGAGAGGATCCGGAAGCGCGGATCGACCCCCGCCCGCTCGAACTGCTCGCGCAGCAGGCGCGCGCAGAAGGCATGGATCGTCGAGATCCGCGCCTGCGGAAGCTGCAGGCGAAGGTGGGCCAGCTGCGGCGACTCCGACAGCGTGCGATAGATGCGGTTCTTCATCTCCATCGCCGCCTTCTCCGTGAAGGTGACGACCAGGATCCTCTCGAGCGGGATGCCGTCGGCCAGGCACCCGAGGACGCGCTCGACGAGGACCCGCGTCTTCCCGGATCCCGCGCCGGCCGCGATCAGCAGGTCGCGGTCGCGCGTCTCGACGGCGAGCCGCTGAAGCCGCGAAAGGGGGCTCATGCGCGCCCGCCTTCCCGACGATCGGCTTCGTCGAGCGCATCGTCGAGCGGGAGGTCGAAACGTTCCAGCCCGTCGATCGGCCGGGACCTCGGCGGGTTGTATTCGGGGTCGGTCCTGCAGAGGACGGAGAAATCGCAGAAGTCGCACGGCGGCCGCGAGCCTGCCTGCGCGGGCGCGACGTCGATGCACCCGGCCGCCATCGCCCGCCCGAAGAGGCCGAGCAGGCGGCGCGCCTGCCCGAGGAGCCGCTCGAGGTCGGCGCCGTCGGCGATCCTCGAAGACTTGCGCGGCTGCGAGAGGACCGAAAGGCCGCCGTCGATCTCCGCGCGGATCGTCTCCGGCAGCAGCCCCGTCATCCGCAGTCCGAAGTTGCGCTCCGCCCTCTGCTCGAGGGTCGGCCTGGGCAGCACGGGAACGTACAGCGCGCCGGCCGGCCGGAACCCGAGCACCTCTGCGGCGAGGAGGTAGACGGCGAGCTGCAGATCGAAGCCGTCGAGCAGGTCGTCGCGGCGGCCGCGCCGCTGCGCGATTCGCGACTTGTAGTCGAGGACGATGGCCTCCGGTCGAGTGGCCCCCGGTCGCGCCTCGTCCGGTCGCGCCTCGTCCGGTCGCGCCTCGTCCGGTCGCCCCTCTTCCTGTCGCGCCGCCGCCGAGCGCCCGTCCTCCTCGCTCTTCGTCGCTTCTGCCGGCCGCGCGTCGAGCCGGTCGATCCTCCCTCGCAGGTAGAGGCGCGAAGAACCCCCGATCGGGATCGCGAGCGCGTTCTCCTCGGTCGTCCCGAAGTCCAGCTCGTACTCGAGCGGACGGAACGGGCTGCGCTGCTCCCGGAGAGTCTCGACGTCGAGGAACCGCAGGATCTGCGTGCCGGTCGTGCGCAGGCGGACGCGGCCGGCCGGCTCGGTCCGGAATGCGGCGAGGTCCGGCTCCTGCGCGATCCGCTCCAGCAGCTCGTGGAGGCGCCGCTGCCGCTCCGGCGGATCCTGCTCGTGCACGCGCGCCCTGTAGAGCAGCTCGAGCGCGCGATGGGCGAGAATCCCGGTCGCGATCGGCGTCAGGGCCGCGCGAGGCCGGGGGCGCAGGCGCAGCACGTCCCCCGCAAAGTGCCGGTAGGGGCAAAGCGCGAACGCTTCGAGCCGGCTTGCGCTCGCGTAGAGGTGATCGCCGCGCTCATGCGCGCGTAGCAGCTCGGGCGGGACGGTCGGGCGGTTCGCATAACCGAAGACCCGCGCCGCCGGCGCGAGCGTGGCGCGCAGATCGGGCTGCCGCGGAGCGCGGACGATCCTGTTGTAGGCGGCGAGCACCCGGCGGTCGCGCACGGCCGCGGAATCGGCAGGTGGCTCGGGCGGGCGCCCGCGGAGCCGCTTGTCGAGCCGCAGGGCCAGGTAGGCGCCGATCCGCGAGGCGAGATCCTGCGGAGTCTGCGCCTCCCGCAGATCGGCCGGATCTTCCTCGATCCGCGGAACCTCCTCGACCAGGCCGGGGCAGGACCGCGTCAGCTCACGCAGGAAGGGGGACGGCTCGATCGATCGTCCCTCGGAATCGGAGGCGGGACGGGTCAAGAGCACCGCGTCGGTCGCCCGGGTCATCGCGATATAGAAGAAGTACGCCTCCTCCTCCTGCCGAAGCGTGTCGGGAGGCCCGAGGGTCAACCCGAGGCTCGAGAGAAGCTCGCGCTCGCGCGGCTGGAAGAAGCGGTCCGTGCCGACCGCCCGGGGGAA
The DNA here is from genome assembly GCA_041946735.1 of Candidatus Eiseniibacteriota bacterium. Lineage (GTDB taxonomy): Bacteria > Eisenbacteria > RBG-16-71-46 > CAIMUX01 > VGJL01 > JBHGAY01. The sequence goes on from JBHGAY010000003.1 coordinate 115,011, forward strand.
GTCCGCCGAGAGGCCGCCGACGATCACGCGTCGCGCCTCGCCGACGCGCGACCTTTGCACCTCGGCCACTGTGACGGGACCGAGACGCGACGGCGTCCGCCCGAGGCGGAGCGAAGCCAGTCCGGCCGCGGCGAGATCGGCGAACCCGTCGATCGTGAGGCGCCGCTCGCCCGCCTCGCTCGCGATCTGGTCGAGCACGTGCGCGACCGCCGCCGCTTCGCGCGCGCTGTCCGGGTCGCGGGGCAGCCGCCTCGCGATCCCCGTCTCGTCGATCCAGGCGCGCAGCGTCGCCACCGCGGCGGCTCCGTCGAGCCCTCCCTCCCACGACTCCTCGAGGCGGCGCAGCGGTTGCAGGCGCTCGCGCCGGACCCGGTTGGCGATCCTCGTGCGCACCTCCTCGAGACGCTGCGCGGCCTGCACGTTGCGGCTCTCGATCTCCTCGCGGTCGGTCCCCGCTTCCCCTTCGCAGATCCCCTTCGTTTCGGGACGGTCGGGCGGCGCATCCTCGCGGACACGGAAGTAGCGCGTGCGGGGAGGCAGGATGCGTGGCAGCCAGTCCGGCCCATGCCAGTCGCCGTGGTCGTATCCCGCTTCGAGCGCGAGGTTGTCGAGCAGGTCGACGTCCGGCGGCGCCGCGCCGAGCAGCGGCGATCGGAGCAGGGCGAGCACCGACTCGCGCGACCACCGGGAGCGGAGCACCTGCAAGGCGTCGAGGATCGTGCGGATCAGGGGCCTCGCGGCCAGGTCCCAGTCGCGATCGACGAAAACCGGGATGCCGAAGCGGGCGAACGTCGTCTCGAGAATCGGCCGGTAGCGCTCGAGATCGCGGATGATCACCGCCACCTCGTCGGGACGAACCGGATCGGGATCGAGCCGCGTCCAGGCGTCGATGCGGCGCGCCCAAATCTCCACCTCGTGAGCGGGATCGCGCGCGACGAAGATGGGCAGGGCGATTTCCGCGCGCCCGGCCGCCTGCCCCGCACGGCTCTCACGCCCCGCTTCCGGCGCGAGCAGCGTCCGCTCGATCGCGGCCAGCGACCGGTTCCGGAAGCGGCGGGCGGCCGGAAGGTCCACCCGATCGACGGCGGCGCCGGCGGCTCGGAATCGAGCGGAGATCTCGAGGAAGGTGCGCAGCGGCGCGAGGAAGACCGGGCGGTCGACGGCGCGCAGAAACGCCTCCGGCCAGCGCGGCAGGCGGAAGGCGGGTGGCTCCGGCCTTGGCATTCCGGGGAACGCCAGCGCCACGTCCGCGAGAGAGGGATCGCAGGCGATCGCGATCGACACCCTGGCCCCCGCGCGCACCAGCGCTTCGAGCACCTCCGCTTCGAGTCGGGTGAAGGAGAGAAAGCCGTCGACCTCCACCGGGATGTCCTTGAAGCGAGCCGCGCCGGCCGCAATTCGCTCGGGCGTAACTTCGAGCGCTCGCTCCGGATCCCGCAGGCCGCGACGCTCGAGTTCCGCCTCGTAAGCGTCCCGCAGCGCGAGCAGCGCCTCGAGCTTCCGATGGAGCGCCGGCGACATCGATGGCGCGGCGCTCCCGCCGAGCCAACCGCGCGCCTCTTTCCCCCCTTCGAAACGCAGGTCGCGGAGCACGGCGGCGAGAGTTTCCAGGAAGCCGGGACGGTCGAGCACCGCGACGAACGGCGCTCGCAGCCGTGGCTCGAGCCGATCCAGAAGCGCGCGCAGAAGCAGACGCCGCCCGGAGCGGTCGAGCGTCCGCCTCGCGGCGTGCGAGGCCGGCTCGAGCTCCAGGGCGAGCCGCTGGAAGGAAAGCACCCGGGCATGGCGCGCGGCCACCGGCCCCGGGGGCTCCAGAAGCTGGCGGTCCGCGAGGAACGTCGACTGCTCCGGCACCAGGGCGAGCGCGGGCAATCCGGCCGCCTCGCGCTCCCGAAGCGCGGCGATCGCGGCCGCGGTCTTGCCGCTTCCCGCGGGTCCCAGCCGCAAGGTCACCGGGTGGATTCGCTCCCCACGGATGGGCTCGGTGGTGCCTTCCCTCGTCATCGGAGCCGCTCGCAATTCACGAACGCCAGTTTAGCGGATCGTGGGGTGACAGGGGATGACGCACCCCTGCGCCCGCGGTTATTCTCGCCGGTTCGCACGTAGGCGAGGCGGGCGGCGGCCGGCGACCGCCGAGCGACGGCCGGGCGAGCGCTGGAGCGGCCGGGCGGGCCGCGAACCGGCGTGCGCCGCGAGGCGCCGGGAACCGAACTTCCGGACGAGGAGGACACGATGACCGAAATCGATCGCATCGTCGATGAGTTGACCCGGGTGTACGACGGCGAACCATGGCACGGTTCGCCCGTGCGCTCCCTGCTCGAGGGGGTCGACTTCGCGGCGGCCGCTGCGCGTCCGATCGCCGGCGCCCACACGATCTGGGAGTTGGTCCTTCATCTGACCGCCTGGACCGCCGAAGCGCGCCGGCGAGTCGAGGGCGGCGAGCCGGCCGTGCCGGCGGAAGGCGACTGGCCGCCGATGCCGGAGGACCTCGGCGCATCCGCCTGGAGCGCAGCTCTCGCGAAGCTCGACGCTTCGCATCGCGACCTGCTTCGCGCGGTCCGCTCCTTCCCGGAGCAACGAGTGGACGAGGAGGTAGGGAGGCGGCGCGACCGAGCAGCGGGGACGGGGGTGAGTTACGCCGTCCTTCTACACGGGGTCTCGCAACACGACGCCTATCACTCCGGCCAGGTCGCGATTCTGAGGAAGGCGCTCGGGCACCGGTTCGGATGATCGGCGCCCTGGCCTGAATCCCCGCCGCTCGAGTATGAACGCCGCGTTCGCCAAACTTGACGTTCGCCAATCGGCGAAATGTTCGGCTGCTGGAAGCAGGTCGCTGCCCGCCGAGCGCACGCAGCCGAGGGCGCGGAGGTCGTCGGCGGGCGGTCTCCTCCCACACGCGATCGCTTGCATGCTTGCCGGCGCGCGGCGGGCCTCGATAGGTTCGATCGTTTCCTCCGCTCTTGGGACTGGTGGCCGCGCCGGCAGGGGCGAGCCGCAAGGGGATATCGGAAGCCGAGGAGCGTTTGGCAAGACGGACTCCAACTCGAACTCGAGCTCGGACGGTCGCGGAGATATCGCGGGCGAGACGCTCGACGCCCAAGGCAGTCGCGACTCCCGCGGATGCTTCGTCGCTGGCCGGGACCACCGATCCGATCTGGCTGCGCAGTCGCCGATGGGATCTGACGTGGATCATCGGGTCGTGCATTCTGATCCTCCTGCCGATCTCGATCTATGGACTCTTTCCCGACGATCGGACGCGGGTCGCCCTGAACCTCGCTGTCACGCTCTTCGTAGGTGGTCCGCACATGTACGTGACCGCCACGCGGACGGCATGGGAGCCACGATTCCGCGCGGCTCGCGGCACCCTGATGATTGCGGGCGCGATCGCGATCCCGGCGATCGTGATCACCCTCTCCATCCACTCCTACGTGTTGCTTCTGACGCTGTTCTTCGGGTGGGCGGGCTTGCACATCCTGCATCAGGCCTTCTACCTCACCCGGTGCTACGGGGAACGCGGGGCGCTGGCGGGAAGGACCGGCTGGCGGTGGCTCGACTACGCCTTGATCGGCTCGTCCCTCTATCCGGTCGCCCTCTACAAGATGGTGAACGGCACGTTCGCGATCGGCCCGACCAAGACGATCTTTCCGGAGTTCCTGCGCGTGCCGGCCGTCTACATCGCAGCCTTCGCTCTCTTCGCGGCACTGTTCGTGCTGTTTACGGTGCGCGTCATTCGGGACGCTCGTGCGGGAAGGGCCAACTGGCCGAAGACCTGTTTCGTCTATGCGACGGCGATCGGTTCCTTTTCGGTTTCGCTCTTCGACAATCTCGACACGTCCTTCCAGGGATTCAACACCTGGCACTCGCTGCAATATCTCGCCCTCACGTGGCACATCCATCGTGTTCGGGATCAGCGCGGAGATCTGGAAGGGAGATTCGTTCGCCGGCTCGTCCAGGGGCGCTCGATGTGGCCCGGTTACGCGATGCTCGTCGGAATGACCCTGATCGCCGGCGGCCTCGTCGTGCTCGTGAAGGCCGGCTCCGGCTTCTCGATCGATCGCAGCTACTACGCGGTCGTGCTCTCTTTCCTCCTTATCCACTATTTCCTCGATCATTTCCTGTTTCAGAGTGACGAGGGAGCGCTGCGCGGGCCGGCCGATGCGTTCGCGAACCGAGCGACCGGGATGGTGCCGCGCGCGCGCTGAGCGCGGAGGCCGAGTGGAGGCCGGATGAGGTCCGCCCACCGGCCGACGACGTGACATCCGCCGGTTGGGTTTTCTCGCGCGGGAAGTAGGAAATCCCCTACGCGGAAAGGGCCGGCGGATCTTTCCGCCGGCCCCTTCCGCGCCTCTCTGCGCCTCCATTTCTGCGGGCGACCGTCAACGTGTGCGGACGATGGCGAGGCTCCTCTCCGATTCCCGAGTCGCCACGCGAACGAAGTAGATGCCGGCTCCGACGCGTCTGCCGGCTTGGTCGAGGCCGTCCCAGGCGATCTCTCTCGGTCCCGCCTCCAAGACGGCGGGCGGCTCGAGGCGGCGGACCAGCCGGCCGGCCACGTCGTAGATCGAGAGCCGGAGCGGACCGCCGGACGGCGCCTGGAATCGCAGCGAGGTCGACTCGCGGAATGGGTTCGGCGCCGCTGTGAGGCCGCGCGCCGGGCCGCCCGCGTCGGCCGACTCCTCGATGCCGGAAGCGGCTCCCCCGTAGACGGTCTGGGCGGCGTCCGCGTTCTGCTCCAGCTCGGCCAGGCTCGACGCGCCGGCGATCGCGAAAGCCACCGCCGTCTCCGAGCCGGCCGAAAGGTCGAACGGTCCGACGGCGACGAGCAAGCCATAGTCCGCCGGGTTCGGACCGGCGGCGAGCACGTGCGCCGGGTCGGCGGCCGACAGAAAGGCGTACTTGTCCGCGTCGGGAATGTACTGGTTCGCATAGACGAAGGTCGCGTTGTCGATCAGGGTCAGGTTGGAAGGAGCGACGCCGGGCGGAAGAGGGTCGAGTAGCCGGATACCTGCGTGGACGCCGCCTGGATCGGTGATCCACGCGAGGCGGCGGCCGCCTTCCGTCCCGGCGACGTCGTCGCTCCCGTCGCCCCGCATATCCGGATCGACGAAGAGCCCGAGGTAGAGGCCGTTCAGCGGTCCGTTTCCCTCGTTCGCCACCCGGTAGCGGACGATCACGAAGTCGTCCTGCGCCGGAGGCGCCGAGTAGGCGAACGACTCCTGAGTCACGACAGTGCCATGCGACTGGCCGGTCGCGGTGTCGGCGTAGCGCCCGAGAATTGTCTGCATGGAGCCGGTATTCGAGACCTGGATCCTCCCGTCCGGGCACGCGGCCGGCTCCCATTCGCGCGCCGGATCGAGATCGTAGTCCCGATTCGCGACGTATCCAGCGTCCACGCCGATCCAGAGGCCTCCGATGTAGATGTGATTCGTTCCGCCCGCGCTCGGGTAGACGAAGCCCGAGCCTGCCTGGTGGCTCCCGTCGAGGAAACCGAGGACTCCCTGGTCGGTCACCGTCAGAAGCGCGGCGCCGACATCGTGGTCCGCGAGATCAGGACGGTTCGGCGGGCAGACATTCGGCGTGCAGTCCGTCCCCGCCCCCTGGAACTGGCCAGCTCGCGACACGCAAACCGGAGCGAGCAGCACTTCGCAGCAGCCGTCCTCCAGGCAGCACGCGCCGGAGATCGCGCCGCCCGCCTGCACGACGACCACCGTTGAGTCCCGGCCGGTCGCCCCATTCCAGTCCTGCGCTTCGAAGACGATCGCGTAGCTTCCGGCGTCACCCGAGCCGGTCGTCCACTCGAACGTTCCCGTTCCGGCCCCGTCGTCCGTGAACGCCGCGCCCCCCGGGATCGGCGCTCCCTTCAGGAAGAGGCGGTCGAAGTCCGGGTCGGTGGCGACGACATCGAAGTCCACGGGATCCCCTTCGACCGCGAAGATCGAGTCGGGCGCGGAGACCGCGGGCGGCTGGTTCGTCCCTCCGTCCTGGATCCCGGATATGTTCGTGAACTCGTCGAGCGTGCGCACGCAGAAATGGTGGTCGCCGCTCGAGAGATCGTGGACGGCGAGCGTCGCCGCGTTGCCCGGCGGGTCCGGCACCGGCAGCGTCGCGACCATGTCCGGGGCGACCCACAGAGCATGGCGCCAGTTGGAGGCGTCGATCGGGTACGGTCCGTAGCGAATGTTATAGGTCTCCGCCTGGCGGATGGCCTGGTCGTCGCCGGGCGCCGTCCAGGCGAGCTGTGCTCGACCGTGGCCCAAGGGTGTCACGGTCGCCGTCGCATCGCCCGGCCGGATACGGTCGATCCCCCAGACGACCACGTTGTCGATCTTCCAGTCCTGGTAGTTCGGGAGCGGCGTTCCGCAAGGATCCCCTGGCAACGTGACGAGGCGGATTTCGATCGACCGGTAGTCGTCCCCGCACCAGGGCGTGAGGTCGAACGACTCGTGGAGCACCGGCGCGCAGGGCGGCTGCGGGAGCGGATCGTTGTACAAGGCGAGTCCCGTTTCCTCGACCATCCCGTTCGCCCGCGTCGCGTGGACCATCACCTGCCCGGTCGTCATCTCGACCCCCGAATGATCGAATTCGAGCGTCGCCTCCGTCAGCTCCCGCAGATCGAAGGACGGGGTCGCGAGAGCGGCGAACTGGTCTCCGGAGTAGCCGGGAGCGTACACCTCCGCGCACATGTAGCCGTTGGGGGGAGCATCGGGCGGGAAGGCGGGATGGCAGGTCCAGGGCTGCGACCCGTCGTACCAGAGCCAGACCGGACACGACTGGATCGTGCTCATGTAACCGCGGTCGCGGTCGAACATCTCCACGAAGTTCAGGATCCTCGTGTCCTCGACCTCGCCGTACTCCGCGACCGCGTCGTCTTCGGCGAGGGTGTCGTTCCATGTGATCCGCGTCCGAACGTTCAGGAACGCATCGGGCGCCGCGCCCTGCACGTGCCAGGCGATCGGGTCCGCGGGGACCGGGATGTGGATGTCGTAGGTGTGGCAGGGATCGGTCCACGTGCGCGGGTCGACCGCCATGTTTTGGACGACCCAGTCGTCCTGCTCGTCGTAGTCGTCATCGCTTCCCCAGTCGAACCAGACGTTCAGATGGAGCTGCCCCTGGTCGTAACGGATGCTGTGCTCGTTCTCGACGCAGACGCGCACTTGGATGCGACCGGTCTGCCCCGGAATGTACGGAGGGAAGAAGGTGACCCCGTCGTCGAAGGCGTCCGATTCGCGGTCGGCGGCCGCGTCGACGTTCGCTCTCCCGTCCGGGTCCTTCGGATCCGTCTCGCCGGTTTCAGGGCTGTAGTCGTCCCCGAGCCACTCGTAGGCGGCGTTGTCGTGAAAGGTCCAGGGATATCCCGGCGCGTCGCTCCACTCCTCGTAGCTGCTCTGCTCTGTCGGCGGCGCACCGTTGGGAATCTGCGGCTTGCCGGAAAGGGCGCGGTAGACGTTGATCCGTCCGTATCCGAGTTGCGCGGACCGGCCGGTCTCGCCGTGGTAGGCGTAGCCCCCGACCTTGTCGCAAGTCTCCTGGATCCGCGCGCGAATCTCGGTCCCTCGATAGCTCGGGTACTCGCAGATCAGAAGCGCCGCGAGGCCGGCGACCGTCGGCGTAGCGGCGGAAGTTCCCGAGAAGTCGAAGAGGTAGTTGCCGCCGTCGAAGCCGTTCGGGTCGTTGTGGTCGACGTAGCCGTCGTCCCCCTGGATGTCGCAGGCGATGATGTCGACTCCAGGCGCGGCGCAGTCGAGCTCCGGCCCGTAGTTGCTGAACGACGCCCGCTGATCCGAGCCGTCGGTCGCGCCGACGCTCAGGCACTCCGGGAAGCGGGCCGGATAGCTCAGGCTGTCGGCGGAGTCGTTTCCGGCGGCGAAGACGACGACCGAGCCGAGTCCACCGCGCCCCAGCGTGACCGCGTCGCGGATCGCAGCCCGGATCTGGTTGGATGGAGGGCCGCCTCCCCAGCTGTTGCTCAGCACGTCGGCGCCGTTCAGGTACGCCCAGGCGATGCCGTTCGCGAGCTTCTCGTCGGTCGTGGTCCAGTAGGGATCCCCGGGCTGCGCGTGCTGCCCGACGCGCACCGGCAGGATCTTGCACGATCCGGCCACCCCCGCCATCCCGACGCCATTGTTGTCGATCGCTGCGGCAATCCCCGCGCAGGCGGTGCCGTGAGCATCGTAAGGATTGGGGCTCGGATCGTCGTCCGGCACGCCGGGAATGAAGTCGCGCCCGGTCAGAAGATTCGCCGCATAATCCGGATGCGACGGATCGCACCCTTCGTCGAGGATCGCGATCGTCACTTCGGCGCACCCGGCGGAGATCTCCCATCCCTCCGGAGCGTCGATGTCGATGTCTCCCGCGGCATTCAGGTTCGTCTGCACCCAGAACAGCGGGTCGTCGGTCCAGTGGAAGGTGGGGAGCAGCAGGACGAAGTTCGGCTCGCAGTACGAGACCCCGGGCACCGTGCGCAGCGAGTCGCACGCGGCGAAGACGTCCCGGGGATCCCGCGCGGGAACGCGAAGCAGGTAGTTCCCCTCCCGCCAGAATGTGCGCTCGGCCAGCTCGAGATGATGGCGAACGAGGAGATCCTGCAGCGCCGGCTCCCCGGTCTCCGACTCGAACTGCACGAACAGCTCTCCCGACGGGATCACGATCGAGCCACCCGCCTCGTAGACCGGAGTCGCGAAGTCGATGGCCGGATCCGCGGCAAGGACGCGCGCCGCGCCTTGGATCGACTCCTCCGGCTGCACGGCCGGCAGGCGGGCGAGGAACATCCCCTCGGCCGCGAGCGAGTCGACGGCGAGAGCGCCCGCCAGGATCGGATTCCGCCCGCGGGCGGCGTCCCGGTCCGCCGCCGTGATGCCGGCCGCGAAACGGATCGCAATCCGGTCCCCGCGAACTCGTAGCGGATGGGGCTGGCCATCGAGCCAGACGGCCGCCGGTGCCGCAAGGGAGCCTTGGGCGAGAGTCGAGGCCAGCACCGCCACGGTCAGCGCGGCCCCGGCCAGGTTGAGACGAGCGAGCATGAGGTTCATGACCATTCCCCCGTTTCTGTTTGGCCATCGGGCTCGGAGATCGGCTACCCTTCTCCGTTTCGATCGGACTGGCGACGTGGCGCGCGCGAGACCGACATCGATTCTTCCGACGGCAGGGAGCGGATGGGCCGAACGCAGGAGGGGCACCATGGATGTGACCGCGATCCTCACCCGGGTGGGCGGGGGAGATCGACAGGCGCTCGACGAGCTCTTCCCGCTCGTCTACCGCGAGCTCCGCTCCCTCGCCCGCCTCTACGTGGCCCGCGAGCGGGCCGGCCACACCCTGCAGCCGACCGCGCTCACCCATGAGGCGTATCTCCGGCTGATCGGGCAGGTGGATCTCTCGTGGGACTGCCGGGCCCATTTCTTCGCGGCCGCGGCGCAGGCCATGCGCCGCATCCTGGTCGAGCATGCCCGCGCCCGCAGTCGCAAGAAGCGTGGAGGGGGGATGGAGCAAGTCTCGCTGATCGACATTCCCGCCTTCGCCCCGATCAGCCGCCTGGACCTGCTCGCTCTCGATGAGGCGCTCGAACGTCTCGCCGCGGTGGATCCACGCAAGGAGCGGGTGGTCGAGCTCCTCTACTTCGGAGGGTTGACCGCGGCCGAGGCGGCCGCGGTGCTCGGCGTCACCTCCCGGACGGTCGAGCGGGACTGGAGCTACGCGCGGCTCTGGTTGCTCCGCGAGATGGAGCAGGGGAGGCGGGCCGCCGCCCAACGCGAGGCAGATCCTTGACCGGGCCCGAGCTGTCCTCCGAGGAGATTCTCGAGCAGGCGCTGGCGCTCGATCCGGCGCGGCGGCTCGCCTTCCTCGAGCGAGCCTGCGGCAAGAATCGCGAGCGCTTCGACGATCTCGCCTCTCTGTTGGCCATCCACGACCGATTCCCCGAGCTGCTGCAGCGCCCCGGCGACCGCGTGGATCCAGCCTCTCCGCTCCCTTCGACGATCGGCGGCTATCGAGTCCTGCGCGAGATCGGCCGCGGCGGCATGGGAGTGGTGGTTCTCGCGGAGGACGAACGTCTGCACCGGCTGGTGGCGCTGAAGCTGCTGCCCGACCCGCTCGCGCGCGATGCTGCGGCCCGGGCGCGCTTCGAACGGGAGGCGCAGCTGCTGGCGGCGATGAACCATCCGAACATCGCGACGATCTACTCCCTCGAGCAGGACGAAGAGCAGAACCTCCGCTTCCTGGCGATGGAGTTCCTGGAAGGAGATTCGCTCGCGGAGCGGCTCGCCGGAGGCCCGCTCCCCCTGGCGCGGTCGCTCGCGATCGCGCGGCAGGTCGCCCGTGCGCTGGAGGCGGCCCACGAGAAGGGGATCGTGCATCGCGATCTTAAGCCGTCGAACGTGATCGTCGGCAAGGACGGCCGTGTCAAGGTCCTCGACTTCGGGCTCGCACGTTCCTTGAGGCGAGAGGTGACGGACGCCGACGAATCGGGGACCGTAATGGGGACTCCCGGCTACATGGGTCCCGAACAATTCTCCCGCTCCGATGTCGATCCACGGACGGACATCTGGTCCTTCGGCTGTCTGCTCTTCGAATGTCTCTCCGGCGCTCCTGCCTTCGGCGGCCGCACCCCTTCGGAAGCGATGCGTCTCACCGTATCGGCGAGCCCCGACTGGTCCCGCCTGCCGCCTTCCACTCCGCCGCGCGTCCGTGACCTGCTCCGCCGCTGTCTCGAGAAGGGCCTCGACGCGCGGCTCCCGAACATCCGGCTCGCGCGCCGGGAGCTCGAGGAGGAGATGGCGGAGCGCTCGATCCTCCGCCGCCGTCCGCCGCCCGCGACCGTGCGGGGCGCGGCTTCGGCGGGGAACGTCCCGCACCTCCTGGATCGGTTCGTTGGCCGGGCGCGCGAGCAGAGGGAGATTGGCCGGTTGCTGCGCCGTTGCCGCCTCGTGACGGTCACGGGACCGGGGGGATGCGGCAAGACGCGGCTCGCGCAGCAGGTCGCCCGCGCGCGGGCATCCACATTTCGGGACGGCGTTTGGCTCGCCGACCTTTCTGCCGCGGGTGATACGGAGCAGGCGGCGGCGCGGATCGCCTCCGCCCTCCGGCTGCGGGATCGAGCGATGGAGCATCCGCTCTTCGATTCGTTGCTCGAGTGGATCGGTCCCCGCGAAATGCTTCTGCTCCTGGACGGCTGTGAGCGATCCGGCGAGGTGGTCCGCGAGCTGCTCGAGCGCTGCCCCCGCTTGAAGGTCCTCGCGACGGCGCTCGGCCCCCTCGGGATACGGGGGGAGGCCGTGCTCCGCCTCGGAATGCTCCTCGATCCGGAACTCCCGGATCGCTCGACGGATCTCGCCCCCCTACTCGCGAGCCCATCCGTGCAGCTCTTCGTCGACCGATGGGGGCACCCGCTCACTTCCGAGAATGCCTCGGCCGTCCTCGAGATCTGCCGCCTGGCCGAGGGGATGCCGCTTGCACTCGAACTCGCGGCTGCGGCCGCGCAACTGCTCCCTGTGGCGGACCTCGCCCAGCGCCTGACCTCGCGGTCTCCCGTTCCGGGATGGGAGGGCCGGACCGGCTGGATCGATCGCGCGCAATCGCTTCTCGACCCGATCGACCGCGAAACGTTCCAGCGCCTCTCGGTCTTCCGCGGCGGATGGAGCCTCGACGACGCCGAGGCGGTCTGCTCCGGCGAAGGACTCGCCCCTTGGGATCTCCTCGACCGGATCGCCCGGCTGCGCGACCGCTCCCTGATCGAGCCGGATGACGAAGGCACGCGAGCGACCGGTCAAGCGCGCTGGCGGATGCTGGAAGCGATCCGCCGTTTCGCGGCCGAGCAGCTTCCGGCGGCAGAGTCGCAGCGGCTCCGAATCCTCCATCGCGATCACTTCGTCGCGCTCTCCGAACGGCTGGAAACGGAGCTGACCGGACCCGCGCAGAGGCAGGCGGTTTCACGACTCGAGGCGGAGTACGAGAACCTGCGCGCCGCGCTCGACGAAAGCCTCGATCCGCAGGCGCAGGCGTCCGAGATCGCCTTGCGTATCGCCGGCAGTCTTGGCCGGTTCCTGCTCCTGCAGGGACGATGGACGGAGGGGCGCACGTGGATCGCGCGGGCGCTCGAAGCTGCGCGAACTTCTCCTTGGGACGGCCATCATCCCCGGCTCGGGAGAGACGCGACCCAGGCGGCGCCGCCGGCCTCCGCGTTTGCCAAGGCGCTACACTGGGAGGCCAACCTGGCGGAACGCCAGGGCGATCTCGAAGCGGCGCGCCGTGCGAGTGAAGAGAGCCTTGCGATCTGGCGCGCGCGGGGCGAAGAGAAGAACGTCGCCCGCCTCCTGAACAATCTCGCAAACCTTGCGTCAAGACAGGGGAATGCGGAGCGTGCCGAGAGATTGTATGCGGAGGCGCTTGCCATCCACGAGAGGGGGGATGACCGGCTTGATATGGCCCATATCTGGAACAACCTCGGCGCGCTGCACGCGGGGCGAGGGGACTTCGCCAAGGCGCGATCATGCTTCGAGAGGAGCGTTGATCTGAAGCGAATGCTCGGTGATCGCGCGGGGGTGGCGGCGGGTCTGCAGAACCTCGGGGCGCTGGCTGGCATCCAGCGGGATTTCGAGGCGGCGCGGTCCTTCCTTCGCGAGGCGATGGCGGTCCGCGAGGAGACCGGATCGGGAGAGGCCGTGGCGGTCGTCTCGTACAACCTCGGGCAGCTGGAGTGCGAGGCGGGCAACTGGGAGCAGGGGGAGGTTCTCCTGCGCCGCTCGCTTCTGCTGCGCCGGGAGCTGGACGATCGTCCCGGCATCGCGGAGGCGCTCGAATCGCTGGCCGAAGTGGCGGCGGCGATCGGCGAGCCTCTGCGCGCCGCACGGCTCGCCGGAGCTGCGGAGGCGGCCGGAGGCGGTCCGGCATGGAGTGCCGCCGGCAAAGACGCGAGCGGCCAGCCCGCTCGATCCGGCGCGCTCGCGGGATGGCTCGCGAGGGCGGAGAACGAGATCGGGTCCGAGGCGTTTGAGGCCGCCCGCCTCATCGGGCGGACGATGACATTGGAACAGGCGATCGCGTATGTCCAGCGCGGCGTGGCAGCCGCACCTTCGGCAAGCAGGAGAGTGAAGCGCCAAGCCAGGAAGAAAGACGGCCCTCGCTGAGGCATCGCTCACCTCACCCGGCCAGATTGGCGCTCCGTTGCAGCTCACTTCGCCGCGCCATGCAAGGACTCCGCCGGTGGGAAGCATCCGGCGGGGTCGCATCGGAGATCGAACCGTCCTGTGCCCTGCCGTCATGTTTCAGCGGGCTCGGCGCGGCCGGCGGGTGCTCTGCGTCGGCCAAGCCTGGAGGTGGCTTTCGATGATCTCCGTGTGGATCGAGCCGTTCGGCGAGACCTGGTATGCGGTGGCCCACCACGGTCGCCGCCTGGTGGCCACCGCCACCGGCCTCGACGCATCGCGAGCCGAACGATCCTTGCGCCTCTCCCTACCCGGAGGCGCTCCTTGCGAGAGGACGATGGAGGGTTCGGAATACTGGGAGTACGCGCGTGGCGTGACGCGCATGCTCGCGCGGCTCGAAGCCGGGGATGTCGAGTTCGCTGCGTTCGAACTCTGTCCGGACTGCGTTCACGAGCCGGTCGCCTCCGTCGCGCGCGTGGCTTCTGCGATCCCTCGCGGTTTCGTCGCCACCTACGGCGGGATCGCGGTGGCGGCCGGCACAGAAGCCCGCGTGGTCGGCCGCATCATGGCGACCAATCCCCTCTATCCGATCATTCCCTGCCACCGCGTGGTCGGGGCGGACCTCGCGCTCGTCGGATACAACGGCAGACAGGATCGGCCGGCCCTGCGAGCGAAACTGGAGCGGCTTCGCGCCGAGGCGAAGGGATTCACGAAGCATCGGACGATCCCAGCGCTGATCGGCGGCGCCGACCTCGACCTCTATCCCGTCGAAGCCGTACTCGAGAAAGCGAGCCGCGAGGATCCTCGCGACGGGGGACAGCAATCGTTGTGGTGAAGGGCACAAGCGTGCGGTAGCTGGCCCTTTTCAGGATGGAGGGCCGCCGTGGCCGTCCCCATCAGGCCCGCCCGCTTGAAGCGACCCAATTGGGCAGCTATACTCGTTCCTCGGCGCTTCGGGCACCGGGCGCGCGAGAGCTCTTTCCTCTCTCGTGCCCTCGGAAGTGTTGCAGGCCAAACTTGCAGGCCCTTTTCTGGCCTCTCCGCACGGTGAGCGAAGGACTTCCTCGGCTTCTGACTGGGAGGTGCCGCATGAACAAGTCGCTCTTCATCGAGTCGCTCTGCCTCCTTGGCGTCATCTCGTTCTGCGCGGCCGTCGCCGGGCCGGCCTTGGCGGGCGCTACTCGAGCCACGATCCCGGACGGCGCGGTAATCGTTTCCCCGCACGATGGCCAGTCGCGGGTGCCGTGTGACGTCGAGATCCGTTACGACGACGGAGAGGACGACTCCCCGGATTCCGGGCCGGTGCTCGGCTGGTCCAGCGAGACCGAGTATCAGTACCTGGGGGTGATCTTCACCGCACCGGTGGGCGAGGACTTCCTGGTGCAGAGCGCGAGCTGGTACTCCGACTTCTGGGTGTTCGAAGGCGACGTCGACGTGACCGCCTACGAGATCAACGATCCGGCGAACACCGCGACCGAAACGCTCTACATCGATGCCGGTGGGACGTATGCGGTCGAGTTCTCGACCCCGATCTGCGTTCCGGGTGGGACGGACTACGTCGTGATGCTCTGTCCCGGTCACTGGGTGGAAGGCGTGCTTGGAGAGGACTGGGACGAGCCGGACTACCGGTCCTACTTCTCCAGGACGACCTGCGATCCGTTGGTCAACTACGGGCCGTCCGACTTCATGCTCTGGTCGTGCGTGACTCCCTGCGGGCCGACATCGGTCCGGTCGGGGAGCTGGGGAAGGATCCGGACGATGTTCCGCTGATCTTCCGCGGCCGGTCGATCGACGATGCGCGTGATCAGGGAAGAAACACGCAACGGGGGTATTTGATGCAATCCAACCGGAGTCGAGCGTTCTGGCCGCTGTTCTTGTACATTGTCTTGATCTGTGCGTGCGCGCCGGCGGCATTCGCTCAGGACCCGGGATCCGGCCCATTCGAGATACGGACCGACGTGCCCTGCCTCACCAACGCGCAACGAGAAGCGATCGTGGCGGAGATCTCCCGCAGCGAGGCGATGCTGCAACGCGCGGGCCTTCTCCTTCCCGCCGATCCGCTTCGTGTCGTTTCCTTCGACTGGCCATTGAGTCCCTGGAACGGACTTTCCGACTACGGCTATCACGGTATCTCGGCGCTGGTCGATCACGATCCTTCCTATCCGGATCACCTCCGGGATTACGAGTGCGGCACGCGGACGTACGACCAGGCGAATGGCTACAACCACCGGGGGACAGACTTTTTCACCTGGCCCTTCTCCTGGTACAAGATGGACCACGACCAGGTGGCGGTCGTGGCGGCGGCGCCCGGTCAGATCACCCTGAAGTCGGACGGCCACTACGATCGCAACTGCGGCACCGGCGCCGACGTCTGGAACGCCGTCTATGTGCGCCATGCCGACGGGTCGACGGCCTGGTACGGGCACATGAAGAACGGTTCGCTCACCTCGAAGCCGGTCGGCGCGCTCGTCGAAGCGGGAGAATACCTCGGGATCGTGGGCAGCTCCGGCAATTCCACCGGGCCGCACCTCCATCTCGAGGTATACGACGCCGGGGGACACCTGATCGATCCATGGGCCGGCCCGTGCAACGGGACGATCGAGCAATCGTGGTGGACGGACCAGCGCCCGTACTACGACTCCGCCGTCAACGCCGTCCTGACGCACTGGATGCCCCCGTCCTTCCCCCCCTGCCCGCAGACCGAGGATCCGCGAACGAGCGACGTCTTCTCGCCGGGCGCCGTCGTCTACTTCGCGGCCTACTATCGCGATCAGCTCCAAGGGCAGCTGAGCGAGTACACCGTCCGGCGTCCGGATGGGATGCCGCAGTACCACTGGACGCATAGCAGCCCGGCTCCGTACTACGCGGCGTCCTATTGGTACTGGAACCGCGTGATTCCTTCGGGCGCTCCTCTCGGGGTGTGGACATTCGAGGTCGTGTTCGAGGGCGAGACGTACACCCACTCCTTCGTCGTCGGCACCGAGGCGGACGTCAATGCAGGCGAGCTCGCCGGCGCCGGCGTTCCCTGGATCCATCTCCAAGCCTTCCCCAATCCTTTCGAGGGGGAGACGAAGGTGAGTTGGGATCGAGCTGCTGGCGACGGCGAAAGGGCCGGCGCTCGCGCGGGCGGTCGGACCGTCCTCGCAATCCACGACGCTTCGGGCCGCCGCGTGCGCGTGTGGGCCCTGTCTCCCGGAGCCCAGTCGTTCTTCTGGAACGGAGAGGACGAGTCGGGGCGCAGACTCCCGCCCGGGATCTACGTGGCTCGGCTGGACGCGGGCGGCGCGACGGGGACGTTGAAGCTGATCGTGTCGCGATGACTGCCGGGATGGGGAAGTAGCACCGAAGATCCGCGGCGAAGGGGTCGCGCCGAGGATTCCGGGCGGACTCCTATACCTGCAGGTGACGGCTGCCCGGCCCGGTCAGGAACTCCAGGGGGCCGAGGTACTCGCTACGCGGGTAGACATGGAAGCGTGCTCGGTCTTCCGCGTCCTCGTGGATCAGAATCCGCAGCCGGCCGCGCTTGAGCTTGCTCCATCGAATGCCGTCGACGGTCTCGCGAGGAAGGAGCTGGCGTGCGGCGACCGGCATCGATTCATAGTAGCGAAGCGCCCGGACGATGCTCTCCACCTTGATGACCGTCTCGATCCCTTCTTCCCGGAAGTGCGTGGCGAAGCGGCCCACGTTCTCGGGGTCGGCGCTTCCGAGCGGGACGCCGGGATCGGAGGGACGTTGGGGGTCGCGGATGAATGACCAGGAGACCGGCGCCGTTCCCTCGATCTCCTCCATCGCGGCCGCTTTCGCCGCCGCTGCGACCGCCGCCCGCTCCCGCGCCGCGGCGCGCGCTGCCGTCGCTGCCGCCACTGCCGCCGCACGCTCCCGCTCCTCCTCCTCGGCTTCCACCTCCTCCGGCGTCTTCGGTGGAGCGGGACGCGCCGCGCCGGCGCCTCCCTCCGCGATCTGCTCGAGCGCGGCTTCCCGCATCGCGACCGCGATCTCATGGGCATGCGGGAAGACGAATTCACTGCACATCCGGCGCAGGTCGTCCTTTTGCGCATCGCTCATCTCTTCCAGCCGGATGAGGTAGCGCGCAGCCGCGTCCCGGATGCGGCCCGCGCTTGCCATGAGCGGCTCGGGACACCGGGCGGCATCGGGCGAGGAGAGATCGCCGTATGGCGCGGGGCCCGCCTCGAGGATCTCGTCGATGGGCGTCGACTCGGCGACGAGCCAGGGGGCGATCCGGCGCGCGAGGAGCGACCGCGCCCTCGCTGCTGCGGGCGGCACCGGGACGCGATGCAACTGGCGCGGTCCATGGATAAGCCGATCGACGAGCTGCGAGGCCCAGGGAGCGATCGAGCCGCGCGCGTCGATCCCTCCGGAGACGAGCAGCAGTCCGCGCAGCACGAGGAACCAGAATTCCGGCTCCCAAAGCATCGGAAGGACGATCGGTTCCCAGTCCTTTTCGTCCTTCAGCACGTCCCGTTCCACCCGATCCGGCCCCACCTGAGCGTAGCTGGCGTCGAGCTCGCGAAACCGGAGGGTCAGGAGAGTGACCAGGAAGCGAGTGTGCGGGTCTTGGCGCTTCTCGAGGACGTCCGTGGCTTCACCGAGAAGCACCCCCGCCGTCATGCGGGCCCTCTGGTAGAACGCGATCGACTCGCGACCCGCTTTCTCGAGCCGTCGATCGAGATCGGCGAGCTTGTCCCGCTCTTCCCGCACCCGTTGAGCGAGCAGGTCCCGCGACTTGCCAGCCGGCCGGCAAAGGGAATCGAGGAGACCGAAGTCCGGCTTCCCCTCGAGATCGAGGATCTCATCGTCGTAGGGGCTCGGATGGAAGATCGCCAGGCGCCAGTCGTCCGGGTGGGTCTTGAAGTACTCGGATACGAACTGGAACATCGCCGCCTGATGCGGATGTTTTCGCATTTCGGACGTCGCCAGATCGCCGATGCTCTCGCGGACGGCGGAAGCCAACTTCTCACGAAGGATGTCCCAGAGCCCCGGCTCCTCGTAGAGCCGCGTCAACTCCTTCTTCCCTGGCAACGAGCGGAAGACGTCCCGGATCTGCTTGTACAGGTAAAGCCAACCCAGCGTCGCTTCGAGCGGATCGACACCGGCGCGCCGAGCCTCCTCGGGAAGGTCCTGGAATGTTTCGAGCGCCGCCAGACAACGCCGCGAGAGGAGCCATTCCACGGACAGCTCCTCCGTGTAGTCGACCAGCAGGCGTCCCTTGCGCATGATTTCCTGATGCTTGCGGCTCGAGTGGAAGAGCTCGACATTGCGGAGGGCGGAGAAGTAGGCATCGACGCATTCGACGACGGCGACCGGGTCCTGCTGAAGCAGGGACGGCCAGATTCGGGGAGGCGGAAATTGGAATCTGTCTTTGCGCATGGCCTGCTCGTGTGCGCTACCAATCAGTACCGGTACGCCACCGTCACTCCGATCCGCCTCGGCGGGCCGAGATAGGCCTGCTCGCCTCCGCGGTACTCGTAGGCGGAGATCACGTAGCGGCGGTCCAGAAGGTTCTTCGCCCAGAGGTAGACCTCGGCCGTCCTTCCGGAGATCCCGACCCTTCCGCCGACGAGCTGGCGCGCTGCGCTCCTGTAGAGATTCATATGCGACATGTAGTACGGATCGATGTACTGATAGTCGGCCGCGACGATCGCCTTGAGGTCACGCCCTAGCAGGCGCGCCGGCATCAAGTACTTCGCGGAGATCGCGGTCGTGAAGCGAGGCGTGAACTGGAGGTCGTTGCCGGCGTAGTCGTACACGACATCGATGCCGTCCTTGGTCTCGTGGAACTCGAACTCCTCGAACTTCGCCTCGAGCAACCCGAGGTTTCCGGAAAGCGTCAGTCCGGCGAGTGGAACGGCGTTCACCTCCATCTCGAGCCCCTTGCTGGTAGTCCTTCCCGCGTTCGTGATCGTCTGGAGCGGGCTCGACAGGTCGCCGACGGTCAAGACCTGCTGTTGTCGCCAGTCGATGTAGAAGGCATTCGCGTTCAGCCGGAGGGTGTTCTCGAGGAAGGACGACTTCCAGCCGACCTCGTAGTTCCACGCGAACTCCGGGCCGTAGTACGCGATCGGCTTGTCCGTGCTGTTGAAATCGCCGCCATGCGTTCCCCGGGAAGCCGATGCGTAGACCATGTCCGTTTCGTCAAGGCGGTAGGAAAGCGCGAACCTGGGTGTCACGAAGTCGAAGTCCTTGGTCTGCTTGCGGCGGCTCACGCCGTCGAAGGGTGGCGGAGCCGGCTCTCCGTTATACAGATAGCGCGTCTCGTTGTCGATCTCGATCGTCTGTCTCTCGATGCGAGCGCCTGAGGTGAATTCGAGTCTCTCGAAGAGCGTGTACGTGCCCTGGGCGAATCCCGCCAGCCCCTGCGTCGTCAGGTCGCCGGTCGTCGCCTGGTAGATCGGCCAGATCGGCACGTGATTCGCGCGCGCCCACATCTCCCCGAGGATCGCGCTGAAATCCTGGTCCTCGAGATCGTTCGAGTAGAAGGCGCCCGCCATCCACCGGAGGCGTGAAGGCCTAGCTGGGAACTGGCATCGAACCTCCTGCGACCAGCCTCGGTAGGGCGTATTCGAGAGGAGACCGATCAAATCGAGCGGGGAGAAGTCGGCATCGTAAAGCCAGTTCATCCCTGACGTATTCTGATAGGCGGTCGTCGACAGGAGGTCGATGCCGGCCCCCTTGTACCTTAGCTTCAACGAGGCGATCGAGTTGTGCTTGTGGATCTTCGAGTCGACGTCCGTCGCGAACCGGTACGGGTCCTCCATTGCAGCGGCCGGGTCGGTCGCGAACGGCCAGATGCTTTCCTCGATCTGCTCATTGTTGGCGAAGATCTCGGCGCTGAAGGACTCCGACGGGAAGAAGCGGAGGTCGAGGGTCCCGCCACGCCCCTTGCTCCAGCCGGCGTTCTTATCCAGGTATGTGTTGGTGTAGTAGCCGTCCCGGTTCGCATCGTAGACGGAAGCGCGAAGGAAGAGCCGGTGCCGGACCAACGGCGCGGAGACGCCGAGCGAAACCTTGGAAGCGTCGTAGTTCCCGTACTCCATGCCCACAGAGAGTCGCGTCCGATCGCTCGGCTTCTGCGAGACGATGTTGACCACGCCGGCCAGTGAGTTCCGACCGTACAGCATGCCTTGCGGGCCTCGAACGATCTCGATGCGGTCGACGTCGTTCAAGTACATCGGATTCAGGCCGTAGCCATAGATCGGCACGCCGTCGTAGTAGAAGAGGCTCGTCGCCTCGAACGGGGTCGCGGGCACAATCCCGCGGATGCTGACGAAGTCGGTCATGTGCGATCCAGTGTCCGCAATGATCGAGTTTGGCGAGAGGCCGGAGACGTCGGTGCGGTCGCGGATCGACAAGTCGCCGATCTTCTCCGCGGTGATCGCGCTGACAGCGACCGGAACCGTCTGCAGGTTCTGCTGGACCCTTGCTGCCGTGACGACGATCTCCTGGAGGTTCACTGGCACGCGGTTCAAGGTGAAGTCGATTGCCAGGGTATCGGACCCCGCAGGAACCGTCATTTCCCGCCGGACCGGCTCGGCTCCGATCATTGAGACGATGACGAGATAATCCCCAGCGCGGATATTCGCGATGAAGTAGTGCCCCGATGCGTCGGTCAGAACTCCCATTGCAGTCCCATCGAGATACACCGACGCTCCCTGGGCCGGCTCTCCCTTCGAGTCCGTCACTCTGCCGCCAACCCCTGCGCCCCACGCGGGTGCCGCCGCGTACAGGACAAGGACCAGGAGAAAAGCGGCAGTCACAGCCCGGATCAGAACGCGCACCCCAGCCCCGGTCTTGGGATCCATGGCGACTCTGAGCTTCGGCTTCATCAGCTCCTCCTCACCTGGCGATCTCCGTCTTGATCGCTCCTCCCTCCCGCCGTGCGATCGAGAGGAGCGAATCGGCAACTGCCGGCCGCGGTGAACGAGCCCTTGCTGGGTGTGATGCTGGTGTTTCCCGGCCTGTTCCCCCAGCACTTCACCTCGAATCGTCCGTCGACTCCCTCGAATCGTCCGGTCCCCTCGACCGCAGTGGAGAACGCCCGGCTCTCGTAATGGTCTGGCGTCATCAGCGTCATCTCGCCTGTATACGCCAGCCGGATCTGCGCTCCATCCCTGGCGGTGCAGGTTCCCACGCCCTCGGAGAAGTGGCCGGTCGCCATGTTGTAGCGATGGCTTATCTCGACGGTGCACGGACCGAAGTACGTCGCGTGCCCCTCGAACCTGCCGGTCGAGATGAGCTCGTCCTCCGTCACAGGCACGCTCGAGAACGCTCCCTCCCCATACACGAACCACGGCAGGGTCAGCGAGGCGAGCCACTCCCGCCCGCGCGAAAGGAATGCCACCGATTCGTCACGGGCTCCGATCCGCGCGAGATGATGCCCGAGAGAGATGAGCACCTGCGCCTCGAGCTGCGGATCCCCCGCGTCCTTTGAAACATCGAGCGCCTCATCGAGCGCCGCGCGTTCGCGGTCCGGGTGCTGCAACAGGTCGAGCCGCTCCGCCTTGCGCAGCAGGATCTCGATCCGGCGGGCTCCGGAAAGGAGCCCGCGACAGCCCAAGGCCATCTCGATCAGATCGAGCGCCCTCTCGCTCGAGAAGCTCTGCTCCAGACGCCTCAGCGCGGGCTCCAGATGCGGCAAGGCTCGTTCGCCGCGCCCTCCCTTCAGGAAGTGCTCGCAGACCGCAGTCACGTCTTCGGAACCGCGGATCTCCAGCGCTTCCCCGATCGATGCGTGGTACGCCTGTCGCAACGGTTGCGAGAGACTGCCGTAGAGCGCCTCCTGCACCTGATGGTGATCGAAGACGTAGTTCGAGCCCGAAGAGCGAACGAGCCGGTGATGCCGCTCGATCTGCGACAACAGCTTCAGGACGGCGAGCGTGGGGAGTCCCGTCGCCTCTGCGACGAGCAACGGGTCGAACGAGAACCCGCAGCAACTCGCCGTGTCCAGCAGGTCCCGCTCCTGCTCGGAGAGGCTCGATACCCGTGCTTTCACCAGGTCGAGCACCGAGGAGGGGATCTCGATCTTCTGGATCTTCTTCGAGATCACCCAGGTGCCGTCAGGAAGCATCCTCAGGTACTGCCCCTCCCGCAGGTCCCGTACAATCTCGAACGCGAAGAACGGGTTGCCGTCCGACTTCGCCGCGATCTTGTACGCCAGCTCCTCCGCGAGCGATTCCGAGCGGAACGCGTCGACCAGCAGCCTCGTCAGGTCCTTCGGCCCGAGCCGGGAGAGGGCCATCGACCGGGCGTGTTCGAGCCGCTCGATGCTTGCACGCCAGCTCTCCGGGACTCCTGGACGGGACGTGCCGATCAGAAGGACCCGATCCTCCGGGATGGCGAGCGCGAGCGACGCGAACATCGCGCGCCCCTCCTCGGGAGCGAAGTGCAGGTCCTCGATCAAGACCACCGTCGGCCGCTCGGCTGCGAGCGCCCGGGTCGCCTGGACGAACGCCGTCTGCATGGAGTCCTTGGTCAGCGGCTCCTTCCCCTCGGGTGTCGGCTCCCCCTTGAGGAGAGCGGCGAAGGCAGACGCCAGCGAGGGCGTGAGCGAGAGGTAGCCTCGGATCCTCTCTTCCAGCCCCTCGGATCCGAACTGCTCCCGGTAGGCCGTGGACCATGCGCCCGAAACCGTTGCCGCCCCGCCGGGCGGATAGCTGCCAAAGAGGAAGTTCAAGTCCTCGCCGGCGGAGTCCAGCTCTCCGATGAACTCGTCGATCAGCCGGGTCTTCCCGATCCCCGCCTCTCCTTCGACTAGGAGGACCTGGCCGTGGGCGGCCTTGACGTCCGCGAAGATGACGCGCAGTCGCGCGAGATCATCCTCCCGGCCATAGATCGCCGTCTCCCGCGGCATCCGGACCCGCCGGAGCGGTCGCTTTGTCTCGATCCGGATCGCCTGCGCCCGGGCGTTCCACCATTCGCTCTTGTCGCCGTCCTCGAGGACGTGGATCAAATCGGTCGCCGACGCGAAGCGATCCTCCTTGTCCTTCGCGATCAGCTTCTGTACGACCTCCTCGAAGAAAGGAGAAAGTTGCGGATTCAACTGACCGACCCGGCGCGGCGGCTCTTCGAGCACCCGTCTCAGGACGACGCGAGGATCCCCGTCTCGATATGGATGTCTTGCCGTCGAAAGCTCGTAGAGGATGATGCCGAGGGCGTAGAGGTCCGCTCGGCCGTCGATGTCCGGACCGTCCGAGCGGAACTGCTCGGGCGCGGCGTACTCAACCGTCCCGATGAAGCTCCCCGTCTGGCTGAGGCGCGCGGTCTGTTCCGTAGGCCGTGCCACTCCGAGGTCCATCACCTTGACCGCGTGGTCCGCCGTGATGAGGATGTTGTCCGGTTTCAAATCCCGATGCACGACTCCGGCGGCATGGATCGCCGCGAGCCCCCTCGCAATCTCACGGCCGAGGTGACGGCACAGTTCCTCCGGAACGCGATCCAGCTCTTGGAGGAGAGACCGCAGCGTCTGCCCCTCGACGTATTCCATCACCAGGAAGTTGAGCTGACGACCCTCGTGCACAATCGCATCGCAATCGATGCAGCGGACGACGTTGGGATGGCGGACCGACTTGCCGATCTCCGCCTCGCGCAGGAAGCGCTTGAAGAAGCCGGCCTTCTCGAGCAGGTGGGGATGGATGATTTTCAGAGCGACAGTCGTGCCTGCGGCGAGCCCGGGCGCTTTGCCAACGACCTCGGCCCGGTAGACCTTTCCCATCCCGCCGGAGCCCAACTCATCACCGATGAGGTAGGGGCCGATTCGAGCCTGCGGATTCAGGGTCCCGATGGTGTGAGTGATCTTGTCACCGGTGTCCTCCGAGCCGGAGAAGGGCTCGCTATCGAGCGCGAGGAGATCTTCGACCTCCGCCCGCAAGGAGGCGTTTGTACCGCACGCCGCGCGCAGGGCCGCGCGCCGATCCTCCTCGGGAAGATCGGCCACGCGCAGGAAGATCTCCTTCACGCGCTCGTAGTGGCCCGGGATCACGCCTGCGGCCCTCCCGGCGGTCCACGCAGCTCACGGCCAAGCCACGCGGCCGCGATCCGCCAGTCGCCACGGACCGTTCGCTCCGAGACGCCGAGGACCGTGGCGATCTCCTTCTCGCGCAGTCCGGCGAAGACCCGCATCTCGACGATCTGAGCCGCGCGTGGATCGACCTCCGCGAAGCGCGAGAGGATACGGTCCAACTCCAGGATCTCGAGTTCGGATCGCCCGCCGATCTGCACGTGCTCATCGAGCGCGATCTTCTCGCACCCCCCTCCGCGTTTCTCGGCGGCGCGGCGGCGCGCATGCTGGATCAGAACGCGCCGCATCGCCGACGCGACGATGCCGAAGAACTGCGCGCGGCTCTCCCACTCGATGGGGACGTCGCCGACCAAGCGCAGATACGCCTCGTTGACCAGGGCGGTGGGCTGGAGCGTATGGCTCTGGCGTTCGTGGCTCATCAGGCCGACCGCGATGCGGTGCAGCTCGCGGTAGGTGGCCTGGAACAGCTTCGCGGTCGCTACGGAAGGATCCTCTTGCTCCTTCGCGATAAGGCGAAGGAGTCGCGTGACTTCGCCCTCGATGGGCTCGTCCATGCGCCACCCCCGGAGTGAAGCGGCATGCCGGGCACAGGCACGCGCAGACCGTAGCTACTTTGCGGCAAATACGGTACGGCCCCGGGAAGCGTCCTGCAACCGGAGAATGGCGGTCCGGGAGAATCGCAGCTGGCGATGACGAAAGGCCGGCGGGACGGCAGCCCGGGTCGGGACGCTTGCGCCTCGACGGGCTTTTTGCCGGTTTCGGACGCGGAATGCACACATAGGGGAGCAGTCCCGGCGGTTCGAGAGGATGCGTCACGAATCCCGGACGCGAGGGGGGCCGGCCCGGACCGGCGCCCGTATGCCAAACGGATGACTCAAGAAGGGGGACAGAAATGAACATTCTCATCTCCGCCCTGATGGCCGTTCTGCTGGGCTTCACCGGAAGCTCCGCCGACCCCGGTGCGGTCAGCACGTCGCCCGACAGGAGCGACCAGGACACGATGTTCCGAGAACCGGTGGGTGGGTATTTCCATGGCAGAATCGACGGGATCGCAGTGACCGTGGGCTATTGCGTACCGGATCAGGTACTGGACATCGACTTCGACGGCGTCGGCGTCGTCTCCTTCCTCGGGCGCTGCACGATGAGCGCAAACAACTGCTCGGACTGGACCGATCCCGAGCTGCCTTTCGAGGGCGGCATTGAGGGTGACGGCACGGTGGTCGCAGCCAACGGGGATGAGCTCTACATGACGGTAGCCGGCAGGTACTACGTCGGTAGCTTGCCGCCGACCACGATGACGATCACCGGCACGTACACCGTCACGGGCGGCACGGGCAGATTCTCCGATGCAACCGGCTCCGGGCAGATCTACGGAGAGCAGGAACTCTTGGATCTATACGGTCATCACGAGACCTGGTTCAGCTTCGACGGGACTTTCCGTCCTTAGGCGAAGCGAAGAGACGCTGGGAGCCGGCAACTGTCGTCCGGCTCCCAGTTGGATGGAAAGCCTGTTGGCGCTCGGGGCTCGGCCCCGAGATCTGAAGGAGGAATCCCATGACAGGGCGGGCCATGTTCTTCGGACTTCTCGTGGCGCTGGTCGCCGCGCTCGCTCCGATCACAGCGCAGTCGCAGGAGATGGTCTACTTCAAGGGGCACGCAGAGGGGACGATCGATCACGCGCCAAGCGTCGCCTGCGGGACCGGGTTCCTCGAGGCGACCACGCAGGCCTCGGGGAACGTTAGCCACATGGGTCGCGTCGACATCGAGGGCCTCCACTGCCTGAACCCGAGCAGCGGCGAGGTGAGCAATGGCGATTTCACGATCGCCACCAAGGGTGGAGACATGCTGTACGCCACCTACACCGGGCAGGCTTTCCCAGACCAGACGGTCCGTCTGGAAGGAACGTGGACCGGCGGCACGGGACGTTTTGCCGGGGCAACCGGGCAGTTCGTCGTGACCGCGACCAAGACGGTCGGCGACATCTGGCACTCCCAGATCGTCATGGATGCGGTCGGGACGGTGACGATCATCGACGACTGATCACATGGGGAGAAGGCGGGCGCCCATCTCCCATTTCACGGAGCCAGCCCGCACCCCGGGCCTCCCGTCCATCTCACATCGGACGGGAGGCTCGGTCCGTGAAAGTGGAGGACGCGTTCCCGGGAGAGGAATTTCGAGTAGAATGGGTGCGCCCGCAAGCGGGTGGCGGGGACGCGGCCGAAGCTCGGCATCCGTGCCGGCGCCGTCCCTGCCGGATCGATCCGGTTCGGGAGAACGGCCGCTTCCCGCTCGACAAACCGCTCGAAAGACTGCCGTTCCGTCCCGGATCAGGAAAGGGCCCCGATATGCGTGTCCTTCTGATCCTTCTCGCCCTTCTACTCCTACTCATCGCTGGCACCGCCGCTGCCCGGGACGTCGCGAAGAACGACCAGGTCATCGATGGGATCGTGACCCCGCACGCGAACCAGATCGACGCCGAGAACCGTGGAGCCGATCTGGTCGTCTCGATCATCGCCGGCACCTTCACCGACCTCGGTCCGGCCTACCGGAGCGCGCTTCTGGCGATCGGTGAGGGCCCGGTCGACCTGATCTACGACCCGATGGGCAACTGGCCGAGCCTGAGCGGCTACACGACGGTGCTCGTCACCTGCTCCGACCTCTGGTGGAGCGGCTACTTCCTCGCGGCCGACGAGCAGCAGCTCGCCGCCCACCTTGACACCAACGGTTGCGTGACCTTGATCGGTCAGGATTATCTCTACCAGCGGGGCGGCTACGCAGGCTTCCCCGCGAACTACCTCGGCGTCGCGGGCGCGAACGAAGACGCCAACTACAACGACAGCGGCGAGCTTTCGTGGCAGGGAACGACGAGCGGCCCGCTGGAAGGCGTCTCCGGCTCGATGTACCCGTGCTTCGCCGCGAACCCCTGGTTCACCGACGAGATCTATCCCGCCTCCCAAGGACTCGTGACCTGGGCCTCGCCGTTGTACGGCCCGGCCGAGGGCGGGACGCAGCTGAGCTTTGCCGTCTTTTCGGCAGTCGAGTTCGCCTGCGGCGACCCCGCCACCCTGGAGACGGTCATGGTGAGTCTCCTCTGCGGAGGCATACCCCCTCCCCCGCCTCCTGTGGCGACGCAGCACGAGAGCTGGGGGAGCCTGAAGCACCAGTACCGCTGATTCCTGGCTGCTTCCGCCGATCCCACGGCGGATGCGAAACGATTCGAGAAAGAGCCGGCCCTCCACTTCCCAGGGTCGGCTTCTCCTTTCTCGCAATTCCGTAAGACCCGGTTCACGACACCGGCATGAGATGGACGAGTGAGCATGATCGGCGTACGCTTCCCGCCGGCATGGAATCGATCCCGAATGTTTCGGCCGCGAGTCGCGCAAATCCGGATGCGGCGGGAATCACCGTTGAGGGCTTGACCAAGACCTACCGTTCGGGAAAGGTGCGAGCGCTGGACGCGGTGTCGCTGCGCGTGCGTCCCGGAGAGGTCCTCGGGGTGATCGGCCCCAACGGCGCCGGCAAGACGACGCTCATGGGCTGCATGCTCGGCTTCTTGCGCCCAGACGCGGGAACCGTGGCGATCGATGGACACCCGCCTGACGACCTCTCCGTCCGTGGTGCCACGGGCTATCTGCCCGAGAGGCTCACGCTCGACCGCTGGATGACCGGTCTCGGCTACCTTCGCTATCAGCACGCGCTCGCGCGTCTGCCGGCGGAGACGCGGGATCAGGACGCGCGTGCCTGGCTGGCTAGGGTCGGACTCGATCCGGCTGCCGGCGACCGGACGGTCCGCAGGTACTCGCAGGGGATGCTGCAACGCCTCGGCCTCGCGCAGGCGCTCCTCGGCTGCCCGCGATTCCTCTTCCTGGACGAGCCGACCTCCGGCATGGACCCGGAGGGCGTCGTCCTGTTCCGGCGGATCGTGGGAGATCTCAAGGGCTCCGGTGTCACGGTGATCCTGAACTCGCACCAACTCGATCAGGTGGAGCGCGTCTGCGATCGCGTCGCCTTCGTTCAGCGGGGGAAGGTGGAATCGATCGACACCCTGACGGCGGGGGCTCAGCTTGAGCGTCTCCTGCGCGTGCGATTCGCCGCCGGGTCGTTCCCATCTTCCGACGCCCTGGCGCGGTGCGCGCGGGAATCGGGCGCGGAGCTGGTCGAGGTCGCACCCGGCGAAGGTCGATTCCAGGTCTCCGGCGACGAGGGCGCGGTGAGGCTCCTGCGCGCGCTCGTCGGAGCGGGACTGGCGGTCGTGGAAGCGAACGCCGACCAGGGCCGGCTCGAACGGCTTTTCACGGCTGCGGCTCCGCCGGCCGGAGACGCGCGATGAACGGGACGCTCATCACAGCCTTCCTTCGCCAGCGCCTGCATAGCCGCGTCCGCATGGCCTTGGCCATCTTCTTCTTCGCGACGAAGCCGCTCATCGCCGCAATCGCGCCCCGCATCGGGTTCGATCCATTCGACTGGGCCTTCGCCCTGATCGTCGGCGCGGGCATGATCGGGCAGGACGTGGCATCGGGCGTTCTCGCGGGGATCCTCGCTCGTCCGGTCCGGCGCTCCGAGTACGTGCTGAGCCGCGGCGCGGCGACGGCGATCGGCGCCGGGCTCCTCTGTCTGGCGCATTGCGCTGCCGGTTTCGCGGCGCTGGCCCTGCGTGGGGCCCCGGTCGACCTGGCCATGGCCGCTTCGCGAACGGCCGCCGCGCTCTTCACCGTCATCGGCGCCTCCGCCGTCCTGCTCTTCTTCTCCAGCGCCATGAACGCGCTCGGCGACCTCGCGGTCTACCTCATCGCTTTCCTGCTGACCCAGGTCGTGCAGACGGTCGGGTCGATGCAGTCGATCGGCTGGCTCCAGCGGACCGGCCTCGAGCTCGGGGGATTCGTCCAACCCATCCTCTACCCCGCGCAGATCGCCGGCCCGGCGGCGTCGCCGTTCGCGGTCGTCTCGTACCTGTCGACGATCACCCTCTGCATCGTGCTCGCGATCCTCCTCACGAATCGGAAGGAGCTGTCCTATGCCGCCTCGTGAGACGAAGGCCAGCGGGTCGGGAGCAAAGGAAGAGTCGAGCGGCCGCGTAACAGTGCGCGGCTCGACGCGCGCGACGCCGCGCTGGCTTTTCGTGCTCGCGGCGGTCCTCCTGATCGCCCGCGTGGCGACAGGGATCCAGGAGCACGCCCAGGCGCGCCCACCAGTCGACCGAGTCGCGTGGGTTCCCATGGAGCAGGCGGAGGCGCAGGCACAATCCACCGGGAAGGCGATCCTCTACGACTTCTCGGCTGCGTCGTCTCGGCCGTGCCGCAGGATGGCGAGGGAGGTCTTCACCGACTCGACGATGGCGAGAATCATTTCCACGCAGTATGTGCCGGTGCAGGTCATCGATCGCTCACGTGAAGACGGACGGAATTCCGCGGCCATCGACTCTCTGCAAGCCGTCTACCGCGTGCGCTCCTTCCCCACGCTGGTCGTGTTTCACCCGCAGACCGGCGAGCACGAAACCGCCGAGGGCTACGAGAGCCGGGGCAAGACGGCGCGGTTCCTGCAGGATCCGGCCGGCAAGCTCCACATCCGTCCGTTCCTGCCACAAGGGACGCCCCCGGCGGACTCGGGCCGGTGATGTTTCCGGGACATTGTCGTGGGCATCACCGCCAGCGAACGACGATGTCGCGGTCCGGGATGAAGTCGCGAACCTCGTAGGTGTAGACGACTCTGCCACGATCCGTCCGGCGCTCGAACGGGTAGCTGAACTCGCTCGGTTCGGCTTCGGGAGGCAGCCGGATCTCGAAGGTGGCCCGGCGTAGCGGCCGGCCCCACAGGCGCGCAGTCGTAAGGATGTACGGGGCGTACCCGGTCAGGATCTTCTGCCGATTACCGGTGAACAAGCCGGGGCACACGGCGCTCGCGCGTGAAGGGCATCGCGTGGAGGTCCTTCCCTTGAATCGCACAGCGGAGGTCGGGCGGGTCGCGCACAGGATCCTGGCGTCGCGTCCCGGCTTGGTCAGGTTCTCGCTAGTCGCCCAGAGACGATTCGGGGACTTCGAGAGGTTTGCGGGCGTCCTGCGGGAATCGGGTTACCGCCTCTGCGGGAACGCCATCGCGAGCCGGTCGTCCGGTCGTCCGCTGCAGCGCCTTCACACCTCAGGCAGCCGAGCGTGCCCGCCAGGCACCGGCTCCTCTGTGGTATCCTTTGTCGCCGGGATTTCAACCCCGCCGGCCGTCTTCTTTCGAAAGCCCCGGGTGCGGGAAGGAGGATGCGATGAAGGCCGTGCGTTTCCTGATCGTGCTCTCGATCCCGATCGTGCTCTCGATCCTCGCCGCCAGCACGGATCTCGCCAAGGAATGGGACAGCCGCGGTGTGCACGGGGAAGGATCGACGGAAGTCCCCGAGGTGCGCGACGCCCTCTACTGCCAGATGCCGAGTCCCAGTTGGGGATGCTACAACGCCTCCACCGGGTTCGGCTCCGAGCTTGCCGACGACATTCCATCCAATCTCGCCGGCGAGACGGTCGCTTCCGTCGTCCTATGGGCCGCGGAGTGGGCCGGGCAGGAGTGGCAGCCGTTCACGAGCCTGATCGTAAACTTCTATCACGAGAGCTGTCCGCCCAACCTCGACCCTGACGTGCATTACGAGGTGCCGTACAGCCAGCTGCATGTCACCGAGGCGTATGCGGGAAGCTGGTTCGTCTACGAGTGCACGGCTCCACTGAATCCTCCCATCGTTGTCGGAGCCACGATGTCGATCGGCGGCCTCCTCGACAACGCCTGGGGGACCGATCTCCCCTACTGCGGACTCGCAATCACCGACTGGTTGGAGTACGGCTGTGAGTGCTGGTGGGATGGGGACTATTGGGGGGCCCTTCGATGGACTGCCTGCGACCCGTACTTCGAACCGGTCGACCTCGCCTACTGCCTCCTCCCACCCGAGCCGGTGCCGGCCGAGGCGACGAGCTGGGGCCGCGTGAAGAGCCTGTTTCGCTGACGTGTAGCGAAGAGCCCTAGGCGCGCTTCTTCCTGGCGCGCATCCGCGCTGCGGAGCCTACGAGCCCGAGCCCGAGAAGCAGGAGAGATGTCGGTTCCGGAACCGGCCCGACCATGTCTTGACCCTGTCCCGAGCCCGCATAGTCGAACCAGCCGGCCGTCGAGCTCTGGCTCTGGGCGGTGGTCAGGTAGCCATCTACCTGGCTGCCGAGGTCGCCTGAGTACTGGAAGGCTCCTGCTGCGCGATCGGCCTCGTCATCCGCGGTCAGTTCCCAGAGCGCGATCTGGAGGGCGGCGGCATCGGTCGACGTCGATGTCTGGCCGTAGACGTTGTAGAGCCAGGCGATCTGCTGTCCGTTCCGAGGCATCTCCGTGGTGCTGCGGACGTTCACGTCGTAACAGAACGGCATCGACCCGAGGAAGTGATCGAGATCGACGCAGTAGATCTCCGGCAGGGAGGTGCCGTTCAGCTCGGCGTCGAAGCTCCCCGCATAAAGGTTCAGATCCTGACCGAGGTAGTTGACCCAGACGGCCTGGTAATGGTGCATCCCCTGGATACACAACGGGATGGCGCCGGCGATCTGGGGAGCGGCAATCAGGGCCAGGAGGATGAGGATGGTGATCCGGGTGCGCATGTCGTCCCTCCTTGACGCCCGTTTGCTGGACGGACGTCATTTCGAAGAATTTACTGGATTCATGATGCTATTTCAACGAAATATGCGCTTTGATGTCGGGGTGGGCAGATGCAGGGCAGAGGCGGGCAAAGCCGGTGCAGATGCGGCAGGGAGAGCCAGGAACCCTGGGAAGCGGCGGAACGGCGCGACGCGCTACTTGACGGTGGGCAGACCTTCGCGATTCCACTCGGCGATGCCGCGTCTCATGTTGACGACCCGCGTGAAGCCCGCGTCGACGAGCATCTTCGAAGCGACGGTGCTTCGATTGCCGGTGGCGCAGTAAACCAGCACGGGTTCCTGCTTGCGGGGCGTGAGCTCGGCGATCCGCGCGTGCAGCTCCTGCACGGGGATCAGCACAGCGCCTTCGAGATGACCGCTGGCGAATTCCCCCTTCGACCGCACGTCGAGGACGAGCGGATGGGCCGCTTCGATCATTCGCGCCGCTTCCTTGGCCCCGACCTCCCTGTACTGCGACGCCGCGTACTCGATTGCTTCGATCGTCCCGGTCGCGTCACCGATCCGGAAGGAGAAGCTGCCGGTATCGGGCACCTTGAAGTAGCCCGGCTCTCCGGGAGAAGCAGGGAATCGCCTGGACACGTCGAGATCAGGGATCTCAAGCGTGAAAGGCTCTCCCGTCGTGAGTTCCGGCCGGACGTAGTCGCCTCGATAGATCGTGAACCGCTGATCCTTGGCGGACGGATCGAAGGCCAACACACGCAGTCCCGCGTCCAGCTTGCCGGATACGGTGACGGCGGGTCCGGTGGCGCCGCCACCGCTGTCGGGCGTCGACTGGCCGCACGCAAGCAGGACGAGCGAGACAGTCCAGAACGCGAGCTGGCGGCGCGATCGAGCGGCGCATCTCACCATCGTCCCTCCCGGACCCTACCTGCTGGCGGGCCTCTTTCTCGGACCGACGGAGGCCCTGCGGCGCGAGCCGTCGAGCTTCATGGGATCCGATCCACGAGTGCATCCTACCCGTCAGGTGCATGGTTTTGAAGACCTGCGCGGTCCTCGATCTCGGGCGCGTTGGCGGTCGCTCGAGTCATCCCGTGCGAACCGTCACGAGCGCGTACGCGCCCAATTGCGGAAGGGCGACCGTCCAACCAGTGGGGCCCTTGGCCGCGTCGAGGCGGCGCGATTCCCCCTCCGGCGTCTCCCATTGCACGGACTGGACGGCCACGCTTTCCGGCAAGTCGAGGCGCAATCCGGCCACGCTCTTCGATCGCGGGGGTTTCGACTCTCCCTCTCCCCCGGCGAGTGGGGCCTCGAGCGAGTAGTTGACCAGGTGCAGGATCCAGAGGCTGCCCGCGCCATCGCCCTCCCTGCCTGCCCCGCCGTCCTTCAGCCATGCGTGAAGCTGGACGTCCGCGCCCGGCGGAGTGAGCAGGCGCGGCGCTTTCCGCTCCATGTCACCCAGAAGCGACAGAAGCTGGGTCTGGGACGGCTCCGCCTCGAACGTAGGAGCCAACGGAGTCTCTCGTGGTCTCCAGCGTTCGTCGATCGTTCCGCAGGGTCCGCATCGGATCAACAGCCCGCCTCGGCCTGCGTACTCCAGGAGGGACGCGACCTCCGCATCGGAGAGAACCGAAGCGAAGCCGACCAGAACAGCATCGAAACGCTCCAACTGGCCGGACGAACATTCAACGTTCAGGACCGTGAAGGGAATGCCGGAGTCGATCAGCAGCTTGGCCAGCTTCTCCAGTCGAGGCTGGTAGGTCCTGTCATAGAGATAAGACTTGTTGCTGTCGAGGATCGCGATGCGCGCGGCCGGCCGAAGGCCGGCGAGAAGACCCTGACGCTCGTCGAAAAAGGAGCGAATGCGAGCGATCACCGCGCCGGTCTCCGGATCGATGCGCCACGCTTCGTCTTCCTTGCCGGGGCTCCCGAAGTGAATGACCATCTCGCCCCCGCAAGCGACCGCTTCGTCGAGGCTCGCCGCGTACTGCTCCGGAGTCGCGCCCTCCTGGCCCCAGCCTTCTCCGCCAGGAATCATCTCGACCGGTTTGCGCATCGCGCGCGCGAAACCCTGCAGGTATCGAAGCGAGTTGTTGGCCTGCGGCGCGAGGGAATGCGGTCCCTCCTCGAAGATCCACAGGTCCATCACCGCCTGGCTGAGCACGACGAGTGCCGGCATGTCCGGCTGCCCGCAGTTCGCGCTGAACACGAAGCCGGGGTCGACGGCGAGGGCCGCGCCCTTCATTTCCTTCAGGAAGTCCTCGAGGCTCGCCTCGGCGAACAGGACCCATTCACGATCCACCTGGGTCTTGCAGTCCCTCATGTCCACGAGACGTGTCGCGGGCGGTGGCGGCAGCCCGGTCTCCGTGACTCTCATCGAATCGAGCTCGGCATCGGTGTACCGAGCGGCGAGCCAGGCACGGAACGCGTCCTGGCAGATCGGGCAGTCGCAGCCGAGAGGGATGGCGTCGTCCCAGAACACTCCAAGCGCGCCGATCCGGGCGAGATGGGACACGGCCTCCCTGCTGTGCGCCCGCCAGCCCGGGTTGTTGACGCAGGCCGCATAGCGTTGCCGCTCCGTCCCCCAGGGACGCAACGGCTGACCGTCCCCGTCGAGCGCCAGCCAGGATCGCGAGCGTGGCACGGTCTCCATGGGATCCCGCTGGGAAAAGTATCCATCGCCAAAGATCGAATGCGGTGTCGAGTAGACGAGGACGTTCAAGCCGAGCGCGCGATACGGATCGAGCGAGGCCGCCCTCGGGGTGCCCCAGCCGGCGACAGAGAACACGGCGCCGCCGAGAATCGTCTTGCAGCCGAGCTTGACGAACGCGTCGAGGCGCTCCGGGGTTGGGGCCGCGTAGCTCAAGCCGATGTTCCACGGCTTGCCGGTCGTCAGGAGATCCGGCCACCGATCCGCCGCCCGGGCGACGGGCAGCAAGCGCATGTCCGACGGCAGCACTGCGAGGACCATCGCGAACGCCGGGAGGAGGGCAAGGGCGAAGACCCGCGCGAAAGCCCGGGCGATGGCGAGGATGCGGAGCGTCTTTGTGGTAGCAGCGCGAGTGGTGATCACGCCTCGAGGATACGCTCGGCGGCGCGGGAGCGAAGCCACCCGCCCCGGCGGGCCGGACCGAGTTGGGGGTGAGCCCGGCACCAGGTTCCTGATCCCCCCCGTCCAACGCCGGTCGGACGGGGGGCCGCTGCCTGCGCTAACGGGCGAGGATCAGACGAGCATGCACGACGCGATCGCCCGCCTGCAACCGCGC
The DNA here is from genome assembly GCA_041946735.1 of Candidatus Eiseniibacteriota bacterium. Taxonomy (GTDB): domain Bacteria; phylum Eisenbacteria; class RBG-16-71-46; order CAIMUX01; family VGJL01; genus JBHGAY01. The sequence goes on from JBHGAY010000003.1 coordinate 150,052, forward strand.
GAAGTACACCCCCGGACTGAGGCGCCGCCCGCCCCCGCTCCCGCTCAATCCGGCCGTTCCGGCTCCGCCTGCCCACGCGATCTCGTGCGTTCCAGCTTCCACGTGACCGTCGAGGAGTGTGGCGACCCGCCGTCCGGAAACGTCGTGAACGGTCAATCGGACGGCGCCGGGGGAGGGAATGTAAAAGCGCAGGCGCGTGTCGTCCCGTAGCGGATTCGGGAAGACGCGCTCGAAGCGAAGATCGAGCGCGCCGGCGCCTGCCGTCACGTCCGTCGCCTCCACTCCCGTCGGCGCTCCCGCGGTGCGGAAGTCCGCGTCGACCGGTCCGTTCCCGGCGAGAGAGAGCCAGGGAGTCGGCGAAAAGTATGGCGATTCCGACTCGAACCGCACACGCCAGTGGTAGGGCGTGTCGCCGGCGAGGCCGGAGACGATCTCGTTGATACCGACCCGGCTTCCTTGGCCCGGGATCGGCTCGCCGCTGTCGACCCAGTTCGTCGTGAGAGTCGGACCGCTCCACGTTTCGCCGAGCGGGGAGAACTGGTAGCTGGCGCGCACCCGCCCCCGGCCGAAGGCGCTGCGCCCCAGCATCCGGATCCGCATCTCGCCCGCCTCCTCGGAGCGTCCGAGGAGCGCGAGTCGCGAGCCATCGTCGGGCTGGCGCATGTGCAGCCGGCGGGCGGCGCCCGGCCCGAAGTCCGAAGCGCCGGTGCGATTGCCGTAGAGGAGGGCGAGTAGTCCCTCGCCTTCCGATCCGTTCGTCGCGTCCGGCGCGCCGGCGACGAGATCCGGGAAGCCGTCGCTGTCGATGTCGCCGTATCCGGCGATCGCCGCTCCGAAGCGGCCGTCGCCTCCGTTCAGGATCGCAAACGGGGTGCTCACGATCCCGCTGGGCGAGCCGGCGAAGACATAGATCCGTCCTTCGAAGTTCGGCCCGTAGTGAGGCGCGGCTGCGGCAATATCGGAATAGCCGTCGGCGTTGATGTCGCCGATTCCTGCGACCTTCTCGCCGAGGTAGGCGCCGGCAATGTTCGGCTCGAAGGCGAAGTCGTGGAGTCCATCTACCCCTGCGGGGCCGCCGTGATAGACATAGACGGCCCCTTCCTGGTCCTGCCCGTTCGTGTATCCCGAGGCGCCGACGACGATGTCGCTGTACCCGTCGCCGTTGACGTCGCTGGCGGAGTCGATCGAGATGCCGAACTTCATCCCGGGAAAGCCGCGCCGGATCGTCTGGGAAGGACTGGGGTCGAGATCTCCAGGCGACCCGAAGAAGACGAAGACGACCCCTTCGTTCCCCTGCGCGGTGTCATAGAGCGGAGCGCCTGAGATCACATCCGAGTAGCCGTCGCCGTTGACGTCGCCGGCGCAGGCGACCGAGAAGCCGGCGTTCGCCCCGTCCTGGTTCCCTTCCCAGCCGATGACCGGCGCCGACTGCAAGCCGCCCGCGGAGCCGAGGTACAAGAGCGCGGCCCCTTCATCCGTCTGAGGATTGTCATGGTCCGGCTTGCCAATGATCAAGTCGCCGTAGCCGTCGCCGTTCACGTCCCCGGCCGATGCTGCCGACCAGCCGAAGTCCGAGTCCGCCTGCTGGCCGCGCGCAGACCAGGAAGGATCGGCGGACAGTCCCGTCGCCGAGCCGTGATGAACCCAGACCTTCCCCTCGTTCGCGAGTACGTCGTCATAGCCGGGAGCGGTGACCGCCACATCGTCGTACCCGTCGCCGTTGACGTCGCCGGCCGAGGCAATGACGTGGCCGTAGAAGGCGTTCGTCTGATTCCCGTCGCGGTACCAGTCCGCGGGGTTCGAGATCCCCTCGTATCCGCCGAGCCAGCAGTAGGCTCGCCCCTCGTTCGTCTCGCCGGCGTCGTAGAACCAGGCGGCCCCGAGAAGATCGGAGTAGCCGTCCCCGTTGACGTCGGCCATGCCGACCGCGTGCCCCATTCCCGCTCCGGCCTGGTTGTTCTCGGCGGTGAAGTCGGCGTTGCCGTAGTGGTCGGCGAAGGCAGCGAAGATCTGAACGCGCCCGCGATTGCTGCCGCCGGCATCGGCGAAGGGAGCGCCCACGAGGATGTCGGAGCGTCCGTCGCCGTCGACGTCGCCCGCCGTAGCGACCGCCCAGCCGAGCCCCGCAAACGCCTCGTCGGAATCGATCGCGAAGATGCTCGAGCCGGGACCGGTCGGAGAGCCGCAGTAGGCGAGCACCGAGCCCTCATCCTCCTGGCCGGCGTCCAGGTTCGGCTCGCCGAGGATCACGTCCGCGAAGCCATCGGCGTTGACGTCGCCGGCGGTCGCGACCGCGTCGCCCAGGTAGGTGTCGCTCTGGTTGCTCTCCCATTCGCGGTGCGGAGTCCCGGCGAGTCCGGTCGCGGAGCCGAGGTAGAGGACCACGTGGCCTTCTCCCACCTGACCGTTGTCATAGGCGCCGGCGCCGATCAGGATATCGGAAAAGCCGTCGCCGTTCGTGTCGCCGGCGAATGCGAGTCCCGAGCCGAAGTACTCATCCGCTTGCACACCGGAACGGAGCCAGTCGGCAGTGTCGTCGACGCCCGCAGCGCTGCCGTGATAGCAGTAGACGGCCCCTTCGTTCGTCGGACCAAGAAGTCCCTCGTAATAGACCGCGCTGACGAGGACATCATCGTAGCCGTCGCCGTTGACGTCGCCGGCGGTCGCGACACGCCACCCGAACGCGTCCCCCGCACCGGATCCGTAGATCGTCCGATGCGGCGAGGATGCGAGACTGTCTGGCCCCCCGAGGAAGATCTGCACCCGTCCCTGCTCGGTCAGGTTGCTCGTGTAGAACGGGCTGGCGACGATCACGTCGTCGTAGCCGTCGCCGTTGACGTCGCCCGCCGTGGAGACGCAATGACCGAGTCGTGCGCCGTCCTGCCCCCCTTCCCGGGACCAGGCGATGCCACCGTTGACTCCCCCGGAGGAGCCGAGGTAGAGCCACGCCGCGCCCTCGCTGTCGTTGCCGTTGGAGTAGTACGGCGCGCCGATGATTACGTCGTCGTAGCCGTCGCCGTTTACGTCACCCGCGGTGGAAACCGAGTAGCCGAACTGCGACAGCCCGGCTCCGAAGGCCGACCAATCGGCGGAGTCTCCGGGGCCGTTGGGGCCGCCTTGGTAGACGCGCGCCCGGCCGTTGTTGTTGCCGAACAGCGCGTCGGCGAGCGGCTCTCCGACGATGACGTCCGCATACCCATCGCCGTTCACGTCGCCTGCGGTCGAGACGGACCAGCCAAGGTTCGCGCCGTTCTGGGATCCGTCGAGCGTCCACAGAGGCGTGGCTGCGATCCCGGCGAGCGATGCGGACGGCGCCAGGATGGCGGCGGACAGAAGCGCCGCGAACGCGGCGATCCATGCGGCCCCGGAGCGCGTGTCAAAGGCGAACAGCTTGCGTTGCATAGGGTTCCTCTCTCGCCGCGGCCGTACGACGGGGTGTCGACCGTAACAAAGAGAGAATGCCGGTTGCGGAAAAAGCGCACGGACGACGCGGCGCGAGGTTGAATCAGCGGCAGCCAGCCGGATCCGACCGACCCCTATCGGCGGTGGTCGGAAAGGGGACAGCGGGAGGGGGCGCTCCGGGTGGAGATCGTCCAAGCGAGCGAGAGGCGGCAGTGCTACCATCATTCCGCCCCGAAGGAAGGGGCGGCCCCGCGGGCCTCCCGAGCCGTGGGTTTCTGGGCATCGTGCGCGAGTGATCGAAAGACTGTTCTGTCGCAACGGCCGGCAGAAACAGAAAGGAGGGCCGACGATGAGGGCGATCTTTCTTCTCGCTCTCGGGATCCTTGCTCTTCCCGCCACGGCGTTCGCCTTCCCCGAATCGGCAGGATTCCTGTCCGACGTTCCCGTGAGCTTCCCGGACCCGCGCGAGGACATCTACTGCCAATTGCCGTCGGGCGGTTGGGGCGTGTACAACGCGTCGACCGCTTTCTCATCGGAGATGGCGGACGACATGCCCGCGAACCTGAGCGGCATCTACGTCGGGGGAGTTGCGGTGTGGGTGGGGGAATGGGGGGGCGTAGATTGGATGCCGTTTACCAGCTTGATCGTCAACATCTACGACGACACCTGTCCTCCACCCCAGGATCCCGTCTTCAGTGTCGCCGTCCCGTATGACGAGCTGAACGCCATCCAAGTCTATGCGGGAAACTGGTACGTGTACCAGTGCCAGGCCGATGTCTTGGCGCCGATTACGATCGATGACGCGACGTCGATCGGCTTCGTCGTTGATCAGGACTGGGGACAGAACCCACCCTATTGCGGCATGGTCATTACCGATGGGGTCCTCTACGGATGCGAGCTGTACTGGGACGCCGAGTTCTGGGGTTATTCCCGTTGGATTCCGGGCTCGCAATACTTCGGCATTGCCGTAGATCTCGCCTGGTGCCTGGTCCATGGGATAGGACCGACCTCGACCGTGGAGACGCACTGGGGCTCGATCCGAGGACTCTTCCGATAGCAGTGCTCCCCGCTGTCGGTCGCGCTTCCGATTTCGAGAACTCCGCCGGATGCTTCCCGCCGGCGGAGTTCTCGTTCCGGATCGCCCGGCCCATTGCCTGACCGAGATCGGCCCTGCCTACCGAATGCGGATCAGCCGGCCGGTGCCGGTTGCACCGTCGAGACGATAGAAGTAGAAGCCGGTGCCCAGGGCATCGCCTGCGTCGGTCTTCCCGTCCCAGCGGATCTCGCCGGCCCCGCCGCCGATCGGCAGCGATCGCACGATCCGCCCGGCCACGTCGAAGATCCGCAGGCTTCCGCTAGCGCCACGCGGGATCTGGAACGCCACTTGATTCGTGAACGGATTCGGCGCGCAGAGAATGCTCGTCGCGGCGCCGGGTCCCAAGTCCTCGACCCCGGCCGCCGACGCGATCCCTTGCGCGGAATAGACGCCCTGCATGAACGCACTCTCGCGGTTATCGAGCCAGGCCACGTCGAGGTTGCAGATCGCGTCGACGGTGATCACCGGTTGAAGGGCGTCCGACTGGCCGCTCGTGATCGACTCGGCCTGACCGAAGTAGATCCCATGAATGTTCATGTATCGGATGACGTTTCCTTCCGGCATGTACTCCCGCCACACGACGTGGACGTCGGCAGGGCCTTCGCCACAACGGCTGGTGGCCAGATGCGCGCCGTCCGATCCGTCGAAGGCGAGTTGGGTGAGTCCCTGCCATCCGGTGGCGCCGAGCTTGGAGTAGCAGACTCGATCCTGATTGCCGAATTCACGGACCATTACGGCGTGCACGCCACCCGTAAGGCTCACGGCGATGTCCGGATGTCGGACCGGCTCGGCTTCGTCTCCGATCACAACGGCGGTCGACCAGACACCTGCGACGCGCTGGCGATGATACACCTGATCGGCGCCGCTCTCGTTGTCCTGCCAGAGGACGTGAACGTCACCGTTGGGGGCGACGGCGATGGCCGGCTCCTGGGCGGAATCAATGCCTTCGGTCAGCGGCTCCTGAGGCGACCAGACGGCGCCGTCCCAGTGCGAGTAGTAGATGTTGGAGAAGGTAGGCGGGGGATAGAAGTCGCCTTGCTGCCATACGAGGTGCACGGTCCCATCCGGGTCAGCGGCCAGGCGCGGATGGTCGGCCGTGCGGCCATTGTAGTCGTTGATCCGCTCGATGGGCGTCCACTCGCCGGACTCGAATCGTCGGTAGAAGATTCCGTCCATGCCGCTGGCCCAATCCGACCAGACGACATGGACCCGTCCTTCCCGATCGACGGCGACCGCTGGATACGAGGTTCCGTCGGAGTCGGAGAGCTGCACGACCGGGTCCCAGTCGTCTCCGTGCCCCGAGCGGTAGAAGACCTGATCCCCCAGGTCCTCGCCGATCTGCTCGGACCACACGATGTGCACCTTCGAATCGGGTCCCGTCGCAATGGCGGGACCGGTGAGGGACCACATGGGGAAGGAGCTGATCTTGACGTCCTCCTGCCACTCGACCGCGACGGCGGAACCGGGGTGAGTGGCGGGAAGGACGCAGAGGAAGCCAAGAGCGATTGCGACCGTCGAGCAACCGGTCCGATGGCGAAACGAGGAACGTCGCGGTCTCATCGGGAACCTCCGTGTCTCTCGCTGGGAAACAGAACCGCTGAACTCGACCGCCTAATAGGATACGCCGGTCGGGGAAAGTCGGCTAGGGGAGTGGACCGATGCGGTGGGCGCGGCGCTCGACCGGGGCCGTGCCCACCGAAGCAACGCTCTCCGCCTGAAGCACGAGAGCCTACCTCAGACACACACCGGAGGACGGCCGCGACGCTACTTCTTCCAGAAGACTCCGCTATCCTCCATCCCCCGGACGAAGCCGACAGCGAAGTCGTCGATCGCGTCCAGCACGGAGTTGGGATCCACGGTCCGCGATTGACCGCTCCAGATCAGCCGCTCGTCTTTCATGGAGTAGACGTTCGTCTCCACCGTCGCGACCGGATACTGGCGCAGGTAGCCAGGCGTCGTGACCAAGGTGTAGGAGGTGTAGTAGTAGGGGAAGAAGCCGAAGTAGCTCGGCCCTGGCTTGTAGTAACTCGTTCCAGGGACGTATTCGACTTCTTCAGAGAGCCCCAGCACGCGGGTGACCGCGACGAGGTCGATGCCGTTCTCTTCGCAGTACTTCCGGCCGCCCGTCGTGTCGAGAGGGGCGCCCGCCGGAATGAACGTGGACCCCATGATCGCCACGATGTTGCGCCTCTTCAGTTCGTTGGCCATCGCGCTCTCGAATACCCGGACATTGCTCTCGTTCTCACCCAATCCAATGACAAGCATCTTCTGCTCGGGTGCGGCTCGGTATTCGGGATCACTCCACACACCGATCATCTGTGTCGAGCTGACGCAGGATAGTTGGAGTGCCACGAACAGCAGGGCAGCGCCCGCGATCCCCGTACGTTTCATGTCTCTTCTCCAATCGATCGGCTCCCCGTTTCCGACGGAGGGGCCTTGGTTCGGGAACATCGGATGCGCGCCCTGGCGACCGATCCACATCCCGGTGTGCCTGTCTCCCCCGCGTTGCCCGGTAGTACGAGCCGGACGGATGCTGTCACCTGGCATCAGGACTGTCAAGCGGATGGGCATCCTCGACGATGGGCTGCGACCGGCGGATCGAAGCAGCAACCGCGTCCCGGCCTGGTCGTTCGTCGGGAAAGACATGGGCCGAGAAATCATGGAAAGCGTAGCGATGGCGGAGGCTGTTGCAGGCGCGGGCAGGCGTCTCGCTCACGTTTGGTGTCGACAACCGGCAGGTCCCAAACTAAGATGCTTTACGTTTGGAACGACCGGGGCCCCCGCGAGCTTCGGCTCCGAGAGCGCTTCCCGCCGACTGCGATTCGTTCGCGTCCCGGTGTAGTCCTGTCGGATGGGCGAGGAGCGAGCTTATTGGAGGGGGGTTCGCAATGATCAGGCCTCTGCTGCTTTTCGTTGCTTGCATCTTCGTCGGGATCCTCGCCGGGGATGCCGTGGCTCAATCGGACTTGCTTGGACCGAGCAGACGGAGCGGATACTGGGACTTCGGTGTGCAGACGCGCTACGTCGGATCCCACGACTACGACTCGAAGGGCGGTTCCCATCTCTCTCTCGAGGACGATCTCGGCTGGGGCTTCAATGTCGGCTATAGCTTCAAGGAGTGGCTAAACGTCGGCGCCCTGTTCTCGTGGAGAACGGTTGACTACAGCGCGAAAGTCGTGAATTCGGAGAAACCGGACGACATCATCCGCTACAGCAGCTGGCTCGATACCGCGACGATCGCGGTCAACGCGACGTGGAACGTGCTGCCGAATCGATTGACACCTTACGTCCAGGGAGCCGGAGGTGTCGCGATGGTCGATACCAACATTCCCGCGTCGATCGACATGGATTGCTGGTACGACCCCTGGTGGGGGTATACGTGTCTCGGCTACGCGTCCACCTATGGCGACGACGGATCGTCTTTCAGTGTGGGCGCGGGAATGAGTTGGCAGCTCACGAAGGCCTTTTTCGTTCGGGCAGGATACGAGAAGACTTGGATCGACGTGGGCCCGGCGGACGACTTCGACATCATTCGCCTGGACCTTGCGTTCCTCTATCGATAGCTCGGAGCCGGTGGCGCGCGGCGGCCCGCGGCGCCGCCCCCGATCGATCAGGCGGGCACGGCCCGGTCGAAGGCACCAAGGCGGCGCCGGATGGCCTGGCGGGTACGGACGTGGCGCTCGACTATCTCCTGTGCCGTGGACATATCCCACCATCTAGGTCCCGCGTTCCTCGATAGGGGAATTTGTGCGCCAATGTTCTGCCTCGTATCCCGCGACCGACCAACCCATCAACCAGCATGTTCGGATAGCCCGCGGGGGTCGCGAAGGCGTACAATACGGCGGCACCGATAGAGGCGACATCCTTTCCGTCTGCCAATAGGCGACTTACGAGGAGGGGCGTCATGGGCCTGATCGGAGGATGGGCTTCCTCTCGCAGTCGCGCTGGCGCATCCTTTGGCCCCGTGCTTCTCCCCGGTCAAGGCCACGAGCCAGCGCGTTCCTCAGGCTGTTCGGCGTTCTTCCCGAGGCCCCTCGCGGTGGGGATCCCCCGGGTCGCTCCCCTCCCATCCCTGCACGGTGCTCGTCGAAAGGCCCGCGCGGTCGCCGCTGTCTTCCTTCGGAAGAAACCCCTCCGCCACGAATTTCGAGGACCTAGGAGGTGATTTCGTGAGAACCAGCCGGAGAGCTCTCGGAGCCCTGCCCCTATTGCGCGTCGCGACGATCCTCGCGCTCGGCGTCTCCGCTTGCAGCAGCGGAGAAAAGGGACCGCCGAGCGGGGCGCCTCAGGTGAAGGTCGTCGCTGCCACGCAGAAAGACGTGCCGATCAGCAAGGAGTGGGTCGGAGAGGTGAAAGGCGCGGTCGACATCGAAGTCCGAGCCAATGTCGATGGCTGGCTGCAGGGCATGCACTTCAAAGAGGGCACCGAGGTCGAGAAAGGGACCCTTCTCTACACGATCGACACCAGCGAGCTGGAGCAGGCCGTGGCCACGGCCAACGCGAAGCTCGCCCAGGCGAAGACGCTCTTCGCCAAGGCGGAGTCCGACCTCAACCGGTACCGGCCACTCGCGGCGGCGGGCGCTGTCAGCCAGCGAGACCTCGAATCCGCCCTCGCGGAATACGGGGCTCGGAAGAGCGAGGTCGATGCTGCGGAAGCTTCGCTGCGATTGTCCGAGATCAACTTCGGATATGCGAGGATCACCGCTCCGATCGATGGCCTGATCGGAATGTCAGCCGCGCGCGTCGGAGACTTCGTCGGACGTCCGCCCAATCCTCTCATCCTGAACACCATCTCGCGGATCGACTCGGTGGACGTTCGCTTTTCCATCACGGAGCAGGAGTACCTCGCGCTTGCCCGAAAGCTTCAAGCCTCGACGGGCGCGGACCGCGGCCGGCCGAGAGATCGTTTCGTCTTCCAGCTGATTCTCGCGGACGGTTCCCGGTACCCCTACACGGGAACGGTAAGCACTGCGCAGCGCGAGATCGACCCGGCGACCGGGACTCTCCAGTTCGAGGCGTCCTTCCCCAACCCGGATCGCCTCCTCCGTCCCGGGCAGTTTGCGCGGATCGTGTCGGTCGTGGACGTCCGCAAGGGAGCGGTCGTCGTTCCGTCGCTGGCGGTCATGGAGCTCCAGGGCCAGTACCTGGTCCTTACGGTTGGGCCGGACAGCAAGGTGGGTGTGCGGCGGATCGAGGCGGGGCCATCGGCCGGCGCCTTCACCGTGATCGATCGGGGGATCGCGCCAGGCGAGAAGGTCATCGTCGAAGGCATGCAGAGGGTGCGGCCCGATATGGCCGTCCAGGCGATCGAGGTCCCCCCCGATTCCATCATCGCGAAGGGAAGGCGCTGAGCCATGTCGCGATTCTTCATCAATCGCCCGATCGTGGCGATGGTCATCTCGATCGTAATGGTGCTGGTCGGCCTGATCGTCATGAGTCGTCTGCCAATCTCGCAGTTCCCCGACATCGTGCCCCCGATGATCAACGTCACGACGACCTACGTCGGAGCATCGGCGGTCGACGTCGAGCAGTCGGTAGCCACGCCGCTCGAACTCCAGGTCAACGGCGTGGAGAACATGATCTACATGAAGTCGATCAACGGGAGCGATGGGACGCTCACACTGCAGGTGTCCTTCGACATCGGCTCCGATCTCGACATCTCCAACATGCTGACGCAGAACCGCGTCACCCAAGCTCAGGCCGCCTTGCCCTCGGCCGTGAAGAACTACGGCGTGACGACGAAGAAGTCCCTCGTGTTTCCCCTCCTCCTCGTCACCTTGAGCTCACCTGACGAGACCTGGAACAACACCTTCCTCAGCAACTACGCGGCGATCAACGTCAACGACCGCCTGAGCCGAATCCGGGGAGTCGGGGATGTCAAGCTGTTCGGCGGTAGCGACTACGCCATGAGGATCTGGATCAAGCCGGGCATGCTCGCGAAGCTCGGGCTGACCGTCCCGGACATCGTGCGCGCCGCCCAGGAGCAGAACGTCATCAGTCCCGCCGGGCAAATCGGGGCGCCCCCGGCCCCGGAAGGAACCGATTTTACCTATACGGTTCGGACGCAAGGACGCTTGCTCAACGAGGAGGAGTTCGGCCGGATCGTCCTTCGCACGAACCCGGACGGTTCCCAGGTCCGCCTGCGCGACGTCGCCCGCATCGAGCTCGGATCGCTTCTGTACAACCAGGTTGGACGGAACAACGGAAAGCCGGCCGCGGTCATCGGCGTCTATCAGCTCCCCGGCTCGAATGCGCTCGCAGTCGCTGACGAGGTCAAGAAGACCATGCAGGAGCTTTCCGAGCGGTTTCCGCCCGACATGGCGCAGGAGGTGACGCTCGACACGACCTTGGCCGTGAAGGAGGGCATCAACGAGATCGTCCACACCCTCTTCGAAGCCGTGCTCCTCGTGCTTCTGGTGGTCTTCGTATTTCTCCAGAACTGGCGGGCCACCCTGATCCCGTTGATTACGGTTCCCGTCTCCCTGATCGCGACCTTCATCGTCTTTCCGCTCCTCGGGTTCTCCATCAATACCCTGTCACTGCTCGGGATGGTCCTCGCCATCGGGATCGTCGTCGACGATGCGATCGTCGTCGTCGAGGCCGTGATGCACCATATCGAGGAGGGACTCCCACCCAAACAGGCGACGCTGAAAGCGATGGAAGAGGTGTCCGGGCCGGTCGTCGCCATCGCCCTGATCCTGGCTGCCGTGTTCGTCCCTGTCGGGTTCATCGGAGGAATCACCGGGCGTCTCTACCAGCAGTTCGCGATCACCATCGCGATCTCCGTCCTCTTCTCCGCGTTCAACGCCCTTACCCTGAGCCCGGCACTGGCCGCGAAGCTGCTCCGACCCCAGGGTAGCGGCAAGCGCTCTCCCCTCCAGGGCTTCTACAACTGGTTCAACAAGGGATTCGGGAAATTCACCGGCGGGTACCTGTCCTTCACCGGCATTCTCGTTCGCAAGCTCGCCCGCGGGACGGTGTTCGTAGCCGTTCTCATCGTGGTCACCGTCCTGCTCCTCAAGCATGTTCCGACCGGCTTCGTCCCGGAGGAGGACAACGGCTACTTCATGATCAACGTCCAGCTTCCGGACGCGGCATCGCTCGCGCGCACCGACGCGGTCTGCCGGAAGATCGAAACGATTCTCTCGAGGACGAAAGGAGTCGGCAACTACACGACGGTCGCCGGGTACAGCATCAGCTCCCAGTCCGCCAGCTCGAACGTCGGGACCTTCTTCGTGTCGCTTCAGCCTTGGGAGGAGAGAACGGCGACTGAGGAGCGATCGTTCGAGCTGATCGCAGCCCTCAACCAGGAGTTCGCTCGCGACATCCCGGAGGCGTTCATCTACGCCTTTGGGCCGCCCGCGATTCAAGGTCTCGGCACCGGCGCCGGCTTCACCTTTCTCCTCCAGGATCAGTCCGGCAGCACTCCTCAGGACCTCGCAGCGATGACCGACAAGTTCCTGGCCGCCGCTCGCAAGCGCCCCGAGATCGGGAGGATCGCCAGCTTCTTCCGCGCAAACGTTCCACAGATCTACGCGGAGGTGGATCGCGACAAGGTGCTGAAGCAAGGAGCCAGCATTTCGGACGTCAACACCACCATGGGGGCTCTCCTAGGCGGCAGCTACATCAATGACTTCAACCGATTCGGCCGCGTCTACAAGGTCTACCTCGCCGCCGAAGGGGAGTACCGGAACGAGACGTGGGATCTCGGCGAGTTCTTCGTGCGCAACAAGAACGGCACGATGGTGCCTCTCAGCACTCTCGTTACGACGAAGGCGATCTCCGGCCCTCAGTACACGAACCGCTTCAACCTTTACCGGTCCGCCGAGCTGACCGGCGTTCCGGCCCCGGGATACAGCTCGGATCAAACCCTCAAGGCGCTGGAGGAGGTGGCGGCGGAGGTCTTGCCGTCTGGATGGGGCTACGACTGGTCGAACATGTCCTATCAGGAGAAGGAAGCGGCCGGAAAGACGACCGTCGTCTTCGTCCTTGCTCTCCTCTTCGTCTTCTTGTTGCTCGCGGCGCAGTACGAAAGCTGGGCGCTGCCGCTCAGCGTTCTTCTCGGCACTCCGTTCGCGATCTTCGGAGCTTTGCTGGGCCTCACGCTCTGCCGTCTGTTCAGTCCCGCGTATGTCGACAACATCTTCGCGCAGATCGGGTTCGTCACGCTGATCGGGCTCGCGGCCAAGAACTCGATTCTTATCGTGGAATTCGCAAAGATGCAGAAGGAGAAGGGCCAGCCGGTGATCGAAGCCGCGCTCGCCTCAGCAAGGCTGCGCCTCCGCCCGATCCTGATGACATCCTTCGCTTTCATCCTCGGTGTCGTGCCTCTCGTGAGGGCGGCTGGCGCGGGCGCGGAGGCGAGGAAAGTGATGGGCATGACCGTCTTCTCCGGCCTGCTCGTCGCGACGAGTCTCGGTATCTTCCTGATACCGACGTTGTTCGTTCTGGTCCAGAAGGTCTTCGTTCGTGAGAAGGCCGCGCCCCTGCCTTCGGGTCTTGGTGATCTCGCAATGTCCACGGAGAAAGGGGCGCAATGATGCTCAGGCTTCTTCCTCCTTTCCTCATCGTCGCGATTCTGGTCGTCGGGATCATGGCGGGATGCGCGATCGGTCCGGCCTACCACCGCCCAGCGCTCGAAGCGCCCGGCTCCTGGCCGCACGCCGACAGCACCTTCTACGCGGACACCACGACCGTCCGGTCGGAGATCTCCTGGTGGCGTTCCTTCGGCGACAGTGTTCTCGCGCAACTGATCGAGACCGGGCTGCAGGAGAACACCGACGTCAGGATCGCGGCAGCGAAAGTCGAAGAGCTGATGGGACGCTATGGAGTCGCCAAGTCGGACTTCTACCCGAGACCGGTCCTCACCGGGTCCGTCGCCCGGCAGCAGCTGATTCCCGGCGAGTTGAGCCGAGGGGAGCCGGAGGCCAGAGATCACTTCGAGGTTGACCTCGGCGCCACTTGGGAGATCGATCTCTGGGGCCGGTTGCGTCGTGCCAGTGAAGCCGCGCGCGCCGATCTTCTCGCCTCGGAGGAAGCCCGCCGTGGAGTCGTCCTCACGACCGTCGCCCTGATTGCGAGCTCGTACATCGATCTTCTGGCGCTCGACGCGCAGCTCGCGATCGCCAGGGAGACCGTCGAGGGACGGCGCTCGGCCCTCGACCTGTTTGAGATGCGGCGAGAGAGGGGGGATCTGTCCGACCTCGTATTCAGCCAGGCGGAATCGGAGTACTGGCTCGCCGCTTCACAGATTCCGCTGATCGAGAAGAACATCGTCTTCGTCGAGAACCGGATCAACTACCTGCTCGGCCGGAACCCCGGACCTGTCGCACGAGGAATGCTCCTGGATGATCTCCGGTTGCCGGAGGTTTCTGCCGGTTTGGCCTCAGACTTACTGGACCGGCGGCCCGATGTCCGTTTCGCCGAAGAGCAGTTGCGGGGCGCCAACGCCCGGATCGGGGTGGCGAAATCCCTCTACTTCCCGACGATCTCGCTCTCCGGCTTCCTCGGATATGCGAGCGACGAGCTTTCTTCGCTGTTCAGCGACGATACGAAGACCTGGAGCATTGGCGCGGACGCATACCAGCTCGTATTCCCTTTCCTCGAGGTCGGCGGGCAGGTGAAGGCGGCCGAGGGCCTTCACGAGCAGGCTCTCTACAGCTATGTCCAGACGGTGCGGAACGCATTTCGTGAGACGGAGAACGCTCTTGTCGACCGGGGCCGCACCGGGGCCCAGGCACGTGCGGAAGCGAGCCGCGTCGCGGCGCTGGCGACGTACGTGCGCCTTGCGCGAATGCGGTACGACGAAGGCGTGACGAGCTACCTCGAGGTTCTCGACGCCGAACGCGCCCTCTTCGCCACGGAGCTCGACTACACTCAGACCAAAGCGGAGATGTACAAGAGCGTCGTAGCGATTTACGAGGCGTTGGCGGGAAGCTGGCTGGATGAAGCGGCAGCGGCGTCGTTCCGGATCGAGGAGGACATCGCCCCCCGGGATCGATGAGCCAAGAGTCGTCGCGGCGCTCTTGCCAGGCGCGAGGCAGAACCACCCAGAACCGGCCTCGCTCTCGCCGACGGAGAAGCTCCTTCGATTCGCCCCTCCACGGAGCCGCTCTGCGAGCCCCCAAAGAAACCCTGGCGGCTTCCGGCCGCTCTTTTCGTACTGAGACTGTCCATCCCGCGAGGCGCCGCCCTGCAGGAGTCCCGCGGGCATCTCCCCTGGTTCTGGGATCGGCCGCCGAAGGAGTTCGCATGCACGTTCGCTGGATCGTCCTCCCGGTGGCCACTCTCGCTCTGTTCCTCCAGGCCGCCCCGAGCGTGGCGGAAATCGATCCCTCCAGGTTCCGGCAAGGGTCACTCTCCGGGGTGACCGACGGCCTCCACACCATCTTCACGGTGCCCCAAGGACAAACCTTCGTGCTCACGGACCTAACGTTCGACGCCAACCCGGGATCGAACGAAAACTTGCACATCATGCTGCAGCTGAAGCGGGCGGGCGAAGTCTCCTGGAATGCGACCAGCGACATCTACACGCCTCAGGGCCAAGCGCATCAGCTGATGCCGGTAGAGGCGCACTGGATTACCGGTCTCGCCTGGGGCCCGGGGGAGCCCGTGGCATTGGGCGTCAACGCGCTCGACCACGATTGGATCTGCTCCTGGTCCGGGTACCTCGTGCCGACGTCGCTCTCCGCCTTGGAAGACTCCGGGCCCGACGTCCCGAACGCGCGGGAATCGCTTGTTCGCCTACGGGCGAATCCCTTCCGCGCGAGTACCGAGATCGAGTTTCACATTCCGCGGTCCGGCAAGATCGCGCTGCGCCTCTATGGTCCCGATGGACGTCTCGTCCGCAGACTCGTGGAGGAGGACGCCCAACCGGGCCAAAGGTCGATTGCATGGAACGGAGAGGACGACAAGGGCCGGGACCTGGCGTCCGGAACCTACTTCTACGAGTTCGCGCTGGACGGAGACACCATCGATTCCGGCAAGGCGGTCCTTCTGAGATAGCTCGGCTTGCTGAGGATGGCCGGCTCGATCGCCACTTGGATGGTCGAATGCGAAGCCTCCACCCATGGGCATTTCTGCTACCATTCCCTGCGCCTGGGAGACAGCCGGTCGGCGTGAGGCCGCAAACCCGCGGTGGAACGAGCAGCTCCCAAGCCCAGCTTGTCCTTCTCGCCGGCCGCCGGCGCTAGGAACGCCACACTCCCTGGCGTACGAGAGGAGGATTCGAGCCATGTTTCTCGCATGCGCAACCGCACGCCTCCTGATCCCGTGCCTCGCTCTTCTCCTGGCAACGTATGCAAACGCAGAAGTGTTCCTCGAGAACTTCGACGACGATGCGATCGATCCGGCTCTCTGGACTGCCGTCGTCTATGGGAACGGTCCTCAGATCGCAGAGACGAATCATCAGCTCGAGATCTCAGTGCCCGGTTGGTCCTACGGACAGGACTTCGGTGCCAAGCTGTCTACGCGCTTCCTCTTTCACGGCGACTTCGACGTGCAGGTCGACTTTCGCCTTCTGGTCTGGCCCTTCGGCAACGGAGTCCGGACCGCGCTCGGCCTCGATCATGGCTATCTCTTTCCGCCCGGGGTCGAGCGGATCAGCTTCGGGCAGGACGACTATCCGTGGGAGCCGCGGGAGTCGTATCTCACCGATCTGGACGGCACCGTCTGCGGGGTCACGGCGACCGACGACATGACAGGCACGCTGCGGCTGGTCCGGGCTGGCGCCGAGCAGACCGGCTACTACCGGTCCGGCGGTTGGGTCGAGATCTGCGCAGCGCCTGCGCCGACCGGAGACATGCCTGTTCAGATCTCGGTATTCACTGCGTACCAGTTCATGGGCTGGGACGTGAGCATGGCCTTCGACAACTTCCAGGTAAACAGCGGCGAACTGGTGGACTTCCCCGTGGCGACGCTGGCAACGACTTGGGGCGCTGTTCGGGGGCTGTACCGGTAGCGGGCGCGGCGCGGCGTGCTTCCAACCCGCTCCGCCCATCCTTCGCGCACCGCCGCTGACACACCGCGCTGGCGCGTACGCGAGGCGCACCGGACGATGCTGCCCGCCCCCGGGGTGAGGGCGGGCCGCACGTCACAGAGCGGCGGAGTCAGCGGAGCGGTTCGCGCACCCGCCCGCCACTCACCGCACGATCACTAGACGCGCTACTTCGGTCCTGTCCGGACCGGACACCCGGAGGAAGTAGGCTCCCGCAGCCACCGGACGGCAGCGATCGTCACGGCCATCCCAGAGGAAGCGGTGGTCGCCAGCTCGAAGAACCGTCGAGGACAGCTCACGGACGCGGCGGCCTGCTACATCGTGCACTGTTACGAGGACGTTGCCATCGATCATCGTATGGAAGCGGAGGAGCGTCTCACTCGTTCCTGGATTCGGAGATAGCGTCAGCCTGGCAGCGGAGGAGCCCCTGTTCTCCTCGAAGGAAACCGCTGAAGATGCGTCGCACTGAACGGGCAGGATGGAGAGGCCGGCATCGCCATCGGCGACGTAGGCGTAGCCGGCCGCGACCACCACGCCGTTCGTCGATTGAGGCCTGTCGATCCCCCCGACGATCCGCAGATCCGTAGGATCGGTCACGTCGATGACCTGGAGACCGCAGGAGGCGTCGGCGACGTAGGCGCAAGCACCCGAGACGGCCACGCCTCGAGCCCCTCCGGGCGTCGGCGCGCTTCCTAGAATCTGGGGAGTGAAGGGAGTCGTGACGTTGATCACCTGCAGGCCTCCGGTGGCATCCGCGACGTAGGCTCTTCCCTCAGCGACCTCCACGTCTTGTGCCGCCCCGGGGGTGTCCGCGCTGCCGATGACGTGCGGGCTCGAGGGATCCGAGATATCGACGACCAGCAGACCGTAAGAAGAATCGGCAATGTAAGCGTGGCCGTTCTCGACCGCCACACCAAGCGCAAGGCCCGGCGTGTCGACGCTCCCCACGATCTGGAGGTCCGCGAGATCCGCGAGATCGATCACCTGAAGGCCGGCATCGCCGTCCGCAACGTAGGCATAGGTGCCGGCGATGGCGACATCCTGTGCAGTCCCCGGCGTATTGACGGTCCCAACCAGAGCGGGCAGATACGGATCGCCGACATCGATCACCTGCAGGCCGTAACTATCGTCCGCCAGATATGCATGGCTCCCCGAGATGTCGACGTTCCAGGAGAGTCCTGGAGTATCGTAGCCGCCCACCAACTGGGGATCTTCGGGGTTCGACACGTCGATCATCTTGAGACCTCGGGTCTCGTCGGCGACATACGCCACCATGCCGGAAACGCTCACACCACAAGCCCGACCGGGTGTGTCCCGGACGCCGAGGACCTGCGGGATGGCCGGGGGGACGATGTCGAGGATCTGCAGGCCGTAGTACTCGTTAGCAATCAGGGCGTATTCGCCCGAAACCGTCACGCCGTATGCGTCCCCCAGAGCATCTACGCTTCCGAGGATCGCGGGACTCATCGGGTCGGTGACATCGATCACTTGGGCGCCCGAGATGCCATCCGCGACGATCACCGTGTTTCCAGATACATCCACGCCGGTGGCCACGCCCGGCGTGTCCACGCTGCCAAGGATCTGAGGGTTCGTGGGATCTGTAATGTCGGCCACTTCCAGGCCGCGATTATCGTCGGCGAGGTAGGCGTAGGTTCCCGAAACGGCCACGCTCTGAACCACTCCCGGTGTGTCCAAGCTGCCGACGATCTGCGGATCCGAAGGATCCGAGATGTCAACGACCTGAAGTCCGGATGCCGTGTCTGAGACATAGGCGTAGTCGCCGGCCACAACGACGTCCCACGCTCGGGACGGTGTGTCGACGCTGCCCAGGATCTGGGGATCAGTCGGGGTCGAGATGTCGATGACCTTGAGCCCTGCCGCATCGTCCGCGACGTAGGCGTAGTTGCCGCGGACGGCTACCGCGTACGCCTTCGATGTGGGAACGTGCGAGACGATATGAGGGCTCGCAGGATTCGTTACGTCGATCACCTGGAGACCTTGAGTTTCGTCCGCGAGATAGGCGTAGTTGCCCGACGCCGCGACTCCCAGGCCGTAGCCCGGCGTGTTCACGCTACCCACGATATGGGGGTCTCGGCGATTCGAGATGTCGATCACCTCAAGGCCGAAGCTGTCATCGGCCACGTAGGCGTAGTCGCCAGATATGGCGACCCGCCAGGACTTCCCCGGGGTATCCACGCCGCCGCACCAATGCACGTAGTCGCCGTAATCGATGCAGTCCGCGACGGCAACCCCGGCGCTACCGAGCCCGCCGCTGCTCACGGCGATGACGATCGCTACGAGCGCCATGCGCCCATGCCTTCCCCGGGCTGTACCGCTTTGCGCACTACGAAGACCAGAGCGCGAATACCACGTTCGGATAAGCTCGTTCATCTTCCTAGCCTCCTGCATCCTCGGACACTTCGAGACCGTGGAAAGCTGAAGCTGAGCGCGGGCACGACTCGGGGCTCGGTCCTTATTCCCTCACCAGATCGCCTGAAGTCCGGAGACCGGATGGCCCTAGTCGAGGGCCGCGCCGTTAGGCCGTTCAGGAATCCCAGGCATGACGCAACAGAGACGAGACAAGGGCCAGGACGGCGCCAAGTAGACTAGCACCAGGTGGCGCCGGGATCCAGAGTGAGATTGTGATGGTGATGCATCGGGTCATTTGTGACACGTTCTGCGAGGCGAGGGAATCCAGGCCGTGGCCGATCGACCAGGAACTGCTTTTTGGGAGGTGGGCAGTGTCCGGCTCTGCTTTGCGGGCGGAGTTCCCCCAGCGGCGCACTTAGAACCGGCCATGGACCGGACGAAAGGGGAAACCGGAGACGCCGCCGCCTCGGATCGGAATCTCCGGGGCGGCGGCGTCAGTAGGTTGGCCGCCAGGTCATGGACGCGGCGCGCGGCCGCGCGAGCTAGCGATACATGTGCTTGACTTTTCCCCACGTGGACTGGTCGACCGCCGTCGGCTCGTGGGAGCCGAAGAACTTCGCCATCCAGTAGAAGCTCATTCCAGGACCCTCCCAAAGGGAGCAATCCCAACTCCAGCAGTGGGGGATGATGTCGCCGTAGAGCGCGAACGAGCTGACGCTCTCGACGACCACGCGGTAGTTGATGTGATACGTCTGACCGGCCTGTACGTATACCGCCGGGGCGAGATCGACGCCCTGCCAACCGATAGCCTCCACCTGCTGGAATTCCCCGCTCGCGAGGATGGCTCCGGTCGGACAGCCTGAGCCGTCGTCCTCGCGGATCTCCACCGACGCCGGCCCCGCGATCTCACCGGCCATGAACTCGACGCGCTCGAGATAGTAGCTCTGACCAGCGACGTACGTGGGTCCCTGGCACTGCGCGCCGTAATGCCACGTTCCATCGAGGGGAAGATCGACATTCCATCCTTCGATGAAATCCCTGCGCCCCTCGATCGTGATCCCGAGTGGATCGCCCGACTGGATCGATCCGTTCAGAACGCCATCTGCCGAGGCGGTCGCGGCCAAGGTCGCGACGAAAAGCGTAGCCAACACGATGAGCGAAAACCTCATGGTGACCTCCTTCGCTGGACCTTCAGGCATGCAAGGAATCCTGCGCCAGCAAGGATACATCATTTCGGGGTCCGCCGCAGCCGATTTCGCGGCAATTGCCTGCGATTGTGGACAGCCGGAATTGGCAAGAGCACGAGAGGGCCGCTGCCCGAGCCCCGCCACCCTTGTCAAGGGATCCGGCGGAAGCGTACGACGCGCCCGGGCATCGAGACCTCGACTCCCGGTTCCGCCCCGTCGAGGTCGAAGCGCGCCGTCACGCCTTCGGCCCCCTGAAGCCGGAAGCGGAGGCCCTCCTCCCACAGCAGAGCAGCCGGCGCATCCCCTTCGCGATACACACTCAGAGTGGAATCCGGCGCGAAGCCAACGCGGAAGGACCATCCGTCCGGCGCCGCGTAGCTCCCGGTGAGCCGGGCGAGAGCCGGCGCGCCCGGACCGGCGGCGGCGCGCGGGGCCGGCCGCACCCGGGGTGCCGCGAGCCCGGCGGTCGCCTCGGCATGCGCGCCATCCGCATCGGGAAGCCGGAGCGCCTCGGCGTACCAGCGAAGCGCCTCGTCCCGCCGTCCTGCTGCATCGCACGAATGCCCCAAGCGCAGCGACGCGATCGTGACTGCAGGATCGAGCGCCATCCAGGGGCGGCGCCCCTCGACCGCGTCGCGCCAGCACTCCTCTGCGGCCGCGAAGTCCCCCTGCGCCTCCAGGCACGCACCTCGTTCGACTCGCTCGCTCGCCGTTTTGCCGGCCGCCGTACGGAACCGATCGAGACGCGCGAGGGCAGAGTCGATACGCCCCGCCGCGCGCAGGGCCGCGGCGTTTTCGAGCTCGCCCAGATGCCGGCGCTCTTGGGTCCATCTCAAGATCTTCAGGCGTGGATCGAACACTACCGTGTCGGGCTTCTCCTCCACTCGGATGGAGAACGGCGTCTCTGCCGCGTCCACCCGGACCCGCTCGAAACGCGCCTCGTTGCCGCGGACGATCGCGATCTCGGCGTCCACCGGGAAGACCGTGCCCGCCTGCTTCACGGCTCCGCGGACGATCCATCCGCCCTTCCCGTCCGTCACCCGCTCCGTCCGGGCATCCATCGCGAACTCCGGCGCTCCGCTCTGCTCAAACCAGGCGGCGAAAAAGGGGCGAAGATCCTGGCCGCTCGCGTCCTCCCATTTCCTGCGCAGATCCTCGAGCGAGATCGTCCGGCGCGCGAAGTCGCGCACCGCCGCACGCAGGCCGGCCGTGAACGCCGCCTCGCCGATCCGCTCGCGCAGCATTTCGTAGACGAACTGTCCCTTCCGGTCGGCCAGGGAATGCAGCGTCATCTGATCCCTCGTCCCCGGCCGCGGCGCGGCGGCGATCGGCAGGTCCAGCTCCGGCCTCCCCGCGAAGCTCGTGAAGTACTCGCGCGCGGATTGCCGGTAGGCCGGGACGCCGTTGTTCAGGAAGACAAGCGCGGCTTCGTCCCCCTCGATTGCGCGGATCGCGCGAACCGCCATCATCTGCGCGAGCCCCTCGGACACGACGGCGCCGGCGCTGCCCACCAGATTGCCCCACCAACTGTGGCCCAGCTCATGCGCGAGAAGGGGCAGCGGGACCCGGTCGTCCGGCAGCATACCTGTCGGAAAGAGGTTCATTCCCTGCTCGCTCGATCCGCCGAGCGAGCCGACGCGCGTCGCGGGGATCTCGACGATCGCATAGCCGTCGTAGGGGTACATTTCGTGCGTCTCGCGCTCGACCGCGAGGATCCGCGCGAGCATGGGAAGATAGAGGTCGGCCTTCGCCTGCCCCCCCTCCAGCAAGTGGACTGCAACCGGCGTCCCTGTGACCTGCTCCTCCCGGTCGAACGTGCGCGCGGCCGCGAAGGAGAAGTCGCTCGGGACGGAGACTTTGAACCGCTGCTCCTCGCGAGCGTCGCCGAGCGCCGGCGTCTTGCCCGCAGGCCGGCCACTGCAGGCGACCGTGAGTCCCGCGGGCACCTCGAAGCGGATCGTCCCGCGCGCCTTCGAACCATCTCCCAAGAGCCGCGGATACCAGTTCGTTACCCAGCTCGCGAAGGAGCCCTCCGGCGAGATAGCGACCTGCGAGTAGCCGAACTCCTTCGTCTCGTTGAACAAACTTCCCGCGTAACGCACCGTGAACTGGACCGTATCCCCATCCTTGGCCGCCTTCGGCAGGGTCACGAAGAGCGCATCGGCGCGCCGCTCGAACGCAAGCTCTTCACCATCCTTCCCCGTGACCTTGGAAACGGCGAGGCCGCGATTCAAGGAAAGGACGGCGACGTCGAGATCCGGTTCGAGTGCGCGGAGCTTGATTGCCGCCTCCGCTTCCATCCGTCCCTCTTCCGGAAAGAGGGCCACAGCGAGATCGGTCTTCTCGGCGCGCGCGACCTCGCGAGTCTCCTTCTCCGCGATGATCCAGACGCGGCAGTCGCGCGAACGCAGGTCGATCCGGCTCCACGCGGGGATCACATGCTCCCTCCCGTTCTGGCGGTAGAGGACCCATTGCATCACGAGCGCTCGCCAGGGGTTCGGCGGCTTTCCGGTGATCCCGGCCAGCCGGTGCCCGCACTCCAGGCTGTCCAATGCGAAGAGCCCTTGCAGATCGTCGCGGGTCTTTTGCCTCAGCGACGCGTCCGTATCGTCGTAGAGATCGAGGACGGCGGCGGTGTCCTTCGCCGCCATCCCCTCGTCGCGCCGCGTCAAGATCCGTTCGACGATCTCGTGATCGGTCAGCGGAGCGTACCCGTCGGCGGCCCGCGCCTCCTGCGGGCGCACGCCGATGAGCGCCGCGGCGCACACCGTCGCGCACGTCGCTGCGACGAGGAGTGCCGGGATCGTGAACCGCGCGAATCTCCGGCCAGCCCTAGCGCGCCCGCCAGCCGGCCTGCAACCCGATCGTGTCGAGATCCCGAGGATCGAAGACATACCGCACCTCGTGCACGCGCGGATCTCGCCGCGCCGTTTCGGACAACCTCCCCCATTCGCGCGGGGGGAAGAGGATCGAATTTCTGCTTCGCGTTCTCGCGAGCCACGTCTCGGGGCTCTTCACGATCACAGTCCGCAGGCGGAACTCGCTCTCGGGCAGGATCCGCGAGAGGTCCGCCGCGATGTTCCGCGCCATGGATTCGACGCGGTCACACAGTAGGACGGAGATGCGACCGGCCAGCCCGCGCGCCGCATGCCGCAATCGGTCGCGCAGCGCCGGATCGGGGACGATGGCGGCGAAGCGGACTTCCGCCAGCCGCGCGCCGAGGAGCCGCCGCAGGTCGTTGTAGTGGAACCAGGTCGCGACGAGGGGACCCTCGGGCGGTGTGGAGGCCGGATCGAGCGGCCAGGGAAGCGCTTTGACGTCCCAATGCGCCTCGAGCTGGGCGGCGAGATCCAGGCACTGCGTCCGGCTGCACTCGATGACGTGAAGACGCGGTGTGCCGCCGCGCGGTGGCCGGGTCGCGCGATGCGCCTCGAGGAGCGCGATCAGCTCTTGCGCGCCGAGACCGTGCTCCTGCCGTGCGCGCAATAGGATTTCCTCGACGAACCTCGCCCGTCCGGGAGTGCCGCGCCGCCCAGGCAGCTCCGCCCCCGCCTGATCGGGGAGCACGCGGGTCCCGTGCGTCCCTTCTGTCATCACCATCCCGAGCCGCTCGAGCTCGCCGTAGGCGCGTCGGACCGTGTGGAGGTTCACGCCCCAGAGGGCCGCCGCCTGGCGAAGCGGAGGCAGGCACACGCCCGCGGCGATCGCGCCGGTCGCGATCCGGTAGCGAATCGCTTCGGAGAGCTGGTGGTAGAGGGGGATGGGGCTGCGGGGGTCGAGGTTCAGGCGCATGCGCGCATGTTATAGAACACTAGAACACGCGTCAAGCGCGCATCGCGGCGCGGGGTCGGGCGGGCGAAAGACGCATCTCCCCGCGGCCCGGCGCCGGTGACGGAGACGAGCGGTGCGCGGGGTGGCTCCATGGGCACCTGCCGTGAACATGCGGACTCCCCGCGCACACCGAGGATCGTTCGCAATTCCCCGCAGTTATCTGCGCAATGCGGCCGGCGGCGCAAGATCGCGCAGTCGGCATCGCCCTCATGCTTGTATCGTATGCAGGATTCACGCGCGTCGGTCTCAGGCAAGCGCGGCAGAGAGGTCGCGGAGCTGAAGGAGGCGGTCATGGCATCGAAGAACCTGTCGAAGATCTATCCGTTTCTCTGGTACGCCACCGAGGCCGAGGAAGCGGCGAGATTCTACGCGTCGATCTTCCCGGACTCCCACGTCGATCGAGTGACGCCGCTGATGGCTGACACCCCCAGCGGTCCTCCGGGTTCGGTCAAGGTCGTGGACTTCACGCTCTTCGGTCAGCGATTCCAGGCGATGAGCGCTGGACCTCATCATGAGTTCAACGATGCGATCTCCCTCACGGTGGAGTGCGAGGACCAGGCGGAAATCGATCGGTACTGGGACGCGCTCCTCCAGGGAGGTGGCCAACCGCAAGCGTGCGGATGGCTGATCGACCGGTTCGGTGTGCGCTGGCAGATCGTCCCAGCGATCATGGGAAAGCTGATGGCCGACGACGACCCGGCGCGCGCGAAGAGGGCGGCGGAGGCCATGTTGCAGATGATCAAGTTCGACGTGGCGGCGCTCGAGAAGGCCGCGAGGCAGGCATGATCGCATCGGGATCCGATCCGATGGCCCCTGCTAGGGCGGCATGAGCCGGCTCCGCTTCGGCATCACGATGTCAGCCGACGGCTACGTCGCCGGCCCTCGCCAGAGCTTGCAGAATCCGCTGGGCGAGGGTGGCGAGAAGCTTCATGAGTGGGTGGTCGGGCTGCGGACGTTCCTCGCGATCCATGGCAAGGAAGGCGGAGCGACCGGTCCGGACGACGAGGTGGTCGCCGAGTCCGTCCAGAACATCGGCGCGACGATCATGGGCCGGCAGATGTTCGGCGGGGGCGATGGCCCGTGGGGGAGCGATCCTCCTTGGCGCGGATGGTGGGGCGACGACCCGCCGTTCCACCATCCGGTCTTCGTCCTCACGCACCATGAGCGCGAACCGCTGCCGATGAAGGGCGGCACGACCTTCTACTTCGTCACGGACGGCATTCGCGCGGCGCTCGATATGGCGAGGAAGGCCGCGAAGGGCAGGGACGTGAACCTGGCAGGCGGCGCCGACGCCGCTCAGCAATACCTGCGCGCCGGCCTGATCGACGAGATGGAGATCCACGTAGTCCCCTTGATGCTGGGGGACGGCGCGCGGCTCTTCGAGAACACGGAGGGCCGCCAGGCCGAGTACGAATGCGTCCGGGTCCTCGGCTCTCCATCCGTGAGCCACTTCAAGTACCGGCGAAAGCCCTAGATCGAAGATGAAGGGCGCGATGCCGGTGACCTGCTTGTCGGAGAAGCAGACGCTTCCGAGTCGATCTCGAGTCAGGCTCCCCTCTCTCGACTTGTCGACCTATCGGTATTGGGCCCTGATCGCCGACCAGCTTACGATCCGCACAGAAGACGGCTCGATGGGATTGGTGACAACCACCTCGAACTGGCCGATGTTGTTGGACCATTCGCAACTGTCCATCGGGCCCAGATAGAGGCGGGTGGCTCCCTCGGGCACGATGATCTGTTGCTGGACGCCGTTCGATGTCAGGCCGTCGCCGATGAAGAACACCTGCTTCAACAACGGTGACAGCGTCAGGTAGTCGCGACTCTCTGGTGTGCCAAAATCCAAGCCCTCAGGAGCCGGAGTGTGATCCGGTTGATCGTCATTCAAGAAGACGCCGATGCAGCTCGATATCGGGCCGTTGAAGGTCGAAATCCCATTGTCCTCCCCATCCTCGTGAGGCGTCACATACCCGCCGTCGGGATGTTCCAGAGGATAATACGGATCTTGTGCCGTCCCGCCCGTCACGTTGAAGCTCATCGCCACGTCGGCCTCGAGGTGGAGGCCGGCCACCACCTCTGGGGACTCGGACGGCGAAGAATCGCAAAGGATGCCGCCGTAACAACAACTCGCGGTGGCCCCGTCAGGCATTCCAGCCAGCCAGGGGTCCGAATGGCCCGGGATCACGACCTCGACTACCTCGGCTCTCACTGGTGTCCAGCCAGATGCCATCAGCAAAGCGGTGAGGAGAGGAATCGACCACAGGACAGCGCACGGTCTCATGACCTGGTCCTTTCTCTGGGAGCCTTCCCCGTACTCGGGATTAGGCGGGATCCGTTCTCCGATTCAGTTCGCGTGTACGCTCACCATCGACAAGAGTCGCGCTGAAGAAACGCTGTGGAGTTGCGGCAAAAGCGACCGGGTTCGTGTTCGGCTTGTCCCGACGCACCTGCGGGTGGTGACTTCCCATCCGAGAACCTGCAGCAGGGTGGACTGGAGCTGCGTGCCACGTCGGCGGTCTGCCGCATCGAACCTTTGGGTACATCGTGGCATCCTGAGAAAACACCGAACCACATCTGAACTGCCGGCCACAATCCTACGCCCCGCTGGGCTCCCGGATCCAGGCGGGGAAGAGCTGACGTCAGACTCTTTCGCCGTCAAGCCATGCGGCAACCCGCGCCACCGCCACCGGCACCGCACCTGCCACGGCCGGCGTCAACTCCTCGCGGATCGTCTCGAGATCGACCGCCTCGGCGACGAGGATTGCGATCTCTTCGGGCATCGTGGCGCCCACATGCCGGCCCAGCTCGAGCGCGGTCGCGAGGTCGATCGAGTGGGATCCACCCAGTGCGCGCCCCGCGGAGGCCTCTTCGACCCTGAGCGGGAACAGAGCGCCCGGGTGGCGCTGCCCAGTCCGGACGACATCTAGGATCAACACACGCCGGCGGCCCTGGATCAGGTCGAGCAGGTGGAAGCCGGCGACCGAGGCCTCCACGATCTCCACCCCAGGGCGCGCGGCAAGGCCCGCTGCCTCGCAAGCCCGCGCGACGACCGGCCCGAAGCCATCGTCGCTGATCAGGTCGTTACCGAGGCCGAGAACGAGAACCGGGGCGCGGACCGACTCGGCCCGAGCCCCGGTCGACGATTCCTCCGCCATCTCAGCAGAACCGCCGGATCGTCTCGCGCACGTCGCCATCCGGCTCATGGATCACGATCTCCATCGGCATCTTGCCGGCCGCTGCGTGCGTCGCGCATCCGAAGCAGGGATCGTAGGCGCGGAAGGCCATCTCGACCGTGTTCAGCACCTCGTCGGTGACGGCCGTCCCCTTCTTGATCAATCCGGCGGCCGCCTTCTTGATCGAGAGCGAGATGCCAGCGTTGTTGTTCGTGGTCCCGACGATCAGGTTCGCCTCCTTGATGTAGCCCTTCTCGTCGGTCTTGTAGTGGTGTGTGAGGATCCCGCGGGGCGCCTCGACGACGCCGACCCCCTCGCCGACGATCGAGGTCGGCGGCGTGTGGATCCGGTCGCTCGTGATCTCCTCGTCCTGCGCCCGCTGCGCCACGGCCTCGCACGCGAACACCATCTCGACGACCCGCGCCCAGTGGATCGCGAGGGTGGAGTGCACCGGCTTCGCCCCGCTGCCGTCGCCGGTAAGCGTCTTGTACAGCTTCTCGTACTCCGCCTGGGCGAGCGGCGTCGCCATCCCGCCGCTCACGTTCAGCCGGCTCATCGGCGTGGCACGATAGACGCCGGAGTCGCGCCCGTCGACCAGGCCCTTCCATCCCACCTTCCTCAGATACGGGTACTTGAGATAGCTGTAGGGCAGCACCGCCTCGGCGAGGTGGTCGAGGTACTGCTTCGGCTCGTATTCGGCGAAGAGCTTGCCGTCCGGGTCGACGATCCGCACCTTCCCGTCGTAGAAGGTGACCTTCCCGTTGTCGTCGACCAGGCCGATCGAGTAGGTCTCGTGCCGGAACATGTCGGAGAGGATCAGGTCGACGTACGCTTTGTTGGCGAGGACGATCTGCTCGAAGACCCCGATCGTGGTCTTCGCGAACTCGACCATCTCCCGGCCGATCTGGATCAGCTCCTGCTGCTCCTCCTTCGTCACGCGCTTCGCCATCCCACCCGGCAGCGCGGTGACCGGGTGGATCGCCTTGCCGCCGATGATCTGCACGACGCGCTGCCCGCGCGCCCGCTGGCGGATCACCTCGGCCCCCAGCTCGAGACCGACCTTCGCCACGACGCCGAGAATGTTTCGCTGCGCCTTCGGCGCGCCCGGTCCGACGACGAAGTCGGGACCGCCGAGCGCGTAGAAGTGCGTGGTGTGATCGCCGGCGTAGAAGCCGTTGTACATCAGCTCGCGCAACTTGCGCGCCGCGCTCGGGATCGTCACGCCGTAGACCGCGTCCGCAGCCTTCACCGACGCCATGTGGTGCGCTTCGGGGCAGACGCCGCAGATGCGCGTCGTGATCCGCGGCATCTCCTCGACCGGCCGCCCTCGCGCGAACACCTCGAAGCCGCGCAGCTCGGGGATCTGCAGGTAAGCGTTCGCCAGCTCCCCATCGTCCCCGACGAACAGGTGGATCTTGCCGTGCCCCTCCAGCCGGGTGATCGGATCGATCGTGATCTCGCGCATGCTTCTGCCCTACCCCTGCCGCCGCCGGAGCGTCGAGCCCGGCAGGCTGAAACGGTAGAAGGTTCCCACCATGTCCGGGATCTCTCCCACGAGCCGTTCGATCTCGTCGGGATCGTCCACTGCGAGCACGCCAGCCAGCGCCGAAGCCATCTTCGCTCCCTGATCCCGCACGTTCGCCGGCAGCCCATAGCAGCCGCGGCACGGCATGTTCGCCTTCACGCAGTTCGCGCCGCATCCGGCGCGCGTCGCAGGACCGAGACAGACGATTCCCTGCTCCAGCAGGCAGATCTCCGGGTCGGCGACGACCTCGTGCGGGCGGACGAACTTCGAGATCTTCTTGATGTCCTTCTTGCGCGTGCACTCCTCGCAGAGCGAGCGGGCGTCGGCGCCGAGCACCGTCCCCTTGGGCGGGAGCGGCTTGCCGTTCTTCAGGATGTCGACGACCGCGTCGACGACGAGCCCGATCTGATGCGGCTGAGGCGGGCACCCCGGAACGATGTAGTCCACGTCGACCACCTGCGCGAGCGTCCGCACCGTGTTCCACAGGTGCGGGAGGTGCACTTTGCCTTCCGGGACCTCGCAGGTCGTCTGCGGCCGCACCTTCTCGGCGTTCACCGTCGAGGGGGAGCCGTCGTAGACGTAGTCGAGGATCTGATCGCGGGTCGTCAGGTTCGCGAGCCCCGGGATGCCGCCGTCCGAGGCGCACGATCCGAACGCGCAGAGGACGACGGACTTCCGTCTCAGGAGCTGCGCGATCTCGTAGTTCTCGGAGTTCCGGATCGCGCCGTTCCATAGCGTCAGGGTGATCGAGCCGTCCTCCATCGCGCGCACGTCGTCGTACTTGAAGTCGGTTGCGCAGGGCCAGAAGACGATGTCGAAGAAGTCGGCGATCTCGAGGACCTTCAGCTCGGTGTCGAGGACGGCGATCTCGCAGCCCCCGCACGAAGCGGCCCAGTAGAGGGCGAGTTTCGGCTTGGCCATGCTTGCTTCCCCCTCTCCCTCTCAGGCATGCCCGGCTGGCGCATCGGCGCCGCTGTGCTCGAGCTGCTCTTCGGCCGCCACGCGGTCGAACTCGCGATCCTCGAGCTTCAGAGGCCCCAGCGCCCGGATCTGCTCGGTGAACTCGGAGATCACCTCGGCGAACCGCGTCGCCTCGGAAGCCGAGACCCATTCGAGACGGATTCGCCGCGGATCGATCCCCATCTGCTCCGCCAGCTTCTTCGCGACCGGCAGCCGCCGCTGGCATTTGTAGTTCCCCTCGACGTAGTGACAGTCGCCCGGATGGCAGCCGCAGACGAGCACGCCGTCGGCGCCCCGCGCGAGAACGTCGAACAGGAAGTTCGGATCGACGCGCCCGGAGCACATCACCCGGACGATCCGCACGTTCGGCGGATACTTCATTCGCGCCGTCCCGGCGAGATCGGCTCCGGTGTAGCTGCACCAAGTGCAGAGGAAACCGACCAGATTCGGTTCGAAACCATGCCGTTCGCTCGTCTTCGTCTCGCTCATGAGAGGATTCCCTCGATCTCCGCGTAGATCTGCTCGTCGGTGAAGTGCAGGCCCTGGATCGCGCCGCTCGGACAGCCGGCGACGCAGGTCCCGCAGGCCTTGCAGACCGCGGTGGTGACGGCCGACACCTTCTTCTCGGGGTCGTAGGTGATCGCCCCGTAGGGGCAGAGGTCGTTGCACAATCGGCACCCGCTGCACAGGTTCTCGTCGATCGAGGCGCAGGCCGCGTCCATCTCCACCTCGCCGCGGATGATCAGCGACATCGCCTGCGCCGCCGCCGCGCCCCCCTGCGCGACCGAGTCGGGAATGTCCTTCGGCCCCTGGCAGACGCCGGCGAGGAAGATCCCGTCGGTCGTCGTGGAGACCGGCCCCAGCTTCGGGTGACGTTCGATGAACCAGCCGTCCGCGCCGACCGAGATGCCGAAGCGCCTC
This sequence comes from Candidatus Eiseniibacteriota bacterium, assembly GCA_041946735.1. Taxonomy (GTDB): domain Bacteria; phylum Eisenbacteria; class RBG-16-71-46; order CAIMUX01; family VGJL01; genus JBHGAY01. The sequence goes on from JBHGAY010000003.1 coordinate 180,509, forward strand.
CCTGTCTCCTTCGCGTCGGCCTGGGCTTCGAGCGCCGTGCAGAGGATCACCATGTCGACCGGGATCTCCCGGAAGCGGCCGGCCAACGTGTCCTCGCAGCGGACGAGCAGGTGCCCTTCGTCCGTCCCGATCGAACGGACCACCTCCGCCCCCTTGCCGCGGATCACGTTCACGCCCTCGGTCAGGATCCGTTGGAAGAACTCCTCGTATCCCTTGCCGAAGGAGCGCATGTCGATGTAGAGCTGGTACACCTCGGCGGAGGTCTTCTCCTTGACGAGGTGCGCGAACTTCAGCGCGTACATGCAGCAGACACGGCTGCAGTAGGGATGGTGCGCCTCGTCGCGGCTGCCGATGCAGTGGAGGATCGCGATGGCGCGCGGCTCGCTGCCGTCCTCGAGAACGACCTTGCCATTGGTCGAGCCGGCGGCGTTGTTCATCCTCTCGAATTCCATCGAGGTGATGACGTTCGGCAGCCGCCCGTAGCCGTACTGCTTGAGCGGCGTCGGATCGAGATCGCGGAAGCCGGTCGCAAGCACGACCGCCCCGACTTCCACCTCCTCCGTCTCCTCGACCGCCTCGTGATCGATGCATTCCTTCGGGCAGACCTGCGCGCAGACCTTGCATCCTCCGGTGCGGAAGTGGACGCAGTACTCCGGCTGGATGTGCGGGACGTTCGGCACCGCCTGCCGGAACGGCACCGAGATTGCCGCGTTCGGCCCGAGATGCACCTCCGGGTGGACGATCTCGCGACCCCTCGCCTCCTCCATGCGGATATGGCCGGTCGGACAGAGCGCCGCGCAAGCGCCGCAGAGGATGCAGGCGTCCGAGTCGACGGAGAACGGCGTCGTCACCGTGCGCTCGGCACCGCGCGAGGCAAAGCCGATCGCCTGCGCGCCGACGATCTCGTCGCAGACGCGCACGCACAGGCCGCACAAGATGCAGGTGTCCGTGCCCCAGCCCCAGCGCGGCTCCTCGATCCCGAGCTTCTTCCCCAGCTCGAGCAGGATCGGATGCGGCTTGCAGCGAGACATCAGCATCTCGAGGTTCAACCGGCGCGCCGCGAGAATGCGCGGGGTGTGGGTCAGGATCTCCATCCCGTCAGCGACGGGGAAGTTGCACGCCGTGACGACACGGTTGCGCCCGCGCTTGTCGAACGTCTCGACGACGCAGATGCGGCAGGCGGCGTACGGCTTGACGTACTTGAAGAAGCAGAGGGTCGGGATCTCGATTCCGAGCTGCTCCGCAGCCTGGAGGATGTACGTTCCCTCCTCCAGTGTGATCGGGCAGCCATCGATCCGGATCGTCGCCTGGGCCATCGCTCCTCCTGATCCTCTAGACGCTCATCGACGCCGCGTCGGCTGCCGCCGACGCCGTTGCCGCCGCCTTGCGCTCCTTGACCGGTACCCACTGCTTGCGCGCGTGGTCTTGGACGATGTCCGCTTCCATCCGCTTCACGCGCTTGATCGCGTCGAACTTGCACACCTGGTAGCACGCGTCGCACTGAATGCACTTTGCCTGGTCGATCCGGTAGAGCCCCTTCGGCTCCCCGGAGATCGCCGTGGTCGGGCACGCCGCCACGCACTGGCCGTCTCCGATGCACGCCTCGCTGATCGCGTAACCGACGAGCGCCTTGCAGACGCCGGCCGGGCACCGCTTGTCGTGGATGTGCGCGTCGAACTCGTCCCGGAAATAACGGATCGTCGACAGTACCGGGTTCGGCGCGCTGCCGCCGAGCTGGCAGAGACTCGTGTCGATCAGCACGTTCCCGATCTCCTGCAGGGTGTCGATGTCTCCCGGCTCGCCCTCGCCCTGCGTGATCCGCTCGAGGATCGAATGGAGCATGCGAAGGCCTTCGCGGCAGGGGAGACACTTCCCGCACGACTCCTCGATGAGGAAGTGGATGAAGTACTTCGCGACATCGACCATGCAGGAGTCCTGGTCCATCACGATCATGCCGCCCGATCCCATCATCGAGCCGGCCTTTGTCAGTTCGTCGAAGTCGATCGGGAGATCGAGGAGCGACTCGGCCGCCTCGTCGACGGCCAGCTCGCCGCTCCGGACCATCGAGCGATGGATCTTCTCGTCGGCGGTCTCTACGATCAGCGTGCCCCCGGAAGGGCCACCGGTCTGGACCGCCTTGAACTTCTTCTTTCCGGGGACGCCGCCGCCGATGTCGTGCAGGATCTCGCGGAGGGTGATCCCCATCGGCACCTCGACCAGGCCTGTGTTGTTGATTCTTCCTGTGAGCGCGAAGAGCTTGGTTCCCTTGGAATTCTCGGTCCCGATCGAGGCGAACCACGCCGAGCCGTTCTCGAGGATCAGCGGGACGTTCGCCCAGGTCTCGACATTGTTGAGGTTGGAAGGCTTGTCCCAGAGGCCGAACTCGACCGTGTGGACGTACTTCGCGCGCGGTTCCCCGATCTTCCCTTCGAGCGAAGCCATCAGTGCGGTCGACTCCCCGCAGACGAACGCTCCGCCGCCCCGGCTGACGTCGATGTCGAAGGCGAAGCCGCTCCCGAAGAGATTGTCACCGAGCAGGCCCCGGGCCCTCGCCTGCTCCAGCGCAATCCGGAGGTTCTTTACCGCAAGGCGGTACTCATGGCGCACGTACACGTAGCCTCGATGGGAACCGATCGCGAAGGCGCCGATGATCATGCCCTCGATGACAGAGTGGGGATTCCCCTCCAGAACCGACCGGTCCATGAACGCCCCGGGGTCCCCCTCGTCGGCGTTGCAGATGACGTACTTCGGCTCACCCGTCGCGTTGCGGCAAGTCTCCCACTTCTTGCCGGCAGGGAACCCGCCACCCCCGCGCCCGCGCAGACCGGACGCTTTGATCTCCTCGATCACCATCTCCGGGGACATTGCGGTCAGCGCCTTCGCCGCCGACTGGTAGCCGCCCAGCGCGATGTAGTCGTCGATCGAGTTGGGATCCATCATCCGATTCTTCCCGAGGATCAGACGCATCTGCTTTTTGTAGAAGGGGATGTCGTCCTCGAGCTCGATGCGCTTCTTCGTCGTCGGATCGCGGTAGAGCAGCTTGTGGACGATCTGGCCATGCTTGATCGTCTGTTCGAAGATGAGGTCGACATCCGCCGGCTTGATCTGCTGATAGAAGATCCCCTGGGGATGGATGACCGCAAGCGGCCCGCGCTCGCAGAAGCCGCGACAGCCGGTCAGCTTGAGACCGACCACCTCCTCGAGCTTCTCCTCCGCGATCTTCTTGCGAAACGCGTCCGCCACCGCCTGGCAGCCGCACGCGTTGCAGCCGGTGCCTGCGCAGAGGTGGATCGAGAGGCGATTGCGGTCCTTCGCTTCGACCAAACGCGCCTGCAGCGCCTTGAGATCCTCGGGGCTCTTGATCCTCGTCATCGTCCCTCCGGCTCCTTCAGGAGCGGCCTTCGGCCGCGGTGGTCGCGTGCTCCGTGCCCGCCTGTTCGGGCCTCTCCGTGTCGGCGGGGGCCGCCGAGCCGGTCGCTCCGGCGGCCCTGTCGTCCTCGCGGATCGCGGCGAGCATTTTGTCGACGTCCGACACGGTCAGATGGCCCCAGTACTTCTCGTCGGCGACGACGACCGGCCCGAGCGCGCAGGCGCCCACGCAGTTCACCGTCTCGAGCGTGAACATACCGTCCTTCGTCGTGTGGCCGCGGTCGACGTGGAGGTCGCGCTCGAGCTTCTCCACGATGCTGCGGGAGTTGCGAACATGGCAGGCGGTCCCGGTGCAGACGCATACGTGGTGCTTCCCACGCGGCTCGAGGCTGAATGCCTTGTAGAAGGTAGCTACCCCGTAGACCTGGGAGAGGGCGAGATCCATCCGTTTGCTGATCTGCTTCATCGCCTCCCGGGGGAGGTAATAGAACTCCTGCTGGACCTCCTGCAGGATCATGATCAGCGCGGTCGGCTTCGCCTCGTAGGAGGCGATGATCTCGTCGATCCGTTCGGACATCCGATCCTGGGATTCCATCGGCATCTAGTCCTCCCTCACGCGCACGCCGGTGCGGCTGACGCGCGCCTCGTGCTTCTGTTCGGGGGCGAGAACGCGCGGGCTTCCTTCGCGATAGACGCGATCGCCGATCAGCATCCGACGCTGCGTCGGAAACGGGCGCGACGGGCAGGCCTCATAGCAGGTGCCGCAGCTGTTGCACTTGGTGACGTCGACGTAGCGCGGGTGCTTCTTGATCTTGACCTTGAAGTTGCCGACGTACCCCTCGACCTCCTGCACCTCCGCCATCGTCATGAGGCGGATGTTCGGGTGCTGCGCCACGGCCACCATCTTCGGCGTGAGGATGCAGGCGGCGCAGTCGAGGGTCGGGAAGGTCTTGTCGAAGTTCGCCATGTGTCCGCCGATCGAGGACTCCCGCTCGACGAGGATCACCTGGAGCCCCGCATCGGCGAGCTGAAGGGCGGTCTCGATTCCCGCGATCCCGCCACCAACGACGAGCGCGCGCGGCGTGATGTTCACGTGGCGCATCTCGAGCGGGGCGTGGAACGCGACGCGGCGGATCGCGGCGCGGATCTGCGCCGCCGCCTTGTCGGTCGCCGCGCCTCCATCGATCGTGACCCACGACACCTGCTCGCGAATGTTCGCCATGGCGAATAGGTAGCGGTTCAGACCGGCCTTCGCGACCGCCTTCCGGAACGTCGGCTCGTGCATCAACGGGCTGCACGCGGCGACGACGACCCGGTCGAGCTGCATCTCCCGGATGTCCTTCTGGATCAGCTCCTGCCCCGGGTCGCTGCACATGAATTTGTAGTCCCGCGAGACGACGACGTGCGGCTCGCTCTTCATCCGCCGCGCGACCTCGGCGACGTCGACGGTCTTCGCGATGTTCGTTCCGCAGTGGCAGACGTAGACGCCGATGCGCAGGGGACGGGACGGTGCGCGATCTCCGTTGCCGTTGCCGCTTCCCTTCCCGTTGCCGTTCCCGTTCCCTGCGTCGCCCGCACCGCCGCGTCCGTCCTGGGCGTTGCCGCTTTCGGGTGTCATGCCGGCACCTCGCTCAGGCGACTGACGATCCGCCTGACATCGATCACCATCTGGTCGAGGAGCATCTCCTCCGCCGTGAAGCCGAGAGCGAGGCCGAGGAGCTGCGTGAAATAGACGATCGGAAGCCGGTAGGACGTCCCGAAGACCTTGTTGATCTTCTGCTGGTACGCCTCGAGGTTCATCTGGCACATGGGGCAGGTGGTGATCAGAACTTCCGCGTCGCTCTGTACCGCCGCCTCGAGGATCTCCCGATTCAGCTTCAGCGCGACATCCTCGTAGGTCGTCATGAGCATCCCGCCGCAGCATCGAAGCTTTGCGCTGAACGGGACGACAGCGCCACCAATGGCGGCCATGAGATTGTCGAGCTGCTGCGGGTCCTCGCGATCGTCGAACCTTCCATAGGGACGGACGAGCTGGCATCCGTAATAGGGCGCGATGCGCACGCCGGTCAGCGGCCGGACGACCTTCTCGACGATCCTCTCGATGCCGTAGAAATCGACCAGGATCCCGAGGGGATGGAGCACCTCGATCGATGCCTTGTAGGAGAGCCCCACGGAGGAGAGCACCTCGTTGATCTTGTCCGCGTGCTCCTCGCCCCAGCGCATGTGCCGGTTCACCTTCGAGAGGATCGTGTAGCAGGAGCTGCAAGGGGCGCAGACGTTCATCCCCATCTTCTCGGCGTTCGCGAGGTTCCGCGCGCAGATCGAGTAGGCGGCGAGCTTGTTCATGGAGATGTAGGAGGTTGCGCCGCAGCAGTTCCAGTCGTCGATCTCGGTCAGGCCGATCCCGAGCTTCTGGAAGACGCGCCGCACCGAGACGTCATAGGGCCGGCCGGTTGCCTCGAGACTGCAGCCGGGGTAGTAGGCATATTCCATCTCAGTTGTCTCCCAGCGATTCGGCTTTCTTCATGATCGCCCTCACCTCGTCGACGCGACGGATCGCCTTCGGTCTCGTCGCGAGGCGGTGGCGCCGCAACATCGTGATCGCGAAGCGTTGCAGGTCGGGGGAGAGAAGCTTCCGTGGTCCTGCCTCCAGGTAGTAGCGGAGTCCGAGCCACAGCTCCCAGTTGCGGCCGAAGCGGCGGATGTTGCCGACGAACGCTTCGGAGAGCGCGTGCGCAGGAAATGTCCGCGGAAAGACCCCCTTCTGGGCAGCCACGCGCTTCAGCGCATAGAGGTTGTCGGTCACCCGGATCCCGACGGGGCAGCGGACGGTGCAGGCGTAGCACGACGCGCAGATCCAGATCGCGCGGCTGCGCAGGATCGGCTCGAGCATGCCGGCCCGGAACAGGGCGACGATCTGCCGCGGGGTGATATCCATCGCATGGGCGACCGGGCAGGACCCCGTGCAGCTCCCGCATTGGATGCAGTTCTTGACCTTGTATCCGTCAGGGAAGGTCGCGACCTGTTCGAGATAGGCGGCACGTAGGTCCGCTTCCTTCGGAGGGATGGCGGCAAGGGCGGCGTTGGGCATCCTGCCTCCACGTTCTGCGCCCTGTGCGATCACGCAGCCTGTCCGGTCGGGCGCGATCCGGTGGCCGGCTGACTTGTGAACTTCTTCTCATGCAGGATCGGAGCCATCGGAAGGCGTGACCGCGTAGGCGGCTTGGTTGCAGTCGGTTGCCGAGGATCGGGAGGAAGCGGCGGCGCCAAAGCGGAGCAGTGCGTATGGGGCGATCCGCCTCACGATGGGGCGCATCGCCCCGTGGGTCATGTCGCGAGGCGATGGGGGAGCTGCGCTCGAGCCGTCCACGCTGCACGCACCGATATCTCGACGGGTGCCGCTAGCGGGCCGCGATCCTGTAGCGTGGCAGCAAGGAGCCAGCGATGCGCAAGCAAGCCAAGAGAGGGTTACTCGAGGGTACCGAGCGCTGTCCGCACTGCCTGCAACTCCACGTCCTCGAGCAGGAGTACCGCTGCGTCCTCTGCGACGGGCCGGTCTGTCCCTTCTGTGTCGTGATCGAGGAGGGCGCCCAGGACATCCTCTGCCCGAGCTGCAGCGACGCCGAGCGACGAGGAAGAGGAAAGCCGCATGCCGGCTAGAGCGATCTGGAAGGGTGTGCTCGCGCTCGGCGACGACATCGAGCTGCCGGTCAAGCTCTACTCCGCGGTGCAGGACCGCACGGTCCACTTCCGTCTTCTCGATTCGAAGGACCGCCAGCCGGTCGCTCAGGAGATGGTCGAGCCAGAGACGGAAGAGGAGGTCGCTGCCAAGGAGATCCGGAAGGGGGCCGAAGTCGAGCCGGGCGTGTTCGTTCTCCTGAAGGACGACGAGGTCGAGAAGCTCGAGCCGCCCGCCTCGCGAATCATCCAGATCGAGCGGTTTCTCAACGCCGGAGAGATCTCCCATCTATGGTACGAGCGGCCCTACTACCTCGGTCCGGACGAAGGGGGCGATCGGGAGTACTGGGACTTCGTCGAGGCGTTGGAGCGGACGGAGAAGGAGGGAGTCGCACGCTGGGTCATGCGGAAGAGACGCTATCTGGGCTCGCTCAAGGCGATCGATGGTTTCCTGATGCTGATCACCCTTCGGTTCGCGGACGAGGTCATCACAGCGGAAGATCTTACCCCCCCACCCGGTCGCGATCTGGACGCCAAGGAGGTGACCATGGCGCGCCGGCTCGTGGAGGCGATGGCTGGGGAGTTCGACCCCGGGGAGTTTCATGACGAGTTCCGCGCACGGGTCCTCGAGCTGATCGAGGCAAAGAAGAAGGGAAAGAAGATCCGCGCGAGAAAGCCCGAGCGCAAGCCGCGCCCCGAGTCGCTGGCGGGCGCTCTGCAGGCGAGCCTGGCGGCGGCGAGGAAGCGATGATCTCCGCGGCGATACCGCCCCGTGAAGGATCGAGGAATCCCTGATGCCGGCGAAGAGAGCGCAATCGAAGACGGGAAGAGACGCGGGCGCCGCCCGGGCGTCGCGCGCGAGAGCGAAGAGCAAGCCGGCGCGTGCTCGCAAGACAACAGCGAGTCGTGCCGGTTCGCGGCGCGATCCCGAGAGGCTGCGCAAGCCGCCGCGCCGGGCCGGCAAGTCGTCCCGGGAGACAACGGCATCGAAGGCGGCGGCGGGAGTCGACCGGGCCGCCGCTGTTCGCCTCGACGAAAATCCGGAGGAGTCGACGGCGCCGCGGCCGATCTGGTCCGGGGCGATCAGCTTCGGCCTGGTCAACGTCCCGGTGAACCTGTTCCCGGCATTGCGCCCTCACGGCGTGCACCTGCGCATGCTCGATCCCTCCGGGACGCCACTCAATCGCCGCTACGTCTCCTCGAACAGTGGCGAGCCGATCGATCCGGATCATATCGTGAGGGGCTACGAGGTCGAGAAGGGGAAGTTCGTGCTCGTCAGCGACGAGGAGCTCGAGGCTCTCGAGCCGCAGCGATCGCGCGAGATCGATCTCCGCCGCTTCGTCGACGTCTCGACGATCCCGCCCTACTACTTCGAGCGTCCGTACTTCCTGACTCCGGCCGGCCGCAGCAACAAGGCGTACCGCCTCCTTGCGGCGGTGATGGAGAAGGAGGGAAAGGCAGGCCTCGCCACCTTCGTGATGCGGGAGAAGGAGTATCTCGTCGCGATCCTCTCGGACGGCGGGATCCTGCGCGCTCAGACGCTGCGTTTCGCGGACGAGATCCGCCGCCCGCAGGATGTTGGCCTTCCGGAGCGGAAGCCGGCGCGGGCGAAGCAGGTCGCGAAGATCGGAAAGACGATCCGCGACCGCACGAAGTCGCGACTTGCCCGGGAGGATCTGGGCGACGACGTCACCGCCAAGCTCGAGAAGCTGATCGAGAAGAAGGTCGCACAGGGACGCGACATCGTGACGCTCGAGGCGACACCGGAGTCGAAGGCGGAGTTCGTCGATCTGATGGAGGTCCTGAAGCAGCGGATGCGGGGAGCGGCGTGAGGCTCATCGCAAGCGGTAGCCTCGAATCTTCCGCCAGAGCGTCTTCCTGTCGATCCCAAGCAGCGCCGAGGCGCGCCCGAGACGCCAGCCCGTCAAGTCCAGCACCTTGAGGATGTGCTGCGACTCGAGGGTGGCCAGCCGCAGATCGCTCGCGTCCCCGCCGTCCGTCTCGGTGGCCGGCGCCCCTCCCCGCATGAAGTGGAGATCCTCCGATCGGATCTCCGGCCCCTGGGCGAGCACGAGGGCACGCTCGAGCGTGTTCTCCAGCTCTCGAACGTTGCCGGGCCAGTTGTAGGCCTGCAACGTTTCGATGCACTCCGCCGACAGTCGTTTCAGCTCGAGCAGTTTGCGCTCGCACAACCGCCGGACGAGAACCGTAGCTAGGGACGGAATGTCTTCTCGCCGGTCGCGCAACGGCGGCACCTCGATCAGCACCACGCTCAGCCGGTAGAACAGATCCTCGCGAAAGCCGCCGGCGGCCATCGCCGCGCGCAGATCGCGGTTCGTCGCGGCGAGAATCCGCACGTCGACATGCACCGGCTCGCTCCCCCCCACCTTCGTGACCTCGCGCTCCTGGATCACCCGCAGGAGCTTCGTCTGGATCGTGGGCGTGAGGTTGCCGATCTCGTCGAGGAAGATGGTCCCGCCATGCGCCAGCTCGAAACGGCCGGGACGTGTCGACACGGCTCCCGTGAAGGAGCCGCGGACATGGCCGAACAGCTCGCTCTCGAAGAGCGTCTCGACGATCGCGCCGCAATCGACCGTCAGGAACGGCTTCTCGCGCCGCGCGCTCGCCCGATGGATGGAGCGCGCCACCAGCTCCTTGCCCGTTCCGCTCTCGCCGAGGATCAGGACGGTGGCGTCGGTCTGCGCGACGCGCTCGACCCATCCTCGGAGCTGCTCGATCGCTCGGCTCTCGCCGGTCAAGACCTCGGCATGCGCTTCCTCGCGGATTTGCTCCTTGAGCGCCCGGTTCTCGAGCGAGAGCGCCCGCTTCTCCAGCGCCCGGCCGACCACGAGCCGGAGGGAGTCGGCGTCGAACGGCTTCGGCAGGTAGTCGTACGCTCCGAGGCGCATGCACTCCACCGCCGATCCGACGCTCGAATATCCCGTGATGACGATGACGTCGAGGTCGGGAGCGTCGCGATGGAGCCGTTCGAGCAGCGTCATTCCGTCCATGCCCGGCATCTTCAGATCGAGGAGGACGAGATCGAGCCGGTCGTGCTGGACCTTGCGCAATGCTTCGAGGCCGTCGCGCGCCGTCTCGACCCTGTAGTTCGAGCGTTCCAGCGCCTGCCGGCAGGAATCCCGGATCCCCTCTTCGTCGTCGACGACGAGGATCGTTCGCTGCGGCTCCATTCCTCCTCCTTCGGGTAGCCGAGCGCTCATACCGGCGCGACGTCCGGCTCGACGGGGAGCAGGACGCGGAAGGTCGTCCCGCTTCCGGCGGTCGACTGCGCCTCGATCTCCCCACCATGTTGCCGGACGATTCCGTAGCTGATCGAAAGTCCGAGGCCGACGCCCTCGCCGACCTCCTTCGTCGTGAAGAACGGCTCGAACACCCGAGGCAGATGCTCCTCGGGAATCCCGACTCCGGTGTCGGTGAACGCGACGCGGCAGAATCCGTCACGCTCCGAGAAGCCGCTGCGGATCGTGAGCGTCCCGCCATGAGCGCGCATCGCGTCGAGGGCGTTCATCAGGACGTTCAAGAACACCTGCTGGATTTTCTGGACGTCGATCCGCACCCATAGAGGGACCGGGCTGAGCTCCTTGCGGAGCTGGACGTTTCGCCATCCCGGATGGCGTTCGACGAGCGCGAGCGACTCGACGAGGACCTGGTTCAGATCGACCCGCTCGATGCGAGGCGGGTTCTGCCGCGCGAAGTCGAGCAGGCCGCGGACGATCTCCTTCGCCCGGCTAGCCTGCCCGACGATCTTCTTCATGTTCTCGTAGCGTGGATCGTCGGGCTGGGTCGATTCGACGAGGAGATTGCCGTAGAGGAGGATGCCGCCGATCGGATTGTTGATCTCGTGCGCGACGCCGGCCGCGAGCTGCCCGACCGTGGCGAGCTTCTCGGACTGCTGCAAGCGCTCCGCCGCGCGGAGGCGAGCTGTTTCGTCCCGCACCTGGAGCGAGGAAGCCATGCGGTTCAAGGCGGCGGCAAGCGGGCCGAGGCGCGCGAGGCGGGGACCGTCGATACGGTACTCCAGCTCACCGCGACCCCAGCGACTCGCAGCGCGGATGAGCGGCTCGTCGGACACCACGGCGGCTCGACGGAGCAGCAACACCGGCAGGGCGCAGGCCACCGCGGCGAGCCCAGCGGCGCAGAGCCACCCTGCCGGATGCCCGCGAAGGAAGGGGGAGAGGATCCACGCCAGCAGCACGAGGACCACCGGCGGGAGCAGGAGCGCTCCCCAGGTCCTTGCCGAAATGCGCGAACCGAGCGGCCCATCCATGTTCGGCCACCTCCGCCCGTATTCGGGGCGGGCGAAATGGAGTCACGCAACGCCCCCGGCATCCCGCCCCCGATCGAGCGTAAGCCATTGTAGCGTGCTGCGGGGCGGCGGGACAGGGGGCTGGATGAGGCTCGGGTGTGTACGCCCCCTCAGTCCCGCGGTGGAGCTGCGGGCGGCCGTGCGCCTGCGGAGGACGATCCGCCTGCCGTCTGGTCAGCGGCGCCAGTAGGTGAGGACGAGATGGGTCGAGTCCTCCTCGGCTGCGCGAGTGATCGTGATCGTGACCAGATGGTCCCTCGTCACCTGCGTCAGCACGCGAGCCTCGATGCCTGCCTCCTGCAGCCGGCGAGAGTCGTTGCAGCTCACGGTCATCTTGCCGTTGCCACCATGCATGCAGTTCGCCGACAGATGCTCCCCAAGCTGCTTCTCGTAGAACGCGAGGATCGACGAGACCGAGTCGGAAGTCACCATCGTGACCTGTCGTAAGTCTCCGCTTCCGAGATTCGAGATGACCCCCACCCCCGCATCCACGTAGAGAAGCTCGCGGAGCGGATCGTCGGGATCGAGAGTGGCGAGAGGGGGAGGTCCGTCGGGACGCCCGTCCTCGTCCTGGGCGGGAGCGGGGCTCTGCAACAGCAGGACGAGCGCAGAGAGAACGAACAGCAGGCGCATTTCTCTTCCTCCTGGATGCCCGGGCGGGACCGGATGCCGCACAGCGAAGCGGCCGGCCGGGCTCGAGCGCGATCATTCCAGACAGCCTGAGGAACGCCGGAAAGTCTACTGCCCCTGGACGACGAGGTCGACGCGCCGGTTCTTCTGCCGCCCCTCCTCCGTCGAGTTGTCCGCGACCGGCCGGGTCAGCCCGTATCCTTCGACCGTCATCCGCTCCGCGGACACTTCCTGCTGGACCAGGAACTCGTACACGGCCTGCGCGCGCCGCTTGGACAGATCGAGGTTGTACTCCGCCGTACCGATGTCGTCGGTGTGTCCTTCGACCGCGATCTGCATCTCCGGGAACTGATTCAGGATGGTCGCCACCTTGACGAGGCTGAACTCGACGTTGCGCTTGAGCGTCGCCTTGTCGAAGTCGAACAGGATGTCGGCGAGGCTGACGATCGCCCCGCGCGCCGTTTGCGTGATGTGCGCGTACTTACCCTCGATGGACTTCAACGCGTCGTAGAGGCTCGACTGCCGCTGCCACGCTTCCTCACGAGTTCGTTCCAGCTCGGCGCGCAGATCGTCCCGAAGTCCCCGCTCCATGTCGAGGGTCGCCTGCAAAGCCTGGTCGCGCCCATTTCCGAGACGAGCGACCAGCGCCGCCCCACGCACGCAAGTCGCGCGCGCATCGGCGGCCCGCACGCGGTAGGCCAGCTCCTGCAAGATCGCCCCGGAGACGCGGAGCCGCTGGGCTCTCTCGTCCTTGCCCGCTCCCTTGCGCACGGGGTCGATCTGCGCGGCGAAGCGAGGCGCGAGGTCCGCGACCGCGACGGTGCGCGCGCCCGCCAGGTTGGTCCGCTCCTCCCACGCCTTTTCCTGCTCCTCGAGCGGGGGAGGGGGCGCGCCCGCGTCCTCCGTCTCGGAGCCGGGAATTTCCGGCCACCCGGCAGGCGGCGTCAGGAACTCCTCGATCTCCGGATCTTCCCGGAGGATCTCGGGATTGTTCCGGTTCGCCGCCTTCTCCGTGCGTTCGAGCGCGATGAGCGCCTGCTGCCACCCCTCGCGCGCCGCAGCAACCGCCTGCCGGCATCCGTCCGCTTCGGCGCTTGCGCGCTCGAACTCGGCGCGGGCGCGCGCCGCGCGCATCGTGGCGAGGCCTCGCTCGAGGATCGGCGCCGCCTGACCGTCCTTTCCCTTCTGGACGAGAGGAGCCGCGGCGTCCCGTTGCTGCTGGGCGAGGTGGAGGGTCGGTGATGGATCCGGCCCGGGAGCGATCGCCAGGGCCTCCTTCTCCGTCTCGTTGATCTCCTCGAGCAGTACGCCAGCGGGCGGATGGCTGCCGCCGCAGCCCGCCCCCATGACCGCCAGTGCGGCAAGAAGCATGAGCGCTCCGCTTCGTCTCATCCTTGGTCCTCCCTCCTTCGCCCGACAGCCGGAGCCTTTCGTAGGCCGGCCGGGCAAGACCCGGGGGAGATGGTAGCGCTCGCTGGCTACGGCGGGAATTGGCGTCGATGGCTCTCCGACGTCAGCTCGTGCTCTGCTTGCTTCCGGGGCTGGGCCGCCCCTTGGCAGGCCCGTCGTGCATGCGAAGGTCCCCGGGCGCGGTGAAGCGCTCGGGGACCGGTCGGGCAAGGACGCGTGAACGTCCGCGGATCAGAGGACTTCGTTACTCGGGACGGATCACCTTCACGGTTCGCTTCTCCGCCCCCGCGACGAGACGGACGAAGTAGAGTCCTCCGGAGGCGGAATGGCCGCCGTCGTCCCGGCCATCCCAGGTGAAGGAGTACCGGCCCGCCTGCATCTCCCGCGTTTCGAGCGATCGCACACGCCGGCCATGCACGTCGAACACGGAGAGATCGACGTCGGCATCGCTGGGCAGCGCGAGCTCGAAGACGGTCGGCGCGGCGCTCGGCATCGCACCCGTGATGCGGAACGAGAGCTGCGTGGGGAGCGCCGGCTCGCCCGCGCCCGCGGGAGCGTCGGCGTCTCGGACCTGGATCCGGTAGCCGCCTGCGACGCCGTTCTCGTTCGTCACCACGAGCCCGTAGATGTCGCCCGCCGTGATGTCGACGACGATCCGTTCGGCCGCTCCGGCACCGTAGTCGTTGGCGTGCTCGAGCGCCTCGTTCGATCCCTGAGCGAAGAAGACGGGGCCGGACCGGTGCAATGAGACTCCGACATCGAGTCCCGTCACGAGGGGAGTGACGATGATCTCCTGACGGATCGGGACAACGCGAGCGGAGAGAGCCCAGACCTGCGCCACCTCGTGCGAACCGAAGGTGCCTTCGGCAATCTCCACCTGTCCCGGATCGTCGAAGACGATCGACTGCCCGGCCGCGTTGTCGCAGGAGATCGTCTGCGCACCCGTCCCGACGGTCCGCTCGAAGCGCGGGTAGAAGGTTTGCCCGGGCGCGTACTCCCCGTCGACGACTACGTAGCGCAGTCCGGGCAGGGACAGATCCCCGGTCACGTAGCAGCTGTTCGCGTAGCTCTCGCAGTCCCAGAGGTGCGCCTCCGATTCGGATCCGCTCCCCGGTCGCACCGCCGCTACGCTCCAGGTGCTGCTCGCCGGAATGTCCGCCCAGACCAGCTCGTCGGGCCAGCTTTGCGGGACTTTCGGCGTGAGAGAGACGCGGGGTCCGACGCCGACCGTGTACGGTCCGGAGGAGTCCTCGTCGTTCGTGATCATCACGAAGCCGTACCAGTCGTCGGCGGGCGGGGTGTACAGGAACCATTCCCCGGCGCCCCCGTGGCCGGCGCTGCCGGCTGCTGCGCCGCTACGCTGCACGTACCGGTTCCCGTCGGCGGAGCTCATCACGTAGATCCCCGCGTCGATCGGAGAGGCCAGGGATTCGTACTGCCGGAAAAGGTAGGGCTGCCCGCCGAGCAAGTGCGCGTCCCACACCTTGGCGATGTGCTCCGCTCCCCAGCTCGCCGAATAGAAACCGGAGAGAAGGTCCGGCCCCTGTTCCCATTCCGTCGCATAGGAGTTGACGCCGCTCTGGCGCAACACGCGCAGATAGTCGGTCGACCATCCAGGGTTATAGTCCGCCGCGATGAACTCCACGCCCGGGTAGGCGCCCGAGGTGGCGAGGAGGTCCTGGAACGTCGCGTCGCCGTAGAGCTGCAGGCGCAGGTTCGTGTTCTCGCCGGGCCGGGCGGCTGAGACGGCCCAGTAGTCGGTGTAGGGGGAATACCTGTAGAGCCGGAGATCGAGGAACGTCGTGGCCGGGTCCGCTTCGGGCAGCGTCTGGATGGTCGGGCCGATCTGGATCGTGAAGTCGCCGTCGACTTCGCTGTTCGCCCAGACGACGAGACCGTAGACGTCCGTGGCCGGGACCGTATAGGTGTACTCCTCGCTCAGCCCGGCGGGCCAGTCGTCCTCCTCCCACTCGGCCCCTGCCCGGCCGGCGTAGTAGGACGACCCGTTCGACCGGAAGAGGGCCATGCCGAGGTCGAGCCCCGGGGTGTCCATGTCGAGGAAGAACGAGATCTTCTCCCCCGCGATCAGCGGGACGTCCCAGACGCGGACCACGTTCGTGTCGTTCCAGTTGCCCGCGCGCTCGACCCCGTCGGGATAGAGCATCTGATTCCCCGATTCGAACGACAGGACGTACTGTCCGTTCCCGGATACCTTCCTCAGCTTGATGAAATCCTGACCAAGATTGTTATGGTTGCCGTCGCCGACGACGAAGTCGACCTCCTGGCCGGGCTTCTGCGAAAAGCCCTCCCACCAGCGGAAGTTGTTGTCGCCGTAGACATCGATCTGATAGTCGGAGGTTCCGCGGGAACGCACGCCGATCGCGCTCCAGCTCGTCCACCGCTCGCTCGCGACCATTCCCCAGTCCGTATTCGTGTGGATGAAGTAGCCGTTGTGGTACAGCTCGTAGAGGTTCTGCGCCGTTCCGGCGTCGTTCCACAAGGTCGTATCGAGCAGGCCGTCCTCGTTCCCGTCGACCCATGCCCAGTTGCGGACGGTGTACTCGCACGGAGGCTCGAGACCCCCCGGAACGTCGTACTTCATGATGCACGTCACCGAACCGGTGCAGGGATTCGCTTCGCAATTGCCGTTGGGAACGTCGTCGGTCAGGTAGCAGCTCTGGCACACCCAGTCGCACAGGTGGCCGTTGCACGAGCCGTTCTCCTCGTACTCGTCGCACGAGCCGAAGCAGTGCCCCCATTCGTGCGCGTAGGTGGTCCATCCCTCGGAATAGCCGACCTGGCAGGCGCCGCGCTCGACCGAGGCGTTGGCGCGGAAGAAGAGACCAGCGGGCTGGAACACGGCGATGACGTTGTCCCATCCGCCGCCCCATGCCTGCAGCAGAATGGTCAGATCATCCGAGTAGTAGCCGTCGCCGTCGGAGTCGGCCACTCCGAGGGCCTGGCAGGCGTCGTTGACCCAGTCTCCCCAGTGAGCCCCGTTCACGACGATCTCGTAGGGGAGTGTCGGATTGAAGTAGTAGAAGCCCGGATCGTCCTCGTGATCGAAGCGGACCCAGGCGTTCGACGGAGCATGGTCCATGTAGTACTGGCGGGCGAGGGTCGAGCGCGATCCGATGTTGTCGATCTGTCCGTCGGAGAAGCTCGCGCCCGCATGGTTGACCAGGATGTGCCAGATCAACGTCGTTCCGCGGACGTAATGCGCCGTGTCGTCGTTGTTGAAGATGATCGGGCACCAGTCGCCCCCGGCGACCGGCAGCTCGGAGACCACAATGCAGCTGCCTTCGAGGTTCATTGGCGGGGCCTCGCGGTCCTCCGCGCGGGCCGCCTCGATCTGCTCGGGCCGGAACAGGCGCTCCTGAGCGGGCGGGAGCGCTGCGGCGGGCCGGGCCGCAGCCGCCATCACGCCGAAGCCGAGGAGCAGCGCGGCGAGAAGAGGATTGCGGGCGCTCATCGTCCCTCCTCCTCTCCGCCGGCCGTGCTGTCGGGCGTCGTCACCTGCATCGCTCCCGCCTCGTCGGTCCCCGGTCGCGGGACGATGATCTGCGGAGCCTGATTCGCGAGGCGCTCGAGCTTCGAAGCTTCTGCCTGTTCGGGCGAGACGATCGCGCGATCCTCTCGCCGGATCTCGCGCGTTCCCGCCGCCTCGGCCGCCGCGATCGCCGCGCGGGCCATCTCGATCTTCCGCTGCTCGAGTTCCGTGAGCGCCTGCCGGGAGTCGGCGGGCAGCCCCGCAGCGCCGTCGGAGACGATCGCGACGACGGTGCCGTCGGCCGAACGGATCTCCCGCGGGACGACATCCTCGAGAGGCTGGACCGGCGCGCCGCCGCCTTCCGGCGCTTCCGCGGCGGAGGGGCCGGCCTCGCCGGCGGCCTGACCGGCGTCCGGGCCTCCGGGGGTCTCCGAGATCGCGGGGGGGTTGGAGAGGATCAGCATGAGGAGCGTTGCGCTCCCCAGCGCTCCGATTCGTATCGTTCGCATCGTTCCCATTGCTTTCTTCCTTTCCTTCGACGACCGCGGCGCTCCTGGAGAAGCCGGGCTGCTTTGCGCCGCGACGCTTGTCAGGGCCTCTTCTTCCCGGCATCCGAGAGGACATGCGCGAAGCGAGGCCGATCTGACACCTGGAGAGGGGGCAAAAGATGGGAGAGGGATGGAAGCGAATCGTTGTTCGTTCGCTCGTTCGCTCGCTCGCCCCGCTTCAGGAGGAGGCGGAGTCCAGGCGGACGAGCAGCTCCTCGACGGACAGGACGGGCGCGCTTTCGACCGCTTCGTCGAACGCCTGCCGGCCGACCGCCTCGAGGATCCGGCGTTCGAGATCGGCCCGCCAACCGGACTCCCATCGCGCATCGCCGCGCGGGACGCCCTCGCGGAGCCGGCGCGCGAGCGCGACCAGGCGAAGCGCCTCGCGGGGACTGCCCGAGGCGTCCGCCACGAAGGCGAGCAAGTCGAGCGGCTGCGCCGCGACGTCGCGGCGAAGACGAGGCGACTCACGAAGCGCTTCGATCGCATGCCGGCGAGCGTCGTCGAGGCGTCTCTCCTCCAGAGCGACGAACGCGAGGCCGAGCTGAGCGGTCCGTCCCGAGATCCCGCCGGAAGAGGAAGCGGAGATCGCGAGACTTTCCTCTAAGGTGAGGCGGGCGGCGGCGAGGTCGCCCTGAAGGAAGCGGGTGAATCCGAGCCCGCCGAGAAGCCGTGCCTCGCCGGATCGATCGCCGATCGCCCGCGCGAGCGCGAGCCCTTCGGAGAAGCGATCGACGGCTCGGTCCAGCCTCTCGCGCTCCGTTCGCGGCTGCGCGCAGATGTTGTTCTCGAGATTCCCGAGATTCAGGAGGGTCAGAAGGATTCCGGGACGATCGTCGATCTTCCGCTTGTGCTCGAGGCTTTCCTCGAGGAGGGCCCGGGCTTCGTCGAACGCCCCCATCTCCTTGCGGATCAGCCCGAGCCCGTTGAGCACGTGCGCGACACCGCGCTCGTCGCCGATCTCCTGCTTCACCCGCAGGCTCTCGCGGAAGTCCGCCTCCGCCTCCGCAAAACGCCCCTGCTCGGCGAAGGCGACACCTCGATTGAAGACGACGCCGGCGTAGTGCCAAGGGTCGGAGCCGGGATCCAGGTGCGCGAGGCAGGCATCGTACGAGCGGCGCGCGCTCTCGAAGTCCTCGAGAAGCTTCGCCACGTTCCCCAGCTCGTTGTGACAGCTGCTCTGCAGCCGGTCGTCGCCGAACTCGGTGGCGATCGCGAGGGCTTCGCGCGCCAGAGAGGAGGCGGCCTCGAGGTCCCCTTGGCTGCGGGCAAGCTCCGCGCAGGAGTGGGCGACGGCGCCATACAACCGAGTGCGTCCATCGCCCGCTTCCCGCAGCTCCACGAGGAGAGAGGCGAGGGTCCGCCGGCCCTCCTCCCATCGCCCGAGGCGGATCCAGAACCCTGTCAGCTTGAGCCCGAAGGCGGCGGCGTCCGAAGGGGCGATCGCGGACGTGTGACGCGCGGCGAGCGTGGCGCGCAAGTTGTCCTCTTCCTCTCGGAAGCGGGCGATCCAGTCGGTTTGCTCGGGACCAACCAGCCTGCGAGCCTCGAAGATCCGGTGGAACGCCTCGAAGCGGCGCTTCAGGAACTCCGCCTCCTCTCCGGCCTCGCGGAGCTTCTCCTCCGCGTACTCCCGGAAGGTCTCGAGCATCCGGTAGCGGGACGTCCCGGGCCGCTCCGCCGACGGGACTCTTTCGATGACCGACTTGGCGAGCAGCGAGCGCATCCGATCGAGCGAACCCCATCCCGCCTGGTCGGGGCGCAGGCAAACCTGTTCGGCGGTCTCGAGCGACCATCCGCCGTGAAAGACCGAGAGCCGCCGGAAGAGCGCCCTCTCCTCTTCGGAAAGGCGATCGTGGCTCCAGTCGATCATCGCGCGCAGGCCGGTGTGGCGAGGATCGGTCGCGGTCGCATCCGTGGAACCGGGTCCGCCCGTCCGGTCGAGGAGCGCGAGGCGCTGCTCGAGGCGCGCGAGGATTTCGCCCGGCGCGAGGACGTCCGCCCAGGTGGCAGCGAGCTCGATCGCGAGAGGGATGCCGTCCAGGCGATGGCAGATCCGTCCCACGACCGCCAGGGCATCGGCATCCTCTGAAAAGGCAGGATCGCGGGCGCGCGCGCGGTCGAGGAAGAGCGCGGTCGCCGTCTCCTCCCCGTGGTCGTCGAGACGTCCGAGGCGTAGCACGCTCTCGCCCTCGATCGAGAGCGCCTCGCGCGTCGTCGTCAGGATCGAGAGGCCCGGGCAGGCGCGGAGCAGCTTCCACGCGAGATCGGCGCAGGCGGAGACCATGTGCTCGGCGTTGTCGAGGAGGAGCAGGAGGCGCTTGTCGCGCAGCCCCTCGATCAATCTGTCGGTGTCGCTCCGCCCGGCGGCCCGTGGCACGCGGAGGGACACGGCGAGCTTTTGCGGCAAGAGGGCCGGGTCGCGGAGGGTCGCGAGATCGACGAAGCGGACACCATCCGGATAGCGATTCGCGCAGCGGACCGCGACTTCGACGGCGAGCCGGGTCTTGCCGCTTCCTCCGATGCCGGTCAGCGAGACGACTCGCGATCCGGCGAGCCTCTCCTCGAGCGCTTCGATCTCGCGCGTGCGGCCGAGGAAGCGGGTGAGGTAGACGGGAAGACCGGATCGATCCGGCCGGCCCGGCTCGCCAGGTTCGCCCGGTTCGCCGGTAGAGCGCGCCGATGCGCGGACGTCTCGGGCGTCGGACGCCTCGCACAGACGATCGAGGATGCGCCGAGCCTCGGTGATCGAGGCGGGGCGGGCAGCGGGATCGCGGGCGAGCAGGCGCGGCAGGAGATCGCGAAGTGGAGCGGGGAGATCGGCGGGAAGGCGTCCGGCATCGTATTCCTCGTCGACGGTCGCGCGAAGGCGGTCCGCCGTCGATCCCGGGAAAGCCGGCGAGCCGGTCAGGCACTCGTGCAAGATGCAGCCGAAGGACCAGATGTCCGCAGGCGCGTCGGCCGGCTCGCCGCGAATCTGCTCCGGGCTCATGTACCCCGGAGTCCCGGCGGGCCCGGTGGGAACCGACCCGGCGCCCGGGGGAGCCTCCTCCGCTTCGAAGCCGCGGATCGTTCCCCCGGCGGTGGGGGCGGTGATCAGCTTGGCGATGCCGAAGTCGAGGACCTTGAGAAGTCCCTCCTCGGTGAGCAGCAGGTTCGCCGGCTTGAGGTCGCGGTGGATCACCCCGCTCGCGTGCGCCGCCTCGAGCGCGGAGGCGAGCTGGCGCGCGATCGGCAGGAACTGCTCGAGGGGGATCGGGCCGCTCTCCATCCGTTCGGCCAGAGTGACTCCGGGAATGCGCTCCATCGTGAGGAAGATGTGGCCTTCGTCGTCCCGCTCGAGCGAGAAGAGGGTCGCGATGTTCGGATGGTTGAGGCGGGCGAGGGCCCGGGCCTCTTGGCGGAAGCGCTCGACCGCAAAGGGAAACGCGGAGAGCAGGTCGGGGAGCACTTTGACTGCCACCTCGCGGCCGAGGTCGGGGTCGACCGCGAGGTAGACGATCCCCATTCCGCCGGCGCCCAGCGTGCCGAGGATGCGGTAGCGGCCGAGACGCGAGAGAGTCTCGGTGGAGGCCGCTTCGGGGCTTGCTGCGCCGTCGTCGATGCCATCGTCGATGGCATCGAGGTGCAGAGAGGGATCACGGGGATCGTCATGCGCGAGCAGGCGAAGCACGGCCGCCTCGATCTCGAGATCGTCACTGGCCCGGCGGCGGATCCATGCCGAGCGCTTCTGCTCGGGGACGGAGGTCGCCTCGAGGAGCAGGTCGCGGACCCGCGCAAACTTCTCGGGCGTCATACCGAGCCTGCTCCTGGCGCGTCCGTCTCCTCGCCCGACTCCAGGCCGGCCAGCTCGGCGCGGAGCCACATGGAGGCGACGCGCCAGTCGTCCACCACCGTCTTGCGGGAGACGCCAAGCAAGAAGGCGATCTCCTTCCCCGTCATGCCCGAGAAGACGCGAAGCTCGACGACCCGGGCCATGCGGGGGTGAAGCGAGGCGAGCCGCTCGAGCGCGCGCTCCATGTCGATCGCGTCGATCTCGCCGTCCCGTACCGGGATCGGGGAGCCGGTCAGCGAGACGCGCTGCCAAGCGCCGCCGCGCTTTGCGGTCCCGCGGCGGCGCGCATGGTCGATCAGCACCTGCCGCATCGCATGGGAAGCGATACCGAAGAAATGCGCGCGGTTCTGCCAGCGGATCTGCGAGTGATCGACGAGACGGAGATACGCCTCGTTCAGGAGGGCCGTCGGCTGGAGCGTGTGGCCGCTGCGCTCCCTCCGCATTTCGCGCTGGGCGAGCCGGCGCAGCTCCTCATAGGCGACCGAGAAGATCCGGTCCGCGGCGGAACGGGGCAGGGGATCTCCCTGGGCGGTGGCGAGCAGGAGTGCAGTGATCTCTCGTTCCGGCATGCGACCTCCGTGAACCCCACGGCGGCCGAGCGGGAGCTGGGCCGGTAGCCGGGGTGCCGGGCATCGGACATTCGCGAGGCACCCAGGAGACGACGACCGGACAGGGATTCTCGCATGCGCCGGCATGCCAGGGGAAGGCGGCACCCGTCGCCGTGTGCCGCCTTCTGAGAGGTCCGGGGAAGAGTCCGCCCGCGAACACGCGAACTCGCCGATTATCTCCCGCGCAGCACCAGCACCGTCCTGTTGGCGACGGTCCGACCCTCGGCGGACACCCGGAGGAAGTAGATGCCGGATGGGAGGCCTTGCAGTTCGTCGATACGGACCTCGTGCCGCCCGGGCGCAAGCTGGCGCGCCCACGCGCGCGGCAGTGCCCGCCCGCTCGCGTCGAAGATCCGGATCTCGGTGTGAACGACCCGCATCGCTTCGAGCGCGATCGTGAACTCCTCACCGGAGTGCAGCGGGTTCGGGCCCGAGCCGCGCAGCCGCAGAGGGCTCATGCCGGCCTCGGAGGGAAGGTCCGCCGTTCCTTCTCCAACGGAGGCAAGCACGGGCGAGTCGCTCAGATCGATGTCGAGCCAGTAGCCGGATTGGGAGAGGGTCGTCGCCGACGCGCGGAGAACCTCCGCGTGCGTCGCGACCTGGGAGTCGTGGAAGATCGCAGCCTCCTCATCGGGGCTCGGCCCGGCGTCGAGGATGGCGAGGACGGTCCCGAACGTAGTCAAGCTCGGGAAGTAGATGCCGGAGCGATCGAGGAGATCGTCCGCGGCGTCGATCTCCCACTGGGGCACGGCCGCCATGCCGTTTTGCTGAACCGCCTGCATGAAGGCGCGGAAGTCGTCCAGCGTTCCGGGGCGGAAGAACTCGATGAGGCGCCGAGGCTGATCGTCCGGCGAATGCACGAGCGGGACCTGGTCGAGCATCGAAGATACGGCTTGAAGCGCCTGCAACATCTGCAGGGCCGCCTGGATCACCTGGGTATTGTCGCAGCCGGGCCCGCCGTTCTCGACATGGCAGGGATCGTCCGGAGGCGGTGGCTGGTTGGCTGCCTGGAGGACCTCCTGCAGAGCGAACATCCCATCGCGCCACGCAGCCCGGAGCGTTCCGAGCGATCCGTCCGCAAGCTCCACCTGCGCGGGGACGACCTCGAGCGCCTCCATCCGCTCGGCGGACGCCTCCATGAGCGGTGGGATCGCCTGAAGCTCCGCCTGCGCGTCGGCGACCGCCTGCAGCACCTCGTCGCCACGGTGGTCGGTCGCGGCGGCGGCGCCGCGCGCGAGCTGGAAGAAGAGCCGCAACGCCCCCTTCATGTAGTCCCAGGAGAGGGCAGCATCGCCGGTGAAGTCCGCCTCCGTCAGTTCGACGTCGAAGAGGCTGTGGAGCATTCCGGGGATCGGCGCTTCGATCTCTTCGTCGGTCGGCGGGACGTAATGGCTCCCGGGGACCGTCCATGTCGCATCGCAGACCGGATCCCAGCACAAGTCGGAGATCGCGTATCCGAGCTGGAAGAATCCGGTGCCTGCCATGAAGCCCGCGGCCGCCGCAGTCGCGATCGCGAGCGCGTTCTTCGCAGTCGCAAGGGCGGCCTGGGCGGCGGCGAGGCGGGCCGCGGCGGCTTGCATCGCCGCGAGCGTCGCCGCCGTCGTCGCTGGGTTGCCGTTCGCCAGATCATAGTTCTGCTTGGCGACTTCGAACGCCCGCTGCCACACCACCACCTGGGCCGCCGCGGCCGCCACGGCCGCCGCGGCGTCCTTGTACACTTGCTGGACTCGTTCGGTGTGCGCGATCGCTTTCTTGTACTCGGGATCGGCCGGCGCCGATGTCACGAGTGTTGCGGCCAGGATCAGCGCCATGGCCGCGGCGGCGATGCGATGCGAGGTTGGCATGTTGGCTCCTTCCCCATCGGGACGACCGGCGGTCGACCGTGGGTCCTCTGGGCCGCGCGGCTGCGGGCATCGCCCCTCGGTCCTCATCCAGATCCCAGGAGGAGAACCTGCTGCTCGCTGCCACGCGGCCGTCTCCACGAGCGGGCCTCGATGCGGATTCGGCGGTCCTGGGGGCTCTGCGGGCCGCATCGGGGAATGCCGATCACCGCTCTTGAGAAGCAACCTTAGCCATCCTTCTTACCGGCTTCTTACGCACGCAAGCCCTTTGACCGAGACGGAGATCAGCAACTCATTCTCCGGCTATGGATTGCATCGCTTTGAGGATGGCGCCGGTCCGTCTACCCTTGGTGCACCATGAATCGTCCCGCCGCCAGCCCGCTTCTCCCTCGGCCCCGCCTGCTCCGCGCCTTGCGTGAAGGGTGCAAAGCGGTCCTGCTGACGGCGCCTGCCGGGTGCGGGAAGACCGCTCTGCTGACCCAGTTCGCGGCGCGAGCCGATCCTCTCTGGTGCCGGCTCCGTCCGGAAGACAAGGACCCGGGCCACCTGCTCGGGAGCCTTCTTGCCTGCGCCGGCCGGCTCCGCAACCCGATTGGATCCTCGACACGCGCGCTCTACGACGCCCGGAGGGACATGGAGCGCGACGGCGGTTTCCTGACCTCGACCTTCCTCTCCGACCTGATCGCCGGCCGGCGCACGCGGTGGCTGGTGTTCGATGATGCCCACCAGGTGCGGGAATCGCCCGATGCGGTGCGATGGCTGCAGTACCTCATCGAGGAGTCAGGCCCCTCGGTCCGCTTCCTGCTCTCCTCGCGAGAGGAGATCCCGTTGCGGACCGCCCGCCTGAGCCTTCTCGGGGGCGCGCGCACCCTGACCGCCTCCGATCTGGCTTTCTCACGCCACGAGATCGTCCAGGTCGTCCGCCACAGGACGGGGCGAATCCTCTCCCGTCAGCAAGCCGCGTCTTTGCGGGGGCAGACAGGGGGTTGGGCCGTGGCTGTCAGCTTCGCGGCCCGTCTGCTCGAGGACCGGAAGATCCACGTCGACGACTTGTTGCGCGACTGGGGCGCGCATGCGAACCGGGATCTGGCGGCGTACCTGTCCCAGGAGGTGCTCGCCTCGCTTCCAGAGATAATGCGCGACGCGCTCCTTCAACTGTCTCCGCTCGAGGATCTCGATCCGGTCTCGGTCCGCTTCGTCCTCGGCGAGCGGCGCGGCGACGCGTTCCTCGCCGAGGTCCACCGCCTGGATCCCTTCTTGCGCACCCCTCTGGATGCGGACGAGCCGCCCCGTTTCCATCCGTTCTTCCGCGACTTCCTGCGGAGCGAGATGCAGGCACGCGTTCCGCGCGCGAAGTCTCGGGCTGCCTGGCGCCGCCTGACGGCCCACCAGGCGCGACTCGGGCACGAAACGCTGGCAATACGAACCGCGCTCGCCGCCCGGGACGCGACGGCGGCCGTGCGGCTCTTCGAGCAGGCGAGACGCAGTCGCTGTCCGCCCTCCTTCGGCGTCCTGGTCCACCTTGCGGACCGGATTCTCACCGAGTGTCCGGGCGGCTCTTCCGATCCGCTCCGCCATCCGTGGATTCACTTTCATGCCGCCCATCAGTCTCAGAAGCTCCGGCGCTTCGAGGAAGCGCTCTCGCGACACCGCGCCTCCCGCATCGGGTTCCTCGCGAACGGCAACCACCTGCAGGCGGCGCGCTCGTTTCGCCAGGAAGCGGCCACCGCGACCATGACCGGCGCCATGGAGGAGACGATTCGCGAAGGGAAGCAACTTCTCAGGTTGCTCCCCGCTCACGCGAAGCACGCACGCGGAATCGTCCATTTGGAGATCGGAGCGCTTCAGCTCGGCGCCGGCGATCCGACGCACGCGCGAAGGTCGATCGAGCTGGCGCAGAGACTGCTCGCGCGATGCGAGCTGCATGAAGAGACCGCGAACGCCCGGGAGCGCCTGGCGGACCTGGCCTTCACCGAGGGCCGATGGGATCAGTACCTCCTGGAGACCGGCCCCGTCCTCCGTTTCCTGATCCGCTCGGGCCGGGCCACACGGGAACAGTCGCTTCGCATCAATCGTGCGGAGGCGCTGATCTACCTCGGGAGGGAAGAAGAGGCGCAGGCGAGCCTGTCGGTGGCCGAGGCGTTGGCGGGCCGGTCGTTTCTTACCGCGAACCGCGCGTTGATCGCGATCGGTCGTGCGCGCGCGGCCTCCGACGCGTGGCAGACCGGTGGGCTACGATCCCTCTTCGCTCACGCGAGGAAGATCGCGCGATCCGCCGGCTCTCCGGTGTCTGCGCTCCAGCTCGATCTATGGGAAGGGGTCGCCGAGCGCCGACGCGGCAGACGCGCGGCCGCATCGCGGCTGCTTCGCCGCGCGATGGAGGGATTCGCCGAACTCGGCTCCGAATCGTGGCAGGCTCGAGCCGCGATCGAGGTCGGGCTGATTCAAGGGCTCGAGGGGCGGACGGCGCAGGCTTTGAGCCTCCTGGATGCGGCGGTTCGAGTCTCCCGAGCGCACCGCGATCGAAAGGAGGAAGCGTACGTCCTTCTCGCGCGGGCTTGCATCCTCCGGACCGCTGGGCGGGCCTATCGGCCGGCTCTTCACTCTTGCCTCGAAATCCTCGAGTCCGAGGACTACTTCGTCCTGCTGCGGAAAGAGCGGGATCTTGCAGTCCCACTGCTCCGCGATGCCTTCCGGGGTGGATACAGCGCTTCCCGGATCTCTCGGGCGGTCGCCGCCCTGCCCGATGAGCTGCGCGAAGAGGTGCACAAGGCGTCGCGACCCGCACCGGACCGTACGATAGGCACGCGTGCGCGGCCGCGCGTCGAGGTCCAGCTCCTCGGGATCTTCCGGGTTCTTGTGGATGGACGCGAGGTGCCGTTTCCTCGGAAGGGGTCGCGTGCCCTGATCGCGCACCTGGCGCTCACGCGCTGCCCTGTCTCTCGCGACTTGCTCGCCGAGCGGATCTGGCCGGGTGCGCCTGCGAACGCGAGCCGCAACCGCTTCGACGTCACGCTGTCCATCGCGAGGCGGTGCCTCGAACCAGGGGCCGGCCCGCGAGGTCCGTTTCGTCTGTTGCTCTCGGAGTCCGGCATGTGCCGGCTTGCCGAGGGGGAGATCCGACTGGATGTCCGCGAGTTCGAGCGCAAGGCTCGCGCATGCGATCCTCTGGTGCTACGCCTGCTGGAAGGGGCCGCTGCAACGGCAGGAGGAAGGAGAATCGTCGACCGTCCACCGCCAAGCGCGCGGGACATCGACTTGCTGCAGGATGCGATCGCCACCTACCGAGGGGATCTCCTCGATGGCGAGTCCGCGGACGCCTGGATCGCAGCTCGCCGAGAGGACCTGCGGGAGCGTTTCCAGCGGCTGCTGATCGCCTCCGGGCGGCTGGCCCTCTGGCGGAATCGACCGGAGGAGGCGCTCGAGGCCGCGCGCCGCATCCTGGAGGCCGATCCTCTTTCCGAGGCTGCGATGGAGATCCGGATGCTCGCCCTCGCGCGGACGGGTCAGAGCCCGGTGGCGATCCGCGACTATGCGCGTTTCGTCAAACGCCTCGCCCGCGGGGTCGGCGCGGCGCCCGATCCACGGCTCGAGGCCGCGTACCGGGACCTCATGGCTGAGCGTTTCCCTCGCCCCCGGCTGCGCCTCGATGTCAGCGGCCGACCGGAGTCGACGCGTCCGGTCCGATGACCGTCGTCCACTCGCGCACGCGCCAGCTCTTCACCAGTCCCTCGCGAACGTAGATGTCGGAGCGCGCGAACTCTTCCGCCGCCTTCGGCGACTCGCCGCGGAAGAGCAGGATCGCTTGATCGACCGGGTCCGCGAGGGCGCCGCCGAGGATCAGTTCGCCGCGCGCAACCGACGCCCGGGCGAGATCGAGATGCGCCGCGCGCAGCGGCTGCCGGCGCGTCACGTAATCGTCGGCGAGATCGTAGATCAGCAGGTAATGCATCGCTTCCTCCTCCGTCTCCCCCCTGCATCCCCATGAGAAGCGGCGGCCCCGTCTCGCCGGAGCCGCCGCCCGATGGACCGCCGATCGCGGCTAGCGCAAGAGCGGCGCCGTCGCTTCGCCTTACAGCGTGAAGGTGAAGTCCTCGATCAGCGCCCCCGGGAGCTTGAAGCTCCCGACCGATCGCGCCCCGTAGGTCGTCGAATCGAGGACCATCTCCGTCTGATCGGTCAGCCCGACGAGATTCTCCCCGAACATCCGGTAGATCGTCTCGTCGAAGCGCATGACCGACAGCGGCGCCTGGATCACCCCGTTCTCGACCCAGAACGTCGCGAAGCGGGTCATGCCGGTCATCCGGCAGCCGGGACGGTCCGAATAGTTCAGGTACCATAGGTTCCCGATCCAGACCCCCGTCCCCAGCCTCTCGAGCGCCTTTGCGGTAGGCACGGAGCCGGGAAGCATCTCGACCGATTCCGGCGCCTCCCAGGGAGAGGCGCCGTTCGTCTCCACCCCGTACTCCTTGGCGGAACGGGGCGAGACGAGCGAGTCCTTGTACCGTCCGTTCTCGATCAGGACGACCCGGTCCGGCTTGAGGAATCCCTGTTCCTGGAAGTCGGGCGCCACTCCCTCCGCGGTGTTCTCGCGGATCGTCACGGAGGGATGAAGCTTCGCCTCCCCTGTGATCAGCCGGAGGAGCGGAGATTGCTTCGTCCGGTTGTCCTTGAGGCCGAATCCGCCCCATCCCAGCATGCCCATGATCTCGACCACGGCCGTCGGGCTCAGGTAGACCCGATAGTGCCCGGGTGGGACGGTACGCGGCGTGCGCGACAGGACGGAAAGCTGCTCCGCCGCGGTGTCGATCTTCGCCCGGAAGGCCGCCGCATCCCACTCGAACCCGGCGTATGCGCTCTTCACCGCCTTGTCGCCGGAATGGTAGAAGCTCCAGTCGAAGTTGAACGAATAGGTGGAGAACCAATTGCGCTGCCCGAGAGAGTTCGCGAAGCCGGCGTGGATCCCGCCCGAGGCATAGATGCCGACGAGGTCCCGCCCTCGGCCGGCATCAAGGATCGCGTCGATCGCCTGCTTCGGCGAAGGCAGGCGATTCTCCTGATGCCGCTCGCGGGAGCGCACTTCGGTCGCGTAGAGGAGGTGCGGATCCTCGGGAACGAGGGCCAGGTTGGCACGAAGCCTCTCGACCAGTTCGGCCGTCTTCGCCCGGTCCGTCTCCGGATCGCCGGTGAGGCTCACCGTTCCGGCGGCGTGCCGCTGGCCGTGAACCAGGTCCACGCTCAGGTATCGCTGCGTCACGCGGCCCGGCTGCCGGAGGAGGCTCTTGTTGAAGCGGACGAAGTCGGATACCTCTCCGCGGAACGTCGTGATGTGGACCTCGCCGGGACGCAGCAGCGTGTTCAGATGATCGGCCAGATCGTAGAAGTCCTGCTGCATCTCACACACCTCCGAAGACGTCGACGCCGGTGAACATGCAGGCGGGGGAGGCGTGGCCCACACGGATCACCTGGTTCGGCTCCCCCTTGCCGCAGTTCGGAGTTCCCATCACGAGGAACGACGCCTCGTTGCCGACCATCTTGAGGCTCCGCCAGAACGTGGCGGAGATCCCGCGATAGTTCGGGTTCTTGACGATCGTCGTCAGCTTGCCGTTCTCGATCCTTTGCCCCCACTCGCATCCGAACTGGAACTTGTTTCGCGAGTCGTCGATCGACCAGGAGCGGTTGGTCTTCATGTACACGCCGTCCTCGACCGCCGCGATCATCTCCTCGAGCGTGGAGGAGCCGGCCTGGAGGTTCAGGTTCGCCATGCGGTCGATCGGCGGACGGTTCCATCCGGAGGCGCGCGCGTTGGCCACGCCCGGAATGCCGGACCGTCCCCGCGACGTCGTGCCGCCCAGCGTCCGCTTCAAGATCCCCTTCTCGATGATGTACTCGCGCTCCGCCTTCTGCCCTTCGTCGTCGAATCCGTAGCTCGCGAGCTGCTCGGTTCTCGTCGGGTCGAAGAGGATGTTCAGCAGATCCGATCCATACCTGTACGTCCCGACCATGTCGGGAGTGACGAAGCTCGTGCCGGCATAGTTGCGCTCGTCGCCGAGGATCCGGTCGAGCTCGAGGGGATGCCCGATCGATTCGTGGATCTGCAGGATCATCTGGTCGGGATCGAGGACCACGTCGAGCTTTCCGGACGGACAGTTCGGCGCAGCGAGCAGCTCGAGCGCCTCCGTAGCGATCCGGCGCGCCGAGCCGTGGAAGCCGACCGCCTCGAGGATCTCGAGGCCGCCCTGGCGGCAGAAGCCCCGGCTTCCGAGACTCCGCGTCTGCGTCTCGGACCCCTCGTTGGCGGTTGCCGCCAGCATCGGGATCAGGAACGAGAAGGACTGCGTCGCCTCGTGCCCGTCCGCGGTCAGATAGAGCGAATCGACGTTGCCGTAGGAGATCGCGGAGTTCCAGTCGACGATCCGCCGGTCGATCGCCAGCTTCTTCGACTCCTCCATGACGATCGCCAGTTTCTCGTTCAGTGGGACCGACTCCCAGGGCCTCTCGACCTTGCCCTGGTAGTGCCCGTCGGGACGGTCCATCGCGATCTTCGAGAAGTCGGTCACGGCCCGGCCGGCGCTCGCCCGCGCCCAAGCGACCGCGTCCTCGGCCGCCCGCCGGAGCCCGGAGAGGGAGAGATCGCTGGTCGCCGCGTAGCCCAGCCCCCCGTGGTCGACGACCGTGATCATCGCTCCAAAGTCCTCCGAATACTGGAGCGGCTGAGGGATGTCCTGTCGAACGTGGACCAGCTCGTTCCGCTCGTTGACGAAGCGAAGCGAGCAGAAGTCGGCGGCGGGAGCGATCTCCCGGAACCGCTGCTTGAGTTGCGCTTCCAGAGGGCACCTCCTTGCCGGGTGGGATCGCCGTGGATCCCGAGGCTTTCGGGGCAGGGGTCCGAAACTGGGCAAGAATACCACGCTCGACGCAGGCCCCGGGAGACGGATCGTGGGCGATGCCGCCGCAATTCGAAAAATCCCTCTTGACCGTACCCCCCCGGCTCGTCGATACTGCCGACCACGCAGGAAAACCCAGGAGGAGACGATTTCATGATGGGCATCCGAATGATCAACCCAGAGAAGGCCGTGCTCGGTTTTGCGAGCGCGGCCTGGGCGGGTGCCTGACGCAGTAACCCTCTGCTGAAAGAGGCGTGAACCTCGGACCCGCTCCCAGCCACGAGCGGGTCTTTCCGTATCCGACCATTCCGGACTCCCCGCTCGCCGCTGGCCAGACGGCCACCCTCGACCCTTTCGGGTCGACCGACGACGACAAACGGTTGCGCTCCGGCTCGGACTCGGGCCGGAGCCGGAGACTCTCCATCCTCCGGCCTCGCCCGCCGCGGGCCCGGCGGCCGACGGGGGAGAGACGACGGGACGGGACGATGCGATCGAAGTACCGGATGATCTGGGACCAGATGCAGGGGGAGCGCCTGCGCTACGGCGCCGCGATCGCCTCGATGGCGATCGCCTCGATCCTGCTCTACCTCGTTCCCCTCGTGCCGCAGGCCGTCATCGACGGCGTGATCGCGAGCGATCCCGGCAAGGCCTCGCCGCTCTCGCGCCGGATCATCGAGATGGCGGGCGGGCGGGAGGTTCTGCGCGAGCGGCTCTGGATGGCCGGAGCGGCGATGGCCGGGCTGACGGCGCTTGCCGGGATCTTCACCTACCTGCGCGGGCGCTGGTCCGCCATGGCGAGCGAAGCGATCGCGCGGAAGGTGCGCGACAGGCTCTACGACCATCTGCAGCACCTTCCGTGCGCCTATCACGACAAGGCGCCGACGGGAGATCAGGTGCAGCGCTGCACTTCCGACGTCTCGACGCTGCGCCAGTTCCTGGCGACGCAGGTCGTGGAGGTCGGGCGCGCCATCCTGATGCTGGTGGTTCCCCTGCCGCTCATGCTCGCGCTCGATGTGCGGATGACGCTCGCCTCGCTCGTCGTCATTCCGCCGATCGTCCTCTTCTCGATCGTCTTCTTCCGGAAGGTGAAGCGTTCGTTCCTGAAGGTGGACGAAGCGGAAGGGCGCCTGACCGCGACGGCGCAGGAGAACCTGACCGGGATCCGGGTCGTGCGCGCCTTCGCGAGGCAGGAGTACGAGGAGCGGAAGTTCGACGGTGTGAACCGGACGCATCGCGATCTCGACAACCGGCTCTACCGGCTGATGGCCTGGTATTGGTCGGTTTCCGACCTGATGTGCATGGGCCAGAAGGCGATCGTGCTGGCGGTCGGGGGCTATGCGCTTGCGCAGGGGTCCCTGCCCGCCGGGACCTTCTTCTTCTTCCTTGCGGCGGTCAACCTCTTCATCTGGCCGATCCGGATGATGGGGCGGATCCTGACCGACCTGGGGAAGGCAACGGTCGCCATCGGGCGGATCGAGGAGATCCTGGCGCAGCCGCGCGAAGCGGAGCCGCCACTTGGCCTGCTGGCCGCGGCCGCCCCGGCTGCTTCGGCCGCTGCGCAAGCTTTGGCCTCGTCGCATGCTTCGGCCGCCCCGGCTGCCTCCGCCGCGGCGCATGCTTCGGCCGCGGCGCATGTCTCGGCCGCCGCGGATAGTTCGCCGGTGTCGGCTTCGTCCGTGTCTCCGGCGGGCAGGAGTTTGACGACCCGCGGGCGCCTGCGGCGTGGCGGCATCGTCTTCGATCGGGTCTGGTTCGGCCATGGCTCGGCCGACGTCCTCCACGGCGTCTCCTTCCGGATCGAGCCCGGAGAGACCCTGGCGCTTCTCGGTCCGTCCGGATCCGGGAAGTCGACGATCGTGAGCCTCCTGCTGCGCTTCTACGATCCGCAGTCGGGAACGATCGAGATCGACGGGCACGACATCGGAACGCTTCCTCGCAAGGAGGTGCGCTCCGCGATCGCGGTGGTGATGCAAGAGCCGTTCCTCTACTCGAAGACGATCGCCGAGAACATCCGCCTGGGCAGGTCGGGAGCGCGAACGGAGGAGATCGTCGAGGCAGCATCGCGGGCGCGCGTGCACGAGGCGATCGCCGAGTTCGAGGCGGGGTACGAGACCCTGGTCGGCGAACGTGGGATCACGCTCTCGGGCGGACAGAGGCAGCGCGTCGCGATTGCGCGCGCCCTCCTCGACCCGGCTCCGATTCTGGTCCTCGACGACGCGTTGAGCGCCGTCGACACCGAGACGGAGGCGGAGCTTCTGGCCTCCCTGCGTGGTCGCAGAGGAGAGCGGACGACGATCCTGATCGCGCACCGGCTCTCGACGCTTCGCGAAGCGGACCGGATCCTCGTCCTCGAGAATGGCCGCGTCGTTCAGGAGGGGACGCACGAAAGCCTCCGCCGCGGGGACGGGCTCTACGCGCGGCTATGGAAGATCCAGGCGGCCGTCGAGGCGGAGGGAGACGAAGCAGCGATTGGCGTGGCGGCCGGCCTGCCCGCGAACGAGGCGGCGGCGGCCGCGAACCTGGCCACGAATGCAGCGACCGCGAACCTGGCCACGAATGCAGCGGCCGCGGATGTGACGGCGAACCTGACCGCTTTCCGGCGGAGCGGCCCGTCGAGCGGCGGCCGGCAACAAGAGGTGGCGTCATGATCGCAGACGAGCTGAGAGAAGAAGGCGAAGCGAAGCGCCGGATCGACGTCGGACTGTGGCGGCGCATCCTGCGGCACGCGGCGCCCTACCGGGCGCTGCTCGCCGGCATGGCCCTTTCCGGCCTCGCCGTGGCCGCGGTCGACACTCTGCTGCCGCGCGTGACCGGTTCGTTGATCGACACGGCCATCGCCGAAGGGTACGGGCCGAAGCTCTTGCGCAGCCTCGGCCAGTATCTCGCGCTGATCGTCGCTCTGGCGGCGCTCGTCTGGGTCTTCATCGTGCTGGCGGGGAAGATCGCGACCGGCTTCGCCTACGACGTGCGCCGGGCATCGTTCGCCCGCCTGCAGCAGCTTTCGCTCTCGTTCTTCGACCACCGGCCGGTCGGCTGGCTGCTCGCCCGCGTGACTTCCGACTGCGAGAAGGTCTCGTCGATCCTGCCGTGGTTCCTCCTGGACATCGTCTGGGGAACCGCCCTGATCGCGGGAGCCAGCGTGAGCATGCTGCTCTTGAACGCGCGTCTCGCCCTGTTCGTGATCGCGCTGCTTCCGCTCGTCGTCGCCGCCAGCGTCTTCTTCCAGAGGCGGCTCCTGCAGAGCCAGCGCGACGTCCGCCGCGTCAACTCCGAGATCACGGCGAGCTTCACCGAGGCGATCCTCGGCGTCCGGACGACGAAGTCGCTCGTGCGCGAGGAGGAGAGCCTGCGCGAGTTCCAGCTCCAGTCCGATGCGATGTACCGCCACTCGGTCCGCAACGCGACCTACGCGGCGGTCTATCTGCCGACCGTCCTCAGCTTCGGCGCCATCGGGACGGGCCTGGCTCTCTGGCAGGGAGGGATCCAAGCGCCCTTCGGCATCAGCCTGGGCACGCTCGTCGCCTTCCTGCAGTACGCGGCGTTCTTCTATGCGCCGGTGGAGGAAATGGCGGAACGCTTCACGGCGCTCCAAGCGGCGCAGGCATCGGCCGAGCGGATCCAGACCCTGCTCGACACGGAGCCGGAAATCGCCGACTCGCCGGCCGTGCTGCGCGCCATCGCATCCCACGAAGCCGCGCGGGCGCGCGGCGAGACGGCGGGCACGGCGGGCACGGCGGGCATGGCGAGCATCGCGGGCACGGCGGGCATGGCGAGCATCGCGGGCACCGCGGGCATGGCGAGCATCGCGGGCACCGCGGG
>JBHGAY010000030.1:0-61852 GCA_041946735.1 Candidatus Eiseniibacteriota bacterium
CGCACGTGCTCACCGGCCGGCAGCGTCCCCTCGAAGAGGCTCGCCACCTTCCGGCCGCCGAGATCGAACACCTCCAGGCGGACGGGTCCGGAGGCTCCCGTCTGCGAGAGGGTGAACGAAATCTGCGTGCGTGGATTGAACGGGTTGGGCTGCGCCGCGTCGATCCGCGAGCCGAAGAGCGGAGCCGCCGCCTCGTCCTCGACACCCGCGGACGGCTGCGGCTCGAGCCAGTCGAGAATCCGCTGGAGCGTCGTTTTCATGTTGTTCGGATCGGGGTTGTTGTCGGCGACATGGAGGGCCGCCGGCATGAAGACGCACTTCCCGCCGTCCGTCACCTGGTTGCGCAGGCAGACGCCGGTGTTCCCCGACGCCGTGAAGCACTTGACCGCCGTCGCCGTCGGCTCCACGGCGTCCCCCTTGTTGAACGCGGGGATCGAGAAGGTCAGGTGCAGGTGGATGCCATTGCCGATCGGGTCTCCCGCCACGCCGTACATGTCGGTGAATCCGACGTCGGTCGTGTAGGAAGCGATCCCGAAGTAGCGCCGCATGAAGTCGGTGACCTCGGTCTTGCTGTTGATGTAGTGCGGGCTGGCAACGAACACCGACCCGCCGGCATCCAGGAAGCTCGCGAGGGCCGCCTCGTCGCTCGGAAGCAGGATCGTGTTGTTCAGCATGTCGAAGCCGGTCTGCCAGATCACGTAGTCGTAGCCGCTCATGTTCGCGAAGGTCGGCCCGCTCCCCATGACGTACGCGTCCCAGTCGTCGTGCAGGACTCCGATCGCGTCCAGCGCCGCCAGCCAGGGAACCTCGTCCTGGCGCGCGCGATCGTCGTCCACGAACAGGATCGCCCAGCTTCCGTTGAAGACGCGCATCTCTTCCGCCACCGTCCGCTCGGAAAACGCGGACGTGACCTGGAAGCTGCCGCTACGGACCTCGACCGCGGAATCCGTGTGCACCCGGATCTGGATGTCGCACGACTCCTCGGGATCGAGGACCACGTCGAACGGCCCGCTGTGCGGATTCGGATCCCCGCAAACCAGGAAGTCGGTCGTCCAGGAGCCGAACGGCGTGCCCGGTTCGAGCGTCAATGTGTCGGTCGCATCGCCGATGTTCGTGACCGTCGCGAGGAAGACGGCGACGCCGTTGCCATCGGGCACCGACGCGATCGTCTTCTGCAGCTCGTAGCTGAAGTCCCCGAACGGCACCATCAAGCCCTGGATCATCTGCTTGTTGCCGCTCGTCTGCTGCAGATAGGCGACCACCTTGATGTTGTCGATGTTCCACGACGGGTTGATCGCGAAGTCATAGCTGACCGTGACCTGGTCCCCCACGTTGGTCAGCGTGATGTTCTCGTCGTAAAGGTCCCGCTCGGTGTGCTCCCAGTAGTCCCCGCTCCACAGGACATGATCCTCGTAGATCAGAAGGGTGGCGCGAAGGCTCGTGAGAACGACGGGGTCCTCGAGGCGGAAGGTCGCCGTAGCGGAGACTGTGCTGCCCAAGGGCAGGAAGCTCCCATCGATCGAGACCGGGCTGACGCCGCCCGTCTCCGCCAGCCGATTACTGATGGCGTTGCGATACTGAGTCGCGGCGCCCGAGCAGCTCCCGGCTCCGATGATCGGGGTCTTGCCGTCGATCCGGACGTCGGGGATCCCGCTCACGCCATACCAGGTGCCTCTCGCCTGGGTCTCGGGATTCTCGAAGACGTCGTCACCGACGTGGTTCTCCCAGTGGACCATCCGGTCGTAACCCATTTCGTCTTGAACCGTCTGCAGCCCGCACCGGGCATTGGGGCAGTAGCCTCACCAGGTCGCCCCGAATTCCTCGCAGACGATCACCTTCGGAACGCCCGCCCACGCGGGCGCGATACAGATGCAGCCGAGAATCGTGAGGATCGCCGCCACGGCGGCCGTCTTCCTGGACATGCTGACCTCCTCCGGATGTCGTGATCGGACAACGCGGACGCCCACCTTCCATCGGAGACGGGCGTCAGACAAGCCGAACAAAGTATACAGCATACGGGCGATCGGAGAAAGGCCCGATCGCCTCTCGGGCGACCGGGCCTCGTCTCTTGCGCGACTCTTCTCTCGTCGCCGCGCTCGGCTGTCCCGCCGATTATTTGAGAAGGATCAGCTTCTGCGAAGCGCGACCGTCGTCGGTCGTCAGCCGCGCGAAGTACACCCCGCTCTCGACCGGCGCGCCGTTGTCGGCAAGACCGGTCCACGTCTGCACGTGCTCACCGGCCGGCAGCGTCCCCTCGAAGAGGCTCGCGACCTTCCGGCCACCCAGATCGAAGACCTCCAGGCGGACGGGTCCGGAGGCGCCCGCCTGCGAGAGGGTGAACGAGATCTGGGTGCGAGGATTGAACGGGTTGGGCTGCGCCGCGTCGATCCGAGAGCCGAAGAGCGGCGCCACCGCGCCGTCCTCGATGCCCGCCGGGACGACCGGCTCGAGCCAGCCGAGAATCCTGTCCAGCGCGCCGGCGATGTTGTTCGGATACGTGTTGTTGTCGACGACGTGCAGCGCCGCCGCCATGAACACGCACTTCCCGCCGTCCGCCAGCTCGTGGCGCAGGCAGGCGTTGACGTTGTTGGGCGCCGTAAAGCTGACCGCCGCATCGGCCGTCGGCTGCACGCTGTCCCCCTTGTTGAAGGCGGGGATCGTGAAGGTCATGTTCAGCGTCAGGCCATTGCCGATCGGGTCGCCCGGCACGCCGTTCATCACGGTGTAGCCGACGTCCTTCGTGAAGGCATTGATCCCGAAGTAGTTTCTCATGAACGGCGTCACGCCGGTCTTGCTGTTGATGTAGTGCTGGCTCGAGACGAAGACCGAGCCGCCCGCGTCGAGATAGTCCGCGATGGCCGACTCGTCGCTGTCCAGCAGGATCGTCGTGTTGGTCATATCGAAGCCGGTCTGCCAGACGAGGTAGTCGTACTCCTTGATCTGGTTGAAGCCGGGGGTCCCGCCGTTCGCGGTGGCGTCCCAGTGATCGTAGAGGAGTCCGAGCGTGTTCATCGCGCTGATCCACGGGACTTCGTCGGTCCGACCATGGTCGTCATCCACGAACAGGATCGCGTAGCCGCCGTTGAAGACGCGCATGTCGATCGCCATCGTGCGACTCGAGAAGAGAGAGGTGACCTGGAAGCTCCCCGTGCGAGCTTCGATGGCGGAGTTGGTGTGCACGCGGATCTGCACGTCGCAGGACTCGTCCGGGTCGAGGACGATGTCGAGCGGGCCGCTGTGAGGATTCGCATCGCCGCAGACCAGGAAGTCGGTCGTCCAATCGCCGAACTGCGAGGCGACCTCGAGCGTGAACGTGTCCGGGTCGTCCCCGAGGTTCGTGACGTTTCCGTGGAAGACCGCGGTGCCGTTCCCGTCGGGAATCGACACGAGCTTCTCGTCGATCTGGAAGCGGAAGTCTCCGATAGGCACCATCAAGCCCTGGATGATCTGCTTGTTGCCGCTCGTCTGCTGCAGGTACGCGACCACGGAAATGTTGTCGACGTTCCAGGTCGGCTGGATGTTGAAGTCGTAGCTGACCGTCACCTCGTCCCCGACATTGGTCAGGGTGATGTTCTGGTCGTAGAGGTCCCGCTCGACATAATCCCAGTACTGGCCGACGTGGAGGACGTGGTGTTCGTAGATGAGCAGAGTGGCCCGAAGGCTCGTGAGCACCACCGGGTCTTCGAGGCGGAAGGTCGCCTGAACCGGGATGGTGCTGCCGGTCGGCATGTAGCTGCCGTCGATGGAGACGGGGCTCATGCCCCCCGTCTCAGCGAGACGCTGATTGATCTGGATCCGGTAGCGGTTCGCCGCGTTCGCGCAGCCGTCACCACCGCCGACCTCTTCACGGCTGCCGTCAATGCGGACTTTCGGCACTCCGCCGGCACCGTAGAAGTTGTAGCGAGCGACGCCCTCCGCGTTCTCCAGTCCCTGCGCGGTGTGATACTCCCAGTGAACCATTCCTTCGAAACCCATCTCCTGCTGAACCATCTCGAGCCCGCACCGGGCATCGGGGCAGTACGGTCAGCTGGGGTACCCGAAGTCCTCGCACACGATGACCTTCGGGACGCCCGCCCCCGCGGGCGCGGCGCACATGCAGCCGACGATCATGAGGATCGCCGCGAGAGCGGCGGTCTTCCTGGACATGCTGACCTCCTCCGGATGTCTTTTCGTCAACGAACTGGACGCCCACCTTCGGACACGGAGACAGGCGTTGTGCAGTACCGTTAGAAATTATACAGGAGGAGGCACCCTTCTCATGCGCATTTCTTCTAGAAGGAGGCGCGCGGCGGCTGGTAGCCTTCTCCCGCGATGCCAATTCAAGCGAACCGGCGGAAAGACGGCGGACGAAGTCTGCTCGTCCTATACGCGGGCCTTCTCCTCGTCGCCGTCCTCCCTTATCTGAACTCCCTGGGCGCGGGCCTCGTCTTCGACGACGTCTGGCTCCTCCTCAAGCATCCGGCCGTGCAAGGTCCATTCGACCCGATGCGGATCCTGACCGCGCACTATTGGGGAGAGATCCACGAGGCGATGCTCTGGCGCCCGGTGACCACCTTCTCCTTCGCGGTCGATCACCTTATCGCCGGCAACGCCCCGTGGCTGCCGCACCTCGGGAACCTGCTGCTGCACGCCGCGGCGACGCTGTTCTGGACGGCGCTGCTGCGCCGCCTCTTCCGCAGCGATGCGCTGGCCTTCGCGACGGGCGCGCTCTTCGCCGTGCACCCTCTTCATACCGAAGCGGTTACCTGGGTGTCGGGCCGGGCGGAGCTGCTCGCCGCGGTCTTCGGCATCGCGGCGATCCACCTCGCCCTCGACCCCCGGGCGAAGGTGCGCTGGCTCGCGCCGGTCGCCGTCCTCTTCGCCGTCGGCTCGAAGGAGAGCGCCGCGACGATCCCCGCCGTCCTGCTCTTTAGCGCCTGGGCGTTCCGCCGCGACCGGCGCGTCCGATTCCCCGTCCCGGTCGGTCTCGCCTGCTTCGCGCCGGTGATCCTCTACGTCCTCGCCCGTCATGCCGTCCTCGGCGCCTGGGGCGCCCCCGCGACCGATCCGATGGACAACCCGCTCGTCCGCACCTCGCTCGCCGGCAGGCTGCCGACCGTGCTCGACTCCGCGGGGCGCTACCTCTTCCTCCTCGTCTGGCCGGCGCGGCTGTCCGTCGACTACTCCGCTCCCGTCCTCGGCATCGTGCGGGGACCGACCCCGTTTCTTGCGCTCGGCCTTCTCGCTCTCGCCGGCCTCATCGTCCTTGCGGTCCGCCGTCCCGCCCGGCCGGAAGGATGGGGAAGCGGCTTCGCGCTCCTCACCTTCGCGCTCGCCTCGAACCTTCCCGTCGTGATCGGGACGATCTTCGCGGAGCGGCTCTTCTACCTCCCGTCGGCGGGACTGCCGCTCGTCGCCGTCGCGGGCGGGCTCGCGCTGCTCGCGCGGCGGCCGCAGCTTCGTCCGGCGTTCGTCGCGGCGCTGGCGATCCTGTTGATCGCGGGCGCCGCCCGGAGTTTCGCGCGCAACCGCGACTACCAGAGCGACCTCACCCTCTACGAGGCGGGGGCGCGAACGCAGCCGAAGAGCCCGAAGATGCGCTACAACCTGGCGCTCGAGCTCTCCCGCCTGGAACGGTGGCCCGAGGCGCTGCGCGAGGCGACCGAGGCGATCCGACTGAACCCGGCGAGCCGCGAGTCGCGCGAGGTCCTGGCGAAGTCGCTCGAGAAGATGGGACGCGCCTCCGAGGCGATCGACTTCCTCGAGGGGATGCTCGAGCAGGATCCGCGGGACCGCCAGTCACGCCTGATCCTCGTCCGTCTCTTGGACGAGGGGGGGCGGCCGGCGCGCGCCGACTCGATCGCCGAGGCGGGGATGCGCGAGGAGCCGGATCACCTCCCTTGGGTCGCGCTCGTCGCGAAGCGCCGGCAGGATCACGGGGACTACGCAACGGCCATCCCACTCTGGCAGCGAGCGCTCGCCGGCTCCCCCGAGAGCCAGGACGTCCCCCTCCATCTCGGCTTCTGCCTGCTTCGCGTGGGACGGTTCGCGGAGGCGCGGGACGCCTACGCCGAAGCGGCCCGCCGCGATCCGCGCTCCGCGGCCGCCGCCAACGGCCTCGCCTGGGCGATCCTCCAGTCCGGCGGGCCGGCGTCCGAGGCCGCGGAGCAGGCGAGCCGCGCGATCGCGCTCGACCCCGCCTCCGCGTCCGCGTACGACACGCTCGCCCGAGCCCGGCTGGCGGCGGGCGACCGCGCCGGCGCGCTGGAGGCGGCCCGCAAGGCGGCGGACCTGGCGCCCGCGAACGAGAGCTACCGGCGCAGTGTGGCGGCGATCGAGGCGGGCGCCTCGCCGCCGTAGACCTCGAGGGCCCGCGTTCGGGCCGCTGCCCCGGCGCTCCCGAACCTCCACTTCCGCGCTCCGCGTGCCGCACCGCCGATCCCGGTCGCTGGGGGAGATCCGCCGAAACGCGGAAGAGCGAGGCGCGAAGCCTCCGAACCGCTCTCCGGGACGTCGAAGAGGCGGGGACGATCCCAACGTGTCGCCCTTCGTCGCGTCAGACGCCCGATCCGAGAGTGCGCGGGCGGTCCTCAGACAGATCGAAGTCCGCTTCCCGGGACCAGGGCCGGAACGTTCGCATGTCGGAGAACGATCCCCAGGGATCGACGGTCAGGATTGCGCGGGCGAGAGGACCGATCCCGGACCTCGACTCCCGCCCTTCGACATGCGGAACGGCGACTCGGAGAGTCTCGCGGTCCGCTTCACGCGTGTCGAAGACCTGTCCCGAGGGATCGGACGTCGGTCTTCGACATGTCGAAGATCCGAGCCGAGACATTCGCGACCGCGCTTCGACGCGCGAAAGCGTGCGATGAGCGCCGGGAGGCGGCTCTTCCACCGGCCGGAGAGTCGGACCGCGACATCGAATTCGCGGCTTCGACATTCCGAGCGCCGGTTCGGAGCGTTCGTGGTCGCCCCTTCGTCCTCTTGGCGTGCGGCCCCGGCCTACGACATGCCCGTTTATTACAGAGCGAACGGGCGACTCCCGATCGTTCCTCCTCGGATCCCACCGAACGGCAAGTTCCACAATCGATTGCCGTGTCGATCCTCGACGCCCGCAAGGCGGCGAAATGTATCAGGAACCTTTTTTCGCAACCTTTCGACCCCCTCGTGCGTAGGGCTCATGGAAGGCGGAGACCAGCCTGCTTCCGGCATCGCAGATCGGGGCAATCGAGCCCTCTCCACCTCCCACACATCTCCCAAGGCCGCGCCGGATGGCCGGGTCCCCGGGAGATGGGGGTTCGCCAACCGTGGAGGACGTCATGTTTACCTTTGCCTACCCGATCCTCCGGTGGATCCAGGAGGCGACGTGGTACCTGATCGGGCGCAGCAGCCCGCACAAGGAGGTCGCCGCGATCGTGGCGCCGATCGAAGCCGCCTGCCAGGCGGTCGAGGAGGCGGAGAAGCCCTACGCCGTGGCGCGCCGCATCGCCACTGCGGCTCGGGCGATGCGCGACCACGTGGCCGATACCCTCGATGCCGTGATCCGCGGCTTCGGGCAAGCGGCCCGCGAGCATACCCGCAGCGACTTCCGCGCGATCCCGTACGCGACCTACCTCCCGCACGGAACGACCGGGTTGATCGCCGAGAACCCGGCGAACAAGGCCAGGGCCGTGCGCGTCCTGATCGGCAACCTCGAGAACGAGAAGGATCCGACGTTGCGCAGCTTCCTGGGACCCCTCACCGCCTCGGTGACGGCGCTCGAGGAGGAGGTGCGGAAGGTCGAGGATGCGGTGGCCGCCGAGAAGCTGGCGTGGGCGGACTTCCGCCAGGCCCGCGCCGAGTGGGTCGCCACCTACAGGGAGATCTACAACAAGGTGCGGGCGTACTTCCGCGCCCGCCCGCGCGATGCGGAGCGGTACTTCCTGTCGCAGAAGGGCCGGAAGGTGAAGGCCGTCCCGGCCGACGAGACCGAGCCCGGCGCGGGCGAGGAGGAGGCTCCGGACATCGAGGGCGGCGCCGGCAACGCGGCTCCGGCCGCGCGGGCGGCGATCCTCCTCGGTCCGAAGGCTCCGCAGGCGAATGCGACGACGAGCGCGGAGGGGACGACGAACGAGTCGATGAACCCGGCCGCGTAGCCTCGTGACGCCGGAGCGTCGCGGTCTCGCTCGCCTGGCGGAGGCGAAGAGCCACGTGACCACGGGAGCTTCGTGACCGCGCCGCTCGTTCGCAGCGCGACAACGACCGGCGCCGGACGGAGCGCCGGGGACGAAGAAGGGGCCGCCGGGCCCGAGAAGGCCCGGCGGCCCCGATGCGCTCGCCGGCTCGGCGCCGGCGCGATGTCGCAGCCGCTCCTCCGCAGGGGGCGGAGCGCCCGCGCCCTACTCCGGCTCCTCTTCGCCCGTCTCAGGAGGCGGCCCGCTCTCCTCCTGGCCCCGCTCCTCCCCCGCCGGCTTCGGCTCGCGCGGCACCGGGCACCAGGCGAGGAAGCGGTCGAGACGCTCGGGGGCGATGCGAAGGAATCGGCCGAGGTCCGGGCGTTCCAGCATCCGCAGGCTGAAGGCGGCGAGCGCTAGGTTCACGAAGCGCTCCGGCAGATCGGTGGGACGCCGCTCGTCGGGCTTGCGCGCGGGCTCGGTCTCGGCCGGCTCCGGCGCTTCGAGGGGCGCCGGCAGATCGAGATCCTCGAGCCTCCTCCAGAGGACGGCCGGCGCCACGTCGAACATCTGCGCTGCGCGCTGCAGCATCTCCTCGTTCGGGACGTCCAGCGCCTCGTGCAGGCCCAACTCCGAGCCGAACTCGCGAATCGACGCGACCGGCAGCAGCAGCGCGCGCGCGAACCGGTCCGCTCGCCGCTCCTCGATCGCGTCGTTGGGATTCGACAGGTCGCGGCGGTTCCAGCGGCAGAAGCGGCGTTCGTACGGATCGACGTCCATCAGCAGGTGTCCGTACTCGTGCGCGAGGACGAAGCTCGCTTCGGGGCTGCCCTGCGCCGCCCCGATCAGCAGTCCCGGCCCCGAATCGCCGGCGTAGTGGAATCCTCCAGTCAGCCGGCCCGGGAGCTCGGTGCCGCGCGTTCGCCGCAGCACCTTGATCCCCCGCTCCTCGAGGACCTCGTGCAGGCGCTCGGCCGGGCTCGGCCCGAGCTCGAGCAGCTCCCGCTCCTCCTCCGCGGCCGCCTCCGCCTGCCCCTCGTGCGGCGCAGTCCCCCGATCGAACGCCCCGAGGTGGACGGGCAG
The DNA here is from genome assembly GCA_041946735.1 of Candidatus Eiseniibacteriota bacterium. GTDB lineage: Bacteria > Eisenbacteria > RBG-16-71-46 > CAIMUX01 > VGJL01 > JBHGAY01. Next base: position 9,216 of record JBHGAY010000030.1, read on the forward strand.
ATCGAACAGGATCTCTCCCTGGACGAGCCGCTCGAGGAACGCGTACTGGCGGACGAGCCGCACGAACTCCAGAACCTCCTCCCGCTCGATCGGAGAGAGCGGAGGATCCGCGAGGAACAGGCCGACCTCCCGCACCGTCCCTTCGAGGTTGAGATCGGCGAACGGGTAGTCGGGACGATTTCGAACGCTACGAGCCATGGACTGCCGGTGCTCCCTTGCCGAATCGACCGTCGCGGGCGCGACCGGGCTTGCCGCCGGTCCGTCCCCTGTCTGCATGATAGGCTCCATGGATGAAACGGCTCCTGGTGATTGCGTACGCCGTTCCGCCCACGCGCGGCGCCAGTCCGGGCCGGGTGGGGCATCTGATCCGCCACCTGCCCGCCCACGGATGGGAAGCGGTCGTCCTGACCCCCCGCCATCCGGAACGGGTCGTGACCGCCGAGAAGACGCGCGAGCACCGGAACTACCCGATCCCGCTGCGGCTCGTCCACGACGGAGGCGGAGTTCCCTACTGGCTGCAGGAGACCGGCTTCCAGGAGCTGTTCGCCGGACTGCGAAAGGCGGCGGGCCCACCGGCCGCCGCAGAGCAGACGCCCGGCCTCTACGGCAAGCGCGCGATCGATCCCGAAGCGCAGGCGCTCGAGGATCCGCCCGTGCCGAAATGGGCCTGGCAGCGGCTCATCGTGACTGCGCAATCGAATCCGGACCACCGGGCGGGCTGGGTCGAGCCGGGACTGCAAGCGGCCCGGGCCGTCGCGCAGGCGTTGCGCCTCGATGCGGTCTACTCGCTCTCGCCTCCCGTCACCGCTCACAGGATCGCGATGCGGGCCGCCGAGAACCTCGGCATCCCTTGGATCGCCGAGGAGCGCGAGCGCTGGCGCGGCAGCGGCGTGGCGCTCGTCGACGCCCGGCGCCGCAGCCGGATCCTGCGCGCGGCGCGCGCGATCGGCTGCCTGCATCCCGAGCGGCTCCGCGCGAAGGTCTATCGCGGCCGCGCGACGCGGATCCGGCCGAGCTTCGATCCGCGGGACCTCGGCGGCGCCCCCTCCGTCCCGCGCAAGCTGCCGCTCGTCGCGATGCACGCCGGTCCGACCTCCGTGGGCGGGCGCGACACCGGCATCCTCCTCGAGGCGCTCCGCATGCTGCTCGATTCGGGGACGATCGGGGGCGAGGAGATCCGGGTCCGCTTGATCGGCTCGCGGGATCCGGGGCTCGCCGCGGCGATCGGATCGCTGCGCCTGGGGGGGATCGTCACGCTGGAGCCGGAGATGCCCTGGCCGCTCTCGCTCGCGACCCAGCAGGACGCCTCCCTGCTGCTCGCCGCCCTCGGCCCGGGCGACGCCGGGCGCTTCCCCGATCGCTTCCTCGACGCCCTCACGGTCGGCCGCCGGCTGCTGGCGTTCGGGCCGGCCGATGCCGCAACGGCGAGCTTCCTGCGCGAATCGGGGGTCGGGAGTCACCATCCCGACAGCAGCTCGCTCGCCTCCGCCCTCGCCGATCGCATCCGCGCCGAGCAGAGCGGCCGGACCGACCAGCCCGAATGGGACGAGGAGGTGATTGCGCCTTTCCGCGCCGAACGGGTCGTGGCGGAGATCGTGCGCCTGATCGAAGCGGGGCCGGGGAAGCGCGCCGAGGACGGAGCGGGCGTCCGGCTATGACGCCGCGGGCCGGCGCGACGAGGGCAGGACGATGGCCCGGACGGCGGCCGCGAGCTTGCGCACCCGCTCCGGATCGACCGGCGCTCCGACCCTCCCGTCCCGCTTGAGCCACGTGCCGGCGATGAAGCCATCGCAGTAGGGAGCGAGGTCGCGCACCGAGTCGGCCGTGACGCCGCTCGCCGCGTAGATCGGCGCGGCGGGGACCGCCGTGCGCACGGCGCGCAGCCGCTCCAGGTCGACCGGCGCGCCGGTGCGGGGACCGGTGACGAGCAGGACGTCCGCGAGCCCGCGCTCCACCAGATCGAGCGCCTCCTCCTCGACCGGCCGGGCGGCGACCGGAGCGGCGTGCTTGACGTCAACGTCGGCGAAGATCGCGACGGGACGGCCGAGCGCGCGGCGCAGCCGAAGCGTCTCGTCCGCCCGCCCGCGGAGGATCCCCTGGTCGGTCACGGCCGCTCCGAGGTGCACGTTCACGCGGATGCACGAGGCGCCGGTGACCGCTGCGATCGAGAGGGCGGCCGCCGCGTCGTTGCGAAGGACGTTCACGCCGAGGAGAAAGGCGCCGGGCGCCTGCGCCCGCAGCCGCGCCGCCGCCACCGTCATGGCGGCGACGGTCACGGGCGGGACTGCATCAGGAAGGAAGGGCGCGTCGCCGAAGTTCTCCACGATCGCGCCATCCGCGCCGCCGCCGACGAGGGCATCGAGGTCGGCGGACGCGGCGCGCAACGTCGCTTCGAAGTCCTCCGGGTCGCGTGGACTTCCGGGAAGCGGACCGAGGTGGACCATCCCGAAGAGCAGCGGGCGGCCTGCATCCGCCGGAAACCCGGCCCGCTCCAGGATCGTCGAAGGAGACATCGCGGCCCCCCTTCCCCTGCGTCCGCTCCCGTACCGCTCGCTAGTAACGGAACGTGTATCCGGCCAGCGCCTTCAGGTCCGGCGTGTCGTCGAGGCCGACCTTCAGCTCGAAGTAGACCGGAGTCGCAGGCTCGAGCGTCAGTCCGCCGAGCAGGTGCAGACCCAGCTCGGTGTCGGTGTCGTCGAACGGCGCCGGCCGGTCGTACTTGTACCATTGCAGAGCCAGCAAGCCGCCGACGTAGAGGGCGCCCACCCCTTCGACCGGGAAGTAGTAGGCCACGTCCGGATTGATCGCGAGAAGCGTGATGTCGTCTCCGAAGCCGAGATCGACGTTGGGCTGGAAGCGAAGGTTCGGAGCGAACTCGCCGAGGTCGAAATGCGCGCCGAAGAAGAACTGATCCGGATCGACCGACAGCCCGATCTGCGGGCCCCAGCCGTGGAACCCGAACGACTCGTCCTGCGCGCGGGCGGGGACCGCGGCGGCGAGGAAGACGAGGGCGATCGCGATTGCCGCGCACAGACCGGAGCACCGTGAACCCGAAGTCATCCGACCCCCTTTTCTGTTTGGATCCGAATGTGCAGGCGTTCAGATGCGATCATCGATTTCGCGATGCCGCCCCGTCAAGCGGACGAAAGGCCGGGGCGGAGCGCCGCGGAGCCGGGCGAGCGGCCTTCGACGATCCGGGGACGAAGAAAGGGGGCGCTCCCTGGGGAGCGCCCCGCTGGTTGCGAAGGCCGCCGGGCCGCAGGGTCAAGCCCTCGAACCCGGCAGCGATCGCGTCTGATCGATTCGGCGCGGACGTGCGACGTTGGTGAACGTCCGGCGACCGCCGTCGCTGCCTTCGCTACGAGTTGCGGATGTCGATCCGGCGAGGCAGGGCGTGCGGCGCCTTCGGCACCCGCACCTGCAGGACTCCGTTCTCGAGCTTCGCCTCGATGCGATCCCGGTCGACCATTTCGCCGAGCGTGAAGGCGCGGCAGAAGGTGACGGGCCGGCGCTCGCGCAGCAGATAGGTCGGCTTCTCCTCGCCGGCCTTGCGGGCGGCGGTCACGCGGAGCTCGTTGCCCTCCACCTGGAGATCGACGTCCTGCATCGCCACGCCGGGGATCTCGATCGCGAGCGCGAAGTGATCGTCGTGCTCGGTGATGTCGGTGCGCGGGCGAACCGCCCATTCCCAGCCGCGCGGCTGGTGACCGTTGCCGGTCTTCTGGACCACGTTCTCGTTCTGCGTCTCGGTGTGCATCATCTTCGTTCTACCTCCGCGGGGGGCGGCGCTCGCGCGCCCGCCGCCCGTCTCTCGTCTGGGTAATGGGTCTCGGGCTCTCTGCCTCGATCGATTCTCTGCTCAGGACGCGATCTTGATCTGCTTCGGCCGGGCTTCCTCGGACTTGGGGACCCAGATCTCCAGGACGCCGTCCTTGTAGGTCGCTTCGACCTTGCTCGCGTCGATCGCGCTCGGGAGGGTCAGCGCCCGCAGGAAGGTGCCGTGGCGCCGCTCGGTGCGGACGAAGGCGTCCTCCTTCACTTCCTTCTCCTGCTTCTTCTCGCCGCGAATCGTGAGCGTCTCGCCGTCCAACGTGACCTCGATCTGGTCGCGGCTCATTCCGGGAAGGTCCGCGCGCACGCGGTAGCCGCCGTCTTCGTGGAGAACGTCGACCGGCGGCGTCCAGTCCGCCGTGAGCATCCCTTCTCCGGAGCCGAACGCGGCGTCGAAGAGGCGGTTCATCTCGGTCTGCAAGTCCTGGAGGCCTCGGAAGCCGGTCCAGGGGCTCCCCATCCAGGGAGTCATCGATCTCCTCGGTTCCCATCTGACGAGCGCCATTTCCAACCCTCCTTCTATCGTTCTTCTATCGTTCTCTTCAGGGACCCCGCTCACAGCTCCGCTTCTGCCGCCGGCGGTCTCGGAGTCCGACTCTCTCGTTCGCTCCTTACGCACCCGGTCTATATCAAGGCGCGTGCCAGGCGTGGTTCGACTTCTGCAACTTGCCGTCGGGGGCATGCTTAGGGAGACGTCGAGCGGGAGGTCACGAAAAGGCCGGCCCCGCGATCGCGCGGAGCCGGCCGGGAACGTTTCGAATGAGGAACGTCAGGCGTTCCGCGCTGCAACATCCTCCTGCGCCCAGGCTCGCCGCACGCGCCGCGCCGCCTCGACCAGGTTCTCGAGCGAGGGGATCACCTCTTCGTAACGGCGCGTCTTCAGGCCGCAGTCCGGGTTCGCCCACAGGAGGTCGTGCGGGAGGAGGCGGCCGGAGCGCTCGAGCAACGCGACCATCTCCTCGACCGGGGCCACCCTTTCGCTATGGACGTCGTAGACGCCCGGCCCGATCCCACGCGGATAGCGGAAGTGATCGAACGCTTCGAGCAGCTCGCCGGAGCTTCGCGAGTTCTCGATCGAGAGAACGTCGGCGTCCATCGCCGCGATCCAGGGAAGGATCTCGTTGAACTCGCTGTAGCACATGTGCGTGTGCACCTGCGTCGAAGGCTGCACCCCCGAGGAAGCGAGCCGGAAGGCGCGCACGGCCCACTCGAGGTACGACTCGCGCTCCGACGCGCGAAGCGGCAGCCCTTCGCGGAAGGCCGGCTCGTCGATCTGCACGATCCGGATCCCCGCCTTCTCCAGGTCCTGCGTCTCGTCGCGAAGCGCGAGCGCGATCTGGTTGGCGACCTCGGCGCGCGGCAGGTCGGTCCGCGCGAACGACCAGTTGAGGATCGTGACCGGCCCGGTGAGCATCCCCTTCACCGGCTTCGCGGTGCGCGACTGCGCGTAGCGGCTCTCGCGCACCGTCATCGGGCTCGGGCGCGAAACGTCCCCGAAGATGATCGGGGGACGGACGCACCTCGTGCCGTACGACTGCACCCAGCCGTTGCCCGTGATCATCATGCCCTGGAGTTGCTCGGCGAAGAACTCGACCATGTCGGCCCGCTCGAACTCGCCGTGAACGAGGACGTCGAGGCCGATCCGCTCCTGGAGCGCGATCACCTCGTCGATCTTCGCGTCGAGGAACGCTTCGTACTCTTCGCGCGTCGTCTTGCCGTTGCGCTGGCGGTTGCGCGCCGAGCGGACCTCCGGCGTCTGTGGGAAGCTTCCGATCGTCGTCGTCGGGAGCAGCGGGAGTCCCAGGCTCTTCTGCTCGGCCCGGCGCGCCTCGAAGGGGGCGCGCTCGAACGCCGACGGGCTCAGGCGCGCGAGCCGGTCGCGAACGGCCGGGTCGTTGGAGCGCAGTGACGAGGCGCGGCGCGCGAGCAGCCGCGCGTTGCCGTCCAGCTCGGCGGCGACGGAGCTGCGCCCTTCGTCGAGTCCGCGGGCGAGGATCGAAAGCTCCTCGAGGCGCTCCTCGGCGAACGCGAGCCAGTCGAGCGCCTCGGCGTGCGGATGCGCGGCGTCGCCGCGTTCCTCGCGCTCCGCCCGCACGGTGTAGGGAAGATGGAGGAGGCTGCAGCTCGGCCCGATCCAGAGGCGGTCGCCGAGCGCCTCGCGCGCCTGCTCGAGCGAGGAGAGGATCGCCGAGAGGTCGCTGCGCCAGACGTTGCGCCCGTCCACGACGCCCGCGACGCAGATCTTCCCTTCCGGGAAGGCGCCGCGCCGCATGAGCAGGTCCCAGCCTTCGGAGCCGCGCACGAGATCGAGACCGATCCCTTCGACCGGCAGGGAGAAGAGGAGATCGCGATGGGGGCGCACGTCGGCGAAGTAGGTCTGCACGAGGATCCGCGGCCGGTTGCCGCGCGAGGCGAGAAGCGCATAGGCAGCGTCGATCTCCTTGCGCGGGACCGTCCCGTCGAGGACCAAGGCCGGCTCGTCGAGCGCGACCCACTCCGCCCCCTCCTTCGCGAGGAGCGCGAGCAGCTCGGCATAGAACGGAACGATCCGCGGCAGCATCGCCGCGACCGTCTCGCCCGCTTCGAGCTTCGCGAGATGGAGGAACGTGTACGGTCCCGGCAGGACCGGCTTCGGATCGAGTCCGAGCGCGCGCGCCTCCCGGATCCCCTCGAGCATCGCCTCGGGGTGCAGGCGGAAGGCGCCGCGCACCTCGGGGACGATGTAGTGGTAGTTCGTGTCGAACCACTTCGTCATCTCGAGCGCCGGGAGGCTCTTCGTCCCGCGGGCCATCGCGAAGTAGACGGCGAGCGATGCCGGCTCGCCGAGGGCCGCGTAGCGATCGGGAATCGCGCCGAAGGTCACCGCGGCGTCGAGCATCGTGTCGTAGAGGCTGAAATCGCCGGTCGGGACCGGGCGGACGCCGTGCCGCTCCTGCACCTTCCAGTGCGCGGCGCGCAGCGAAGCCGCCGTCGCCCGAAGTTCCCCTTCGAGCGAGGCATCCTTCCAGAAGGCCTCGATCGCCTTCTTCAACTCGCGATCCTGCCCGATCCTCGGATAGCCGGGCAGCGTCACCTTCGTCATCGTCGCTCCTGTCTCCGGGCGCTCGCAGGCTTCCCTTGTCCCGCGAGGCCACGACACGGTACCCGTCCGGCGGCCGTTCGCATTGGATTTGCCCGACTGTACGCGGGCGACCCGTAGAGCCTCAAGCCCCGGGCGCTTGCCCCCCTCGACCGGCGGAACCTAGACTGGCCGGGGAGGGACGATGGCGCTGAATTACTCGCTCGGGGAGGAGATCGACGACGCGGTCCTCGATCTGATCCATCGCGTCGGACGCAATCACAGCCCGCACATCATCCGCGAGATCGCGACGACCGCGCTGAAGCTGGTCGAGGACAACGCTTCCCGCGGCGACCTGAAGATCATCAACAGCTCGCTGAAGGAGATGCGCTACGCCTTCCGGCTCTTCGCGCCGTTTCGCGCCTACCGCAAGGTGAGCATCTTCGGGTCTGCCCGTCTGATGCCCGACAGCGCGGACTATCGTCTCGCCGAAACTCTGTCCGCCCAGCTCGTCCGCCAAGGGTTCCTCGCCATCACGGGGGCGGGCCCGGGGATCATGGAGGCGGGCAACCGGGGAGCCGGCGAAGGAGGCAGCTTCGGCCTCGGGATCCGGCTGCCGATGGAGCCCGACTCCAATCCGTTCATCCAGCGCCCCGATCGGCTCATCAACTTCAAATACTTCTTCACGAGGAAGCTGATCTTCATCAAGGAGTCGGACGCGTTCGTGCTGTTCCCGGGCGGCTTCGGCACGATGGACGAGTGCTTCGAGCTGCTGACGCTGCTGCAGACCGGCAAGTGCGACCCGCGCCCCGTCGTCCTGATGGACCCGCCGGGGAGCGCGTACTGGCGCGACTGGCATCACTTCGTCCGCACGCGCCTGGCCGATCGCGGATTGATCGACCCGCGCGACCTCGCCCTGCTGACCCACACGAGCGACGCCGGCAAGGCGATCGCCGAGATCCGCAGCTTCTACTCGAACTACCACTCCTCGCGCTACATCGGCGACCGGCTGCTGATCCGTCTCGAGAACGAGCCGACCGACGAGCAGCTCGCGGAATGGAGCCTGCGTTTCCAGGATCTGATGACGAAGGGGGGCATCACGCGCACGCCGCTTCCCGAGGAGGATCGCGAGGATCCGCTCCTGAAGCAGCTGCACGGCGTCCAGCTCCACTTCAACCGCAGGAACTTCGCGCGGCTTCGCGAGCTGATCGACGCGCTGAACGGCTACACGCGCGAGGGATGGGCGGACCAGGCCGGACGCGAGCCGTCGCTTGCGGCCGGGCTGGAGGACGAGGGTGGCGACGGCGAGCCGGCCGGGACGGGCGAGACGACGCTGCCGGACGTGTAGGGCGAGCGGGCGAAGGTCCGACTTCCGGAGCGCGGGCGGCGCCCGCGGGACGGGACGATGGGCAAGCGGGAGGGAGCGAGGATGATTCCGCAGGTGCTCAGCATCGCAGGCTCCGACTCGGGAGGGGGAGCCGGAATCCAGGCGGACGTCAAATCGATCCAGGCCAACGGCGGCTATGCGCTGACGGTCCTGACGTCGATCACGGCGCAGAACACGCGGGCGGTCGTGGCCGCGTTCGACCTTCCCGTCGATCTGATCACACGCCAGCTCGAGGCGGTCTTCGAGGACTTCGACATCGCGGCCGTGAAGACCGGGATGCTCTCGAGCCCCGAGATCGTCGAGACGGTGTGCCGCTTCCTGGCCGAGCGCGAGGTCGAGAAGCTCGTGGTCGATCCGGTGATGATCAGCAAGAGCGGCTACCGGCTGCTGCAGGACGCGGCGGTCCGCGTCGTCCGCGAACGGCTGCTGCCGCTCGCCCTGCTCGTCACGCCGAACCGGCACGAGGCGCAACTGCTCGCCGGGATGGAGATCCATAGCGAGGACGACGTCCGGGAGGCGGGCTTGCGGATCCTCGAGACCGGATGCCAGGCCGTCCTCTTGAAGGGCGGGCATCTGGAGGGAAGTCTCGCCTGCGTCGACTACCTGGTGACGCCTCGAGGACTGGAGGGGGTCTTCCCCGGGGAGCGGATCGAGACGCGGACCACGCACGGAACCGGCTGCACCTACTCGGCCGCGCTCGCGACCTGGCTCGGAAAGGGAGCGCCGCTCGAGGAGGCGATCGCCGCCTCGAAGCAGTACGTGACCGAGGCGATCCGGCACGGTCTCGAGATCGGGGCGGGACACGGGCCGACCGATCATTTCTGGTTCCTGCGTGAGGAGCCGCGTGAGGAGCGGGAGAGGAAATGAAGATCGGCCGCCTTCACGTCCTGACCGACGCCGAGATCCAGACGCGCTTCGACCACGTGGAGATCGCCGAGCGGGCGATCCGCGGGGGCGCCGACGCGATCCAGTACCGGCGCAAGACCGGCTCGACGCGCGAGACGATTCGCGAGGCCCGGGCGATCCGCTCGCTTTGCCGGCGCGCCGGCATTCCCCTGATCGTCAACGACCGCGTCGACGTGGCTCTCGCGGCGGACGCCGACGGCGTGCATCTCGGACGGGACGACTTCCCGATCGAGAAGGCGCGCGAGATTCTCGGGCCGCACCGGATCCTGGGCGGTTCCGCGGGGACGGTGGACGAGGCCCGGGCCGGCCAGCGCGAAGGGGCGGATTACCTGGGCGTCGGACCGGTCTACGCGACGCGGACGAAGCCCGATGCCGGGCCGGCGGCCGGGATCGACCTGGTCGCCCAGGTGGCGACCGAGCTGACGATCCCGATCCTGGGGATCGGCGGGATCGACGCCGGCAACCTGGCGCCGGTGCTGGAGGCCGGAGCGTTCGGCGTGGCGATCGTCTCCGCGATCTGCTGCGACCCGGATCCCGAGGAGGCGACGCGGCGGGTGCAGGCTGCGATCGCCGCCGCTCTGGCGGCCTCGGCGGGCCGGCACGGACCGACGGAAGGACGATGAGCGGCCCGGCGCGCCTGGGACCGGGCTGGCGGAGCCCGGCCGGTACCCCGGTCTCGGAGGCCGGGGAGTTCGGGCTGATCGAGCGGCTGCGCGGGCGCGTGGAGGCGGCCGTGCGGGCGGCGGGCGGGCCGGTGGCGGCGGGCGCGGACCTGGTCCTCGGCATCGGAGACGATGCGGCGGTCTACCGCCCCGCGCCTGGGCGCGACCTTCTCCTCACCTGCGACGTCCAGGTCCTCGGCCGTCACTTCCGTCCGGAGTGGATCGACCCCCGAACGCTCGGCCGGCGATGCGCGGCCGTCAACGTCAGCGATATCGGCGCTATGGGTGGATCTTCGAGATTGGCGATCGTCTCCCTGGCCATCGGCCCCCAAATCTCGGTGGAGGACCTGGAAGCGATCTACGGCGGGATGCTGGAACGCCTCCTCCCGCTCGGGGCCACCATCGCCGGCGGCAACGTCTCCGGCCTCGATTCGGGCCTCGTCCTGGACGTGACGCTCGTCGGCGAGGTCGAGGCGGGGTGCGCCGTCGGCCGGCGCGGCTCGCGGCCGGGCGACGAGGTCTGGGTCACCGGATTCCCCGGGGCCGCGGCGGCCGGCCTGGCCTTGCTTGGGATGCCGGAGGGACGGAGGGGCGGCACGGGCGGCGACGAGGCGGGAGCGGAAGCCGCCGTCCTCGCCTACCTGGATCCGCCCGCCCGCCCGCGCGAGGGGCTGCGGCTGGGAAGATCGGGAGCCATCCACGCGATGATCGACGTGAGCGACGGCCTCGCGCAGGACTTGGGGCATCTGGTCGAGGACGGTTCGGCCGGCGCCGTCCTGTGGGAGGAGAGCCTCCCGGTCGGTCCGGCGGTCGCCGCGGCGGCTCAGCGGCTCGGCGTCCCGCCGCTGGCCCTGGTCCTCTCGGCGAGCGACGACTACGAGCTGCTCTTCACCGTCCCGCCGGAGCGGGCGAGCGAGGCGATCGCCCAGCTTCGATCGGTCTCCGACGTTCCGGCGCACCGGATCGGCGCGATCGTCGAGGAGCCGCGCGGCGAAGTGCGGGTCGTGAGGCGCGACGGCTCTTCCATCCGTCCCGCCGGAGCGGGCTGGGATCACTTCCGTCAGGACCGCGGAAGGCGCTCGCCCGGCTGATCGCAGCGCGGCTCGCCGCCCTACTCCACGCTTCCCCGCAGCCGGCGGCGCCCGCTATCCTCCCCTCTGCGGGGTTCGGGGAGGGCATCGATGGGACGGCGGGTACCTGCATCGCTCCTGGTCGGCATCTGCCTGGCGGTATCGACCGCTTCCCCTGCCCTCGCCGCGCGCGAATTCGAGAAGGTCGGGACGGTCGGCGCCCAGTTCCTGAAGATCGGCATCGGCGCCCGCGCGACCGGCATGGCGGGCGCCTTCGTGGCCGTCGGCGACGATCCTTCCGCCGTCTATTGGAACCCGGCAGGCCTCGCCCGCCTCGACCACGCTTCCCTCTCCTTCAATCACGTCCGCTGGTTCGCCGGGATCGAGCTGGCGCACGCCGCCTACGTCTTCCACCTCCCGTTCGCGCCGGGGACCTTCGCCGTCCACGCGAGAAGCTTGATGATGGACGACATGCCGGTGCACACCGTCTTCCGCCCGTATGGCGACGGCACGACCTACGATGCGGGCGACCTCTCGATCGGCGTCTCGTATGCGCGGTCCCTGACCGACAAGTTCTCCACCGGAATCACCTTCCACTACATCGAGTCGACCCTCGCCCAGTGGACGGCGCGCGGCACCGCATTCGACTTCGGCACGCTCTACGACACCGGATACCGGTCGCTCAAGATCGGGATGGCGATCCAGGGGATCGGCTCCGACATGGTCTACATCGACGACCCGGTGAAGATGCCGATGATCTTCCGCGTCGGCATGGCGATGAACCTGCTCGACCGCTCCGGCCAGCGGCTGACCGCGAGCGGCGAGTTCCAGCATCCGCCCGACAACGAGGAGCGCGCGAACGCGGGGATGGAGTACGCGCTGGCGGACCGCCTCTTCCTGCGTGGCGGCTGGTTCTTCCGTCACGATCAGGAGCGGTTCTCGGTGGGAGGCGGGGTGCGGATCCCGGGCTGGTTGGGCCCGGAGGCGCAGGCGGACTACAGCTACACGGAGAACCGCGATCTTCCGGCCGCGCATCGGGTGAGCATCGACTTCCGCTTCTGAGCGACCGGAGGGGCCGGGTCGGACGGGCAGGCGGAGAGGTCGCGCGGGCGGGCAAAACGGACGGACGGGGGGTCTCTTCCATGCGGGTCTTTCTCTCGGTCGATATCGAAGGGATCTCCGGCGTCGCGACGTGGGATCAAGCGCGCACCGACGGTCCCGACCACGCGCATGCGCGGCGCTGGATGGTCGAGGACGTCAATGCCGCCGTGCGGGGAGCGATGGAGGGAGGCGCCGGCGAGGTGCTGGTGCGCGACGCGCATGGCCGGGCGCGAAACGTCCTGTTCGATTCCCTGCACCCGCAGGCGCGGCTGGTGAGTGGATGGGATCCGAAGGTCGACATGCTGCTCGGCCTCGAGGCGGGCTTCGGGACGGTCTTCCTGATCGGCTACCACCCGGGTCCCAGCGTGGCGAGGGGAGTCCTCTCGCATGCGTTCACGACGCGGATCCTCGAGATGCGGTTGAACGGGCTGCCGTGCAACGAGGCGGTGTTCGCGGCGCTGCAGGCGGGCACGCTCGGCGTGCCGGTCGGGCTCGTGACGGGGCAGGAGGAGCTGCGCGAGGAGATCCGCCCCGCGCTGGGCGACGTGCCGTTCGTCTCGACGAAGCGTGGGCTGGCGGTGCAGGCGGCGATCCTCGAGCCGCGCGATGCGACACACGAGAGGATCGAGGCCGCGTCGAAGGAGGCGGTGCGCGTCGCGGCGACGGGAGGCGGACCGTCCCCGTTCCGGCCGGACCCGCCGCTGGCGCTCTCGATGGAGCTTGCGAGCGCGGAGGCCGCGCTCGCGATCGAGAACCTCGAGGGGGTGACGCGGACCGGTGTGCGGACGTGCACGCTCGAGGCGGTCGATGCGCCGCTCCTCGTGCGCCGCTTCTTCGTCGCCCTGCAGCTCCTCTACGCCGTTCGGGAGGCGTGAGGTGGCGGTGGCGCCTCGCCGGTCGCCTGCCGCCTGCGCCGCTCTCCTGATCCTCGGATTCCTCGCCTCCGCGTTCTTCGCGGCACGGGCGGCCGATCCGCCGCCGGTCGCCGCGTTCGACGGGCGCTCCGCCTGGGCGATCGACAGCGTTCTCGCTTCCGCCACGTTCGGAGGACGCCGGTCCGGAACGCCGGATGGGCGCGCCGCCGAGGAGTGGATCGCCGCTAACTTCGCCGCCGCCGGCCTCGAGCCGGGCGCCGGCGTGGGGGCGGGGGATGGCGCGGCCGGGCCGGGCGCTGGCGGCGCCTCCTGGTTCCAGCCGCTCGACGTCTGCGGCCGCACCTCGCGCAAGGCGAGCCTCACGCTGCTCGACGGGCTCCTCGGCGAGGTGCACTTCGCGCTCGGAGAGGACTTCGTCCCGCTCCTCACTCCCGGCGACGCGAAGGTGACCGCGGAGGCGGTGCTCGCCGGCTATGGGATCGACGTGCCGGAGAAGGGCCGCGACGACTACGCGGGGATCGACCTGCGGGGGCGGATCGCCGTGATCCTGCGGGGCCGCCCGCAGGACGGGCAGGACTGGGAGCGGGAGTTCTCGCGGACGCACACCTACGCCGCGGCGAAGAAGCGCGGCGCCGTCGCGGTCCTCTACTGCCAGGAGGGCGGGATGGTGGCCGGCGCCGCTCTCGACCCGGAGGTCTACGACTCGAGGATTCCGGCGGCGTACGTGTCGGAGCGGATGCTGGGGCTCCTGCTTCGCGAAACCGGATGGACGCTGGAACGGTGGCGGTCCCGCCTGGAGCAGGGGCCGCAGCCGATCGCAACGTACAAGCGGATCCGCTTCGAGAGCCGCACGCGCGGGCCGGACGTGGCGACCGCGCGCAACGTGCTCGCGCTGCTGCGCGGCAGCGATCCCGCGCTCGCCGGGGATCTCGTGATCTTCGGCGCCCACCACGACGGGATCGGCGCCGACGCGGCCGGGCGTGTCTATCCCGGCGCGAACGACAATGCCTCGGGCACGGCGGTGGTGCTGGAGGCGGCGCGGGCGGCTCGCGCGTCCGGATGGAGACCCCGTCGAAGCGTCCTGTTTGTGACGTTCGCGGCGGAGGAACTGGGGCTGCTCGGGTCGGCGGCGTGCGCGCGGCAGCTTCCGTGGGACTCGACCCGTGTCGTCGCGATGGTGAACGTCGACATGGCCGGGCATGGGGACGGCGGATTCGGGATCGCGGGCGGATCGCTGCTCGGCCGCGCGTACTTCGCCTGGCGCGAGGGCCTCGACTCGCTCGCGGCCTCGCGCCTCGAGGAGTACCGGCTCGAGGGCGGACGGAGCGACCACGCCCCGTTCCTCGACCGTGGCATCCGGACGGCGACCGCCTGGTCGCGCGGGGACCATGAGCGCTACCACGATTACGAGGATCGCGCGGGGTACGTCCGTCCCGAGGTGCTCGAGTCGGCCGGACGGGGCATCTTCTCGCTCGTCGTCGCGCTCGCGGACGATCCGCGTCCCGTCGACCTCGCGCGAGGGCGGGAGGCTCGGCTGGCGGCCGACGCGCTCACGATCGACTTCTCGCCGGTCGATCTCGCGGCGCTCCAAGGCGATCCGGTGCGAGGGCGCCTCGATGGCGATGGGAGAATGGCCGGGCGCCTCGTCGCTCTCGATCGGTCCCGCAACGGTTCGCTCGATCTGCTCGCTGCGATCGGCGAGCTGGACGGGGCGGCGGAGCGGCTCGGCTGGTGCGAGCGCGCGGCGACGATCGAGGAAGCGGCGGGTGCGCGGGATCGGATGACGCTCGCGCTGCTTCCGGTCGCGCCGGTCGGGACGCTCGACGGGCTGCCCGCCGCGGCGCTCCGGCCACTCCTGCGTGGCGGGCTCGCCGGGGCGATCTGGAGCGGGGCGAGCGCGGAGTCTTCGCCGCCTCTGCCGTCCGCTTCGCTTTGCGGCGCGCTCGCCGCGGAGCGGCGCTTCCTCCTCGCCGACGGCTCATCCGATTGGCGCGGATTGCTCGGCCGGACGCCGGATCTCACGCTTCTCGTGCGGGTCGATCGATCGATGCCCGAGATTCCCGGGCCCCCCGACACGACCGGCGGCGCCGCGTCGCGCGTGGTCCTCGTCCTCCACGTCGACGGCCTGTCCGATTCCTCGCGGGTGCGCGAGGCGATCGCGCGATGGGGAGGCGATCTCGTGCACCTCGACCTGTCCTCGGCGCGCGAATCGGGGATCCCGGACACGGAGATCCTGACGTTCCTGCATTGGATGGCGCGGGAGATGAGCGGCGCAGGCGCCCGGGCGGCTGCGTTGCTGGGCGGCAACCTGCGAGCGATCGCAGAGGACGAAGCGATCGCGGAGGACTCCAACTAGCGGCAGCGCGCCGGCCCGGGCCGCATCTTCACGCGGCTTCCGGTTCTGATCGCGAGGGTTACGCTAGGCGGTCGGAGACTCCTCTTCGTCCTCGCGTCCCGCCTCCGATTCGAGATCGGCGGCGGCGAGATCGGGTTCGATGTCGGGTTCGAGTTCGAGCAACCCGGGATCCTCTTCGGGATCGAGATAGTCTTGCCAGTTGGGGCGCTTCTCGATGATCCGGTCGGGCCGCGCGTGACTCTTTCTCTTCGGGAATCGCGACCCTTCCCTGAACGACCTGCCGCCTTCCATCTTCCTTTCCTGATCGCCGGTCCGGCCTGGCCGCCGGCTTTCCCGTGGCGCCTTCCTTTCTCGAGCGTCCCCTTCCGATCGCAGGCAGAGAAGCGAGCGGGGAGAGGCGCGACCCATGCGCGGCCGGTCCGGCGGTCCCTACGAAACCACCCTCCGAGTCCGGCGCGAAAACGATAGCATGACGCCCGGCCGGGTCGAAGCGGGAAGGAGGCGGGGATGCGGACGGAGGGATGCCGGATCGGGATCGATCTCGGCGGGACCAAGACGGAGGGGGTGCTGCTCGGGAGCGACCCGGTCGCCCCGCTCGCCCGGCGCCGGATCCCGACGCCCCGCGGCTCGGGCTATGCGTCGATTCTGTCGGCGGTCGTCGACCTCGCCCGGTCCCTGCTCGACGAAGCGGCGGGCGACGTCCCGGGGATCGGCGTGGGGATTCCGGGGACGATCTCGGGCACCCACCGGCGGGTGAAGAACGCCAACACGACGGAGCTGATCGGCCATCCGCTGGAGGATGATCTCGCCTCCGCCCTCGGGATCGCGGTCCGTTGCGAGAACGACGCGAACTGCTTCGCCCTCGCCGAGGCGCTCCATGGCGCCGGCCGCGGAGCGCGGTGCGTCTTTGGCGTGATCCTCGGCACCGGCGTGGGGGGCGGGATCGTTCACGACGGGGTCGTATGGCCGGGAGCGCAGGGGATCGCCGGCGAATGGGGTCACAACCTCCTCGACGCCGGCGGGCCGCCCTGCTACTGCGGCCGGCGCGGCTGCGTGGAGACCTTCCTCAGCGGGCCCGCCCTGGCTCGCGCCTATCGGGAGGCGGGCGGCGGAACGGGCGGAAGCGCCGATGAAGGCTCGCGCGAGGGAGGGCGCAACCGCGAGGCGACCGCTCGGGATGTCTTCGAGCGGGAGGCGGAGGGGGATCCGATCGCTCGTGCGGTTCTAGCGGAGTACCGCAGGCGGTTGGGTCAGGGCCTCGCGCAAGTGGTGAACATCCTCGATCCGGACGTGATCGTCCTCGGAGGGGGCGTCTCCAACGCCCCCGGACTCGCCGAGAGCGCGCCGGATCTTCTCTTCCCGTTTCTGTTCAACGACGAGAGCACGACCGTCGTGCGCCGCCACGAGCTCGGGGATTCCGCGGGAGTCCTCGGAGCGGCATGGCTCGACCCGCGCGAGCGGATTCGCTAACGTAGGCGCGGTTCCCGACGTCCGTCCCCCACGGAGGCATGATGAACAAGACCCAGCTTCAGACCGCGATCGACGCGGTCCGCACGGCGATCGTGACCGAGATCAAGGGGCTCGAGCTGTACCAGACCGCCGCCGGAAAGGCCGAGGACCCGGAAGTGCGATCGATGTTCGAAATGCTCGCGGAGGAGGAGCGCCACCACAAGGCGTACCTCGAAGGGCACTATCGCTCCCTGATCGAGTCCGGCGCTTGGGCGAAGACCGAGCTGACCGTGCCTGATCGCGAGAAGGTCGAGGAGTTCATCCTCGACGATTCGTTCCGCCGTTCGATCCGGCGCGGCACGTTCGAGATGGCGGTGATCGCGATCGCCGTCGACCTCGAGGCGCGGGCGGTGCAGTTCTACCGCTCGATGGCCGAGACGGCGGACGACGAGGAGACGAGAGGCGTGTTCCAGCAGCTCGTGTCCTGGGAGGAAGGGCATCACCGCCAGTTCCTGGCGATGGAGAAGGAGGCGCGCGACGCCTATTTCTCCGACCAGCGCTTCTCGCCGATGTAAACCGGCCGCAAGGAGGATGCGATTCGAATGAGGTTCCATTCGAGGAACAGCCTCGAAAGCCCTATTCGCGCCCATGCCCCTGCGGGGGTCGCCTCATCGGCTCCCGCTCTCGCCTGCGCCTGCGCGATCGCCGTCCTCGCGCTGGGATTTGCGCTCATGGGCGGCGGGCAAGCGGCGGCGCAGACCTCGGAGCAACAGAAGCAACAGCAAGAGCAGCAGCAACAGCAGCAGCAACAAGAACAACAACAACAAGAGCAGCAGCAGCAACAACAACAACAGCAGCAACAACAAGAGAGGCAGCAACAACAGCAGCAGCCTCAGCAGCAGGCACCCGCTCAGGAAGAGAAGCAGCCGGGGTCAGCGCCGCAGGCAGGGCTCGCCGTCGGCGACGGCCGGATCGTCGTGATCGAAGGGATCCCGGTCGATGCCCGCTGCTTCGGCGAAACCGGCAAGGTCCAGGGATGCTCACGCCTCCGCGGCGACACCCCCGTCGCGCTCGTGCTGACCGAGGCGAACCCGTTGGTCATCGGGACTCCATACGAGATCGGAGAGCCGGACGACACCACGTCCGGCTCGCGCCGGATCTATCCCGCCGTCCTCCTGCTCGCGAAGCCGGGAACGTTCAAGAACCGCGAGAATCAGAAACTGCGCATCACCGGCTTGAGCGCCTTCCGCGGGTCGGCGGTCGTGCCGAATCTCATCCAGCTTCGCGAGAAGGACGGGACGCTGAAGGATCTGCAGTTCCGGCCGTAGCAGAGAGGACGCTGCGGGCGCAGGATGCTGTGGCGCCGGCTTCCGCTACTCGAGGCCGCGCGCCTCGAGTTCGTCCTCTTCGAGGCCGAGGTAGTGGCCCAGCTCGTGGTAGAGGGTCATCCGGATCTCGTTGATCAGATCTTCCCTCGTCTGGCAGAGCCGCTCGAGGTTGCGCTGGTAGATGAAGATCGTCGGCGGTAGCGCGGGCGGATCGAAGACCGACGCCTCCCGGAGATTGCGGCCGACGAACAGCCCGAGGACGGTGGGGGTGATCGTCTCCCCGCCCGCCTCGACGAGAACGTCGCGGCTCGGCAGGTCTTGCACGACGATCGCGACCTCGGAGAGATGGCGCGTCAGCTCCTCGGGAAGGCACTCGGCCGCCTCGCGGACGACCTTTTCGAACGCGTCGCGTTGCATGCGGGTCGGAAGCGGATACGATTCCGGATCGGAGCGGAACGCCTCCTCGTAGAGAGGCTCCGCTTCGGCGTAACGGCCGAGGTGTTCGAGGACCTGCGCGAGCCCGTATTGTACCGGGGCCTTGTCCTCCTCGATTTCGAGAACCTGGAGGAACAGCTTCTCGGCCTCCTCGAAGCGCGCGAGCTCGAGCATGGTCGAGGCGAGGTAGAAGATGTGGACGTTGGGGCTGTCGACGCGTCCCTCGGAAGACTGCAGCTCGACGAGCGCCTCCGTCGGATAGCCGCTCTCGAACAGCGCAGCGCCCATGAGGAAGCGGACCTCGGGATGCCCCTCGGTCTCCTCCATCAGCTCTTCCGCCTCGGTGGAAGCCAACTCGATCTCGCCGCGCTCGAGCGCGTCCCAGGCATGATCGATCCGATCGAGAACAGAATCGGAAAGTGGCGGGATTCGGTTGGATTCGTCCTTCTGTCTTGCCATTCCATCCCCTCGTGTGGCCACGGGCTACCGGGGAAGCATATCCCCGATGCGCCTTTCGGGGAACGCGAATGTTGGCTAGTCTCAGGACGCGGCCGCCCGGGGCAGGGAGGAGGAGCGGATGCTCGCGCGAGAAGATGGAATCCGTCATCTCATCTTCGGGTTTCTCTTGGCCTTGCTCATCGCCGGCGCTCTTTCGGCGATTTCTGGTTCTGGTTCTGCGGGCGGGCAGGCCCCGTCGCCGTCGACGAACGCTCCCGACGAGATGCAACGGTTCGCTCTGCGCTTCTTCGACCGGACGGCCGGCGAAGAGACGTTCCTCGTCGGATCCGGCGAGCGCGCTTCGGTTCTCGAAATTCCGGCTCACGTGCGTGCGGACCTTCCCGGCCGGAGCGTGACGATGGATCAGAAGCTCCAGGTGGACGCTTCCACCCATGCGCTGCGCCAATACGAGCTGACGGCGATCGTGGCGGGCGCCACGCAAACGATCCGCTGCGAGAGGAAGGGCGACTCGATCCTCGTGTCGATCACGACGCCGACCGGCTCGATCCGCCGCGGCTTCGCCGAAACTCGCCCCGTCTACGTGCTCGACAACCTGCTCGTCAACCACCTTGCCCTCCTCGCCGAGACGCTTCACGAGCGGGGCTTCCCGGCGGAGACGCTGCGAGTCGTCGTGCCCCAGGTCGGCGCCGTGATCGACGCGGTCGTCGTTCCGAAGCCGCTCGAGCCCGGCGCCGCGACGCAGGCGGACAGCGCGGCCGTGCGTGACGTCGATCTGCAGCTCGGCGGCGTGACCGAGACGATGCGGATCGACGCGCGCGGCAGGCTGCTCGAGATGCGCGTCCCGTCCCAGGGGATCGCCTACACGCGCATCGGCCCGGGGTCGGAGATCGCGGTCACGCCTCCCGGCGACGGGGCGCGGGGCGTCGTCCCGCCGTCCGGAGGAAGCACGGGACCCGGCGCGATCCCCGAAGGAACGGCGCCCAACGCGACGCCGCTCTTTCTCGAGCAGCCGGTGCGGATCCCGGCGGGCGGAGAAATCGAGCTGGACGGAGTTCTCACGTTTCCCCAGGGAGGGCAGCCGATTCCCTACGCCGGTATCGTTCTCGTGCAAGGCTCCGGCCCGCTCGATCGCGACGAGACGGTGGGACCGAACCGGCCGTTCCTCGATCTCGCCCGCGGTCTCGCCGTCCAGGGGATTGCGACCCTCCGATTCGACAAGCGCACGCTCGCCGCTCCGCAGACATTCGATCCGGTCAAGGGAACGGTGAAAGAAGAGGTGATCGATGACGCCGTCGCCGCCCTCCAGTTCTTGCGCTACCAGCCGGAGATCGACGGACGCCGGATCTTCCTGCTCGGACATTCCCTCGGCGGAGGGCTCGCGGCGACGATCGCGCGGGAGGACCGCCGCGTGGCCGGCCTCGTCATCCTTGCGGGGACGCTCCGCCCGCTCGACGAGGTGCTCCGCGACCAGATCGCGTATCTGAACCGCCTCGCCGCGGAACAGGGGACCCTGTCGGCCGAGCAGGAGCGGATGCAGCGCGACCTCGACGCGCGGCTCGACAGCCTGGCCGCCGGCCAGCTCCGTCCCGACGCGCGCGTCTATGGCATGAGCGCCCACTATCTGCAGGACTATCGATCGCGCGATCTCGAGGGCGACTTCCTCGCCTTCCCCGGCCCTGTTTTGATCCTCCAGGGCGGGAAGGATTATCAGGTGACCGCGGACAAGGACCTCGCGCTGTGGAAGAGCGTCGTCGGCGCGAGCGGGAAGAAGAACGTGACGATCCGGGAGTTCCCGAACCTCGGGCATCTCTTCATGCCGATCGAGGGCGTGCCGAGCCCCGCGGCCTATCAGGTGCCCGGGCACGTCGATCCGGGAGTGATCGAGGCGATCTCGACGTTCGTCGAGGAGGCCCGCCGGGCCGGCCAGAGCCGCCGGGACCGATAGCCCCGCTCGGTCCGCCCGGAGCCGCCCGCGCTGCCCGGGATGCCCGCGATGCCCGCGATGCCCCCGCTGCCGCCGCTGCCCGGGACGCGCGCCGTGCCCCCCGCCATCCCCGAGCTCGCCGGTCGAGCCGGTTGGGCAGCATATCCTGGATCGCGCCGGGCTCTGCTACGATGTTTGGTCCGCAAAGGGTTTCGCCCAGGAGGAATCATCCTGCCCATGAGCGTTCGGATCTTCACCGTGGAAGAAGCGAACGCGGTGCTCCCGGAAGTGGAGGCCGCCACCCGTTCGATTCGAGACATCACGAGCCGGCTCAGCGCGGCGCAAGATCGCCACGCGGTCCTGTCTGTGCTCGGGGCGGAAGCGGCGTCGAGCCCCGAGCATGCGGAGATCCTCGCCGTCGGTCTCGAGATGGAGAAGACCGTCGAGGAATACAACGCGGTTCTCGCGCAGCTTCAGGCCATCGGAGCCATTCTGAAGGACGCGCAGCACGGTCTCGTCGACTTCTACTCGAGGAGGAACGGCCGGCTGGTCTTCCTCTGCTGGAGGCTCGGCGAAGCGGTCGTCTCGCACTGGCACGAGATCCAGGGCGGATTCGGCGGGCGGAGACCGATCGAGGAGCTCCAGAGCGCGGAGACGGGCCGGCGGAAGGAGCCCGGAGAAGACGGCGCAGGCTTCGACGACGATGAAGACATCGACGACGGGGATGAAGACGACGAAGAAGAAGAGGACGGCGACGAGGACGACGACGAGGGCATCGACTTCGACGATGATGACGACGACGACGACGAGGATGACGAGGATGAGGATGAGGACGACATGGACGAGGACGAGGACGACGAGGACGAAGAAGAACGCTGAGGCGAGCTTCGCCGGGAGGAGGATCGGATGACCAGCGAGGCGGAGGGACCTCGCCGCGAGGTTCTCGAGCGGCGGGAGGCGATGATCGAGCTCCGGCGCGCGATTCACCAGCAACCGGAGCTAGGCATGAAGGAGGAGAGCACCGCCCGCGCGATCCTCGAGATCTTGAAGCCGGCGTTCCCGCAGGTCCGCGGCTCGGTGGGCGGGACCGGCGTGACCGCCCTGCTGTCCTCGCCCGGCAGCTCGTCGTCTCGCGCGATCCTCTTGCGAGCCGACATGGACGCGCTCCCGATCCAGGAGGAGACCGCAGCGCCCTACGCCTCGCGGCAGCCCGGCGTGATGCACGCATGCGGCCACGACGGCCACGTCGCGATCCTCGCGCAGACCGCCCTCGTCGCCGCCGGCCCGATGGCGAAGCGCTTGCGCCATCCGGTCCGTTTCGTCTTCCAACCGGCGGAGGAAGGGCCGGGCGGCGCGTTGCCGATGATCCGGGCGGGCGTCCTCTCCGATCCGCCTGTCGAAGCCGCCTTTGGCCTGCACCTGTGGAGCGGCCTCCCTGCGGGAGTCGTGGCAGTCACCTCCGGGCCGATGATGGCCTCGGCCGACGAGTTCGAGCTGCGGATCGTCGGGCGCGGCGGGCACGGCGCCTCTCCGCACGAGACGGTCGACGCGGTCGTCGTCGCGAGCCACCTCGTCACCGCGCTCCAGACGCTCGTGTCGCGCAACGTCGACCCGATGCAGACAGCGGTCGTGACCGTCGGGATGCTCCACGCCGGCGACAACTTCAACATCATCGCGGAGACTGCGAGGCTCCGCGGCACGATCCGCTCGTTCCGCTCGGACGTCCGCGACCTCTTGATCCGGCGCCTGCGCGAGACGGCGGAGGGAATCTCGGCGACCTTCGGAGCGCGTTGCGAGTTCGTCTTCACCGAACATTACCCGCCGACGGTGAACGATCCGCGAATGGCCGACTTCGTCGCGGACGTCGCCGCCGAGGTCGTCGGCCGGGAGAACGTCGTGCGAGATCTGGTCTCGATGGGCGCGGAGGACATGAGCTTCTTCCTGCAGGAGGTGCCGGGGGCCTACTTCTTCCTCGGCGCCCGGAACGAGTCGAAGGGGATCGTCCACCCGCATCACAGCCCTCACTTCGACATCGACGAAGAGGCGATGCCGATCGGCGCGGAGATCTTCCTGCGGATCTTGGAGCGCTATCCCGACGCGTTCCCCGAGCCGCCCGGCAAGCCGCGGCGGTAGGGGCGGACGGCGGGCGCGCGGGCCGGCGGTGGCGTCATCGATGCTCCTCATTCTCGTACGGCATGCGCACGCGAACTCCGCTGCGCCGGGCGAGGACGACGCTTCGCGCTCGCTATCCGAAGCCGGAGAGCGAGAGGCGGCTGCTGTTGCGGAGAGGCTGCGCGAGGCTCTGGAGGATCTCGGCTCCACCCCTCCGGGGATCCTCGCGAGCCCGAAGCGGCGCGCGATGGAGACGGCGCGGATCTTGGCGCGGGTGTTGGGGACCGCCGAACCGGCGGAGCACGCGGCCCTCGCGTCGTCCAACGATCCGGCGCGGCTCTTCGCCGCGCTGCCGGCGCCGCCGAATCCCGCCGCGCGCGGCCGCCAGCCGGCGATCCTGCTGGTCGGTCACGAGCCGGACATGGGACGGGCGCTCGCTTACCTGCTCGATCCGACCTGGCACGGGGCGATCCCGCTTCGGACCGCCGGCTTCGCGATCGTGGAGACCGAAGCGGTGCCGCCGAACCGGCCGGGCCGGCTCCGCCGATTCGGGGATGCGGGGAACGGCGCGTTCGCGAGCGGTTGAAGAGCGACGCGGGCTCGTCCCTGCTCCGGTCAGTCTTGCTGCAGGATCTCGCGCACCCAGCCGTCCAGAGCGGCTCGCGTCTGCACCTCGAGCAGGCTCGGACCCGGTTGTACCGTGTGGAGGCGCTTGTACTCCCGCCCCTCCTCGTCGAGGAGGACGAGATCGTCTTTGATGAGATCGTGGCGCTCGGCCACCTTCTCGAACTCATCGTCCTGGAGAATCGGAATCGTAAAGCCCTGATGGATGGCGTCGATGTTGTCGGCGTTGCGCGTGTTCAGGAACAGGGGCTGGACGGCGAGACCTTCCGTCTGCCAACCGATCGCAAGCAAGCCGAGAGCAGCGAACTGCTGCTGGCAGAAGCCTCACCCTCCTTCGCCGACGAGCACGACGACGGCTTTGCCGCGGAATGTCTCGATCGCCAGCCGCTCGCCGTAGGTGACCGAGGAAGGATTCACGTCCTCGAGCACGAAGCTCCAGCCCGAGTCGCCCGGATTGCTCGACTTGTCGTCGCCGCAGGACGCGGCGAATCCTGCCAGAAGGAGGGCCAGCAGCATCGCGGCCGCCGGCCGGCCCGCATGCCGCAAATCCGCGATTCGCTCGAACGTCATTGTCGCGCCTTTCCCGGCGGAGTTCGGCCGCCCGAGCATCCGCCGCACCGAGTCCGGCAGCGAGGATATCCCAACCGGCCCCGGGCGCAAACGTCTTGCGCCGTGCCCGCCGCGGGCTTGTACGCTTCTGGCTCCGGCCGGCCAAGGACACGCGAGGCGGGCGAGAGACGGGGCCACGCGAGGCCGGGCGAGGTGTCGCGGGGCGAACGGACACAGGAGAAAGGAAGGCGCGAAGGACATGCTCTCGAAGGAACGGGCGGTGCTGCTGGTCGTCGACGTGCAGGGGCGGCTGTTGCCGTCGATTCATGACGCCGACGCGACGGTTTCCGCGATCACGCGCCTGGTGCGCGGCTTCGGGATCGCCGGAGCGCCCGTCGTGGTGACGGAGCAGTACCGCAAGGGTCTGGGTGAGACGGATCCTCGGATCCAGGAGGCGGTCCGCGAGGTGAGCGGCGGCTCCTTCGATCCGTACGAGAAGATGTCCTTCTCGTGCTGCCGCGACGAGACGTTCCGCGCCGCGATCGAGGCGCTCCGCCGGTCGCAGGTCGTCCTCTGTGGGATCGAATCGCACGTCTGCGTGCACCAGACCGCCCTCGATCTGCTCGGGGCGGGCTACGAGGTGCAGATCGCGGCGGACGCCGTGTCGTCCCGCTCGCCCCGCAACCGCGAGATCGCGCTCCAGAGGCTCGCTTCGGAGGGAGCGAAGCTGACGACGGTGGAAACGGCGGTCTTCGAGATGCTCGAGGTGTGCGGGACGGACGCCTTCCGGGCCTGGTCGCGCCTGATCCGGTAGGCTAGGCCGTCCCTCCTTCCCCGAAGACGTCTTGCCGGGTCTGATCGAAGAGGTCCTTGCCGCAGGCGAGCAGGAGCAGGCTCGGGGCGCTCTCCCGCGCGAGGTCGAGGACGTGGCCGATCAGGCGCCGGATGTCCCACTGCGCATGGCTGTCCAGGCGCAGGCGCGCCACGTGGTAGAGCTCGCGCGCGTTGACGGTCCACAGGACCCGGCGGCGATGCGCGTTGAGCAGCAGGTACGGCGCCGCCTCGGCCGTCCCGCTCTCCAGCACGCGGGCGTGCAGCCTTTCCGCCTCCGCTCGAAGCTCCTCGAAGGGGCCATCGAGCCCTGTCGCCACGAACGACGGCGGGATGGTCACGCCGAGCGACACGTCGTAGTCCTGAGCGGTGAGGGTCGTCATTCGGTGGCGCTTGAGCTGCGCGAAGCAGGCGGCGGACGGCACGAGCTCGAACGTGAGCGCGGCGACCTCGAACTCGCGTGGCACCGGATCGTGGGGCGAGATCTCCTTCAGAAGATCGCGGAGCAGCTCCTCACGCCCGTTCGCGCCCAGGGCGGCCGCACGCTCGCGGCATGCCGCCGCGTCCCCGTGCCCATAGCTATGGAGGAGCGCCGCTACGACGAGCAGATCGGCATCCGGTGGCGCGGCGACGAGCACGGCCTCGGCGACCGGTCCTGCCGCTGAGGCGGCGGACGGCCGGGCGAGCGCCGCCGTCTGCTGGCCCCACCGCCTGGCGGCGGCGGCGCTGCGCGAGCGGGAGAAGGCCGGCGCCGTGTGCTTGACGATCGAGGGGGCGATCTCTCCGATCGAGGCGTGGAGCTTGCGCGAGAAATCCCGAAGCTCGGAGAGCGGGTGAGCCGCCGTGCGCGCGATCAAGCGCTCGAGACTCCGCGCGTTCCACGTCGCTCCCATCTGGACGGTCGTCGCGAGCGACAGGCCGTAGCGGGCGTCCTCCTTCGCGAGTCCCTCGAGAGTGCGCCGGTGCTTCTTCGATCCGGCGATCTCGGGATGGCGTTCGAGGACCCAGGGGAGCAGCGTCTCGTAGGCGGACCGGTAGAAGGCGTTCTGCCGCGCGATCGCCTCGCGCATCTCCTTCTCGAGGCCGAGCGCGACGATCTCCTCGGGGATCACGAACTCCTCCTCGAGCAGGATGTAGCGCTGCGACTTCTCCGTGTAGGAGCCGAGGCGCGTGCGCTGCACCTCCTCGACGGCGAGCCTCGAGATGCCGAGGATGTCGAGGTTGAAGACGGCGTGCTCCGCGACCGAGGCGTGCCCGAAGCCGAAGATGATCGTCTCGTTGGAGCGGCGGGCCGCCTCGACCTCCTCGCGAGCCGCCGCGCGCAGCTCGTGGACGGCGCGCGGGTCGCGGCTGATTCGCGCGTAGGCGGCGGAGAGGGTCTCGGGGGTCCAGTTGTCCTTCTCGAGGAGGGCGGCGGCTTCGACGCGCGCCTCGTCCGCCTCCGCCGACAGTCCCGCCGGCAGATCGCGGACTCTCGCGAGCGCCCGCCGGATCTCGAGCAGCAGATCCCGATCGAGATTGTGTCCGGCGAGACGGATTTCGAGCGCCATGACGCCCGCCCTATCGCATCAGCGATTCGAAGAAGGTGACGACCGGATTGCGCCGCGGCACCGTCCCGGCGGCGACGGCCGGGCATTCCGCAGCGACGGAATCGCCCACCAGGACCTGCACGCGCCCCAGGGTCCAACCCTTCGCGATCGGCGCGCGTGTGCTCGGCGGCGTCGCGACCGCGACGCGGATCTCAGGCGATTGGCCGCGCCGCGGCAAGAGGACAGACACGTCGTCGCCGGCGACCAGACGCACGGAGCCGAGGCGGCCCTCGTGGACGGCCATGGTCTGGCCCAGGTCCTGACCTTTCGCGACGACCTGCACACGCTGCCACTCGTTGTACACGCGGTCGAGGAGATCGGCCGACTCGGAGAAGCGGCGGGTGTTCGAGGAGGCGCCGAGGACGACGGAAATCAGGCGCATCCCGCCGCGCTCGGCGGTCGAGACGAGACAGAAGCCGGCCTTGCCGGTGTAGCCGGTCTTCAAGCCGTCGACTCCCGGGCAGCGGCCGAGGAGACGGTTCGTCGTGTGGATTCTCTGGAAGCCGCGCACCGTCGCGTACTCGGTCTGCGAGATTTCCAGAGCCTCGGGAATCTCGATCAGCCGGCGGGCGAGGATCGAGAGATCCCAGGCGGTGGTGACGTTCCCCGGCTCGTTCTTGCGGTCGAGGCCGTGAACGTTGCGGTAGGTGGTGGAGGCCATCCCCAGCTCTCGCGCGCGCTGATTCATCAGCCGGACGCATGCCTCGGGCGACCCGGCGAGCTGGACGGCCAGCGCCGTCGCCGCGTCGTTGGCGCTGGCGATCGCCGTCGCGTAGAGAAGATCCCGGATCGTGACGATCTCTCCCACCTTCAGACGAACGCGCGACCCGTAGACGCCGCGGATGTCGGATGGAACGGCGACGCGCTTCTCGAGGTTCAGGTCGCCGCGGCGGAGCGCCTCGAAGGTGAGAAGCTCGAGCATCATCTTGGCGAGACTCGCCGGGGCTCGCGGCGCATGAATGTCTTTCGCGTAGAGGATGCGCCCGGTCTCCGCCTCCATCACGAGCGCGGAGGCGTAGGTGGGACCGCGCACGATCCGCGCCGCCCGGTGCGGCGCGCGCTTGCGGGCGGGCCTGCGCTTGCGGGAGGCCGCCTGGGCATCGTGAACGGAAGCGACGAGCGTGAGAAGCGCGAGCAGGAGGGCGAGCAGGCGAGCGGAGGAGCCGCGGCGCCCGATCACTACTTCCTCCCGCCGCTGAACAGCCGGCCGATCCACTGGAACATCGTGGCCCTCCCGACGGCCTCCGCGGCGAGCGCGGGGACCGCATACACCTTGCCGTCGGAGTCGTGGACCTCCACCGTCCCGAGCGTGTCGCCCTGATCGATGGGGGCCTTGAGCCCCTTCCTTGGGACGAGAACGGGCGCGGGAACAGGCGCCCGTTCGGGAAGGACGAGGAACAGAGGCGCCCCCGCCACCGCCGGCACGACCTCTTTCCGGCCACCCGAGATCCGCACGCCTCCGGGCAACGGCGCGCCCGCCTCGAAGACCGTCACCTTCCGGAGCTGCGCGAAGCCTGCGCCCAGCAGCCTTGCCGATTCGTCGAAACGCGCGCGGTTCGACTCGGCGCCGAGCACGACCGAAATCAGGCGCAGGCCGTTTCGCTGGGCGGTCGAGCAGAGGCAGAAGCCGGCCTTCTCCGTGTAGCCGGTCTTGAGTCCGTCGAGACCGGCGAACCGGCCCAGCAGCTTGTTCGTGTTCGTCAGCTTGAACTCGCCGTTGCGGAAATCGGTCTCCTGGATGCTCGACCACTCGAGCACGTGAGGCATGGCGACCAAGCGGCACGCGATCGTCGAGATGTCGCGCGCGGTCGTGACGTTCCCTTCGCCCGGCTGGTCGTCCAGACCATGAACATTCACGTAGCGCGTGTTCTCGAGCCCCAGCTCCTTGGCCCGAATGTTCATCAGGTCGACGAATCCCTCGGAGCTTCCCGCCACGTGCTCTGCGACGGCGACGCAGGCGTCGTTGGCGGAGTGGATCACGATCGCCTTGAGCAGCTCCTCGAGGGGAAAGACCTCCCCCTGCGCGAGGTAGACTTGCGAGCCCCCGATCTTGCTCGCCCAGGCGGACACCTGGATCGGCTCCTGGAGGGTCAAGGTCCCCGCCTGGATCTTCTCGAGGACGATCAGCTCGAGCATCAACTTGGCGATGCTCGCCGGCGCTCTCGGGAGATCGGCGTTCTGCTCGTAGAGGACTTCGCCGGTGGTCGGCTCGACCAGGATCGAAGCGACGGCGCGAGGCGGGCTCATCTGGAGCGCCGAAGCCTCGGCGGTCCCAGCGCCGAAGCCTAAGCCGGGGCCGAAGTCGAAGCCGAAGCCGAAGCGGGAGCCGGAGTCGAAGCCGAAGTCGAAGCCGAGGAAGGATCCGAGGAGGACGAGGAGAGGGACGAGAAGGACGACGACGAAGATGCCCGAACGAGGCGGCTCGCTCCACGGACGCCGACCTTGCCGCAATTCCCCTCCCTTCAGGGACCGCGCCGCCTTCGCCCGGCCGCGCCGGCTCTCCCCGTGACGTCGCTGAAACCAAGCTACTCAACGAGTTAGCCCGAACCCGCTCGCGTCGGCATGCTAACACCCGCCTATTCGCCCGTCAATCGGCGGTGCCCGCGCAACCGCTTGGGGAGACGCAGGTCCGGATCGCCGGGCGGCCGGCGCCTGTCGGACGAGGCGCCGCGCCCGCCGAATTGGCGCTTGCCTTCCGCAACGTCCTCCTCGCGTCCTGCATCCCGCGCGCGACGGCGCGCGGCGCCGGCGAGCGCCGCCTCCCCCACTTCATCGGACGCTTTCCGCGGACAGCGCGCACCTTAGAGCGGCGGGCGGCGGAGGCCCGTTTTGCGCCGCCGGTGGCGTCGATCTTGCGCGGTCGGCCGCGGAGTTCTCCCGGAGCGTGTCGAGGAGCGGGAGCGGCAAATTCCCCGGAGGATCGAATGCGTCGACCGGTCGCCCTCGCTGCGGCCCTCTTGATCCCGTGCCTGTTTCATCCGGAGTCGAGCCTCGCGAGCGTCGCGCACCATGCCTTCGGTCTCACCGAGGGGACGGCGTACGACGTCATGCAGGGGGGCGAGTACGTCGTTCATCAAGTCGTCGCAGGGAGCGCCGGAGACCTGCACTTCCTGGCGCCTCGCAGCTCTCCGACCTCGATCTTCCCGAGCAGCGATCCGATCGATCTGATCCCGCCGGCGCGAATCGAGGATCTGTCCGTCGAAGCGACCGGCCCCTCGACGGCGATCCTCCGATGGACCGCCGTGGGGGACGACGGGCTCTCCGGAAAAGCGGCGTCGTACGATGCGCGGCGCAGCAGCGCTCCGCTCAATGGCGAGGCGAGTTGGGACGCGGCGATCCGTTTGACGGGCGAGCCGGCGCCGGCGGAGTCCGGCGAGCCCGAGTCGCTCGCCGTCGCGGGGCTGACACCCGGCTCGACGGTCTACTTCGGGATTCGAGCGAGCGACGAGATGGGGAACGTCTCTCCCCTCTCGAACGTCGCGACGGTCACGATGCCGCCGCCGCCCGACATCATGCCTCCCTCGCGGATCACCGATCTTCACGCCTCGGGAAGCACCGATTCCACGATCACCCTGCAATGGACGGCGGTCGGCGACGATGGCCTGCGGGGCCGCGCGGCCGGGTACGACCTGCGGATCGCCGATGCGCCGATCTCGGACGGCAACTGGAGCCAGGCGACGCCCCTCGAAGGCGAGCCGGCGCCGGCCCCTTCCGGCTCGACCGAGACGTTCGTCGCACGCGCGCTCGATCCCGACCGGGACTATCACTTCGCGATCGAGGCGATCGACGAAGCGGGCAACCGCTCCGGCCTTTCGAACGACGCCGCCGGAGAGACGTTGCCTCCCTCCGATCCGCCGGTCGAGGAGGACGAGCAGCCGCCGCCGGCGATCTCCGATCTGCGGGCGCTGGAGATCGGAACCGGCTCGATTCTCCTGGCATGGACGGCCGTCGCCGACAGCGGCGGGCCGAGCGCGGGCGAGGCGCTCGCCTCGTACGAGGGGCGCTGGAGGACCGAGGGGCCGCTGACCGAAGCGGGATGGGACGACGCCCACCCCATCGAGAACCTCCCGCAGCCGGGGGCCCCGGGAACGGCGGAGTCGCTGCGCGTCGAGGCGTTGACCCCTGACGTCCTTTACCGGTTCGGGATTCGCGGCCGCGATCGCGCGGGCAACCTGTCGCCGCTCGGCCAGGTGCTCGAGGTGCGGACGGAGAGTCTGCCGGACACGATCGTGCCCGACACGATCGGGCCGGAGGCGGTCGTGGATCTTGCGGTCTCCGAAGACCGAGGCGTTCACAATCTCCTGCTCTCCTGGACCGCTCCCGCCGACCGCCTGCCGGAAGGGTGCGACGAGGCGCCGGACGTCGCGCGCTATCACATCCGCTTCTCCGCCGCCCCGCTCGACAGCTCCACGTGGGATGGAGCGACGGCGATCGCCGTCCTCCCGGATCCCGCCGATCCCGGCGCCGCGGAGAGCCTCCGGGTGGAAGGCCTGGACGCCGGCGTCCTGTATCACTTCGGACTGCGAAGCGAGGATGCGCGCGGCAACCTCTCGCCGCTCTCGAACGTCGCGAGCGGCTCCACGCTCGACGACACTCCCCTTCCCGACGGCGATCCCCCCTCCGGGATCGACGACCTCGCGGCGATCTCGGTCGCGTGGGACCGCATCTGCCTCGTGTGGACCGCGCCCGGCGACGATGGCGACGCCGGTCGCGCCGACCATTACGAGACGCGGCGGGCCGACACGCCGATCGAGAGCGAGGAGCAATGGGCGGGCAACGAGCCGTTCGCGCCTCCCATCTCGTGCCGCGAGGGGGGCGAGGCCGAGACGCTCTGGGTCGCCGGGCTCGAGGCGGAGGCGGTCCACTTCCTCGCGATCCGCGCAATCGACGGGGACGGCAACCGTGGTCCGATCTCCGCATCGCTGCGCGTCGAGATTCCCGCCGCGCCCGACAGCACGCCGCCGGTGGCGATCGGCGACTTGCAGGCGGCCGATGCCGACACCTCGGCCGTCCTCCTCGTGTGGACGAGCCCCTCGGACGATCGAGCGGCGGGCGCCGCCTCGTACGACCTGCGATGGGACACGGCGGCGATCGGCGCGGAGAGCTGGGACGCCGCGCACGCGGTGGACGATCCCCCGGCGCCGCGCGCGGCCGGCGAGCCGGAGAGCCTGTGGGTCCGCGGCCTCGCGCCCGGGACGACCTATTGCTTCGCGGCTCGCAGCACGGATGCGGCGGGCAACGTCTCGGCAATCTCGAATCTCGCCTGGGCGGAGACCGACACGATCCAGGCAGACCCGGACGATCCGGATGACCCGGACGATCCCGATGACCCCGACGATCCTGACGACCCCGATGACCCCGACGACCCGGACGACCCAGGGGACAACGTCGCCCCCGCTCGCATCGTCGACCTCTTCGCCCGCCCCGTCGAAGGCGAAGGCTCCGGCGTTTGGCTGTTCTGGACGGCCCCGGGAGACGACGGCATGGACGGGACGGCGAGCGCCTACGAGCTGCGGCGCTCCTCCGCAGCGATCGATTCCGCGACCTGGGCGGCCGCGATTCCCGTGGCGATTCCGCTCGTTCCTGCGGCCGCTGGTTCTCCGGAGTCGCTATTCGTGGCCGGTCTACCGAGGGGAGTCGCGATCCACTTCGCCTTGCGCGCCTCGGACGAGGCGGGGAACCTCTCCCCCGTCTCGACGGACGTTTCGGCCGTCGTGCCGCCGCCATCCGACACGAGTCCGCCGCTGCCTCCGACCGGGCTGCGCGCGGCGCAGGACGGCGAGCGCGTGCTGCTCTGGTGGACTCCGTCGCCCGATCCGGATCTGGCCGGCTACTTGCTGTCGAGAGTCGCGGACGATGCGCCGTCCGACACGATGCGCGTCGCCGGAATCGTGTCGCCGGGCTGGGAGGACAGCACCGTCGCCCCGGGGGAGACGTATCGCTATGCCGTCCTCGCCGTCGACAGGGCGGGGAACCGATCGGGACCGGGCAGCGAGGCGCTCGTGCAGACGTCCTGGGAGATGTTCCTTCCCGAGGTCGACGGTTTCGCGATCGAGACCGAGGTGCGGCCCGAAGGCGATGCGCGGACGCTTGGCTTGCGATGGACGGCGCGCGGCGTCGCGCGCTTTGCCGGCTTCGCGGTCGATCGCTCGCCGGACGGCGGCGCGAGCTGGGAGCGCCGGACCGCCGCGACGATTCCGCCGTCCTCCGGGGAGGGGCCGTACCGGTTCGAGGAGACGCTTCCGCCCGCGCCATTCCTCTATCGCGTCGTCGCGCTCTCGCCGCGGGGCTACGAACTGCCGTTTCCGCCGGTGACCGCAGACGGGCGGCCGGCCGCGCCTGTCGATCTCGTCGGACCTCTCTATCCCAATCCGACTCGAGGGCCGCTCGCGGTGCGCTACTCGCT
The DNA here is from genome assembly GCA_041946735.1 of Candidatus Eiseniibacteriota bacterium. GTDB lineage: Bacteria > Eisenbacteria > RBG-16-71-46 > CAIMUX01 > VGJL01 > JBHGAY01. Next base: position 42,168 of record JBHGAY010000030.1, read on the forward strand.
CGCCGCCGCCGGGCGCGTCACGATCCGCGTCTACGACATGCAGGGACGCCTGTGCGGGAGCTGGATCGACGGCATCGAGCCGGCCGGCGAGCGCACGCGCAATCTCGAAGGGCTGCGTCTGGCAGCCGGGATCTACGTCGTCCGCATCGAGGCGGGAGGATCGAGCGAGACTCGCAAGCTGACCGTGCGTCGCTAGCCGGCCGCGCGGGAGAGAATCCACTGGTCCATGAGCCCGTCCTCGGGACAGTCCCGTTGCCCGATCTTCCTGAAGCCGGACTTCTCTAGGACGCGCCGCGACGCGACGTTGTCGACGGAGCTCTCGGCGTAGATCTCGGTGACGGCGGGATTGCGAAAGGCTTCGGCGAGGACGGCCCGCACGCCCTGCGTCGCGTACCCCTTCCCCCAGCACGACTCCGCCACTCCGTAGCCGATCTCGACCCTGCCGGAGGCGGGCGGTCCCTTGAAGGCGGCCGAGCCGACGACGAGCCGAGCTTCGGCGTCGACGAAGAGCCAAGGCGCGCACCAGATGGCGGCGGTTCGGCGAGCGAGGCCGGCCAGCGCGAGATCGAGGAGCGGTTCGGGCGGCGCGGCTCCCTCGATGACCTCGAACGGTCCGAGCGTCCGGGCGCCTTCGAGAAGGGATCGGATCGTCGCTTCGTCGGCGAGCCTGATCTCGACGATCGTCGGATGCGAGCGGCCAGAGCCGGTCATTGCGGCACCTCCTTGCGCGATCGCCGCTTCGCTCCTCCCTTGACGGATCGTTGCCGCCGGCCCCCGCTCGCCGCCGTGCCGAACAACAGCGCGTGGGCTCGCTCCATCAGCCGCAGCACGCCGGGATGGACGACAGGCCGCTGCAACGAGACGGCGAAGAACTGCTCCCGCACGCGATCCAGCACTCCCACCCGCTGGACTCCGTACTGCCGCTTCACGTCCTCCTCCACCACCATCGGGACCGCGAACAGCCCGCTTCCCGCCTGTCCGAAGGTCATCGCCAGCGCCGCGTCGTCGAACTCCCCGACGACGAGCGGGCGGATCCGATGCCGCTCGAACCACTCCGTCAGGGAGCGGCGAAGGCCGGTCGTCCGTCCCGGAAGGAGGAACGGGGCTCCCTCGAGCCGGGCCGGGAAGCTCGGGCGATGCCGCCGCGCGAGGGTCGGGGTAGCGAGAACCACGGCTCCCGACTCGCCGAGGAGCTGGCTGAACACCCGCACGCCCGCTTCGGGCCCGGGAGGCGCATCGAGGAGCAGCACGTCCAGCTCGTGAGCGACGAGTGCCGCGAGGAGCTTCTCCGGGCTGTCCTCGCGGACGATCAAGCGAATCGGATCGGGGGGCTCGAGGAGCGGCCGGATGAGACGGTACGCCATCGGCTTGGTAACGACGTCGGCGAGGCCGATCGTGACGCGCATCGGACGCCCCGCCGGATGTCGCCGCAGCGTCCCGACCAGTTCCTCTCCCAGCGTGAAGATCTGATCGGCGTAGTGGAAAGCGATCCTGCCCGTCTCCGTCAGACGAAGCCCGCGCCCCGCCCGCTCGAACAGCCGCTCTCCGAACGCGGCCTCGAGCCGGCGAATCTGGCCTGTCACGGTCGGCTGTGCGAGCCGGAGCTTCGCGGCGGCCTTCGACACGCTCCCTTCCCGCGCGGCCAGCCAGAAGTAGAGCAGATGGTTGTAGTTGAGCGGCTGCATCGACTGCCAGCATACATCGACGAAACCGATGGGTCCTGCACGAACTTCCTATTTGTCCTATACGAACGAGGCCGGGAACATTCAGAGGGAGACAGGGACGGAAGCGGAAACCGCAGACGCAAGCGGAGTTCGGAGACGCAGGCAAAGCGGAGATCGTAGAGACCTGCATACCGAACGGCGAGGCTCAGGCTCGAAGACCCCGGCCTGCGGCGAAGGAGGGCACCATGGAAACGAAAGGAATGCCTTGGGCGATCATCCTCGCGGGGGGGCGAGGAACGCGGTTGAGCGCGCTGACGTCGCAGGGGGACGGCGGCGTGGTTCCGAAGCAGTTCTGCAGCCTCGACGGAGGCGGCTCGATGCTCCGGGTCACGCTGGCGCGGGCCCTTTCGATCACGCGGCCCGAGCGCGTGCTGATCGTGCTGCTCGAGGAGCATCGGAAGTACTGGAGCCGCGAGCCGCTCTCGATCCCTCCGGAGAACCTGATCGTGCAGGAGCGCGACCGAGGGACCGGCACCGCCCTGCTTTGCGCCCTCCTGCGTGCCCACGAGCGCGATCCGAAGGCGCCCGTCTTCCTCCTGCCCAGCGACCACCTCGTCGATTCGGAGCGAAGCCTCCGGCGGACCATCGAGGAGGCGCTGGACGAGTCGGCGCGAGCGCATGGACGGGTCGTCGTTCTCGCCTCTCCCTCTTCGACCCCGGATCCCTCGTTCGGTTGGCTGATCCCCGGCCGGGCGGCATCCGGACGGGCCCGGTGGGTCGCGCAGTTCTTCGAGAAGCCGGATCTGACGCTGGCCGCCGAATGCGTGCGGCGGGGCGGGATGCGCCACACGCTGATGCTCGTCGGCCAGTGCCGGGCGTTCCTCGGTCTCTACTCGATCGCCATCTCGGACCTGCTGGGGCTCCGTCAAGCGGGCCTGAAGTTGCGCCGCCTGCAACCGAGCGCGCTCCTCGATCTCTACGACACGATCCCGTCGGTCGACATCGGCCGCGACGTCCTCGAGCACACCTCGTCGCGGCTGCTTCTCCTGCCGATGCCGGAGTGCGGATGGACCGACATCGGGACGGTCGAACGGCTCGAGGACTGGTGGATGGAGCATCCGGCCGCGCTGGCCGAGGTGCGCAGGAGAGGGATCCTGCCGCCCGCAGGGGAGCGGTCGGAGAAGGGAGGCGCGAGGGGAACGTCTGCCGCCGCGAACGCGGGCGAGGGCAGAAACAGCTCGATCCAGGTGCCCTGATCCGCCGATCCTTCGCGGCGCACGCAAGATCCGCTCACGGGAGCCTCCGCTCGTCCTGTCGAAAGTGGGGAGCGGCAGGCTCCTTCTCGTCCAGAGGAACCCCCTTCGCATGGAGCGGGGGCAGCTCCGGCGCCTCGAACGCGGGCGGCGGCCTGCGAAGAAGCAGCGACGGAAGAAGCGTGTTGCCGATCGCGTAGTAGATCAGTCCCCCGAACAGCCACGCGGGAGCGTCGAAGCGCTCGCGGAGGATCTGCGCCAGGACGAGCGTGAAGACCAGAGTGGGGAGCAGAGGAATACTCACCGTCCGGCTCGTGCGGAAGCTCTCGCCCAAGCGAAGGCGGCGGTGCAGGTCGACCAGGAACAGGCGGATCGGAACGAACACCGCGAGGAAGAAGATCCCCGTCTGAGCGGCGGCAAGCCCCAGGTCGGATCTCTGCAGCCCCTGGCCGGCGTGGAAGAAGTAGAACGGGACGAAGAGCGAGGCGAACGCTTCCACCGCGTGCAGCATGCGCTCCGAGGCCATCGCGGGGAGGCGTTCCCGCAGCCTCTGCGCGGCGATGCCGACGACGAAAGCCCCGACCAGGTAGTAGACGCCGAGCCGGCGCGTAACGATGGCGCAGACAGCGGCGAGAATGATGAGGAATGCGAACTCCGACTTCGGGGCGTGGGGAACGATCACGCGAGCGAAGAGGCGCAGGGCGAGCGGCACGACGAGCACCAGCGAGAGCAGGATCGCGCTCGACACGACCATTCGTTGGGCGGTGACCGACTGGAGGATGACGAACATCGCGGCGAGAGCGAGCAGCTCGCTCACGATCGCTTTCGAACGGATCCAGAAGCGCGAGTCGCGAGGAAGCCCGAGGGAGTCCAGCGACTCGAGGATGAAGCCGGTCGAGGGAGTGAGCAGGGCGAGGCTCCCGATGGCGGCGACGCGCGCCGGGAGGTCCAGAACGGTCACCCCGAGAATCGCCACGCTTGTGATCGCCCCCGCTCGGATCGCCACGTGCTCCAGCAGGACCCACTTCTCGCCGGCAAGATCCTCCACCTCCACCTCGAGGCCCGCGAAGAGAAAGAGGGAGACGATCCCGAGGGTGGAGAAGAGGTCGATCGTCGGATCGTGCGCCTCCCAGCCCAGGCCGGGACCGGCCAGCACGCCGAGACCGAACGACGCGATGGCCGCCGGGATCCGGAATCTCTGGAAGAAGCGCGGAACGACGAAGAGACCGAACAGGAGAAGGACGTAGCGGACCTCTCCGCCCAACAGATCCCCCATGAACCTCCCTTCCGTGATCGCGGCGGCGTTGGCGCGTATGCCAACACGCTGCGGCTTGGCGCGTGCGTGCCCGCGGCGGCGGAGCGCAGCGGAACGCGCGGCTGCAGGTGCGCGACCGTGCGGTGGCGCGCCTCCGTGAAAGCGCCGCCATGCAGGCGAGCAGGCATGGCCGTCATCCGAAACGGCCCCGACGGGATCGAGGACCGGCCTATCGTAGACGAAACGGCTGGCCGCCGGCCTCGGAACGGAAGGAGTGAACCCATGAGTCCTCGACGCGCCGCGTTTCGCGATTCCCGGCGCCCTCGGCCGCGCCTCGTGGCGGCTCTGATCCTGCTCGCGGTTTCGGGCGCGCTGCTCGCGTCCGGCTGCGCGGCCCTGAGGCGCGCGGCGGTCTATCCGTCCGCAAGAGTGGAGGGACTCGGCATCCAGGAGCTGGACGCGACGGCGATGACGGTGCGGATCGATCTGGCCGTCACCAATCCCTACGGGGTCGCGCTGCCGGTGACCGGACTCGAGATCGGTCTGTCGAGCGACAGCACGCAGTTCTTCTCCGGCTCTGCCGCCGTCGAAGATCCGATTCCACCGTCCGGCACGCGCACGGTCGCTGTGCCCGTGCGCGTTCCCTGGCTCCAAGTCATCCAGGCGCTGGGAGCCATCCGGCCCGGCAACGAGCTCGATCTGCGCGCCGATCTCGGCTTGACGCTCCGCACTCCTGTCGCCGGCGACGTCCGGCTCCCGCTGACCTACTCGCGCCGGGTGACTGTGCCCGAAGTGCGGTGAGCCGGACGGGAGCCGGGGACCGCGCCCCTCGTGCGCGCCCGTGGTACGCGCCCGTCGTGTCGCGGCGAGCCTAAAGCGGATAGAATCGGCGCGGTCGTGTCGTGCCGCGTTCTTCACCCGCTACTGGAGAGGGACATGCAGGAGTTCGAGAAACTGGGCGCGTTCTACCTTGGCAAGAGATTCGACCTGGCCGCCGGCAAGACGACCGACGATCTCCTGCTCTACGACGCCAAGGATTTGACCACGCACGCGGTCGTGGTCGGGATGACCGGAAGCGGAAAGACCGGCCTCTGCGTCGCCTTGCTCGAAGAGGCCGCCCTCGATGGCATCCCCTCGATCGCGATCGATCCGAAGGGAGACCTGGGGAACTTGCTGTTGGGTTTCCCCGAGCTGGAACCGGGCGACTTCCGTCCCTGGATCGACGAAGCCGAGGCGGCTCGCAGGGGACTGAGCGCGGACGAGTTTGCCGCCAAGACGGCTGAGACCTGGCGGAGCGGGCTCGCGCAATGGGGCGAGGACGGGGCGCGGATCCAACGCCTGAAGGACGCGGTCGACATGGCCATCTACACGCCGGGAAGCGAGGCGGGGAGGCCGTTGCAGGTCCTGCGGTCGTTCGCGGCGCCCTCGGCCGGCGCGGCCGCCGCGGCCGATCCTTTCGCGCTTCGCGACCGGGTCCAGTCGGCCGTCTCGGGGCTCCTGGGACTGATCGGCGTCGAGGCCGATCCGGTGCAGAGCCGCGAGCAGATCTTCCTGTCGACGATCTTCGAGAACGCGTGGCGGCAAGGCCTTAGCCTCGACCTCGCCTCGATCATCCAGAACGTGCAGAAGCCGCCGTTCGAACAGGTGGGCGTCCTCGATCTGGAGTCCTTCTATCCGTCGAAGGAGAGGTTCGCCCTGGCGATGCGCTTGAACAATCTGCTCGCCTCGCCGAGCTTCGCCGCCTGGTTGGAGGGAGAGCCGCTCGACGTCCAGCGTCTGCTGTACACCCCGGAAGGAAAGCCGAGGATCTCGATCCTCTCCATCGCGCATCTCTCCGATTCCGAGCGGATGTTCTTCGTCACCCTTCTGCTCGGCGAAATCCTCGCCTGGGTGCGCGGGCAGTCTGGCACCACGAGCCTGCGGGCGGTCCTGTACATGGACGAGATCTTCGGCTACTTCCCCCCCTCCGCGAATCCCCCGTCGAAGATCCCGATGCTGACCCTGCTCAAGCAGGCGCGCGCCTACGGCCTCGGCATCGTGCTCGCGACGCAGAACCCGGTCGACCTCGACTACAAGGGCCTCGCCAACGCGGGAACCTGGTTCCTCGGCCGCCTGCAGACGGAGCGAGACAAGGCGCGCGTGATCGAAGGCCTCGAGGGCGCAGTGGCGAGCGCGCAAGGCGGCTTCGATCGCGCGACGACCGAGGCGACCCTCGCGGGGCTGGGCAACCGCGTCTTCCTCATGCGCAACGTCCACGAGGACGACACGGAGATCTTCCAGACACGCTGGGCGCTGTCGTATCTCCCCGGGCCGTTGACTCTCCCGCAGATCCGGACGCTGATGGCAGGGCGGCCGGCGCCTGCGGGTCGCGGCACCGAAAGCGCCGCGGGAGGCACGCCCGCCGCGGTCGTTGCGCCCACGGCGGCCGCGCCAGGGCTCTCGCCCGCGAAGGTCGCGGGGCCTGCATACGCAGCGCCGCTCGCGGCAGGTTCCGCCGCCGGCTCCCGCCCCGTCGTTCCCCCGGAGATCGCGGAGCGCTTCCTGCGACCACGGGCGGCCGCCGGTCCGATCACGTATCGTCCGATGGCGCTCGGAACGAGCAAGCTGCACTTCGTCGGCGCTCGTGGAGCGGTCGATGCCTGGATGGCGTACACGCACGTCGCCCCGCTCTCCGACGATGGGCGCGAGGCTTTGTGGGGCGAAGCGGCGGCCCATCGGGATCTGCGCGACGAGATGGATGCCGGACCGCGCGAGGGCGCGATCTTCGAGGCTCCTCCCGCCGCCGCCACGAACCCGAAGAGCGTGGCGCGGTGGAAGACGGGGCTCGAGAGCTTCCTTCATCAGAATGTTCGCCTCGAGCTGTACGAGTGCCCCTCCCTGAAGGCCATCTCTCGTCCGGGCGAAACGGAGGGGGACTTCCGGGCGCGCGCCGGCCAGGCGCTGCGCGAGAAGCGCGACTCCGAGGTGGAAAAGCTTCGGGCGAAGTACGCGCCCAAGCTCCAGACGTTGCAGGATCAGCTGCGGCGCGCCCAGGAGCGCGAGCAGAGGGAGCGGTCCCAGGCAGGCCAGCAGACGCTTACGACCGCCATCTCGCTCGGCGCCACCGTCCTCGGCGCGTTCCTCGGCCGGAAAACGGTCTCGTCGGCGAGCGTCGGACGCGCCGCGTCGACGATGCGGTCGGCCGGGCGGATCGGCAAGGAGCGAGGGGAGGCGGCTCGCGCGGCGGAGTCGGTCGCGGCGGTGCAAGAGCGGGCGGCCGCGATGCAGGCGCAGATCGAGCAGGAGATCGCCCAGCTCCAGAGCCGATTGGATCCCGCCTCGGCGGCGATCGAGAAGACCGAGCTGCGGCCCCGGAAGGCGGACATCGCCATTGGCGAGGTCTCGCTCGTCTGGGTCCCCTGGACGATCGGCGGCGACGGCATCCCCCAGCCTTCGTTCTGACCGCGGCGCGCGCCGCTCAGCCCGGCATCGGCTCGGCGCTCGCCTCAGCCTTGGATCCGCTCGGCGCGCGGCTCAGCCCGGCATCGGCTCGGCGGCGGGTCGGCGGTTCCGCCGCGCGCGCAGGCGCCCGCGGTAAAGATCCGCGAAGTAGCCGGTGATCTCCGCCTCCATCAGCGATCGCGAGAAGCGGCCGTCCGGCCGGATGGCGAGCCCCTCTCCGACGCCAAGCCGCGGAATCCGGAAGCGATCGTCCCCCGGCCCCGCGATCCCCAGATCGGTCGTTGTCGCGGATCGGTAGCCCGCCCGATCGACGAGAGCAACGGTCGTCTCGTCGTACCCGCCGCCGGGATAGCAGAAGTGGACCACCGGCGCGCCGATCGCCGCCTCGAGGTCCGCGCGCGATTGTTCGATCTCTCCCCGCTGGGTCTCGGGCGACTCGGACGGCAGGTACGGGTGGCTGACGGTGTGCGAGCCGATCGTGAAACCCATCGCGTGCAGCTCCCGCGCGTCCGCGGCCGACAGGACCGGGGGCGTCTCTTCCTCGGCCTCTTCGCGCGCGACCTCGAGATCGGCTCCGAGCCGGGCGAGAGCGGACTCAATCGCTTCCGCCGGCAGTTTGCGGAGGCGGCCGATCAGCTTTGCGGTCGCCGCGGCCCGGGCCGCTTCACCGTCCAACGGGAAACGGACGGTGGCGTCGATCGGATCGCCGACGGCGCGCGCGCGCGTTCGGCGGAGCATGGCGGCGACCGTCTCGGGCCAGAACGGCATCCGCTTGGTGAAACAGGCGGAACTGACGTAGAAGGTTGCGGGCAGGCCGAGGCGCGCGAGGATCGGAGCGGCGTGGGTCCGGTTGTCGCGATAGCCGTCGTCGAAGGTGAGGACGACGAGGTCCTCGGCCGGCGGCGTGCGACGCCCGTCCTGCGCGCGGTCGAGGTACTCGTCGAGCGATACCACGCGGCACGCGCGGGCGAGCCATTCCATCTGCGTCTCGAACAGGCGCGCGTCGATCCCCATGCGGTAGTACGAAGGCGATTCCTCGGGCGGGATCACACGGTGGTAGCGAAGCAGCACGCCGAAGCGACGGTCCCGCCGCCGCCGGGCCGCGTGCCGGGCCGGGAAACCGAGCCGCGAGAGGACGCCGGCCGCGAGCCAGCGTGCCGCGCCGCGCGCGATCATCGGAGCGCGATCTCCCGGTAGAGCCGCGCATACGCGGCGGCCATCCGGTCGGCCGAGAAACGATCGAGGATGCGCCGGCGCGCCTGCTCCCCGATCGAGGCGCGCCGTGCCGGATCGCGCAGCAGGGCGGCGATCCGCTCCGCGGCGCCCGCCGCGTCTCCGCGCGCGACCATCTCTCCCGAGACGCCCGGCTCGATCAGCTCGCCCGCTCCTCCCGCATCGGTCGCGACGACCGGCAGGCCGAGCAGCATCGCCTCCATCACGGAGTTGCTCATCCCTTCGACGTCGGAGAGGCTGAGGAGCAGGTCGCTCGCCGCAAGCGTCTCGCGAGCGCCGGCGACGAGGCCGAGAAAGCGGACGGCATTCTCGATTCCGCGCTCGGCGATCTGCGAGCGGAACGCGGCCGAAGTCTGCCGGTACTGCCGGTTGCTCGTTTCGTCGCCCGCGATGAGGACGAGCAGATCGGGGGACGCGCGGCGCACCGCCTCGATCACTTCCGGCAGATGCTCGTAGCCCTTTCCGGGACGGAAGTGCGCGAGATAAGAGATCGTGGGTCGCGCGCCCGCTTCCAGGGCCCGTCGCGCCGACTCCCGCTCGTCGCGACCGATCGCCGGCTCATTCTCGATCCCGTTGCCGATGACGACGATTCGCGCGCGGGAGCCGGGCTCGAGACGGCGCACGCTTTCGGCCACCCTCTCCGCGTTGCCGACGACAACGTCTGCGAACCGTCCCGTCAGGCGCAGGAGGCGCAGGCGACGCGCGTCGAGCTGATCGTCCACGTTCCGGCGGCTCGTCACGATGCGCACGCCGGGAAGAACGGGCTTCAGGCAGGGGGCGAGGATGTCGAACGTCGGAAGGAACGTTTGCACGATGTCGATGCGGTGGCGGCGGACGATCCGCGCGACGTCGAGGAGCACGCGAGGAGGCCAGAGGCGGCGTGGCGCGGCGTGGAGCCGGTCGATCGTCACTCCCGCGCCCCGCAGCTGCTCGGCGGCCGCTGGCGGGAGCTGGAAGCAGGCGAGGCGCGTCACGATACCATGGGCGGGAAGGCGCGATGCGAGGAGCTGCGCCTGCTTCTCCGCGCCCGCGCGACCGAGGCTGTCGATCAGCAGCAGGACGCGGGGAGAGCCGGAGCTTGCCGCGCCACGGGGCGCGGCCAGGTCGGCCGGCCGCGCGCTCATCGCATGCGCAAGCGGCTCTTCACCCATACGGTGCCCCGCTTGCCAAGGACGCCGCGCGCCACTCGGCCCGCCCGCCGGCGGGTCCACGCGACCACCATCCCGGTCCTGTCGGCGAAGCTGTCGCTGTGAAAGACGATGTCCCATCCCCGCCGTTCCCGCGGCGCGAGACGCGACTTGTACGGATCCGACCCGCGCAGGAAGTCGAACTCGACCGCTCCTTCCTCGATCGCCCTACGGATCGCCGCCAGCACCATCAGCGTCCCGACCCCGTAGGCGCGCAGGTCGGGATCATGGCCGAGCTGGTAGTAATGGATCGTCCGGCCTCCGGCGAAACAGAGGATGGCAGCGACCGGCTTCTCGTCGCAGGTGAGCGCCAGCAGTCGCAACGTCCCGGAGCGAAACGCGCGCCGCGCGTGGAGCCGATGGAACAGGCGAAAGCGCGGGTCGTCGAACACTCCGATCCGGTCACGCTCGCGCCAGGCTCGGGTGTGCAACCTCTCGAGCACTTCCATCGCGCGATCGACCTCCTCGATCGTCGCCGCCCCGGCGCAGTCGACCGAGAAGGAATCCTCGAGCTTTCGCCAGCCCAGCTTCACGTTCGATCGCATCTTGCGGGAGAGGCGGGCGAGGAACTCGTCCCAGGTCGGAGGCAGCTCTGCGTAGGGGCACTGCGTTCTCACGCGATCGAGGACGGTCGCCCCCGTGCCCCGCACGGATTCGAGCAGGGCAGGCGCCGCGCCCGTCGCGCCCGTCGAGCCCGTGGAGTCCGTGGAGCCCGTGGAGCCCGGCCGATCCCCAGCGTCCTCGGGGCGCAACAGGTCCCGCAGCTCGATCCGATCCCACCTGCCGCGCCGAGCGTGGAGCGCCGCATGAAGAGCGGCGGCGAACCGCTTCTCCATCCCCGGTTCGCAGGGAAGGGTCAGATGGTCGGGGCAGAGCGGGCCGTCGCCGATCATGTGCAGGACGCGGATGCGCGGTCCCAGAGGCATCAGGCGGCGGCGCGAAAGGACGAGCGGCGCGATGCCGATCACGCGGCCGCCGAGCCGGCCGACCGCGACGCGGTAGGCGGTCGGGTGCGGGCTCCGGCGCGCGTAGGCGACGGTCCACGAACGGATCCAGTCCCACCGGAGGAACGGGAGACGGCAATCCCAGGCGTCGAGATGCGAATCCCACTCGCGCCCGAAACGGAGGAGGGACGGCAGATCGTCCAGCCATTGGATCTCGACCGCGCCGTCGCCGGCGCCGCCCTCGCGGCGCCCCGCCCGTGTTTCTGCCTCTCGCGCCATGCTCGGATCAGTCTAGCGATTCCGCTGGATCGATCCAGCCGTTCCGGGCCGGACAGCCGTTTGACGCCCGGCGGGCGCAGAAGGGTGAAGGCGTCGCGCCGGCGGCGGGGCAGGCCGCCGCCGGCACATGAGCGGAGGAGGAGAATCAGTACTGGATTTCGTGCGTTCCTTCGCGACCGAAGGCGACGACGAGAGTGTCGCCGGGCGCGCGCGTGATCCGCACCACGTCGGCGCCTTGACTCGGCAGCATGCGGGCCGAAATGTCCGGAGAGCCGAGCGCGCCGACGCGCAGCACCGTGACGAACGTGAGATCCGTGCCGGTGTTCGGAGCCTCCAGCTCGATCCGCCAGTCCCCCGCTTCATTGCCCGGCATCGTGTTGCGGGCGTCGATGTCGGGAGCGCTGCAGTACTGGCCGCACGGCGGCCAGTTGCGGTCCTCGACCCAGAACTCGTAGGAGCTGGAAGTGCTGTAGGTCAGCTCCTCGTCCGGCTCCCAAGTCTGCTTCCAGGGAAGCCCTTGCGCGTTCCCGCCGCCCACGACCCGGACAAGGCCCTGCTGGGCGGAAGGGGTGAGGAACAACATCTGGCAGACGCTCTCCCCGCGGTAGACGTGAGCGCTGCGCGTGGTGTCCGCCTCGAAGATGCCGCCGGTCGCCAGGGAGCCCCGGATGACGCGCATGGCGCCCGGCACCTCGGGCCGGTCGATCATGTGGAACAGGACCTTCGTCTTGAACGATGGCGAGCTTCGCGTGACCTTGTCGCGGATTACGAAAATGTCCGGCCGGAAGTAGATGAACTCCCGGATCACCTTCGACGTCTTCGTCGCCGCGTAGGCGTCGGTCGCGTCGGCGCGGACGTAGACATGATCCCCGGTGTCGGCGAAGTCGGTGATCTCGCCGCGCCAGCCGTAAGCTCCGTCCGCATGCGGCCAGTGCAACTCCCCTTCGTCCACGTCGCTCTTGCACTGCTCCCCGTCGTTCGGAATGCGGCGCGTCTCGTTCTCGTAGTTGGTGTAGTTGCCCAGATCCTCGTTCGGATCGTCGATCAGAACCGTATTGTGAGCGATGGCGCGCACGTAGTACGGGTAGTAGTGGTCGTCGAGGTCGCTGTGACGAAGCCCACTGTCGATCAAGAGGTTGTCGCCGCCGCGCGCGATGACGAAGTGATTCTGCGTGTGGCTCTCGACGAGGTCCGGACCGTTGAAGAACCCCGCGTGGATCGTGTGGGAGTTGGGCGTGAAATCCCAATCGCTTCGCATATAGGTCATTCCCGACCCCGTGCAATGATACGACAGCGTGTCGGGCGGGAAGTCCTGGGGCACGCTCGGGTCGTACCAGAGGATCAACTGCCAGACGGCCAGCTCGTCCCAAAGCGACCCGTCCGCGACGAAGCGGTTGGCGAGCGATTGCCAGAGCGGATTCCGGAACGCGCTTCCGAAGTAGGAGAAGTAGACCGCCTTGTTCGAGTTCTCCATGTTCCACTTGCCTGGATTCCGGATGTAGTTCAGATCGCCACGCAGGCGCGCCATCCAGAAGTCCCCCGAGTTGCGGACGAAGCTGCTACGGGTCGCCCAGTCCTCGCCAAGCGCGGAACGGAGCACCTCCGCGAAGACGAACATGAACTCCGTGCGCACGCCGCCATAGCCGTCGACCGATCCGTAGGTGCCGATCTCGTCCATCGCCGGGACGTAGCGTTCCGTGAACCTGCGGTAGCAGATGTCGAATCCGTCCGCCGCGTCGGCATTGGCGTAGCCGTCCCCATAGATCGCCAGCGCGTAGTCGTAGTAGTTGTCCAGCGGCAGCCAGGGATAACGATCCTCGAAGGCCGGCTTGTCGTCTCGCACGGTCGGAGCAAGGGCGTTGCCGATCGTCGCTCGCTGCTGGCTCGTCATGCTGTTGTAGAGCCAGTCGTAGGCGAGCGCGACGCTCGAGAGCCGGCCGACCGCGGAACCCTCCCAGTCGGTCTCGTTGCCGTTCTGCGCGTTCCAGATCGTCGCTTGGATCGCGTAGTCGCGGTAGCGCGTGTCCTGGGTCATGAGCCAGACGAAAGCGAAGTCATCGACGTAGCGGGCGTCCTTGCGGCCTTCGTCCATGCGCCGGTCGACGAGATCGCGCAGCTTCATGAACATCGCTCGATGCGTCGTCTGGCATCTCTGCCGGAGGACCGGCAGCAGCTCCGGGGTCAACAAGAGACGCGGGTGCGAGGTGCGCACCGTGTAGGCATGGCTTGCGGCGGGGAACAAGACGAGGAGGGTGGCGACGAACAGAAACACGGCGGCCAGGGATCGGCGTTGCATCATGCGACTCCTGAAGGGCCCCTAGAACCGTTGGCCGGACCTCGCCCGGAAGACGAGGCCGAACGTGTAGGAGTAGGCCTTCCTCCAATTCCCTCGGCAGGCATGGATGAAGGCTGCATGAAGAATGTAGACAAGCAGCCTCGGATACTCCAACAAGTAGTAGCGGAGTGCATAGATCCGGCCGCCACGAACGAGTTCCCTGTCCCATTTCCGCCAATGTCGCAGGATGCGGGATGCGTCTGGATGGGGGAGAGGTCCGCCTTGACCGGGCAGGAGCAGCGGCGTGCGATTCGCACGTATCGTCCCTGTAGCGTCGATTTCCGCATCGAGCAGGATGCCGATCCTCCGGCTCCTCCTTCCCACAATCGTGCGGATCTCCCCTTGATAGGCGTCGAAGAGGAAATCGCCCAATCCAGCGGCAGCGAGACGGCCCTCGTGCAAGTACGCGCCGGCCGGCACATGCGCGTGTGCGCAGAGGACGAGACCGGCGCCGGCCTGCAGTAGCCGCAGGCAGGCGGCGCGATGCTCCGGAGAGGGGCGGCGCAGGTACATCCGGCCGAGATGGAGGGCCACGATCACGAAGCGGCCCTCGGCGCGCAGGGCAACGATCTGCTCCTGGGCCTCGACCACGCGGAAGGGGGCGGAGCCTGGGCTGGTCGCCGTCGCATTCGCCCGGCATCGCATCGAGTAGCCGACGAGCGCGAGCCGATGCGGGCCGTCGATCCGCACCGGCCGCCGGGCTTCCTCCTCGTCGGCCCCCGCGCCGAAGGGAACGATCCCGGCCTCCCGCAACCGCTCGATCGTGAAGGCGAGCCCCTCCGGTCCCATATCCATCACGTGATTGTTCGCGAGCGAGAGGTGCGTGAATCCCCAGGATCGCAGAAGCTGCGCGGATTGCGGGGGGGCGCAGCCGGTCGCAGGCGCCGGCGCCCGTCCCTCCGGGCCGGTCTTGGATGGGGCGCCGAGGGGGATCTCGAGATTGCCGAGGACGACTTCCGCGCCGCGCAAGAGCGCGCGCGTCGGACCGAGAAGCGACTCCGGATCGCGGAGCGCCGTGTCCGCGTGCCGGCCATGGATCCCGATGTCGCCGACCGCAACGATCCGCATGCCGCTCCCGCTTTCCTCCAGGGTCCTGGTCCTCAGGCGTCGACTCCGGCTCGGGGGCCGACGCCGGATTAGCGTCGATTCCGGCTCAGGTGTCGACCCCGGCTCTGCGTCGACTCCGGCTCTGCGTCGACTCCGGCTCTGCGTCGACTCCGTCGTCTACTGCGCGCCGCGCGCCCCCTCGCCTCCGGTCGAGGGCGGCCCGATAGTCCTCCTCGATTCGCGCCGCCTCCTCGTCGAGAGAGAATCGCGCCTTCACGACCTCGGAGGCGCGTTCCACGATCGGCCGCCGATCCTCGGGCGAGGAGAGTAGCCGCCCGAGCGCGGCGACGAGCCCGGGGATCTCTCCGGGCGGAACGAGAATCCCCGCCTCCCCGCCGGCGAGCATGTCGGGGATCGCGCCGACCGCCGACGCGACGACTGCGGTTTCCGCCGCCATGGCTTCGAGGATGGACAGCGGCATCGCCTCGCGATGCGACGGCAGAACGAACACCGTCGCCTCCCAGAGGAAGGGCCGGACGTCCTGCTGCACGCCTGCGAACCGCACGCTGCCATCGATCCCCCGCTCGCGGGCGACGCGTTCGAGATCGGCGCGAAGCGGCCCATCCCCGACCAGGGTCAGGCGCGCGGCGGGATGGCGCCGGGCGATCTCCTGCCACGCCTCGAGCAGCCCAGCGTGATTCTTCACCGGCGTCAAGCTCGCGACGCAGACGACGGCCTGCGGATCCCGGCGAAGAGCATCGGGCGGCCGGTAGCGCTCGATGCGAATGCCGTTGGGAAGCAGTCGCAGAACCGTCCGCGGGACATGGTGGCGGTTGCGCAGGAGATTCGCCAGATCCTCGCTGACCGCGTAGACCACGTCGCACCGCCGGAACAGAATCCGGTCGATCCAGATCCGGTGCGCCTTCTGCGCGATCTTCCGCCCGCTATGATCGTGGCAGGCAAGGACCAGACGTGGATGCGCAAGCGCGATCGTGCGGGCCCAGGTGTTCGCCTCGAAGTTGTGGGAGTGCAGCACGTCGGGTCGAAAGGAGCGGATCGCTCCGTCAAGAAACGGAAGGATGCGGGGGCTCAGCCGGCTGCGCCGGTCGAGCGCGCGCATCTGCATGCCGGCCGGCGCCTCGCGCTCGAACAAGGGGCCGTTCGCGCGGTTCGCGAGGAGCAGGACTTCGTGGCCGCGGCGGGCGAGCGCGGCGGAAAGCTCGAAGCCGAACGTCTCCGCCCCCCCGATCACCGTCTGCGACACGAGCTGGACGATGCGCAGCCGGCGCTCGCTCAACGCGGCGCCTCCGCCGAGGCCCCGCCCGGCGGGGTGGCGCCGATCGCCGCGACGTTGCGCAATCCCGCCGGGATGCTGTTCACCTGATAGCGCACCTTCCCCGCCCGCGTTCGCGGGAGCTCGGGGACGAGCTGCACCTCGACCTGCATGCGGTCGGTGAAGATCCGCCGGATCCTCGTCCGCACCTCCTCCTCCCACGCCGGACCGTATCCTTCGCTCGGCACGACCCGCACGATCAGGCGGTCGAGCGCTGTCTGCTCGAGCTGCGATTCGCGCACGCCGCCGATGCCCTTGAAGATCCCGTCGAGACGGGTCTGCACGCGGCCGTCCGGAGTGACGAGGTTGTCGTCCAGCCGCCCGATCACCCGCGTGACGGTCGGGAAGCGGAGGCCGCAAGCGCACGGCTCGGCGTCGCGCGGCCCGACGATCGCCTGGTCCCGGGTGCGGTAGCGCAGCAACGGCATAGCCCGGTTGAGGAATCCCGTCGAGACGATCTCCCGCACCTCCCCTTCGTCGTCGTAGGGGGTGGCGCCGAGGTCGGTGCGGCTGGGAAGCAGCTCGGTGTAGCCGTAGTCGGGACGGACGTGGTGCCGTCCCTCCGGACATTCGAAAATCCACGCCACGTTCTCGGCGAGCCCGTAGACGTTCACGACCTTCGCGCCCATCGCCGTCGCGATCCGCTCGCGCTGCCAATCGAAGAGGGTCTCCGAGAGAGCGAAGACAGCGTGCACGCCGGTGAGCTGCACGCCACGCCGCACCATATGTTCTGCGAGGACGGTCAGCGCGGACGGGAAGCAGACGACTTCCTCCGGCTTCCATTCGAGAAGCTTCTCGACGTACGAAGGAAGGAACTCCTCCGAGAGATGGAAGAGGGAGAAATAGACATTGTTTTCGGCAGGCTCGAAGCGCCAGAACGGCAGCTTCCGCTGTCGCGTGGGGACGACCATCCGCGTGCCGAACGTGGCGCGGCGCATCCCCATCCGGACTCCGTGCAGCTCCTTTGTCGCCTGGTAGTGCGCCCAGTTACGCTGGTAGGACTCCGCCGTCTTCATCGTGCGCAGCGGGCGCCCCGTCGTCCCGCTCGTGTTGCCATAGATCGGCTTGCCGCCCGGGCTGCTCGAATGGAAGCGGGCGGGATCGGCGTTGATCGTCTTCTTCTCGAGTGGAGGCAGGATCTCGATCTCCGAGGGATCGCGGAGCGAGCGGGCGAGCTTCGCGAGAGGCTCGAGCCGCTCTGCCTCCCGCCAGTAGGGTACGTGCGCGACCGCCTCGGCGAGGATCGCGCGCATCCGTTCCACCTGCACGGCGCGCATCGACGCCGCGTCCATGCGGTCGCCGGCGCGGATTCGCTCGCGCTCGTCGTCATGGAACCCGCCGAAGCGCATTCGATGGAGCTTGCGCCCGTAATACGAGACGATCGCCTGCTGCGCCGAGATCGGCAACCGCTCGTAGATTGCCATCGTGTTCACGACGACCTCCCCGCCGGCGCGGTTCGTGCCCGCGCCTCGCCACCTCGACCGCCCGCCTGCGCCTGCCCGCCGCCCTGCTGCTCCGGCTCCCGCTCCTGCTCCTGCTCCCGTTCCCGTGCCTGCTCCCGTTCCCCTGCCTGCTGTCGTTCCCGTGCCTGCTCCCGTGCATGCAGCCCCTCGCCGCCGCGCGCGTCGCCGCCCTCGTGAAGCTCCACGAAGAGCCGATGCAGGCGATCCATGGCCGGTCCCCTCCCGTACTCCGCGCGAGCCTTCTCGATCGCCGCGCTCCCCAGCCGCCGGCGCAGCTCCGGATCGGCGGCGAGCGTCTCGATCGCGGCGGCCAGCGCCGTCGCGTCGCCGGGCGGCACCAGCAGGCCGGTCCTTTCGTGCTCGATCGCCTCGGGGATCGAGACGACCCGCGATCCGACGACGGCAAGCCCGCTCGCCATCGCCTCGAGCACGACGTTCGGCAGTCCGTCGCGGCTCCCCTTCGGCCCGATCACGCTGGGCATGACGAAGAGGTCGGCCGCGGCATAGAGGTCCGGGAGGGCAGGATGGTCGACGTGCCCGAGGAAGTCGACCCTGCCGCCGATCCCCGACTCGCGCGCCCGCCGCTCCAGGGCCTGACGCGCGCCGCCGTCCCCCGCGATCGTGCAGCGAAACGGCGTCCCGTGCTGCTCGAGAAGCGTGCAGGCGTCGAGCAGGACGTCGAACCCCTTCGCCGCGGACAGGCGGCCGACCGCGAGGATCGCGAGCGGCGAACCGCTGCTGCCCCGAGACAGGTGCGATCCCGTTCGCGGCGCGAAGCGCTCCACATCGACTCCATGCGTGAGCAGGAAAACCTTCGCGAGGATCTCCGGACCGGCGAGGCTCGCGAACGTTTCGAGGTTCGCCCGGTTGCACGTCAGGACGAGGCGCGCCGACCGCAGGCGCGATCGCAGCGCCGCCGGCGTCTGATGGTTGCGGTTGTAGATGTCGCCCCCGGCGTGCGCCCAGGTCGTGTATGGGATGCCGGAGGCGACCGACATCGCCTCGGCCCCGAGCGCCGGCAGGCTGGCCCAGTAGGCGTGCAGGAGCGTGATCTTTCGCCGCCGGGCGACAGAGCCGAAGTGGAGGGCCTTCGGCAGAATCCCGAGCGACTTGACGAGGATGCGGGGAGAGCCGGCCGCATCATGAACGACTCGCCCGAAGAGCCGCGCGACCGCGGCCGGATGGCGCAGGCCAGCAGCCGCGCAGTCGGCGAGAAGCCGGCCGGAAAGCAGGTAGCCGCTGCGGTGCACGGGGAATCGCGCCGCGATCCGCCGCGCCTCGTCCGTCAGCGCCGGCTTGCCCCGCAGGACGAACAGCTCGATCTCCACGCCGCGCGCGCGCATCTCGTCCAGCTCCGCGTTGGGGAACATGCCCGCGATCTGCGGAACCTCGGTGAAGACGTAGCCGATCTTCACGCCCGCCCCTCGAGGCGCCCGCTCGGCCGCAGCTCGGCCACGCGCGTGCCGGTCGCCTCCAGGATCGCGTCGAGGAGCGACGCGAAGTGCGCGTCGCGGTCGAACTCGGCCACCGCCATCCGGCGCGCGTTATGCCGCATCGCGGCCAGCCGCGCCGGATCCGCTGCGAGCGACTCGATCGCCGAGGCGAACTCGGCCGGATCGTCGGTCTCCTCGGCGACCCCCGCCTCGTAGCGCCGCAGGAGTTCCGCCTTCCAGCCGCCGTAGTTCATCAGGCACGGGAGCCCGGCCGCAGCGTAGTCGAAGAACTTGTTCGCGGAGTTCATCTCGAGGATCGGAATTCTCTTAATGATCATCAAGCCGAGGTCCGCGGCGGCGAGCCACTCCGGCATCTGGGACTTCGGCACCGGATCGTGAAAATGGAGGTTCGTGAGAGCCGCCTCGCGTGCCCGCGCCTCGAGCCTGACACGCTGCCCGCCATCGCCGACGAGGTAGAGCATGGCGCGCGGCAGGGTCGCTTGCAGCCGCTGGCATACCGGAATCAGGCAATCGAGCCCGTTGACGATCCCCATGGCGCCGGTGTGGACGATCAGGAACGCGTCGGGCGCGAGCCCGAGACGCTCGCGGAGCCGGGAGCCATCCACGTCGGGGCGAAAGAGATCGAGATCGGAGCCGTTGGGAATCACGAGGACGCGATCGGGCGGGATCCCGTAGCGAAGGATGCCGTCGCGCATTCCCGACGAGAGGGCGATGATGCGCGCGCTCGCTCGATAGGTCGTCCGCGCGAGGCCGCGCGCGAGACCGAGGAGGAGCCGGCTCCGCAGGATCCCCATACC
>JBHGAY010000031.1:0-59264 GCA_041946735.1 Candidatus Eiseniibacteriota bacterium
CGATCTCGGCGACATCCTCTACGGCAACGTCCACATGGAGGACCGGATCGAGGTCCCGTCCGCGTGGTTCCCCCGCTGGGCGCCCGCCTCGTCCCCGGCCTGGTTCCTGGGCGTCCACTTCTACGACCTCGTCCGCTGGATCCTCAAGTCCGAGGCGAAGAGCGTCCATGCCACGGGCGCCAAGAAGCGGCTTTTCGGGGACTTCGGGATCGATACCTGGGACTGCATCAACGCCAAGGTGGACTTCGAGAACGGCGCCGCCTTCACCTTCGATACGAGCTGGATCCTGCCGCCGGGCTTCGAGGCGATCGTCAACCAGGGGCTCCGGATCGTCGGCACGAAAGGCCTGTTCGAGTGCGACAGCCAGGACCGCGGCACCCGGTCCTGCAACGCCCAGCCGGCCAGCCGGCTAGCCAGCCAGCCGGCCGGCCGGCAGGCACTGCACCAACGCCTCCGCCGAAGACTGCGTCGGCGCCCCTACTCGTACCTCAGCGCCTCCACCGGATCGAGCCGCGACGCTCTCCACGCGGGGTACAAGCCGAAGAACAGGCCGATCGACGCCGACACGGCGACGGCGATCAGCATCCACGGCACGCTCACGGCGGCGGGCACGGGGAACGCGAGCGAAACTCCGAACGCGAGCGCCTGCCCCACCACGATCCCGATCACTCCCCCCGCTCCCGTCAGTACGGCGGCCTCCACCAGGAACTGCCCCATCAAGTCCCGTCGCCGGCACCCCACCGCCATCCGCAGGCCGATCTCGCGCGTCCGCTCCTTCACCGAGACGAGCATCATGTTCATCACCCCGATCCCGCCAACCATCAGGCCGATCGACGAGATCAGGATCATCACGAGGTAGAAGCCTTGCGTCACCTGTTTGTAGATCTGCAGCAGGTTCTCCTGCGAGGTGATGCCGAAATCGTTCTCCTCGTTCGACTTCACCCCGCGCCGCCGCCGCAGCAGCTCCTCCACCTGCTCGCGCGCCGCATCCGCGACCGCCGGGCTCTTCGGCGCCGCGATCATGTAGTCGACCGAGTTGCCGTACCCGAGCTTCCGCGAGAGCCGGGTCAGCGGCATCAGCACCAGCTCGTCATTGTTCTCTCCGAGGAACTTGCCCCGTTCGTTCAGGATGCCGATCACGATCGCGCTCTCGTCGCCGACGCGGATGCGCGAGCCCAGCGCCCCGCCGCTCGGGAACAGCAGGTCCTCCACCGCAGTGCCCAGGATGCAGACCGCGCCGCCGTGCCGGACGTCCTCGTCGGTGATCGGGCGGCCCGAATCGACCGTCCGGTTGTTGACCAGGAAGTAGTCCTCCGTCGCGCCGACCACTCCGATCGACTTCGTCTCGACCGCCCCGAACGCGAGCTTGCGGCGATCCCAGATCTCGGCCGAGACCGCCTCGATCGCCGGGCAGAGCTCCTCGATCGCGGCGGCGTCCTGCACGGTCAGATCCTTCCGCGGCTTCCTCTCCTCCATCCCGCCGATGTGGATGCCGGCCTCGTGCTTCGTGATGTAGAGCACCCCGCTGCCGAGCGAGCCGATCTGCCGCGCCATCGAGCGGTTGAGCCCCTGGATCATGCTCACCATGGCGATCACGGTGGCGACGCCGATGATGATCCCGAGCAGCGTGAGACCGGAGCGCAGCTTCTGGGACCACAGCGTCCCGAGCGCCATACGGACGTTTTCGCCGGCGAGGCTCTTACGCCGCCCTCGCCCGCCGGCCGCTCGTTCCTCAGGTCTCATGGCGCAGCGCCTCGACCGGCTCGAGCCGGCTTGCGCGGATCGCCGGGTAGATGCCGAAGAACAGTCCGACCGAGGCGGCGAGTGCCAGCCCGAGCAGGACGGACCAGGCCTGGATCGCGGCCGGCAGCGGCGTCGCCGAGCGCAGCACGATCGCGCCGGCCGAGCCGAGGACGACTCCGAACGCGCCGCCGAGCGCCGCCAGCACGACCGCCTCGCTCAGAAACTGCAGGATCACGTCGCGCTGCCGCGCTCCCAGCGCGCGGCGGATCCCGATCTCGCGCGTTCGCTCCGTGACCGACACGAACATGATGTTCATGATCACGATGCCGCCGACGAGCAGGCTCACCGCGACGATGCCGACCGTGAGGCCGAAGATCCCGCTCGTGAAGTTCTTGTACAGCTCGTAGAACATTTCGGAGGTCTGCACGTCGAAGTCCGGCTCTTCCCACGGATCGAGGCCGCGCCGCAGCTTCATCAGGAGCGACGCCTCCTCCTCGGCGTCCTCCATCACCTCCCCCGACGCCGCGCGGATGTTGATCTCCATCAGATCGCGCTTGCCGAAGAGTTTCTGGTAGGTCGTCACCGGGACGAGGACGATGTTGTCCTGCGACTGCCCCAGCACGCTCCCCCGCTTCTGCAGGATCCCGACCACCCGAAAGCGGTGGCGTCCGATTCGCAGGTCCTTGCCGACCGGGTCGATCCCCTCGAAGAGCTTCTCGCGCACCTGCTCCCCGATCACCGCGACCGCCGCGCGCCCCTGCACGTCCTGTCGGTCGAGGTGGCGGCCGGTGTCGAGGTCCATCGTGCGCAGGTCCGGATAGCCGTCGCCGATCCCGACGACCCTCGCGCCATCGGCGTCCTCGCCGTGGAAGTGGAGCGTCTCGGAGCGGCTCACGACCGGCACCACGGCGATGGCGTTCTCCATCCCCCGGGAAAGCGCCTCGGCGTCGGCCAGGGTGAGATCCTTCCGGCGCATCATCTTCATCCATTGGTCGTAGTCGGTGACCATCCCGAACTTCGAGACGGTGAAAACGTGGCTGCCGGTCGAGAGGATCTTGTCGGCGACGTAGGAGTTCAGGCCGTTGATCACCGCGACGACGGCGACGACCGAGCTGACGGCGACGACGTTGCCGAGGATCGTGAGGAAGCTCCGCAGCCGGTTCGACCAGAGGACGCCGAGGGCCAGGCGGAGCGCCTCGCGAAGGCTCAAGGGGCGACCCTCTCGAGCGGGCCGGACGCTCCGGTCGAGGGATCGGCCTCGCGATGCTTGTCGGAGGCGATCCGCCCGTCGAGGATCCGGACGATCCGCTCCGCGTGCCGCGCGATCCCCTCGTCGTGCGTCACGAGGACGATCGTGTTCCCCATCTCGTGGATCCGGTGGAATGCGGCGAGAATCTCCTCGCCCGTCTTCGAGTCGAGGTTGCCGGTCGGCTCGTCGGCCAGGATCAGGCTCGGCTCGGTGACGAGGGCGCGCGCGATCGCGACGCGCTGGCGCTGTCCGCCCGACAGCTCGTTGGGCCGCCGGTTGCCGGTGTCCTTCAGGCCGACCTTCTCGAGCGATGCCAGGGCGCGCCGCTTGCGCTCCGCTGCCGAAATCCCGGCGTAGACGAGCGGCAGCTCGACGTTGCGCAGCGCGCTCGCGCGCGGGAGCAGGTTGAAGGTCTGGAAGACGAAGCCGATCTCCCGGTTGCGCACGCGCGCCAGGGCGTCGTCGTCGAGCTTCTCGACCGCGGTCCCGTTGAGCCGGTAGGTCCCGGAGGTCGGCGTGTCGAGGCAGCCGATCAGATTCATCAGGGTGGACTTTCCGCTCCCCGAGGGGCCCATCACCGCGACGAACTCGCCGCGCCGGATCACGAGATCCACGCCGTCGAGGGCGTGCACTTCCTCCTCGCCGGTGTGATAGATCCGGTAGATGTTCTCGAGCTCGATCAGGGGAGCGGCCGATGCCTCGTTCTGGCTCATCGTTTGCTGGTCCTTGCTTGGTAGCCCTTTCCTCTGCCTATGCCTATGCGGTCCTCTGTCCGTCGCGACCCGGCGGCGGCCGTCAGGCGCCGTCCTCGTCCTTCTTCTCCTTGCTCCCCTTCTTCTTCTTCTCGAGGCGGACGGCCTCACCGTCCTTCAGCCGCCGGAGCGTCTTGTACGGCCCGACGATCAGGGTCGACCCGATCTGCACGTCGCCCGCCACCTCGACGTGCGTCTCGCCCCGGATTCCGAGATCGAGCGGGACGAAGCGCGCCTTGCCGTTCTCCATGAGGAAGACGCCCTCCTGCAGCTGCCGCGCCGCGGCCGAGGTGGTGTCGGCCGCCTCGTCGGCGGTCGCCTGCGCGGCGGCCGAAGGCTCTGCGCCGGCGCCGGCTCCCGCATCGGTCCCCGCATCCGTCTCCGCGTCCGGCGCCTGGGCGGCGGTCGCCGCCTCGGCCTTCACCCTCGCCTTGCCCTTCCCGCCGTCCTCTCCCGAGGCAAGCTTTTCCTCCCGCTCCCGCTTCCACTTGTCGACGACGGAGGCGGGCCGCGCGGAGAGCGCCTGCAGCGGCACGGAGAGGGTCGCCTCGCGTTCCCCGGTGAGGATCTCGACGTCCGCGTTCATCCCGGGCCGGAGCGCGGGATGGGGATGCTGCAACAGGACGGCCACCTCGAAGCTCGTCGCCTCCTGCGCGGCGCCGGTCGTTCCGCGTCCCGATTGGCCGACGCGCGTGACCGTCCCTTCGAGGACGGTGTCGGGAAGCGCATCGACGAGGACGCGCGCCCGCTGCCCGATCCGCACGTGGACGACGTCGGTCTCGTCCACCGTCGCCACCACCTCGATCGCGGAGAGATCCGAGAGGGTCAGGATCACCGTCCCCGGATTGTTCATCGTCCCGGTGACGACGTTCTCCCCCACCTTGATGTTCAGCGCAGTGACGACCCCGTCCATCGGCGAGTAGAAGACCGTCTCCTTGAGGTCCTTCTCCGCCTGCGCCAGCGCCGCCTTCGCGCGGCGCACCTCCTCGCGCGCCGCCTCCGCCTGCGCGGTGGCAACCTCCGCGCGCGTGCGGATCGCGATCGCCTCTTGCTCCGACTGGAGGTCCTGGCTCCGCAGCTTCTCGCTCCGCTCGAGGTTGAGCTTCGCTTCCTTCTCCTGCGCCTCGGAGAGCGCCCGCTGCGCCTCGGCCGCCTGGATGGCCGCGCGATACTGCGCGACCTGGGAGCGGTAGCGCTCGTCGTCGAGACGGAGCAGGAGATCGCCCGCGCGCACCGGATCGCCTTCCTCGACCGCCAGCTCCGCCACACGTCCCATCACGTTGCTCGACACCTGCACGCGCGAGACCGCCTGGATGCGGCCGGGCGCTCGCACCCAGGCCTCGACCCGGTGGAGGCCTACCGTCTCGACCTTCACCTCCGGACCGGAGGAGCGGCTCTTCGGGCGCAGATTCGCGCCGACCAGACCGAGCAGGACCAGGACGCCGATCCCGATCCACAGGGTGCGCTTTCGGATCTTCATGGACGACTCCTTCCGGCGAACAGCGTAGAACACCCGTTCGCTCGAAGCGAGGCGAAGCCGCGCCGGGCGTGAGGCACTCTACCCGATCGCACGCTGGAGCTGCGCGACGGCCAGGTGGAGGTCGATCTGCGCCTGGACGAGCGAGACCCGCGCCCGGGTCAGCTCGGCCTGGGCGTTGTTCAGCTCGAGGATCGTGCCGCCGCCGTTCTCGTAGAGCGCCTGTTGGAGCTTCAGGTTCTCCTCGGCGAGTTGCACGGACGCCTCCGCCGCCGAGATCGATTCGCGCGCGTTCTGGATCGCGATCCTCGCCTCCCGGACGTCGAGCTCCGTCTGCAGCTCCTGGCGCCTCACCTCCTCGCGCGCGGCGAGCGCCTGGGCGTTCGTCCGCTGAACCGCTCCGATCTTCGAGAGTCCCGGGAAGATGTCCCAGCGGAGGCCGAGCGTGAAGCCCCAGCGCGCATCGTCCTTCAGATGTCCCAGGTCCCAGATGTCCGCGCGGGAATCGGCCGTCTTCGAGTAGAAAAGGCTCCCGTCGATCGAGGGGAACTGCGACCAGAAGGCGGAGCGGTAGTCGAGATGCGCCGCGCGCGACGACTCCCGCGCGCGCTGCAGCTCGGGCTTGCTACGCATCGCCTCCTGGATCCAGGCGGGCTCTCCGGCCTCTCCGGTCTCCTCGATCGCCGGTTCGGGAAGATCGGTGGTGACGTCGATCTCCTCGGTCACGGGGCGTCCGAGCAGGGTCGCGAGAAACGCGCGCTCCTGCTCCACCCGGTTGCGCGCCGCGATCTCGTCGCGCTCCGCGGTCGCCCGGTTGACTTGGGCCTGCAGCACGTCGCTGCGCGCCACCGAGCCGAGGTCGAAGAGGGCCTGCGAGCGGCGGAGCTGCTCCTCCGCGACGGAGAGCGCCTCGGCCGCGACCTGCTGCAAGCGGATCGCTCCGACGAGATTGAAGAACTGCTGCCGCACGGTGAGGATCACGTCCTGGCGCGCGATCCGGTACGTCTGCCGGCTGGCCGCCAGGCTCGCTCCGGCCGCCGAGACCGAGTACCAGTCCGAGGGACTGATGATCGGCTGGCTCACGCTGCCGCTCAAGCTGTAGCTGTCGTCGGTCTCGGAGGTGATGATCCGGTTGGTGAACGGGTCGACCCGAGGCTCCCCGTAGCGGCTCGTCGTCTGCGAGTACTGCGTCTGCAGCGAGATCGAGGGAAGGACGGCGCTGTAGCTGCTCAGACGGGTCCCGCGCGCCGCCTTGAGGTCGTAGGCGGCCGCAGCGAGCCCCGGATTGTTCCGGAGCGCCTCGTCCACCGCCTGGTCGACCGTGAGCGGACCTCCGGGCGCCGGCTGTCCGCGCACGGCCGGAGCGAGCAGGACCGCCAGACAGCCGGCGAGGAGCAGCCGCGCGTTCCAGCCGTGCCCGCCGTTCCGTCCATTTCTCGATTCACGCATCGTGACCTCCTGTCCGAAAGTCGCCCGACCGTCCAGTCCCCAAACGGATGGGCAGGCGAAAAGGTTTCCTCTCTTTTTCCGCAAAGCGAATCAGGGCTCCGGCGGCCGGCTCCCGAACGTCACGTTGCGCACGCGGACCGCCCGGATCTCGCGCAGGAGCCGATCGACCGTCGCGTACGGGACGTCCCGGTCGATCTGGAGCGCCAGCGTCAAGCCCGGATCGGCGGCCAGGGCGCGCTCCAGGGCGGGGCCGACCTCATCGATCGCGACCGGTCGCTCGCCGATCGTCACCACGCCCGCGCGGTCGATCCACAGCCGGATCCCTTCCTCGCGAGACGCCCGCACGCCCGACTCGGCCTCGGGAAGATCGACCGCGACGCGCTCCTGCAGCCGGAACAGCGAGCTGGTGAGGAAGAAGATCAGCAGCAGGAAGGCGATGTCCGCCATCGACGCCGTCGGGATCGTCGCGGGCACGCGCGGGCCGCGGGGGATGCGCAGGCTCACCGGGGCGCCTCCTCGCTCGAAGCCATCCGGAAGTCGAGCCGCGTCACGCCCGCTTTGCGGATCTCGTCGAGGAAGCCGACCATCGCTCCGTATGGAGCCTCCGGATCGGTCTCGAGGCGGAGGACCAGCTTCGGGTCGGCCGCGATCCTCGCTCGGACGGCGTCGGCGGCCAGCCACGGATCGACCGCGCGCCCATCGAGCAACCACTCGCCGCTCGCTCGCACGCGAGCGATCAGCACGTCACGGCGCGCGACCTGCGCGGGCGCCGCCTTCCATGCGGGGAGGACGACCGGGATCCCGACCTCGACGGTGAAGGCCGTTGCCGAGAGGAAGAAGATGAGCAGCAGGAAGGCGACGTCGGAAGCCGACGCCTGCGAGATCTCCGGCGTGACGCGGCGGCGGCCGCGGATCCGGATCATCGCCTCATCCTCCGCCGGCGGCGCCTCCGCCGCCCTCTCCCATGCCGGCCGCGCTCTCGGCCGGCCGCCCCGTCTGCCGCTCGAGGATCGAGATGAGATCGAGCGAGTCCTCCTCGACCTCCGTGACGAAACGGTCGATGCGCCCGACGAAGTAGTTGTGGAACGCCTGGACCGGGATTGCGATGATGAGCCCCGCCTCGGTGGTGATCAGCGCTTCCTCGATTCCGCTCGCCACGATGCGCGCCGTGATCTGGTCGGCGGCGGCGATGTTCGCGAAGGCGTGGATCATTCCGGAGACGGTGCCGAGGAAGCCGAGTAGCGGCGCGATGTTCGCGACCGTCGCGAGCCACAGCAGTCCGCGCTGTAGAAACGCCACCTCGATCGAGCCGGCCGCTTCGATCGCGCGCTCGACCTGCGAGACCCCCTCGCCGGCGCGGCCGAGGCCGGCCCGCAGGATGCGTGCGATGGGGACGCGATGCCCCCGGCATCGCGCGATCGCTTCGGCGACCCCTTGGGTCTGGAGCATTCGCAGGACGTCCTCGACGAGCGGCTGCGAATCCCGCGTCGCCTTGCGGAAGGCGTAGAGGCGCTCGAGGATCACGGCGAGGCCGGCGACCGAGCAGGCGAGGAGCGGCCACATGAAGACCCCGCCGCGCTCGAACCAGTCGAGGAATCCGCGGATCTCCGTGTAGCCGCCCGCCCCGCGCGCGGCCGCGCCACTCGGTGCTGCCGTGCCGCCCGGTGCCGCCGTGCCGCCCGGTGCGGGTGTCGCCGCGGCGTCGGACGCCGGGGCCGGCT
Source organism: Candidatus Eiseniibacteriota bacterium (assembly GCA_041946735.1). Taxonomy (GTDB): domain Bacteria; phylum Eisenbacteria; class RBG-16-71-46; order CAIMUX01; family VGJL01; genus JBHGAY01. The sequence goes on from JBHGAY010000031.1 coordinate 8,392, forward strand.
CCCCCGGCTGCTGGGCCCGCGAAGCGATCGAGACGGCCAGGGCCAGGGCCATCCCGAGGACGGCGAGAAGGAGAGCGGCGGGAAGAAGCCCCCTCAGGCTTCGAGCCCGGGGAGCCGGAAAGCGACGGCGTTCACAGTCCCTCATCGATCTCGGACCTCCCGACCTCGAACCACGGCAACCCCCAGGCGAGCCTAGGAACGGGGCCGGGACTCGTCAATCGCTTCCGGCGCGGCTCTAGGGATAGATGCGGTAGAGCATCCTCGGGAACGGGATCGCCTCGCGCAGGTGATCGAGCCCGCAGATCCAGGAGAGGGTCCTCTCGATCCCCATGCCGAATCCGGCGTGCGGGACCGACCCGTAGCGCCGCAGATCGAGGTACCACTCGTACGGCTCCTTCGGGAGGCCGTGCTCCTCGAAGCGGGTCTCGAGCAACTCCAGCGAGTCCTCCCTCTGGCCGCCGCCGCAGATCTCGCCGTAGCCCTCGGGGGCGAGAAGGTCGACCGAGAGCGAGAGGCGCGGATCGTCCGCGTCGCGCTTCATGTAGAACGCCTTCACCGGAGCCGGGTAGCGGTGGACGAAGACGGGCCGGTCGTAGCGCTGGGAGACCGTCGTCTCGTCGGGGGCCCCGAAGTCCCCGCCCCACTCGAAGTCGCTGCCCGACTCCTTCAGGATCGCGACCGCGTCGTTGTAGTGAACGCGCGGGAAGGGGGGCTGGACCGCCTCCAGCGGGGCAAGCGGGCGCTCGAGCGTCTCGAGGTGCTTGCGGCATCGGGTCAGGATCCGCTGGACGAGATAGACGATCATCTCCTCCTCGAGATCCATCACGTCGTCAAGATCGGCGAACGCCATCTCCGGCTCGAGCATCCAGAACTCGGTCAGGTGGCGGCGCGTCTTCGACTTCTCCGCGCGGAAGGTGGGGCCGAGGCAGTACACCTTGCGGAACGCCATCGCCGCCGCTTCCATGTAGAGCTGGCCCGACTGGGTCAGATACGCCTTCTCGTCGAAGTACGGGGTCTCGAAGAGCGTGGTCGTCCCCTCGCAGGCCGCGGGGGTGAAGATCGGCGCGTCGATCAGCGTGAACCCCTTGTCGTAGAAGAAGTCGCGGCAACCCTTCAGGAACTCGTTGCGGATCGAGAGGATCGCGTGCGGCCGCGAGGAGCGCAGCCACAAGTGGCGCCGCTCGAGCAGGAAGGCTGCGCCGTGCTCCTTCGGCGAGATCGGATATTCGCGCGCCGGGGACAGCACCCGCAGATCGCGCAGACCAACCTCGTAGCCTCCCGGAGAGCGCGGATCCTTGCGGACCTCCCCGCGCAGCTCGACCGCGTCCTCCACCTGGAGCCCCGCGATCGCCTCGAACGCCTCGGGGGACACGTCGCTTCGCGAGGCAACCGCCTGCACGCGGCCGGTCCCGTCCCGGAGGTCGACGAAGGCGATCTTGCCGGAGGAGCGGACGTGCAGGATCCATCCGCGGAGGGTCACCTCCTGTCCGTCGCGCTCTCCGATGTGGCGGATCTCGATCTCCTGGCCCCGGGCTGGCTCCGACACGTTTTCCTCCCCTGCCGCCCGTGCGTCCTCAAGTCTCGAAGCGGACTTCCGATAGAGAGAAAAGGGGCACGGACACGGTTTCCCAAGCTACCGGGAGGCCCAACGGAGTGTCAACGCCAAACCCATGACGAGTCTAACGATGCAGCATCGATCCCTCCTCCGCCCTGCCGTACTCGGGCTGTGGTTGGGGCTCCTCGCCCTCCTTTCGCCTCCCGGCGAGGCGTCCGGAGCGGGGCCGGATCCCGAGCGGGCGATCGAGGAACAGGCGCGCTCGGGAGCCTGGGCGGCGCCCGGACCGGCCTGGCACCACCTGCTTCTCGCCGAGGAGGCGGCCCGCGCGGGCGATCGCGAAGCGGCGAGCTGCAACTACCGCCTTGCGACACAGCTCGATCCCGACCTGCTCGGAGCCTGGATCGGCCTCGCCCTGCAAGGCTTCCCCGACCGCCCGTCGATGATGGCGGAGGGGATCGCAGGAGCCGCGGGAGCGGTCGCGCACGGATGGGAAGCGCAGCGGCGCCTCTTCGCGGCGCTGCTGCCGCTGGCAGGGTGCGCGGCGGTTCTTGCGGCGATCCTGCTGCTCGCGGCGATCGGGCTCCGCCAGCTCCCCCGCAGCCTCCACGTGCTGACCGAGATCCTCGCGCGGCGGATCGGTCCGTCGCGCGGGGCGGGGCTCGCCATGCTCCTGGCGCTCGCCCCGCTCGGGGTGCGCTGGGGATTGCTTTCGGCCGCCGCCTTCTATGCGGCCCTCTCCTTCCGCGACCTGGCGCGGCGCGACCGCGTCCTGGCCGGCGTCACGGTGATCGGATTGCTCCTTCTCCCGCTCGCCTGGCGCCCCGTGAGCCGGCTGGCCGCGCCGATCGATCCCACCGGCGCGGCGTGGCTGATCGACCGCGCGCAGCGCGAGGTCCCCTCCCCCGAGCTGGAGGAGCAGATCGCCTCGCTCTCCGCGCCGTTCAGCGATCCCGCGGCGCACTTCGCACGCGGGATGCTCGATCGGAGGAACGGCCGCTTCCGTGAGGCAGCGGAGGAGTTCCGGGCTTCGGCGGATTCCGCGACCGGGAGAACGATCGCCGCGCTCGCGCAGGTGAACCTCGGAAACCTCGACTTCTGGCTTGGCGATCCGACGGCTGCGGCGCGGGCCTACGAGCAGGTCCTCGACGAAGAGGCGGCGCGGCTGGAGGCCCGCTTCAATCTCGCGATCGCGATGAGCCAGCTTCACCGCTTCCGCGAGGCGGACGCGCATCTCGAGGAGGCGGAGCGGATCGACCCGAGCCAGGTGCGTACCGCCACGCGCGGCGAAGGGCCGCGAGCCACGGCCAACGTGATGGACGGCGTGCTCTCCGCCGACGAGCTGTGGGCGCTCGAGCCCGAAGGAGGGATGCTGGCGCCGCCGGTCCTCTCCTGGATGCTGCCGAAGGGGTCGCCCGCGGCGGCCGTCCCGGCCCTGCTCGTCAGCCTGCTGCTCGGCGGGCTGATCGGGTCGCTCCTGCACCGGCAGCTCGTGATCCATTCCTGCCACCACTGCGGCGGACCGGTCTGCCGGCGCTGCCTGTTCCGCGTCGGCGGCCATCCGTACTGCGCGACCTGCGCGCAGCGGACGCTGCGGCTCGCGCCGGCCGAGCACAGCCGGATGCTGCTCTCCCACCTGCTCGACGAAGATCCGCGCCACGTGCTCCGCCGGCGCCTGGCCTCCGCGCTGCCGGGAGTCGGGCCGGTGCTCTGGGGCCGGACCTGGAGAGGCGCGTTGCTGCTGCCGCCGCTCTCGCTCGGAATCCTCCTCGTCACGCGCGCCGCCTGGCCGTTCCCTCCGTCGCCCAGCCTCGGCGCCCTCGAGACGGTGCTGCGGGTGCTTGGCGGGCTGCTCGTGGCGGGAGCCGCCGGCCTCTCGTTCCTGCTCGTGCATCATGCGCCGCGGCGCGGCAGCGTCGCACGCTTCTTCGGCTCCGACTTCGACAGGCGGAAGGCGGCCTAGCCCGCGCGCGCGAGCGGCGGGCACGCGGGAGGCGCGATGGCGGTGCAAGGCAGTCTGAGGGAGCTGAGCGTCCTCGAGGCGCTGCAGATGATCGGGTCCCAGCGCAAGACCGCGACGCTCGAACTGGAATCCCCCGAAGGAAAGGTGCAGCTCCACTTCCGCGACGGCCTGCTCGTCGCCTCGCACCGTCGTGACGCCGCCGAGGGGGACGCCTTCCTCGACTCGCTCGTCGCGCTGGGGCACCTGAGCCCGACCGAGGCGGTGCGGATCGCGCACGACGTGCGGCAGGGACGCGACCTGTGGACGCTGGCGCGCGAGATCGACTACCTCGACGAGGGGACGCTGCGCGAGGTGTACGGTCGCGCGACGGAGGCGACGCTCGACCGGGTCCTGCTCTGGGAGCGCGGCCACTTCGCGATCCTGTCCGCCGCGCCGGTCGAGCCGGTGCTGCGGCCCGGGCTCGGCTCCGACTCGATCCTTCTCGACTCGATGCGCCGGCTCGACGAGCTGGCCGCGTGGCGCAGCGGCCCGCTGCCGCCCGATGCCGTCCCGTGCGTCTGCGGGCGCGAGGACGAGTTCGTCGGCGAGGACCGCCTGCGCAGGGCCGTGCTGCGGCAGATCGACGGACGGCGGACGATCGAGCAGATCGGCGAGGCGACGCGGCTCGGCGCGTACGACGTCTACGGAACGATCGCGGAAGGCTTGCAGGCGTCCTGCCTGCTCCTGCTGGACCTGCGGACCGGGGTTCGCGAGCCGGCGCCGGAGTCGGTCGCCCACCGCGAGGTGCACCGTCCGCGTGCGCTCGTGGTGCTCTCCCTTCTGCTCGCGGTCGGGCTCGGCGGCGCCTGGGTCGGACAGGAGCGGGGCGACGAGGACCGGCCATGGCAGCGGGCGCGGCGGAGCTGGGAGGAGATCGACCTGCGCAGGACGATCGAGGTCTACCGCCATCGCCACGGCGAGTATCCGGCGGCGCTCGCCTCCCTCGAGGCGGAACGCCTCCTACCGCACGACGCTGCGGCGCGCTGGCTCTACAGACCGGAAGGAAGCGCCTACCGGCTCTCGCCTCGCTGACGCGCAGGCAGGGCGAGCAGCCACTCGACCGCCTGCCCGAGATCGTCCGCGACGAAGAGGACGTTGTCCCGCTCGCGCGAGGGAATCTTCGCCTCCTCCTCCCTACCGTATCCGGTCCTCACGAGGATCCCGCGGCAGCCGAGCGGCGAGCCGGCGGCGAGATCCTCCAGCCGGTCGCCGACCACCCAGGAGCTGGGAAGGTCGATCGCGAGGCGCTCCGCCGCGCGGCGGAGCATGCCCGGAGCCGGCTTGCGGCATTCGCAATCCCCCGTGAAATCGGGATGGTGGGGACAGATCTCGATCCCCTCGAGATCGGCCCCGCCGGCGCGGAGCAGCTCGAGCATGCGGGCGTGGACCCGCTCGACCGCCGCCTCGTCGAAGAAGCCGCGCGCGATCCCGGACTGGTTGGAGACGACGATGCGCGCGTAGCCCGCCTCCCCGAGGCGGAGGAGCGCGCGCGCGGCGCCTGGCACGAGGCGTACGCGCCCGGCATCGTGGAGGTAGGGGACGAGGTCGAGGATCGTGCCGTCGCGGTCGAGGAAGACGGCGGGGCGAGAGGCCGGCAGGGCGTTCATGGAGTCTCGCCGGCGCGCGGGCGGCTTGCGGCCGCCGGATCGCGAAGCATCGGCTGGAGCGTCTCGTGCACCGCGGCGGCCCCGAGGTCCCGCAGGCATTCGATCTGCGTCGGGCAGCGGCGCGCGTAGCAGGGCGAGCAGGAGAGGCCGAGCGTGAGCGCGCGCGACGCGGGGCCGAGCGGGCCGGTCCAGCGGGGATTCGTCGAGCCGAAGATCCCCAGGACCGGGCGGCCCGAAGCGGCGGCGAGATGCATCGCGCCGGAATCGTTGCTGACGTGCGCGCGCAAGAGGCTCATGACGGCGAGACTCTGGCGGATCGCCAGCGTTCCCGCCAGCGGGAAGACGGCGCCGGGGAGCGCGTCGGCGATCGCTGCGGCGGCCGCGCGCTCGGCCGTCCCGCCGAAGACGGCGATCGAGAATCCCGAGGAGGCGAGACGCGAGCCGAGATCGATCCAGGAGCGCAGCGGCCAGCGCTTCGTCTCTCCGTAGGTCGCCCCCGGCGCGAATCCGATCGCGGTCTCGGGCCGGCAGCCGACGGCTTCGAGCCGGCGGGCGGCGGCGCGGCGCTCGTCGTCCCCGATCGGGAGGGAAGGATCGAGGGGCGTCGCGGGATCGGCGCCGAGGCGCGCCGCCAGGTCGAGGTAGTGCTGCGCGAGATGGCGCGAGCGGTCGGGCTCCGGCAGGCGATCGGTGAGGAGGAGCGCGCGCCCGCCCGTCGCGAGCCCGGCCCGGTGCGGAACGCGCGCGAGCGCGAACGGCAAGGCTGCGCGGAAGGAGCGGCCGAGCACGAGCGCCTCGGAGAGCGAGAGATCGCGAAGCCGCCGCGCGAGCGCGAAGGGACCGAAGAGACCGCGATCGCGCGCCACCAAGAGCCCGTCGGCCCCCCACCGCCCGTAGAGCGGCACGCTCTGCTCGCTGCCGATCAGGATCCAGCGGACGCCCGGGCGGGCGGCGCGGAGCGCGGCGAGCGCGGGAGCGGCCATCGCCGCGTCACCGATCCAGTTCGGCAGGCGCACCGCGATCGTCTCCCGTGCAATCGCCTCGCTTGCGATCGTCTCTCTAGCGATCGTCTCTCTCCGGATCCCGCGTCCGCTCATCGCCTCGCTCTCCCGATCGCTCGCGCCACTCGCGCTCGTCGCGCTCATCGCCGTCGTCGCGGTCATCGCGCTGGCTCCGGGGGCGCGGCGCGCTGCGACTGGCGGAGCGACTCCTCGGCGAGACGCGACCGCGCGAGCGCGAGCGCATCTTCCGCCTGCGCCCGCTTCGCCGGGTCGCTCTCGCGCTCGAGATAGGCGCGCAGCGCCTCGACCGCGAGCGCCCAGTCCTCCTCCAGTCCCGCCGCGCGGGCGAGATCGAAGTGCGCCGGCGCGAACTCAGGATGCTCCTGCAACAGCCTCCGCAGCTCGATCAGCGCGCGCCCTCCGATCCCTGCGTCGAGGTAGGCCCTCGCCAGACCATAGCGCAGCTCGAGCGAGGACGGATCGCGCCGCAGCCCGTTCTCGAACGCGTCCGCCGCGCCTTTGGCGTCTCCGAGCTGCAACAGGATCGAGCCGGTCGCCGCCCAAAGTCCCGCCGCCTGCGGACTCCAGCCGCGCGCCAGCCGCAGAAGCTCGATGGCGGTCTGCGGATCGCCCGTGCGGCCGAGGAAGGTGGCGAGGTCGATCAGGAAGCCCGCCTCGAACGGTCCGCCGCGAATCGCGCTCCACGCCTGCGTCCCGTTCTCCGGACTCCACGGAGGGCCTGAGCGAAGGCGAAAGAGCAGGAGCGCGTTTCGATCCCGCAGATCGCCGACGCGCGCGAGGGCATCGGCATGTTGCGGCAGCGCGTAGAGCAGGGCGCGTCCACCGGGACGGTTCGTCGCGCCGGCCAGCGTTTCGAGCGTGCGCGCCGAGACGAGCAGGTGGGTGAACGAGCCGTACCATCCGGGCCACCAGGCGAAGTCCCAGACCTCGGGTCTCTCCGCGTGCGCCGGAAGCGGAAACGCCGCGACCGAGTCGAAGACCGACGGCGGGAGGGAAGGGTCGACGAGCAGCCGGCCGCCACGGCCGACCTCGCGGGCGACGATCGCCGCCATCCGCTCGACGCGTCCCCGGCGCTGCGATTCGGAGCGGAGCGTCGTCACGCTCCCCCACGCGAGGAATGCGAGCAGGAGGACCGCCGCGCCGGCCGCGATCTGCGCGCGCGAGCGCCGCGCCGTCTCGCCGAGCCAGGCCGCGCCGACCGCCGCGAGCACCGCCGTCCCCGGCGCGACGAGACCGACCGGTTCCGGCGAGCGCGCGCCGAGGATCGCAGGGAGGATCCAGAGCGCCAGCGCCCAGGCGAGGAGGATGCGCAGCGCGCGATCGCGCCGGGCGCGCGGCCATGCGCAGGCGACGAGGAGCAGACCGACCGGCCCCGCGGTCCACGAGGCGACGAGCAGGCGGGCGGGCGGGCCGGCGCCGATCCCCGGCCATACGGAGGGACGGAGAGAGGCGAAGGCGGCGGGAAGCGCCGAGCCGGGGTCGGTCAGCCGCGCCGGATCGAGGGCGAACCAGATCGGGATGGCGATCAGCAGCGCGAGGCGCAGGCGAGCATTCCCCAGGATGGCGGCGAGGAGCGCGAGGATCCACCCCAGCGGAGTGAGCGATAGCAGCGCGCCCCATCCGACCGCGGGACGGAACAGCGCGCGAGAGCCGGAGAGCAGCGGCAGCAGGACGGCCAGCGCAAGCGGCGCGGCGAGGACCCAGGCCTCTAGCCGCCACGTCCCGCCGAGGGAGACGGGGAGAAGCGCGGCGAAGAGCCCCGCCACGAGGCCGCGCCATCCTCGTCCCGCGATCCGGTACGCGAGGAGGGAGCCTGCGGCGCCCGCGAGGAGCCAGAAGATCCAGAGAACGTCGCGCCAGAGCGACGCCTGTTCGCGGATCCATGCGACGCGGTCGAGGCCGCCGCGCCCACCCCCGACCGCGACGGCGGCCGCGGCGAAGTTCTGTGCGATCGCGAGCGGAAGGGCGACGACCAGGTCCTGGCGCGCGGGTCCAGCGTCCTCGGGGAGAGCGATCCCTTGCAGGAGGAGCGCGCCCCGGATCCACGGAGCCGCCGCGGGCGGGTCGGGGCGCACCGGGAGGCGCACGGCGAGGGAGAGAAGGACACACACGGCCGGCAGCCAGAGCGTCGCGCGCGGCCGGATCCTCATCGCCGTCGTTAGAAGTCGCTTCCGACCGAGAAGGAGCCTCGCAGATCTCCCAGGTTGTTTCGCAGGTCGGTGCGTTGCGCGAGGTCCCAGCGGAGGATCGCGAAGCCGATGTTCATTGCGGCCGAAAGGCCATAGCTCGCCTTGACGTCTCCCAGGCGGAAGGAGCCGCCGGGCGCGATGACGCGCAGGTGATCGTGCTGCCGCCAGGCGGCGCCGGCGTCGAAGAAGATCGCGCCGCGCACGCCGCGCAGCCCGATCGGCAGCGGCCAGCCGAGTTGCAGCGTCTCGATCAACGGGAAGCGGAACTCGAGGTTCAGGAGACCCACGTTGCTGCCGTCCAGGTCTCCGTACGGATAGCCGCGCAACGTGTACGGACCGCCGATGCGGAACGTCTGCGGATCGCGCCCCTGGCTCGATGCCCCGACCATGCGGGCGGCGAACGCGTAACTCTGGCGGACGTTCCAGTAGTGGCGGCGGTCCACGATCCAGCGGGTCGATTGGACGTCTCCGAGCGAGACGTCGAAGCTCAAGCGGCTGCGCGCCCCGCTGATCGGCCCCGTGATCCCGTAGACGGTGTTGTCCTCGACCAGCGCGATCCCCGGCCTCGCGAAGTAGAGATTGTTCTCCTCGGTCGGCTTCTCGTAGAAGATCCCGCTGCCGTAGTACGCCTCCTGGTACACCTTCTCGGCCACCTGCAGCCCTTCGATGTTCAGCTCGATGCGACGGAAGCGGTCCGAGGGACGGGAGAGAGTGAGGTTGACGCCGCGGTAGATCTGGCTGACGAACTCGTCGGTCGACTGCGCGGTCGTCAGGAAAAAGTCGTCGCGGAGTTGATAGAGCGCGATGCCGTAGTTGATCCGGTTCGCCAGGTTGACGTATTCGAAGAGGAGATCCGAGTCGGAGAGAGAGCCGTAGATGCTGGCGCCGATCACCAGATTGTGGTTCCCGAGCACGTCGGAGAAGCCGAGCAGCGTCTGCGCCGCCACGCCGACGTTGGAGGCGAAGAAGCCGCTCGCCGCCGCGTAATCGATCGTGAAGTGAACGCGATAGTCGTCGATCTTGAATCCGCTCGTGTCGGGAAGCGAGCGATAGAGGGCGAACACCTCGCCGATCCGGGTCGGGCGTTCGGAGAGCGAATCGTCGAAGGATGCGACCGCGAGGCGCCGGTCGGGACGGCGGAAGAGGATCGAGTCGGGCTCGGCGGCTCGCAGCGAGTCGGCGGAAGGAGGAGAGGCCGGCGGCGTGGGCGATGGCTCCGGCGAGGCCGGCGGCGCGGGCGATGGCTCCGGCGATGCCGGCGGCGCGGGCGTCGGCTCCGCCGCGGGCGGCGGAGGACCGGCAACGGAGGCGAGCGTATCGGGCTCGCCTGCCGAATCCAGACTGGGCGCCTGCGCCGGCTCCGGCTCCGGCGCACGGCTATCCGGGCCGTGCGATGGCGCCAGGGGATCCCGCGAGGCGGTCAGCGGGCCCGGAGAGGCGGGCGGCGGCGCCGCGATGCCAGCGGAGCTATCCGCTTCGCTCTCTCCTGCCGCTTCTCCGCGGGCGACGTCGAAGCGGGCGAGCGAGAGCGGATCCTTGATCGCGTAGAGGTCCCAGCTTCCCCGGGTGAAGCACGAGAAGACGCACCGGGAGCCGTCGCGCGCGAGGCTCACCGCAGGCGCGAGCGGGATGATCCCGGTGACGCCCGTCAGGATGTCGGTGATCCGCGCGTCGGCGTGCGACGCGAGATCGCGGACGTAGAGGTTCGGGATCCCGGTGCGGTCGGAGACATACAGGATGTGCCGCCCGTCGGGGAAATAGTGCGGAGCGGTGTTCGACCCGGTCATGCCGGGAAGCGGCGTGATCCGGCCGCTCGGAAGGTCGAGGATCGCGAGCGTCGGCTTCGAGAAGAGCAGGTTCCGGAAGTCGGTCTCCGGTCCCTGATCGGTGACGAAGAGGATCGAGCGATCGTCGGGCGAGAAGCGCGGCGACTGCGCAAGGAAGCGGTCGTTCGTCAGCCGCTCGTAGTCCCGCCCGTCCACGCGGCATCGATACAGGTCGCTCCGTCCCCCATCGAGCCCGACGAAGACGATCCAGTCGCCGTCGTTCGAGAAGGAGGGATTCTGAATCCCGTCGAGCGGGAAGTCGATCTTGCGCAGGATCTTTCCGTCCCGCAGACGCTGCAGGTAGATCGCGTCGCGCGCGCCCGCCTTCGCAGCGAAGGCGACCGTCTTGCCGTCCGGCGAGAAGTCCATCGACGCGTTCAGGAATCGGAGCGATTCGAACTCGGCGCGCCTCTCCCCCTGGATCAGCCGCTTCTGCACGCGGCCGTCGAGCGCGCTCGCCAGATAGAGGGCGTTGTAGAGCGAGTGGTCGGAGAGGTAGACCATGTCCGCGCCGTTGGGCGACACGGCGGGGGCGAGGTGGTAGCTGGCCGAGGAGCGCTGCGCGTCGGTGAGGCGGCGCGCGAAGTCCTCCGGCTTGTGGTGCTCGGCGATCGTCGGAAGGTAGGTCTTCCGGACGTTCTCCATCCAGTCGTCGCTGAAACGCTCGAGCGTCATTCCGAGGACGTCCTGGAAGGCCCGCTCGGCCGACCGGGTGGACGCCACGCGCTTGAGCAGCTCGCCGATCCTGTCGTCGCCGAACGTCGCCCCGATGTAGGAGAAGATCGACTGGCCGAAGCGGTAGATCCGGATGTCGTAGACGTTCGAGAGGACGTCGAGCGGAATCAGGTAGCCCTGCAACGACGCGTCGCGCAGCCACATCTCGGTCAGGTTGTCCACCTTCGTGACCGAGAGATACTCCGCCATCCCCTCCATGAACCACAGAGGAGGGACGTAGGGCGTGCCGAGCGGGTTGGCCAGTCCGCGATCGCCGCTGCCGAAGAGGATGTCGACCTGGAAGGCGTGCACCAGCTCGTGCGTCAGGACGTGATCGAGATCGTCGTAGCCGCCGGTGAACGGAAGGGTCACGCGCCGCTTCTGGTATTCCGTGAAGCCGCCCGTTCCCTCACCGATCAGCTCCGGGCTGATGTTCGTCGTCTGGAAATCGCTGGGGGACGCGTAGAGGATCAGCGGGATCTTCTGCTCGATGTCGTGACGGAGGATCGTCGAGAGGCGCGTGTACGCGCGCTCGGCCATCCGGGCCCCGTCGACCGCCGCCTCGCGCTCGCTCGAGTAGAAGTGGACGAGGAAGTGGTCCGTCTCGAGAACGGCCCAGTCGAGGTCCTTGTACTGGACCTTGTTCTGCCCGAACCCCTGCGCCCGCGCCTGCGCCGCCGCGCCCGCCCCGGCCAGGAGCAGCAGTACGAGGGGAACGAGCCAACGCAGCGTACGAAACGGCATCGATCGCTTGTCTCCTGGCAGCCCCGTTGTCGCGATCGTAGCACGCGACCCGCGGGGGCGCCGCTGCAAGCGACGGCCGCTTCCGGCGGCGCCGAGAGATGCGGCGGGACGAGCCTCGCCGAGGCCGGCCCGCGGCCGGTCGGGCGTCGCCCCCTCGGGCGCCACCCCCTCGCCTGCCCGCGATCCGGGCCTTCGCCACCGCCATCCGGCCTCCACGGCCTTCGCCGTCGAGCCTTCGCCCTCGCTATCCGGCCTTCGCTTCGCCGGAAAGCGGCGGCGCGAGGATATTCCCCCCGACCATCGCGGCCCGCTCGGTGGCGCGGAGGAGCGCGGAGCCCTCCCGTCCATCCTCGGGAACCGACGCGACGGCGACCGTGACCGACAGGGAGCAGGCCGCCGGATCGCGGATCCCCTCCGATGCGGCCAAGTGGCGCACCCGCTCGGCGACGACGCAGGCGCCGAGGCGGTCGGTGTCGGGAAGGAGGATCAGAAAGGCGTCCGATCCCAGCGGACCGATCCGGTCGCCCGCGCGGATGTTGCGCTCGATCGTCTGCCCGATGCGCCGGAAGATATCGAGCGCCACGAGGCGTCCCTCCCGCACCGCGTAGAGCCGGAGATTGCCGATCTCCACGAGAAGGATCGCGAACGGATCGCCGAGCGCCGCCGCCCTCGCCGCTCCGCGCTCGAGCGCCGCGCGCAGCTCTCGATACCCGCAAAGGCGGGTCACCGGATCGCTCCGCGCCAGCTCCTCGAGCGTCGCGACGCGCCGGCGGTTCTCTTCGCCGATCGCGAGCGCGTCGGCGAGCGCTTCGGCGCGCGGCAGGTCGGAAAGTCCGAAGGGCGGGAGATCGGGACCACGCAGCAGGACGAGCACGCCGAGCATCCGGCCCCCGCGGTGGATCGGCATCGCGAGACACGAGCGGGCGTCGAGGCCGGGCCATCCATCCTGGAACCGATGGAAGCCGCCTCGTGACCCCGGCACCGTCTCGAGCATGCGCGAGCGCTTGGAGAGGACGGTGCGAACGACCCCGGCGGGCCGCGAGAGGACGAAGCTGCCCCGCTCCCCTTGCGCGTCGTAGCCGGTCTTGATCCAGCCCGTCTCCCCTTCCAGGACGGTGTAGAGCAGGTGCGCGGAGAACGCGCGGCATATCTCGCCGATCCCCCGTCCCAAGGCGCGCAGATCGCGGGCATCGGGCGAATCGCGCTCGATCGGCTCGCCGCCCCCGGCGGCGCCGGAGGAGGAGAAGACGGACGAGGAGGAGTAGGAGGATCCGACGTCGGCAAGCGCCAGCAGGGAGCGCAGGAATGCGAAGTCGGGCGGCGCCGGGCTCGTGTGCATGAGGTCCTCCATGAGAGCGGGAGGCAAGCCTCATGCCCGCGGTCAGGGGGAAGGAGGGCCGGGAGGCGGCCGCCGCATCCTTCGGACGGCCCATCGGATGTTGGCCGCGGCTCGCCAGAGCACGCGGATCATGACGACGACGGCGACACCCATCGCAACCGGAAGCACCGCACGGGGCAACGCGATCCGGCCTTGCAGGTCACGCGCGACGACGAGAAACCATACGAGGGCGGCGGCCACCGCGATCTGGCTGGCGGCGAGGATCACCGCGGGGAGCCAGGCTTCCGTTCCATCCGGCGGCATCCGGCCACGGTCCCCGGGAAGGCGTTGCATCCTGCACGATCCTCCAGGGCGGGGTGCAGAGACAAAGCGTCGCCGCCGCCGTCCCGCCTCCCGCAGCATAGCATCGGTCTCCAAAGAACCTGCCACCTCCCCGCCTCCCGATGGTAGGATCCTTGCCGCCGCGTCCGAGGCCCACGCGAACAGGCAAGGGGATGCATGTGACCGGTGGACGGAAACGGGCCTACGACCTACGCGGCTCACGAGCACGAGGACCCTGCTGCCGGGACCGGCCCGATGCATGGCCGCCGTCCTGAGGACGCGACGCCTCCGGCAGGCGCCGCAAGGGAGGAGGCAGAACCGATGAGGTCTTCGCTTCTGATTCTCGCGTTGTCGCTGCTGATCGTGAACGCCGCCCGGGGGGGCGGTACGGTGACGAACGTCCAGTTCTACAGCGAGGCGCTCCAGGAAAACCGCTGGGTGCAGGTCTACACGCCGGAGGGCTATGACCCGGACGGGACGACCTGGTATCCGTCGATTTGCTTCCTGCACGGCGCGAACGGCGACCATCTCGGCTACCCGGAGCTGATCGCCTGGGCGGACAACCTGATCGGCGCGGGAGAGATCGATCCGGTGATCCTGATCAAGCCGGACGGCAGCGGATGCGAGTGGCCGCCGTTTTGGGAAGGATGCGGATGGGTCGACTCCGAGCTGCAGGGGCGGTTCGAGACGTATCTGACCGCGGACGTCGTGGGGTTTGCGGAAGAGAACTATCGGATCGTGCGGAGCCCGGCGAAGCGCGCGTTGATGGGACATTCGATGGGGGCGTTCGGATCGATGCACGCCGCGCTACGTCATCCCGACATGTACGCGGCGGTTGCGGCGCTGAGCGGCTATCCGGACTTCGAAGAGTTCGCGAACCAGCACGTCCCGATCATCCGCACCGAGCAGCACAACGCGCACGGCGACCCTCCCTGGGACTATCGCCCGGAGGAGGGCCTCTACACGTGCGGATGGCTCATGTTCGCCGGCGGCTTCTCGCCGGACCTCGGCAATCCTCCCTTCTACGTCGACTTCCCGCTCGATCCCTACGGCGAAATCGATCCCGACGTTTGGAGCCGCTGGCTCGAGCATGATCCATCGGCGATCGCGGGCGCGCTCAGTCCCGAGACGGCGCCAGCCATCTACTTCGATTGCGGCACGAACGACCCGCTGCATCTCTATCCGATAAACGTCGCGTTCCATGAACGGCTGACGGAGCTGGAAATCCCCCACGATTTCCAGTCGTACGTGGGAGGACACTGGTCGGTCGGCAGGCTCCAGGTCGCGCTGCGCTTCCTCGATTCGGCGTTCGGAGGGACCGCGGCGGCGGAAGGCGGCGAGCCGCAGACGCAAGGAATCGATTCGATCCTTCGCTTCCAGGTGACGAACCCGTCGCGGGAGCGAGTCGAGCTCTTCTTCGAAACGTCCGCGGCCGGCTCGGCGATCGTGGACGCTTTCGACGTGCAGGGAAGGCTTCGCGCTACGGTAGTCCGCGCCGACCTGCCGAGCGGCCCGCATCATTTCACATGGGAAACGAAGGGGATCGCGCCGGGAGTTTATTTCGTGCGGTTATGGACTCCAGTCGACCGCGAGACGCGGACGGTCGTCGTTCCGTAGAAGCCTCGCCGCAGGTCGCGGCGCGGACACGATCGGCCAAGCGCGAGAAGGGGCTGCGACGGTGAGTCGCAGCCCCTTCCCTGTCCTCTTTCATCCGGCTCGGACCTTACGCCCGACAGGATTCGAACCTGTGACCTCTTGCTCCGGAGGCAAGCGCTCTATCCAGCTGAGCTACGGGCGCGCGTTCTTTCGATCGTCGATGGCCGCAGCGCTTCGGGCTTCGGCCGCTCGGATCCTAGCACAGCCGAATCGGGCGTCGCCACCGCCGGGCGCGCGCGCCGGCATCCGTCACGCCGGGGTGCCGGCCGCGGTGGGGGCGGGGTGCCAGGAGCCGTCGAACGGCGTACACTTCGCGGCGGTCGAAGAAACTCCGGGGGAAGAGCGAGGAAGAGCGGACGTTCCGCCCCTCTCCCGGTTCGATGCCAGTCGGTTTCCGCAACAGCGAATCGCGCGCGAGTGCAAGTGCGAGGGCGAGGGTGCAGGAGAGAACGGCCGGGATCCGGCTCGCGATACCCCTGGACCTCCTCTTTCGCGGGCGATCCGATCGGGAGGAGAGAAGTTGACGATGCGGCCGCTCTTGCTTCTGCTGATCCTCTGCGCCGTCGGTCCTCCGGGCCTCTACGAGGCGGCGGACGGCGCGGATCTCACAACGATCGAGCATCCGTCGTACCCGGTCGAGCCACCTCCACAGCGGGCTCCCATGCAGATCTATCAGAACTACGACATCACGACGATCGGGGACACCCAGGTCGCCTGCGGCATCGCGGGCGAGTACACGGTCCAAAACTGGTTCGCCCGCCGCTTCTACCTCTACGAAGACCACGGCAATGGGATCACTGTCCAAAGCCTCGACTTCGCCGTCTCTTACCTGACGGGGGACATCACCGTCGACGTGATCACCTACACGATCCCGAGCGGGGTGCCGTTGCTCTTCGCGAACCTCACAGAGAAGGATCGGCGCCAGGTCCATCTCGGTGTCGAGGACGTGGAGCAGTGGATCAACGTTCCGATCGATGGGTGTGGAGATCTGGGGATCGATCTCGTCGTCGCGATCTCCGCCCCGGACTGCTCCTTGACCTTCGTCTCGTTCTACCCGGGGGCCAATGACGCAGGCGCTTTCCAGGATGCGTGGATCGCGTCAGCCGAGTGCGGGATCCCCGAACCGATCGGGGTGAGCGACATCGGCTTCCCAGATTCGCAGACTCTGTTCGTCGTCAACGGAGAGGACACCGGCTGCATAGAGTACCCCGTCGCCACCAAGGCGACCTCGTGGGGAGCCGTGAAGCGGCTGTACCGGTAGTCCTCCAGTCATCCAGCCGGTCTCGGCGAGCCAGGCCCTACTTCCCAGCCGGGCGAACCGAAGCCGAGTCCAAGCCGAAGAAGCGAGGGGACCGGGCGACCGGTCCCCTCTCGTTTGCGTGCCGGCTTTCGGGATGGCTTGCGTGCCGGCTTTTGGCATGGGTTTCGGCATGGCTTTCCGGACGGCTTTCGGACGGTTGCTCTCGTGGCCGATCCAGGCGAGACTAGCGGCGGCCGTCCGACCGACCGACCGGAGACGACCTGCGCCGTGGGCCGGAATGCTGGACGTCCGGCGGCCCGCGCCCGAAAGGAGTGCGTCGATGACCAAGCTCGAGATCGAACGGGTCGAAGCTGAAGCGGGCACGATTGTCGTCTATCGCCTCGACGGGTGGCTGTCGAGCACGACGGAGTCCTACCGCCTGCTCGAAGAGGTCAAGGAGGACGTACGCCATGGCAAGCGAGGGGTGCTGATCGACATCTCGAGGATCGAACACATGAGCAGCGCCGGCGTCGGGATCCTCGCCGCCTGCTTCACCTCGGTCATGAACGCGGGAGGCCGGATGGTCCTCTCGGGTGGATCGAAACGCAGCCTGGTGCTCTTGAACGTCGTGAAGCTCCTCGACGTGATCCCCCACTTCGAAACCGAGCCGGAGGCTCTCGCCTCGCTTCGCTCCTGATCCAGTCGGAGATCGCCGAGCACCGCCGCGAAAGCAGCCTAGCGCGCGCCCGGCCCTTCCGGCTTCGGCTCCCCGAACGCCCGCACCGTCTCGACGTCCTTGTCTCCACGACCGGAGAGATTGAGCAAGATCAGATCGGCGGCGGAGAGCCTCGGCGCGATCGCGCGCAGGTGGGCGACCGCGTGCGAGGACTCCAGGGCCGGCAGGATCCCTTCGGTGCGCGCGAGCAGATGGAACGCCTCGACCGCTTGCGTGTCGGTCGCGTGCGCATAGGTCGCGCGCCCCTCATCGAAGAGCCACGCGTGCTCCGGACCGACCGCCGGATAGTCGAGGCCGGCGGAGACGGAATGCGTCGCGCGGATCTGTCCGTGGCGATCCTGGAGCAGATAGGTGCGCGTGCCGTGCAGGATCCCGGCGGAGCGGTCGGCGAAGCGCGCCGCGTGACGGCCGGTCGCTATCCCTTCCCCGCCCGCCTCGACGCCGACCATCCCGACCGCCGGATCGTCGAGGAACGGGTGGAACAGGCCGATCGCGTTTGAGCCTCCGCCGACGCAGGCGACGAGCAGCGTGGGAAGCCGGCCCTCGACGGCGAGGATCTGCTCGCGCGCTTCGCGCCCGATGACGCTCTGGAAGTCCCGGACGATCCGCGGGAACGGGTGCGGCCCGAGCACGGAGCCTAGGACGTAGTGGGTCGTGTCGACCGTCGCGACCCAGTCGCGGAGCGCTTCGTTGATCGCGTCTTTCAGCGTTCGGCTTCCCGCGTCGACCGGCGCGACCTCGGCGCCCAGCGTCCTCATGCGGTAGACGTTCAGCGCCTGACGCGCCATGTCCTCCGTCCCCATGTAGACGCGGCAAGGGAGCCCGAGCAGCGCGCAGGCCGTCGCGGTCGCGACGCCGTGCTGTCCGGCTCCCGTCTCCGCCAGGATGCGGCGCTTCCCCATGCGGCGCGCGAGCAGAACCTGGCCGAGCGCGTTGTTGATCTTGTGGGCGCCGGTGTGGGCGAGGTCCTCGCGCTTGAGATAGACCGGCGCCGCGGAGCCGATCGCCGCCTCGAGGCGTCGCGCGCGCGTCAGCGGCGTCGGGCGGCCGACGTAGTCGCGCAGCAGCGCCGTCAGCTCGCCGGTGAACGCCGGATCGGCGAGCGCCGCCTCGTGCGCGCGCTCGAGCTCCTCGAGGGCCGGGATCAACGTCTCCGGGACGAAACGGCCGCCGTGCGAGCCGAAGCGACCGCGATGGTGGGAAGGCGCGTTCACGGTGCCGTCCTCGCGCCCGTCGCTATCCGGACGGCGTCGACGAAGGCGCGCACCTTCGCGGGATCCTTCACACCCGGCTCTCGCTCCAGGCGGGACGAAGCGTCGACGGCGAAGGGACGGAAGCGCGACAGCAGTCCGGCGACCGCCGCCGCGTCGAGCCCGCCGGCGACGAAGACGCGACCGCGATCCAGGAGCGGGGTGGCCCATTCCCAAGGGAAGGCCCTGCCGGTGCCTCCGCGAAGCCCCTCGCGCTTCGGCTCGACGAGGACGGCCCACGGATCCGGCTCGCCGTCGTCGGAGGGCCAGCGGGCGCCCGCGGCAGAGGCGAGCGGGATCGCGCGAATCGTCGGAAGATCGTCGAGGCGGCGCGGCGGGAGGGCGCCGTGGATCTGGACGTGCGTGAGGCGGGCGGCCTTCGCGGCCCCGTGGATCTCCTCGGGCGACGGATCGACGAAGACTCCGACGCGTCCCACCTGCGGATACCGGACCGCCAGGGCGCCCGAGATCGCCGCCGCCTGATCGAGCGAGCAGCGGCGCGGGCTGTCGGCGAGGACGAATCCGATCCAGCCGGCTCCGCACGTCGCGGCGTGAAGCGCGTCGTCGAGCTTCGTGATCCCGCAGATCTTGACGCCGATCTTCCTCCTCGCGCCTTCCTCCGTCGGCCTCATCGCCCGGCCTCCTCGGCGCCGCGCAGTCGGCGGAGCGCGTCGCCCGGCGAAGGATCCCGCATCAGCGTCTCCCCCACCAGGACAGCGTCGAAGCCCTCGCGCTCGATCGCGGTCACATCGTCCCTGGTGCGAACTCCGCTCTCCGCGACCTTCACGCAACCGGCGGGAAGCAGCGGGAGCAGGCGCGCGCCGAGCGAGCGATCGATGGTGAAGTCCTCGAGGTTGCGACGATTGACCCCGACGACGCGGGCGCCGAGCGACACGGCCGACTCGAGCTCTCGCTCGTCATGCACTTCGACGAGCGTCTCGAGGCCGAGGTCGCGCGCGGCGGCGAAGAGGTCACGGAGGAGGGCTTGGTCGGTCCCGGCGACGATCAGGAGGATCGCGTCGGCGCCGAGGCTCCTCGCCCAGGCGACCTGCCAGTCGTCGACGAAGAAGTCCTTCATCAGGAGCGGCAGCGCGACCGCCTCGCGCGCGCGGGCGAGGAAGGCGGGATCGCCGTCGAAGTGCTTCGTTTCGGTCAGGATCGAGATGGCCGCGGCGCCCGCCTCGGCATATCCCTTCGCGATCCCGGCCGGGTCGGCCCCGGGACGGATCGCTCCCGCCGAGGGGGAGGCGCGCTTCACCTCCGCGAGGAACCGGAGGGGCTCGCCGGGCGCCGGACGCTCGAGCGCCGCGCCGAACGGCCGGCGATCGTCTCGCCAGAGAGAGGCCGATTCGAGACTCGCGATCGGGAGTCGCGCACGAAGCGCAAGAACCTCCGCGCGCCGGCTCTGCACGATCCGCTGCAGCAGGCTCATCGGCGGGATAGCTTTCGGCTCGTCTCGCGCAGGCGATCGAGCACACTCGCCGCCGCTCCGGAGTCGAGGCTCTCGCGCGACCGCGCGCATCCCTCCGCCAGGTCGCGGGCGAGCCCGGTGACATAGAAGCCGGCGGCGGCATTCAGCACGACCGCCTCGCGCGACGGCCCCCGCACCTCTCCAGCGAGAAGCCCCGTGATCCACGCCGCGTTCGCGCGCGCGTCGCCCCCGGAGAGGGCGGCCGGATCGGACGGCGGATCGAAGCCGAGCGCGCGCGGCGAGACGGCGAGCGGCCGGGGCGCCTCGGCCCCGGAACGGGCCTCGAAGACGACCGGTTCGCCGTCGAGCGAGAGCTCGTCTTCTCCCCCCGCTCCGTGGACGACGAGGGCATGCTCGGTCCCCAGGCGATGGAGCACGCCGGCGACCGTCGGAACGAGCGGCGCGGCGAACACTCCCAGCACCTGCCGGTCGACTCCCGCCGGATTCGTCAGCGGCCCGAGCAGGTTGAAGAGGCTCCGGACGGCGATCTCGCGGCGCGGGCCGAGGGCATGGCGCATCGCGGGGTGCAGGCGGGGCGCGAAGAGAAACGCGAAGCCGGTCTCGCCGAGGCACGCCTCGATCCCGTCCGGATCGAGGTCGATGACGACGCCGAGCGCCTCGAGGACGTCGGCGCTGCCGCTGCGGCTCGAGATCGCGCGGTTGCCGTGCTTGGCAACCGCCGCCCCGCCGCCGGCGACGACGAGCGCCGCGGCGGTGGAGAGGTTCCAGGTGCCGCGGCCGTCCCCTCCCGTGCCGCAGGTGTCGAGCACGGGGCGGCGCGGCGCGCGGATCGGAATGGCGGCGGCCCGCATCGCCTCGGCGGCTCCCGCGATCTCCTCCGCCGTCTCTCCCTTCATCCGGAGCGCGATCAGGAACGCCGCGATCTGCGCGGGGGTCGCCTCCCCCGCCATCACCTTGGCGAGGACGGCCCGCGCCTGCGCCCTCGTCAGATCCTGCCGGTCGACGAGCCGCGCGATCGCGCCGGGGAGATCGATCGCGGCGGCCGCTCCTTCCGAACCGTTCTCCGAAGCGCGAGGGTGCATTGGGCTACCTGCAAAGGAAGAGGAAGTTGGAGATCAGGCGGCGGCCGTCCGGGGTCAAGATCGATTCGGGATGGAACTGCACCCCCCAGCTCTCGTGCTCGCGATGGCGCATCCCCATCAACTCCCCCTCGGCTGTGTGCGCGACCGGCTCGAAGCACGCGGGAAGCGTCTCCTTCTCGACGAGGAGCGAGTGGTAGCGGGTCGCGGGGAACGGGTTCGGCAGCCCGGCGAAGATGCCGCGTCCCGAGTGGATCACCATCGACGTCTTGCCGTGCATCAACCGCTGCGCGCGGACGATCCGGCCGCCGTGCACGTAGGCGAGGCACTGGTGGCCGAGGCAGACGCCCAGGATCGGGACCCGCCCCTCGAACGCGCGCAGGATGGCGTTGGACGGCTCGGTCTCCGCGGGGCTTTTCGGTCCCGGAGAGATCACGATCCCGGCGGGGCGAAGCTCCTCGATCCTGCGGATCGGGATCGCGTCGTTGCGGAAGACGAGCGGCTCGCCCCCCAGCTCCCCGATCATCTGCACGAGGTTGTAGGTGAAGGAGTCGTAGTTGTCGACGACGAGGATCATGAGGAGCCTCCGGCCGGCTCGCCGGGAATCGGCGGGATGTCGGGAAGCGGAGACGCGGGGGAACGAAGCGCCTCGAAGCCGCGCGCCGCCAGCTCGCAGGCGCGCACGCAGGCGCTCGACTTGCGCAGCGTCTCCTCCCACTCCGCCTGCGGATCGGAATCGGCGACGATGCCGGCTCCCACCCCGAGATAGGCCCGGCCGTCGCGGAAGAGGAGCGTGCGGATCGCGATCGCGAGATCCATGTTCCCGTGGTAGTCCATGTAGCCGACCGCCCCGGCGTAGAGGCCGCGCCGGAGCGGCTCGAGATCCTCGATGATCTCCATCGCGCGAATCTTCGGCGCTCCGCTGACGGTCCCGGCCGGGAAGCAGGCGCGCAGCACCTGCGCGTTCGACAGCCCTTCGCGAAGCTGGCCGCGCACGTGCGAGACGAGATGCATCACGTGGCTGTAGCGCTCGACCGCGAGGAACTGGTCAGTGGCGACCGTCCCGTAGCGGCAGATGCGGCCCAGGTCGTTGCGGCCGAGGTCGACGAGCATCACGTGCTCCGCCCGCTCCTTCTCGCTCGCCAGCAGATCCTCCTCCAGCGCGCGGTCCGCCTGGGGATCCTCGCTGCGCGCGCGCGTGCCGGCGATCGGCCGGGTCTGCACGAGATCCCCCTCACGGCGAATGAGGACTTCGGGGGACGAGCCGGCGATCGTCCAGCCGGCCAGCCGGAGGAAGAACATGTAGGGCGAGGGATTGATCACGCGCAGCGCCCGGTAGACGTCGAAGGGATCGGCGGCGAGATCGGCTTCGAGGCGATGGCTGAGCACGACCTGCACCACGTCCCCCGAGCGGATCCATTCCTTCGCGCTTTCGACGGCGGAGAGGAAGGCCGCCCGGCCGGTCCGGCTGTGGAAGCGGGGCGGGCCGGCGGCGGACGGCGTGGCACGGACGGACGGCGTCGTCCCGGCGGCCGCAGCCGACGCGGGCGCGGCGTCGCCGTCGCCGTCCCCCTGGAGGAGGCGCTCGAGCTGGTCGATCCGCGCGCGCCCCTCTTCGTAGGCGCGCCGCGGATCGGAGCCGGGACGCGTGTGCGCGACGAGCGTGGCGGTGTGCCCGGCGTGGTCGAAGAGGATCGCGCTCTCGAAGAGGACGAACAGGGCGTCGGGGAAGCCCAGATCGTCGGAGGCGAAAGCAGGCAGCGACTCGAAGTCGCGGACGAGATCGTAGGCGCAGACACCGATCGCCGCGCCGGCGAGACGTGGGAGCCGGGCGATCGGCGCGGTCCGATGCGTCGAGAGGACGGCGTCGAGGGCGGCGAGCGGCTCGGACTCGGGCTCCTGCTCCGGCTTCGGCTCTCGGCGCATTCCGTCCCCATCACGGATCGTGACGACGCCGGCGCGACGCTCGTACCGCGTCGCCGGATCGAAGCCGATCATCGAGAAGCGGCCCCAGGTCTCTCCCCCCTCGACGCTCTCCAGGAGCGCCACGTCTCCGACGGATGGAATCCGGCGGAAGACGGACACGGGCGTCGCGAGGTCGGCCAGGACCTCCCGGTAGACCGGGACGATCGGCCACTCGCGCGCCCAGCGCTCGTACTCCTCGAAGGAGGGGTGGATCATCGCTTCTCCCTCGCCGCCGGTGCTGCCGGCGGGGCCTCCGCCGCTGGCGGTGCCTCCGTCACGGCGGCCGCCGCGGATGCGGCCGCGTCGAGCAGCGCCTCGGCATGCCTCCGCGCGATCTCCGAATCGACCTCTCCCGCCAGCATGCGAGCGAGTTCGCCCACACGCCCTTCGCGGTCGAGACAGGCGATTGTCGCAGAGGTCCGCCCGTTTCGCTCCCTCTTTTCCACGCGGAGATGGCGGCCGGCCCGGGCCGCGATCGCAGGCAGGTGCGTGACGAGAAGCACTTGCCGGGTCCGCGCGAGCCGGGCGAGGCGTTCGGCCACCGCATTGGCCGTCGCTCCGCCGATCCCCGCGTCGATCTCGTCGAAGACGGCCGGGCGCGGCTCCTCACGATCCCCGAGGACGGTGAGAAGCGCGAGAAGCGCGCGCGACAGCTCTCCGCCCGACGCCACGGCCGCGATCGGTCCCGCCCCTTCGCCGGGGTTCGGCCGCAGGCGCAGGAAGCCCCGGTCGATCCCGTCGGCGAAAGCCCGGATCCTTCCCCCCTCGACCGGGATCGACTCCTCGGCGGCCCCGCCCGCGCCGGCGTGCGCGTCCGCCTCGGGCTCCGCTTCCTCCTCGGCGAGGACGAGATCGAGCGTCGCGCCTTCCATCCCCAGCGCTCGCAGCTCGGCCGAAACGTCCGCGGCGATGGCGGGAGCGGCCCGCCGCCGCGCCTCGCGCAGCGCGAAGCCGGCCGCGGCCAACTCGGCCAGCGCGCGCTCCCGTTCGGCCTCCAGCGCGGCCGCCCGTTCGCGCAGCGCTTCGGTCTCCTCGAGCAGCGCGGCAAGCGCATCGCGCTTCTCCAGGATCGCCTCCTCGGTCGGCCCGTACTTCCTCTTCAGCCGCGCCAGCAGGCGGAGGCGATCCTCGATCGCCTCCGCGTCCTCGATCTCCTCGTCCGGCTCGGACGCGGGAAGGAGGCGCCGGGCCCGACGCAGCGCCTCGCGCGCCGCCGCGATCTCCTCCGCGAACGCCTTCTCCTGCTCCCCATCGCCCAGCCGCGCGGCCCGTTCCCGCGCCGTCTCGAGGCGATCGAGCGCCGAGCCTTCCTCCTCGAAGAGGATCGCGTGCAGTTCCCCCGCCAGCTCCCGCGCGCTGCTGCGCTGCGCCGCCTCCTCCCGCCTCGCGCGAAGCGCTTCCTCCTCTCCAGGGACGATCCGCGCCTCGTCGATCTCCTCGCGCTGGAAGCGATGGAACTCCTCCCGCTCCTCGAGCTCCGCCAGGCGCGAGCGCGCGGCGGCGAGGCGCCGGCGGCAGTCGAGGGAGACGGCGCGAGCGGCGGCGTAGCGGGTCCGGAGGTCGAGGATTCCCGCGATGCGATCGACGATCTCGAGCTGCGCCGCCGGGTCGAGCAGGCGCCTGTGCTCCCCCTGTCCATGGATCGAGAGAAGCGCCTCGCCGGCCTCGCGCAGGTCGGCGACACGCGCCGCACGCCCCGCGATCGTCGCGCGCGTGCGTCCGCCGGGCAGCATCTCGCGCCGCAGCCGGACCGTCCCGCCCCCGGCCTCTCCGTCCTCGAGGCCGAAGGCCGTGAGCGCGGCGCGCGCCGCCGGAAGATCGGACGTGTCGAAGTCCCCCTCGACGGCGAGCCGCTCGGCGCCCGCGCGGATCCAGTCGGCATCGCCGCGGCCGCCCACGAGGAAGCCGAGCGCGTCGATCAGGATCGACTTGCCGGTGCCGGTCTCGCCGGTGACGACGTTCAGTCCCGGCGCGAAGGAGAGGTCGGCCTCCTCGACGACAAGGAACGACTCGAGTCGGAGGCGGAGGAGCACCCGATCATCCTCCCCACTTGAGCTTCTCGCGAAGCGTGTCGACGAAGGAGCGCCTCTGCGCGAGGAGGAAGGAGATGGTGCCGGGAGCGCGGCGCACGCGCACCGACTCGCCGGCGCGAACGGAGACCGCCTCCTGCCCGTCGGCGACCGCCTGCACGCGCGCCTCGGGCGGATGGAAACGGACGGTCACCGTCTCGTCGCCCGGGAAGACGATCGGGCGCATCGAGAGGATGTGCGGACAGACCGGAGTGGCGATCAAGGCGCGCAGCGTCGGCTCGACGATCGGGCCCCCCGCGGAGAGCGAATAGGCGGTGGAGCCGGTCGGGGTCGCGATGATGAGACCGTCCGCCTTGAGCTCCCCCATCTCGCTCCCGCCGATCTTCGGAAGCAGCGTCAGGATCCGGTGCCCCGATTCGTGGAGGATCACGTCGTTTAAGGCGAAGCGGCGGTCGCGCATCTTTCCATGCGGATCGAGGATCGCCATCTCGAGCAGAATGCGGCTCTCCGTCCGTCCTTCGCCGGCCAGGATCCGCTCGAGCGAAGGGAACATCTCCTCCACGTGGATGTCGGTCAGAAAGCCGAGGCCGCCGAAGTTCACGCCCACGATCGGGACGCGGCGCGGGTAGACGCGGCGCGCGGTGGAGAGAAGCGTCCCGTCTCCGCCGAGCACGACGACGAGATCCGCTCCCGCGGCGAGATCCTCCCGCTCCACGACCTTCGCGCCCGGGGGCGCCGGCAGCACGTGCGCGGGGACATGGACCTCCAGGTGGCGTCCGATCAGCCAGGAGCTGAGACGCTGCACCGCCTCGTCGGCGCCCGGCTTCGAGAGGTTCGGATCGATCGCGATCCTGCGGAACCGTGTCACGCTCCCTCCTCCTCGCCGTGCGCGCCGCCCTGGGGCACACGCGCGACGACGACCCGGACGAGATCTTGCGCCACCTCGGTGACCGGCTCCAGCGATTGCGCGGCGGCGAGCGCGAGGCGGCGCCGGCGCTCGAGCCGCTCGCGCGCGCCCGCAAGGCCGAGGATCGAGGGATAGGTGGCCTTCGCGTGGCGGGCGTCGCCGCCGGCGGGACGGCCGAGCTGTTCCGCAGTCCCGACGACGTTCAGCAGATCGTCGGCGAGCTGGAAGAGAAGCCCCAGCGCGATGCCGAAGCGGTGGAGCGGATCGAGCGCCGCCCCGCTCGCTCCCGCCAGCGCGGCGCCCGCCTCGAGCGAGCCGGAGAGAAGGAGCGCCGTCTTGCGGCGATGGATGCGCCGGAGCTCGAGCTCGGTCGGATGCTTCCCCTCCGCCTCGAGATCCTCGACCTGCCCACCGAGCACCCCTTCGCCCCCCATCGACGAGGTCAAGATCCGCAGGACGTCCACCACCCGCGCGGGCGGCGCCGCAAGCGAGCCGACCGTCTCGTAGGCGCGGTTGAGGAGGGCGTCGCCGGCGAGGACGGCGATCCCTTCGCCGAACGCGCGGTGCACCGTCGGGCGGCCTCGCCGGAAGTCGTCGTCGTCCATGCAGGGAAGGTCGTCGTGCACGAGGCTGAAGGCGTGGAGCATCTCGATCGCGGCGGCGAGCCTGTACGCCTCGGGATCCGCGCCTCCGGCGAAGCGATGGCCGAGCAGGCAGAGGGCCGGCCGAAGCCGCTTGCCTCCGGGGAAGAGCGCGTGGAGCATGGCGGCGCGCAGATTCGGCGGCCCCTGGGCCGGCGACGGGAGGCAGCGGCGCAGCGCGCGCTCGATCCGCGGACGCTCCGCCTCGAGCCATCGCGCCCAGGCGCCGGCGCCGCCGCCGCCGGTGGCGCCGGTGGCGGCGGCACGCGTCCCCGCGCGCGGGGCGGCGGAATCAGAACGGGAGATCGTTCTCCCCGGCGGCCTCGTCGTCCCCATGCTCCCTCACCTCTCCAGCCGCGTCGGCGTCAGCGCCGGCGGCGTCGTCCTCCTCCGCGAGGACCTTCAGCCGCTGCTCCGCCTCCTCGAGCCGCCGCCCGCACACGCGGACGAGCCGCGAACCCTCCTCGTAACGCGCGAGGGTCTCCTCGAGCGACAGGTCCTTTCCTTCCAGCTCGCGGACGATCTGCTCGAGCCGCTCGAGCGCTTCCTCGAAGCTCGGCGGGGCCGCCTGCGAGCCGTTCTCGGGATCGTTCAACGCCACGGTCCTGCCTCCTCTCCGGCGCCTGCCTGCGCCGGCGCGGCCGGGTGCGCCCGCGCATGCGGCGGAGCCGGCTCCGGATGCGTCCCCTTCTGCTCCGGAGCGCCGGTCTCCCCGCCGGCCGCAGGCTCGATTCGCTCCTCGACGCGGCATCCCAGCTCGCCCGTCCCGAGGAGAAGTCGCACCTTCTCCCCCGTCTCGACCTCCGACGCGCCCCGCACGGCGCGCCCGTCGCGCGCCCGCAGCGCGATCGCATATCCGCGCGCCAGCACCGCGTGCGGGCCCACGGCCTCGAGATGCGCGGCCCGCCCCCGCAGCCGGTCGGTCGCGCGAGCCAGGCGGCGCGCGGCCGCGTCCCCCATGCGCCCCCGGAGATCGTGCAGCCGCAGGCCGGCCCGCGCCAGAGTCCGTCGCGGCTCCTTCGCCGCGAGACGCTGCGCCAGCTCTTCCGTGCGCCGCCGCCGCTCGCGCATCCGCGCGAGGGCGCACTGCCCGGCGCGCTCAGCGAGCTCGTCGATGCGCTGTCCCTTCTGCCGCAGCAGATCGAGAGGACGGCGCAAGCCGTGACTGTCGCGAAGCCGAGCCCATCGCAGCCGGTCGGTCGCGAGCCGCTCCCCCGCCCGCCGCCCGAGGCGCTGACCGTAAGAGGCGAGCAGGCGCCCGACGTCCTCCTTCGACGGGACCGCCAGCTCGGCCGCCTGCGAAGGGGTCGCGGCGCGCACATCGGCGGCGAAGTCGGCGAGGGTGACGTCGATCTCGTGGCCGACCCCGGTCAGGATCGGGATCGAGCAGGCCGCGACCGCGCGCACCACCGGCTCCTCGTTGAATGGCCAGAGGTCCTCGATCGAGCCGCCGCCGCGGGCGAGCAGGATCACGTCGGGGTGGAGCCGCTCGAGATGGCGCAGAGACCGGACGATCTCGGCGGCCGCGCCTTCCCCCTGGACGGCGCATGGACAGAGCCACACCTCCGCAACCGGCCAGCGTTCGCCGAGCACGCGCAGGATGTCCCGGACGGCGGCTCCGGCCGGCGAGGTCGCGACGCCGATCGCGAGCGGGTAGCGCGGGATCGGCCTCTTGCGCTCGGGCGCGAACAGTCCCTCCGCAGCGAGCCGCTGCTTCAGGCGCTCGAGCGCCGCCTGCAGCTCGCCGAAGCCGGCGGGCAGCAGAGTGTCGACGTAGAGCTGGAGGCGTCCCTGCGGCTCGTAGATGCCGAGGCGGCCATGAGCGCGCACCTGCATCCCGTCGGCCGGAGAGAAGCGGATGCGGCGCGCGCTGTCGCGCCACTGCACGCAGCAGATGCGGCCTTTGCCGTCCTTCATCTCGAAGTAGAGATGCCCGGACGGTTGGTGGCGCCGGAAGCCGGTCAGCTCGCCGACCACCCAGACCGGTCCCGTGCCCCGGTCCAGCGCCCCCTTGGCGAGCGCCAGCAGATCGGAGACTTGAAGCGTCTGATCCGGCAACTCGATCCTTCCCGGCGCTGCGCCCGTCCGTCGCGACGCTCGCCGCCTCCGCCTACCGGCCCGGTCCTTGCGCGCGATCGCCGCGCCCGCCGCAGCCGGCTTGTCCGCCATGCCCGCCACGCCCGCCGCCATACCCGCCGTACTCGCCGCGCCCGCCGCGCCCGCCGCCGCCGAACCGCGCCGCGCCGGCAAACCGCTCCGCGGCGAGAACGGTGTTCGCGAGGAGACAGGCGACCGTCATCGGACCGACGCCGCCCGGCACCGGACTCAACCATCCCGCCTTCTCCGCGACCGGCGCCGCATCGACGTCCCCGTAGAGCTTGCCGTCGTCTCCCCGATGCATCCCGACGTCGACGACCGCCGCACCCTCGCCGATCCAGCGGGCATCGACGAGCGCGCGACGCCCCGCCGCCGCGACGACGACGTCGGCCCGGCTCGTGATCTCCCACGGCTCCCGGGAAGCGGTATGCAACATCGAGACGGTCGCGTTCAACCCCTCTTCCTTTCGCGAGAGGAGATTCGCGAGCGGCCTGCCGACGGTCGCGCTGCGTCCGATCACGGCGACGTGACGCCCCGCGAGCGGGATGTCATGGCGCCGGAGAAGCTCGACGATTCCGAGCGGCGTGCAGGGGACGAAACCGTCGACACCGAGACAGAGCCTGCCGACGTTTTCCGGATGGAACCCATCGACGTCCTTGCAGGGATCGATCTTCTGGAGCAGATCGAACGGATCGCGCCCTCCGGGCAGCGGGAGTTGGAGCAAGATGCCGTGCACGCGCGGATCTGCCGACCGCTCTTCGATCGCCCGCGCGATCGCCGCGTCCGCGGTTTCGGCAGGAAGGACGAGCACCTCCGATTCGATCCCCACCTCGGCGCATGCCTTCGCCTTGTTCCGGACGTAGATCACCGAGGCCGGATCCTCGCCGACGCGAATCAGGCTGATCCGCGGCGTCACCCCGCTCGGACGAAGCGCCTCCACGCGCGCCGCCAGCTCCTGGCGAATTTCCGCCGCGACGCGCTTGCCATCGAGAATCCGCGCCGTCATCCACCCTTCCCTTCTCGCGGAACCGGCCTCGCCGGATCCCGCGGCTCGATGCCGCCGATCAGGGGCGCGGCTGGCGAGCGTTTCCTGCGCGCCGCTGCCCGTGCCGCCGCCGGCGCTGCCGTGCCCCGCGTGCGTCAATCCTCGAGGCTCTTCTGGACCCTCTGCACCATCCGCGCCCGGCCGCTCTGCGGATCGACGCGCACGACGAGGCCATGGAGGCGGACGTCCCCCTCGGCCGGCTGGAAGCGAACCGGCATCGCCGTCCGCAGGCGCTCGAGCGCCAGCTCCTTGCGGACGCCGATGACCGAGTCGTGCGGCCCGGTCATCCCGGCGTCGGTCAGATAGGCGGTGCCGCGCGGAAGGATGCGCTCGTCGGCCGTCTGGACGTGCGTGTGCGTCCCGACGACGACGCTCGCGCGTCCATCGAGATACCAGCCCATCGCCTGCTTCTCGGAGGTCGCCTCCGCGTGGAAGTCGACGAGGATGATCGAGGTCGCCTGCGCGAGATCCTCGAGCAGCTCGTCCGCCTTGCGGAACGGGTCGTCCAGCGCCGGCATGAACACGCGTCCCATCAGGCTCACCACCGCGATCTTTTCCGTCCCGCGCGGATAGAGGCCGACGCCGCGCCCGGGTACCAGATCCGGGTAGTTCGCGGGGCGCAGCACGCGCAGGTCGTCGTCGAGGATGGCGTGCCCTTCCTTGCGATCGAAGGTGTGGTTGCCGCCGGTCAGGACGTCGAGCCCGGCATCGAGGAGCTCCTGCACGATCTCCGGAGTGATCCCGGCGCCGGAGGCGGCGTTCTCGGCGTTGCCGATGCAGAAATCGATCTCGTGCTCGCGGCGCAGTCCGGGAAGCAGCTCCCGCACGGCTCTCCGCCCCGGCTTTCCAAAGATGTCTCCCACGAACAGGATGTTCATCCGTTCCCCGTTCCGCCAACTCCTCGCCGGCGCTGCGTCATGGCTTTCGCGATTCCCCTGCCGCTCCCGTCTCCCTCGTCCTGCCCCGCTCTCCCCGGCCTGCCCCGCTTTCCCCGGCCGTCCGCGCATTGCGCACCCTGGCCGGCGCGATGCCGCCATGGCATCGCCACGTCGCCGTCCCCCGCCGGTTGGCGAGCGACCCTGGCGCTAGTGCGCGACGTCGACGACCCGCATCTCGCGGATCACGACGACCTTGATCTGCCCAGGATAATGGAGCTGCTTCTCGATCTTGCGGGCGATCTCGGTCGCGAGCCCGTTCGCGCCGTCGTCCGAGATGACCCGGTGATCGACCAGGATCCGCACCTCGCGGCCCGCCTGGATCGCGAACGATCGCTCGACCCCCGGGAAGGAGTTGGCTATCTCCTCGAGCTTCTGCAGCCGCCGCACGTACGCCTCGAGCGACTCCCGCCGCGCCCCCGGCCGCGCTCCGGAGATCGCATCGGCGGCGGAGACGAGGACCGAGACGATGCCGTCTCCTTCCCTCTCTCCGTGATGCGCGCCGACCGCGGAGCAGACGATCTCCCCCTCGCCGTGGCGGCGGAGGAACTCCATCCCGATCTGCGCGTGAGGGCCTTCCTGCTCCTGATCGATCGCCTTGCCGATGTCGTGCAGCAGGCCGGCTCTCCGGACGACGTCGGCATCGATGCCCACCTCGGCAGCCAGCATCGAGGCGATCCGGGCGACCTCGATCGAGTGCTTCAGCACGTTCTGGCCGGAGCTGGAACGGAAGCGAAGGCGCCCGAGCATGTCGGTCACCTCGGGGGCGAGGCCATGGATCCCCATCTCCACGGCGACCTTCTCCCCCGCCTCGCGAACGCCCGCTTCCACCTCCGCCGTCACCCTCTGGACGACCTCCTCGATGCGCGCGGGATGGATCCGCCCATCGGTGATCAGGCGCTCGAGCGCGATGCGCGCGACGTCCCGCCGGACCGGGTCGAAGCCGGCCAGCAGGACGGCCTCCGGGGTGTCATCGATGATCACGTCGATGCCGGTCGCCATCTCGAAGGCGCGGATGTTGCGACCCTCGCGGCCGATGATCCTGCCCTTCATCTCGTCGTTCGGGAGCGGGACGACGGTGACGGTCGACTCGATCGACTGCTCCGTCGCCAGGCGCTGGACCGCGATCAGGAGCAGGCGCTTCGCTTCGTCCTGCGCGTCGCGCGCCGCCGCTTCGCGCATCCGCTGGGCGAGCCGCGCCGACTCCCCGCGCAACTCGTCCTCCAGGTTGCGCCATAGCTCCCGGCGCGCCTCGGCGAGGGTCAGGCCCGCGATCCGCTCGAGCTGCGCGGTTTGCTCCTGGACCTTCTGGCGAAGACGCGACTCTTCCTCGGCGAGTCGCTGGCGCGTCGCCTCGATCTCGCGACGCTCGCTCTGGAGGGTTTGACGGAGGGCGTCCATCGTCTCGCGGTCGCGGCGCAGCTGGGCCTCGAGCTCGTCGGCCACGCGGGAGCGCTGCTCGAGCTCCGCGCGAACGGTCCGCGTCTGGCTCTCGAAGCGCTCCGACTCGCGCAGGACCGCCTCGCGGGCTTCGAGCACCGCCGTCTTGCGGGCGAGGTCGGCTTCGTTTCGTGCCTTTTCGAGAAGGGAGGCGGCCTCTTCACGGGATAGGGCGGACCGGCGGGCGCTCGCGGCCCGCTGAATCAGAAAGCCGGTCAGGAAACCGGCGCCGACGAAGAGAAGCCCGAGCCCGATCAGCACCGGCCAGGCATCCTGCATCGGCAGCCTCCTGCTCGTCTACTTTCCGCTCGTCGCCCTTGGCGCGGGGGCTCGATCACGAGAGAAAAACGGGAAGACCCCCGCCACCCGCCGTATGACGCGAACTCTTGAACCTGGCTTCACCAGGTGGGCGTCCGGTCCGGCCCGGCCGTCCCCGTCGCAACGGGGTCAGCTCCTAGCCTTCTCCTCGACTCCCTTCGAGAAACTGTTGGCTCAAGATGTCCTGCGTCACCACGAACAGGGCAGGGATCTTCCCGAACCGTTCAGTCGGGAATCGCGATCGGGAGGCAGTCCGCCTCGAGACGCGCGCGCATCGCGCGGGTCCGATCCTCGATCCCACGAAGCTCTTCTTCGTGCTCCCTCCGCTGCCGGAACAGATCCTCGGCGATGTTCAGACTGGCCAGGATCAGGAGGCTGCGGAGAGGGAGGCCTTCGTTGCGCTGCCGCACCTCGTCGACTTTCGCGCCGACGTAAGCGGCGATCGCCTCCACCTCTTCCGCCGTACCACCTCGAATGTGGAACGGTTCCCCCAGGATCCTGACCGTGACGGCGTTGTCGTCGTCCATCTCCTCGTCCACGAGATGCGCCCGCACGAGCCGCGCCGATCCCGCCTCGTCGATTCCGGCGGGTCCGGCCGATGCATTCGATGCGCCCCATGCGCCCGATGCGTACGAAGCGTCCGCTCCGGCGAATCCGGCGAATCCGGCTCGGCCGCCCTCCACGGGGTCTGTGCCGATCGGGCCGTGGACGGAACTTCCGGCCGGGTCCGAGGAAGAGCCCGTCACCGACTCGCCCCGTGATTCGCTCGTAGGCAGTCTAGAGTTCCAGGCGGAGAGCGTCAACTCTGTCGACCAGACGCGCGATCCGCTCGGCGAGAGCGGTGCGCTCCTCGCTCCATCGCTGCTCCCGCTGCTCGAGCTCGGCCAGCCGTGTGGCGAGCTTCTGGTTCTCTTCACGCAGGGCGCGGACCGTCTCCGCCGCTTCGGCGATCCTCTCCTCGAGCTTGTCGAGCTCCGCCAGCATCGCTACGCGCTCGTCGGAGCGGAAGGCGATGCTGCCAGGTGCGCGCGGGCCTCCTCGACGACCCTCCGGAACGCCTCGGCGTCATGGATGGCCATCTCGGAGAGCTGCTTGCGGTCGATCAGGATCTCCCCCTTCTTCATTCCGCTGATCAGCTGGCTGTAGGAGAGCCCGTGCATGCGGACCGCGGCGTTGATCCGTTGGATCCACAGCCGGCGCATCTGGCGCTTGCGCACGCGGCGATCCCGATACGCGTACTGCATTCCGCGGAGGACGTTCTCCTTCGCGGTGCGGAGCAGGCGGCTGCGTCCGCCGAAGCCACCCTTGGCCGCCTTCAGCGTCTTCTTCTTGCGTGCCTTGCTCGGCACGACTCCTTGTGCTCTTGGCATCGTGTTCCTCCCCGCTGAAGGCTACTTCAGGATCTGGCGCCGGATTCTCGACTTGTCCGCGTCGGAGACCAACGTTCCCTGACGGAGCTTCCTCTTGCGCTTGCGGCTCTTTCCGGTGAGCAGGTGGCCCTTGTTGGCCTTGCGTCGGCGCACTTCGCCGCCGCCGGTCAGCCGGAATCTCTTGGCGGACGACTTGCGCGTCTTGATCTTCGGCATCGCTCCTCCCTCAGGATCCCTGGGTCGCGGCGCTTGGCAGGTTCTTGGACTCCGAGGGAGCCTTCCCGTCGGCCCGCGCCTCCTCCTCGTCGGAGAATTCGTCGGACTCCTTCGGCAGATCCTTCAGATCCTTGCGGGGGGCCATGATCATGACAAGCGCCCGTCCTTCCATCAGTGGCTTCGATTCGACGAACCCGACGTCGGACAGATCCTCGACCACTTTCTCCAGCAAGGCCGCACCGAGCTCCGAATGCGTCATCTCCCGACCACGGAAGATGCATGTGAACTTCACCTTGTCGCGTCCCTGCAGGAACCGCCGCGCATTGCGGAGCTTGAAGGCGAAGTCGTGCTCCTCGATCTTCGGCCGCAGCTTCACTTCCTTGATCTGGTAGATGTGCTGCTTCTTCTTCGCCTGGCGGTCATGCTTGGACTGCTCGTACTTGAACTTCCCGAAGTCCATGATCCGGCACACGGGAGGCCGGGCCTTGGGCGCCACCTCCACGAGATCGGCGTTTTGCTGCTGCGCCAGCTTCAGGGCTTCGGAGATCGCCATCACGCCGAGCTGATTGCCCTCGGACGAGATGACCCGGACCATCGGGACCCGGATCCGATCGTTGATCCGGACTTCCGGTTGTTTGGCGATGGGCACTCACCTCCTTCTAGCTGCTGCCCCAGGTTCCCGCGTGCGCCATAGGAGCCGCCCCAAAAAGCGAAAAGGCGGCCGAAGCCGCCTCCCGATGTGCGGGGCACAATACAGCCCCGCGCGACCGGACCCAGCCTGGCCGAAGAAGGCCGGCGGGTGAGAAGCAAGCTCCTACTTTGCGTCGCGTCTGCCCCGCCGCCAAGCGGCGGAACATCGAGTATGGAACGAGAGAAGTGGTGGGCGATAGTGGAGTTGAACCACTGACCTCTTGCATGTCAAGCAAGCACTCTAACCAACTGAGCTAATCGCCCACATCCGCTCAGACCGGCAGTCTACGGGCAGCACCCGAACCTGTCAACGCTCATCCCGGCGGTCGGGCCGGGCCCGCGCGGCCGCCGGACCGGCCGCCGGCGGCACCCGCCTCGCCGAGGTCGCGGTGGAGGAGGAGCCGGCCCCAAGCGGAGGCGCCGCCCCAGGCGGAGGCGCCGGCGCGGGCGGAGGCGCGGGGACTGGCCCGGCCACGGGCGGCACCCGCCTCCCGAGGGTCGCGGCGATCGCCCGGACCTGCTCGGCCAGCTCGGCGAAATCCTCGGGCGGCAGGCTCTGCGGTCCGTCGCAGAGCGCCTCCTCCGGACGCGGATGCACCTCCACCAGCAGCCCGTCGCAGCCCGCCGCCACGGCGGCGCGCGCCATCGGAAGGACCTTGTTCCGCACTCCCACCGCGTGGCTGGGATCGATCACGACGGGAAGGTGCGACAGCTCCTTCACGACCGGCACGGCGCTCAGGTCGAGCGTGTTGCGGGTGTAGGAGCCGCCGAAGGTGCGGATCCCCCGCTCGCAGACGATCACCTGCCGGTTGCCCCCCGACATGATGTACTCGGCGGCCATCAACCATTCGTCGAGCGTCGAGGACATCCCGCGCTTGAGGAGGACCGGCCGGTCGGTCTGGCCGAGCGCCTGCAGCAGGGTGAAGTTCTGCACGTTCCTCGCTCCGACCTGAAGGATGTCGACGTAGGGCAGCATCGTCTCGAGCTGGCTGATGTCCATGATCTCGCTGACGACCGCCATCCCCAGCTCGTCCGCCGCGCTCCGCAGGATCTGCAGCCCCGCCAGCCCGAGCCCCTGGAACGAGTATGGCGAAGTGCGCGGCTTGAACGCGCCTCCCCGCAACACCCGCGCGCCGGCCCGATAGACGGCCCGAGCGACCGACCGAACCTGCTCCTCCCCTTCCACGGCGCAGGGGCCGGCCATCAGCACCATTTCCTCGCCGCCGAACTCGACGCCGCCGATCCGGATCATGGTGTTCTCCGGCTGGAAGGCGCGGCTCGCCAGCTTGAACGGGTGCGGGATGCGCGAGACGGAGGCGACGCCGGGCTGGGCCGCGATCTCGTCGAGGGCGATCGAGATCCCCTCGCTCACCGCGCAGATCCGGTCGCCATCGGGGTGCGGGCGATGATGGACCGTGCAGCCGCGCGAGAGCAGCCACTGCATCACGTGCTGGATATGCTGCGGCCCGGCATCGCGCGCGAAGAGGATCTTCATCGTCGATCGCCCGGCGAGCGGGACTTCTTACGCCTTCTCGTCCCAGCGGACGGTCCGCGGGCCTTCCTCGAGGCTTCCCAAGCGGACCGGCGTCGTCCCCCGCTCTTCGAGGGCGCGGATCCAATCCCCCTCGGCGGACTCCGGGACGATCAGGATGTAGCCGATCCCCATGTTGAAGACCGAGAACATCTCGTCCTCGCCGACCCGGCCGATCGCGGCGAGTGCGCGGAACAGCGGCGGTGTCGTCCAGGCGCGGCGCGAAACGACCGCGGAGTGCTTCTCACCGATCACGCGCGGCAGGTTCTCCGGAATCCCGCCTCCCGTGATGTGCGCCATCGCGTGGATCGGGAGCCGCCCGAGGAGGCCCTGCAGAAGCGGCAGGTACATCCGATGGCGGGCGAGCAGCGCGTCGGCGACCGTCGTCGCGGTCCCCGGGATCGTCTCGTCGAGTCCCAGGCCCGCCTCCTCGAGGAGGATGTGGCGGGCGAGCGAATAGCCGTTGGTGTGGAGCCCATCGGAAGGCAGCCCGAGCAGGCGGTCCCCGGGACGCGAGGCGCGGCCGTCGACGAGGTCCGCGCGGGCGACGTCGCCGACGATGCAGCCGACGAGGTCCAGCTCTCCGGGCGGGTACATGCCCGGCATCTCCGCCGTCTCGCCGCCGATCAGCGCGCAGCCCGCAAGGGTGCAGGCTTCCACCATCCCGCCGACCAGGCGATCGACGACATCCGGATCGATGCTTCCCGCGCCGATGTAGTCGAGGAAGAAGAGCGGGCGCGCGCCGTGGACCAGGATGTCGTTCACGCAGTGCGAGACGATGTCGTAGCCGACCCCCTCCCACCGTCCCGCCATCCCGGCCAGGCGCAGCTTCGTGCCCACCCCGTCCATGCTGGTGACGAGGAGCCGCTCCGATCCTGGATCGGGATAGGAGAAGAAGCCGGCGAAGGCGCCGATCTGGCTCTCCACCCTGGGGCCGAACGTGGAGCGGACGCGCGCGCGGATCCGCCGGACCGACTCGTTGCCGCTCTCCAAGGAAACCCCCGCCTCCTTGTAGCGCGGGGCGCGATCCGATTCGCTCATGACTCGGGGTTCTCCTCCACGTCGTACTCGATTTCGCCCCCCATCCCTCGATAGGGGCCGAGCACCCGGTTCACCGCATCGAGGACGGCCCCCGCGGCCGCCTCGAGAGGCCCGCGACGCAGCGAGCAGGTTCCGATCAGCGAGCGCTCGCCGACCGGACGCAGCCAGATCAGGTGCGCGAGCAGGATCGGCAGCTCTCCCAGGTGGATGCGCCGGATCTCCTGCACGTGGACCGAAAGCTCTCCGTCGGTGATGCGGCGCACTGCCTCCACCGTCGCCTCGGCGATCGCCCGCGCCTCGTTCGCGCGGATCGCGGGCAGCTCGCAGCTGCCTCGCGACGTCTGCTCGCCGTCGTGCAGCTCGACGGTCGCGCGGATCTTCTCTCCCTCGCGCGCCATCTGCACGGATGCGAGACGGGGCCGGCTCGGCTCGGATCCCGCAAGCTCCGCCGGCGAGGCGATCGGCGCCGAGCCCGCGACGCTGATCTTCTGATACGGGACGCGAACGCCGTAGCGCGCGAAGAGCGTCGTCACCACGTCCCGGACGATCCATTTCGGACGCCGGGTCGGGTCGGCTACGACGTGCACCTCGGTGATCTCCCCGTTCTCCGCTTGCAGTCGCGCGGAGTGGACTCCGTGGATCCGGGCGAGGTCCAATTCCATCTGGCGGATTCGATCGGCCTGCATCGTCGTGTCCTTCGTGAAGTCCGTCACCTTCGCGTCACTCCGGATCGAAGCGTGTCATTTGATGGAGCGCGCGCACCCGCGAGCGAAGCTCGGCCTCGGTCGCGCGCGTGACGCCATCGACGCCGAACTCCTCGACCGAGAAGGAGGCGACGGCGGTCCCGGAGGCGATGGCGCGGCGCAGCGCCGGCTCCTCGAGGCTTCCCTCCTGGCAGAGGCGTCCGATCATCCCGCCGGCGAAGGAGTCGCCCGCGCCGGTCGGGTCCTTGAGCCCCTCGACCGGGTAGGCAGGAAGGGAGAACCATCCGCGCTCCGTGCGCGCGATCGCCCCGAACTCCCCCCGCTTGATGACGACGACCGACGGCCCCATCATGCGGATCCCCTCGGCCGCCTTCAGGATGTTCTCCGAGCCGGTCAGCTGGCGGGCCTCGGCGTCATTGAGGAGGAAGAGCTGGACGCGGCGCAGCACGCGCAGCAGCTCGCTTCGGCGATGGGTGATCCAGTAGTTCATCGTGTCCATGGCGAGCAGCCAGGGAGAGGAGAGCTGGTCGAGCACCTCTTCCTGGAGCAGCGGGTCGATGTTGCCGAGGAAGACCGCCTCGGATCTCCGGTAGAGCTCCGGCAGAACCGGATGGAACGCTTCGAAGACGTTCAGCTCCGTCGCCAGCGTGGTGCGGTCGTTCATGTCGATCCCGTATCGCCCTTCCCAGCGGAAGGTTCGGCCGGGAAGCACCTGAAGCCCGGCGAGATCGATCCGGCGGCCGCGAAAGGCCGCCGTGTGCTCCTCGGTGAAGTCTTCGCCGACGACGGCGACGACGCGGACGGGGGCGAAGAGACTGGCCGCGAGCGAGAAGTAGCTCGCCGACCCGCCGAGGCAGTCGTCCCGGCTCGCGGAAGAGGTATGGATCGTGTCGAACGCGACCGAGCCGACGACCAGGATCTCCTTCACCCTTCCTGCCTCCGCCGGGGAGCGCGATCCCGCACACGGGTCGTCTTCGCATCCCCCCACAGCCTCTCGAGCATGTAGTAGCCGCGCGTCTCGTGATGGAACACGTGCGCGACGACATCGACGAAATCGAGGAGCACCCAGCGCCGGTGGGTCTTCCCCTCGACGTGCCATGGCGGCTGCCCGCGCTCCCGCAGCTTCGCCTCGATGTGATCCGCGATCGCCAGCACCTGCTGCTCGGAGCCGGCCGAGCAGATCACGAAGAAGTCGCACGCGGCCGAGAGGTCGCCAAGGTCGAGGATCTCGACCTCTTCCGCCTTCTTCTCCAGGGCGAGTGCCGCGATCCGGCGTGCGAGGCTCTTCGGCTTCAGCGGCCGGGGAGCGCGCACCGGCGTCAATGGCTCCTCGTCACGGCGTAGTCGACCGCCTGGCGCAGTCCCGTCATCAAGGGATCGGCCGGCAGCCCATCGAGGCGGGCGAGCGCCTTGCCGGCGAGCGAGGCGGCTGTGTCGCGGCATTCGTCGAGAGCCCGCGTGCGATCGAGAAGGCCCCGCACGAACTGCCAGTCCTCCGCGGTCAGCTGCGCGCTCCGCTCGAGGATTCCGCCCACCCGCTTGCGCTCGGCGCCGTCGGAACGGGCGAGAGCGCGGATCAGCGGCAACGTCACCTTCCCCTCGGCCAGGTCGGACTGGCCGTACTTGCCGAGCTGGGCCGCATCCCCGGCGTAGTCGAAGATGTCGTCGGTGATCTGGTAGGCGCGGCCGAGGTCGAGGCCGAAGTGGCGGAACTGCTCGATCCGCTCCTGCTCGAAGCCGCCCACGATCGCGCCCACCTCGCACGAGGCCGCCATGAGCGACGCCGTCTTGGCGTCGACCAGCTCGAGGTACTCCCCTTCGGTCAAGCCGAGATTGCGCTTCTGCTGGATCTGGAGCATCTCGCCGATCGACATCTCGTAGGTCGTGCGGGCGACGACGCGGACAATCCTGTCCTCGCCGCGGTCGAGAAGGTCGACCAGGACCTTCGTGTAGATGTAGTCGCCGAGGATCGTCGCGACGAGGTCGTTGTAGAGTGCGTTGATGGTCGGGAGGCCGCGGCGCATCGCGCTCTTGTCGATCGTGTCGTCATGGACGAGGGTCGCCGTGTGGATCAGTTCGATCACGGCGGCTGCGAAGACCGGATCGCCGGCCGGCGGCGCCCCGAGCCGCGCGATCAGAAGGGTCAATGCAGGACGGAAGCGCTTGCCCGCCATCCCGAGCAGATGATCGCCGACCTCGTGCACCAATCCGACGCGCGAGAGGAAGAAGTCCCGCAGGACCGACTGCATGAGGACCAGATCTTCGTGGATCGGCCGCTGGAAGTCGTGGAGCCGCTGGTCAGCCTGGAACGACCTCAGATAGGTCTCCAGATGCGAACGGGACACGCACCTCCCCTTTCCGTACGGACAGCGGCGGGGACGCGTACGTCCGCGCGCCGAGGAGCCAAGAGAGTTCCGCGGGCCCGCGCGGCCCCGGAGGACACGACCGGTGACGCTAGCATCCGATACGAAAAGGTGTCAATCAGGGGGTCGAGGCGGTTTGCGTCTGGGGCGCCGTGTTCTGCGCCATCATCTCGGCCCAGGCTTGCGGCTCGAGCACCTCGCCGCTCGCGAGACGGAGGTCCGCCGAGGACATGCGCTGGACGAGATCGCGGAACTCCGGCAGGCGCGACGCAGGGATCGGCTCGCTCGGCAACGTCTTCATGCGCAGCGGATCGATGAGGCGACCGTTCTCGACCATTTCGAAGTGGAGGTGCGGTCCGGTCGCGAGGCCGGTGCGGCCGACGTAGCCGATCTTGTCCCCCTGGTGCACGCGAGAACCGGCGCGGATTCCCTTCGCGAACGAGCGAAGGTGGCCATAGGCGGTCTCGTGCGACCTGCCGTGCTCGATCTTGATGTACCGGCCGTAGCCGCCCCTCCAGCCGGCGAAGGCGACGACGCCGTCGGCGACCGCCACGACTGGAGTCCCTTCGGCGGCCGCGTAGTCGACTCCGTGGTGCGGGCGGACCTTCTTCAGGATCGGGTGGAACCGTCCCTTCGAGAAGGTCGAGGAGATCCGCCGGTAGTTCAGCGGGCTCTTCAGGAACGCCTTGCGCAGGGAGTGGCCCTGCGAGTCGTAGTAGCCACCCTTGCCGCCTCCGTCCTGAGGCTCGAAGTAGCAGCAGGTCGCCTGCGCCTGCTCTCCGCGGTACCAGCCGTAGAGCAGCTCGCCATAACCCACCTTGCTCCCCTCGACGTAGCGCTCCTCGACGAGCAGCGAAAAGCGGTCGCCGCGGCGAACCTCGGTGAAGAAGTCGACGTCGCACGAGAGGACTTCGGCCAACTTGATCGCGAGACGGACGTCCCCGCCCGCGGCGATGACCGCCTCTTCGAAGGTGGACTGAACCGTCCCGGCCATCTTGCGAATGCGGACCTCGGAGTCGACCGCCTGCGCGAACGATCCCAGAGAATCGGGATGAATCCGGAAGACGAAGATCTTCTCGGGCGAGACCTTGCAGGTCAGCTTCTCGACGCGGCCCCCTTCGTCCCGGGTGAACTCGAAGACCTGCCCGGGAAGCAGCGCACGAGGCGAGAAGTAGCCGTTCTGCCGGATCTCCTTCAGGACGAAGTCGATCTGCTGGAGATCCATCCGGTTGCGGAGCAGGAGCCCCGCCAGGGTGTCCCCGCGATGGACGGTGTCGGCATCGGTGTAGGTGCGGGGATCGGAAAGGGCGGAAACGTCGGACGCAGGCTCCGAAGGCGGGGGGAGGACGACTCCCTGGAGGCGGAGGAGAACGAGAACCAGGAACCCCGCGACCCCTCCGGTAAACCAGGGCAAGACTCGGCGGATCGTCTGCAGCTTTCCGTCCCCCCTTCTCTGCAGCGGCCGTTGCTGTCTTCCCCGTCCAGGTGCAGAACCGTGGTGAAAGCTATCGGCGGTCCGGAACCATGTCAACCTTTTCATGGCGACCCGCGCGGCCAGGATCGCCTTCAGACCGCCCCGGACGGCCTCGAGCCCGCCCATCACGTCCTCAAGCCGCCCGCGCGGCCCGGGGCTCCGATACGGCCCCCGGCCACGTCAGGATGAACCGCGCCCCACCGCCCGGGCGAGGCTCGACCCAGATCCTCCCCTTGTGGTTCTGGAGGATCTTCAGACACGTCGCGAGCCCGAAGCCGTGGCCGTACTCCTTGGAGGTGAATCCGAGCTCGAAGATCCGGGCAACCGCGGAGCGGGGCACGCCCGGACCGTTGTCTTCCACCTCCACCCGCAGGTAGGTGCGTTCCCAGCTCGTCCGGACGCGGATCTCCCGGCCTTCGGTCCCGGCGTCGCGCATCGCGTCGGCCGCGTTCTTGTAGAGGTTCAGGAGCACCTGCTGGATCTGGCCCCGGTCGGCCTTCGCCAGCGGCAGGCCTTCCTCCAGAACCAGGTCCAGCCGGACGTTGTCGAAGTCGTTCTGCGGACCCAGGAACTCGACCATCTCCCGGCAGAGGACGTTCAGATCGAAGACGCTGACCTCCATCTTGTTCCGCGCGAACTCGGTCATCTGGCGGGCCATCGTCTGCAGCCGCCCGATCTGCGTCCAGAGGATCTCCCCATCGCGGTCGTAGTCGTGTATCCCCGCCTTCTGCCACTTCCGGCGCAGCAGCTCGGTGCGCCCCGAGAGGACGGTCAGATAGTTGTTCATCTCGTGCGAGACCGCGCCCGCGATCTGCCCGGCCGCCGCCATCCGCTCCATCGCGATCTTCTGCTGCTCCGCCCGCTGCAGAGCGATGTACTCGCTGTTCTGCTTCTTCACGATCACGAGCGGAAGGAAGAAGAGCAGCACGCCCGGATATCCGAGCGAGAGGTAGGAGATCAAGAGGATCGGCGAGAGCGCGAAGAGCGCGGCGCTCGAGAGGACCGCGTTGCGATAGAGGTAGTTCGTCTGCAACGTCGGGAGGATCGCGGTGCCGCGCTCGAGCGAGACGGCGCCAGCGACGAGGAGCGTGTTGACGAAGAAGTAGGCGACCATGCAGAGAACGAGAGCGCCGAGCAAGCGGAACGCGGGAAAGAACATCAGGGCGCCCGGGTATCCGAGCGATATGTAGGAGATCGTCGGGATCGGCAAGAACGCCG
The DNA here is from genome assembly GCA_041946735.1 of Candidatus Eiseniibacteriota bacterium. Lineage (GTDB taxonomy): Bacteria > Eisenbacteria > RBG-16-71-46 > CAIMUX01 > VGJL01 > JBHGAY01. Next base: position 51,089 of record JBHGAY010000031.1, read on the forward strand.
AGAAGTGGCCGATGCTGCCCGTACCTCCAGCAAGAACCTCGAACAGCGCGCCGGCCACGTAGGCGGTCAGGACGATCTGCCCGAGGCCGAAGAAGGAGTGGATCCAGTCGCGCTTCTGGATGAACCGGGTCGCGATCAGGACGGACAGTCCGATGATCCAGAGCGAGAGGCCGCTGCCGAAGAGGTAGAGCACCGCGACGTTGAACGTCGAGGCCATCGAGTCGCTGGCGTCGCCGGTCGGGGTTTGCAGCCAAAGCAGCTCCGCGGCGAGGCTGAAGAGAAACCAGAGGAGGAACGAGACGGAGAGGATCGGCGAGCTGGGCGCACGGAGCCAGAGCAGGCCCACCCCGGCGAGCACGGTCAGGCCGACGTACGCCGTGAGGCGCCGATTGCCCTGGTAGCCCGCCGCAACGCGGTTCCAGACGTCCCACTCGACCCTGTCCTGGATGATCTCTCCCATCGCTGTTTCCCTCTGCAATTTCGGCAGCTTGGAGACGCGGCTGAACCCTCGGGTGGCATGCCGGCCGGCCGGGGGGCCGGCAGCGCGACTGCCCCCCGGGACTCCCCCGAGACTTCGTCTAGACTCCCCCGGTATCTGGCCGGCCGGACGGACGGGAGGGACGCAGAAGCGTGGGAAGCGCAGGCATGGGAGGAGCGGACGAGGCGATTCGGACCGCTGGGGAGATCTCCTGGATCGAGCCGCCGGCCGGCTGGCTCGAGGGCGCACGGGCGGGACTGAGCTGCCGCTCCGGGGGCACGAGCGAATCGCCGTACCACAGTCTGAACCTCGGGAGGAGCGCGGGCGACGCGATCGAGAGCATCGAGCAGAACGAGAAGCGATTCGTCGAAGCGATGCAGTTGCCGCAACTTCCCGCCAAGGCGAAGCTCGAGCACGGGGACCGGCCGCTCTGGGTCGACCGGCCCGGCGTGTACGGGTGGTTCGACGCGCTCCTGACCAGCGAGCCGCGGCTACCCCTCTGGCTGACGGTCGCCGATTGCGTTCCCGTGTTCCTTGCGGGCCCGGGGGCGGTGGGGCTCGTGCATTGCGGCTGGAAAGGGACGGCCGCCGGCGTCGTCCGCTCGACGCTCCAGAGCCTCGAGCAGCGTGGCGGCATTCCCCCCGCCGAGGTCCGCGCCTGGATCGGCCCGTCGATCGGTGGCTGCTGCTACCCGGTCGGTGCCGACGTCGCCGCCCGCTTTCCCGCCGAGGCTCGGATCGTACGCGGCGAGGGGGGAGTCCACCTCGACCTGCCGCTCGCCGTCGCCCGCGCGTTGGAGTCGGCGGGCGTGCCGGCCGGCTCGATCGCGCGCAGCGGCCTCTGCACGCGATGCCGGGAGGATCTGTTCTTCTCCTACCGCCGAGACGGCGCCCGGAGCGGGCGCATGGCCGCGGTCATCTGGCGAGACGCGCCGGCCGCGTCTTGACCGCGTGGACCTCGCCGGAGATCACTCGCCGGTAGTAGTCCAGGTAGCGCTCGATCACCTTCTCCTGATCGAACCGCTCGACGGCGCGGGCGCGCGCCGCCTTGGACATTCGGTGCCAGGCATCGGAGTCCCGCAGGATCGAGATGCCGAACTCCGCCATCCCGGCCACGTCGTGCGGAGCGGCGAGAAAGCCGTGCACGCCCGACTCGAGAATCTCCGCGGTCCCGCCCTGGTTCGTCGCGATCACCGGGACTCCCGCCGCCATGGCCTCGAGGGCGACGAGCCCGAAGCTCTCGTGCTCGCTCGGAAGAAGGAGGAGATCGACCTCGGGAAGCAGCTCGTCGATCGCGTCCTGCAGCCCCAGGAAGAGCACCCGGTCGGAGAGGCCGAGCTCGCTCGCCATCTCGTGGGCCTTCGTCAGCTCGGGCCCTTCCCCGATCAGCACGAGGTAGGACGGCACCTCCTTCTGGATCCGGTCGAACACGCGGATCACTCCCGGCACGTTCTTCACGGCGCGGAAGTTGCTCGCGTGCATGATCACCTTGCGCCCGCTCGCCCGGAGGCGCTCGAGCGAGGAGCACGCTTTCTCTCGAGGCGTGAAGCGCGCGGTATCGACGAAGTTCGGGATCACCTCGATCGGATGCTCGAGCCCGAAGGTCTCGATCGTGCGAACGCGAAGCCATTCGGAGACCGCGGTCACGCCGTCGGATTCCTCGATGCTGAACCGGACGGCGGTGCGGAACGACGGCTGCGCCCCGACCAGCGTGATGTCGGTGCCGTGCAGCGTGGTCACCGTCTTCACCGGATGGTCTCCGAGCATCGCGCGGGCGAGGAATGCGGAGGTCGCATGCGGGACGGCGTAGTGGGCGTGGACGATGTCGAGCCCGTTCTGCGTCACGACCTCCACCAGCTTCGTCGCGAGGCTCAGGATGTAGGGGGGATGGTGGAAGACGGGATAGTTGTCGGTGAAGACCTGGTGGAACTGCACGTTCTCGAGGAATCCCTTCAGGCGCATCGGCGGGGCGTAGCTGATGAAGTGCACCTGGCACCCGCGGGCCGCCATCGCCATCCCCAGCTCGGTCGCCACGATCCCGCTGCCCCCGAGGCTCGGATAACAGACGATGCCGATCCGCGGCTGTCGCATCGCGCTCACCTCTCCTCCTTCCGTTGCGCCGGCGCCCCCGGCGCCCCCGGCGCTCCGGCGGTATCCGCGCGCGCCGCCTCGACCGCAGGGCGCCCAGGCGCCGCGCCGGCGCCCGTCTCTCCATCCGCCGCCGGTTCGCGCAGCGCGAGCAGCGTCTGACCCGGCCGGCCGGCTTCGAGCCAATCGCGAACTGCGCCGAGCAGATCCTCCATCGCTCCGGACCCCTCGTAGAGGAGGGGGGTCCAGAGCGTGAAGCTCCGCTCTTGCGGCCGGCCGCGCGGCAACAGGGACTCCTTCAGGTCGGCCAGCTCCGGGCGCGTGCGCCGCAGCTTCTGGCGCCCCTTGGCGAGAATCGCTTCCTCGATCCGCCCGAGCTGGAAGTCCGCCTTGCCGCCGGCCGAGCGGGCGAGCTGGGCGAGGCTCGGATCGAGAGCGCCCAGCGGCTCGTCGAGATCCGCGAGAGAAGCGGACAGCTGTGCCCGCGCCTCCGCCAGCCGCTCGAGCAGGGCGGGGTCGATCTCGCTGCGCCCCCAGCGCTCGATCGCGGCGTCGGTCTCCTCGAGCAGCGCGACCGGATCCGGGGCGAGCGGGTCGCCTCCGAAGACCGGCGGAAAGAGCGTGGCCGCGAAGCGAGAGGCGAGCGGCGCGGCGGGGCGGCCGAGCAGTTCATAGACGGGGCCGAGCAGCTTGCGATAGGCGATCTCGCCGTCCCCGCAGATCACGAGCGACACGGGAAGCAGATGCTCCTGAAGCGCCGGACGAAGGACGACGTTCGGCAGCAAAGTCGCGCCGGGCGCGACGGGCTCGTCGAGGCCGAGCGGGCGGCGGCCGTCCCCTTCGAGGACGAAGAGGGCCCGGCTCGCCTCCTCCCCCTCCAGCGCCGGTTCCCTCCCTTCGGCGCGCTCGTGCGCCGCCTGTGCGGCGATGCCGGCGGCGAGCCGCGAGCGATGCGGCAAGAAGCGCCAGAGCCAGCTCTGCGCCGCCGCGACGACCTCCGGGGCCCCTCCGTCCACGAAGAGAAGCTGCTCGGGACGGACGAGGGCGCGAAGAACGGCACGCAGGAAGGCGGACCATCCTCCCCCCTCGTCTTCCGCCTGCGCCAAGCAGGCATCGATGGCCGCCAAGGCTTCGATCGAGCCGGGCCAGTCCTGCGTGAGCAGGGCGCGGGCGGGCGCCATCCGCTCCAGCTCGAGGCCGCCGATCCTCCGCCCTTCGGCCGGCTTCTCGTCTCGCAGGCGGCGAGGCGCTTCGCCGGGCCGCGGCCAGCTCGCCGGAGCGACTTCGTCGTGATCGGTGTCGTCGCCCACGCACCAGAATGCGGCGATCGCTGGCGAGCCCGCCTCGCGCACGCGCCTCGCCTGCGCGACCGCCGTGAGGACTTTGTAGAGCGTGTAGAGCGGCCCGCCAAGCAGACCGGGCTGCTGGCCGGTCAGGATCACCGCCATCCGGCCCTCGGCAAGCGCATCGATCGAATCGGAGGGAAGCTCGCTCCGCTCTCCGAGGAGGCGCATCAGGTCGCGGTACCTTTCGGGCGACTCTTCGGCAAGCGAAGCGCGGGCCGGCCGCGCGCCGGCGTCCGCCCGCGGCGGGACAGGGCGATCGCCCTGGCGCCCGATCGGCTTCATCGCTGTCCCTCGCGAGCGACGGCGAAGAGGAGCAAGCGCGGCGAGGTGCGGGCGTGGAACGGCTCGCCGCGGTATCCGCCCTTGCGCGCGATCAGATCGAAGCCGGCCACCTCGACCATCGAGGCGAGTTCGTCCGGCTCGTAGAGGCGGAGACGCTCGCGATACACGTTTCGTCCCGCGCGCGGCACGGGGGAGACGGTCGTTTCCTTGCATAGGAACGGACCGCTCGGATCGATCCACCGCGTCTCCTGAACGGTCAGGTTGCGCACGAGGCGCCCGGATCGCGGGACGAGGTTCTCGCGAACATGCCGACCGTTGACGTAATCGAGGACGAACGCGCCGTGCGGCTCGAGGAGGCGCGCGACTTCGGCGAGCACGCGCTCGTCGTCCGTCCGCTCGGCGAAGTAGCCGAAGGTGGTGAACATCAGCAGGACCGTCCGGAAGGAGCGATCCCGGAACGGCAGGCGCCGCATGTCTCCGCGGACGAGAGGGGTCGCGGAAAGCCGGCGCCGCGCCTCGCGGAGGAGCGGAAGCGAGAGGTCGAGACCGAAACCGCGTACGCCCCGCGTCGCGAGCGCGCGCAGGTAGCGCCCCGGTCCGCAGCCGAGATCGAGCACGCGGCCCGCCCGCAGGTCGAACCTCTCCCCGATCGAGGCGAGAGCGCGGGACGCCTCTTCGAGATCCCGGTGCTGATACAGCAGTCGGTACAGCTCGTCGAAGCTCTCCTCGTACCAGTCTGTCGGACGCCCGGCGGATCGTCGCATCCGCCCCATGGTAATCGAGCCGCTAAGGAGCGGGAAGACCGTCGGCGCGAAGGGCATCGCGCAGGCCGGCCAGCGCATCCGGGTCGCTCGGCTGCCCTCTGCGCAGGACGACGATCCCTTTCCGGCACGCGAGAACGCCGTAGCCCTCCTCGCGCACCATCCGCTGGAGCTCGCGCGCCATCTCCTCCGCCGACTGGATGTGACGCCTGTCGGTGAGGTCCAGGATCGCCCACTCCGCCTGCGGATTCGGGCGCTGGGTGTGGAAGACGTGGAGCGAGCGCCTCTCGGAGAAGTGAGGGGCGAGATCGTTGGAGGCGAGCAGGTCCGCGCCGGCGGGGATCGCGCTCGCCAGCGCGGCAAACGCTTCCCGGTTCGGGCGCGGGCGGATCCCGTCGACGATCGTGTAGGGGCGCGGAACGTCCTTCCATGCGGCCGGATCGGCAACGTTCGCCGTGAGGACGCCGAAGAGCAGCGCCGCCGCCGCCCATCCGCGCGACGAGGCGCCGCGCGCCGCGATCTTCTGCGACCCGGCGATTCCCGCCCAGAGAAAGAACGGAAGGATCGGGGCGTTGTACTGGAAGTAGATCGAGTTCTGGCTGATCGCGCTCGAGGCGAGCGAAAGGCCGAGGTTCGGCAGAGCGGGCAGCAGGCGGCCGATCGCGAAGAGCGGCAGCCCCGCGTACGGCCAGAGGAGCTGCAGCGGGAAGACGGCGCGGCGCACGCGGTGATAGTGCGTGGCGAAGAGCGTCCAGGGACGTGTGACCAGGGTGCGGAGGATTTCCCCCGGTTCGCCGCCGAGCCAGCCATAGCGAGCAAGAGTGTCGGACGAGGCGCCTCCGCGGAAGTGTGGAATCACGACGTAGAGAGCGACGACCGCCCAGACGAGAGCGCCGGCCGCCCAGCCGAGCCCGAACGCCCGGCGACGGCGGGCGATCGCCACCCAGACGCCGAGCGCCGCCACGGCCAGCCCGACCTCCTCGCGGGTCGCGGCCGCGAGCAACAGGAACAGCGAAGCGCGCGCCAGACGGCCGCCCTCCAGCCCGTCGATCGCGAAGAGCAGAAACGGCACGGCGAGTACCAGGTCGTGGAAGTCGTACTTGTTCATGAAGCCGACGGCCGGAGTCAGCAGATAGACCGCCCCCCAGAGGAGCGCTTCGATGCGCCGGATCCCGCGGCGCCGTGCGATCCGGTAGACCGGCCACGCCGCGAGCGCAAGCGCGAGGCTCTGCCCGAAGAGAAGCATCCGCACGTCGTCGTGGATCCAGAGCAGCGGGGCGAAGAGCGGCAGCGTGAGCGCGACGTGGTCGCCGAGGTAGTTCGAGACCTCGATCGAGCTCTCGTAGCCGCGCCCGTGCGCCAAGTTCCAGACGACCTGGTGCTGGATCGCGAGATCGAACCCGCTGGAGTTCAGGCCCTCGTGGCGGAGGATCGAGAAGGCGGTCCAGAACGCCGTGTACGCGAGGATCGCGGCGGCCAGGAGGATCGCGGCGCGCCGCGGGGAAAGCCAGCGCTCGAGGTCGCCGAGGCGCCGATCGATGGCGGCGCCCATCGCGGCGCCAATCGCCGCGGCCCCGACGGCCGCCGCGCCGGCTGCGACGGCGAGCGAGCCGGAGAGCACCGCCAGCACCCGGCACAAGTCGGCGCCGCGCGCGAAGGGGATCGCGAGGGCGGCGAGGAAGGCGCCGGCCAGCAGAAGCGCGGGGAGAGTCCGGCGGCCCATCGTCCCTATCGCCTCCCCCGCACGCGCGCGACCGGAGCTACCGGAGAATGCGCCAGAGGCGGAACAGCTCGCGGAACGCGCGAAGGATCACCGAAAGCTTCGCCCCCGTCTGCGCTCCCGCCGTCCGCGGATAGTGATGCACCCCGACTTCGGAGATCCGCGCACCCGCCTTCCGCGCCCGCGCGAGGATCTCGACGTCGATCATCGCGCCGCGGCTGACGAGCTCCATCCCCTCGAAGATCGACGCGCGGTAGAGCTTGAAGGCGCAGTCGACGTCGCGGCATCGAAGTCCGAAGAGAACGCGGACGGCCAGGTTGAACAAAAGCGCGTTCACCCGCCGATGGAGCGGATCGCTTCGATCGATCCGGTAGCCGGTGACGATCTCCGCCTGATGGCGCAACGGCAGCAGCCGGGCGATCTCTTCGAGATCGAACTGATTGTCTCCGTCCGTATAGAAGATCCACTCGCAGCGGCTCGCCCGGATGCCGCTCTGCAGCGCGGCTCCATAGCCGAGGTTCCGTGGATGGTGGACCGCCCGCACCCGCGGATCCTGCGCGGCGATCCGCTCCGCGATCTCCCCCGTCGCGTCGCGCGAGCCGTCGTCGACCAGGATCACCTCGAAGCGGCCGGCATGGCGAGGAAGGACATCGAACGCGCGGCGCACCGCCTCCTCGATGTTCCCCTCCTCGTTGTACATCGGATAGAAGAGGGAGAGGCTCTCGAGCCGGTCGGCGGCCGCCACCGGCTCCGCTTCGGACGTCATGGAGTGATGGGGGGCTTACCCCCGCCGCTCGATCCTCCGGAAGAAGAGCCGGGGGAGGCCTCGTCGACGAGCGTCGCGAGGACGAATCCCGCGGCGGCAAGCGAAGCGCCGTAGAGGGCGGTCTTGACCGGGTCCTTCCGCACCAGCTCGAGGCGGGCGACGCGCGCGAGCGCGATCTTCTGCTGGCGGAAGACGTCCTCGTACCACACCTCTTCCTTCGAGGGCTCGCTCCGCTCGACCGTCACCTTGTAGAACCCGACCAGCGTGTCGGGAAGCACCTCGGCCCGCTCGAAGCGATACTCGAAGCCGTCGAGGGTCGCGACCCGCACGTTCTGGTACGAGCGGTCGGGAAGGATCTCGGATCGGGGCACGCCCTGGTAGGAGGAGCATCCTGCGAGGAGGGCGGCGGCGGCGATCGCGAGCGGGAAGAAGCGTCTCCTTGCGTTCACGATCGGATCATAGGCCGGCCCCGGAACCCCCGTCAATCGCCCGCAGACAGCTGCCGCTGGATCCAGTCCAGCGCCTCCATGGGAGTCATCCGGTCCGGGTCGAGCGCCCGCAGCGCCTCGAGAAGGCGCTCCCCCTCGCTCATGGCGAAGAGCGGAAGCTGGGGCTGCGCCGCGGCCGCCGTTTCCCGCGCGGGCGAGCGGCCGCGCCCTGGCGTGTGCCGCTCCTCCTCGCCTCGCCGCTCCTCCTCCCCTCGCCGCTCTTGCTCGCCTCGCCGCTCCTCCTCCC
>JBHGAY010000032.1:0-53821 GCA_041946735.1 Candidatus Eiseniibacteriota bacterium
CGATTCTCACCGTGGACGGCGGGCGCTCCCTGCGATGACGAGGGGTTAGCTGGCGAGCTTCCGGCCTGCCTCGTGCACGCGCCGTTGCCAGTCCCCGCGTTGGATCGAATCGAGCGGGATCAGCGAGGGCTGACCCATCGAGCCGCGGAGGCCGAAGTCGAGCGAGGAGCCTTCTCCTCCGAGCAGTCGCAGCAGCGAGGCGACTCGGCGATCGTCCTTCGAGGAGAGCGACAGCAGGCCGAGAAGAGAGTCCGGGGCGAAGTACAGGACCGTTCCGCTCAAGCGCAGGGTCCGGCCCTCCATCGAGAGGCTGTCCGCGCGCAAGCTGCCCGCCGCGTAGGTCCAGCTCGTTTGCACATGATCGAAGCGAAGCTCGCGGTCGGAACGTCCCGAGACCGACGCGATTTCGGCGAGCAGGGGCAGCTCCCGCACCCCGCCTTCCTCGAGCGCGGCCGTGCCGCTCGCGCGCCATCCCTCCGGCCCTCGCTCGACGGCGGCGACCGCCTCGAGCCGGCCCGACCAGGTGCCGGGGAGAGAGAAGGGCAGCCAGGGAACGAGCAGCGGCATCGGGATCGCGTGGCCGCGTAGCATGGCCGGCTCGGCCTCGGTGCCGCGCCCCCCTTCGAAGCGGATCCATCCCGGGCCGATCTGCACGTTCGCCCGCACCTTGCCGCCCAGCAGAGCGCCGATCCCCTCGACCGGCCCGTTCCCGCCGAGGAGGATCTCCGACGGGCCGGCGATCGCCTCGCCTCTGCGGATCGAGGGGAAGCGCACGACCCAGCCGGAGCCGTTGCGCTCGATCGTCCCGTTTGCCTCCACGGCGGTTCCGTCCCACTCCCCTTCGATCTCGCATGCCCCCGCGCCGCCGGCGATCGCCAATGGGGCGTCGAGATCGACCGTGAGCGAAAGCGATCGCCCGAGCACGAGCAGATCCTGCGCCGAGGCGACCGAGTCGTCGAGGCAGAGAAGGCCGTGAAGGGTCAGGGGCGGATCGGAGCCATGGCGGACCTCGAGCCCGCCGAGGTTGGCCTCGACCTGGGCGGGGCGGCCCGAAGCTCCGGAGGCGGTGACGTCGATCGGACCGTGGAACGCCCAGGCGCCGCCGGTCGAAGCGGCGCCGGCCGGAGGGTCGGCCGGAGGGTCGGTCGGAGGATCGGCCAGGAGCGAGGTGAGGAGCGTCCCGTCGTCGCGGGCGGTCAGATCCCAGGACCACCGTTTGTCGCCGACGACTTGGTCGCCGGTGGCCTGGTCGCCCGTGGCTTGGTCGCCGGTGGCATGGTCGCCCGTGGCTTCGGCGTCCGAGGCTGCAGCATCCGAGGCGGTCGCAACGCCGGTGCGGGCGAGTCCGATCTGGAGCGAGCGATCGGGACCGAGGACCGTCTCGAGCGTCAGGTTCGCCTCTCCGCGATACCCGCTTCCCATCCCACGGATCGACCAGCCGCGTCCCTCGGGGGTCGACCCTCGCGCGCGCAGGCTCCACGAACCCCGGCGCGGCGATGCCGCCCATCCTTCCAGGCTCCCGATTTCGAGCGGACCCGGGGCGATGCGGAAGCCGTCGATCGAGAAGCGGATCGCGCGCGGCGGTGGATCTTCCAGGCCGGGCGGCTCCTGGCTCGGCAACGAGGCGAGAAACGGAGAGATCCATCGGGACCGGGGAGGGCTGGTCTCCCACTCGAGTTGGGAGACGGAGATCGCTCGGAGACGGAGCGAGCGGCCGAACAGGCGGGAAGGCTCGATCTCGAGCACGAGGTGGTCGCAGCGGAGCGTCGCTCCACCCGAGTCGGTCCAGGTGACGTCGTCCCATCGAAGGCGCGGGGGCCAGATCCCGACGAGGCGGGGGCCGTCCCCGCGAGGCGCGCTCCCCGGTAACCCGGCATCCTGCCAGCCTGCGAGGACCCGCGCGGCCCGGTCGAGGACGAGGTGGCGAGTGAAGGCAGCGCCGCCCGCTACGGCGGCGAGGAGGGCGAGGGCGAGGACCAGACCTCGCACGAGCCTCGTCCTATCGGAGAGCATCGAGGCTCCGCGCGAGATCGAGATCCTTCGCGGTCACGCCGCCCGCCGAGTGGGTCCAGAGGCGCAGGCGGACGCGCGTATAGCGGACGTCGATGTCCGGGTGATGATTCGAGCGCTCCGCGACGGCCGCCACATCGAGGACGAAGCGAATGGCGCCGGCGAAATTGGGGAACTCCCACTCCCCCACGAGCGCTTCGCCGTCGAAGCGGAAACGGGGCAAGGAGGCGAGCGCCTCGCCGACCTGCTCTGGAGTCCACTTCTCGCTCATCCGTCTCCCATCCTTCGCGGCCCGGGTCGTGTCGCCCCGCACGTCAGCCTCCAACCGCGGAGCGGGCGAGTCAGGTCCCGGTTTCTCCTTCTCCTTCGGGACGGGGGGAGGGCTTTTCCGTACGCGAGGCGTGAAGCCAATAGGCGGGCGTCTCGCCCCGAGCCTGGATGGAGAACGGGACACCGGGAGGCACGTGCGCCCGGCCGCCCGGGCCCAGCACTCGTGTCTCCCCGTCCCTCTCGAGGACGAGGAAGCCCCAGAGCACGAGGATCTCCACCTCCTCCTCGTAGCGCTGCCCGGCGAGCGTTGCGCCGGGATGGGTGACCACGCGCTCGACCGAATAGCCGAGAGCGCGGAGATCCTTCTCCGCGCTCTCCAGTGCCGACCTCAGATCCCTGAGACGCTCGCCGTCGCCGTCCTTCGAACTCAACGTTCCGCCGTCGACAGCGCGCGCGACAGCCAGGCGGGCTGCTCCCAGCAGCCGATGATGGTCACGGGCGTCCCGGTGGCGAGCTTCGGGAAGATCGCGTCGATGTCCCGGTTGCGGAGGCTGATGCAACCGAACGTCCAGTCCTCGCCCTTCCCGCCCTCGCCGTGGATCTCGATGAGCCCGCCGATCCTCGCGCCACGGTGCAGCTGGTTGCGCATCCGCTGGAAGCGCACTCGATCTTCCTGATTCGGGTAGTCGATCAGAAGCGCCTTGTGGTACCGGGAGGCGGTCTTCTTCGCCGAGATGCGATAGCGGCCCTCGGGGGTGGCGCGGTCCCCTTCACGAATCTTCCGGTCGAGCCAGCCCGGGCCGAACTCCGCGGGATACGTCTCGACCGAGCGTCCCCCGCGAACGAGGTGGGCCTCGTGGTTGAGCTTGTCGATGACGATCGCGCTGCCGCCGGTCGAGCGCGACCAGGCGAGCGTCTCCCGCAGATCCTCGTTCCACTCCGGCTGCCTCTGGAGGAAGGCGAGGAGCAGGGAACGAACGTCACGGAGCGCGAGAGTGACCTCGCCGCGCGCAATCTGCATCTCCTCGAGGGCCTGCCGGCTCTCCTTCGCCGAGAGCTTCCTCTCCGCTCCCGTCATCCGGCTCTCGGCCGAGACGACGTGGCGGAGCGCGCGTTGATAGCGCGGCGGGAGCCGGAGAAGAAGCTGCCGCACCTCCTGCGCCTCCTCGCGGATCTGGCCGATCGACTGCTCGAGCGTGGCGAGGCGATCGGTCGACGTTCGCCTCCCCTCCTCGATCGCCTGCGATGTGAGCTGCCGCGTCTCGAGCAGCAGTCGCCTGGTCTCGCCGTAGCTGCGCAGGAAGGCGGGACGCCCGTACTGGCGGAGCATTGCGGAGCGGGTGAGCTGCAGCTTCTGCTTCGCCTGCTCGTAGGTCTGCGGGGCGTCGAGATCCGCCTCGCTCTCGTCCGCGAGATTCAGGTATTGCTGGGCCGCCAGGAGCTGGGCGGTCGGCTCCGGATCCCGCTGGACTGTGAAAAGGACGGCAAGGAGGACGGCGGTGGTCAGGCCGAGGACCCCGTAGAGCTTCGCGTGGGATCCTCTCGTACGGCGTCGGCTTCGAAACATCGTGTCGGTCGATTCTCCTCTGGCACCATGCCAAAGCGAAGGTAAGGATGGAAATCCGCTACGTCAAGGGGTCGACCACCTTACCGGCTCGCCGGCCCATTCCTGGCCCCATGCTCCTCGTGGATTATCGTCCCTCTGCCTCGGGCGCCCCAGCCTTTGGCGTCTGGCGACCCCAGGGCCCGGTCCGGGCCCCGCGCTGCTTCCTTCGATTCCATCATCAACCGAGGCCGCGAACCAGCCGATAACACGCGCGTAGCGATGGAGATCCCGCGCGAACGCGAGAACCAGGGGGGCTGTCGAGGTGACGCACGGCGAAGGCCGAGCGACGATCCGAACCAAGCTTCTTCTCGCCACCTCCGGGCTCGCCGTCGCGGCCTGCCTGCTGACCGGCCTTCTCACGAGCGTCGCCCTGCGCGGGATCGCCCTACGCCAGGCCAAGGACGGCCTCCGAGCGCTCGCGGATCTCACCGACACGCACCTCTCGGCGAGCCTGGACTCGGGGAGCGAAGTCTCGGTCCGCGAGACGCTGTCGGGCTTGTTCGGAGTGCGGGATGTTCAATTCGCCCGGATCCTCACAGTGCAGGGAGAGACGTTCGTCCAGCTCGGAGACCCGCCGGCGATCGAGCTTCCCAAGGTGGACGGCAGGATGCGCGGGACGCAGATCGTCGAAGCGGAGCCGGTCCTGATCTCCGTCACTCCCCTGCGCAACGCGCAGGACGAGTGGATCGGCACTCTCTACCTCGGCTACTCGCTCCAGCAGACGACCCGGCTATTGCGCGCCAACGTCTCGTGGCTGCTGGCGGGGATGCTGGCGATCGTGATCGTGAGCAGCCTCGTGGGTCTCGATCTCGCGCGACGGCTGACGATCCCGTTGCGCCTGCTGACCGAGGCGAGCCGAAAGCGCGCCCTCGGGCGGTTCGACGAGCCGATCGACATCGGCTCCAACGACGAGGTGGGAGAGCTCGCGCGAAGCTTCGAGACGATGTGCTCCTACCTCGCCGCGTCGCGTGAGGAGGTCGAGCGGACGAACCAGAGACTCGAGGCGAAGGTGCGCGAGAGGACCGAGGAGCTGCGACAGAAAAACCTCGCGCTGGAGATGCAGAACGAACGGGTGATCGAGGCGAGCCGGCTGAAGAGCGAGTTCCTCGCAAGCGTCTCGCACGAGTTGCGCACGCCGTTGAACGCGATCCTCGCCCTGTCGGAGCTGCTCGAAGATGGGATGTGCGGCGAACTGTCGCTCGAGCAGAAGACCCATATCGCGATGATCCATCGAAGCGGCGGAGGGTTGCTGCGGCTCATCAACGACATTCTCGATCTCTCGAAGATCGAGGCGGGGAAGCTGGAGTTCCGCTTCGCCGCCTGTGACATCGGTGCGAACCTTGCGCGGCGGGCGCGGGAGATGGCGCCGCTCGCCGCCGAGCGCGGAATCGAGCTACGGCTCGCGATCGCCCCGGGTCCGCGCGTCCTGGTCGATTCCGGCAGGATCTGCCAGATCCTGCTGAACCTCCTCGGCAATGCGATCAAGTTCACGGAGATGGGATACGTCGAGGTGTCCTCGCGCGTCGATCGGCAAGCGCATCAGCTTCGTGTGGCCGTTCGGGACACCGGCATCGGAATCCCGCCGGAGCATCTCGAGGCGATCTTCCAGCAGTTCCGGCAGGTGGACGGCTCCCCTTCCCGGAGGTTCGGGGGAACCGGCCTGGGACTGACGATCTCGAGGCGGCTGGCCGAAAAGATGGGGGGAACGATCGAAGTCGAAAGCGGGGTCGGGCGCGGATCGACCTTCACGCTGACGCTCCCCGCCGTACCGGCGGACGACGACGAGGACGACGAATCGGGCGAAGCGCCCTCGATGGCAGCATGAGCCGGCGTGACCGCCGAGGGCGGCGCGAACCGGCGCAACGAGAGAGGTGACCAGATGGAACTCGATCCCTCGGCCGTGCGCATCCTGTTGGCGGAGGACGACCCGACGAACCAGTACGTGTTCACGGCGATCCTGCACACCGCCGGCTTCGAGCCGATCCTCGCGGAGAACGGGCTGCAAGCGCTCGAGCGGGCGCGCGCGCAGCGCCCGCATCTCTTCCTGCTCGACATGATGATGCCGGTCATGGACGGCTACGAGACCGCCTGGCGGATCGTGCAGGACCCGGAGTTCGACGGTGTGCCGATCCTCGCCCTGACCGCGCGCGCGATGCAGGGGGACGAGGAGAGGACGCTGCAAGCCGGGTGCGACGACTACCTCTCGAAGCCGGTCCGGCGCCAGGAATTCCTGGCGAAGGTCCACGCCTGGCTGCGTCGCGATCCGTCGGAATGGATGCCCCGGCGGCTCGCCATGCGCGTCCCGCAGCGAGACAGCGCCTGACAGAGACGGTGGCGGGGGGCGGCGCGCGAGTCGCCGCCCCCGACCTTCCCCCGGCTCCCCCTCCTCGCTTTGCCTCGCTTTGCCTCTTGATTTCTGATACTTGGCTCTCCAGAATATCCGTCATCCTTATAAGGGGTCCCGGCTCCCCGCCGGGCATCGTACGAGGGAAGGGAGGGGAAGATGGCGAGCTCCGTTCAGGCCTTCATGGACTACGTGGTCGCGAAGAATCCCGGGGAGAAGGAGTTCCACCAGGCGGTCCATGAGGTCGTTGGGTCGATCTGGCCGTACCTGCAAGAGCACCCGCACTACCTCGAAGCCAAGATCCTCGAGCGGATCATCGAGCCGGAACGCGTCATTCTGTTCCGGGTCCCCTGGCTCGACGATCGAGGCCAGGTTCAGGTCAACAAGGGCTATCGCGTCGAGTACAACAGCGCGATCGGCCCGTACAAGGGAGGTTTGCGCTTCCACCCGACGGTCAACTTGAGCATCCTGAAGTTCCTCGGCTTCGAACAGGTCTTCAAGAACAGCCTCACCACCTTGCCGATGGGCGGCGGCAAGGGAGGATCCGACTTCGACCCGAAGGGGAAGTCGGACACCGAGGTGATGCGGTTCTGCCAGAGCTTCATGACCGAGCTGCAGCGCCACATCGGCGCGGACACCGACGTGCCGGCGGGCGACATCGGCGTCGGCGGGCGCGAGATCGGCTTCCTGTACGGCCAGTACAAGAGGCTCCGCAACGAGTTCACGGGAGTGCTGACCGGCAAGGGGATCAACTGGGGCGGAAGCCTCGTCCGTCCGGAGGCGACCGGGTACGGAACGGTCTACTTCGCGGCCGAGCAGCTCGCGACACGCGACGAAGGCTTCAAGGGGAAGACCGTCGCGGTCTCGGGATCCGGCAACGTCGCCCAGTTCGCCGTGCAGAAGGTCAATCAGCTCGGCGGGAAGGCGGTCACGCTCAGCGACTCCAACGGGACGATCTACGATCCCAACGGGATCGACTCCGAGAAGCTCGCCTTCGTGATGCAGCTGAAGAACGTCAAGCGCGGGCGCATCAGCGAGTACGCCCAGAAGTACAAGTGCGAGTACCTCGAGGGGAAGCGCCCGTGGGGCGTCAAGTGCGACATCGCCCTGCCCTGCGCGACCCAGAACGAGATCAGCGGCGCGGACGCCGAGACGCTCGTGAAGAACGGCGTCCTCTGCGTGGCCGAAGGCGCGAACATGCCGACCGAGCCGAACGGGATCGACACCTTCCTGAAGGCGAAGATCCTCTACGGTCCCGGGAAGGCGGCGAACGCCGGCGGCGTGGCCACTTCAGGCCTCGAGATGTCGCAGAACTCGCTGCGCCTTTCGTGGAGCCGCGAGGAGGTCGATGAGAGGCTGCACGGGATCATGATCGCGATCCACAAGACCTGCGTGAAGTACGGCAAGCAGTCGGACGGCTTCATCAACTACGTCGCCGGAGCGAACATCGGAGGCTTCATCAAGGTCGCCGACTCGATGCTCGATCAGGGCGTCGTGTAAGCGAGACGCCGAGCGCGTGAGGAGGGACCGGAGCGGGCGGAAGCCGCTCCGGTCCTGTTTTTTTCCGTCGGACTACGCCGCCCGTTTCGCCGCTGCCAGCTTCCCCCCTGCCGGTTTCCCCGCTGCCGGTTTCTCTCCTTTTCGCCGTTCCCGCCCGGACGGTACAATTGCCTTGCTGGAAACCAGGGGGCCCCGACTCCCCCGATCCGTTTTCTCACGGAGGTGTGCGATGAGACCGCAGTCGCTCCTTCCTTATGTTCTATTGTTGCTCTTGCTCCTCGTCTCCAGCGTCCCTGCCTTCGCCGAAGGTCCCTTCTTCCTGGACTTCGACGACGATGAGGATCCCTACACACTCCGGACCGAGGTGCCGGCCTACGTGACCGAGGCGGAGTTCCGTTTCGTCCTGGAGGTGCCGGCGGAACCGATCTGGGGATGCCTCGTCTGGGGAAGCGTCACGCAAGGCTGCTGCAACTTCCCGGAGTACGACGCCAACTATGGCGTTCGGATCGACTATGAGTCCCTCGAGTTCGACCCGACCGTCGTCGCCTCGCACGACGTCGCGATCCCGACCTGCACTTACTGCTGCAGCGACATCCTGACGATGCAGCTCGTCGAGAACGGCCCGTACCCGCCCGGGACGCGGATCTTCTTCGGCAGCGGCATCGCGCATGCGATTTGTCCGGTCGACCCGCCGTGCGACGTTCCCCATGACTTCCGGATCGTCTTCGGGGCGCCGGAATGCCCGGACGTCGAACCCAGCGACCGGCTCATGGTGATGGACTGCCTCGACCCGGCCGCGGTCGGTGAAGATCTCGCGACCTCCGGTTCCGCGTTCCGGCTCGGTGGGATCTTCCCGAATCCGGTCCGCGATCGGACGGAGATCGTCGTAGAGGCGCTCCGGAGCGGGGTGACGTCGCTCGGTCTCTATGCGCCGGACGGGCGCCGCGTGGCGACGATCCAGGAAGGGGCCGTCGAGCCCGGCTCGCGCCGGATCCTCTGGAGAGCAGTCGACGGCGCGGGCCGCCCCCTTCCCTCCGGCGTCTACTTCCTGAGGCTCGTGGCACCCGGCGTGGACAGCGCCCGGCTGCTGATCGTCTCGAGGTAGGGCCGGCCGGGCTCTGGCGCATCGCTGCTTGGCCGCCCCACGGCGGCCCTGCGAGGGGAGGCCGGGTCTTCGCTCGTCTCCCCTCGTTGCTGCCCGCTCCTCAGGACTCGAGCTCCGACTTCAGGATCACCCCCCGGCGGGATCGTCCGTCGATCCAGAGATCGAGGGGCTGCGGCAGCCGCACGTGGCGTACGCAGCCGGCCTCCCGGCGCCAAGGCAGCGAGGCAAGCCAGTGCAGGTCGAGGAAGTCGGCCGGCTCGCGCGAGGCGACGTTCAGGTAGGCGATTCCGAACGAGGTCATGTTCTGGAAGAAGTGCGTCCCCTCGGACGGGGCGACCGGGACGTCGAGCAGATCGGTCTCGAGGATCGCGCGGACGCCGGAGATCTGATGCCACGCCACCGGGATTCCCAGCCATGGATCCGACGTCCCCCACCGTCCGGGACCGATCAAGAGATACTCCCTCCCCTCGGCCCGAAGCGCCTCGTCGAGCGAGCCGACGTCGGAGGCGATCGCCGGCGTGCGGCTGCGGTCGAACCGGTCGGGGTGGACGAAGACGACGTCGGAAATCCCTCGGATCCTCCCCTGCCCGATCGCGCGCGTGCTCACGCAGAGCCTGCGACCCGGCGGCGTTCGGTCGAGGATCTCGTCGAGATCGGTCGATCCTGCCTCGATCGAGACCGGCCGGATCTGCAGAACGCCGAACTCCGCCGTCGCGGCCGGCTCGGCGGGCAGCTCCGCCGCGAACTCGATCTCGATCGGCCCGCTCATTGCGCGCGCGCCCATCTGCAACAGGCGCTCGAGGATCGGCGCGAGCGGGAAGGTCTCGCGCTTCAAGATCGAGGCGAAGGTGACGATGCGGATTCCCTGCCGCGAGATCCCGTCGTGGATCGTGTCGTCGTCGGGAGAGTAGACCGAGCCGACATGCCGGAGCGCGCCGTCCTCCTCCGCCGCCTCGAGGTCGAGCCTCTCGAGCCACTCCTCCCCGGTCCGGACGTGCGCCGGGCCGCCAGAGCCGCACCGCAGCGCGTAAAACGTCCGTTGGGCGTTCTCGAGCGTCTCCTCCGCGCTGCCGAACTGCGGCAGGCAGCGCGGACTCCCGGGCGAGAAACGGATCGACCGCTCCCCGTCCACGACCGTCTTGCCGAAGCCAAGAGCCACGAGCGCGACGCCATCCTCCGCGCGGCCGCCAAGGACGGGATAGGAGTTCGTCGAACGGGCCACGCCGGCGAGGGACGGATAGAAGCGCGGGCCGCCGCGCCGCCGCCGTCCGATCAGCCGCTGCAGGACGACCCCCATCTTCTCCTCCTCCATCCGGTGCTGCGTCTGGCGGATATACGACTTCGCCTCGCGCGAGTAGGTGGAGGCATAGACCGCTCGGATCGCGCGCATCAGATTCGCCAGCCGCTCTTCTTCGCTCGCCTCGTCGTTGGGAAGCATGATGGTGCGGTAGATCCCGGCGAACGGCTGGTCCGGGGAGTCCTCGAGCAGGCTCGAGGAGCGGACGGCGATCGGGCAGCGGAAGCGGCGCAGGAAGGCGCGGAGGTCCTCCTCGATCGGAACGCGGAACTTCCCGCTCTCGAACGCGCTCGCGATCGCCTCGTCGTCCTCCTCGTCGAGGGCGAGGGCGCGCAGGCCGTTGTCGAGCAGGAAGTCGTCGAACACGTCCGTGCCGATCGCGACGGCCGCCGGCACCTGGATCCGGACGCCAGGGAACTGCCGTGGGAGGTCGGATCGCGCGAGGAGCGCGTCGAGGAATCCGAGACCGCGCCCCTTGCCGCCGAGCGAGCCGGAGCCGATCCGGGCGAATCCGGTCGCTTCCTCTCCGTCGCTTCGCGAGAAGTCGGAGATCACGCCGCGGCGCGCGTCGGTCCGCAGCCGCTCGAACGCGTCGATCAGGTAGCGGCGAAGATCGGCGATCGACTCGAACTGCGACACCTTGACCGGCCGAATGCGCGCGGCGAGGTCGAACTCGGTGCGGGCCATGCACCAGTTCGAGAAGTGGTTGCGCGAAGCGTGATAGCGGAGCGCCTCCTCCGGCACGCCGCGTAGCACGCGCCCCATCTCCTGCAGATCGCGCGCGCGCGCGACCTCGGTCCCGTCGGGAAGCTGGAAGACGAAGTCGCCGAAGCCCAGGCTGCGCCGCATGAAGCTCCGCAGCTCCTCGAGCAGGTAGGGGGATTCCTTGTCGAGGAAGTCGGCGTCGAGCGCGCGGGCGAGAGGCGCGTTCGCGATCTCCGAGGACTGCATCAGCACCGGCATATCCGGCTCGGCCTGCTTCACGCGCCGCAGGAACTCGAGCCCCGCGTCCGGATCCTCCTTGCCATCCTTGCAGAAGCCGCAGTCGAGGAGGATCCCCAGGAGGGTGTCGCGGTAGCGCTCGAAGAGCGCCCAGCCCTCCTCGAACGTCTCGGCGAGCAGGATCTTCGGGCGCGCCTTCATGCGGCGGAGGCGCTGGCGCGCGTTGACCCCGTCGGCCATCAGCCGCTGGTTCTGCTTCACCAGCTCGGTGTAGAGCAGTGGCAGGTACGACGAGACGAAGCGGACGGAGTTCTCGACGAGCAGGATGGCGCGGACGCCGGCGAGCTCCGTGTCCCGTTCGACGTTCCGCTGATCCTCGAAGTGCTTGACGATCGCGAGAAGGATCCGGACGTCGCCGTGCCAGATGAAGACCTGGTCGACCGGCGGCGGGTCCTCGCCGCGGGCGCGCGTGGAAGCGATCATCTCCTTCACGCGGGCCGCCTCGGTCGGGTTGTAGGCGAGCAGGACGACGGCGAGATCGGGGCGGGTCCGCTTCACGGCGCGGCCGAAGGCGCGCAGATCCATCCCGCCCAGGCGGGCGGTCGTGATCACGAGGTCGAAGGGGATCCGCTCCAACGCTTCCAGCGCCTCGCCGCCCGTCGAGACCTGCGTGATCCGCGGCGCGGCGCTCAGGCGCAGCTCGTGATACTCCGCGTCCAGGCTCTCGCTGAGCATGCCGTCCTGCTCGAGCGTGTAGGAGTCGTAGGGGCTCGAGACGAGCAGGATCTCGCGGATGTGGTGGCGCATGAGGTCCCGGAAGCGCTCGTACTGGCGGTCCTCGTCGAAACGCTCCCTCTCGTGCTGCTCGCCCGCTCCCGTCATCCCCGCTTCCTCCCGAGGCTTCTCTGTCCGGCTTGCCCAACCAAGGCTGCCGGCGACGCCGGCGGTCCCGCGGGACGGTCGGACCGGATGGTCAATCCGGCCGCTCGGTCCAACCCGCTCGACGATTCTACCGGATCGGCCGGGAGCCGCGCCGTACGATCCTCGCCTCTGCTACGATCCGGGAGGTCGCGCGTCCGACGGCCGCGATCGGCGCGAGGCGCGCGATCGGGGCGAGGCGCGCGATCGGCGCAAGGAAGTAGAGGAAGGGGAGGAAGGGGAGGAAGGGAAACAGTGGACGTCCACGGGCTCGACACGATCTTCCGGCCGCAACGGATCGCCGTATTCGGCGCGAGCGAGAACCCCAAGGGAGTGGGCACCACCGTCCTGCGCAATCTCGTGAGCGGAGGGTTCCGCGGCGTCGTCTACCCGGTCCACAAGACGATGGAAGCGGCGCTCGGCATCCCGTGCTTCCCGGAGGTGAAGGGGCTCCCGAAGGTCCCGGACCTCGCGGTGATCTGCACCGCTGCGACCGCCGTACCCGGGATCGTCGCGGAATGCGGCGAGGCGGGAATCCGAGGGGTCGTGATCCTCTCGGCCGGCTTCAAGGAGGTCGGCCCCGAGGGAAAGGCGCTCGAGGATGCGGTCCGCGCCGAGCAGAGCCGGTTCGACGGAATGCGGATCATCGGACCCAACTGCCTCGGCATCATCGTCCCGGGCCTCGCGCTCAACGCAAGCTTCGCGACCGAGATGCCGAAGGCCGGGCATGTCGCGTTCCTCTCGCAATCCGGCGCGCTGTGCACGTCGGTGCTCGACTGGGCGGCGGAGGAAAACGTCGGCTTCTCCTACTTCGTCTCGATCGGCAACATGCTCGACGTCGACTTCGGCGATCTCATCGACTACTTCGGCGCGGACGAGAAGACGAAGTCGGTCATCCTCTACGTCGAGTCGCTGAAGAACCCGCGGAAGTTCATGACCGCGACCCGCGCCTTCGCCCGCGTGAAGCCGATCCTCGCCTACAAGGCGGGACGGTTCGCGGAGTCGGCGAAGGCGGCCGCGTCGCACACCGGCGCCCTCGCCGGCGAGGACTCGGTCTATGACGCAGCCTTCGAGCGGTCCGGTATCGCGCGTGTCTTCGAGATCGGCGACGTCTTCGACTGCGCCGAGCTGGTGGCGCGCTATCAGCAGCCGCGCGGCGCGCGCCTCGCGATCGTCACCAACGCCGGCGGTCCCGGCGTGATGGCGACCGACGCTCTGATTGCCCGCAAGGGGGTGCTGGCGGAGTTGTCGGAGGAGACGATCCGCCAGCTCGACGAGACGATGCCCCCGTTCTGGTCGCACGGCAACCCGGTCGACGTGCTCGGAGACGCGCGCCCGAAGCGGGTCGCGCGCGCCACGGAGATCGTCCTCGCCGACCCGGGAGTCGACGCGGCGCTGGTGATCCTGACGCCGCAAGCGATGACGAACCCGAGCTCGACCGCCCGGGCGATCGGCGAGCTGGCGGCAAACGCTTCGAAGCCGATCCTCTGCGCATGGCTTGGCGGCAAGAGCATGCGCGAGGGGATCGCGATCCTGAATCAGGCGGGGATCGCGACCTACACGACGCCGGAGCAGGCGGTACGAGCGTTCATGACCCTCGTCGCGTACGCGCGCAACCTGGATATCCTCTTCGAGACGCCACGCGACATCTCGATCACCTTTCCCAGGGAGCGATGGGACCTGCGCCGCTCCTTCCGTGAGTTGGTGGAGAAGGACGGCGAGATCCTCAGCGAGGAGTCGTCCAAGCGGCTCCTGGAGGCCTACGCGATCCCGACGACTCGTCCGATTCCCGCGGCGACCGAGGAGCAGGCGGTCGCGGCCGCGGAGGCGATCCGCTACCCGGTCGTGCTCAAGGTCCTCTCCCCCGACATCACCCACAAGACGGATGTGGGCGGCGTCGTCCTTGACCTCGACGGCCCCGCCGACGTCCGGGCCGCGTTCGCGCGGATCGTCGCCTCCGTCCGCCGGCGAGCGCCTCAGGCGCGAATCGATGGGGTGACGGTCCAGCGGATGATCCGTACGAAGGACAGCTTCGAGATGATCCTGGGGATGAAGCGGGATCCGACCTTCGGGTCGGTGATCCTCGTCGGCGCGGGAGGGGTCACGGCCGAGGTGCTGCGGGATCGCGCGCTCGGATTCCCGCCGCTCAACGAACGGCTCGCCCGGAGGATGCTCGAGTCCCTGGGCTCGTGGCCGCTCCTGCAAGGCTACCGCGGGCGACCCGGCGTCGACGTCGACAGCCTGATCACGATCCTGATGCGCTTCTCCTACCTCGTGGCCGACTACCCGGAGATCCGCGAGCTCGACATCAACCCGCTCCTCGTGAGCCCCGACGAAGCGGTGGCTCTCGATGCTCGCGTCGTCGTCGACAGCGGCCGGGTCGGGGAGGGTCCCGGCTCCTACGAGCACCTCGCGCTGCGACCGTACCCCGAGGAGTACGTCACCGAGAAGACGCTCAAGGACGGCACGCGTGTGTTGCTTCGCCCCATCCGGCCCGAGGACGAGCCGATGTGGAAGGATCTGCTGAGCCGGTGCTCGGCCGAAACGATCTACGCGCGCTTCCGGTCCGCCTTCCAATGGCGCCCGCACGAGATCGCGACGCGCTACTGCTTCATCGACTACGATCGGGAGATCGCGCTCGTGGCCGAGACGGACGAGGGGGACCAGCGCCGGCTTGCCGGAGTCGGACGGCTGATCGCCGATCCGATGCACGAGACGGTCGAGTACGCGGTCCTCGTCGCCGACGCATGGCAGAACCGCGGGCTGGGCGGCGTGCTGACCGACGCCTGCTTCGAGATCGCGAAGCATTGGGGCCTGAAGAGGATCGTGGCGGAGACCGCCCCGGACAACACACGGATGATCAGCCTCTTCCGCAGCCGGGGATTCCATCTCGTCCACGACGTCGAAGGAGAGGTCGTCGAGGTTTTCAAGGAGCTGCCCGGCTCCCGGTGAGCGGCGCGCCGAGCCGCCGCCCGGAGCGCAGGGTAGCGGCGGGAGGCTCGCCATGGGAAGGATCGAGGAGTTCGAGGCGTTCCGCGCGAGGATGAACGAGAAGATCCTCGCGGCCGACAACCGCGCGATCAAGCGGTTCTACGGCGTCGACACGCTGGCCTACGAGACCGGCGTCCTCGACCGGCGGACGAAGGAGATGCTCGGGCTCTGCGCGTCGCTCGTCCTGCGGTGCGACGACTGCGTCACCTACCACCTGCTCGAGTGCAAGAAGCTGGGCGTCGGCGACGCGGAGATCTTCGACGTTTGCAGCGTCTCGCTGGTCGTCGGCGGCAGCATCGTGGTCCCCCACCTGCGCCGGGCGGTCGCCGTTCTCGAGGAGTGGAACGAGAGGGAGCGGGCTGCCGGCTCGACCGGTGCTTCGTCCTCGCCGGGGATTGACGAAACGTGAGAACGTCCGGGCCGTCGGCGCGAAGCCGTCCTGCCCGGACGTTCGATTCTCGGATCCGATCCGATGGAGGACTGCCCGCAGCTCCTCGCGCGGGGCTCGAGACGTCCTCCCCCTCTCTCACTTCAGAAGCGTGATCTGGCGCACCTCCATCCGGTCGGCCGCGTCGAGACGGACGAAGTAGATCCCCGAAGGAAGCGAGCGCCCCGCTTCGTCCCGCCCATCGAAGACCGCGACGTGGACGCCGGACGCGACGGGCCCCTTCACCAGGCTCCGCACCATACGTCCGCCGACGTCGAAGATCGCGAGGTCGACAGGCCCGGGGTGGGCGCTGCGGAAGAGGATCGACAGGCGCGGATTGAACGGGTTCGGAGAGAGCGACACGATCTCCGAGCGGCCGATCGTCGCCGAATCCTCCGCTCCGGTCACCGGGCTGCGCGTCGCGCTCAATGAGAAGTCATCGACGGCCGCCTCGATCAAGGAGCCCGGCGAGACGTCCTCGGCCACGAAACGCAACTGGACGTGCGAGGTGAGCGGCACATAGGCGCCGAGATCGAACTGATAGGAGTTCCAGCTGTTCGCGCTCGCCTGCGTGTGCTCGAGATGCACCCAGTTCGTCCCGTCGGACGTCACGTCGACGTCCCACCAGTCCAGCCCCGGGCTGTTGCCCAGATCGTTGGTGTACCAGCGCCAGTATCCGATGCTCGCCGAGACGGCGTTGCCCAGATCGAAGACCGGGGTCAGGAGCGTCGTCTTCCCCCCGTCCAGGTCGGCCTCCCCCGCGGCGCCGCCGACCGAGCCTTGGCCGGTGACGAAGCAGAGCGTCCCGGCCGCTGTGTGATCGTCCTCCGCCTGTGCCGGCTGGCCGTTGTAGGTCGTGCCGTTCGGATCGACGCGGACCCACTGCCCGGTGGTCGCGTTGTCTCCCGCCGCGCCGAGCGCCCATCCGCGATCGGTCTCCACGTCATCCACCCAGTCGCCGACCTGCACCTCGTAGGCGAGGGTCGCGGCGAAGCCGGCCTCGTTCGTCACGTCGATCCGAAGCGGAACGACGGCGGGAGACGGGCAGCCCGGCAGGACGCGGATCGCGAACGCGGAGAGCAGGCCATTGGAGCCGACCGGAACGCGAACGCTCGCCCCCTCCGGGTCCTCGATGACGACGTGAGGACTCGTCGAGCTGAGCATGCCGATGAGCGACCGGGCATCGGAATGTCCGGTGTTCGAGAGCCAGGCCTGCAGGAAGAACGTTTCTCCCGGCTCCACGACTCCATCGCCGTCTCCACCCGGGGCCGAGTCGTCGATCACGAGGTTGCCCGGGACGAGGACCGGCGCCTGGACGCGAAGCGCGAAGCCGCCGTTCCACTCCCCTTCGTTCGCACGCGCGGTAACGGTGAAGCCGACCGTGTGCTGGTCGGGAGCCGTTCCGAGGAGATGGATGCGGTAGGGCTGGCTGCAATGTTCGATGCCGCCGGCCGGAATGTTCGGGAATTCGTTCTCGTTCGTCAGGATCTCGACCAGCGGGTCTTCGCTCGCGATGACCGCCGAGACCCCCGTCGTCCCTTCGATTCCGACGTTCTCGAGCGCGAGGCGCAGGCCGGTCGCCTCCCCGGCGTCCACCTCGCCGTCCTGATCGCCCGCAGCGTCGAGGACCGAGCAGGAATCGAAGACGAGGTACGGACCCGACGGCGGGATCACCGGGATCGAGACGTCGTAGCGGACGCGGTTCGCCTTGGTGACCGTGACGCGCAGCTCGCCCGGCTGCTCCTGCGGCACGATCGGGACCTCCTGCGGGAATCCGGTCGCGATCGCTGTTCCCACGATCTCCCCGTCCACGGTGAGCCCGATCATCGCTCCCGCCTCGGCCTGGATCTGCAGCGAGCCGACGCCGAGCAGGCAGACGTCGTCGTGGGTGACCGCCATCGCCGTCGGCACCTCGCTGTTCATCGTCAGGAAGGCGTCGCCGTGATGATGGAACAGGTGGTAGGTGACCTCCTTGTCGCCCGGGTTGTACGGCCAGTTGCTCGAGCGCAGGAAGTACTTGCCGCTGGCCATTCCGAACGCCGGCTTCAGGTCGGTCACGAAGCCGGTCTCGGGCGGGTAGGGACCGTAGTCCGGCATGAAGCCGGGCCACATCGTGTCGAAGAGGCCGAAGATGTAGGCGTCGTTGACGAACGAGTAGGAAATCTCGGAGGCGGCGACCAGGCCGAGAGCGCCCTGCGCCATCCGATGGAACGCCTCCGTGAAGGACTCGCTGCTCCAGTTATACTTTCCCGTCAGGCAGTTCATGCTGAAGACGAACGGCGCCTTGCTCCCCATGTGAAGGCCGGTCAGGTTCGAGTTCGTGTAGCGCGGTTCTCCCCAGCCGATCTCTTCGCCGTGATCACGATGCAGCAGGAAGTAGCTGCCGGCATTCAGATCGTTGTTGATCCTCGTCGCGTTGCCGCTCCAGTCGGTGAGGTGCTGCGGCGTCAGAGGGATGTAGCCGAGACCGTTCGGTCCGAAGTAGTTCACGAGCATGTTCGTGTTCGGGTTGGACGACCAGATCGAACCGGGCACGCCATCGTAAATGGCGTATTCGCGGACCGGATGCTTGCCGAGGACGTTCGCCTGATGTCCGAGCACGATCTCGCAGCAGAGGATGAACCAGCGTTCCGTCTGCCATCCCCCGGCGATGAGCGGACGATCGTAGAAGCCTGCGTCGGTGACCGGCGTCCTTTCGTATTCGAGCATCCGTCCGATCATCTTCTGCAACTCGTCGGCGTTCCGCGCCGTGATCCGGGCGTGGATCATGTCGGGCATGTCGTCGTCGTCGACGTCCGCATAGATGTTGTCCGAGACGCAGTAGCTGTTCCACACGGGGGCGGTGATGCCGGTGTCCATGAGCCCGCTGCCCGGATAGTCTCCAAGGATCAGGAACGCCGCCGGAGCCGGGTCCCACGTCTGGTACGCATTGTTCAACCACGCCTCGATGATCGGGGCGGTCGTTCCTCCGATCTGCGTCGTGGTGAACACTTCGGTCGAGATTCCCTGGAGCTTCCGCCAGGTCTTCAGCGTGTCGGCCCAGGCGCGGAAATCGGGATTGTCCGGCGTGATGATGACGTACTCGAAGCCGTTGCGGCCGCCGCGCGGAGAGTCGAGGTCCAGCGCGGGAAGGCTGGCGTAGTTGATCAAATGCTCTTCGAGGATCGGCTCCCAGAACCGGTTGCGCAGGCGATCCTCGCCGAAGCGTCCGGCCCCGCCTTCGAAGTCGATTCGCACCTCGATCTCGGTGTACGCCAGCAGCTCACGCGTC
Organism: Candidatus Eiseniibacteriota bacterium; assembly: GCA_041946735.1. GTDB lineage: Bacteria > Eisenbacteria > RBG-16-71-46 > CAIMUX01 > VGJL01 > JBHGAY01. The sequence goes on from JBHGAY010000032.1 coordinate 18,682, forward strand.
ACCGGATTGTACTGAAACGGCGTAATGCCGACGGTGACGACATCCACGCCGCGCATTTGTCCCTTAGGGGAGAGCAGCACCGGGCTCGCCGGATAGAAGGCGTCCCGCTGAAAGATCGCGGGGTTCGCCTGGTAGACGAGCGGTCCGTCCTCGGTCTCCTTCGGGATGACCGGAGCAGGCGCGATCCGCATCCCCGGATAGCTTTGCGTCCGCACGGAGACGATCTCGAGGCGCGGCGTGGCCCCCTCGGGGAGCGCCACGAGACGGCCGAGCCCGGGAAGATCGGGAGCGCCGGAGTCATTGGGAAGGAAGACTCCGGAGAGAGCGATTCGTTCAAGGGTTTCGCTCCCGACGCGCACATCCTCGGTCTCGAATCGATCCATCTCGAAGCGGATCGTGACCCCGTTCGGGTCCTGCCTCGTCAGCGAGATGCCTGGATCGCCGGCGCCGCCTGAGATCTCGTAGGACTTGGCGGGGACCGAGTGGAAGGGGATCGAGAGGGCGAGAAGAAGAGCGGCCAGGCAAGCTGCGACCTGGGTTGTCTTGCGGCGCATGAGGCTTCTACCTCCCATCCGGAGGGTCGTCGGCCGCTCGTCGATGACCGAGCCTCGCGATTCCAGGCTCGGGCCGGGCCTCGCGACCGTAGGCGGGACCCCGGAGATCCCGGTGAATCGAATGCCGTATAAGGGTAACACGCGCCCGTAAGTCGTTTCCATGAGGGAATCGAAAGGATCGAACGAACGGACGGAGGGCGGGAAGGACGGACGGGGACCGACCTGCCGGCGCCTGCGACTTCGAGCCCGCGCAAGGAGCGGCTCACCGAGAAGGGACGAGAAGAACGGAAGACTGCGAGGCTGTGTCCCCAACGGGATTCGAACCCGTGTTGCCACCTTGAAAGGGTGGAGTCCTAGGCCGGGCTAGACGATGGGGACGCGCGTCCGACGCGCAGATACGGCATCCTACTCGGAGGACTCGCGACGCGCAACCCCTCGGGGCCCCGGCTCCTCGAGACGCCGGCGGGATCCGCGCGAGCTACTCCGCCGCTTCGTCCGCGGCTTCGGGGGACTCCCCCGCCGCCGGCGGCGGTCCATCCACCGCGGGCCGCTCGGCCCCGCCTGCCGGCTCGCTCGCTTCCGGGCCCTCCGAAGCTTCCGCACCTGTCAGAGTCCCCTCGTAGAAGCCGCGAGTCCTTTTGCGGTGCGACTCGACGAGATCGGCCTCCCTTCCCTGCCGGCTCGACCGATAAAGAATGCGATCGCTCTCGGGGATTCCATCCGGGAGGTACGACTCCGGGATCCAGTGGCCGGGGGATTCGTGCGGGTAGCGGTATCCGGCGCCGTATCCGAGTCCTTCCATCAGCCGGGTCGGAGCGTTGCGAATGCGGAGCGGAACGGGGAGAGGACCCCGGTCGGCGACGAGAGAGGCCGCTCGCCCGTACGACATGTAGACGCTGTTCGATTTCGGGCAGAGCGCGAGGTGCAGCACGAGCTGCGCGATCGCGAGATGCCCTTCCGGCGAGCCCACCCATTGATAAGCGGCCGCGGCGGCCGTCGCGTGATGGAGAGCCGAAGGATCGGCGAGCCCCACGTCCTCCGACGCGAAGCGGAGAAGCCGCCGGAGGACGTAGCGCGGATCCTCCCCGCCTTCGAGCAGGCGCGCGAGCCAGTAGAGCGAGGCGTGCGGATCGCTTCCCCGCAGGCTCTTGTGCAGCGCCGAGATCAGATCGAAGTGCTCTTCCGGACCGACGGGCGATCGCCCCTGCCGCTCGCAAACGCGCGCGACCCACTCCGCCGTGGGGCGTCGAGCGCCGGAGGCATCCGGACGGGTCGCGGAGGCGAGCATCTCGAGCGTGTTGAGGAGCCGGCGGGCGTCGAGGGCGGCATGCCGCAGGAGGACCGACCATCCTGCCTCGTCGAGCGCAAGCTGCGCAGCTCCGAGCCCGCGCTCGCCGTCCTGCAGCGCCCGCTCCCCCAGCTCCCTCAGGTGACGCTCCTCGAGAGGCCGCAATACATAGACGGTGCAGCGGGAGAGCAGGGCGGCGATGACCTCGAACGAAGGGTTCTCCGTCGTTGCGCCGATCAGGATGATCCGGCCGCTCTCGACGTGCGGCAGGAAGGCGTCCTGCTGCGCCCGATTGAAGCGATGGATTTCGTCGACGAACAGGACGGTGCGGATGCCGTCGCGCGCCCAACGCCGGTCGGCGCGCGCCACGACCTCGCGCACCTCCTTCACTCCCGAGAGGACGGCGCTGAATCGCTCCCCGGCGTGGCCGGGAATCTCGGCGAGCAAATGCGCGAGGGTCGTCTTTCCCGATCCGGGCGGGCCCCAAAGGATGAGCGAGGAAAGTTTCCCCTCGTCGTGAAGGCGGCGCAGCGGGGCGCCGGGGGCGGTCAGGTGCTCCTGGCCGAGGATCTCCTCCCAGGTACGCGGTCGCATCCGGTCGGCGAGAGGCGCGGGCGGCGGATCGGAACGACGGGACGGGCGCAGCGAATCCCCGAAGAGATCGGCCTCGTCGTCCTCGTCACCTCTCTTCGGCATCTCCGTAGCCGTTCGGATGGCGCTCCATCCACGCGAGCGCAGTGCCGACGATCGCGTCGATCGATGCGTAGCGCGGCACCCACCCGAGCTGGGAACGAGCCTTCTCGCTCGACGCCACCAGCCGGGGGGGATCGCCGGGCCGTCGCGGGGAGGCGCTCCACGGCACCTTGCAGCCCGTGACCCTCTCGATGGCGGCCACCACCTCGAGAACCGAAAAGCCTTCCCCGTTGCCCAGGTTGAGGATCAGCCGATCGGCATCGCGCAGCCGGTCGAGAGCGCGCACATGCGCGTCGGCAAGATCGAGCACGTGGATGTAGTCCCGCACGCAGGTCCCGTCCGGCGTCGGGTAATCGGTGCCGAAGACAGCGAGCGGCGGCCCTGCCCCGAGCGCGGCCTGCAATGCGAGAGGAATCAGGTGCGTCTCCGGCTCGTGATCCTCGCCCCGCTCCTCGCTGGCTCCCGCCGCGTTGAAGTACCGGAGCGACCCGAACCGCAGGCCGTGCACCGCCCGGTACCACTCGAGCATCTGCTCGCAGATCCTCTTGCTCTCGCCATAGGGGTTCGTAGGCCGGGTTGGCGCCTCCTCCGGGATCGGGATCGTCTCGGGATCGCCGTACGTCGCCGCCGAGGAGGAGAAGAGGAAGATCCGGCAATCGTGGGCCACGCAGGCCTCGAGCAGCGAGAGGATCCCCGCCACGTTGTTGCGGAAGTAGAGCCCCGGATCCCGCATCGACTCGCCCACCTGGCTCGAGGCCGCAAAGTGCAGTACCGCCTCCGGGCGGTCCCGTCCGAAGATCCGGGAGACCAGGGAGCCGTCGAGCGTGGACCCAACCTCGAGATCGGCCCCCGGGGGCACCGCCCCGCGATGGCCGCGGCTCAGGTCGTCGAGGATGGTGAGGCGGTCCCCCCGCCCGGCGAGGATCTCGCTCGTGACGCTGCCGATGTAGCCTGCTCCGCCGGTTACGAGGATGCGCATGGACGGACATTACCAGACGATTCGGGGCGTCGAAAGGGCGAGCCCGGGGCTACACCGGGCGGATCTCGGAGAGGAAACGGATTGACACCGAAACGGGCAGCGGGGTAGCTTCCTTCGCAGCGAAGACGTTCCCTGCCTCTACGATCGTCACTGGCGCACGTAACCTGATTTGAAGAAGCGGGCTATCTTCCTTCAGAGGTTCGGCGGCCCGGTGATCCGTACGCGGCGGGGAACTCCTTTTTTTGCCTCCGCATCTCGGGATGCTTCCGGTTCGGCAGAAGTATGGGGGCCAGGAGTGATCTCTCGCCGGCCCCCCCCTTGAAGCGTGCTTTCGCCGTCCTCTAGAGGGGCGGCAGGGAAGGCGGCATCACCGGGGACTTCTTGCCCCGCTTCTTGGCCGTCTTCTTCTTGGCGGTCTTCTTCTTCGCCGTCTTCTTCTTCGCGGTCTTCTTCTTCGCAGTCTTCTTCTTCGTAGTCTTCTTCTTGGTCGTCTTCTTCTTCGCAGTCTTCTTCTTGGTAGTCTTCTTCTTCGCGGTCTTCTTGGCGGTCTTCTTCTTGGCCGTCTTCTTCTTCGCCGTCTTCTTCTTCGCGACCTTCTTCTTCTTGGCCACCATCGCGAGGTCACCCCCTTCCGTGGGTTCCTATGAGGTGCTGCTCTCCGATTGCGTGGTCGGGTCTCCAGCACCACCGGCAAGACCGCGGACCACTCCCAACATCCGTTCCAGGTCGAAGGGCTTCCTCATGTAGTGATCGACCGCGAGGGCTCGACAGACCCGTTCGGTGTCGGGACTGTCGAATGCGGTCATCACCACCGCACGACCCCGGAATCCCGCGTCTCGTCGTTCCCGAAGGAGATCCAGGCCGGACTTCCCCGGGAGCTTCACGTCCAGAACGAGAAGGTCCACACCCCCCGCCTCCCCAAGCTGCCGCTCGGCGTCCTCGGCGCTGGAAGCAGCCAGCACATCGAAGCCGTCCTCACGTAAAGCGCTGGACAGAGTCCGGAGAAGCAGCACCTCGTCATCGACGAGAAGGATTCGTGGAGCCAATTCAGGAAGCCTCATCGCCATCGTCATATACCAGGACCGTGCCAAATTCGTTCACACGACGGCTTGGAGCATAAGTGCTTCTATTGCATGGCGTTCAATCCAAGGTGGGGATTTTTGCCCGGACGTGGAAAAGGGCGGCGAGGATGAGGCAAGTGCAAAGAATTAGGACAGTTACCGCGCACGATCCTCTATGTCATATTGCGCCATATACTTACGGGTACGAATCAGCAGTGTCAAATCTCTGGACATGTCCACGAAGTTGACACGCGCTCGAGAAGCGCGGACCGCTTGAGCCTCTCGATCAGCCCTTGCCGCGAGAGTCCGAGCACGCGAGCCGCCTGGCTCTTGTTGCCGTTGCAGTGCTTCAGCACGCGCAGGATGTGCTCGTCCTCGACTTCCTGCAGCGAGCGGAGCGTTTCCTTCTCGTCTGCCGGGCCACGCGCAGGCTGCGTGCCGCGAATGCGATCGAGGAACTCGCCCGGAAGGTGCCGCGTCTCGAGCTGATCGCCATCCTCCAGCAGCACGATCCGCTCGAGGAGGTTCCGAAGCTCCCGGACGTTGCCCGGCCAATGGTGTTGGAGGAACAGCTCCTCGACTTCGGGAGAGAGGCGCTGAAATCCCTTCTTGAATTCGAAGGAGAAGCGCTTGAGGAAGTGCTCGGCGAGGAGGTTGACGTCGTTGCCGCGTTCCCGAAGCGGGGGCATCTCGATCTGCACCACCTGGAGCCGCCAGAACAGGTCATTGCGGAAGGCGCCGGCCAGCACGGCCGCCTCGAGGTCGACGTGCGTGGCAGCCACGATGCGGATGTCGACCGAGATGTCGACGTTGCCGCCCACGCGCTTGAACGTCCGGTGCTCGATGAACCGGAGCAGCTTCGCCTGCGTCGAGCTGGGGAGCTCTCCGATCTCGTCGAGGAACAACGTCCCTCCATCCGACAGCTCGACGAGCCCACGCTTCAATCCGGTGGCCCCCGTGTACGCCCCGCGCTCATGGCCGAAAAGCTCGTTCTCGAGGAGGTTCTCCTGGAGCGTGGAGCAGTTCAGCTCCATGAACGGGGCGTGCCGCCGCTCGCTCTCGAAGTGCACCGCGCGCGCAGCCAGCTCTTTGCCGGTGCCGCTCTCCCCGAGGACCAGCACGCTCATCGCGTCGGAGCGGGCGACCCGGCGGACGAGGTCGATCGTCTGACGGACCTGGGGGCACTCGCCGATCATCTGCTCGCGGGCGTAGCGTCCCTGCTCCCGGCGCCGGTAGACCGTCAGATAGCCGTCGCGCTCGATCGTCTTGCGCGCGGTCTGGACGGCGAGGACGACCTCCTCCATGTCGTACGGCTTCTTCAGAAAGTCCTGCGCGCCCTGCTTGATGGCGGCGACCGCGGCTCGGGCGTCGGCGTAGGCGGTCAGCACGATCACCTGCGCCGCCGACTCGATCTGCCGGATCTTCGGCAGCAGCTCGAGGCCGTTGCCGTCGGGCAGCCGCAGATCGAGCAGGACGACGTGGGGGCGGGAGATCTCCACGAGGGAGAGGCACTGCTCCCCCGTTCCCGCGCACTCGACCTGGCAGCCGCGGTCCTCCAGCACCTGCTTCAGGGAGCGGGTGATGGAGGGTTCGTCGTCAACGATCAGGACCTTGGTCTTCACGAGGGGCCTCCGCGGGAACCGGGAACGAGAGCCGGAACGTCACTCCTCCCTGCGAGCGGTTCCGCACCGTGATTCTCCCTCCTTGTTCCTGCACCAACTGGAGAGAGATCGCAAGACCCAATCCCGTCCCGGACGGCTTCGTGGTGAAGAAAGGATCGAAGATCCGGTCGAGATCCTCTTCGGGGATGCCGCAGCCGGTGTCGCTCGCCGCGATCTCGACCGCCGTCCGCGAGCGATAGCGGCGGCTGGACGTGACGACCCGGAGGGATCCGCCCTCGGGCATCGACTCGATCGCGTTGCGGATGATGTTGAGCAGGACCTGGTGCATCGCGTCGGGGTCCATCGGGATTCGGGGAAGCTCGGGGGTCAGGTCCTTTTTCACCTGGATCTCGGAGCTCGCGAGCTGTGCGGAGAGGGTGTCGAGGACCTTCTCGATCACCTGGTTCACGTCCCCCGGCACGCGCTCGAGCGACTTGGGGCGGGCGAACTGGAGCAGGTCGGTGGTGAACTGCTCGATCCGGTCCAGCTCCGTGATCACGTCCTCCAACTCCCTCCGGAGCGGATCGGCCATCTTCGACCCGACGAACTGGATCGTCGTGCGCACCCCGGTCAAGGGATTGCGGATCTCGTGCGCGATCACCGCGGAGAGGTTGCCGATCGAGGCGAAGCGGTCGAGCCGGCGCTGGAACTCCAGCTCCCCGACCGAGTCGGTGATGTCTTCGAAGGAGAGGATGCCGCCCAGGCCGCTTTCGTCCCTCTGGACCGGAAGCCAGCGCGCTTCGACCGTCAACTCGCGGTCGGCCGTGCAGACGACCATCTCGCGGCCCAGAGACTCCGCCGTCTCGGGGGGCCAGAGGCCACCGGACCGGGCCGGGAAGCGCACCTGCACGACCTCCCCGATCGGCTTCTCCCGCACCTTCTCGAGGTTCAGGCCGAGCAGCTCCTGCGCGCGGCGGTTCACGAAGAGGAGCTTGCCGGCGGTGTCGACGGCGAGGATTCCCGAGTCGAGGGCATCGAGGAGCAGGCGCGGAAACTCGCGCTCGGATTCGAGCAACAGCTGAGGGGTCATCCGGCGGATCATCCTCCGATGCCCGACCCCGCTTCTCTCGATCCGGAGAGAAGCGCGGATCGCGGCGGATCCGAAACCTCGCCCCCTCGCCCTCGCCCTCCCCTCCCTCGCTCCCGCGGAGCGCGCGTGCTAGTCTCGCGACCGGCGGCGGAAGAAGCCGAGGAGGTCGACGCGTGGAGCCTCTCTGGACACCCTGGCGAATGCCATACATCCAGGGGATCAAGAGCGCAAGCGGATGCGTGTTCTGCGACGAGGTGCTGGCAGATGGAAAGGAGTCGGACCTCCTCCTGCACCGCGGCCGCTTCGCCTTCGTCGTCCTGAATCTCTATCCCTACACGACCGGTCACCTGATGGTCGTCCCGTACCGTCACGTCGCGCGATTCCAGGATCTCGAGGCGGCAGAGATCGAAGAATGCGCGGCGCTCCTCGCCGATTGCGAGCGGGCGACGGCGCGCGCGCTCGGCACGACCCGCCAGACGCTCGGCATCAACGTAGGGCGATGCGCCGGCGCCGGCGTCGAAGGACACCTGCACGTCCACCTCGTCCCGCAGCCGGCCGGACGCCTTCGGCCGTCTGAACCCTCTCCACCGTCCCCACTCGAGCCGTCCCAACCGCCCGAGCCGTCTCCGCCGCCCGAGCCGTCTCCGCCGCCCGAGCCGCTCGAGGTGACCCGCGACCGGCTGGCCGGCGCATGGCGCGAGCTCCGCGATCCCGGCACGGCGGCTCACAGATCGAACTCCTGACCGATCTGCGGCACCTGCACCTGCCCGAAGCCCCGCTCTCTCAAGCGCCCGGCAAGCGCCTCGCTCTGCTCGGGGGCACCATGGATCACGAAGGTGAGCCGCGGCCGCTCCCGGATCGCGCCGGCCCATGCGAGGAGCTCCTCCCGGTCGGCGTGCGCGCTGAAGGCGTTCATCACGACGACCTCCGCCTTCCTCTCGAACTCCTCCCCGAAGATGCGGACCCGCTCGCGCTTCTCGACGAGCCTCTTCCCGAGGGTGTCCTCGGCCTGGAAGCCGACGATCAGGACGAGGTTGGCGGGATCGCCGATGTTGTTGCGGAGGTGGTGGAGGATGCGGCCGGCTTCGCACATCCCGGAAGGGGAGATCACGATGCAGCTTCCCGGCCGGCCGTTGAGCGCCTTCGACTCCTCGACGTCGGTGATGTAGCGCACGAGACGGAAGCCGAGAGGATCGCCGTCGTGGCGCAGGCTCGCTCGCGCCTCCCCGTCGTAGCACTCCGGATGCCGGGCGAAAATCTCCGTGGCGTCGACCGCGAGGGGGCTGTCGACGTAGATCGGGATCGGCGCGATCCGTCCCGCCTCGATCAGCCGCTTCAGGATCCAGACCACCTCCTGGACCCTGCCGACGGCGAACGCCGGGATCAGGATCTTGCCGCCGCGGGCGCGGACCCGGTCGACCAGCCCGGCGAGCATCTCGGGGATCTCCTCGGGAGACGGATGGGCCCGGTCGCCGTAGGTGCTCTCGATGATCAGGACGTCGCAGCCTTCGATCGTCGCCGGATCGCGGAGGATCGGCAGGTGCCGGCGCCCGAGATCGCCGGTGAAGACAACGCGGCGCCGCGTCGCCCCCTCGTGCAGATCCAGGTCGACGATCGCGCTGCCGAGGATATGGCCGGCATCCCGGAACCGCACTTCGACGCCGTCCGCCACGCGGAACGGCCGGTCGTAGTCCTCACCTTGGAAGAGAGGCAGGCAGGCGCGCGCCTCCTCCTCGGTGTAGAGCGGCTCCCGCGGCCGCCCGCCGTGGCGGCGCGCCGCCCGCTTGTTGACGAACTCGACGTCGCGCTCCTGGATGTGCCCGCTGTCGGGGAGCATGACGCTGCACAGATCGGCGGTGGCCCGGGTCGCGTGGATCGCGCCGGCGAAGCCTCCCTTCGCGAGGACGGGAAGGTTGCCGCTGTGGTCGATGTGGGCGTGGGAGAGGACCACGGCATCGACGGAGTCCGCCGGGAATGGCAGATCGCGGTTGCGCGCCTCGCTCTCCTCGCGGCGTCCCTGGAACAGGCCGCAGTCGAGAAGGACGCGGCGCCGGCCGATGCGGAGCAGATGCCGGGATCCCGTCACCGTCCCGACTCCTCCCCAGAAGGAGATCTTCAATGTGCGGACCTTCCTGTGATCACCGTCGCAAGCATCAGGTCATCTATAATGACGGTCCGTACGGGTGTCAATCGAATGCGCGATCCGTCGCGCATCTCCTCGCGCTTCTCGACCGTCGTCGGTCGATGGCGACCCGAGGATCCCGAGCAAGGGACGATCGCGACGGCGATCTCCAGGAGGACGGCGAGGAGGATCGCGAGGAGGACCGCGGCTCGGGCGGCGGCGGGCGGACGCGAGAGACAGGCATGGCGAGGGAGGGGAGGAGCGTGACGGACGATCGAGCGCGGATCGTGTGCGTGGCGGGCGCGCGGCCGAACTTCATGAAGGTGGCGCCGATTCTCGAGGCGCTGCGCAGCCGGCCGCGTCTCCGCGGCATTCTCGTCCACACGGGGCAGCACTACGACCGGTCGATGTCGGAAGCGTTCTTCCGCGACCTGCGCCTCCCGGAGCCCGACCTGCACCTCGGCGTCCCGCCGGAGGACGAGAGCCCGGCGCGATTCCTCGCCCGGGTCATCGAGCGGTTCGACGACGAGCTGCCGCGCCTCCGTCCTGCCTGCGTGGTCGTCGTCGGGGACGTCAACTCCACCCTCGCCTGCGCCCTGGTGGCGCTGAAGCGCGCCGTCCCGCTCGCGCATGTCGAGGCGGGACTGCGCAGCCGCGACTGGACGATGCCGGAGGAGGGCAACCGGGTCTTGACCGACGCAGCCTCCGATCTGCTTTTCACCACCTCCCCCGACGCCGACGAGAACCTGAGAGCGGAGGGAGTCGCGCCGGAGCGGATCCATCACGTGGGCAACGTGATGATCGATACCCTGCGGCGTTTCGAGGAGCGATCGAGGCGCTCGACCGTCCTTGCCGACGCCGGCCTGGAGGAGAGGCGCTTCGCCCTTTTCACCCTCCACCGTCCCTCGAACGTCGACCGCCCGGAAGACCTCCGCAGGATGGTCGCGATCCTCGAAGGCTCCGCGGCCCGCATCCCGTCGGTGATCCCGCTGCACCCGCGAACGCGCGCCCGCCTCGAGCAGGAGGGGATGCTCGACCGGCTGCGCTCCGTCGCCGGCCTCCGCATCCGAGAGCCGGAGGGATACCTCGACTTCCTCCGGCTCCTCTCGGCGGCGCGGGTCGTGCTGACCGACTCGGGAGGGATCCAGGAGGAGACGACCGTCCTCGGGATCCCCTGCCTGACGCTGCGAGCGAACACGGAGCGGCCGATCACGATCGCGCAGGGGACGAACCGGCTGGTCGGCTCCGAGCCGGGGAGGGTGCTGCAAGCGCTCGACGAGGAGCTGGCGCGTCCCGAGGCCGAGCTGGGGGCTCCGCGAATTCCCGATCTGTGGGATGGACAGGCCGCCGAAAGGATCGCGGCGATCCTGGAGGAGAGGTTCGGGGGCGCGGCGGCGTGAAGCGCTTGCGCATCGGGATGCTTCTCGACCGGACCTTCCCGCCGGATCCCCGGGTCGCGAACGAGGCCCGCTCCCTCGTCGCCGCCGGCCACGAGGTGCATGTCCTCTGCCTGCGCCACGACGACCGCCAGCCGGAGGAGGAGACGTGGCAGGGAATCCATCTCCGCCGGCTCGCGATTCCGCGGTGGTTCTACCGCAAAGCCTCGGCGGTGAGCCTCGACTTCCCCGCCTACCGTTGGTATCTGCGCGCGCCGCTCGCCCGCTTCCTCGCGAACCGGCGGATCGAAGCGCTCCACACGCACGACCTTCCGATGGTCGCCGAGGGGCTGCGCGCCGCCCGGCGCAGGCGCATCCCGCTCGTGGCCGACCTGCACGAGAACTGGCCGGCCGCGCTGCGGACGTACGGCTACGCCCAGCGGCTGCCGGGGCGCGTGCTCATCTCCCCCAGCCGATGGGAACGGCACGAGCGGAAGATCCTGCCGCGTGCCGACCGGGTGATCGTCGTCATCGAGGAGGCGCGGGAGAGACTGCTACGGCTCGGGATCGATCCCGAGCGGATCGTGGTCGTCCGCAACACGGTGGAGGTGGACGAGTTTCGAGGCTTCGGCCTCGACGAGGAGATCGTGGGGCGATTCCGCGGCCGCTTCGTCCTCTCTTACCTGGGTGGCTTCGAGAGGCACCGCGGCATCGAGACGGCCATCGCGGCGATGCCGGCGATCCTCGAGAAGATCCCCGGCACGGTCCTCCTCCTCGTCGGAACCGGCTCGACGGAGCCTTCGCTTCGGGCGCAAGCGGCTCGTCTCTCGCTCGGCGACCGGGTCGTCTTCGAGGGATGGCGGTCCTTCCGCAGCTTCCCGAGCTACATCGCCGCCTCGAGCGTCTGCTTGATCCCGCACGTGAAGAACGACCACACCGACACGACGATCCCGCACAAGCTCTTCCACTACATGCTGCTCGAGCGGCCGGTGCTCGCGACCGACTGCCGGCCGATCGCCCGCATCCTCTCCGAGACCGGATGCGGCGTCACCGTCCCTTCCGGGGATGCGGAGGCGATGGCGCGCGCGGCGATCTCGCTCGCCGATCCGTCCACGCGCGAGAGGATGGGAGCGGCCGGACGCCGCGCCGTCCTCGATCGCTACAACTGGGAGCGGGACGCCGCGACGCTGCGCGCGACCTACGAGGGACTCGCCTCGGGCGTCTCGACCCTGGGCACCTCCCAGGCTTCCTAGGCGGACGGCGCAGGCTCCTCCGGCACGATCCCCCTGCGCCGCAGAATCACCCCGGCAATCACGAGCAGGACGATCAGCGCCGCCCCGATGCGGTTCATCCGGATCCCCGCCTCGTACGCGGTCGATCGGAACGCCATCTCGATCGTGTGGGGACCGGCCGGCACGACCACCGCGCGCAGGACATGGTTCGCCTTCAGAATCTCGGCCGGCGCGCCGTCGATCGTCGCCCTCCATCCGGGCGCGTAGTAGATCTCGCTGACGACGAGGAGCCCGGGACCGTCCCCGTCGCCGACCGTGATCCGGACATGATGCGCATCGATCCCCTCGAAGTTCGCCGAGCGTGCCGGCAGCCCGGTCTCCGGGAGGCCCTGGGGAGCTCCGGCCCGCTCGAACAGCGCAATCGACGCGGGATCGAACTGCTCGTCGGAGAGCCCGCGGACCACCGCCGGGCCATCGGCGAGCGCCCGCCAGCCGGACACGAACCAGGCGCGAGGGAGCGTGTCGCGATACTCGTAGACGCCATCGGCGACCTGTGTGAAGGCGGGATGCTGGATCGGGTTCCTGGTCAGCAGGTAGCGGACGTTGAGCATCGAGAGGATCCGCGGGTCCGTCAGGAGCTGCTCGTCGATCAGATCCTGATAGAGGCGGAGCTTCGCGGGCTGGTAGCCGCCGATCGTCCCGATGTCGAACGCGACGAAACGGTTCGAGCCGAACTCGTCGATCGGCAGGATCCGGAACGGCTTCGGTTGCTGCCTCAGGTACTCGATCTCCGGGGTCGTCTGCGTCCACGACGCGACCTGCTCGCGCGGACCGAGGTTCTCGAACTTCGCGCCGACGATCCAGACGTCGGCGATCAGCAGCAGCCCGAGAAGCGAGGCGCCGAGCGCGGGGCGCATGCGCCGCGCGATCGGCACCGCGGCGAGGAAGAGCCCGACGAGCAGCAGCGAGCGCGCGATGCCATCGACCCGCATGGTCCAGCGCTCGCGCGCGATCTGCTGGAGCTGCTGCCCGGGGATCCTCGTCTCCTCCCCCGGGCGGATCGGTCCGGCTCCGCTGCCCAGCAGGCCGACGAGAAGCACGATGAGCCCGATCGCGACGAGGACAGCGCCCGCCAGCAACCAGTTGCGCCGCGCCTGCTCCGCCTCGCTCCTCGCCATCCGCGGCTGCGCCGGGCCGGCCGCCTTCGCGCCCCCGCGGGCGGCCGCCGGGGCGGCGGGCTTTCCGCTTCTCGCTGCCGGCGCGCTCCTTGCCGCCGGCCCGGGACGGATCAGCGCGTCGATCCCCACGGCGGCGAGGTAGCCGAGCGTGAGCGGCAACAGGGAGTAGAACATCGACGGCACGCGGAACCGATTGAAGTACGGCAGCAACTTGTAGAACGGCCCATAGAGGATCGGGAGGTAGCGGCCGAAGCCGACGAAGAGGATCACGAGCGAGATGACGAGCCAGATCCAGCTGCGCGGCGTGCGCGCGCGCGCGAGCCCGAACACCACGGCGAGAAGCATCAGGATCCCGAAGTAGTGCGTGCTCTGCGTGAACGGGAGCGGCCCGAAGTAGGTCTCCCCCTGCAGCCCATAGAACTCTGGAAAGAGGAAGCTGATCGTCTCGCGCGGCGCGAACGACCAGTCGGTGGCGTAGCGCCACTCCGCTCCGCCTTCTTCCGTCGCCCCGCGGACCGAGTACGGCGCGTATTCGCGCACGGCGAGCGTCGGCTCGGCGATCAGGAGGAACGCGACGAAGAGCCCCACGATCCCCCAGATGGCGGCGAGGAGCAGGCGCCCCCCCGTCCAGACGGCGCGCTCCGCGAGGATCCGTCCGATCGCGTAGAGGACGGCGATGATCGCCGCGTAGTAGAGGATCTGCGGGTGGTTCGCCCAGCCGAGCATCGCGACCGAGAGCGCGAGGAACGCGGTGGCGAGAGGGCCGGGGCGGTCGAGGAAGACGTCGAGGGCGAGCAGCACGAGCGGGACGTGCATCAGCGCCTTGAGCTTCGTGCTATGCCCCGCCCCGATCACGCCGGGGATGTACGGCGTCATCACGAACGCGAGAGCGACCGCCGCCGAAGCAGGGATGCTCCTTCCCTGCCGGCGAAAGAACGCGAAGGCGGCGAGGCCGCCGAGGAGCATGTAGGCGTAGTAGCGCAGCCCGCGTTCTCCGGAGAGGGGACGCGTCACCCAGTCGAGCGGGGAGAACGGGCTGGCCGGCGTATAGATGTAGCTCCCGTAGGACGGCATGCCGCTGAAGAGGTACGGGATCCAGAGCGGAACTCGCCCCATCTCGTGCTGCGTCTCGGTCGCCCAGACGCCGAGCGGCCGCACCGCCTGCGTGTCGGGGGCGAGCGGCTCGCGGCCGCCCAGAATCATTCCGGCGTGGAAAAGAAGCGGAAGCAGAACGATCGCGGCGAGGGCGCCCCAGAGAACGCGCCGCGTATCCGAGCCGATCGCCATCGCCCCCGGACCCTTCATGGCAACCTCCCTCACGTTGACCGTCCGCTCCCGCGCGGCTAGAATCCGCCGGACGTTCGCGTTCGCGGTCCGTGGCCGCGATCGAACGGCAGGATAGGGGCGGATCGGTGAGCGGTCAAACGATGTCCTCCCGCGCGCCGGCCGGACTCCGGGCGGCGGCGCCATCCACCGGCGGCGACGCGCCGCGCACCGTGCTGCTCGTCACCTATTACTTCCCTCCCTCCGGCGGCTCCGGCGTCCAGCGGATGCTGAAGTTCACGAAGTACCTCCCGCACTTCGGATGGAGACCGGTCGTGCTGACCGTCCGCGAGGACGCCGCCTACCCGGTCCGCGACGCATCGCTTTGGGCCGACGTGCCGGAAGGCACCAGGGTGATCCGCACCCCGATCACCGAGTTCTACGGAGCCTACCGGGCGCTGGCGGGCCAAGCGGGGGGCGACGCGCGCCGCGCCGCGGCCGCCGGCTCGCAGCAGCGCGGCGCCCGCGGCGCGGCGCGCGGCGCCGACGACGCAGCTCCGATCGATCTCGCCTCGAGGCGCATGGACGTCGGCGGCAGCAGAGGAGGAGGAGGAGGCGGCGGCGGCGGCGGGCGTATGGAGCGGTTGCTCCGGTGGGTGCGTGCCGGCCTCTTCGTCCCCGACGGACGCGTCGGATGGATTCCGCACGCGCTCGGCCCGGGCGCGCGGGCGATCCGCGAGGAGCGGGCGAGCGTGCTGCTCTCCTCCGGCCCTCCCTTCACGGCGAACGTGATCGGCGGCCTCCTGAACCGGCGCACCGGCGTCCCCTGGGTGCAGGACTATCGCGATCCCTGGACCGACGCGACGTTCTATCCCGACCGCCCGCGCCTCGCCCGCGCGCTCGACCGGTCGATCGAGCGGTGGACGGTCCGGCGAGCGGCGCGAACGATCGCCGTGAACGAGGAGATCCTCGCCGACCTGGGGCGGCTCGTGCCGTCGATCGATCCGGCGCGATGCTTCGCCGTCCTGCCCAACGGCTTCGACGAGGAGGACTTCGCGCTCGTCCCGCGTATCGAGCCCGAGAAGCTCACCCTCGTCCACACCGGCACCCTCTGGAAGAGCCGCGATCCGGTCATCCTGCGCGAGGCGCTCGCCTCGCTCGCGCGCGAGGAGCCGGACATCGCCTCGACGACCGAGGTCCTTCTGGCGGGACGGATCGATCCCGAGGTGCTCGCCGCCTTCGCCGTCCCGCCGCTCGATCGCATCGTGCGCCCCTGCGGGTATCTCGAGCACGCCGCGAGTCTTCGCCTGCTCCGCTCGGGCCACCTCTGCCTCCTCTTCGTGGGCGAGGACCGGGAGGCGCGCGGCATGCTGACCGGCAAGGTCTTCGAGTATCTCGGCTCCGGCACGCCGATCCTCGCGATCGCCCCACCTGAAGAGAGCGCAGCGCGGCTGATCCGCGACTGCCGCGCGGGCTTCGTCGTCGCTCCGTCCGACGGCGCCGGAATTCGCGAGATCCTCCGCTCGCTCTGGACCCGCTGGAGGGACGGAGAACGCCACTTCGCCGATCCCGACGCCGAGCGGATCGCGCAGTACGGACGCAAGCGCCTGACCGGGCGTCTCTCCGAGATCCTCTCCGAGGTCGTCGCCGAGGTGGTCGAGCGCGGGAACCGGCCGGGCTGATCCCCCTCCATTCGCGGCGCCCGCGACGCCGAGCGCGAGGCGTACCGGAACCGGGCGCGGGCTGATACGATCCCCGGGAACGAGGTTCGGCGCGGCCCGGCCGGACGGCCGCATCGGGAGGGGAAGGAGGGGACGACGTGGAGCCGCGAGGATTCGCACTGATCGGGTGCGGGAAGATCGCTCACAAGCACGCCCGGGTGCTGGCCGGGATTCCGCAGATCCGCCTCGTCGCCGCCTGCGACACGCAAGCCGAGCGCGCGGAAGAAGTCGCTTCGCTTGCGCCGGGCGCGGCCGCCGTGACCGACGTCGCCCGGGTGCTCGAAGATCCGGCCGTCGAGGTCGTTTCGATCTGCACGCCCAGCGGCTCGCACGCCTCGCTCGGGATCCAGGCGGCGCGCGCGGGCAAGCACGTCATCATCGAGAAGCCGCTCGCGCTGCGCCTCGACGAGGCGGACCGCCTGATCGAGACGTGCGACCGGCGCGGCGTGAAGCTCTTCGTCGTCCAGCAGAACCGCTACAACCGTCCGGTGCAGGCGGCGCGGCGCGCGCTCGAGTCCGACCGGCTCGGCCATCTGTTTCTCGGATCGGTCCGCGTGCTGTGGAACCGCTCCCAGGACTACTACAACGAGGAAGCCTGGCGCGGCACCTGGGCACAGGACGGCGGCGTGCTGACCAACCAGGCGAGCCATCACATCGACCTCTTGATCTGGATGATGGGCGAGGTGGAGTCGGTCTTCGCGCGGAGCCGCACGGTCCTCCATCGGATCGAGACCGAGGACCTCGGGGTCGTGATGCTGAAGTTCCGCGGCGGGGGCCTCGGGATGGTCGAGGCGACGACCTGCGCACAGCCGAAGGACCTCGAGGGGTCGCTCTCGCTCTTCGGCGAGGGAGGGACGGTCGAGATCGGAGGCTTCGCGGCGAACGAGCTGAAGACCTGGGCGTTCTGCGACCCGAAGCCCGACGACGGGCGGATCTTCGAGGAGTGGGGCAAGAACCCGCCGGAGTTCGGCTACAACCACAAGATGTTCTACCTCGACGCGCTCGACACCCTCGACTCCCCGCGGCGCGGCCTGCTCGACGGGCTCGAGGGACGCAAGAGCCTCGAGGTGATCCACGCGATCTACGAGTCGATCGAGACCGGACAGGAAGTGTTCCTGCGCTTCGAGCCGAAGCGGTGCCGGCTGGGCGCTCCGGATGGACGTCGGGGCTGACACGGGAAGAAGAGGGGAGGAAGCGGCCATGGCGGCGGAGAAGACAGCGGCCGAGAAAGCGGCGGGGCAGAAGAAGGTCCCGCTGGTCGACCTGAAGGCGCAGTACGCGGCGATCCGGCCGGAGATCGACGAGGCGATCCAGAAGGTCCTCGACACGACCGGATTCGTCGGCGGCCCCGAGCTGCGCGCCTTCGAGGAGGAGTTCGCCCGCTTCTGCGGCGCGAACCGGGCGGTCGGCGTCTCCTCGGGGACCTCGGCGCTGCACCTCGCGCTCGTCGCTGCGGGCGTCGGCGAGGGGGACGAGGTGGTGACGGTCGCGCATACGTTCATCGCCACCGCCGAGATGATCGTCCGCTGCGGCGCGAAGGTCGTCTTCTGCGACATCGATCCCGAGACGGCGACGATGTCACCCGCGGACCTCGAGCGGAGGATCACGCCGCGCACGAAGGCGATCCTGCCCGTCCATCTCTACGGCTGCCCGGCGGACATGGACCCGATCCTCGAGATCGCGAGGCGGCGCCGGATCCCCGTCATCGAGGACGCCGCCCAGGCGCACGGAGCGCGCTACCGCGGGCGGACGGCCGGCTCGATCGCCGGGATCGCCTGCTTCAGCTTCTATCCCGGGAAGAACCTGGGCGCCTACGGAGACGGCGGCGCGATCACGTGCGAGAGCGCGGAGGTCGCCGAGCGGCTGCAGAGCCTCGCAAACCACGGGCGTCGCGACAAGTACGTGCACGACGAGGAGGGCTGGAACTACCGGCTCGACGCAATGCAGGCCGCGATCCTGCGCGTGAAGCTGCGCCATCTCGACGCATGGAACGAGGCGCGGCGCGCCGCGGCGGCGCGCTACGACGCGCTCCTCGACTCCTCGGTGCCGGGCGTCCGGATCTACCGCTACCCGGACGACCGGACGCCGGTCTACCACCTCTACGTGATCCGCGTCCCGGGGGATCGAGACGCGGTGGTCGCTCGGCTGAAGGAGAGGGGGATCGACGCGGGCGTCCACTATCCGGTGCCGCTGCATCTGCAGCCCGCCTATGCCCATCTCGGCGTTGCGAAGGGATCGCTGCCGGCGACCGAGGAGGCGGCGGCGAGCTGCCTGTCGCTGCCGATCTACCCGGAGATCACCGAGGAGCAGATCGGCCGCGTCGTCGTGGGGCTGCGCGAGGCGCTCGCCGGGTAGCGAACAAGCTCGCCGGGTAGCGAACAACGCGGCGCGAAGCCGGCCGGCCCGCCCGGTCGGCTTCCCCTTCCGTCTCGCCGCTTACCGCTCGCCCCCCTGCGGCTCGCCCCGCAGCGGCGCCCCCCCTACCGGAACGACGATCGCACCTTCCCCCAGCTCGCCTCCCCCGCATCGGTGGGCAGCGACGACGGCGAGAAGTTGTCGAAGGCGAGCCCCACGGCATGGTCGTGGTCGCCGATGTATTCCAGCTCGATCGAATGGATCTCCGACGGGCCGAGATCGAACTGCCAGGGAGTCGCGACCCCATCGCCCGTCCCGGGATCGCCGGAGGAGAGAACCTGCTCGGCCAGCACCTCGCCGGAGCCGCCGAGCGCGCGGATCCGCCAGCTCTCGCAGCAGGGCTGAATGTCGATCAGATCCCCCGACGCCTGATGGACCGGCGTGTCGTAGAGAATGCGCAAGCCGAACGTGTCCGGACTGTTCACCCCGTCATCGGTCAGGAAGAAGCAGCCGACGCCCTCGTCCTCGGACGCAGGCATGTCTTCCGTGCTCCGTTCGCCGATGCAGGGGCTCGTCGTGCTCGGGCCCTCGAACGCGGTTTCCGGAGAGCCGACCGCCGCGATCCGCGGCCCGGTCGCCGGGTCTCCCCCGATCAGCTCGAAACGGACTCCGAATGGCGCCACGTCGTACTGGTCGCCGATGAGCATGCCTTCGGTCGGCGCTTCGCCGTTCGGGAGCGTCTCGAAGTCGATCGTCTGCGCCAGCGCGAGCTCCGGCACCACGAGCAGGAGCGACGGGGATAGCGCGAGCATCAGCAAAGGCAGCAGGCGCGCAAGCGGGGACGGCGCCGGAACGGCGCCGCGGCGAGAGACTGTGCCGGTCATAGGGGGCCTCCTGTGTCGTCGAATGCGGTGGATTCGCTATGCGGTCTTGACGCCGAAACCTAGCAGCCCGCTCGCAGCCGCGAAAGACGGCAACCGCGCTGCGCTCGACTGCGGCCGGGTCACGAAGACGGGGGTGCTGGAGACCTGGCCGTCCCTACGGTATCTTCTTCGGCGGCACGACGGGCGTCAGGCGCGCCCGCACGGATCGAAACGCAGAGGAGGCGGAGGAGTCCCATGGCCCAATCGAAGATCGGCGTCGTTCTCTCGGGTTGCGGCGCCAACGATGGCAGCGAGATCCACGAGGCGGTCGCCACCTTGCTGGCGATCTCGCGAGCGGGAGCGACGGCGGTCTGCCTGGCTCCCGACGCCCCGCAGTCCGATACGATCGATCATCTCCACCGAAAGCCGAGCGGCGAGGCGCGCAACATGCTGATCGAGGCGGCGCGGGTCTGCCGCGGAGCGATCCGTGACATCGCGTCGATCGATCCGCGGGAATTGGACGCCGTCATCCTGCCGGGCGGATTCGGGGCGGCGAAGAACCTATCGACCTTCGCGCAGGACGGAGCTTCTTGCACCGTGCGCCCGGACGTCGAGCAGCTGCTCGTCGAGATGCACCATGCGAAGAAGCCGATCGGAGCGATCTGCATCGCGCCGGCGCTCGTGGCCCGCGTGTTCAGCTCGCGCGGCATCCCGGTCGAGGTCACGATCGGCAACGACGCCGAGGCGGCGGAGCAGATCCGCCGCATGGGGGCGCGCCACTCGGTCCGCAAGACGACGGAGATCTGCGTCGACGAGGAGAACCGGATCGTCACGACCCCCGCGTACATGACGGCGGAGACGATCGCCGAGGTCTTCGAAGGGATCGAGAAGGCGGTCGGCAAGGTCCTCCGGATGATTCCCTGATCCGCGTGCCGGCCGGTCCCGGGATCCGTGAGAAGGAGCGACGGCGGTAAGGAGCGACAGCGGCGAGGAACGGCTGCGCGGCTGTCGCTCCGCGGGTTCCTCACTTCTTCCGCCGGTAGCGCGCCTCCATGAACTGCACCCACTTCCCGTCGTTCCCAAACGCCCGCGAGCGGAGGATCCGCTCGTCCGGGCCGACGATCTCGATGATGTCCTGGAACTTCATCATCTTGTTGCCGGGCTCCATCATGTTCGGCCCTGTGGTATCGAGCGTGAGCGTCCGCTTCTCCGCGTCGAGCGAGCCTTCGTAGACCCAGAGGAACGTCATGATCGAGGCGACGAAAGTGCCGACGAAGCGCTGCTTCTGCGGGTCGTAGCCGAGCGTCATGAGGTTTGTCGCGGTGCCCCCGCCCGGAGCGTCCATCGTCCCTTCGCCGACGGTCCAAAGGCCGCCGAGCGACCGCACACTCTCGGTGCCCCAGGTCTTTTCGGTCGGCTTGTCGGGCCCCATCATCATCTCGACCTCGACGGTCCATTCGCCCACCAGGGCATCGAGCCACTCGTGTTCGGCCTGCCGTGCGTTCGTCATCGGATCCTCCTCCTTGTCAGGTTGGGTACCGGAGTCTGAGAGGAACCGGGGAGGATAACGGTGAGGCGGACCGAGCGCCAGATCGAACGGATACCCCGCCGGTCCCCCCGCGCCGAAGCGCGGGGTGGGCAACATGCAATAAGTCGACGGCCGATTGAGCGACCGCGACGCAGTGCGATAAGGTGTCCGTGTAACTAAAGATCGATGCAGGAGAGACCGCGAGGACGGGGGGAAGGTGGAGCTGACGAGGCGACAGGTAGCGGACGCGCTCGAGGAGATCGGTATGCTGCTCGAGCTTTCCGGCGAGAATCCGTTCAAGTGCAACGCCTACGCCGTCGCCGCCCGGGCCGTCGCGCGCGACCACTCGGACCTCGAGCAGCTCGTCGCCGAAGGCAAGCTCACCAGGATCGAAGGGATCGGCAAGTCGACGGCGGTACAGATCACGCACCTGGTCCGCGAGGGGCGCTCCCCGACTCTCGACGACCTGCGCGCCCGCTTTCCCGAGTCGCTCCGCGCGATGCTCGGCGCGATCCCCGGCCTCGGTCCCAAGCGGCTCCGGGTGATCCATCAGAAGCTGGGCGTCGCCTCGATCGCCGACCTCGAGGAGGCGATCCACGAGAATCAGCTCCTCGACCTCGAGGGGTTCGGCGCGAAGTCGCAGGAGAACCTCCTCGCCGCCATCACGGCCCTGCGCCTGACGCGCGGACTCTTCCTCCTCGACCGCGCGCGCCTGGTGACGGAGCGGCTGCTGCCGATCCTCCGGGAGGGATACGGCCCGCGCGTCGAGCCGGCCGGGCCCTACCGCCGCCGTTGCGAGGTGCTCGACGAGCTGGTCTTCGTGATCGAGACGCCCGGCGGGCAGCCGCCGAGCGAGGAGGAGGCCGGGGCGGAGGAGGGGATGCGGACGCGGCTCGTCCTGCGCTCCCCCGCCGCGTTCGGCGCGGCGCTCCTCTGGGAGAGCTCGAGCGAAGCGCACCGGGAGTCGCTGGCCCGGCGCGCGCTCAAGCGCGGCTTCGCGTTCGACTCGCTCGGCCTTCGCGACGCGCACGGCGCGGTCCGTCCTCTCGACGAGACGGAGATCTACCGCGCCCTCGGCCTCGATCCGATTCCGCCCGTGCTGCGCGAGGCGCCGGCCGAGGAGGTCGAGGTCCCGTCCGGCGAACTCGCCGGTCCCCACTCGATCCGCGGCATCTTCCACGTCCACACGAGGGACAGCGACGGGACGGCCACGCTCGAGGAGGTGCTACACGAGGCGGAGCGCCTTGGCCTCGAGTGGATCGGCATCTCCGACCACTCGCAGACGCCGATCTACGCGAACGGCCTCACCCCCGAGCGGCTCCTCGCCCAGAAGCGAGCGATCGAGGAGGCGCGCGAGCGGCACCCGGCCCTCACGATCTTCCACGGCGTCGAGTCGGACATCCTCGGCGACGGCGAGCTCGACTACGACGACGACCTCCTCGCCCAGCTCGACTTCGTCGTCGCCTCGATCCACAGCCGCTTCCGCATGCCGGAGGACGAGATGACGCGGCGGATCGAGCGGGCGCTGCGCCATCCCGCCACGACCCACTGGGGACATCCGACCGGCCGGATCCTGCTCGGGCGCGAAGGCTACCGCTGCGACGTCGATCATCTGCTGCGCGTCTGCGCCGAGACCGGCGTCTCGGTCGAGTTCAACGCGCATCCGAACCGGCTCGATCTCGACTGGCGCAAGATCCCGCTCGCGCGCTCGCTCTCCGTCCCGATCTCCGTCAACCCGGACGCGCACGGCCTCGGCGGGCTCTCCGACTCCTTCCGTGGGGTCGAGACCGCCGCGAAGGGGGGCGCGACCGGAGAGGATCTGCTGAACTCCCGCTCCGCGGAGGAGGTCGCCGCATGGCTCGCGTCCAGAAAGCAGCGGACCCGCTGAAGGAGAAGAGGGCGCTCGCCGCCTGGGTCGGCGCGCGGCTCGCCGAGACGTATCCCGGCGCCCACTGCACGCTCGACTTCTCGAACCCGCTCGAGCTGTACGTCGCGACCGTCCTCTCGGCGCAATGCACCGACGCGCGCGTGAATCAGGTGACGCCGGGCCTCTTCGCCGAGCTTCGCCGCCCGGAAGACTGGCTCGCGCTCGGGCAGAGCGAGCTGGAGAGGCGGATCCAGTCGACCGGCTTCTTCCGCAACAAGACGAAGTCGATCCTCTCGGGGATGGCGCGGATCGCCGGCGACTACGGCGGGCGCATGCCGGACAGGATGGAGGATCTGCTCACGATCCCGGGGATCGGGCGCAAGACGGCGAACGTGATCCTCGGCAACGCCTTCGGAAAGGCGGAGGGGATCGTGGTCGACACGCACGTCGCGCGCGTGTCGCAGCGGCTCGGCCTCACCCGGCAGAAGGATCCGGTCAAGATCGAGCAGGATCTGATGCAGCTCTTCCCGCGCAAGGAGTGGACGGTGCTTTCCCACCGGATGATCCTGCACGGGAGGCAGATCTGCATCGCGCGCGCACCGCGCTGCCCGGTCTGCCCGCTGCGCGCTCGCTGCGCGTATGCGGCCGCCGCCGGACTGCAGGGGAAGGTGGGAGCCTCGGGGAAGACGGCCGGAGCGAAGACGGTCGCAGCGAAGAAGCGCGCAGCCAAGAAGCCCGCGGCCAAGAAGCAGGTGGCGAAGGAGTCCCCGGTCAAGAAGAAGGCCCCGGCGAAGAAGAAGGCGCGCGCGAAGCCGCCCGCCTCTATCTCGCGCCGCCCGGCTCCCTCCGCGCGTGGGCGGAATCGGGCGGACGCCTCCGCGGGATCCGCAGATGGAAGACCGAGCCCCGCCCCTCCTCGCTTTCGACTCCGGCCTCGCCGCCGTGGACCAGGGCGATGTGCTTGACGATCGCGAGGCCGAGGCCGGTCCCTCCCAGCTCCCGCGACCTCCCCTTGTCGACGCGATAGAACCGCTCGAAGAGGCGGTGCAGATGTTCCGCCGGAATGCCGGGCCCTTCATCGGCAACCGAGAAACGGACGCCGCCTCCCCCGGCGCCGTCCACGTCCTCCTCGACCGCGACGCGCACCGTCCCGTCGCGGGCTCCGTACTTCAGCGCGTTGTCGATCAGATTGCCGAGCGCTCGCTCGAGAAGCGCCTCGTTCGCCCACAGGGGCGCCAGCGGCCCAGGCTTCGCCGGAGTCTGCAAATCGATCCGCACCCCGCGCCGCGCCGCCTCCCCCTCCGCGTCGCGGACCGCCCGCTCGGCGAGAGCGCGCGGATCGAAGCAGGACCGTTCGATCGTCCCGCCGGTCGATTCGAGCCGTGAGAGGGCGAGAAGGTCCTCGATGATCCGGTTCATCCGGCTCGCCTGCTTCTCGAGGATGCCGAGGAAGCGGCGCCTCGTCTCCGAATCGGCGTCCTCCACGTCCTCGAGGAGGGTCTCCGCGTAACCGCGGATCGCGGTGATCGGCGTCTTCAGCTCGTGCGAGACGTTCGCGACGAAGTCCCGCCGGATCCTTTCGAGCCGCCGGATCTCCGTCACGTCCGCCAGAACGAGCACGGCGCCGCTCGGGGTCCCGTCGTCGCCGCGCAGCGCGTCGCCGCGCACACGCAACCGCGAGCGCGTCCCCGTCGCCGTTCCCGCTCCCGTCGCCGTCGCCGCTTCCGTCACCGTCCCGGTCGCGGTCTCCATCTCCATCTCCATCTCGATCGCCGTCCCGCCCGCCGGCTCCCCGCGCAGGGCCCGCTCGACGAGCGACAGGAACGCGCCGTTGCGGACCACCTCGCTGATCGGCCGTCCGGCGGCGCGGTGGCGCGGCACCCCGAGGATCCTCTCGGCCGCCTCGTTCAGCAGGATCACGCGGCGCGAGAGGTCGACGGCTACGACGCCTTCGGCCATCCCGTGGAGGACCGCGTCGCGCTCGCGCCGCTCCTCGCGAAGCTGGTCGCGCTCCTCGCCCACACGCCGCGCCGTCTCGCGCAGCGCGCCGTCGAGATCGAGCAGCCGCTCGCGTCCGGATAGGGGAGCGGGCAATGGGCCGGGCATCTCGCCTAGCCCGCGGGCGAGATCCTCGCGCTCCGCGCGCAGCTCGCGAAGCGCTCGCAGGACCCAGAAGGCGAAGGCGGCCGACCCGGCGAGCCAGAGCAGGACGGCCCCGACCACGGCGCGCCGCAGCGACCGGTCGAGCGGCTCGAGCGAGCGGAGCAGGACGACGCTCCCCCCTCCGGCCGCGCTTCCCCAGCGTGCCTCCGCCACGATCTCCCGTCCGCCGCCCGGCGCAGCGGCGATGCGCGGTGGCGCGAACTCGACCGCCTCCTTGGGCCTCGGCCCACGCCACGCGGCCTCCCCCTCCTCGTGCCGCTGCGCGCTGTCGAACACGATGTGCCCCGCTCCGTCCTTCAACAGAAGCCGCTCCGTCGCGGTCGCCTTCCCTTCGCCCATCGCGCCTTCGCCCTTCGTGACTCTCCCCCCGATCCAGCGCTCGCTCCCCTCGAACGCCGCGGCGACCGCACGCACCCGTTCTCCGGCCGCGCGCGCCTCTGCCTTCTCGGCCATTCCGCGGACCGGATTCTCGATCGCCCACAGGACGAACAGCAGCGGGACGATGGAAAGCGCGAGCGGCGTGAAGAGAAAGCGCCGAAGAAGTCCCAGGAGCGGCTGCCGCTCAGGCATCGGCGAGTCGATAGCCGACTCCGCGAACCGTCTCGATCCGGGAGCCGAGCGAGCCGAGCTTGCGCCGCAGCGCCGCGATGTGAACGTCGATCGTCCGATCGAGAACGAAGGAGTCGGTTCCCTGGATCGCGTCGAGGATCTCGTCCCTGCGGAAGACGCGCCCGGGACGCCGCAGCAGGTGCGCGAGGATCTTGAACTCGGTCAAGGTGAGAGTGAGCGGCTCTCCGGCGAGGCTCGCCTGATGCCGGGGGAAGTCGATCGTGAGATCGCGATACCGGAGCACCTCGCCGTCCGCGCTGTCCCGCTCCTCCGCCTCCGCCCCCATCCCCGCGCCGACCGCCGCCTTGCGGCGCAGGACCGCCTTGATCCGCGCCAACAGCACGCGCGGGCGGAACGGCTTGGTGACGTAATCGTCGGCGCCGATCTCGAGGCCGCTCACGATGTCCGCCTCCTCGGTCCGCGCGGTCAACATGAGGATCGGCGTGGCGCGCGTGGCGCCGTCGGTCCGCAGGCGGCGGCAGACCTCCAGCCCATCCATCCCGGGAAGCATCACGTCGAGGACCACCAGGTCGAACGGCTGCCTCTTCGCGAGGTCGAGCCCCTCCTCCCCCGACGCCGCCGCGACGACGCGATAGTTCTCGCGCTCCAGGTGGTAGCGGATCAGCTCACGGATGTCGGTCTCGTCCTCGACGACGAGGACCTTCCCCTTGTCCATCGGCACCTCGATGCGGAAGCCGGCAACCGTGCGCGGCCGCGCCGCTGCGCTCTCGCAGCCGCTGGCCGGATCAGAGCCGGACCGAAACCGTCACTCCGTCCCGCAGCGGAACGAGCGTCGTGCGCAGCCCCGGATGCGAGGCGAGCATCCGGTTCGCGCGCCGCACCCCTTCGGTCGCCGCGTCCCCCGGCCCCGCCTCCGGCAGGACCTTCCCCGACCGGAGCATGTTGTCGAAGATCAGCAATCCGCCGGCGCGCAGCCGCTCGGCCGCCGGCGCGATCACCTCCGGATACGCCGCCTTGTCGACGTCGCAGAAGACGATGTCCCACGTCTCCTCGCTCCGCGCGAGACGGTCGAGCGCGTCGCCGACCGCGAACTCGTAGGCGTGGGGAAATCCGGCCCGTTCGAGATTGCGGCGCGCCTGCTCGAGGTTTTCGCTCTTGCGGTCGGTCAGGACGATCCGCCCCGGATTCGCG
This sequence comes from Candidatus Eiseniibacteriota bacterium, assembly GCA_041946735.1. Taxonomy (GTDB): domain Bacteria; phylum Eisenbacteria; class RBG-16-71-46; order CAIMUX01; family VGJL01; genus JBHGAY01. The sequence goes on from JBHGAY010000032.1 coordinate 45,377, forward strand.
ACCCCTCTCGAGAACCAGAACGCCGAGTAGCCGTAGCCGGAGCCCAGCTCGAGGATCGACCGCGCGTCGATCGCTCGGGACAGCACCTCGAGGAGCGCCCCGACGAGCGGGCCCACGATCGGGAAGTCGCGCCGCTGCGCCTCTTCCTCCATCTCTCGCAGGATCGGGTCGGGGGAAGGGAAAAGGCCGGCGAGATACTCCTGCACGCCGGGGATCGTCAGAGGGGTCATCGTTTCTGCTCTCCTCTTCGATTCGCCGACAGGCTATCGGCGGCCTCGAACGTCTGTCAAGCGAGGGCCCATGTCTTCATCGTCTCTTCACGTTTGCTTTGGCTCGAGCGACCCGCTGTCATCGGTTTTGGTTTTGGCCGAAATGTTCGGCGAGGAACGACTCGGTCGCGTCGATCGCTTCGGCGAGCGGCGCCGGCACCCCCGCGAATGGATGCGCCGCGCCGAAGGTATGGCCACCGCCCGCGATGCGCAGCAGCCGCGCGTGGCCGCGCGACGCCTCGTGCAGCCTCTCCGCCTCCGCGATCGGCACCGTCTCGTCCTGCTCCCCGTGCACGAGCAACCAGGGGACGGCGACGCGCCCCGCCTGCGCGGGAAGGTCGAAGAGGTCCGCGTGCGCGAGGATGTCGTCGTAGTAGTCTCGCCGCAGGCGGAAGACCTGGTTCGTGCGCGTGTTGACGATGGGCACCGTGCCGCCGGCGAGCCAGGCGGCTTCGGCCTCAGCGCCGAAGCGGTTCACGAACGAGATCGCCGACCAGGTGACGAGCGCGCGCACGCGCGGATCGCGCGCGGCCTGCACGATCGCGATGCCGCCGCCGCGGCTGTGCCCGAGCAGCGCGATCGGCGTTCCGGGCGGCGCGGCCGTCTCGAGGAAGTCCAGCGCCGCGGCCACGTCCGCCAGCTCCTTCGAAAGCGTGTTCGACTCGAGCCCCTCCGGATCGTCGAAGCGGTCGCCGTCCCCTTCGCCTCGGATCCCGCAGCCGCTCAAGTTGCACCGGAGCGTGGCGAATCCGCGCGATGCGAGGCGCGCGGCGAGATGCGGAAAGAAGCCCCAGTCCTTGAATCCCTTCCACCCATGGACGATCAGCACCGCGCCGCGCGCGACACCGAGCTGAGCCGCGCCCTCCGCTCCCGCCATTGCCGCCGCCGGCCGGTGCAGGTCGCCCGCCAGCGTCGCGCGATTGATTGGAGAAGCGATCGCCACCTTCTCGACCGCGCCCGCGCCGCTCCCCGCCGGACGGTCGGGCGGGCGGTCGGGCGGGCGGTCCCGCAGCTCCGGCACCTCGGCGGCCGGGATTCCCAGGCGCTCGGCCGTCTCGCGGAACAGAAAGCCGCGGTCGCGCGCGCTCGCGCGGAACCACTCGCCATCGATCCGCAGCACCGGGAGGCTCTGCGTTCCCGCTCCTTCCTGCACTCGCGCCTTTACGTCCCCCTCGACCTCGATCCACCGGTAGGCGACGCCGTGCTGCTCGAGGAACCGGCGGGCCACGCGTGATTCAGGGGACCAAGCGGCCCCGTACAGCTCGACCTCCCGCCCTGCGCTCATCGAAGCCTCCCTTGTCGGACCCGCTCTCGCGAGAGCCTCCGTCGCCGAAGCGCCCGTCGCGCGCCGCGCGTCCGCCGCGTTCGCCGCCGCGATCGCGATGTTCCGGACCATCCCGTCGAAGCGGGCGCGCTTGACCGCGCTGCGGCGGAAGCGTTCCCGGTAGCCATCGACGTCGAGGCTCTCCCACTCCTCGACCGGCCGCCCGAGATTGCCTTCGCGAGGACGGAACAGGAGATCGCCCGCCGGACCGCCGGGCGCCTCACGATTCCACGGGCAGACCTCCTGGCAGAGGTCGCACCCGAAGATCCAGTTGCCGATCCCCGCATGGTAGCCGGGATCGATCGGGCCGCGATGCTCGATCGTCAGGTAGGAGATGCACCGCCGGGCATCCAGCACGTACGGCTCGGGGAAGGCGCCCGTCGGGCAGACCTCGAGGCATCGCCGGCACGTCCCGCAATGGTCCGCCACCGGCTCGTCGGGAGGGAGCGCGAGGGTGGTGAACAGCTCGCCGAGGAAGAAGTAGCTGCCGCGCTCGGGCGAGATCAGGTTCGTGTGCTTGCCCGGCCAGCCGAGGCCGGCGCGCGCGGCGAACGCCCTTTCGAGGACGGGCGAGGTGTCGACCGCGACGCGCGTCCGCGTCCCCGGCCACGCCGCCTCGATCCGCGCGGCCAGATCGCGGAGCTTCGCCTTCAGCAGGTCGTGATAGTCGTCCCCCCAGGCGTAGCGGGCGATCCGCGCGATCGAGGGATCGCACTCGCCCGGATCGCGGCCGGAGGGATAGTCGAGCGCCACGCAGATCACGCTCGCGCACCCGTCGAGGAGACGGCGCGGGTCGGTGCGCAGGGCGGGATCGCGAGCGAGGTAGTGCATCGAAGCGTGGTAGCCGCGGCGCAGCCACTCGAGCAGGAAGCCGGAACGGAGCGGTGGTTCCGGCGGCGCGACGCCCGCTTGCGAGAGGCCGAGCTCGGCGACCCACCGGAGGATCCGCTCCTTCGCCTCGCCCGGATTCGGCGCAGCGGCGGCGGCCCCTTCCTCGGTCGGACTCGCCCCGGCGGCCCCTTCCTCGCTCGGATTGCCCCCGGCGGCCCCCTCCTCCCGCTCCGCCGTCATCCCGCCACGAGGGCGGCCGTCCGCTCGACCGCCCGCCGTGTGAGGCGCGCGGCTCCGCGCGGGTCGAGGAGATGCGCCCCCCAGCGGGCGCCGTTGGCGGCGAGCAGCGCGCGCGCATCGCCGCGGGCAAGGGCGCCGGCCGTCCCTTGGGCGATCCAGCGGTACAGAGGATCGACATCCGCGAGACGGCCCGCCTGCTCCCCCGCTTCGTCGGCCATGTCAGAGGAACCGGCGGCGATCCTCTCCGCGAGGCGCGAACCGAAACCCTCCGGGAGCTGCGGGAGGCTCTCGGCCTCCGGGTCGGCCTTCGGCCGCCGCGGCCCCAGCGCCTCCTCGGCCGCGTCCATGCCGGCAGGATCGCCGGCGAAGAGGCGCTCCGCGATCCATTCGCGCAGCCCCCACCGGACCCCCTTCTTGCGCAGCTCCGCGTAGCGCTCCGCCTGGAAGGCGTGAGCGAGGTAGAGCCAGAACGCCTCCGGCTCCCGCCCGACCTCGATCGCGCGCAGGTAGGCCGCGCGGCACGGCACGGGCGGAGGGACATGGGAGATGGCGAGGCCGGGGGCGACCGGGGAGCGGGAGACCGCTTCGATCATCCGCCAGACCAGCGGCCGGCTGGGCTCCCAGTCGACGTCGTGCAGGAGTTTCACGGTCGCTCCCGCCTGGGTCAGGAGGCGGCCGTCGGCAGTCCTCTCGGCCGCGATCGTCTCGAGGAGCAGCTCGAGGAAGTACTCGCGGGTGCGGATCACCCGCACCAGGGTCGCGATCACGCGGGCCGTCTTCTCGGCATCGCCTTCCGAGAGGGCATCCTCGAGGGAGGAGATCGGGATGACGTCGGGCGCGTTCGATCCGGGGTCGAAGAGGTCGACGCGCGGGTGGGAGACCGGGAGGCGGACCAGGTAGAGGGCGGCCGCGTGGATCAGCTCGAAGGCGGCCGGTCCCTCGAAGGTCGGGACCAGGTCGGAGAGGGCGTCCAGGACGACCGAGGCGTGGACCTCTCCTTCCGCCGGCTCGTGAAGCCCCACGTACCGGCGCATTCCGGCGCGCAGATGCTTCCACGACTCCGGGCGGCCACGGGCGGACTCGAGGATCCGGATCGCTCCGGTAGCATCCCGTTCCTCGAGCTGGCGATATAGAAGGTCCGGCAGCAGGGGTCGAATCTCCACCGCTTCATCCTCCCCGCGGGCTCCCCGCGGGCTCCCCGCGGGCATCCGTGTCCGCGTGCGGCGAGGATAGCAGGGGGGGCGAAGCGTTGACAGTCCTGCCGGTCCAAGTACAATGGTTTCGGCTGCCATGGAGATCCTGCCGGGTCCGCGCATCGGCCGCCGCATCATTCGTCGCCTATCGGAAGGAGCGTTCCGTGAGACTGCTTTCCTCCGTCCTCGCGATCCTGATCTGCGCCTGCACGTGTCTCGCCTTCTCCCCTGATCCGGGCCAGGCGGAGGAGACGTCCGCTTCCAAGGCCCCGGATTTCACCGCGAAGAATCTGCAAGGGGAGGCGGTGAGCCTCTCCGAGGCCCTGAAGAAGGGGCCTGTCCTGATCGACTTCTGGACGACCTGGTGCAAGCCGTGCCAGATCGAGCTTCCCGAGCTGGATCGCCTCCATCGCGAGTTCCAGGACAAGGGATTCCAGGTCTTCGCGATCGCGCAGGACGATCCGAAGACGATCGCGAAGGTGAAGCCGCTCGTCGATCAGAAGGACTGGAAGATGACCGTGCTGGTCGATCCGGAGCGCAAGGTCGGCAACGCGTTCCACGTGCGGAACTACCCGACCTCCTTCCTGATCGCGCAGGACGGGACGATCGTGCACAACGCCCAGGGGTACATGCGTGGGGATGAGAAAGTGCTGGAGGAGAAGGTGCGGGGGTTGCTGGGGATGGGTGGGGGGACGGAGCACACGAACTCCGGCGCGGATAAATGATCCCATGGCCTCACCGTCCGACATTCGCCGAACCGAACCCTAGCTCGAAACGCTCCGTCGCACGATTCCCAGCAGCGCTCCTCGCGCGCACCGCGACCTTGGCGGTTCACGCGCGCACGGCCACCTTGGCGCTCCTCGCGGCCGCCCCCATCCTGATCGTCCCGGCGTCCCAGGAGGCCCTCGCCCAGGACGCCGGCATCGACGTCCGGGCCGCCAACCAGCTCGAGGTCTACTACGACACGGAGCTGAAGGAGAGCCTGCTCGACGACCGGCTCGACGTCGATCTCTCGTACAAGATGTTCTCGGCCGGCGTCGTCTTCCTCTCGCACACCCCTTCCGACCCGCTGCGGCTCGATCCCAACGACTACGGGGCGCAGCAGCAGGGGGTTCGCAAGCGCTGGGTGACCGGGCAGCGCGGTCCGCTCGAGCTGCGACTCGGCGACAGCTACGCGACCTTCGGCAACGGGCTCGTCCTGCGGATCTTCGAGGACCAGGCGGTCGACTTCGACAACGCGGTCGACGGCGTGCACGGAACGGCCAGCCTGGGCAGCTTCACGATCGAGGCGATCGCCGGGACGAACAGCTTCGGTGAGGAGGAGACGAACGTCGCGGGGGTGAGCGGGTCGTTCACGGCGGGCGGCTGGCTGATGAGCTTGAACGGCGCGCGCGTCGACTCGGTCGCGGGCAAGGCGACCCGGCCGGGCAAGGACTGGCTGGGCAGCGTTCAGGCGAGCGGCAATCTGCTCGGCCGCTTCGATCTGGCGGGCGAGTACGCGATCCGGCGGCACGGCTTCGACGATCCCGCGAAGCGCGACCTGCCGGAGGGGCACGGAGCGTACGCCTCGTTCCACACCTCTGCCGGGCCGGTATCGCTCCTGCTGGAGGGAAAGGATCTGCTGCGCTTCGACCATCCCTACACGACGCCGCCGACCGCGGTACGCCAGCACACGAGCACGCTGCTCAACCGCGGCTCGCACGTGCCGAACATCCGCCTGGACGATGAACGGGGATACCAGATCGAGGGGTTGGTGACGCCCGACGAGGTCTGGACTCTGACCGGCAACTACAGCCGCTCGGAGGCGCGGCACGCGGACCTTCCCGCCTGGGAGGCCTTCGGGCAGGCGGAGGCCGCCTACCCCGCGACCCACCTGCTCGCCTACGGGGCCGAGGCGGAGGAAACGATCCGGGAGGGAGAGGACCGCGTCTTCTTCGAGCGGATCACCTTCGGCGGCGACGTCCTGCAGTCGATCACCGACCTCTGGAGCTTCGAGGTCGGCTACGAGACGCAGGGAATCCAGGAGCGGGACTACTCGAACGACGACTACACCTTCCCGCGGAAGTATCGCGACCATCTGGTGTCGCTCACTGTCTCCCGCGCACCGATCCACTCCTGGGCTGCTACCATCGAGTACACCGTGGACAACCCCCGGGAGACGAAGGACACCTGGGTCTGGCTCGAGTGGAACATCCGCCTCGGGACGTTCGGCCAGCTGACCGTCGCTGGCGGTTCGCTCCGCGGAGGCCAGGTCTGCTCCGGCGGCGTGTGCAAGATCGTCGACCCGTTCGAAGGAGGACGCCTTGAGATGCTCACCTACTTCTAGGGACAGGCAGCGCGCGTTCGCCGCCGCAGGGCTCGCCGTCCTCACGATCCTCGCCGCCGCCGTCGCCGGCGTCGCCATTGTCGGCTGCGAGGACGATCTCCCCGATCCGACCATGGGACGCCTCACGCTCACCGTCCGCTCCGACGTTCCCGGGCTCGCCGCCGGCACGCGGATCCTGCTCGACGGCGAGGTCTACGTCGACTCGCTCGCGGCCGACCGGATGGAGATGTTCCTCGAAGCCGGCCCGCACTCGCTGCAGTTCTTCAAGGACTGCGTGCGGATCGAGCCATCTGAGACGATGCAGTTCGACCTGCGCGCCGGGGCGGAGGAGAAGGTCGAGGTGCGCCTCGTGCAGGAGTCGGCAATGCTCTCGGTCACTTCCGAGCCGAGCGGCCTCGAAGTCTGGCTCGACGGCGAGGGGACCGGGAAGCGGACTCCGGCGGCGTTCCCCTGCATCGCGTCCGGCTCGCACGAAGTCGGCGTGCGGCCAGGCTCGGTTTCGCAGGTCGGCTTCACCGTCGAGGGCGACTCGGTCAAGTCGGTCGACGTGGGCGGCTCCGGGACGACCAGCGTCGACTTCCCCTTCGAGGTCGAGCCGGTCGCGCAGCCCCGCGGCGTGCTCATGGAGATCTTCACCGCCACCTATTGCCCGAACTGTCCGGTCGCGGACGAGGCGGGGGTGGAGCTGAACCGTGATGCTTCGCTCGATCCCGCGCAGTTTTGCGCTACGCAGGTGCACGTCTACTGGGGCGGCACCGATCCGATGCACAACGCGGAGCTGGCAAGCCGGGTGCTCGTCTATTACGAGCGGGACCCCGGCAACGCGCCGTTCGCCTTCTTCAACGGCGCCAACCAGATCGTCGGCAGCGCGTACGAGAACCTGACGGAGCTGTACCGCAGCAAGATCCTGCTGACCTACGGCCAGGCGTCCCCTGCTGCGCTCTACTGGAATCGCGTGCGGACCGAGGGGGACCTGTTGCGCGCGGACCTGCGCTTCGTTGCGGTCGGCGCGCTTGCGGGAATGCCGCAGCTCCACGCCTTCTACGCAAAGGACTCGCTGCAGGCGCAGAATCCCTTCGGCGTCGAGTACTTCGATGCCGTCGCGCGGCACTACATGCCGGCGATCGATCTGGCCGGAGAGGGAGCGACGACGCGCGGCGCCTACGTCGACGTGCCGGTGGAGTTCGATCTCTCTCAGGACACCCGCTGGGACTCGAAGGAGATCCGGCTCGTCGCCTTCGTGCAGGACGCGGTGACGGACGAGGTCCTTCAGATGCGGCAGGCGAAACTGCGCCTGCCGTAGGGCGCGAGATCGTCGAGGCAAGCAGGAGCATCGGCCGCGGTGGAGCGGGAGGCCGGCTCGCTTACCCGATCTGCTCGTGCAGGAAGTCGATCGTCCGCTTCCAGGCGAGCTTCGCCGCCTTCTCGTCGTAGCGAGCGGCGTTGGTGTCGTTGTGGAAGGCGTGCTGGACTCCGGGATAGCGATAGATCGTGAACTTCTTCCCCGCCGCGCGCAGCGCCGCCTCGTAGGCAGGGACGGTCGCATTGATCCGTTCGTCCCGCTCCGCGTAGTGCATGAGCAGCGGCGCGTGGATCCTCGGGACGTCGGCCGGATCGGGCGACACGCCGTAGAAGACGACGCCGGCGTCGAGCTTCGGCTCGGCGACCGCCAGACGATTCACCATCCCGCCACCCCAGCAGAAGCCCACCGCGCCGACCTTGCCGGTCGTCCCCGGATCCTGCTGTGGGAAGGCGACCGCGCTGCGCAGCTCGGCAACGGCGGCCGCCGGGTCGAGCTGGGCGATCTTCTCCCGCGCCTGGTCTTCGTCGGCCGGCGTCCCCCCCTGCGAAGAGAGGAGATCGGGAGCAAGGGCGACGAAGCCGGCGACCGCGACACGGCGCGCGACGTCCTCGATGTGCGCGTTCAGTCCGCGGTTCTCGTGGATCACGATCACCGCCGGCGCGCGGCGCTGGGGCGGAGGCGCCGTTCCCTGCTTCGCCGGCTGCCCGGAGGGACGGACGAGGTATGCGGTGACCGGCCCGGAGTCGCTGGGGTAGGCGATCCTCTCGGCGAGCAGCCCGGCCTCCAGCGGGTCGACGCTCTGCGCGCGGGCGTAGTCGTTCTCGAGGAGGGCGAGCATCGCGTTCGCGGACGCGACGCCGCCGGCGAGGGTCGCGAGCCGCTCGAGGAAGACGCGGCGGTCGAGCGGGCGGTGGGTGTACTCGTCATAGAGCTTCAAGATCCGCGGGTCGAGTTCGCGC
>JBHGAY010000033.1:0-53705 GCA_041946735.1 Candidatus Eiseniibacteriota bacterium
CCCGGTGGCATAGGGCGCGGTCAGCAGGTAGAGGATCGCGTCGACGACGTCGTCGGGTTCGCCGATCCTCTGCATCGGTATCGCCCTTCGGATCGCCTCCGCGGTCTCCGGATCGATCCCCGGCGCGAGAAGCGCCGCTCCGGGCGCGACGCCGTTGACCCGGACCTTCGGCGCCAGGGCGCGCGCGAGCCCGCGCGTCGCCGCGGCGAGCCCGGCCTTCGCGATCCCATAGGGGAGATAGGCGGGATACGGCCTCTCGACCGACCAGTCCAGCAGATGGACGATCGCTCCTCCCGCCTCCTCGCGCATCCGCCGGCCGAGAAGGGTCGAGAGAAGGACCGGGGCGCGGAGATCGACGGCCAGCGCGCGGTCGAGCGAGCGCTCGTCGATTTCCTCGACCGGCGTCTTCTCCCATCGCGAAGCGCATTGCACGAGGATCTCGAGATGGCCGAGAGCTTCGATCGCGGCCGCCGCCAGCGCGCGTGGCCCGTCCTCCTTGCCGAGGTCGCAAGCGAGCGCGACCGCCTCGCCTCCCGCGGCGCGGATCTCGTCGACGACCGCGCGCGCGCCTGCTTCCGAACGGAAGTGATGCACGCCCACCGCCACACCTTGCGAGGCGAGACGCAAGGCGACCCGGGAACCGATCCTCGCGCCCGCTCCCGTAACGAGCGCGCGCTTGCCCGCGAGCGATTCCGCCATGCGGGCGAGTGTACCATCCCAGGCGGATCGAAACGCGCGGCCGGCGCCATCGCAGGCGTCATCGCAGGCGCGATCGCGAGCCTTGAAGCGCGGGCCATGGAACCCTAGACTGCGCACGATCGAGCCCGGAGGGTGGGCGAGGAGGTGGGGATGATCGATTTCACGTTGTCGGAAGACCAGGTCGAGTTCCAGAAGCTGGCGCGGGACTTCGCGCAGAGGGAGATCGCGCCGAAGGCCGCCTACCACGACCAGACCGGGGAATTCCCGCGGGAGATCTGCCGGAAGGCGTGGGAAGCGGGCCTGATGAATACCCACATTCCGCAGGAATACGGGGGCCTCGGCCTGGGCGTCCTCGACGGCTGCATCATCGCCGAGGAGATCGGCGCCGCCTGCTCCGGAATCGGCACGGCAATGGAAGCGAACACTCTCGCCGAAGCGCCGGTGATCGTCGGCGGGAGCGACGAGCAGAAGAAGAAGTGGCTCGCCCCGATGGTCGAGGAGTTCCGCCTCGCCGCCTACTGCGTGACCGAGCCGAACGCCGGCTCCGACGTGCAGGGCCTGAAGACCACCGCGCGCAAGGTCGGATCGGACTACGTGATCAACGGCTCGAAGATGTGGATCACCAACGGCGGAGTCGCCGACTGGTACTTCGTCGTCGCCTTGACCGATCCCTCGAGGGGTGCGCGAGGCATGTCGGCCTTCGTCGTCCCGCGAGAGACTCCGGGCATCGAGCCCGGCAAGAAGGAAAAGAACATGGGACAGCGCGCGAGCGACACGCGCGCCGTCACCTTCACCGACGTGGTCGTTCCCGCGGAGAACCGGATCGGCCCGGAGGGACGAGGCTGGTTCCTCGCAATGAGCGCGTTCGATCACACGCGTCCCGTCGTGGCCGCGGCCGCCGTCGGCGTCGCGCGAAGCGCGATGGAGCACGCGATCCGCTACTCGAAAGAGCGCCAGACCTTCGGAGTCCCGATCGCCTCGCATCAGGCGATCGCCTTCATGATCGCCGACATGGCTCGGGACATCGACGCGTCTCGCCTGCTCGTCTGGCGGGCGGCCTGGAAGGTCGACCGCGGAGAGCCCGCCCAGCTGGAAGCGGCCCACGCGAAGCTCATGGCTGCGGACACCGTGATGCGCGTGACGACCGACGCGGTGCAGATCTTCGGCGGCTACGGCTACAACAGCGAGTACCCGGTCGAGAAGCTGATGCGCGACGCGAAGGTCTTCCAGATCTACGAGGGCACGAGCCAGATCCAGCGCCACATCATCTCGAAGGCGGTCATCAAGCGAGGCTGGTGAGAAGCGCTGCAGGGAATCCGGAGAATCGGAGGAGCGAGGCTCAGGATTCGCCCGCCAGCTCCGGAATCCCCGGCCAAAGGCCGAGCAGGATGCGATGGGGGACGGCGCGGAACTTCCCCCACGCGCTCCACCTTCCGCTCAGTCCCTCGAGCTGCCGGGTATAGCGTTCGAGGGCGACGCGATCGGCGTCGAGAAAGCCGAGGATGCGCTCCTCGGCGTCCTGCGAGATGATCGGGCCCTCGGCCGCCTCCATCAGGAACCCGAAGCTCTCGAACCGTTTCGCGGAGTAGTCCCAGGTGTACTCGATCGCGAAAAGGAATCGCTTCGGGGCGAGCGCGTTGCCCGTCTCCTCGAGCCCCTCGCGGCGTAGGCCGTCGGCGATCGGCTCCCTCTTGTGCAGCCCGCCCGTGGGCAAGCGATAGAGACCCGCAGGGTAGAAGTCCTTCGAGTGGAGGAGAACCTTTGCGCCGGGACGGGGAACGACCAGGACGATCTCGGCGGTCCGCCGGCTGGACAGAGGGAAGGCGGAGCGGTCGGTTCCGCTCCCGCCTCGCGGAAGATGCACGCTCTCGCACACGGGGGAGCCGAGATCCTTCGCGAGGGAGAGAAGCTCCTCCCCCCGATCCGTCCCTCGGGCTGGCTGCACGACCCGGTTCCCCCTTCTCGGCTTCGGCTAGCTGGGGTCGCCTTCGGAGAATCCTCCCGCTGCCGATCCGACCGTCGCCTCGGCAGCCCTCGCCCGGGATGTCCCGCCGGAGCGGCTGCTCGATTCGAGCTTCGTCACCTCGATCTCGAACTTCTTCCGCTTGCGATCGTAGAAGTTGGCGCGCTCGATGTTGTTCCTCTTGCGGTATCCCTCGACGAGGCTGTCGCAGCGGTCGACCAGCTCCTCGGCAACCCGCCGGCGCTGCTCGGAGCTCAGATGACCGCTCTGGAACGCCTTCTCGAGAGCATAGACTCGATACCGGTCGAGGGACCAGCCGGGAACCGGGGGGGCTTGCTCGATGAGGACGAGGCAGTCGGCCAGATGATGGATCGGGACGTGCGCCGCGATGCGGACCCAGAGATCATAGTCTTCGCAGGCAGGCAGGTTCTCGTCGAAGCCGCCGTGGAAGTCGATGCAACGGCGCCGCGCGAGCACCGCCGACGCGCAGAGGTTGCCCCCCGCCACCACCTCCTCGAATGTCATCTCGGTCGCGCCGCGCCGCTTCTTGCCGTTGCGCTGGGGCGCTCGGCCGGCGACGGGACGGCCATGCAGCATCCACGCTTCGGCGTTCTCGTCGAGGAACTGGATCCCGCGTTCCAGGAAGTGCGGATCCCACTGGAACCCGGGCTCCAGGAACGAGATCATGTCTCCCCGCGCCGACGCCAGGCCGCGGTTCCTGGCGGCTCCCATCCCGCGATTCGCTTGATAGACGTACTGGAGCGGGACGTCTGCGATCCAGAATCCGAACCCGCATGTGCCGGAAGCCGTGGCGATGTGCTGCCGCCACAGGGACTCGGCGCGCTCCGGATCGGGGCCGAGGTGGCGCAGCACTTCGACCGCGCTGTCGTCGCCGCTGCCGTCGTCGATGACGAGGATCTCGATGTCCTGGAAGGTCTGTCCGAGCGCGGAGCGAATGGTGCAGATGAGCGAGTCGCGACGGTTGAAGGTGGGGACGATGACCGATACCCGCGGCATGGCGTTCTCCCTCCCTGTGTCCTCGGTTCGGCTCCGTCCCGACGTGGACGCACCGTTCCGTCGGGGCGGGTCGCGGGAAGTCGCCCGGGATGTCGAGAAAGAAAGCAGCAACAGAAGGCGCATCGCCTTCCCGAGCCCGGCGGCAGAGTACGGGCCGGGGCCGGCGAAAGTCAAGTGTTTGTTGCATTGGCAGTAAGGACATGGCCGGTGTAATTTTGCCGCGCCGGCGGCTCGGCCCCCGGCGCTGTCTGTAAGGTCCCTCGTTCGCATGGGAGGAGGAGCAGGAATGAAGAAGCAGATCATCCGGGGTGTCGCGTTCCGCGCGCTCCTGGCGGGGATCGTCATCGCGTTGGGAGCCGGCTGCGCCTCGCGCAAGGAGGTCGCCCGTGTCTCGCCGGACACGACGATCGATCTTTCGGGCCGTTGGAACGACGCTGACTCGAGGCAGGTGGCGGATGCTGTGATCGAGGATTGCCTGGCGGGGACCTGGATCCTCGACCACGTGGCACAGAAGCAGAGCCGCCCGGTGGTGATCGTCGGCGCGATCCGCAACCAGAGCCTGGAGCACATTCCGACCGGCACCTTCGTTGCCGACATCGAGCGGGCGATGGTCAATTCCGGCAAGGTCGACGTCGTCGCGACCGCCGAGGAGAGATCCGACATTCGCGACGAGAGGGCGGATCAATGGGAGAACGCCTCCGAAGAGACGGTCAAGCGGATGGGGCGTGAGCGCGGCGCAGACTACATGCTGACCGGCACTGTGCAGTCGATCGAGGACCAGGAGGGTGGATCGAAGGTGGTCTTCTATCAGGTCGACCTCACGCTGATCGACATCGAGTCGAACCGCAAGGCGTGGATCGGCGGAGAGAAGATCAAGAAGACGGTCTCCCAGGGTCGCTTCGCCCCTTGATCCGTTCTCATCCTGCGATATCTCCTCGCCCGTCGCGGGCCGCGCGCGCGCGGGAGGCGCCGACGCGCCCGGCGCGGCGGCTGCGTTCTCCGCGGTTCGCGCTGCCACTGCGGCTCGTGCTACCACTGCGGTTCGCGCTACCGCTGCGGTTCGCGCTACCGCTGCGGATCGGGCTGCCGCTGTTGCTCGCCGTCGCCGGCTGCGCCACCTACCCGGCCGGGTTTCGGGCGGTCCTCGATCCCCTTCGCAATGGAGACCCCGCCGCGGCGCTCGAGCAGTTGGACAAGTCGCCGAAGCCCGACGACGTCCTGTATCTCGAGGAGCGCGGGACCCTGCTTCGCTGGTGCGGGCGGTTGGCGGAGAGCTCTCTCTCGTTCGAATCCGCCGAAGCCCGCGCCGAGGACCTCTATACCTACAGCGTCAGCCGCGAAGCGGCGGCGATCGCCACCACCGACCGGCTGCGCCCCTATCGTCCCTCCACCTACGAGCGTCTTCTGATCCGGCACTACTTGATGCGGAACTACCTCGAACAGGGGGATCTCGAAGGGGCGGCGGTCGAGGCGAGACGCACCGTCCTGCTGCTCGATCAGCTCGCGGACCGTGGCGAGCCGCCGGAGGATCGAGCGAATCTGCTTGCCCTCGCGACCGCCGGCCTCGTCTTCGAGGCGGCGGGGGAGGCGTCCGACGCGCTCGTCTGCTATCGCCGCATCGCGAACGCCACCCCTCTCGATCGACTTCCCGAGGGCCTCGCCGTTTGGCTCGCTCCTCACTTGCGCCGGCTCGCGCTCGATCAGGGCGTGCCGCTGTCCGCGATCCCCGGCCTCGAAGAGCCCCGCCGGGAGGAGCAGGGAGGCACCGTGGAACCGGCATCCTCCCCCGGGGCCACCGGCGAGCCGTCTCACTTCACGGCCGTGCTCTTCTTCGAACGGGGCTATGCCCCGGAGCGGACCGAGATGCGACTGCGCCTGCCGATCCTCGAAGCGGACGACGACGACGACGATCCCTGGGCCCTGGCTCCTGCACTCGGAGAGCGCGCGGCCGGCATCCGTTCGGGAAGCTATTCCGTCCCCGACGGCATCAAGATCTCCTACTGGCTCGAAGTCGCTCTTCCTTCCTATGCGTCCGGCGCGGCGAACGACGAAGCGTCGGCCGCCGCCCGGGTCGGACGTTCCGAGGTCCCGATCGTCTTCTTGGAGGACGTGGACGCACGCGCGAAAGAATCGCTGGAGCGCGAAATGCCGTCGATCGCCGGCCGGGCGGCTGCCCGCGCGCTGATCAAGTACCTCGCGCACCAGCAGGCGGAGAAGCACGTCGGAGAGGCCGGAGGCATCCTGGCGAACGTTCTCGGGGTCGCGTCGGAACAAGCGGAGACCCGCACGTGGCTCACCCTGCCCCAAGAGATCGGTGTCGCCGTCGTGGATCTCCCTACCGCGTTCGAAACCGCGGCGGTGCGCTGGAGCGACGCCTCGGGGCGCGACGGAGAGATCGAGGTGCCGCTCGTGGTTGTAGGAGGCGGCCGGTTCGGCTTCGGTTCGCATCGGAGCGGGCTCTAGCGAGGTCGCTTCCTCACCGGATGATTCCGAAGTCCTGGGAAAGCGTGAGACCCCCGCGGCGTTGGGCCGCGAGGGTCTCGATCGTTGCTTCGCCGAAAGTCCGGGCGTCGATTCCCGGTTCCGGCTTCTCGGGCGATTCCTAGCGCCTCGATGAACGCGCCGGCCTCGAAGGCGCAGACGCGCGAGGAGGATCGGCCCGCCCCGGACGAGGCGCGGGAGCGCTGACCCGGGAGTTGGGGGCCGGTCGGGAGGGCCGCTCGCTTCCCATCCGGGGAGCGCGCGGCGGCGCCGATGGCCGCGAATCGGAGCGGGGCGGAGGATTCGACCTCCTCACCGTCCGTTCCCCGTCGCGGCGAGGCTCTTCGCGCGACGGACGCGACGAGCGGTCTCGCACGACCCGGTCGCGGTTGGTCCGCTCCGGCTTCTCGGTCCGCATCCGCCCCCAAGCCTCGTCCCGCCCCACCTTCTCGTTCCGTCCCGCCGTCCGGTTCCAGCGCGAAGGAGCTTCGCGCCGGGCGACTTTCTGCGAAGCGAGCGTCGCCGGGACGTGGTAGCGGGAGTTCTCGTAGCCGCGCGTCCAGATCGTGCGGGTCCCCCAATGCCGGTCGTAGTAACGGATCGGCGGATAGTCCCACGGTGAGCACCAGCCGCAGTAGAGCGGAGCCGAGTAGTACCACCAGTTCCAGCAGGAGGGGAAGGGGGAGACGTAGGCGTAGTAGTACGGCCAGGTGATGAAGTAGTAGTCGAATGGATCGTAGCCGAACGACAGATACACCGAGCTGTAGGCGGGCTCGACGGACCGGTAGGTCACGCGCTCGCGGCCGTCGGTCTCGATCGCCCGATCGAGAACCTCATCGAGGAAATCGTTGCTCGCGCCAGCGTTCTTCAGATCGATGAGATCCTCGGACGTCACGACGAATCGAGCGTCCTCGTTGTCGATCATCCGCAAGATCACGTCCTCGCCGACGTTCGCCTCCAGCATCTGCACGACGTCGTCGAGAGTGAGCGCCCATGCAGGAGCGGTGAGGAGAAGGACGAGGAGAGCCACAAGACCGGCGGTTCTAGCCATGGAGCAGCACCTCCTTCGAACAGTTCAATGGTAGGCTTCCGCGTCCGGCTGTTCAACGCCGGGGAGGCGATCCCACCGACCGCCACTGATTGCCGTCGTAGTCGTAGAGCCAGCATTCCCCTTGATTGGTCACGAGGAATCCGAAGGTCTCCATCTGAGCGATCGATTCCGGCGGGACGGGCAGGGGGATCACGTGGGTCGTCTTGCCCTGCTCGGCGAATCCCTCATCGACGGTCTGCCACTTTCCCTGATCCGGACGGTACTGCCACAGCATCCCATCTCTCGTCAGGACCAGTCCGGGTCCGGCAGCGAGGAGGATCTGCCCGGCTCCCGGGCCGCGCTGCGCCTCCGCAGGCGGGATGGACGGGGGAAGAATCCCCGTCGCGAAGAGCAAGGCGGCGGCCGCAACGGCGGCGCCCGCGAGTGATCCGATTCCAGCAACGGTTTTCAACGACTGCCTCCCGTTTCTCGTCCCCTCCCGGGGATTGTGGACACCCGCCTCGTAGGGCAGCTACATCAGCTCCGCGGACCCGGCTCTACAGCGGATACGACTCCAGGGGGCGGGAACCGCAGAGCGCCTCGATCTCCTCGGCATCCTTCGGTACACCGGCGGTGAGAACCCGATTCCCCGCCTCGGTGATGAGCACGTCGTCTTCGATCCGGATCCCGATGCCCCGGTACTCCGGGGGCGCCGCCTCGTCCCCTTCGGCGATGTAGAGGCCCGGCTCTACCGTCAGGACCATCCCGGGAGCGAGCGTCCTCGACTCAGCGCCCAGGTAGTAGCGCCCGACGTCGTGCACGTCCATGCCGAGCCAGTGGCTCGTGCGGTGCATGTAGTAGCGCTTGTAACTCTCGCTCGCGATCACCTCTTCCGCCGTCCCCGAGAGCAGGCCGATCCGGATCATCCCTTCGACCAGCGCCCGGAGCGCGACCTCGTGCACCTGCTGGAACGAACTGCCGGGGGCGCAGGCGTCGACCGCTTTCTTCTGGGCGTCGAGCACGACGTCGTACACCTTCCGTTGCGCTGCCGTGAACCGGCCGGACACCGGGAAGGTGCGGGTGATGTCGGCGCTCATGTACTCGTACTCGCCCGCCGCGTCGATCAGCAAGAGATCGCCCGCCTCCATCCGGCGTTCGTTCGACTCGTAGTGCAGGATCGTGGCATTCGGGCCGGATCCGACGATGCTGGGATAGCCCCAGCGATGGCAGCCGCCCCTCCGGAACCAGTACTCGACGACCGCCTGGATCTCGTACTCGTACAGCCCCGGCCGCACCGCCGCCATCGCCTCCCGGTGGGCGCGCGCGGTGATCGCGCCTGCCCGCGCGAGCGCCTCGACCTCCTGGGCGTCCTTGCGCAACCGCATCTCGTGGAGCACCGAGGCGGCGTCGATCAACTGCGTCGGTCCCTGGCTGCCCGCCCGGGTGTTCTTGCGCGTGCGATGGAGCATATCCATGGCGAGGCGGTCCTTGTCCGGGTCCTGGCCGAGGTTCACGAACAGGCGGTCCACTCCCTCCAGATACTTCGGCAGTTCGGCCGGCAGATCGGCGATCGAATGCGCCGCGTCCGCGCCGAAATGCTCCCGGGCCCCCTCGACTCCCTCGCGCCGGCCCGTCCAAACCTCTTTTTCCGGATCGCGGGGGCGCACGAACATCACGAAGCGCGCCCCTTCGCCGGCGGGAAGAATCAGCAGCGCCGCCTCCGGCTCCTCGAAGCCGGACAGGTAGTACAGGTCGGAGTTCTGGCGGTACTCGTGGAGCACGTCGTTGTTCCGGATCATCTCGGGCTGCGAGACGATCAGCGCGGCTCCTCCTTGCATCGCCTCCAGCAGACGGCGCCGGCGTTCTTCGTGGATCGAGGCCATCGTTCCTCCTGTTCTATTCTTCGGCCCGAGCGCGGGGATCCGGATCGTGGCGGCAAGCTCGAAGGCCGCCGCATCGGCCTCCTGATCGTACGAAGGGCCGGCCGCTTCGGCAAGGACGGCCGATTCTTTCGGTTCCGCCGTGCGGTCCGCCAGGCGCGCCCGCCCGGGACTCCGCCGCGGTCTTTGACAAGCCTTTCCCCCCAGCTTACGATCGCCGCTGCGTCCTCGGGCGAGTCGAGACGGACGTGGGGAGGGGAAGCCGGCATGCCATCTCTGCTCGATCGGGCGGTGGTGGGACTGCTGCCTGTCGTTCCCAAGCCGGCTGTCCGCTACTTCAGCAAACGCTACATCGCCGGCCCCTCGGTCCAAGACGCGATCCGCGTCGTCCGCGATCTCAACCGCCAGGGGATGATGGCGACGCTCGACATCCTCGGTGAGCATGTGACGAGGCCGGAGGCGGCGGACGACGTCCGCCCGCAGTACCTCTCCCTCCTGGACACGATCGCCCGGGAAAAGTTCGACTCGAACGTCTCCGTGAAGCTCAGTCAGCTCGGCCTGCTGCTCGATCCCGAAGGCTGTTACCGGCGCATCGAGGAGATCGTGCGGAAGGCGGAGTCGCTCGGGAACTTCGTCCGCATCGACATGGAGGACTCCTCCTGCACGAGCGAGACCCTCGCGATCTTCCACCGGCTGCGCGAGACGCACGAGCGTGTGGGGATCGTGATCCAGGCGATGCTCCGGCGGAGCGCCGCGGACGTCGAGAAGCTAGCGGCTTCGACAGCGAACGTCCGGCTCTGCAAGGGGATCTACGTCGAGCCGCGGGCGGTCGCCTATCAGGCCCGGGAGACGATTCGGGCGAGCTACGTCCAGCTGCTCGACATGCTGTTGGAGGGAGGCAGCTACGTCGGGATCGCGACCCATGACGAGCACCTGGTCTTCGAGGCGCTGCGCCTCATTCGCGAGCACCGGCTGTCACCCGACCGCTACGAGTTCCAGATGCTGCTCGGCGTGGAGGAGGAGCTGCGATCGATCCTCGTCCGGGACGGCCATCGCCTGCGGGTCTACGTCCCGTTCGGGAGCGAGTGGTACGCCTACTCCGTCCGCCGGCTGAAGGAGAACCCGCGTCTGGCGGGCACCATCGCGAAGTCGACGCTCCTGCGGCGTGGCTGACGATGGAGTCGCCCGATCCGGCGGAGGCCCCCGCGCCGCCGTGTGGAGGCCGGCGAACCGCCGCCGGACCCCCATCGATCCTCTCGGCTCGGCTCGGCTAGGCTAGGATCGAGTAGCCGCCGTCGACGACGATTGTCTGCCCGTGGATCATCTTCGACAGCGGGCTCGCGAGAAAGAGGACCGCGTCCGCCACGTCGTCGGGTGTCGTGAGCCGCCCCGCGGGAGTCCGGCGGGACGTGCTCTCGATCATCTGCTCCCGGTTCGG
Organism: Candidatus Eiseniibacteriota bacterium; assembly: GCA_041946735.1. Lineage (GTDB taxonomy): Bacteria > Eisenbacteria > RBG-16-71-46 > CAIMUX01 > VGJL01 > JBHGAY01. The sequence continues at coordinate 10,509 of JBHGAY010000033.1, forward strand.
GAAGTGGGTGAGAGCGTCGGTCTCGACGATCCCCGCCGAGACGGCATTGACGTTGATGCCGCGGGGGGCGAACTCGATCGCGAGGTGGCGCACGAGCGACTCGAGCGCCGCCTTCGACGCGCCGACCAGGGCGTAGTTCGGAATGGCGCGCGTCGCTCCGAGACTGCTGACCGCGATGATCTTCCCTCCGGGCGCCGGCATCATCGGGACCGCCTGCTGCACGAGCGGCAGCAGGGTCCCGGCGTTGATCTCCATCGTCCATTCCCAGTGGCGCCGCGTCAGCTCCATCACCGGACGGAGGACCCCGGAGGCGGCGTTGGAGACGAGGATGTCGAGGCGGCCGAACTCGGAGCCGATCCGCTGGAAGATCGACTCGATGCCCGAGGGATCGGCGACGTTTGCGCGGATCTCGAGGGAGCGCACGCCGCGGTCGCGGATCTCCTGGCCGGTCTCCCCGGCCTTCTTGCCTTGCCGCAAGTAGTTGATCGCGACGTCCGCGCCCGCTTCGGCCAGCCGGAGGGCGATCGCCCTGCCGATTCCGCGCGAACCCCCCGTCACCAGGGCGGTCTTCCCTTCCAGATCGATCCCCATACGCCTTCCCTCCTCCAGACCCGGCCGGACGGCCCGCCATCGCCGGGGATGCCCGTCACGCATCCGCAGCATCCTAGGGAGGGGGTCCGTGAGGATCAAGGGCGCCGAGGTTCCGGGATGCGCCGGAGCCGCGGCGGGTGCATCCTGTCTCCGGGACTCTCCTGACGGCAAGGGAGGGAGCCGATGCAGATCGATCCCGACGGACTGGACGGCAAGGGCCGCTATCTCTTGCTCACGAGCGCGCTGATTCCGAGGCCGATCGCGTGGCTCTCCACGATCTCGCCGGAAGGCCGGGGCAACCTGGCTCCGTTCAGCTTCTTCGGCGGCGTTGCGACCACCCCGCCTCTCGTCGCGATTTCGATCCTGCGGCGGCGAGGAGGGAAGAAGGACAGCTGCCGCAACCTGGAGGCGACGGGGGAAGGGGTGATCCACGTGCCGACCGAGGATCTTGCGCCCCAGATGGTCCTCAGCTCCGGGGACTTCCCGCACGACGTGGACGAGTTCGACCTGATCGGGCTGGAGACGGCGCCGGGGACCCGAGTGGCCGCGCGCCGTCTGCTCGCCGCGCCGCTCTCCATGGAGGTCGTCGTGGAGAGGCTCCTGCATTTCGGGGACGCGGAGGCGGACGCGAAGAGGGAGGCGCAGGCGCAGGGGGAGGCGGAGGCGAAGGCGAAGAGGGAGGCGCGGGCGGAGGAGTCGGACCACGGCCTGCTCGCGATTTGCCGGATCGTCCTGTTCCACGTGGAGGACCGGCTGCTGGACGGCGGCCGCGTGCGTCCCGATCTCCTTCGCGTCATCGGGCGGCTGGCCGGGACCGGCTATTGCCGTGTAAGCGACATCTTCCACATCCCGCGGCCCGACACGGCGCGAGAGCTGGCCGCCTACCTGGCGCGCCTCGAGGACAGGACCGGCGCGCCGCCGCCGAGGGAAGGGAACGGACCATGAGGACCTCTTCGCCGGTGCCGCCCGCGCGGCCGCGGACGAGACGGCGATCGCCGAATCGCTGTCCCGGACGGGCGCTCTTCAGAATCGCCGCTCTCGCAATCCTCTCTTGGCTGCCGGCCCTGGCCGCTCCGGTCCCCGTCCCCATCCCCGCGCCTGTGCTTGCGGCGACGGCCGCCGCCGCGGCGCCGCCCGCTTCCCCAGCCGGACGCGAGGCTCTGCTCGTCGCTCTCGACGGGGCGGTCACCCCTGTCAGCGCCCGCAACATCGTGGAGACGATCGAAGAGGCGGAAGAGGAAGGGGCCGCCCTCGTGCTGCTGCGGATCGACACGCCGGGGGGGCTGGATGCCTCCATGCGGGAGGCCGTGAAGTCGATCCTCGCCAGCCGCGTTCCAGTCGTCGCCTGGGTAGGCCCGCCCGGCGCGCGCGCCGCCTCGGCCGGGGTCTTCCTCGTCCTCGCCGCCCACGTGGCGGCGATGGCGCCGGGGACGAACGTCGGCGCCGCGCATCCGGTCGGCATCGGAGGGGGCAGTCCCGACTCGACGATGTCGGCGAAGGTGGAGAACGACGCGGTCGCCTACATCCGATCGATCGCGACGGAACGGGGACGCAACGCCGACTGGGCCGAACAGGCGGTGCGGCAGAGCGTGTCGGTCGAGGCGGAGGAGGCGCTTCGTCTGGGCGTGATCGACCGGATCAGCCCCGATCTACGCTCCCTGCTCGTGGCGATCGACGGCACGGTCGTGGAGACCGCGGCGGGGCCCGAGACCTTGCGCACCGGCGACCTGCCGGTCCGGGAGCGCAAGAAGAGCGTCGCAGACCGCATCCTCGGCGTGATCTCCGATCCGAACATCGCCTACCTGCTCTTCCTCGCTGGAATCCTCGGGATCTTCTTCGAGCTGTCGAACCCCGGCGCCGTCCTTCCCGGGATCATCGGAGGCATCTCGATCATCCTGGCCCTGTTCGCCTTCCAGACCTTGTCGGTCAACTTCGCCGGTGTGCTGCTGATCCTGCTCGCGCTCATCCTCTTCATTGCCGAGGTGAAGGTCGCGAGCAGCGGGGCGCTCGCGATCGGCGGCGCGCTGAGCCTCCTGCTCGGGTCGCTGATGCTCTTCCGGCGCGCCGGAGGAGGACTGGGGGTCTCCTTGAAGACGATCATTCCGGCCGTTGTCATCACCACCGGGCTCTTCTTCTTCGCGATCGTGATGGCCTGGCGCGCGCAGAGGCGCCGGCCTCAGACGGGCACGGAAGGGATGATCGGCGAGCTGGCGACCGTCGTGGAAGACTTGCGCCTCGAGGGGCGCGTGTTCCTCCATGGGGAGATCTGGACCGCCGTAGCGACGACGCCGGTTCCGAAGGGCGGAAAGGTGCGGGTCCTCGCAGTCGAAGGGCTGCGGCTTCGCGTCGAGTCGATCGAGGGCGGGACGCCCGCCCGGGAGGTTTGACCATGCAGGGTCTCGCCGGTCCTCTGGGAATCCTGATTCTCGTCCTGATCGTGATCCTCTCGAGCGCGATCCGCGTTCTGCGCGAATACGAGAGGGGAGTCATCTTCCGGCTCGGCCGCGCCATACCCGGGAAGGGGCCGGGGATCATCTTTCTCATCCCGTTCGTCGACAAGATGGTGAAGGTGAGTCTTCGCGTGGTCGTGATGGACGTCCCGCCCCAGGACGTCATCACTCGCGACAACGTCTCGGTGAAGGTGAACGCGGTCCTCTACTTCCGCGTCGTCGACCCGACGAAGGCGATCCTCGAGGTGGAGAACTTCCTCTTCGGAACCTCGCAGCTCGCGCAGACGACGCTCCGCAGCGTGCTCGGGCAGGCGGAGCTCGATGAGCTGCTTGCGGAGCGGGAGGCGATCAACCTGCGGCTCCAGAACATCATCGACCATCACACCGATCCATGGGGGATCAAGGTCAGCTCGGTCGAGGTGAAGGACGTCGACCTTCCCGTGGAGATGAAACGCGCGATGGCGAAGCAGGCCGAGGCGGAGCGCGAGCGTCGTGCGAAGGTGATCAACGCCGAAGGGGAGTTCCAGGCATCGCAGCGGCTGTCCGAGGCGGCCGCCATCATCCAGAAGGAGCCCGCGGCCCTGCAGCTCCGCTACCTCCAGACGCTCGCCGAGATCGCGACGGAGAACAACTCCACGACCCTTTTCCCGATCCCGATCGATCTGCTGGATGCGCTTCGCCGCCGGCCCGCCTCCCCGCCCGCTTCTCCGTCGGCCTGAGGCGGCCGCCGGCGAGGGCTGGAGCCGCTCGGGGACGCCGGGGCGAAAGAAAGGCCCGCCGGCGCTTCTCGCCGGCGGGCCGGTTCGTTGCGCGCTCGGGCCTCAGGTCACCGCTGGACGGTGAGCTTGCCGCGCGCGACCTGGCCGTCCGCCTCGAGGCGGTAGAAGTACTGTCCGCTCGGGAGGCGCTGCCCTCGATCGTCAGCCCCGTCCCAGGCGATCTCTTGCTGTCCGGTGGCGAGGTAGGACTCGCGCACCGTGACCGCCCTCCCGGAGAGATCGAGGATCGTCAGGCGCACGGCCGAATCGTGGCCGAGCGCGAAGCGCACCGCCGCTCCCTCCCGCACCGGGTTCGGAGTGACGGCGATCCCGAGGCTGTGGGGGATCCCCGATTCCGCTGAGGCGACGAAGACCGCCGTTTCCGCGCGGAACGGGATGGCGAACCAGACGGCCGGGTTGGTCAGGCTGTGGACCTTCAGACGGATGACGCCGATGTCCGGGTTCTGGTCGGTGAAGAAGTCGAGCCGAAGCTGGTCGTGCGCGTGGGCGGGCAACTCGATCGTCGCTTGATCCTGCCAGTAGCAGATCCCGGTCGACATCTGGCAGAACTGCGAGAACCATCCTTGCGGGATCGCCTTCTCCGCCTGCACGTAGAGCGAATCATCGAACGCGTTGCCCGACGCGAGGTCCCCGTACATCTCGATCGTGTCTCCGGGATCGCCGCGCTGGAACGCGTCGCTGGTCGTGAAGTGGAGCGACACGGGCGGCAGGACGATTCCGTGTCCGACCGCGAAGGTCGCCTCCACGAACGTCGTCGGATCCGCGACGCGCGAAATCCTTACTTCCATCCAGCCCTTGTTGACGTCCCCCTCGGGCAGGAAGAAGTCGAAGCGGAGATGGTCGACCTCGTCATTGCGCAACGTGATGTCCGCGCTGTCGAAGTAGCAGATTCCGGTCGACACCTGGCAGAACTGCGCGAACCAGGTGCCCGGCATGTGCTTGTACAGTTCGACGTGCAGCACGTCGCCGCTCGGGAAGTTGGACTTGAGCATCGAGGTGAACTCGACGTACGTCTCGCTCGACGCCACGTTCTGATAGGTCGGGCCGGTCACGAAGTCGAACGCCGCCGCGCCGGCGGCCGAAGCCACAAAGAGGAAAAGAGCCGCGACGAACAGGGGGCATCGCCAAGAAGCGCTCATGAAATCCCTCCTTCCCGGGAGCCGGGAGGATGCTGCTGGCCCAAGGTTGCAGACCGAACAATACTAACGCGGCACCGGGACGACGGTCAACCCGGCTGGGTGGAAATCCCCAGATTGTTCGTCGAGATCCGGCATCCGGGAAACGCGTCCACGATCGATCGGGCGATCCAAGCCAAAGTGGAAACCACCCCGGGGGTCTTCTCCGGCATCCACAGCGGAAGCAGGCGGAGCAGCACCCCCTCGTGCTTCGGCAGAACTTGCACGAGAAACGTCTGGCGCAGGTAGCCCTCGATAGCGAGGCACTCGAGGAGAACCGATCGCTCGTCCTGCGCGAGGAAGGCGTTCGCGACCTTGAGGACCGCGTCGCCGTCCCGGATCTGCCTCGGGGCCGGCATCTGCCAGACCGTACGGCAATCGCAGGCACCTTCGACGAGAACGTGGGGCATCTCGTGATGCTTCCTCGATCAGTTGCGTCGCGCCTCGAGAGCTCGCGAGGCCTCGAGCGCGGGGCGGAAGTCGGGATGCCAGCGAAGCGACTCCCGGTACCACCGTTGCGCTTGGTCGGGATCGTGAAGCATCTCGTGGGCGCGACCCAGGTTGTAGCAGGCGACGTGTCGGCTCTCGTAACGAGGCGCGGCGAGCGCCTGTTCCAGCCAGGGGACCGCCTCACGGGGCTTTCCCGTTTCGATGCGGTAGGCGCCGATGTCGTTGTACGCGTTCCCGGCGGCGGGATCGATCTCGATCGCCCGCCGGCAGCAGTCGATCGCCTCTTCGTGACGGGAGAGGAGACTCAGGGTCCATCCAAGGAAGGTGTGAGCCTCGGCGGTTGGAAACAGCTGAAGCGAATCCCGATACAGATCGATCGCTTGCGCGAACTCTCCGGACATCTGCGCCCGATACGCCTCGAGGAACCGCACCCGAGCGTCGCGCTGGGCGTCCTGCGTCCCCCCGACCTCCATCCCCTCACCTCCCTACGGCCGCCCGGATCTTTTCGAAAAGCACGGGGGAGTGTCAACGCTCCGTTGTGAAGTCCCCCGAAACCCCCGCCGATAACCGAAGCGTGCCGCGGAAAAGCGGTTCCCTGCGCCTCGGGGTGGTTCCTCCCCGGGAACTCTTCCAGCCTTTGGATGCTGTGGGAGGCCCCCGAGGCTGCGGGGTCGGGAGCGGGACGGGACGGCGAGCCGGTCACGGGAAGGGCGGCGTCTGTTTCAGGCGCCGCCCGTTCCCACCCCGACAGAAGGCTCCGATCTCGGTTCTTCCGTCAGTGCTCTGCGCTACCTACCTTGCTGCCTCCTTCGCTGCTCCCTTCGGTCTCTCACCGCATCGGAACGTTCCGGCTCCGTTAGCGCCGGTCAGCGGACCGTCAGCCGATCGATCTTTCTCTCGAGCTCCTGGAGTCGGCGGTTCAGCTCCTCGAGCCTCTCGTCCAGTCGGTCCCGCGCGCGCTGCTGCCAGAGCTGGAGGGCGCCGGCTCCCGGCGCCTGCCCGCGCTGCGAGAGCCAGGAAGGAGGCTCGAGCATCCCGCCCGTCTTCTGCTCCGGCATCTCGCCCCGCACCTCGAGCCTCTCGCCGTTGCGAAGCAGGCTCGCGGTCCATTCCTGACCGACCCCGACGGAGCGCACCTGCCGGCGAAGCTCCTCGACCTGCGTGACGGGGGATCCCTGGAACCGCAGCAGCACGTCGCCCGGGCGGATCCCCGCGCGTTCGGCCGCGGTGCCCGGCTCGACGTCGAGGACGAGGAGCCCGCTCGCCGGCTGGGTCTTGAAGTACGGGGCGAGGAAGGCGTCGATCTCGTGCACCTGCACTCCCAACGTCGGGCCGGCCACCGCCATTCCCGGGGCTCCTTGCAGGAAGCGGCGTAGCCGCTCTTCCCGACGCTCCGGGTCGCGCGCTGCCGGATCGTTCAGCTCCGAAGGAGGCACCGGCTCCCCCGGAGTCTCGAAGCGGAAGCGGCGCGGCTCGCGCATCCGGTCGTCCCGGTCCCCGCGTGGCGCCGCCTCCCCGGAGTCTCCGCCAGCCTCCTCCAGGGTCACCCGATACGTCTCGTCCCGGCCGTCCCGGAGCACGCCGAGCTCCAACGCGTCGCCGGGCTGGTGGTCCGCGAGCCGGTCGACTAAGTCACGCGCGTTGTCGACGCGCTCGCCGTCGACCCGTACGATCACATCTCGCTCACGGATTCCCGCACGGTCCGCGGGACCTCCGGGGTCGACCTCGCTGACGAGGGCCCCCATGACGGAGGGGAGGTCCATCGACTCCCGCAACTCGGGGGTCAAGGTCTGGACCGAAACCCCCAAGCGAGCGCGCTGCTGGCCGAAGGCGTTGCGCGGGGTGAGAAGGAGCAAGGGGAGGAGGATGAAGAGGAGAAGCGGGCTGAGGATCCAGAAGATCGAACGGCGATCGCGAGCGAGACTTCGGTACGAGGCACTCATGGTCGGGCTCCTCCTTTTTCTCGCAAGTTCCGCGTTCCAACCCCTTGCCTCCGCCACCGGTTCCGGTGACCAGCGTCTCGCCCCGGCCGCGGCAGGGCAAGCGCCGAGCGGCGCGGCCGCGCAGCCCGACAGCCTCGCCCTCGAGATCCACCGCCTCGAGGGAGAGCTTCGCCGGAATCCGCGCAGCGGCTCGATCCGGCTGGACCTCGCCGAGGCGTACCGGCGGCGGGGCAATCTGGTGTCCGCCCGAGCGATCGCCGAGGAGGCGGAGCGGCTCGGGCTGGCGGGGGAGGATTCCGTTCGCGCCGTTTGGATCCTGGCCGACATCGCCCTGCGGCAGGGGAGGGACAACGAGGCGCGCCGGCGGATGACGCGGCTCGTCGAGCGAGGGACCGCGACCGCCCAGGTGCTTGCTCGACTGGCGCAGATGCGGTGGGACGACCGGCAGACCGACGAGGCGATGGCCCTCTCGATGGCAGCCGTCGGACGCAATCCCGGGGACGAATCGGTGAGCCGCTGGACCGCCGCGCGGTGGAAGGAAGAGGGGCGGATCGACCTCGCGCTCGGCCTGTTCCGCCGCGCCGCCGCCCTTCCCGCGCCGGACGGCGAGGCCCGATTCCAGGTCGCCTTCCTGTCGCAGCTTCTCGGCGACGAAGCGGGCGCGACGCAGGGCTATCTGGAACTGCTTCGCGATCTCCCGGACCATCCGCAGGGCAACTACAACCTGTCCCTCCTGCGTCTTGCCGAGGCCGACACCCTCGGCGCGATCGATTGCCTGGAGAGGACGATCCGCGCCGGGGCGACGGTGCCGCAAGCCTTCCTGGACCTCGCCCTGCTCTACATGGGTCGCAAGGATCTCCCCGACGCGCGCCGCGTGCTCCTGCTCTACAGGACCGACGCGTCCCCCGACTCGACGAGCGACGCGGAGGTGCAAGAGCTGCTCCGCTCGCTCTCACGCTAGCGAGGACGAGCGCAGCTTGAGCGGGGTTCGAACGAGCTAGGTCGTGCGGTCCGGAGGCGGGCTCTCGATCGACTCCTCGAGAAAACCTTCGAGGACCTCGAGCGCCATCTCATAGCGGCCGAACGGGGGCATCACATATGCCCCTCGGATGCGGGGCAGCGAGAGCGCGTCTTCCAGAGCCTCACGCGCGATCGCGATCCCTTCGCGCCTTGCCGCCTCCCCCGATCCGGCCTTGCGCATCCGCTCGCGGACCGGCTCGGGGATGCTCATCCCCGGAACTTCATTGTGGTAGAACTCCGCGTTGCGGAAGCTCGTGAGCGGAAGAATCCCCACGAGAAGGGGCAGCGCGATCTCCGAGGCCGCATCGAGAAGCGCGCGCAGGCGGGTGGGCTCGAAGACCGGCTGCGTGAGGATGTATTCCGCGCCCGCCTCGACCTTCTGCCGCAGCCGGCGCACTTCCTCCCGAAGGTTCGGCGAGGCGGGGTTCACGCCGACTCCGATCAGGAACGACGTCGGATCGCCGATGCGGTTTCCCGCCAGGTCCCGGCCATGGTTCAGCCGGTGAGCCATTCGAGTGAGCCCGATCGAGTCGACGTCGAAGACGGCGGTCGCATTCGGGTAGTCGCCGAGCTTCGGAGGATCCCCCGTGATCAGGATGAGATTGCGCAGCCCGAGGGCGTGCGCCCCGAGCAGGTCCGACTGCATTCCGAGGAGATTGCGGTCCCGGCAGCAGTAGTGGAGGAGGACGTCGATGCCGATCTCCCGAGCGAGGATCGCGCCGAGCGACAGCGGGCTCATCCGCGCGCTCGCCCGGGGTCCATCGGGGATGTTCACCGCGTCCACGCCGCGGGCGTGCAGCCGCCTCGCCCCTTCCACCACCCGGTCGATCCCGGTCCCCCGAGGAGGATCGAGCTCGACGCTGCAGACGAACCGGTCGGTCGTGAGAAGCTTCCGGGCGAAGCGGGATTTCTGCGCCGAAGCGACCGGGACGACCTCGGCCGGCTCCGGCTCCCGCGGGATCGCGGCAACCGTGAGCGATTCCACTCGGCCAGGCCGGAGGCTACGGACCGTAGCCGCGACGGCGCGGATGTGTTCCGGGGTCGTGCCGCAGCATCCGCCGACAAGCCGCACGCCGGCCGATTGGATGAACCGCCGGGCGTAGGTCGCCATGTACTCGGGGGAACAGAAGTAGATGTAGCGCCCCTCGACGCGCTGCGGGCTCCCGGCGTTCGGCTGGGCGGAGATCCACTTCCGTCCCGCCGCCGCGAACCTCTCCAGGACGTCGAGCATCGGCCGCGGCCCGATCGAGCAATTCGCGCCGATCACGTCGGCTCCCGCACGCTCCAGAGCGGCGGCGGCCTCCTCGGGCGTATTGCCGAACAGGGTGGTGCCCTCCTCGGTGAACGTCATCTGAGCGACGATCGGGAGCTGGGTATGCTTGCGGATCGCGTGGATCGCCGCCTCCATCTCTTCCAGCCGGCTGATCGTCTCGATCACGAAGCAGTCCACGCCCCCTTCGAGGAGCCCGAGCACCTGCTCCTCGTAGAGCGCGACCGCGGCTTCGGGATCCGGCTCTCCCGTTTGATGGAGAGGGCTGCCGAGCGGGCCGATCGATCCGCCCACGAATCCCGGCTGTCCCGACTCACGAACGGAAGTGCGCGCCAGCTCCGCGCCGACGCGGTTGATCTCACGGACCCGCCGCTCCAGCCCGTGGGGGAGGAGCTTTCCCCCGTTGGCCCCGAACGTGTTGGTCTCGATTAGCTCCGCCCCGGCGTGCAGATAAGAACGGTGGATCTCCCGGACCAGGGACGGCTGGGAGAGGTTCAGCTCGTCGAAGCAGCGGTTGATGTAGATGCCGTGGGCATAGAGCATCGTCCCCATCGCTCCGTCGGCGACGAGGATCGATTCGCCAAGTCGATCCAAAAACTCGCTTTCCAGGCCCGGACCTCCTTCGGTGGAAGGCTGGGGCGAATCGTAGGACGGCCGTCGCCGGACGGTCAACCTAGGGACGGTCCGGTGGTTCCGATGGTGCCACTCTGGTTGACGAAGGTCTCCGGCTCTCCTAGAATTGGATGTGCACCACTCCGAGCCATCGCCGTTCGACATCCCCGGATGCCACCAGCTTGGCTCTAGTAGATGGAATCGAAAGGACTCGATCGACTCCAAACCCAAGGGGGACTCTGAATGTCTTGGAAAATCCCGCCGGCCCTGCTCTGCGCCGTGGCTGTTCTGGCTTCCGCGGCCTCGGCGGTGGTCCCTACCGACGATCTTGCCTATGAGGTGAGATTGCCGCTGTCCCAGATCTCCCCGACGTTCCAGCAGCCCAGCGAGGCTGCCGCAGCGTCGCTCCTGCCCTCGCTCTCGACTTTCCGTTCGGGAGAGGGAGCCGGGTGGCGGCTGCTTCAATGGAACGATCAGCTCGGCGCCCCGGCGGCGCTCGCCGGTCCGGCGATCCCCCTCGTGGGCGCTGGGGCCTCGCGCGAGATGACGCAGATGGGGGTCGAGGCTTTCCTCGCCCGCAATCAGAGCGTGGTGAAGGCCGACCTTCGCGATCTTCGCGTTTCGGACGTGGCCGACGTCGGCAACGACAAGTCGATCGCGATCTTCGATCAGTACTGGAACGGCCTGCCGGTGGTCGGAGGCCGCGTCGACGTGACGCTGTGGGAAGGGAAGGTGGTTCTCGTCTCCTCCAACTTCTACCCCAACGTTCGCGTCAACACGTTCCCGAGCCTCGACGCCGATGCGGCCGTTGCGGCCGCTCATATCGGCATTCCGTCCGCGGAGGGGGATGCCGCGACGGAAGAGCCGCACCTCGCGATCCTGCCGCTCCACCAGGATGCCGGGATCGAGTACCACCTCGCCTGGTACGTTCCGCTGAAGACGAACGATCCGGACGGCCTTTGGGACACGTACGTCGACGCGCAGGACGGCACGGTCCTCTGGCGGCAGAGCGCCTACAGCTACTTCGAGATCACCGGCCACGTCGCCGGCATGGTCGAGGAGAACTGGGGCTGGCAGCAGTTCAATGGTAGGGATGAGCTGCTGCGGGTCACCTCCGGCAGCTACAACACCTACACGGACGTCAACGGCGACTACTCGCTTACCGTCCCGAACAATCAGCAATATCCGGTCAACGCGCAGCTGTTCGGAAACTACTGCAACGTGAACAACCAGGGCGGCAGCGATGCGACGATCACCCAGAACGGCTTCCCCGGCACGCCGCTCGACTTCAACTTCACCGATGCCAACTCCCACATCGCTGAGCGCGACGCGTACTACCACGTCAACGTGGTCCACGACTGGATCAAATCGGTCTATCCGGGTCTCACCGGAATGGACTTCGTCGTCCCGGCCAATGTGAACATCAACCAGTACTGCAACGCCTTCTGGAACGGCTCCTCGGTCAACTTCTATCGTGAAGGCGGCGGCTGCAACAACACCGGCCGGATCTCCGAGGTCATCTACCACGAGTACGGCCATGGCATCACGCAGAAGATCTACTATCCCTCCCAGCCGCCCACCAGCTCCGGTATGGGCGAGGCCTTCAGCGACATCACCGCGATCTGCATCCATCCGGATCCCAAGATGGGAGAGTTCTTCTACACGAACGGCGCCCCGGTGCGCGACGGCGAGAACCTCCGCCAGTATCCCGGCACGGAGTGCGGCGGCCAGGTGCACTGCCTCGGCGAGATCCTGATGGGTTCGATGTGGAAGACGCGCAAGAACTTCCATCTGAAGTACACGTTCGGAGGGGCGGGCGAGGTCTACGATCCGCTCTACATCAACACCGTTCGCCAGAAGCCGACCAGCATGCCGTCCTTCCTCACTAAGCTGCTGACGACGGACGACAACGATGGAAACCTGAACAACGGGACTCCGAACTGGTACGAGATCTGTGACGCGTTCGCCCAGCACAATCTCCCGTGCCCGGCGCTCACGAACTACGTCACGGTGACGAGCGTTCCGCTGGACGATCAGCCGCAGGAATCGGGCGATTACCCGGTGACGGCGACGGCGGTCGCGGTCGGCGGCGGCGCGATCGATCCGAGCAAGGTGGAGATCTACTTCTCGACCGATGGGGAGAACTACCAGGCCTCGCCGATGTCCCCGACCGGCAATCCGGACGAGTACGCCGGCGTGATCCCGTATCAGGGTTGCGCGAAGATCATTTCCTACTATGTGCGCGCCGAGAAGTTCACCGGCGAAAACGCGACGGCTCCGTTCCTCGCTCCGTATCGCGCCGTCTACCGGTTCCTCGCCGGTCCGACGCTCGTCACGATGTCGGATGACTTCGAGGCGGACAGCGGCTGGACGATCACCGGCAACGCGACGGCCGGCGCGTTCGAGCGCGCGGATCCGGAAGGGAAGTACAGCGCGACCTACGGCTACACGCAGCCGGAGGACGACCATAGCGCAAACGGCGTCAACTGCTTCGTCACCGACCCGCGTGGCGGCGTCTGGTCCGTCTTCGACGTCGACGGCGGCGCGACCGGAATCAACTCGCCGGTGTTCGATTGGTCGGACCGCTCGGGCGCGGGCGTGATCGGCTTCTGGGGCTTCTTCTTCGACTACACGCCGACCGACGACAGCCTCCGGGTCATGGTCTCCAACAACGGCGGTCAGAACTACACGACGATCCGCAAGATCAACGGCAACGATCTGAACGACTGGCTGTACTACAAGACCTACTTCACGTCGGATCAGATCCCGTTCACGGATCAGATGGTCGTGCGCATCCAGATGGAAGACATCAACGGAGCGACGAGCTGCGCCGAGGCGGCGATCGACGACATCGAGTTCAAGGTCACCAACTGCGTCACGGTGGACGTGGCCGAGGACGCTTCGGCGCCTGCGGTGTTCACCGTCGATCCGAACCGACCGAACCCGTTCAACCCTCGCACCACGATCCGCTTCGGTCTTCCGAGCGCGGGAGACGTGCGTGTCGAGGTGTTCGACGCGAGCGGCCGTCTCGTCCGGACCCTGGTGGACGGCCAGCAGTCGGCCGGCTTCCATTCGGTCGTCTGGGACGGCAAGGACGATGCGAACCGCTCCGTCGGTTCGGGCGTCTACTACTACAAGGTGCAGGCGGGTGAGAAGCAGACCAGCCGGAAGATGCTGCTGCTGAAGTAGTATCTTCCCCCCTCCGACTTTTCCTCGCGCTTGCGCGACGAAGAAGGCGGCCCTCGGGATCGGATCCCGGGGGCCGCTTCGATCTCGCGCTTCCGTGTCCGCCTCCTGCCGGGCGCTTTCGTCTCCGGGCTTTGCTTCAGCGCTTCCGCGCCCTTCCCGGTTCGCGGGCGGGATTCAGGCGGAGGCGGTGCGCCGGAGGCGGACGATCGTCTCGACGTGAGGCGTATGAGGGAAGAGATCCAGGATGCGCATGCGCTCCGGTTCGTACCCGCCTTCGCAGAGGTGGGCGAGGTCGCGCGCGAGGGTCGAGGGGTTGCACGAAACGTAGAGGATCGAGGGTGAAGCGAGAGCGAGGAGCCCCTCGAGCGCTCGTGGGTGGAGACCGGCGCGCGGCGGGTCGATGACGACCAGGTCCGGCTGGATCTCTTGAGCGCGCCCCACCCAGTCCTCCGCGAGCGCGGTTTCGAACCGGGCGTTGTCGATCCCGTTGCGCGCGGCGTTGCGGCGCGCGTCCCGGATCGCCGCGTCCACCGAATCGATTCCGTGGAGCGTCCGGCACTCGCGCGCCAGCGCGAGGCCGAGCGTCCCGACTCCGCAGTACAGGTCGAGGAGCCTCTCCGCCGGGGGCGCGAACGCGCGCAGCTGCCGGATCAGCATCTCCGCGGCGGCGCTGTTCGTCTGGAAAAAGGAGGAGGCGGAGAGCTCGAACTCCAGATCGGCGAGGCGTTCCACGATCCTGTCGGAGCCGAAGAGGATCCTCTCCCGTTCCGCCCGCGCGACGGTGGCTGCGCCTGCGTGGATCCACAGCAGCAGCCCGGCGATCGAAGGGAAGGCGGCGGGCAGGAGCGTCGCGAGCGGCGCGAGGCGTGGGTCGTCCTCGCGGACGACGAGGGCCACGAGATGCGAGCCGCTCGCCCTCGACGTGCGGACGACGAGATGCCGGAGGAGGCCACTGCCTCGCCCGCCGTGGTAGCCGGGAATCTCCGCCTCGCGCGCGAAGCGCCGGACGAGATCGACGATCCCGCTGGCATCGGCGTGCGCGAGGAGGCAGCGTTCGAGATCGAACACCGCGTCGAATCGGCCGCGCACGTGGAGCCCCAGCGCGGCGCCCGGTCCTGCTCCGCTTCCCTCGGGCGGCGGCCCCGCCGGGTCCCATGGGCGGGCGGCGAAGGAGAATTCCATCTTGTTCCGGTAATGCCAGAGGGCGGGAGAGGCCAGCGGCGGCTCCGGCTCCGGCGGGAGCCGGCCGCCGATCCGCGCCAGGTTCTCCCGGACCTGCCGGGCTTTCGCCTCCAACTGGGCCGGGTAGGCGAGAGCCTGATAGGCGCATCCGCCGCAGACCGCGGCGTGCGGGCAGGCGGGGACGATTCTTTCCGGCGAAGGGGCGAGCACCTCGAGCAAGCGGGCCCGACGCCAGCGCTTTCCGCCGCCCTTCTGCGGAACGGCGCGGACCGTTTCGCCCGGGAGGGCGCCCTCGACGAAATGCACCTGCCCGTCGAAGCGGCCGACCCCCTCACCGCCGTAGGCGAGATCCTCGATCTGCATCTCGACCGGCTCTTCCTGGCGCGTCCGTGGCATGGACGGATCCTAGACGATCGGCTGGTGCCCTCCCAACTTTCGCCTGCTTCTCCGGAGTCTCTGACCTAGAATGTCCCGAATGAGGCTCCACGGGGGATTCCCGGGGAAGGAGAAGGCGGAATGAAGGGCATGAGGATGGGCGTTCCGGTCGGGATCCTCCTGGCGCTGGCGCTGTCGTTCGGTTGCGGAAAGAGTGACAAGGGTGCGGAGAAGGCGGGAGCGGGAAGCTCCACCGAACCGATCTCGGGCGACTCGACGAAAGTCGTGGCGACGGTGGGAGACGAGCCGATCGTTCTCGGCGAGGTGAACCAGGTGGTCTCGCTTTGGCGGCAGGGCGGAATGCCGGGCACAGAGACGATGTCGGAGCGCCAGCTCCAGGATCGCGCGATCGACAACCTGATCGATCAGCACGTGCTGTTCCAGGCGGCGACGGCCGCGGGGAAGGTCCCGACCGACGATCAGGTCGAACAGATCGTGCAAAGCCTGCGCGGCCAGTTCCCGACCCCGGAGGCGTTCCAGCAGGCGATGCAGCAGCGGGGGATGAACGAAAAGACCCTGCGGGTGAACATTCGCACGGACATGGCAATCCGGCAGTACCTGATGAGCGAGGTCCCGGACACGATCCAGCTGACGCCGGCCGACGCGCAGAAGTACTACGCGGAGCACCCGGAGCAGTTCGAGCAGGTGCACGCGAGCCACATCCTGATCCGCGCCGACTCGACGATGAGCGAGGAAGCGCGCCGGCAGGCGCGCGAGACCGCCGCGTCCCTCCTCGCGCGCATCCGCGCCGGCGAGGACTTCGCGGCAATCGCTCGCGCTTCGTCGCAGGACTCCCTCTCGGCTCGCCAGGGAGGGGACCTCGGAACGTTCGGCCACGGGCAACTGAACCCGACCTTCGAGCAGGCCGCCTTCTCGCTCGAGCCCGGGCAGGTGAGCGAGGTGGTCGAGACCTCCATCGGATTCCACATCATCCGGGTCGAGGAAAAGAACAAGGTCCCCTATGATCCGAGGCTCGAGGGCAGCCTCATCAACTATCTGCATCAGCAGAAGCAGAACGAGGCGGTCCAAAAGCGGGTCGAGGATCTGAAGAGCAAGGCCTCGATCGAGAGAAAGGTCTAGAAGCACCAGGTCCCGAAGACCTGCGCGTAGGCCCCCCTGGGAGGTCGGCGCGAAGATCTGGAGGACTCGCCCCGGGAACCCCGGGGATCCGGCGGGAGGGCTCCGGCAGCGATGCGTTGGATCCTGAGAGGCCCTGTCCATCCCGATGAGCCCGACGATCCCTCCACGGTTCCGCGCCTGATCCGCAGGATCCTCCGCGGCCGGGGCTTCTCCGAGCGCGAACGCTGGCCGGAGTACTTCGAGCCATCGCTCGCGGGGCTCCCCGATCCGTTCCTGCTCCCCGACCTTCCCCGCGCGGTCGAACGCCTCGACCGCGCGATCCACGCCGGCGAGACGATCTTCGTCTTCGGCGACTACGACGTCGACGGCGTGACCTCGGCCGCCCTGCTTACCCGCCATCTCACCTCGCTCGGGGGGAACGTGGTCGCGCGCGTGCCGGACCGCATGCGGGACGGCTACGGCCTCTCGCTGCGCATCGTCGAGGAGGCGGCGCAGGCGGGCGCCACGTTGCTGATCACCGCCGACTGCGGCACCGGCTCGATCGCCGAAGCGATGCGCGCGCGAGAGCTGGGATGCGACCTGATCGTCGCCGACCATCACCGCCCCGGGCCGGACCTTCCGCCCGGGGCGGCCGTCGTCAACCCCTGGCGCGCCGACTCGGTCTATCCGTTCCCGCACCTGGCTGCCGCCGGCGTCGTCACGAAACTGCTCGAAGGGCTCTGGCGCCACCGGCGCGCGCGAGGCGCCAAGGATCCCCGTCTGGGACCGCTCCTCGATCTCTCCGCGATCGGCACGATCGCCGACAACGTTCCCCTCACGGGGGAGAACCGCGCGCTCGCCTTTCACGGCCTCGCCCGCATGCGCGCGCGGCCCCGCCCGGCGATCGCCGCCCTGTTTCGGATCGCCGGCGTCGACTTCGACCGCGCCGGCGCAGGGGAGATCGGCTACCAGATCGCGCCGCGCCTGAATGCGGCGGGACGTATCGGGAGCGCGAAGCTCGCTCTCGACCTCCTGCTCTGCGACGATCCCGAGCGCTGCCACCGCCTCGCCGCCTCCCTCGAGGGGCAGAACCTCCTTCGCAAGGAGCTGCTCGACCAGGTGCTGCAGGAGGCGGGGGAGCGGGCGGTTCTCGAGGAGAGCGACGGTCCTCTCGTTCTCGGAAGCGATCGCTGGCACCCGGGAGTGCTCGGGATCGCCGCCGCGCGCCTCGCCGAGCGGCACGGCCGCCCCACGATCCTTCTCGGAGGCGAGGGGGAACGATGGCGTGGATCGGGCCGGACGGTGCGCGGCTGCGACCTGCATTCGCTCGTCCTGGCCGCCTCCGCGTCGCTCGAAGCGTTTGGTGGGCACGCGGCTGCCGTCGGGCTCACCTTGTCGCGTGAGCGACTGCCGGAGTTTCGATCGCAGCTGGCGGAGGCCTACCGGGCGGGCGGGCACGGGGGCCCGGTCGAACGCTCGCTCACCGTGGACGCCCTCGCCGATCTCCACGAGGTGGACCGCACGCTCCTCGACTGGCTCGAGAGGATGGAGCCGTTCGGCCAAGGAAACCCGCCCCCCGTGGTGGCGGTGCGAGGACGTACGATCGGGGTGAAGATCCTCAAGGACCGGCACGTCCGCTTCCAGGTGGACGACGGCCGGACGCGGGTCGACTGCATCGGATTCCAGCTCGCGGGGAGCCATGCCTGGCTCTCCGGGTGCGGCTCGGAGGTTCATGTCGCCGGCACTCCCTGTCGAAACGTATTCCGTGGGGAGGAACGCCTGCAGTTCGAGGTGAGGGATATCGTCCGTGAAGACCCATTTGGAGAGCGTTGAGGAGCTACGGGCGGCGCTGCTCGCCGACCTGAGCCGCCTCGCCCCCGAAGTGGACAGCGCGTTCGTCGAGCGCGCGATCGACTTCGCGGAGAAGGCGCACGAGGGGCAGAGACGCGCCTCGGGGGCTCCCTACGTCTCCCATCCGCTCCAGGTCACCCGCATCCTCATCGATCTGCTTCGCCGTCGCGCCGACGCCGAGATCCTCGCCTCCGCTCTCCTGCATGACGTCGTCGAGGACATCCAGCACATCCGCGTGGCCGACGTCGAAGCGGAGTTCGGCCCCGTGGTCGCGCGCCTCGTCGACGGCGTGACGAAGATCGGCGGCCTCCGCTTCCCGGACGCGGAGGTCGAACAGTCCGAGAACTTCCGGAAGATGCTCCTGTCGATGGCGCAGGACATCCGCGTAATCCTGATCAAGCTCGCCGACCGGCTCCACAACATGCGCACACTGGACTTCCTGCGCGACGCCCAGAAGCGGGAGCGGATCGCGCGCGAGACGAAGGAGATCTACGCGCCGCTCGCGCACCGGCTCGGCATCGCGCGGTTCAAGTGGGAGCTGGAGGATCTCGCGTTCAAGCATCTGAATCCGGAGGCGTACCGTACGATCGCGGCGATGGTCGCGGAGAAGCGGCGCGAGCGCGAGGACGCGATCGAGGAGGTGCTCGCCCCGCTTGCCGGGCGTCTGAAGGAGGAGGGGATCCCGGCCGAGATCCAGGGCCGCGCGAAGAACTTCGCGTCGATCTGGGAGAAGATGCAGCGGCAGAACGCCCGCTTCGAGGAGATCTACGACCTCCTAGGCATCCGCGTCATCACGGAGAAGCGGATCGACTGCTACCGGGTCCTGGGGATCGTGCACGACATGTTCATCCCGGTGCACGATCGCTTCAAGGACTACATCGCCACGCCGAAGAGCAACATGTACCAGTCTCTGCATACGACCGTCATGGCTCCTCCCAACCGGATGGTCGAGATCCAGATCCGCACGCGCGAGATGCATCTCACCAGCGAGATCGGGATCGCCGCGCACTATCGCTACAAAGAAGGGGGACGCAAGGACGGCGAGCTCGAGCGCAAGCTCGGAGACCTCCTGCTGCGCCGCCCCGTCGATCTCGACACCGACGAGGCGGACCCGCGCGAGTTCCTCGACATCCTGAAGGTGTCGCTCTACCAGGATGAGGTGTTCGTCTTCACGCCGAAGGGGGAGCTGAAGCAGCTTCCGCGCGGCTCGACACCGCTCGACTTCGCCTACGCGATCCACTCGGAGGTCGGAAACCGCTGCGTCGGCGCGCGCGTCAACGGCCGGCTCGTCGCGCTGCGCTATGAGCTGCAAAGCGGCGACACGGTGGAAGTCCTCACGAGCCCATCCGCGCGGCCGAACCAGGATTGGCTCGGCCTCGTGCGGACCGGCCGCGCCCGCTCGAAGATCCGCCAGTGGCTGAAGCAGCAGCGCCTCGCCGATTCCGTCGCGCTCGGCCGCGAAATGCTCGCGCGCGAGCTGCGACGGCGGCGGAAACGGATCCCGGGGGAGGCGGACCTCGACGACATCGCCCAAAGCTTCGGGCAGTCCGACGCATCGGGGCTGCTCGCGAACATCGGCCAAGGCGACATTTCCCCGGTCCAGGTCGTCGCGCGCCTCTACCCGGAGCCCTTTGCTCCCCAGCCCCCCGGTCTCTCCGCCGCCGCCCGCCTGAAGCAGCTCGCGCGCCCGCCGATCCGGGGGATCAAAATCCAGGGGGTCGGCAACGTCATGATCCAGTTCGCGCATTGCTGCGAGCCGGTCCCCGGCGATCCGATCGTCGGCCTGATCACGCGCGGGCGCGGGATCTCGGTCCACCAGCAGACCTGTCCGAACATCCTCGACTCGAAGATCGAGAAGGAGCGGGTGCTCGACCTCCAGTGGGACGTGGAAGGGGAGCCGCTCTTCCCGGTCCGGCTCGAGGTGTCGGGAGACGACCGGCAGAATCTCCTCGCCGAGGTTTCTGCGGCGATCTCGAAGACGAAGACGAACATCCGCGAAGGGTCGATGCAGAGCGTCGATTCCGAGGCGCGCGGACACTTCATCGTCGAGGTGCGAAACCGGCGCCAGCTGAACGAGGTGATCCGGGCCGTGCGGGCGGTGCGGGGGGTGCAAACCGTGGAACGGAAGAACGAAATCGGGGGCAACGGGTCCCCCCTGGAGGAACTGCCGTGAGAGCGAGATCCTTACATCGGATGCTGCTGCTCCTCCCGTTCGCGATCGTGCTCGAAGTCCTTGTTCCCGGTCCCGTCGTCGCCGCGACGCAGATCGGGATCCGCGGCGGATGGAGCCATGCCTCGCGCGACGTCTTCCCCGGCAGCGGGGACCTCGGTGGATCGGGCCTCTACGGATTCACCGGATCGATCGGACTGCTGCCGATGCTCGACGTCGAGTTCGCCTACGAGCGCTACACGAACGACTTCTCGTTCGACAGCGCCCATTTCGAAGACACCCTCTTCGGCGGGAAGGGGAGCTACGAGGATCAGGCGTACCTCGTGACCGGAAAGCTGCACCTGCCGTTCCTTGCCGCTCCGTTCGGCCTCTACGCGGGCGGAGGGGGCAGCCTCCACCACATCAACTTCCACGTGACGGCCGCCGACGACTCGTTCGACGACATCGCGGACCAGCTCGGCGACGAGCGCAACGAATGGGAGTGGCACATCGTGGCCGGATCGTCGTTCCGGATCCCGGTGCTCCCGGTGGCCGCCTACGCGGAATACCGCTTCCAGAACGTCTCTGGCAACGGCGCTCCCCGCTATCACTCGATCTACGGCGGGCTGAATCTCGTGTTCGAGTGACCGCCGGATGCTGGCCGTACTGCAAAGGGTGACCCAGGCTTCGGTCCGGACGGAGGGACGCCACGAAGCGATCGGGCGCGGCGTCCTCGTCCTGCTTGGCGTCGCGCAGGGCGACGGCGAGGAGGACGCGAACTGGCTCGCCGAGAAATGCGCCACGCTCCGCTTCTTCAACGACGCGGAAGGAAAGATGAACATCGGGCTCGACGAGATCGGCGGAGAAGCGCTTGTCATCAGCCAGTTCACTCTCCTTGGGGACTGCGAGAAGGGGAGGCGGCCGAGCTTCTCGCACGCCGCTCCCCCCGAAGAAGCGGAGCGCCTCTACGAGTCGTTCGTCGCGCGGCTCTCGGCGCTCGGCATCCCGTGCCGCACGGGAGTCTTCGGCGCCATGATGCAGGTCTCGCTCGTCAACGACGGGCCGGTCACGCTCCTCCTCGATTCCCGCTCGTGGAAGGAGCGGCGCCAGGCGAAGCGGGCGGCGAAGGAGTCGCCATGAGCGCGAGCGGAGGCGGTCCGGAGCCCGGCGCCAGCACCAGCGTGGGAGCGCGCCTGCTCGGCATCGGCGGAGAGCCGCTGATCCTCGCCTCCCTCTCGCCGCGCCGGCGCGAGCTGCTGCGGATGCTGGGCCTGCGCTACGAGACGCTCGTCCCCGATGTCCTCGAGGGCGATCGCGGGCCGGAGGAGCCGCCCGAGCGTTACGTCGAGCGACTGGCGCGCGCGAAGGCGTGCTGGGTTCCGAAGGGGCTGCCCGGCTACGCCGTCCTCGCCGCCGACACGATCGTCCATCACGATGGGGAGGTCCTCGAGAAGCCGGGCGACGCGGATCATGCACGCGCCCTGCTCCGCCGCCTCTCCGGCGCGTGGCACGAGGTGTTCACCGGCGTCTGCCTCCGCCGCCTCTCCGACGAACGGATCGTCACGGGGCACGAGCTCAGCCGGGTGCTCTTCTCCCCGCTCGACGAGGAGACGATCGAGGCTTACGTTGCGACGGGGGAGCCGATGGACAAGGCCGGCGGCTACGGGATCCAGGGCTACGGAGGGCTGCTCGTGTCGCGGATCGAGGGGTGCTACTTCAACGTGATGGGATTGCCGCTGCCGCGCCTGCGCCGGCTCGCGCACGAGCTGGAGGGACAGGCGTGACCGCCGCGCCGGTCGCGCCGGCCGCTCCGATCGAGACGATCCGCTGGATCGACGGCGGGACGGTCCGCATCCTCGACCAGACCCGCCTCCCGCGCCAGGAGACCCACGTCGAGATCGCGACGCCGATGGACATGGTCCGAGCCATCCGCTCGCTCGCGATCCGCGGCGCCCCGGCGCTCGGTGTGGCGGGCGCCTACGCGCTCGCGCTCGCCGCCCAGCGCGCCCTCGAAGCGCACCGCGACCCGGCGGCGGCCGTCCGCCGCTCCGCCCGATACGTCCGCGACGCTCGCCCGACCGCAGTCAACCTGTCGGTCGGCGTCGATCGCGCGCTTGCCGCCGTGGGTGAGGCGGCTGCCCGGGATGCCTCCCCGCCGGAGATCGTCGAGGCGACCCGCCGGGCGGGCGACCGGCTCCTCGAGGAGGATCTCGAAGCGTCGCGCCGCATGGCCGCCGCCGGGCTTCCCTTGATCCCGCGCGGCAAGCCGGTCCTGACGCACTGCAACACCGGAGCCCTCGCGACGGCCGGCGGCGGCACCGCGCTCGCCGTCGCGCGCGTTGCCGCCCTGGCGCGCCACGTCCCCGAAGTCCTGGTGGACGAGACGAGGCCGCTCCTGCAAGGCGGACGGCTGACCCTCTGGGAGCTGCGCCGGGAAGGGATCGCCGCCCGCCTGCTCTGCGACGGCGCCGCCGCGTTCGCGATGCGCCGCCTGGGCGTCGGCTGCGTCCTGGTCGGCGCCGACCGGATCGCGGCCAATGGCGACACCGCGAACAAGATCGGCACCTTCGCCTTGTCGCTCGCCGCGGCCGCCCACGACGTCCCGTTCTACGTCGTCGCCCCGTGGACGACGATCGACCCCTCGATCCCCGACGGGGAGGCGATCCAGGTCGAGGAGCGGTCCCCCTCCGAGATCGCCCGCGCCTCCGGCTGGGGCAACCCGCCTCCGCCCGCCTGGAATCCGGCGTTCGACGTGACCCCGGCCTCGCGCATCACCGCCTGGGTGACCGACCGGGGGGTCGTCCGGCCGCCCTTTTCGGCGGAATTCTTCCCCGATTCCGATCCCGCGGCCGGGGATCCTGCCCACGGCAGGGAGGCCGAACGGTTCTCTTGACATCCGCCTGCTCACCTCGTATCTTGTGCTTTTTGCACACAATATCCGGTTACATCGGAACGGAGGATCGGGAGAGATGGCGACCTACGCCACCAAGGCCTCGGACATCGCGCGCCAATGGCACGTCATCGATGCCGAGGGGCAAGTCCTCGGGAGGCTGGCCAGCGAAGCGGCCTATCTGCTCCGCGGCAAGCACAAGCCGAATTACGTCCCCTATCTCGACGTCGGGGACCATGTGATCATCGTCAACGCGGCGAAGTTCCGCCTGACCGGCCGGAAGATGGAGCAGAAGACCTATTTCCATCACACCGGCTATCCGGGCGGCGCGCGCGTGCGAGGCGTCGCCTTCCGCATGAAGAAGCATCCGTCCGAAGTCGTTCGCGACGCGGTGTGGGGCATGCTTCCGAAGGGACCGCTCGGCAGGCAGATGATCCGCAAGCTGAAGATTTACGAAGGGCCCGAGCATCCGCACGTGGCGCAGCAGGCGAAGCCCTTCGAGCTCGGCCGGCGCATGATGATGACGGCGCCGACGGCCGGAAACGAGTAGGGGGTAGAGCCGGATGGTCCAGAAGCAGGTGCTCCAGGCGACCGGTCGCCGCAAGACCTCGGTGGCCCGTGTTCGTCTCGTCAATGGATCGGGGAAAGGACTGATCAACGGCAGGGATCCGATGCAGTACTTCGGTCGCGAGAGCCTCGTGGTTCTCGCCACCTCGCCTCTGCGCTCCACCGAGACGGACGGGCGCTACGACTTCCTCGCCACCGTCGACGGCGGCGGATTGACCGGACAGGCGGGGGCGGTGCGTATGGCCGTCGCTCGCGCGCTCAAGGAGGCGGACGCCGCCTTCAAGCCGGCCCTCGACAGGGACGGGCACCTCACGCGCGATCCGAGAATGAAGGAGCGCAAGAAGTACGGGCAGCCGGGCGCGCGCAAGCGCTTCCAGTTCTCCAAGCGCTGATCGATTTCGTTTCATCACACACGCTCCTCGCGTAGTTGCCCTGAAGGGGTCGGAGGAGCGGAGGCTCAAACTACGCACGGTCGGGAGGGACCATGGCCAGTGTCGCAATGAAGGATCTTCTGGAGGCGGGGGTGCACTTCGGGCACCAGACCCGTCGCTGGAATCCGAAGATGAAGAAGTACATCTTCCTCGAGCGCAACGGCATCCACATCATCGATCTCCAGCAGACGGTGAAGTGCGTCGACGCCGCGAGGGATGCGGTCGTACGGGTAGGGCGCAACAACGACTCCATCCTTTTCGTCGGGACCAAGAAGCAGGCGAAGGAAGTGGTGAAGGAGGAGTCGCTGCGCTGCGGCAACTTCTATGTCAACGAACGGTGGCTCGGCGGGATGTTGACGAACTTCCAGACGATCAAGATGAGCATCCGCTACCTGCGGAGCCTGGAGCGCATGCGCGAGGACGGGACTTTCGAGAAGCTCTCCAAGAAGGAGGTCGCGAAGCTCGAGAAGCAGCGCGTCCGCCTGGAGAAGAACTTCGCCGGCATCAAGGAGATGAACCGTCTCCCCGGCATGCTCTTCGTGGTCGACACCAAGCGCGAGCGCATCGCGGTGCTCGAGGCGAAGCGGCTCGGCATCCCGGTCATCGGGATCGTCGACACCAACTGCGATCCCGAGGAGGTCGACTATCCGATTCCGGGCAACGACGACGCGATCCGCTCGATCCGTCTCTTCGCCCGCGCGGTCAGCGACACCGTGCTCGAGACCAAGGCATCGATGACCGCGGCGGCCCGGGAGGCCGAGGCGGCCGGACAGAAGACCACCGAGGCGGGCGCCGTCGCGTGACGCGGCCGGGACCCGGGGCAGGGGAGGAGTAGGGAACGTGGCGATCGAGATCAGTGCGGAGATGGTCAAGCAGCTCCGCGAGCGCACGGGCGCCGGAATGATGCAGTGCAAGAAGGCTCTCTCCGAGTCGTCCGGCAACATGGAGCAGGCGATCGACATCCTCCGCAGAATGGGGATCGCGCAGGCGGCCAAGCGGGCCGAGCGCATCGCCGCCGAGGGAGTCATCGAGGCGTACGTCCACGCCGGCTCGAAGATCGGCGTCCTCGTCGAGCTGAACAGCGAGACCGATTTCGTCGCGCGGACCGACGATTTCAGGAAGCTCGCCCACGACGTCGCGCTCCAGGTGGCGGCCACCGCCCCGCGTTGGGTGTCGGTGGAGGACGTGCCGGCCGAGAGCGTCGAAGCGGAAAAGGCGGAGATCGCCAAGCGCCTCTCGGCCGAGGGAGTGCCGGCGTCCGAAATGCAGGAGCGGGCCGCCAAGGAGCTCGAGCGCTTCTACGCGGAGCAGGTCCTGCTTCGCCAGCCCAACATCCGTGATGGCAGCCGGACGATCGGGGAAATGGTGACCGACCTCGCCGGCAAGCTGGGGGAGAACATCCGCGTGCGCCGCTTCTCCTACTTCCGCCTCGGCGAGTCCGACTAGCTCCGATGGACTCGCATCCGGAACGGGTGCTGACACCTCGCCCCACCTGGACGCGCGTTCTTCTGAAACTCAGCGGCGAGATCCTCGCCGGGCAAGCGGGCTTCGGTCTCGATCACGGCACGATCCGCTCGATCGCGGAGCAGATCGGCCATGTCCGCGAAGCGGGGATCGAGATCGCCGTCGTTCTCGGGGGAGGCAACATCTTCCGCGGGAGCGAGGCGGCGCGCACCGGGATGTCCCGGGCGGGCGCCGACATGATCGGAATGCTCGGGACCGTCATCAACGCGTTGGCGCTTCAGGAACACCTGGAGCGCCTCGGCTTTTATACGCGAGTCCTGAGCGCGATCAAGATGGAGCAGGTCGCCGAGCCGTTCATTCGCCGCCGCGCGATGCGCCATCTCGAGAAGGGGCGCGTCGTGATCCTCGCCGCGGGCAGCGGCAATCCCTACTTCACGACCGACACCGCCGCGGTGCTCCGCGCCATCGAGTGCGGGTGCGAGGTCGTCCTGAAGGGGACGAAGGTCGATGGGATCCACACGGCCGACCCCGTGCACCATCCCGATGCGCAGCGCCTGCCGCTCCTGACCTACGAGCAAGTGTTGTCGCAGAACCTCAGGGTGATGGATCTCACCGCCATCACTCTGTGCATGGAGAACAAGCTGCCGATCGTCGTGTTCGACGTCCAGGTCCCCGGCAATCTGATGAAGGTGGTCACCGGAGAGCCGCTCGGGACGCTGGTCCAGTAGCCGCGAGGGGGATCCGATGCCGATGAAGGAACGCATTGCCGACGCCGAGGGACGCATGAACAAGTCGATCGAGTCGCTGAAGAACGACCTGCTCGCCATCCGCACCGGCAAGGCGACGCCGAGCCTGCTCGACACCGTTCGGGTGGAGGCGTACGGCTCGCAGATGCCGCTCTCCCAAGTCGCCTCCATCTCCGCGCCGCAGCCGCGCATGCTGGTCGTCCAGCTCTGGGACCGGTCCCTTCAGCAGGCGGTCCTGAAGGGGATCCAGAAGGCCGATCTTGGCCTGAACCCCTCCGACGAAGGGGAACTGATCCGCGTGCCGATCCCGGCGCTAACCGAGGAGCGCCGCAACGAGCTGGTGAAGAAGGTCAAGAAGCTCGGCGAGGAGACGAAGGTCGCAATCCGCAACGTCCGCCGCGACGCCAACGAGGAGATCAAGAAGCTCCTGAAGGACGGTCAGATCAGCGAGGACGATTCCCGCCGCGGCGTGCAGGACGTCCAGAAGCTGACCGACCGCTCGATCGAGACCGTCGACGAGATCCTCTCCCGCAAGGAGAAGGAGATCCTCGAGATCTAGCTCCGGCCGCGCGAAACGCGACGCGCGCGGAGCGCCCTTGACGCGCGCTCCGCGCGGCTCCTAGTCTTCGCTTCGAAGAGGACCCGATGGAAGAAGCGGCCAAGCGGCGGACGGAAGAGATCCTGTCCCGCGGGAACCTTCCCCGGCACATCGCGATCATCATGGACGGCAACGGGCGCTGGGCGACCCGCCAGGGCCTGCCCCGGATCGCGGGGCATCGCGCCGGGCGCCGGTCGGTTCGCGAGGCGGTCGAGGGGTGCGTCGAGCTGGGGATCCAGTACCTCACGCTCTACACCTTCTCGATCGAGAACTGGAAGCGCCCCGCGTACGAGGTGCAAGCGCTCATGACCTTCCTGGGCCAGGTTCTGCGGGAGGAGCGCGCCGAGCTCGATCGCAACAACGTCTCGCTCGCCGCATGGGGACGGCTCGACGAGCTTCCCGCTCCGGTTCGTCGGGAGCTGGACCGCGCGATCGAGGCGCTTCGCTCGAACACCGGCCTGAAGCTGCACCTCGCCCTCTCCTACGGCGGGCGTGCCGAGATCGTCGACGCGGTCCGCCGCATCGCGGAGGAGGTCGCCGCCGGACGCCTCGATCCCGCCGCGATCGACGAGGAGCGCTTCGCTTCCTTCCTCTACACCGCCGGCACCCCCTGCCCCGACCTCCTGATCCGCACGAGCGGCGAGATGCGGGTCTCGAACTTCCTGCTCTGGCAGCTCGCCTATTCCGAGATGTACGTCACCGACGTCCTCTGGCCGGACTTCCGCAAGGAGCATCTCGAGGAGGCGATCATCGCCTACCAGGGGCGAGACCGACGCTTTGGCCGCGTCGATCCGGCGCGCGCCGTAGCGGGATGATGGGGGGCCTCGGGAAGCGGATCACGACCGCCGCGATCCTGCTTCCTCTCGTCATCCTGGCCGTCTGGGCCGGGCCGGTCCCGCTCGCGATCCTTCTCTCCGTCGCCGCGCTGCTCGGCGGGCGCGAGCTGGCTCGCCTCGGCCGGAATCGCGGCCTGACCGTCCCGTACCTCGTCCCCGGTCTGCTCGCTGCGCTCGTGATTCTCTGCTGGGCCCGGTTGGTGCCGCTCGAGCCGGCGCCGGCGCTCGTGCTCGTCGCGGTCGCTGCGATCCTGCTCGAGCTGTTCCGCCCGGGCGGCAGCGTGCTCCTCGGTTCGCCCTTGATCGCGTTCGGCGCCCTCTACCTCGGCTTGCTGCCGGCACACCTGCTCGGCTACTACGACTTCGCTTCCGGCGGAGAATCGGTCGCGGGCGCGATCGGCCGGGACCCGTGGCCGCTCTACTATGTTTTCCTCCTCGTATGGACCTGCGACACCGCGGCCTTCCTGGCCGGCTCCGCCATCGGACGCCACAAGCTCTGGCCTCGCGTCAGTCCCAAGAAGTCCTGGGAGGGCTCGATCGCGGCTCTCCTGGGCTCCATCGTCGCCGCGCTTCTGGCTGGCGGGTGGGTGCCCGGTCTCGACACGGCGGGACGGATCGGCGCCGGCGTGCTGGCGGCGGTCTTCTCGCAGATCGGCGATCTCGCCGAGTCGTGGATGAAGCGCGAGGCCGCGGTCAAGGACTCCGGCCGCTCGTTCCCCGGACACGGCGGGATGCTCGATCGCCTCGATTCGCTGGTGCTCACCATCCCGGTTCTCTATTACTGGCTGCGGTGGTCCCTCCATGGGCAGGGCTGACCGGATGACGAACGAGACGCCATGGGGAAGCGTGAAAGGGGAGAGGCGGTCGTGAGCGTCGCGCCGTCGCGATCGCCCAAGCGCGTCGCCGTCCTCGGGAGCACCGGCACGATCGGCCGGCTCGCGCTCGAGGTGATCTCCTGCTTCCCCGAGCGCTTCGAGGTCGTTGCGCTGACGGCGGGGAACCGCTGGGAGACGCTCGCCGAACAGGCGGCGCGCCACCGGCCACGACGCGTCTCGCTGCAGACGGCCGAGGCGTCGGAGGCGCTCCGGCAGGCGCTCGGCCCCGCCGCCCGGGGGATCGCGATCGATTCGGGCGCGGAAGGCAATCTGCGCGCCGTCACCGGCGAGGAGGAGCCCGAGATCGTCGTCAACGCTCTGGTCGGGGCCGCGGGGCTTCTCCCCTCCGTCGCCACGCTCGAGCGCGGCGCGCGACTCGCCCTCGCCAACAAGGAATCGCTCGTCGTCGCCGGAGAGCTTCTGGCGCGCGCGAGCGAGGCGGGGGGCGGGAGCATCGTCCCGATCGACAGCGAACACAGCGGGCTGTGGCAGTGCCTCGAGGGGCGGGATCGCGCTGCGGTGCGCCGCGTCGTCCTGACCGCCTCCGGCGGCCCGTTCCGCGCGCTTCCGCTCGAGAGGATCGAGAACGCCTCGCCCGAGGAGGCGCTCCGCCATCCGACCTGGAGGATGGGACGCCGCATCACGATCGATTCGGCGACGCTGCTCAACAAGGGATTCGAGGTCCTCGAGGCGCACTGGCTCTTCCGCCTCCCGGTCGAGCGGATCGGCGTCTGGATCCATCCGCAGAGCCTCGTCCACGCGCTCGTCGAGTGGGCCGACGGCTCGACGCTCGCCCAACTCTCGACCGCCGACATGCGGCTGCCGATCCAGGCGGCGCTTCTCCATCCCGAGCGTGTCCCGGGGCCGGTGGCTCCCTGCGATCTCGCGGCGCGCGGCCCGCTGGAGTTTCACGAGGTCGACGAGGCCCGCTATCCCTGCTTCCCGCTCGCGAAGGAGGCCCTCGCTCGCGGCGGCACGGCCCCCGCGGTGCTGAACGCGGCCGACGAGGTGCTCGTCGAGGAGTTCCTGGCCGGACGGATCTCCTTCGGATCGATCGCCCGCCTCTTGCGGGCCGTCGTGGAGGAGCACGAGCCGGCCTCCGCCGCCCGGATCGAGGCGATTGTCGCAGCGGACGCCTGGGCGCGTCTGCGCGCGCGGGAGTTGGCGGAGCGCGCTCCGAGGCGCGCGTGAGGAGCGGGCGCCGGCTGCGCTTGGCGCCGCTGCGGTGCGCGCCGCTCCTGTGGGCGCTGATCTTCTCCGCGCTGCTCGCGCCTCCCGCCTCGGCACAGAGCGAAGCGTCCCCCGATGTCGAGGCGATCGAGTTCCGCGGCAACGCCTCGATCGACGCGGGCGACCTGCGCGGGGTGATGAAGATCCGCGGTCCCGCCTGGTGGAACCCGTTCCGCCGGCATCCGTACCTCGGCCCCGACTATCTCACCCTCGACCTCTACCGGATCACTGAGCTGTATCGCGACCGCGGCTTCCCGCTCGCGGTCGTCTCCGACGCCGAGGTCTCCCAAGGCGACGATGGGAAGGTGCGGATCACGATCACGATCGAGGAAGGCCCCGCCTACCGCGTGCGCGACGTCGATCTGCGCGGCGTGCAGCCCTCGCTGCTCTCCCGCGCGCGCCGGCGCCTGCGCATCCATGGCGGCGATCTGTTGCGACGCTCGAAGATCGAGGAGACGACGCGCGATCTGACCAGCTTCTATCAGGAGGCGGGATACCTGCGCGCGAGGATCGTCGCCGACCAGCGTCTCGACGGGCGGCAGGGGGCGGCGGACGGGCAGAACGGCGGCCCGCAAGCGGACCTGCAGCCGGGCGGCGCGCACGCGGAACCGTCCCCCGGCGAGCCGCAGGCCGACCTCGTCTTCACCGTCGCCGAGGGCCCGCTCTTCCGGATGCGCGACGCTCGCGTCGACACCACCGCCGGGCGGCTCACGCGCACGCGCGAGGCGGTCGTCCGCCGCGAGGTTCTGCTCGAGCCCGGCGACATCTTCCGCACCTCGAAGGTCCTGAAGACCCAGGACCGGATCTACGAGACCGGCGTCTTCCGGACGGTGCGCGTGGTCGCAGAGCCCGACACGCTCGGCCGTCCCCTCGCGGATCTGCGGATCGTCGTTCACGAGCGCGTTCCGGGCTGGTACGGCTTCGGCGCCGGATACACCTCGGACGACCGGGTCCGTCTGCTCGCCGAATGGGGCAACCGCAACCTGGACGGCGCGGCGCGCCGCCTCCAGGCGAACGCCGATGTCGCGTTCTCCCTCGACCCCAC
The DNA here is from genome assembly GCA_041946735.1 of Candidatus Eiseniibacteriota bacterium. Taxonomy (GTDB): domain Bacteria; phylum Eisenbacteria; class RBG-16-71-46; order CAIMUX01; family VGJL01; genus JBHGAY01. Next base: position 41,346 of record JBHGAY010000033.1, read on the forward strand.
CTTCCGCGGGCGTGGGCTGCCGCTGAAGTCGGCCGAGGGGAAGCTGTCCTACATCGAGCCGTGGATCTTCGGAACGAAGGCGAACAGCCAGACGAGCCTCGGCCATGTCTACGAGAAGCAAAACACCTTCGACCAGGACATCACCTCGCTCGAAGAGGCGCTGAAGCGGAGCATCGGCCGCTTCTCGAGCGTCAGCCTCGGCCTCACGAACAAGTGGGTGCGCACCGGCGACACCCTCGCCGTCGGCACGAACTACATCACGCGCAACGCCTCGGTCGGCCTCGAGGAGGATCGACGCGACAACCTCCTCGACCCGCGTCGCGGCTCCCAGGCGAACCTTCTCGCCGAGTACGCCGGGGGTCTCCTCGGCGGCACCACGGAGTTCAGCCGCTGGAGCGCGACCGGCTCGTGGTACCTGTCGCTCCGCGGCGGCAAGGTCCTCGCCCTGCGCGCGCGCGGCGGCTACATCATCCCGGTCGGATCGGGAGGCGGCGGCGACTCGCTGAACGTCGCGCGGATCCCGTTCGAGGAGCGCTTCCGGATCGGCGGCGGCACGACGGTGCGCGGCTACGCGGAGAACTCGCTCGGCCAGTCGGTCGGTGGCGAAGCGATCGGCGGCGCGGCGGTCCTCCTCGGCAACGTCGAGCTGCGCTTCCCGATCGCATGGCTGATCGGCGGGGCGCTCTTCCTCGACGCGGGCAACGTGTGGGACGATCCGCGCGACATCCAGCTCGCGCAGTTCGCGCGTGGACTCCGCGACGGCCAGACGGATCCGCGCAACGTCGCCTTCGGCGCCGGCGCCGGGCTGCGCTTCGCCACTCCGGTCGGGCCCTTCCGCATCGACTACGGACTGAAGATCGGGGAGCGGCCTTCCGGCGAGAAGCCGGGCGAGCTGCACCTGAGCCTCGGGCAGGCGTTCTGATGGCGAGGCGCGACGCGGCGGCGCTCCCCCCCGAGCGGGAGCGGGGCGAGGGAGGCAGCCGCCGCCTGCGGATCCTGCTCTGGCTCGCGCTCGCCGCGTTCCTCGCGGCGCTCCTCGCCTCTCCCTTCACCGTGATCCGCAACGATCGGGCGCGGCTGTGGATCCTCGATCGCAGCCTGAACCGGGGCGTCCTGCCGGCCGGCTGGCGGCTCACGATCGACCGCATCGCCGCCCTCGGTCCCGAAGGGATCACGTTGCGCGGCGTGCACGTCCTGCGGGCCGAGCCGGACAGCGCCCGCGCCGGCGCGGGTGCCGCGGGCTTCGGCGCCGATGCGGGTGCCACAGTCTTCGGCGCTGGCGCTGAGCGAGCGGGCGCGGAGCGGGAATGGGCCTCGATCGGCAGGCTGGATCTGCGCTGGTCGCCGCGCCGGCTTCTCTGGCGGCAGATCCGCGCCGAGCGGCTGATCGTCGACTCCCTCACGGTCGATCTCGACGTGCCGCCGCCGGTCTTCACCTCCGCCCGGCGCGAAGGCGGCGCGGCCGAGCCGCCGGCCGAAGGGGCCGGCCGCATGGAGCTCCCGTCGATCCGCCTCGCGCGGCTCGAGGTGCGCGGCGCGCGCGCCGTCCGCGCCGGCGCCGTTCGATACGGCGCCGATCTGGTCCTCCACGATCTCTCGCACGAGCGCGGGCAGGTCCAGGGGACGCTGGCGCGGCTCGTCCTTCAGGACTTCTCCGACACGCTCGAAGCGGTCCTCGACGGCGGCAGGATGGCGGGCGAGCTTCCCCATCGCTTCCGGATCGAGGGAGCCAAGATCTCCTCGGACGGCCTCCGCGCCTCGCTCGACGGACAGGTCAGCCTTCCTACCCCCGAGGACCGCACCTTGCGCGCCAGCGTGGCGTCCGACATCCGCCGCATCGAGCCGGAGGCGATCCGGCCCGCCCGCCGGCTCGGCGTGCCGTTCGGCGCGGCCGACTCGCTGTCCGGGACGGTCCGCCTCGACGTCGCCGGCCGCCGCTTCGCCCTCGCGCTCGATCTCGCCGGCCGTCTCCTCGACGCTCCGCTCGCGCGCCTCGAGGTCGTCTCCCACCTCGCGGGCGATTCCCTGCGCGTCGAGAGGCTCGAGGTCGATCACCGCGCCGCGACGGCGAGCGCCTCCGGCCTCCTCCTGCTCGATGAGAAGCGGATCTCCGGTGACCTGTCCGCCTCCTGGATCGATCTCACCGACCCTGCCCTCGCGCGCCTGCTGCCGGCCGAGATCCCCGCCGTGCGCCTCAAGGGGGAGGTCGCGGGCGACGGCTCGCTGCAGGCGAACGAACCGCGCTTCGCCGGCGCCGCCGATCTTCCCTGGGTGGAGCTGGATGGACGGGAGATCGGGCCGATCCGCTTCGCGGGCTCCTACGCCGGCCGCATCCTCGCCCTCGACAGCCTCCGCGCCGGCGATCCGGGCACCGTGGGGATCCTGCGCGCGAGCGGCCGCTGGGACACCCGCGCCGAAGGCGCGATCGCGGGCACGGCGGAGGTGCGCGGCGTGCGCCTCGAGGACTGGCTCGCCCCCCGGATCCACGTCGACATCCGGGGCCCGGTCGACGCGCGCTTTGATGTCGCCGGGACGACCGGCCGCCCGACCGTCCGCGGCGCGGCGAGCAGCGCCCCCTTCCGCGTGCTCGACCTTCTCGCCGACCGGGTCGCGCTCGACGACGTCGAGGGGACTCTGCGGCCCTTCGACCTGCGCGGGCGCGCGAGCGGTCGCGTCTTCGACGTCTTCGGCGTTCCGGCCGACACCGCCGCCTTCGACGTCGCGATGGCGAAGACGATCGAGGTCGAAGGGTTCGCGCGCGTCGATTCGCTCCTCGCCCGCACCCGCACGACGATCTTCCCGGCGGAGCCGGGGTCGCTGCTCGTCTCCTCCCTCCGCTTCGAGCCCGGCTCGCTGCCCGCATGGGAAGGGGACGGACGCGGCGTCGTCCGCTGGTATCGAGGCAACGCCTGGCTCGAGCGGATCGCGATGCGCTCCCCCGACGGATCGGTCGCGGGGAAGCTCCACGTCGGCCGTGGCGGAAGCAGCCTCGACGGCGAGGTGCGGGCCGACTCCGTCGATCTCGAGTTCTTCCGCAGGCTCCTCGATCTCCCCGACTCCTCGCTTGCCGGATCGGCCGGCTTCCGAGCGACGATCGACGGCAGCGCGCTACGTCCCGGCGGCACCGCGAGGCTCGCCGCGAACGGCCTCCTGATCGAGCGCTGGCCCGTCGGCTCCCTCGAGACCCGCCTCACCGCCGACAGCTCCGGCTGGATCACCGTCGACTCGCTCGACGCGGGCGTCGGGCGCGGCTGGGGGCGCATCTCCGGCTCGCGCGTGCGCGTGCAGCCGCCGCTGCCGATCCCGCGTCTTCTCGAGGCGCTCGCCGACTCGCTCGATCCTCTGATCGCCGCGACGCGGATCGAGGGGCGTATCGCCGTCGACTCGCTGTCGCTCGGGCGTCTCTTCCACACCGCGATCGAGGGAGCCGAGGGGGCGAACGCGATCTTGGCGACCTCGCCCGATCCGATGACCGCGCGCATCCGCACCGTGCGCAACGGCCAGCAGGGGGCCGCGGGCGCCGACCAGAACCCGGTCGAGGGGGAGATCCATCTGGAGGTGACCGCCAGCGGCACCGGCGCCGCCCCGGGCGCGGCCGCGCGCGGCTCGATCCGCCGCCTGAAGCTCTACCAGGCGCGCGCCGACTCGCTGCTCTTCGGCGCCTCCTATCTGCCGGGGACGGCGACGCTCGATTCGCTCGTCTGGCATCGCGGAGCGAGGCAGGCGCGGGCGCAGGGGGAGATGCCGCTCGTCGCGAGCCTCGTTCCGGGCGGGACCGCGATTCCCGACGGCCGCCCCTTCCACCTCGACGCGGAGCTTCCCGAGATCGATCTCGCGCTCCTCGGCGCCCTCACTCCCGACATCCAGGATCCGGAAGGGATGCTCTCCGGCCGGATCTCGCTGCGCGGCACGCGCGCGGCGCCGTGGGCATCGGGCGCGCTGTCGATCCGCGACGGGGCGCTTCGCATTCCCAACCGGGAGGAACGCATCCACGACATCGACGGCGACCTGACGCTCGACTCGACCGGCGTCCGCATCGAGACCCTGGGCGGGAAGGTCGGGAGCGCCGGCCGCGCCCGCGCCGAGGGGTGGTTCCGGAGCCCGACGGACTTCGAATTCACGGCGGCCGTCCAGGACGCGACGGTCTTCGAGACCGGCCTCTATCACTTCACGGTCGACGGCGAGATCGAGGTGTTCCCCGTGGTCAGCGATTTCGGCTCGTACTATCAGGCGGTCGGGCGGGCGACCGTTCAGGAGGGAGCGATCGTCGGGGATCTCGCGAAGGTTCCGCCTCCGCCGCCGCGCCCGCCGACGAAGCGGCCCCCCTGGCGCGCCGAAATCGACATCGACGCGCCGGGCAACGTCCGGATGTCGACGGCGGTCGCCTCCGTCGATCTCGGCCGGAGCGAGGACCTCCACCTCTCCTTCGTCGAGCCTCTGATCAACATCAGCGGGAAGGTGTACGTTCTGGGAGGGCGCTACCGCGTCTTCAACAACGTCTTCACGATCACCGACGGATCCGTCGAGTTCCGCGACACCGGACGAGGTCCCGAGCCGATCCTCGACGTCAACGCCGAGACCGAGGTGTCCGACTGGCCCGCCGCCGGGGAGGCGGGGCAGATGGTCACCGTTCGGATCCACGCGACGGGACCGATCACCGAGCTGGCGATCGACTTCACCTCCGAGCCTGCGCGGACGGAGGACGAGATCGTCGAGCTGCTCTCCCTCGGGCGATGGACGGGCGGGCAGGCGGGCGCGCTCAACGTGGCCGACCCGTCGCGGCAGTACATCTTCACGGAGCTGGTCTCGCAGATCGAGTCGCAGATGTCGCAGATGATCGCGCCGCTCGAGAACGTCTCCGTGCAGCCGGGGCTGGGACCGGGCGAGGCGTGGAAGCTGAACGTCCGGCAGAACGTCCTGCCGCAGGTGCAGCTCGCCTACACGCGGGAGCTGTCGCCGACGGCGGACCAGGAGCTGAATCTGCACTACAACCTGCGGGGCCAGCTCTATCTCAACGCCGGTCTGGAGCGGCGGCAGACGCAGGCGGGCGCGAGCGATCGCTACTCGCTTGACCTCAAGTTGCGGTTCGAGTACGAGTAGGCCTTCCGTTCGACGGCGAGCACGAGATGCTCGCCACAGCACGAGACACAGCACGAGACACAGCGCGAGATACTCGAGATAGCACGAGATACTCGAACCGAGGCCCGACACTTCACGACGCGAGGAGAGCTTCTCTTGCATCCGGACGATCCCGAGGTCGCGATCCTCTCCGATCTGAACGACGTGCAGCTCGAGGCGGTCACCCATGGGGACGGCCCGCTCCTGATCCTGGCCGGAGCCGGGAGCGGCAAGACGCGCGTGCTCACGCGGCGGGTCGCGAGCCTCGTGCTGCGCGGCGTCGATCCGGAGCGGATCCTCGCCGTCACCTTCACGAACAAGGCGGCGGGGGAGATGCGCGAGCGCGTCTCCACGCTCCTCGGCGAGCGCGCGCGCGGGATCTGGATCGGGACGTTCCACTCGATCGGCCTCCGGATCCTGAAGCGCCACCAGCACGTCCTCGGCTTCCACTCGCTCACCGTCTTCGACGCCGACGATTCCCTCGACCTGATCCGCAAGGTCCTGAAGGACGCCCCTGGGATCGCGGAGAGCGGCTTGAAGCCGCGCGAGGCGCGCGAGGCGATCAGCACGGCGAAGAATCGGCTCCTCACCCCCGATCGCCTCGAGTCGATGGGCGGGCCGAACCGGCAGCGGATCGCCCGCGTCTGGCGGCTCTACGAGAAGCGCCTGCGCGAGCAGGACGGGGCGGACTTCGACGACCTCCTGCTCCTCGTCCTCGATCTCTTCGAGATCGAGCCGGAGATCGGCGAGCGCTACGCGCGCCGCTTCCAGCACGTGCTGGTCGACGAGTACCAGGACACCAATCGGGTGCAGTTCGAGATCGTGCGGCGGCTCGCCGCCGTGCATGGCAACGTGACCGTCGTCGGCGACGACGACCAGTCGATCTACGCCTGGCGCGGGGCGGACATCACGAACATCCTCGAGTTCGAGCGCCACTTCCCCGGCGCGGCCGCGCTGCGCCTCGAGCAGAACTACCGCTCGACGACGGCGATCCTCGACGTCGCTCATGCGGTCATCAAGAACAACGTCGGCCGCAAGCCGAAGAAGCTCTGGACGGACAAGGGAGCCGGCGAGCCGGTTCGCTTCGTCCTCGCCGAGGACGAAGAGCAGGAAGCGTACCTGGTGGCGCGCGCAATCCGCGAGCGGATGCGAGAGGCCGACCTTCGACCGTCCTCTTTCGCGATCCTCTACCGCACCCACGCCCAGTCGCGCCCGCTCGAGGAGGCGCTGATCCGCGCCGAGATCCCCTACCGCGTCGTCGGCGGCGTCTCCTTCTTCCAGCGGCGCGAGGTGAAGGACCTGCTCGCCTACCTGCGGCTGCTGGTGAATCCGCGCGACGAGATCTCGTTCCGGCGCGCGGCGCTCGCGCCCAAGCGCGGCGCGGGGGAGACGACGATCGAGCGGATCGTCGCCGCGGCGCGCGAGCGCGGAATCGACTTGCTCGACGCGGCAGTTCGCGCGGTGGATCTGGGAGTCCCGGGGCGCGGGCTCACCGGTCTCGCCGAGATGGGCCGGATGCTCCAGCGGATGACGGAGCGTGTCGCGGTCGAGCCGCCGCACCGGCTGCTCGAGGAGATCGTCGAGGCGATCGGTTACCGCGCATGGCTCGACGAGGAGTACGACGGCGACGGCGAGGACCGCTTCGCGCACGTCCTCGAGCTGATCGAGGGGGCGGAGAGCTACGAAGGATCGGAGGAGGGGAGCGACCTGGCCGGCTTCCTCGAGCAGATCGCCCTCTTCGCGCAGGCGGACGAGGCGAAGGCGGGCGAGGACCGCGTGACGCTCATGACGACGCACAACGCGAAGGGGCTCGAGTTCGACGAGGTGTTCGTGACCGGACTCGAGGAAGGTCTCTTCCCGCACGCCTCCTCGTTCGACGATCCGCAGGAGCTGGAGGAGGAGCGCCGGCTCTTCTACGTCGCCGCGACGCGCGCGCGCCGCCGCCTGACGCTCACGGCGGGCCGCGAGCGCCGCCGCATCAACATGAGCGGACCGACCGACCTGAGCCGGTTCCTCGCCGAGATCCCGCCCGAGCTGCTCGCGACCGAGCAGGCGGGATGGTCGTACGCGCTGCGCAGCTACTACCGTCCGAGCGGTCCGCCGCCGCGCCGCTATGGCGGAGGGCGGAGTGGAGCGGCGGGGCGGAACGCGGGCGCGCAGACAGGGTCGGGGTACCGCCGGGGCGGCGGGCAGCAGGACATGTGGCTCGACCGCGAGGCGGCGGCGGCCAACGCGGCGGCCGCGGCTGCGGCGGCGGCCGCTGCCCATATGGCGGCCGGCGGCCACGAGCCGACGATCGAGCGCGAGGCGCCGGTGCGGCGTATCCGCGGCCTGCGCGCGAAGCACATCCGCTTCGGGACGGGCGAAGTGATCTCGATCGAAGGGGAGGGGACCGACGCGCGCGTCGAGGTCCGCTTCCCGAACTGGGGCGTGAAGAGGATCCTCCGCGCCTACCTCGCGATCGAGGACGGGGACGAAGAGCGAGAGGGGAAGCCGGACGGCGGGGCGGGCACGAGACGCGGAGGAGCCGGGCCTTGAGCGCGCTGCTGCGCCGCGGGACCGAATGGCTCCGCCTCGATCTTCTCGAGCGGCTCGAGCGTCCCCCCGTCGTCGCTCCCCCTGCGGCTGTCGTGCGCGCGCGGATGCGCGCGGCGGCGGGGATCGATGGACGCCCGCCGTCCAGCGGCGAGGGCCGCGCCGGTGCCGATACCCTCGACGCGGCGCTCGACACAGCCCTCGATGCGGCGCCCGCCGCGAGCCGGATCGCTCCCGACTTCCGCGAGCGCGCCTCGCGCGCGCGCGCCGTCTGCCTCGCCGTCCCCGACGCGACCCGCCGCGGCGCCTGGGAGCCGTGGGTCGCTCCCGCCCTCGCCTGGCTCGAGCGCGCGACGCCCGCCGCCGCCAGCCGGGTCGTCCTCGTCGCGAGCGGGGTGCACCGGCCGGCGCTGCCGGAAGGCGTGGCGGGAGCGGCGGCCGCGGCCTCCGCCTGGCGCGTCCTCGCCAACGGCGCAGACGGCTTCGCGAGCCACGTCGCGGTCGGCGCCACGTCCGCCGGCACCGAGGTCCGCCTCCATCCGCTCTGGGTGGCGTCGGACCTGCGCGTCGCGCTCGCCGACATTTCCTTCCACTACTTCGCCGGGTTCGGGGGCGGGCGGAAGCTCGTGTTCCCCGGCCTCGCCGAGCCATCCGGCATCCTCGCGAACCATCGCCGCAGCTTGACCGCGGAGGGATGGCCTGACCCGGCGTGCGAGCCGGGGCGCCTCGCCGGCAATCCGGTCCACGAGGACCTGGTCGCCGCGGCCGCCCTCTGCCCGCCCCACCTGTTGATCCAGGCCTACGAGCCCCGCCCCGGCGCGGACCCGGTGCTCGAAGTTGGCGAGCCATTCGCTTCTCACGAGCAGGCTTGCGCTCGCTACGCCGCCGGTCACAGGATCGAGCACACGCAGCGGCCCGAGCTGCTCGTCGCCGACGCGGGCGGGACGCCGCGCGACGCGACGTTCCTGCAGGCGCACAAGAGTCTGCAGCACGCGGCGCGCTACCTGCCGGACGGTGGAAGCCTGCTGCTCGTCGCGGCGCTCGAGCAAGGGAGCGGGTCGGAGAGCTTCCAGCGGCTCTGGAGCCTCGAGCCGGGCGAGCTGGCGCGCAAGGCGGTCGAGAGCTACGAGCTTCACACCCACACCGCGCTCGCGCTGCGGTGCGTCACTCGCCGCCTCGAGGTCGCGGTCCTCGCGAGCCCGGCTTCGCCGATCGTTCCGGAGGCGCTTTCGCGAGCCGGAATCCGCGCTATGGTCGATCCCGGCGAGGCGCTCCGGTGGATCGAGGAGCGCGGGCGCGGCCGCGCGTGGGGATGGCTCGCCCGCGCGGAGGAGACGCTTCCCGAGCGGATCGGCGCAGAAGGCGGCAAACGACAGCCGGGCCTCCGCCAGGCGGAGGCGGCCGGGGAGGAACGACGATGAAGGTCCTGCTCGTCGGATCGGGTGGACGCGAGCACGCGCTCGCGTGGGCGATCTCGCGCTCCCCGCAACGGCCCGAGCTGATCGTCGCCCCGGGCAACGCCGGCATCGCCTCGCTCGCCCGTCTCGTGCCGATCCCGGCCAACGACATCGACGCCCTCGCCGATCTCGCCGAGCGCGAGAAGGTCGACCTCACGGTCGTGGGACCCGAGGCGCCGCTCGTCGCCGGGATCGTCGACCTCTTCCGCGAGCGCGGGCTTCGCATCTTCGGCCCGGACCGCCGTGCCGCCCAGCTCGAAGGGAGCAAGGTCTTCGCGAAGGACTTGATGGGCCGCGCCGGCGTGCCGACCGCTTCCTACGAAGCCTTCTCGTCGCCGCGCTTCGCCGAGGCGGCGTTCCGCTCGACGCAGTATCCGAAGGTCATCAAGGCGGATGGTCTGGCGGCCGGCAAGGGAGTGTTCATCGTCCGCTCGCAGGAGGAGGCGCTCGCCGCGATCCGCACCATCATGGTCGAGAAGGTCTTCGGCCCGGCGTCGGAGCGGATCGTCGTGGAGGAGTTCCTCGAAGGGGAGGAGGTCTCGGTCTTCGCGCTCTGCCGCGGGCGCGAGTACTTCCTGCTGCCCGCCTCGCAAGACCACAAGCGCCTGCTCGAGAACGACGAGGGGCCGAACACCGGCGGCATGGGGGCCTACGCTCCCTACCCGCGCTGGACGGAGGACCTCGAGCGGCGCGTGCGGAGCGAGGTCATCGAGCCGACGTTGCGGGCGATGGAGGAGGCCGGCCGGCCGTACCAGGGTCTGCTCTACTTCGGTCTGATGATCCGCGACGGCCGTCCCTTCGTGCTCGAATACAACTGCCGCTTCGGCGATCCCGAGACGCAGGCGGTCCTGCCGCTCATCGAGGGAGACTTCCTCGGCGCGCTCGACGCGATCGCCGACGGCACCGCCGAGCACGCCGGGCCGGAGCATCGCGCCGCCCACCCGATTCCCGAGCTTCGTCTCGCCGCCGGCGCGGCCGGCGTCGTCGTCCTCGCTTCCCGCGGCTATCCCGGGCACTTCGAGAAGGGGTTCCCGATCCGCGGGCTCGAGGAGGCAGCCGCGCTACCCAACGTCCTGCTGTTCCACGCCGGCACCCGTCCCGGTTCCTCCGGTCCGCTGACTGATGGGGGACGGGTCCTCGGCGTCACCGGTAGAGGGTCGAGTCTGCGTGACGCTCTCCGGGCCGCCTATGAGGCGGTCTCGGTGATCGCGTACGAAGGGAAGACGTATCGGAGGGATATTGGAAGGAGGGGTCTGAGCGAATGAGGGCAAAGCCGAGCGACAAGCGATCCGCGAAGCGAGCGACGGCCAAGGGGGACGAGCCCCGCACGAAGGCGGGTGCGAAGACGGGTGGGAAGGCGGCTGGGAAGGTCGCTGGGACGGCGGCTGGGACGGCCGCTCTGAAGGCGGCGGGGAAGGCGGTGGGCAAGGCGATGGGGAGGGCGGCGGGCAAGGCGGCGGGCAGGGCGGCGTCCTTGGCGCCGGAGCGCCAGGCTCGCAGAGGAGAGGGGTCGGATCCGGATCCGTCCTCGCCGCGCGTCGCGGTGCTCTTCGGGAGCGAGACCGACCGGGACGTGATGGCCGAGGCGGGTCGCGTCCTCGACCGGTTCGGCGTCCCGCACGACCTTCGCTCGCTCTCGGCCCACCGGATGCCCGACGAGGTGGCGTTCTACGCCCGGCGGGCGAAGGATCGCGGCGTACAGGTGATGATCTGCGCGGCGGGGATGGCGGCCCACCTGGCGGGCGCGGTCGCTGCGCACACGACCCTGCCGGTCCTCGGCGTGCCGCTCGGCGGCAGCCCGCTCCATGGCTTCGACTCGCTCATGTCGACGGTGCAGATGCCGGCTGGCGTCCCGGTCGGCACGCTCGCGGTCGGCAAGGCCGGAGCGAAGAACGCGGCGCTGCTCGCCATCCAGATCCTCGCTCTGTCCGATCCCGGCCTCGAGCAGCGACTCGCGGAGTTCAAGAAGGCGATGACGAAGGGGGAGAAGCTGTAGCGGACTCGCCTCGCTTCCGCCGGTCCCTCGAAACGAAGCGGCTCGGAGCCGCGCGCCTCGCAGGCTGTCAGCCTCGTAGGCGCGCCGGCGCCGAGTCGTCTTGCGTCGTCGCGATGTCCTAGCGATTACGCCGCCGCCTGGCTGTCACCGGACGCGGACGGGGGAAGGCCGACCGTTCCCTCGCGGCTTTCCGCCGCGTTCTCCTCGTCCTCCTCCAGCTCCTCGGAGGCCGCCTCCCCTTCAGCTTCCGGTACATCTCCGGGAAGTACTCCTCCGCGCGCGCCGGGTCGTCCTCGAAGTGCGAGCGGAGCATGTTGTACGCCTTCCGGTAGCCGACGATCAGCCGGCGCTTCTCGGAGAGCAGGACGGCCGAAGCTTCCCGCTCCTTCTCGATCGCCAGCCTGTACTCGCCGTCCGCGTCGACGACGACTCCGAGCGCGGCCGCGATCGCCGCCGCGTGAGCCTTGAGCCCGATGTGCGTTTCGCCGCGGAAGCGAGGCCGATGCCCGATGGGCAGCGTCGTTATTTCCGAGTAGCGCCGAGCGACGCCGAGCCGCACGTCCAAGCTTCCTCCGGGAATAGTCAAGCTCGCTTTACACCGGCTCGCATCTCGCAAGCGCGTGGCCGGTCTCGAGGATCTGCGGACCGCGCTGATCGCTGTGACCGGCATTGATCTTGCGGCGGGCCGCGCGTCGATTTAGTCTCGTAGTCGCGAAGGGTGAGTGAACGCGGACGATCCGCAACTGCCAAAGAGATAGCCCGGGGTCAGGATCGCTCCGCCATGGTGGAGGCCGATGACCGCTGCTACGCCGCCAGCCTTGGCGTGGAAGGTTCGGAACGCCGACCGGCAGCCGCTGCAGGTCGCGCAGGCGCGACTCCTCGACCGCGTGCGTATCACGATCCGCGCCCGTCACTACAGTCACAGCACCGAGAAGGCCTACGTCCAGTGGATCCGCCGATTCGTGCTGTTCCACGGGAAACGCCATCCGGCGGAGATGGGCGGGCCGGAGGTCAGCCGCTACCTCTCCCACCTCGCCACGGTCGGGCGCGTGAGCCGGACGATCGAGGAGCTGCTCGGCCACCGGGACGTAAGCACGACGATGATCTACACGCACGTGCTGAAGATCGCGGCCGGCGGCACGCAAAGCCCGCTGGATGCGCTGGAGTTCGCGCCAACAGCCTGAGCCGCGACCCTAAGTCCCCTGCTGCCCCGCCACCCCCAGCCAGCGATCCAGCAGCGCCGGATTCGCGGCG
>JBHGAY010000034.1:0-50348 GCA_041946735.1 Candidatus Eiseniibacteriota bacterium
TGCTAGCCTAGGTCCACGGCACGGGGGGGACCTGTAAAGTCGGGTCGTGACTACTACAGGTGACCACCTCCGACCTTCTGTCTTTGTCCGCCTATCTTGCCCTGCGCGATTGACGCCAGTCAGCGACCAAGACAAAGACCACTGTCGCGAGCCCTGCCGCGAAACTGCCGATGCCGATTGCGGCACTCAAGGCACCCGAGCTGCCGCCCAACGCCGTGCCGCCCGCGACCATCAGCACGCACCCGACCTCGAGAAGCTGCGTTCTGCTGCGCTTCCTCATCGGTCTCCTCCCGTGTTCTGCGTGTGTGTCGAGTGACGGCCAGTCCGTCAGGCAAAGTAGCGGGGCCGCCGTCGCAGACGTTGTCGGTGTTGCCCGTCGTTTCCTTGAGCTGCATTAGCGGATCGTTGCCAGCGGCCGCGACAATCGTGATGATCGATCAACCGCGGTCGAGGGTCGTTCCCCGTAAAGCCCCGCCACACCCGCAAGTACGCCGAGTTCGCCAGACTCGGGCCCATACGAATTGCTCATGTAGTTCAGAGCAAGATCAGATTGATCGATAGGCAGTGGCACGCAGCGCCATGTCCTCCTTGACATTCCCCCCCCGCCGTGGATAATCCGTGCCGAGGGCTTCAATACTCAGCGGCGTTCCGGCCATGGCCAAAAGGACCGGGGCGTTCCGTGATTGCGTCGCGCGTTGGCGAACGGGGTGGAGAGCGGAGAGAAGCCGATGCCAGAGTATCGCCCGCATAGGGTCCCTTCCTCGCCTCCCCATGTGATCGCGGTGTCCTCACCTGCGATGGATTGGAGGGCCCCATGTACCTCTCTCGTTGGAGGCTAGGGTGAAGCTTTCGTCCCCTATGCCCTGGAATACACTAGCGCAGCCACTTCGACCAGGAGGGCTCACGATGCCTATTATCCGCGCACTAGTGCTGAGCATTATCGCCATTATAACACTTGCATCGCCAGCCCTCAGTACGTGCGGCTTCCAGTTCACAGGCGGGACTTGCCTAACATTTGAAGGCATTCGGTGCTTCAGCGTCTACTTCCTTGTCATGGACACCTCCTGTGAGGTTGACATATACCGCACCAGTTCAACCACATGCACCGGCTGGGTACTTCTCGCCGACAACTGGCCAAGCGACACTTTCTATTACGACTGCCCAGACTGGTCCACTGGCGCGCTCTACGACTATCGCCTGGTGTTGCATACGTCAGAAGGCCTTGTGATCGAGAACCGTATGTTCGAGCGAGTGAACTGCTATCAGTAGGCTGTATCGTCATGCTCCTGGATCTCATCTCGCTTTCGGGAGGGATGCGCCATGCGCTCTGTCCGGCTTCTTATCGCATTGGGGTCAGTGGTACTCGCCTGTCCCCGGGCTGCCGCTACAGACTACCCGAACGTCTTTGACTTTCACCTCGCGGCTGACATCACAGACGTGACTATCACGCCCGACGGTCAGTATGATCGAATCTCTATCACCGATGGCCACCCGGACAACACCGAGGGACATATTGGACAACCGCAGCTCCCGATTCGCAATGCATTCTTCCTCTTGCCACCAGGGAAACGGATAGTCAGCGTCGATCTTCAAACAGAACTTGTCACTACCATTCCTGGTGAATTCCAGCCGCTGCCGGTCCTTCCTCCCGATGTTCACGGCGACCCGCCCCTCGACGTCCCTTGGGACCTCTCCGGCAACTACCCCGAGAAAGCCCTATACAGCGTCTCGTCTGGCGATTCCCGCGACTACTATTTGCTGAAAATCAGCTACTACCCCCTCTCCTATGAAGGCTCAACAAGACGGCTCGCCCTGAATGCGGTGCAACGGCTCGCTATCGTGCTCCAAGACCGGTCTCCCACCGAGGAGACGGCCCACATTCAAAGAGCCACGATGAGGGATGGGCCGTTTGCCGAGCACCGTCAGTGGATCCGCAGTACCGTCCACAATCCTCTCGACGTCGATCGGTTCTATCCCCGTCATTCAGATCATGCCGACCATGATCCGTCCCATGACAAGAATCACGCGCGCGTTTCCTCTGAAGAGGCGCCCTATGGCAGCTTCATCTCGGACCTACCCTCGGCTGAGGGGTTAGGGCCTTCCCTAGTCATCGTCACTAACAACGTCGACGAGAGCGGCAATGGTGTCGGGCAAATGACGGAGCACTTTGGTAACTACGCTGCTGCCTTGACATCGTACGGCATAGTCACCACCGTTCGGACAGTTGACTGGATTGAGAGGCAAGAGCCGTATCAGGGGTTCGACCGTGCCGATGCCATTCGGCGATTCTTGAGAGACTGCTATGTGAAATGGGGAACTTCGTACGTCATACTGGGCGGCGACGAGAGCGCCGTGCCTACACGGAGGATCGGGCCAGCCATTGTCGAAGACGCCCAGTGGTTGAACCGGGCGGATCCGACAAGCGACTTCTGGTATACGCGCTTGGGCACTTATGTCGACTCGCCGGAAAGCTGGAACGTAGACGGTGATGCCTGGATCGGTGAGTATCTCTCGGACTTCGGCGACTATACCGGTCTGAGCAGTAGTAGCATATTCGTGGGACGACTCCCTGCACGAAACGCTGATGAGGCACGCGCAATGACGACAAAGCTGTGGCGGTATCGCCTCATGCCACCCTACTCGAATCAACGTGCCGATGACTCCTTCTACTCTTCGGGCATTGTTGTCGCTGGCCCCACCAACAGCTCCTCCCCGGACAATGAGGACTGCGGCGTATTTGTCGCGGAAGAGTTCTTCGCTGAGCCGCTACACAGGCAGTTCGGCTGGACCGTCTCGCGTATGTACCCGGACTTCCCGTCCGTCACATGCCCGGGCGGCGACTTCTGTCTCGGTCGCCTCGCTGCCTATATCATTGAAAATGCCCCATCCGATCCCCGATGGGTCGGAACCTCCCTTCGAGATGCGCTCGACGGAGCACAGCGCCACTTCGTCTTCCACATGGAACATTCCGATACGGACAGGTGGGGACACCCCACTGCATTTGGCGCCTTCCCGAATCGGGACTGCCCACGCGCCTGCAAACCCGAGTGCGACGAGCGACTAGCATCACTAGTGACCGGAACGGAACATCTGGACGAGAATCAGGTGCTCTCTCTCCGCAACGCACCCCAAGGAGCGGAGGCGCGCTTCTTTATAGCGATGAGCTTAGGATCCTACACCAACGCCTTTGAGACAAATGCAATTGGAGAGGCTTTCCTTCGGGCCCCTAACGGGGGTGCTGTGGCATACGTAGGTAATACGGAGAGCTATTACAATCTGATCTATCGTCCTCGGGCAGTCGGAGTAGCCGCGGTGGATATGTTCGATCCAATCTCCGGCTGCAGTGTAGGAGGGGCGCTAGCCCACGCGCTGGATGAGATCTATCCCGATGGGATTCTTGAGATCAAGGAGGCCAGTGGTTTGCCCTTGCTCGGGGACCCGTCACTGCAGGCATGGCGGGGCGCACCACGCGACGCTCTTCTCGCCGTCACACCGAACCAGATCACATCCCTTGGCGTCACAAACCTAACCGTCACCGCAAGTGAGTCCGGGAGCGCCGTCGACAACGCTCTGGTCTGTGTGCGACAGAGCGATAAGGTCTATGCTACCAGGATGACCAACGCCGCTGGTCAGGCCATGTTCCCGGGGCTCTTGATTCAAAGCGTGGACTCCTTGATCGTGACCCTAATAGCGCCGGGCTTTGCCCCCAAGCGGCTGGCTGTTCCAATCTCGGTCAGTGCGCCCTTTGTTGCCTACGTTCGTCATGACCTCGATGACTGCTGCCAGGGGGGCGACTGCGACAATGCGACCGAGGCCGCGGAAACTCTGACAGCGACTGTGACACTCGGGAATCTCGGAAGTACCACGGCCCAATCCGGATCAGCCCTCCTTCGCGCGACCCCATCCTTTCATTGCGATCTTCTGATTAACGGCCAATATCGACCAGAAGACATCCTGATAGGCGCGAAGAGCGCCCATCCGCCAGCCGCCGGAGAGTCATTCGACCTTCCCTTGACTAAGGACGGCATCCGCTCTGAAGGGCCGCCTGTGGCCTTTGGCACCGGTCGTGACACTTTCAAAGTCTGGCGAGATAACTCATCGGGGAGCTACGTGGTTGCAGCGGTCTCCTCTTCGCAGTCCGCCGACTCTGTGTTCACTGGCGTTCTTAAGGGCCAGGCAGCCTTCTCAAGCGTCTCGATGACCGGTGAGGCTAATGACGCCTACTTCTGGAGCGGCGACTCCATTTGGTTCCAGTTTCATGGAGACCAAACAAGCGATCAGATCACGTTTAAGGCCGAAGCGCAGGAATGGGTTACGTTACCTTCACCGTCTGTGCATGTGCCGACACTTGCTTCTGGTTCCGAGACAGACGTCTCGTATCCCATCGTGCTTAGTCCTTTCGCCCCGGATGGCGCTAATCTTATCTTTACTGTGTTCGCCTATCAAGCCACTACGCCCAATGCCTACTTCCATAGTGACTTTGCCTTCGCAATCCGGAAGCCCGAAATTGCAGTCTGGTTGGATCTGGCAGCGTTTGGCGACTTCGGTTGCCCCGATACGAGTTGGGCTCTGACGCCTATCATTCATAATGTCGGATCTGGAGAAGCAGACTCAGTTCAGCTAACGCTCAGATCCACTGCTGGTAGCATGTCGCTTCGAGACAGCATTGTAACGTTCGTTAGAGTGTCGCCTGACTCGTTTGCGGTCGCCGGCTCGTTCACACTATGCGGCCGCTCTCCATCGGACACCGCTGGCTTCGAAGGGAGCATTCGAACTGAGGTTTTCCACCGCACCCTCCCGACGTCGTGCATGGACCACCCCCTCGACCCTTGCCCACCGCCCGCCCCCACGAATCTGGAGGCCGACCTGGCCGGAGGTACCGTCATTCTTCGATGGGACCCTGTCCCGAGCGTTCAGGCATACAGGATCACTTGTCGGTCAAGTGAGGATGGTATCGATTTGTGGAGGGAGATTCTCCCTAACAGTACCACGCGCTACGAAGTACGGACCCATGAGCTGGAGCGCCCTAGCGGCGCGAATGGCTATACCTACCCCTACTACTTCCTCGTTGACGCTGCTAGACGTGAAGAAGGCGACGAAGACGACCAAGACGTGCTGCTCTTTGGTGCGGACGCTCTCATCGGGCCGATCTTCCCATGGGTGAAAGAGCGAACGTCGCGCTGGCCAAAGCTCCTTCCGGAGACGTCGATCTGCGCCCCAACTGTCCTCACTCAAGCTGAGGACGGTGCGTCCGCGATCCTGGCCGCAGGCGCCAGGATCTACGGGTGGCGCCCAGACGGCTCTCCGCTAGACACCGATAGCCTATTGTATGATCCGATCGGCGCGGATCCGATTGGCGTCGACACCCGATTCACGGAGGCCTTGGCAACGGGCCCTTGGTTCCTAGAGCCCAATGGGAGCGAGGCACTGCTCGTTGCTGGGAATCTCCGAAACGATGGTGTCCACCTGATCAAGTTGGATCCCAAACAGGGTGGAGGGTTCTCGGCGGATCTCTATCGCGAGTACCCAGTATCCAGCGCGCTATCCCCAATAGTCGCGTGGTCTTATTACGTCTCCGGAACCTATCAGACCGCGCTGTGGCTGGCCGGAACAGCCGACAACTTCATTAATGAGGCGATTATTGACGATGCCTCCGCAATGTTCCATTGCGCTGAGACGGTTCCGGCCGGTTCGTCTTTCAACTTCCAATCACTTGCGATCGGTCACAATACCACTACTCACATCCCAGAGCTCATTGCCGTGAGTCGCGGAACGAAATGGAAGCGGGGTCAGCTCGCATGTTATCCCATGACGGTCAGCGGCCTGACGCAACCACGATGGGCAGATTCTCTCGATGACCGGTCAATCGCTCAGCCAATGAACCAGTGGCTTTCGACCCCGGCTGTTGGCGACATCGATGGTGATGGCGATCACGACGTGGTGGTAACGAGCTTGTGGCGATGCCTTGATCCCAGTTGCTCAAGTCTCTTGGCCGGGAAGATCCTCATAGTCGATGAGGACACCGGGGTTCAGCTGACATGTACCGGAGGCGAAAGCCCTAGCTTCCACTTCCGTCGTGCGAGCGACGATCTACCGCCAGCTGGGCCTACGCTGGCCGATCTCGACGCAGATGGAGACATGGAAATCGTTCTTGCGGGAAACACCTCAGATCCAGACACGCAAGATCAGTCTCCCGTCGCTCTGACTGTCCATGTCTTCGGGTGGAATAACGGCTCACTCGACCACTGGGAGGCCAGTCAGAGCATTCCATATGGCGAGCGAATGCCTCAGCACGGGAACGTGCATGAGTGCCCCGGCTGTGGTGGAAAGCCTGATGGCGCCCTGTACCCCATCGGGTCCGCAGTCGTGGCAGAAGTCGACTATGACGGTCTGAGGTGTCGTCCGGATATCTTCGTGAGCAGCTCTGCTGGTGCGATCTGTGCCTTCGAGTACGATCCGGACGGTCCCGAAGGTCCATCTCTGTATGCGAAGCCGGGCTGGCCTCTTGTGTTCCCTGGCGTACCACGCGAGCCGGTGGTGGCGGTGCTCGACGAGACTAACCCCAATCAGTACTCCATGGTTGTCCAATGTCAGGATGGCTGGCTTCATGTCCTCGATCTCCCGCGTCCTTCACCGGTCGGCGTGGATTGCGGCTATGCTTGGCAATCCTACGGAGGTTACAATGTGAACTCGCGATTCCAGTGGCAATGGGACAAGGATCGGGAGCTTCCTCCAGATGAGGGAATCACCGTACTGGGCGCTAGGCCTTCTTTCTCCGTAAGCGGTCTCGTCCGGAGTTCTTCTGAGGCGGACGTGCTCGTCTACTTGTCCAGGTCTGAAACGGTCGACCTTTCCGTCTATGACGCCGGTGGTCGTCGCATTGCCACAGTCTACAGCGGCCTCCTTGCTCCAGGCTCACACCGTCTACATTGGGATGGGAGAACCTACGGAAGACCCGTCTCTAGTGGAATCTACTGGTACCGGCTAAAATGCGAGTCGGGAACTCAGTCTCGGCGAGTGGTAGTGGTGCGATAGGTAGGGTGTTCTAGAGAGGACCAACAGGATGCGAAACGCGTGGATTATCTGGGCACTGCTTTTGGCAGTGCCGAGTCAGGCACGCACCCTAGTCGTCGATGGCAGCGGGGGGAGCGAGTACTCGACCGTCCGGAGTGCTCTCTGGGCATCCGTAGGCGGGGACACGATACTCATCCATCCCGGAACCTACGACGAATACGATGGGCCCGATGCCACAAACACTGTGGGGCAATCTCCTCTGACCATTATCGGAACTGGATCTGATGCAGAAGAGACGGCCCTCCGTCTCAGCATTGACTTCCTCGACTCGGACTGCACCATAGTCAACTTGCTGTTCCATCGTGAAGATACTCCCTTGGTCAGCAGCGGAACAATGGTCATCCGTGGTTGCCGATTCGATCAGAATGGGAACGACGGACTTGGCGGCGGAGCGATCCGGATGATAGGTGGATCCCTGGTGGTTGAGGACACCGCATTCACGAACAACTCTGCCCTGGGCAATGATTCGCCTATGGGCGGCGCGGTCTTCGTGGATGGTGGAGCGCCGGTGACCTTGAGACGATGCGTCTGCAAGGGCAACCAAGCTGAATCCGGTGGGGCTCTTTATGTATGGACCGCCGATGCTGAAGACTCCGTTTTTATGGAGAACGAGGCTGATCACGGGGCAGCCATTATGGCCGCTTCGCTGAATACGATGACCAGGTGTACCTTGCTTCGGAACCGGATTCGCGTCGGACCTGGTGCCGCTCTGGAATCTAGAGTAAGTGACTGGTTAGGAGTAGTCTCCCACTCCATCATTGCACGTACTTCAAATGGGTGGGGCGTAGAGTGCGGCGGTTTCAAGACGCTGGAGTGTTGCGATGTCTGGGGAAACGAAGCGGGTGACTATGCCGGTATGTGGTGCAGTAACCTCGAATCCGACGGGAACTTCTCAGCTGACCCCGTCTTCTGCGACTGGGCAGCGGGGGATGTTGGCCTGCAGGAGGGGTCGCCCTGCGTTCCGGGTCTGCATGGTGGTGTGCAGTGCGGCATCATCGGGGCGAGGGGTCTTGAGTGCCCCGGCACGGCGGTAGAGGCCGTCAGCTGGGGCAAGGTGCGTGGAATGTTTCGGTGACGGGCCACACGTCAATTCAACGATCACGATCGTCTCTAGATGGAAGGACTAAACCGCTTCGCGCTTAGGAAGATTCGTCAATAGCTTCTGTCATTGTCGAGAGGTACCGCGGAGCCTTCCTGCGACTGAGTCGCAGCAAGCATGGGCATCACGGTGGCAAAGAACGGCCTGTTTCAGATGGAAAGACGACGTCCCTGCACAGGGGCAGAATGGCGGCGTCCGGGACGATCCCGGGCGCCGTCGGCGCATCGGAGGGGCGGCACAGAGGCAGTCGCGGCAGCTTTTGGGCAGGATTTCCGCCCGAATCGCCTGCCTCGGAGAGCGATAGGGGCAGGCACGGATCGGCCTGCCTGCGGCATGTCAAAGACTTAGGCCTTTAGCGGCATCGGCCCGGAAAGGCCTGCCCCTTCGATTCGGACCGTTTTTCATGCCCCCAAGAAGCACCTTCCGCGCGGGTGCCGGTCGCCAACGGGCACCTACCGATCGCTCAGGCTCCGCCAAACCACCCTCCGCTCGGGACTCCTCGTCGCTAAGAAGCACCCGGCCGGGAGGCCTCGGACGGGCTCTCGGCGATGCCGTTTTCGCGGTCGACTTCGCTTGATCTGTGCGGCGAGGATGAGCGCCGCAAAGGCATCACCATCCGATTGCCGTCAACCGCCTGCCGGTGGTTTCGCTAAACAGGCTATCACCCTTCCGGGGGCCATTCTTGATCTTCGCCAGAGAGATGTCGTCAGCTAGGAGCCTCTCCACCTCTGTGGCATTCGCGACGTCGTTGATAAGATGGAAGGTCTCGCGGACCGCCGAGTCAGCAAAGACGAAGGGAGAGAGCATCGGGCGAATCCGATCCGATACCCCCCAGCAACGTCTCGGAGTCGCCTTGACGAGTTCCTCAAGGTGAGGTCGCACCGATTCTGGCACCTCCAAATGAAACGCTTCTGAGTTCATGCCGTTGACCCTAACCCCTAGCGGGGATGACCCGTGGATCGTGTTGCGCAGAGCAGCGACTGTCTTCATCAGCGCATCGTATCTCTCCACGACCGCGACAAGCGCCGTCCCCCCCGCACCCGCAAGAGCCCTACGATACTCGCCGTTCCGGAAGTTGCGCTGTGCCCTACCCTCCGGCGCCCTCAGTCCGTATGCTGCATAGGCTATTCTCGCTCGCGCGTCGAGCGCGCCGCCAAGGAGAAGCATCAAGTAATCGAAGTGGTACTCTATGCGGGCTATCCCGCCATTGCTCCCCCCATAGTACTCAAAGGCGATCGCGTCACGAGCCTCCAATGCACGTTTTGCCCTCGTCAGGACCGCGCTCCCAAGACTCATCACCGCCCCTTCTCGCTCCCCGCCCGCATGCACACAGGCGCTGTGGTACCGCCACAAGCCGTGAAGGATGAACCGCATCAGGATGAAGTGGTACCCGCCTTGAAACAGGTAGTGCGAGGTGACGTGATAGTTGTGTCGCCTTCTCAGAAGGAGACCAACGACTCTCGCCGCCGCCGAAGGCGGCATGATTGCAGCGTTACGAAAGACGAAGAAGCGAGACGCATTCCGTAAGATCCACGGATGTGCGGTGACAAAGATATCATTGTCCACCGCTCCGTGGGCGAGTACGATGGACACCTCTCGGAATGGCAGGCGGACCGCGTCGTCCTCGACCTCAATGCCCGTTCGGAGACTACTGCCGTCTGGATAGTTGACGATGACCGGATAGCTATCGCCTAACCGCTCCGATGCGACTTCAATCTGCGGGAACTCACACGGAGAAGTCCCGAGGATCTCAACATCCTCCAACCCTGCCAGGTCAGTAAGGGCAGACAGCGCTTCCGCCTCCCAGAGGTTGAGGTTAGTGAACGACTCGGTGTGAAGGGTCAGACGGATGGGCCGTCGCGACTCGGGGTGAAAGGGACTGGCTGGTTCAGTGCCCGGTTGAGGTGCCCATGGAATCGGGCGAATCGGCCAGACTGATCCGAAAGGGCCATCGAATCCGACAGCCAGCGCACTGATGTCTTCGGACATGACTCCTCCGATGACTTGCGTTCAGCCGCATTCTGCATCCTGGAGCAACAGCGGTGGAAGGGGAGCACGGCGGGCTTCGAGGGAAATATGGGAGTGCACGGTTTCTGTCCTGACTCTGCTCACCAATTGGAATCCCTTCTCCACCTCCATGAGTCAACCCAGCCGCCGGGCATGCCTACTCGCGGCCGGCGGACCACCCGCTTCTCCACTCGCTTCTCCTGTCCCTCGGACTCCGGCGGCGCCGGGGCCACCCTCCGCTTGAGCGAGCCCCAATGCGGCCGGAACAGGTACAGGGCCGCCAGGGCGTACACGCGGCAGTCGAGGGCCTCGTTGCGCGGCCGGGTCTTCACCCACTCCCGCTTCGGAAAGCCCCGGTGGTAGCGGGTCATGATCTTCTCCGCCGTCAGCTGCGCGAAGTACTCCGCCTCGTACTGGGGCTTCACCGGGAAGTGGCAGAAGCCGGGGCCACGCTCCTGGATCCGGAGCCGCGAGTAGATCAAAGCCTTCGCTTCGTCCACACCGACGATGAAGAGCTGCACGGGGCGGCGGTTTCGACCACTTCGCTTCGGCAGAGGAGCGGACACGATCGGCCTCCCGGCGCCCGCCGCCCCCCGAATCGCGAAGATCCGCCTCGCGCTCCTGCCGCGGCAGAACTCGTAGACGGCCTGGGTGTGGTGACCGCCCGAGTCGATGCACGCGGCAGCAACCCGCAGCTTCGACCCGTTCTCGTGCTGGTAGCTCTGCTCGAGCTCCGCGGCCAGGTCGTCCCAGAGGTCCTGGCGCCCGGGGTCGCCCCAGAGGACCTTGTAGTCGACTCCCCAGCTCTCCTCCCCCGGGCCCCAGCCCACGATCTCCATCTCGATCCGGTCGTCCTGGATGTCGATGCCGGCCGTGAGGACAACGGCGTCCGCGGGGACCTCCGCGGCGTAGGTCTCGCGCCTGCCGAAGAGGGAGCCGTCGTCGAGCGTCTCGCCGTGTTCCTCCCAGGTCTCGGCCAGGACGGTGTTCATCCAGGTTTTTACGAGTTCATCGCCAGCGTGCTTGGCCTTGAGGAAGTCCGTTGCGGCATCGGCCCACGAGTACCAGCCCACCGGGCTGTAGAGCGAGGAGAGGTGGTAGCCTCGAAGACCCCGCTTGCCCTCCGCGGTTGGCACCCACCGGCCCTGCTCGAGCATGCGGGTCTTCTGGTGCTCGGGGATCTCACCCGTGCAGCCCTCGCAGACCATCTGGGCCTTCTCGGGCTCGCCGGCGGGCCAGCAGATCTGCGCCCAGCGAATCGGCTGGTAGAGGCCGCAATGGGGACACGGCACGTGGTAGTACCGCTGGTCCGTCTGCTCGAAGGCCGCCTCGATCCGGGAGAGACCCTTGACGGTCGGCGTCGACACCAGAAACACCTTCCGGTTCGCGGAGAACGTCGAGGTCCTCTTCCGTGCCAGCTCGACCGGATCCCCTTCGCCGTCGACATCGAACGGGTAGCCGTCGATCTCGTCCAAGAACAGGTACCGCGCCGGCATGGAGCGCAAGCCTACGGCGCTGTTCGCTCCCGTGAGGATCAGGATCCCGCCGGGAAACTCCTTCGCCAGGATCGTGTTGCCGCTGTCCCGGCTGCGGGGCTCCTCCACCCTCTCCCGCAGCGGCGGGCAGGCTTCGATCATCGGGGCGATGCGCTGACGCGAGACGCGCTTGGCCATCTCCACCGTGGGCTGAACATAGAGCATCGGGCCGGGCGCGTGGTGGATCACGAAACCGAGGAAGTTGTTCCCGCACTCCGTGGCTCCGACCTGAGCTCCTTTCATGAAGACCACCATCTCGGTGTCGGACGATGGCGAGAGCGCATCCATGATTTCCCGCAAGTACGGCGTGCGCTCGGTCCTCCACGGGCCGGGCTCCGCGGTCGCACGACCCGACAGCACGCGGTACTGCTCCGCCCATTCGCTGATCGTCAGTTCCGGCTCGGGCTCCAGGCCCGCCGCCCACGCCTCGGCACAGAGGCTCCGGAAATCACTCATGGCCCAAGACCTCGAGCGCCTTCCGGACCTCTTCGGAGAGGATCCTCTCGATCACGCGCGCATCGGTCTCTGCGGCCAGCCGTGCTGCGTTTCTCCGGGGGATCGCCATCATGCGGTCTCGGACCTGGCGGGCCTTCCGGAAGATCTCGACCTTCACCTGGTCGGCGCTCACAAGGCTGGCGCTCTTCTCCTCGAACTCGAGGCGCGCGAGACGCGCAGCGTAGAGCTCGCGGACCGCTCGTGCCTGGGCATAGCTCGGTCCCCCGCTGAGCTCGGTCGGTAGGGTCTGCGCCTTCTGACCAGCGGCCATCGCCGCACGCCGCGCCGGGCTCGTCCGCTTCTCCCACTCGGCGTCCGCTTCCTGCGCGTCGATCTTCCCTTGCGCGTTCTTGTGAATCCGCCCGGACTTCAGAGCCTTCTGAACGGCCCAGGGCGTGTGGCCCGGGAGGCCCTTCCCCCGCCGGTGCTCGGCGTAGGCGCGGATGCTAAGACTCTCGCCCACGGGTAGGCGCCCCTCTGAAGCCGCTCGGTTGAGCGGTACATGCACGGCCCGGACTTGCGTGGACTGCGCGAGTTGTCGCCGTGCAGATTCTCAGTCGATTTGCCTTGATCCCTCGGCGCGAAAGCTCGCTCCTGTGCTCGCCGGGCGGAAGGCCCGGATGGGAGGCAAGACGATGACGACACGAAACCCCAACCCTAAGGCGATGCGGAAGGCGGCCGAGGCCGCAGGCCTCCTCGCCCGAGCCGCGAAGCTGCTGCGCGAGGCCGCGGATCTCTCTGGCGCCTCGGCCGCGAGCGGGCGCTACGACTTCCTGCACTGGTCCTCGGAGATCGAGGATCTGCTCTCGACCGACCACGGCGAGACGGGGATCGGACCGACGCTGCAGAAGATGGCCGGGAGGAGCTGAGCGATGATGCGACACACGGAGATCGAGGCTCGCCGGTACCGCGCGACCGCTCGCGTCCACGACCGTCTCGGCGACATCTTCGCCGCGCAGGTCAACACGCGCGATGCGATGTCGGCGCATGGCACCGCCGAGCGCTGTCGGCAACACGCTGCGGAAGCGGAGCAGGCCAGCCCGCCGATGCGGTTCCGGTGCCACGACGCCGGGCGCGCGATCCGCTACTACGCCTGCGCTCTCAACGACGACGGACGGATCGGCCTGCTTCTCGTGCACCGCGAGAACGGGTGGCACACCCAGAACTGGACCGGCGAGACCTTCCCGAACACCGCCAAGGGGATGCGGGAAGCCGAGCGGGTCATGATCGAGCGCAACTGCCCGAAGGAGAACTGAACCGCGGCCACGCGCTGCAGAAAGGATCGCACGATGGCTACCACGAAGAAGAGCCCGAGGACGATCACCGGGGAGCAGATCCGCGACCTGATGGCCGCATGCCCCTCGGCGCGCAACGACCCCCGCGTACGGGTCATGACCGACCTCGCGAACGAGCACCGCACCTACACGGAGAAACTCGAGTGGCTCGCCAGGAAGTTGCAGGAGGAGGTCCAGCGGAATGGGGAGTGGGGCTTGGACGGCGTCAGCGAGACGGTGATGCAGACGAGCCTGATCCCCGACGTCGCCAACCACGCCGCGAAGATCCGGGCGCTTCTCCACGTGCTCGAGACGACGTGCCGCGCCGCGGACGACCCCGAGGCGACGGCGGTGGACGCCCTGATCCGGACCCTGGACCGGAGCTTGGAGACCCCGGGCGCCGAGATCGAGACGCTCTAGATCGCAACCGCGGCCATGCGCCGCAGAAAGGACCGAACCATGCGCAGCAAGACCGCCACGAAGAAGGCAACCACGTCGAAGGCCCCGCGCATTACGAACGCCCGGAAGCGCGCGCTCCAAGACGCGGACGACATCGCCGAGGCCCGCGCCGAGGAGGCCCAACAGGCCGCCGCAGTCCACGTCCCCGCGGAGATCGCGAACGAGGCCGAGAAGGTCTTCGCCGCCCGGCGCGCGAAGACGAAGAAGGCCATCACCGGCACGCCGCCGGACGCGCCGGACGCCGACAAGATCGAGGCGCAGCCGATCACGGAGGCCCCGACACCCGTACCCCCCGAGGAGGAGGTCTGCGTGTTCGCCTTCCGCCTCACGAAGGCCGAGCGGGACACGATCCACGCGGCGGCGGGAAGGGCGAAGGCCTCCCGGTTCGTGCGCACCGTCTCCCTCGCCGCCGCCCAGGGCGACGTTGAGCGGATCCGCGAGATCATCGAGAAGGGGTGCTGAGCCATGCGGACGACCCTCGAACGGTTCGCGGTCACGACCGCCGACGGACGGTTCTGGCACGGAACGTCGACCCAGAACGGCACGACGCGCCGGTTCGGGAGCCTGGAGGACGCCCGCCTCTTCTCCATGCGAGAGGAGGCGGAGTGGATCGCCGGGAACCTGAACGCCCAGCCCTCCGACCAGCAGGTCGGCGTGGTCCGGGTACGCATCACCATGGAGATCCTCGACGGCCCGATGATCCCGGCCTAGGCGGCGGTCCTGCCCGCCCGGGGCCCCCCGCGAGCCATCGCGGGGGTCTCTCGTTGCGCCACACGCCACTCCGCTACTCCTCCCGCCGCGCCGGCGTCCCGGTGAACGCCTCGAAGCGCTTCACGATCACGTCGCAGTAGGCCGGATCGATCTCCATCAGGAATGCCCGCCTGCCTGTCTGCTGCGCCCCGATCAGCGTGCTGCCGCTTCCCCCGAAGAGGTCGAGCACGTTCTCGCCCGGACGGCTCGAGTAGGTCATCGCCCGCACCGCCAGCTCGACCGGCTTCTCGGTCAGGTGCACCATGCTCTGCGGATTGATCTTCTTCACGACCCAGACGTCGGTCGCGTTGTGGATATCGGGCTGGAAGTAGTGGGCGGCGCCCTCGCGCCACCCGTAGAACGCCCACTCGTGATTGCCCATGTAATCCTTCCGGGTCAGAACGGGATGCTCCTTGACCCAGATGATCGACTGGCTGAAGTAGAGCCCGGTGGCCTTCAAGACCGGCGGGTAGTTGGCGCAGTTCGCGTAGCCGCCCCAGATGTAGAAGGCACGGCCGGGCAGCAATACCCGCGAGATGTTCCCGAACCACGCGAGGAGCATCTGGTCGAAGGCCTCGTCCGAAACGAAGTCGTTCTCGAGCGGGCGGTCCTTGGCGCGCATCTTCCCGGTCGGCTTCGCCTTCTCCGGGTGCCTCGCCAGGTCCAGGCTCTGGTGATGCTTGCTCCCACGGGTCTTCGACGCGGCCGCGGGGAACGACGACAGGCCGGCGGCGACCGCGTTGTTCGACCGCGGCTCCACACGGACGTTGTAGGGCGGGTCGGTGTTGACCAGGTGGATCCTCTCCCCCGCCAGCAAACGGTCCACGTCCTCGGGCTTTCCCGAGTCGCCGCAGAGGAGACGGTGGTCCCCGAGGATCCACAGGTCCCCGGGGCGGGTCACCGGATCATCGGGAGGCTCGGGGACGAGGTCGGGATCGACCTCACCGATCTCGCCGTGGATCTCCGCTCCCAGGAAGGCCTCCAGCTCCTCGTTGGAGAAGCCGAGGACAGGCAGCTCAAAGTCGTCGTCGAGGAGAGCGCGGAGCTCCTCGGTCAGAAGGGTCTTGTCCCAGCTCGCCCGCTCGGCCAGGCGGTTGTCGGCGATCACGTAGGCACGCCGCTGGATGGGCGTGAGGTGGTCGAGGACGAGGACGGGGACCTGCTCGAGGCCGAGGCGCCGCGCCGCGAGGAGGCGGCCGTGGCCGGCGATGATCCCCGCTTCGGTGTCAACGAGGATCGGGTTGAGAAAACCGAATTCGACGATCGAGGCGGCGATCTCGTCCACTTGGTCCTCGGAGTGCATGCGGGGGTTCCGCTGGTAGGGGCGTAGGCGATCCAGAGGCCACAGGGCGATCCGTCGGGAGGACGGCCCGTGGAGTTGCCGCCGTGGGGCCACACGGTGGCCCGTGTCCGCGCCCTCGGCCGGGGGGGCGTCTGTGCTACCACCCGCCTCGGGATCCGCGGACACTGGCGCCCCGTCGCGCTCCTGGGCCGCGTCGTTCCAGGCCGAGGAGAGGAGGGGGGCCTTACGCTTCCGTGCCACTGTGCTACTCATTGTTTCTCCTATCGCTAGCGAAATCTCGGGCGGGCGCGCCCTCCGTTAACGATCCGCCAGGAAGTACCTACGCCGCTTATACTTAGCCGTTTTGTATTGTTAGCATCGTGCATGTTCTACAGCAGCCACGGTTCTTCTCTGTGGGTTTCATGGGTTTGGTGGGTTTGTTTTGCCCCATTCCTATTTGATACATTGTCTATTTATTCCTCTGTTTCATTCTCGCGTAGAAAGAAACAAACCCACTAAACCAACAAACCCACGGGGCTAGTCATCGCCGAGCCCTCGGACCCTCCAAAGAGCAACGCCGGATCTGTCCCCGAACCTTTCGAGGTGAATCCCGCCCTCGATCCTGTTCACGTGCGCAGTCAGGTACTTCCCGAGCACCCGGTGGTTGATCGTGTCTCCCTTGCCGGCGATCTCGAGCAGGATCTCCTGCAGGGCTTCCGCGCTCGGGTCTTGCACCACCCGATCAACCGGAGCCGCGGATTTCACGACCTGCGCCGCGGTTCGCGGCTCTGGTCCGAGATGGGCATACCAGGCTTGGAGCAGTGCCGCGAGCTTTTGGCGCACCGGATCGGCCTCCTCGATCTGCTTTCGTGTCTCGCAGGGATCGGCGAGCCCCGCCCAGACAAGTGCTGATCGGACCCAATCCGACCACTCGTCGAAGCCTGCCCAACGGGACAGATTCATGTCCGGCCGTCCAGCGACCTGGTATGCACGGAGGATGGTCAAGGCGCAGGCCACGTATCGCCCGCGCTCCGCCGGTACCTCCTTGTACAGGTCTCGTTTGAAACGGCGCTCTTCGGGATGCTCCATCTGGGGGTCGAGCTTGCAGACGAGCGCCCGGGTCGTGAGGTCGCCCTCGAGTGTCAAGTTGTTGCCCGTGGCGAGGAACATGACGGAGGTAGGAACCGACACCGTCTTGGATACCCCCAGCACGCGTCCCGTGACGACCTCTTGCGTCAAGGCTTGAGAGATAGCCGCGCCCCCGAAGGGGCGGTCGATGTTGTCGTAACACACGATCGGATCCCCCGCCATGAGCAGGGCCAGCAGTCGCTTCTCCTCGTCGGCGGGCGAAGATGCTTGCGGCATGACCGGGCAGCTCCTGCCGTTGATGATCATGGCGACGATGTCCATCAGCGTGGTCTTGCCCGAACGCATCACAGGAGCGGTTGAGGCATGCATTGGGGCCGTCCGTAGAGAGCGGCGGACCAACGCGGTCACGATCGCCGAGATCGCCACGGAGAGGTCCGCCTCCGTGACGAAAGGAAACTCATCGAGTAACCCGCACAGAGCCTGAGCCGCTTCCCCGGCGTCGTCCCGGCTCGGTTTCTCGGCGATTCCAGAGAACTCGGTTCCACCCGGATCGAAGAGGAGCCCCGTCATGGCATCGTAGCCGGGCTGATCTAGGATCGATCCATCCTCCCGCAAAGTTGGCGCCTCGATAACTCCTACGAGGTGCGGTAGATTCCACTCGCCCGTTCTGGCAAGGTAGGTCTCCGCGATCTTCTTCGGGCAATCGGTGATCTTGACAGAGCTCTCGGCCGTTGCCCGCGCTGGGTAGGCGAGCCATCGGATGATCCGTGTGAGCCGATCGACCAGGTACGGAACATCCACCGGGTGGATGAGAAGAGCTCCTGCCCTTCGCTTGAGTCCGAGGAGAACGGCCGGGGCCTCGGTGCGCACAGTCCGCACGACCATTCCCCCGCGCTGATAGAGCGGCGCTCCCTGTCCCGAGATCAGCACCTCCTCGGCTCTGTCCACGATCTCGGGCAGTTTCCCCCCGCTCACGAGGATCGCCGGTCGCGGGTCGGCGTCCGGCGTGGACACATTGCTCTTGTCTTGGCCGTAGCCTCCGGTACATCGAGATATCGCATTCTCGATCGTGATTCGGCCATACGAGCGGCCGTCGGCCGAGTGAGGTTCATCCCACTTGCCCCGCATCAGCGCGGATTGTCGGAAGAGCCGATCCATCCTCTCCGCATCGCCATCCGTCCAGAAAGCAAGGCGCGAGCAGAGGGCAGCATCCGCCTCGCTCTGCGATCGGTAGCCACGCAAGTCCCCCTTGTCGAACAGACGCCGGAACCGCTCCCCGTTCTTCGCCAAGCGGGCCTTCTCGAGTAGCTCGTCATCGCCGAGGGCGACCGGCACTCTCACCGCCGTGGAGGTTCCGGCTCCGCTACTGCCGTTTGCCGTCGGCGCCTCGACTTCGACCCGACTGAGCAGGACCTCGAGGTCGACCCGGGGCACTTGGCCGTAGATCTCGCGAAGCTCGGCCCTCCGGTACGGGCGATCATCGGAGACGTTCGGCTTGACGTTCATCGTCCCCGGGCACCGCATGATGCGCGCGAAATCGCCGAAGACCGCCCCATCGAGCTTCGCGCCGCAGCCCGGCGGAAACAGTGGCGCGATATACCGCTTGAGCCAGGCGCGGAGGCGCTCCTTCAGCACCTCAGGCGGACGGCCCTCCGTGGGGAGCGGTTCCACGAGGATGACGACCTGGCAGCCATTGCCCGTCTCTTCAGCCACGTAGGGGATCCGCTCCCGCCGTAGCCACTCCGCAATGCGGTGAGCGACCTGAACTGTCCGCTCGTGCTCTTCGTCGGTCGCCGGCCATTCATCGTCGGCGAAGCCTCCGGCGCGTATCGCGTCGACGTCGATCAGGAGGCCCGTCACGTGCTCGATGTCCGATGCCGATGCGCGCTTGCCAGCTCGCGGCGAGGCATTGAGCTTGTACCCGAGAGCATCCACAAGCGGTCGCGGGCGCGGGTTAATCCCGATGTAGACGTTCGCTTTGCCGTCGTGCGAGGAGATGGCCTGGCTCAGCTCTCCCGCGTCGTCGTAGTAGCCGATCAACAGGTGGCGTCCGTGCGGTGCTCTGACCACGAGCTCGGTCGCGCCGAGATCGGGGTGCCTCAGACGCGAGCGGAGCGTGTGAATGCTGGTCTTAAGGTCGACGCCTTCCTTGTCCGCCATCCCCACGCTCCTCTTCACAGGGACGGGGCGGCGTGGGATCGTTCCGGTTTGCGGGGCAAGGCCAGCGGATAAGGCGAAAGGGCGCCATGGTCCCCGTTCCCGGAGCTAACCACGACGCCCTCCGCTGTGCGGTCAGGCGACCGTCTGGTTGTCTTTTGGCCTGAGTCCTTCTAGAAGACGCCCAGGCGCTGAATCACAGAGTGCGGTCGATCACTGTCGAATGCAAGTTCGAAACCCAATAGGGCTGTACTCTCAGCGTCAAGATCCGGCCCCGTTCCCCCGTCTCCAAACCAGCCGCCAGTCATTGAACGCCATTTCGTCCCGTACCCACAACTCAGCAGGCAGGCCGTGCATGAACTGCACCCGGACAACGCCGTTCCTTACAGCCCGGAACATGTCGATGAGCCGGACCAGCCTCAGGTCTTGTTTACCACGCTCCACGGGAACCAGAGCGCGGTCCGGTCTCGTAGCGACGTCGTTCCAGACCTTCCAATGACCGTCCCACCGGGGCGGAGGGTCCAGGACGGGCCGCCTCCTGCGAATCACGACTTCGACCCGGCCGAAGGCATGGTCCGCAAGGCCCTGAAGGAAAGCGAGTTCCTGCTTGTCTAGCGGATCCTTCAACATCGTCTCGATCAGTTCGCTGTCGGTCTTGATGAGGTCGATGTTCCGAATCGGTCGAATACGGAGATACCGGAGTCGCTCACGAAGACCATCCGGAAGGTTCTTCGCCTTGGGGCTCAAGTTGGCGAGTTCCCTAACGCTGCTGCGCCTGAGCCAGGTACAGAAACGGCTGCAGAACCAGCCCCAGCCTGCGTCCGACTCGTACCAGGCGGGAGAGATCCGTAGCATCCCGACCCGTCGAAGGCTCGGCGTACAGGTGAAGAAGGCAATGCAGGGCACATCTTCCTTCTTGATCTTCAGGGCAACCCGAGCTTCGAGCATCTGCTTCGACCAATGCTCTCGTACCGTGCCCGCCCGAATCTCCTCGGCCCAGGCCTGCTCGTCCTGCTCATCGGCGGCGATCAGCTGCTTGGGTCGTAACTTCTGGTGCTCAACTCCGCTACCCCGAGGATTGCCAAAGCGCCAAACAGTGATGCGACTGCCCGCCGCTCGATCGA
This sequence comes from Candidatus Eiseniibacteriota bacterium, assembly GCA_041946735.1. Taxonomy (GTDB): domain Bacteria; phylum Eisenbacteria; class RBG-16-71-46; order CAIMUX01; family VGJL01; genus JBHGAY01. The sequence goes on from JBHGAY010000034.1 coordinate 20,346, forward strand.
TCTCCGCGACTGCGAGTCTGTGGTACTCATCGAACCGACGACTGGCGCTGTTCAGAATCGGAAGGGCGAAGAGCATCGCCACGACCTCCCCTTCGGCTTGGACGACTGGTTGCCCTTCCCTGGATCGCCGAGCTGTCCGCTGGCGTTCAGGATGGCCTCGAACGAGATCGCCTGCCCCGCGCCACGGATACCATCGAGCGGATCGGGGAGAGAACGGTCCCATCGGGTGACCCAGCCGGTGCCGCTAGCCTGGCTACCCAACCCGAAGGTCACACCCCTCCACTCCTTGTAGCGGCTTCGCCTACGTCTCATGGCCTTCTCCTTCCTGTTCGCCGTCTGCAGTGAGGCTGAGCGGCACGATAGCGCCGTGCATGTCCGGTGTCAGTAATTCTCTTCTCCGTTTCCGTTCTCTGTTGTGAACGCTCACGAGTTGTTAAGGTCAACGGTCAACGAACCAAGGTCGCCATGTTGACAACTTGTGCATTTCTCCCGCTGCTCCTCCCAGTCCGTCAGGCCAGCGAGACTCCGCAGCCTCCGCTCCGTGATCGTTTCCCGTCCAACCTGCGGCTGCAAGAACAACAGCTCCTCCTGGATGTCCGGCGCCAGGTTCAAGAGGTCCATGATCTGGCTGATCCGCGCCCGGGTGACCCCGCCAAGCCTCGCCAGCTCGGCGTAATCTTTGATGGCCCCCCGCCGAATCAGGCTGTCGAAGCGGATGGCGAGCGCCATGAGACGCGCGACCCGCGGGATCCGCGCGGGACCGGGCGGGGCGGCCGGCTTCTTCCGTGCCCCCTCCCGCAGGCGTCGCCGACCCCGGTTCCCGGGCCGAATGTGGATCTCGAACTCGAGGGTGCGCCCGGCCGTCTCGGCCGCAGCCGCTCCCTCTCGCCCCCGATTCGCCACTACTCAACCTCCTGCGCCAAGACCTTGATCCCGCCCGGACGGAACGTGATCGCGACGCGGTGGCGCTCGCCGTCATAGCCGACCCGCTCGACCAGTAGCTCGACGACCCGGGCCTGCTCCTGCGGCGTCAGCGACTCCCACACGGGATCGAAGCTCTCCAGAGCCCGGGCGAGGTCTGCCTCGTCGACCCGGTCTCGTTCCACGGCCGCCTGGGACGCTCGGATCTCGGCCAGACGCGCCTCCGCGGCATCGGTTCGCGCCTGGAGGTCGACCAGCTGCGTCGCGACCGCCGCACGACGACCGTTCCCGGAGGCGGATCCGACCAGCCTCTTGATCTCCTCGGAGCACGTCCGCAGATCCGCCTCGATCTGCGGCCGCTCCCCGGCGAGCTTCTCCGCCCGCTCGTCCGCGTCCGCCCGGAGCCTTCTGAGAACCTCGGCCCGTAGGTCGAGATCTGACCCGATCGCCCGGATCCGCTCCACCACGAACCGCTCGATCTCGGGGGCCGGGAGCGACTTCGAGGGGCAGGTCTCCCACCCCTGCTTCTGAGCGCGGCAGCAGGTGTAGTACCGGTATCGCCGCCCGCGCTTCGTCGTGTAGCAGTGGCTCATGGCCGACTCGCACGGCGTGCAGTAGAGGAGACCCCGGAGCAGCGCGCCGTACTTGTTCCGCGCCGCCCGTCCTCCGGAGCGGCCGTTCCTCTGAAGGAGCCTCTGCACACGCTCCCAGACCGCTTCCTCGACGATCGCCTCGTGCTCGCCCGGGTAGATCTCTCCCCGGTGGTTCACCTTGCCGACGTAGGTCACGTTCCGGAGCAGGCCGAAGACCGTAGCCTTGTCGAAGGGCCGGCCGACGTGTTCAATGCCTTTCTTCGTCGTCCAGGTCTTGTTCCGCCAGCCCCGGCGGTTGATCTCCTTGACAACCTCGAGCAGGGATTCCTTCTCGAGGTACAAGTCGAAGATCGCGCGGACCCGCTCGGCCTCCTGCTTGTTCACGACCAGTCGGCGGAGCTGCCGGTCGCGTTCGTACCCCAAGAGCAGCATCCCACCGATCCACTTCCCCTTCTTCCGCGCAGCGGACATCTTGTCCCGGGTCCGCTCCGAGATCATCTCTCGCTCGAACTGCGCGAAGCTGAGCAGGATGTTCATCGTGAGCCGTCCCATGGAGGAGCTCGTCGAGAATGCCTGGGTGACGGAGACGAAGGAGACCCTGCGCTCCTCAAGCGTCCCGATGATCCGGGCGAAGTCGAGCAGCGAGCGGCTCAAGCGGTCGACCTTGTAGACCACGACGCAGTCGACCCGGCCGGATTCGATGTCGGCCAGCAGGCGCTTCAGCGCCGGGCGGTCCATGTTGGCGCCCGTGTAGCCCCCGTCGTCGTACCGATCGGGCAGGCAGACCCAGCCCGCGCCCTTCTGGCTGGCGATGTAGGCCTCCGCGGCCTCGCGCTGGGCATCGAGGGAGTTGAACTCCTGCTCGAGCCCCTCCTCGGTCGACTTCCGTGTGTAGATCGCGCAGCGGATCGGACCGGTCTCCGGCGGGGTTCCGTTGCCGTTGCCCGACTTCGTGGGGCGCTTCACCGGTCACCGCCGTTCGGACGTAGGCCAAAGAAGTGGAACCCATTCCAGTGGGTGCCGGTGACGACCTTCGCGATCGCGGTCAGGGACCGGTAGACCGTTCCGTCGTGCTCGAATCCGCGATCCAGCACGGTCACCGAGATCATCGTCCCCCGGTACTCGCGGGTCAGCACGGTGCCGGGCATCGGGAGGCGCCGGTCCTGCGGGATCGCGAGCGTCCCCGTGACCGTCCGCGCCGCCGGCGCCAGGAGCCGCAGGTCGGCCTCGTTCGCAAGCTCGGCGGCCCGCCGCAGGGCCCGCTCCGACAGTCCGCCCTCGTCGTTCGCCTGCAGCCGCCAGGTGATCCGCTTCTGTAGGTAGACCTTGTGGCGAGACGTCGTCGGCTCACCGAAGACCTCCACGTACTTCTCTCGGAGCTCGGCGAGCGTCATGTCTTGCAGCTCTGCGACTTGCCTGGCGATGTGCGGCTTCATGCTCCCGCCTCCGCGGGGTCTCCGTCCGTCAACCCCTCGTCCCATGGAGGTCTCGGGGTCCCGGAGACATCCAGTGGTTTGTCGAGAGTCGGTGGAGAAACAGGCGCCGAAACGGAAGTAGCGCTGCAGGCTCTCGCCCGCAAGTAGCCGGCGGCCAGGATGGCCGCTAACTCGGCCAGTCGCTGCCCGGGGGTCATCTCCGCCGGGTCGTCCAGGAAGTCCATGCTTCCTCCGCATTGACCCGGTCCTACAGATGGGAGGCGTCGAGGGAGCTGCGGTCCGGCGAGGGGCAACAGAATAGGCGCTATGGTCCCGTTGCCTCCGTTTCCGGAGCAACACCCACAACGCCTTCCGCTTTGCGGCCGGGCCGCTGTCTGGTGATCTGTCTACGCCCGCGGTGCGTTCACCGCGCCGACCCTGTTTCTACATCCGTTGCGGTCGGGTGTCAAGGCGTCTCCCGCAGCCACAATCTCTGGACACGAGTCGGCTGCCTTCAATGGACCCTTTGCAGCCGTCCCGCTATGATCCTGCGCGTTCACTTCCCTTGCTGGCATTGCCTGTGGACAGCACTCACTCCGGAGGGATCCCTATGCGCGTGCTTCTCTTGCTCCTAGTCTTCGCCCTGACAATCACCGACGCAAAGGAGGGACGCACACAGTACACGCCCGATGGTTTCAACGGCTACCCTTGGGGGACAAGTTTCCAGAGCATGGACTCTCTCACGCTAGGAACTCCTGAGGCTCCTTCAGAAAGCGGAGCCGCAGGGATACTCTGGTTCAAGTCCAGAATCAACGCAGTTGGAGACTGCGCCGTCGACTCGGTGAAGATGTCCTTCCTGGACGGTGACCTCTCCTCGATCCTCGCGTCAGGGAGGGGGCCCGATCTTTTCCGCTGTCTATACGGCATGATGACATCGACCTGGGGGAAGCCCGCGCGACCAAACGCAGACTCAGAGATGTACCGCTTTGAAACACCGCAGACCGAAGGATGGCTTATATACAGCCACGAGAAGGGGCTAGTGGTCGTCACTCTACACGAGGCTACCGCTAGTGAGTTCAGGCGGTATGCAAAACGTCGTGCGGCCAGATAGTGGATCCAGGGTAGCTGGATCCACGAGGTCATCACGAGCACCGCTGAACCCGCACGTCATCAAGATGACTGGTCTCTCAATGGCGGAGGCACCGGATTGTACTCCTCATCCCAAACGCGGTCGACTGTGCGTTGCGCTTCACGTGGGTGGACTCGTTCTTGAAGGTGGATTCCAGAAACTAGGACGCGAGGTTCTTGGTTCATTGGGATTCTAGCGTATACAATATCCAACAGATAGAGTGAGGCGTCTTCGTGTACTCCTCCCATTGCTTCGTAGCGCGAGACAATCACCAATGGCACTCGCATCTGCATCCACACAGCAGCATGCGATACGCTGCAAAGGTAATCCCCGATCGGTGAAAGGGACAGTGGATAGGGCGCCTTGTTCAGGATCGCACCGGGCTCGATAACCTTCGCCCCAAACGGGGCGGTAGATGGCAACTTGACGCTGACGCTCTCCACTATGATGCTATTATCTGTTGGCTGCAGGTTGATCGTAAACCGCTGTCTGTCCAAGTACCATCGCCAGACCACCGCGCGTTCTGACTCGAACTGCGCCCTAACGAGTTGGGTTGATGCCTCGGACAATCGATTTGCGTTCTCAGCAAGCGAGCAGCTTCTAATGCAGACTACGAGCGCCGCGACAGATCCAACACGAGTAACGACGGCCATGACCTTCCCGACGTCCAGCCGATTACCGGAAGTCCTTCCCTTCCTTGGGCGACGAGTCATGTACCGGCCCTCCTACGGCCGTCTCACGGTAGGATGCAGATCGCCAGCGCAGCCTGCCCGAGCTTGGCTCGCCACGGCGGGGCGGCAGCCTTCACGCGATAGTAACCTCATGTCGTCTCACCCCACCTTGTCCCGTCGGGCTCTGGCGCAGGATCTCGTTCTCGCAAAGCACCACGGCCCTTCGACCCCCGCGCAACTGTGCGCTCCCTCAACGGAGACTGCCTGGCACTGAGAGCTTCGAGAAGCTAACCTCGTGGACTTTCAGGGCGGTGAGAAGGCCATGGGGACGGGACTTCCTGGTGCAGTGCACCTGCCTCAGTGGGACGTGCGTGTCCGGCAATGACGCAACCTAGCCCGACACTTTCTTCGCGATCAAGGCCGCAATCTCTTCGGCGGTGACTTGACCAAGGGAGACGTACCCCATCGTCGGCTGGAGGCCATCGAGTTCTGTGTCATCCACTCGTACCGGTAGGATATACTCTCCGCCTTTCTCCTTGATGGCCCTCGCTTGCGCACTTCTACGCTCGTGGCTCGTCCATTCCCTGGCCGCATAGTCCTTCGAAATCAGGATCACGCAGTACCGCGACTTCTTGCGATACACTTCATCGAAGAACACTGCCAAGTCCCGTCCCCAGAGTTGTTCCGGAAAGAACGAGTCGAGAAACACCCTCAGCCCGGCATCCCTCGCGTGTCTTCCTATCGCTTCCGCCAAGTGTCTTTGAGGGCCAGCAAACGAGATAGCGACATCGTACTCAAACGCTTGCCCGCGACCACCGCGATCGGACAACCGTGCCAGTTGACCAGGATCTGGTTCCGGCGCCACAGGCCCAGCCTCCTCCAAGAAGGAAAACCCGAATGGCAGTAGCAGTCTGTGACTTCGTAGAAGGAGTTCGAGGCCCGCCGAAAAACGCAAGGAGTGTCTATCGAAGCACTGATGAACGTAGCTCGTGTTTCTATCGTGGTACGATCTCCCCTCCTCGTACTCCACAAAACGCCACCTGCACGGCTCGAAATCGAACTCCGGACATTCTCCGAAGGAGGCAAAGGACCCCAAGAACTCGAGAGCTGACTCCATTTCTCTCGACAGTGGGGGGTGGATAGGTCGATAGTGCATTATCCACCCCTTGCCGTCTCGTCCATCTATCCATGAGAGCACGAACCGGAAATAGGCGTCTTCGCTGGTCTTGAGTTGCTCCTTCTTCGCCGCGCTGTGTCCATCGCCTTGCGCTCTGACTGACCGGGATATGTGAGGCGCGGACGACCGGCCTAAGAAGAAGCCGAACCCTTCGGGATGTTCTATATGAATGCCACACTCCGCTAAACTGGAGTCAGCGTTCCGTAAGGACTCCCAGGCTCCGGCAAAGGATTCTGCGAATCGTGGCAGGTCGAACCACTCGTCTACTCGACGCACGTAACACTCAGGAGCCTGGAAGGGGCAATTGCTCCTTACGAATCCGAGCAGCACAAGGAAGTCAGTCATCTGGATGCCCGCAGTTGACCAGCCACTCGGCCGAACATGGATTGAATACGAGTGACGATCCTTGGTGTACTGCAGCTTGACGAGCGAGACCGCAGCAGAGGTTAGGGTCGTCGTTCCAAGAACCTCGCTCCGTAGTGCAGAATGGAGGTCGTCATACATGTTGTGCCTCCGCCACCCGCCTACACGGGAACGAGTTCCAGACCCCCAAGCTCCTCGAAGGTCCGGGACCGAGACTTGCTGTGCGCACTGGGACCAGTTGATAGTCTACAGCCGGACGCAAGTTCGGGAAAGGGTTCGGCGCGGACTCCCAACCCGAACCAGGTTTGTTAACCACATTCTCCCCTCGAACTGAGAGTCAGAGAGTCTCGGCCCGAAGAGGCAGGGTTGTCCGCGGTGTCCGAACGAGACGGCACAAACCGAGAGTCGGCCTACCGCGCCCGTCGACGCGCGACACCGCGCCGTTTCTGCGCGAAAAACGAACCCCGGCAGCTCGCGCCACCGGGGCTTCGTCAACCGATCTCGCCGCGCTAAGGCCGCGGCTTGCTCAACATGCTCCCCGGGCAGGACTCGAACCTGCAACCTACCGGTTAACAGCCGGTTGCTCTACCATTGAGCTACCGAGGAATGATCCTTGGGGTCGCTTTCCTGGCTGCCGATCCCCCGAGCGGGGGGCGGCTTCGACCGCACAGACGAGAAGGCTACCGGAACAGCCGCACGAGGGTCAACCATCTTGGAGACCTGACTCGCCGGGCGTGCTCCGGCCGGGCAGCGAGCTCTCGAACCGGGCCCGGAGCACCGGCCAGCGCCTCGCTCCACGCTGGGTCCGCTCGCAGATCCGGTCGGTGACACGCAGGCCGCGGCGCTCCAATCCCACCCGCAGCCTGTCTTCCTGATCGCTCAGAATCCCGGCCAGGACGATCTCCCCCTGAGGCTCCAGCGCCCGGATCATGCGCGGCAGAAGGTCCTCGAGCACGCTCAAGAAGATGTTGGCGAGGATCAACCGATATGGCCCCGCGCCCGTCGCCGGCAGAGTCCCCTCCTGAAAGGCGATCGCCGCAGCGACCCCATTCGCTTGCGCGCAGGCCACTCCGGTGCGTACCGCATCGGCCTCCGTATCGAAGGCGTCGACCGGGCCCAACCCGAGCTGCACCGCTCGAACCGAGAGAATCCCTGTCCCGCTGCCGATGTCGGCCGCGGAAGGTGTCGCGATTGTCGGAGCGATCGGTGGGGGCGCGGCCGTCCGCCCGGCAACAGGGCCTCTCTGTCCTGAGGGCGGCGCCACCATCTCGCCGGAGATCCCTCCGCGCTCGTCCGCGATCCGCTCGAGCATCTGCAGACATCCGCGGGTCGTCGGGTGGTCGCCCAGTCCGAACGCCATCCCCGGATCCATCAGGATCCGGTCCATGCCGTCAGGGGCCGGGGAGCTGTCCGCCTCCCAGCTAGGGACGATCATCAGCCGCGAAGTCGGCCGGAAGGCTTTCCAATGCGTCTTCCAGGTCTCTGCCCAATCCTCCCGATGCAGGGGAAGAAGGCGGACTTCGGCAGGGCCGACCGGCACTCCGTAGCTGTGAAGCTCATCGAGCTTCTCGCGCACCCAGTCGACCGGCACATCCATCTCGCTCGGGAAGTAGGCCTGGAGCCGCACGAGGCGAGCGCCCCGGCGCTTCTCGATCGCGGACCCGAGAGCGCCGCGCTCAGCCAGCTGCGCTTCGAGTGCCTCGGCGGCGACGGCGGTCGATCGAACGACCAGCAACTGGAGCGGTGGAGCGTCCGAGTTCATCTGCAGGAAGATAGGACGACGGCGTGTTCGACGCCACACCTGCCGGGTGGTTCGCTTCTATCCAGCCGGCCGGCACCACTGGAGTCACGGGAGCCACGGGCCATCCTCTTCGGATGGATCGCGTGCTGCCGGACCTCTAAGATCCGCATAGTCTTACGACAACGGAGCACATCGCCGCGAACCCGGCATGCCGATTGCTTGATGAGATCGGCGAGGGCTCTGGCGCGCAGGTCGACCGGCGGCGATCTCTGCCGGTCGGGAAGAGGCAGGGAGCTGGCCGGGAAGCCGGTGCGTCAGAGCCTCCTGATTGGAAGTCCATGGCAAGACGCACAGACGCAACGACTGGACCTGACCGAGATCGACCTCCGCGCACTCTGTCACGCCGGGGGCGGGCCACTGGGGACCTGGCTCGCTCCCGGTTCGCTTTTATCGATCACGGGATTGCGGGACTGCGGGAGACCGAGACGCTGAGACGGCCAGACGAGAGCTAGGCAGCAGGACGTGGACGTGTCAGCCCCCGATTGCCATCATGTGGCCGCGTGTCACAGGGATTCGCAACACAGGCTTGTCGGCGACCGCGCGACGCACCGCCGCGTCGAACATCGCCTCGTCGACGCCGCCCGGAGCTCGCAGCGCGGCGCGCACGTCCGGTCCGTCCTCGAGCATGATGCATCCCAAGAAACGGCCCATGGCCGTCATCCTCAGCCGGCGACAGGACAGGCAGAACGGCTCGGTCTCCGGTGAGATGAAGCCGATCTTCCCCTCGATCTCGCCGCGACGGGCGCTCCAGAGCTTCGCCGGAGCACCAGGCTCCGCCTCGATCGGCTCCATGGCGAACTCGCGCTGCAGCCGCTCCCGCACCTCGCGCGTCGGAACGAACATCTCCGGGTGGTACCGCTGGACGCAGCCGATCGCCATCAGCTCCAGGAATCGGATCTCGTAGCCTCGTTCCATCGCCCAGAGCGCAAGATCGACGGTCTCGTCCTCGTTCTCGCCCCGGATCACGACCGCGTTCAGCTTGAGGGGCCGTAGGCCGGCGCTGTCCGCGGCGGCGATCCCTTCGAGCGTGGGGGCCAGGTCGCCGCCTGTCAGACGGCGGAACGTCTCCGGATTCGCGCTGTCGAGGCTGATGTTGAGACGGGTCAGCCCCGCCTCCTTGAGGGCGTCGATCGAGCGGGCGAGGATCTGCCCATTGGTCGTCATCGCGACCTCTTCGAGGCCGATTTCGGCCAGCAGCCGGACGAGGTTCTCGAGGCGTGGCCGGACGAGCGGCTCGCCGCCCGTGATCCGGACGCGGCGCAGGCCGAAGCGGTCGTGCAGGCGCCGAACGACCTCGGCGATCTCCTCGTAGGTCAGGATCTCTTCGCGGGGGGCGTGCTCCGGTTCGCCGTCGGGCATGCAGTAGACGCAGCGCAGACCGCATCGGTCGGTCACGGAGACCCGGAGGTGATCAATCGTCCGGCCGATCGCGTCGTGCAGCATGCGACTCCTCTCTTGGCGCTCTTCGTGCGGCCGACCGCGGGGCGCGGACTCGGCGGCAACTGGTCAGCATAGCGTCGCCATGGCCCGTCCGGAAGGGATCGCGAGGGGCCCGCGGGGAGGCAAATGCGGCGCAGGAAGCGATGGGGCCGACACACGGATGGACGTTTGACCATCCCCCCGCGGCTCCTCTACCCTCGGATCAGCGCATCCGCACCAGCCCGACCAGGCCGGCAGGAGGATCTCCCCCCACGATGTCCCTAGCGGACGAGCTGCATCAGAAGCGTCCGTTCTCGACGCGCCAGGAAGAGGCGCTGGTATCGATTTTCGCCACGGGCGACCTTCTCTACCGCTCCACGCACCGGCTGCTGCACAGCTACGGGATCACTCTCGCGCAATACAACGTCCTTCGGATTCTCCGCGGCGCCGGGGACGAGGGCCTGCCGCTGATGTCGATCGCCCGCAGGATGATCGTCCGCTACCCCAACGTCACGCGGCTCACCGACCGTTTGGAGGCCGATGGATGGATCCGCCGGGAGCGAAGCACCAAGGACCGCCGAGTCGTCCGCGGCTTCGTGAGCCGGAAAGGGCTGGACCTTCTCGCGTCCCTGGACGGACCGATCCGCGAGCTGAACCAGCAGCTGATGCGCGGGGCGGGAGTCGAGGACCTCGACCGGCTGATCCGGATCCTGGAAGCGATTCGGGCGCCGCTGCGGGCGGAAGAGGAGTCTTTGGCAGCGGAAGGAAACGGTGCGACGACGGGCAACGGGGTGGAGGAGGAGAACGGCCAAGCCGGGCAGAACCAGTCGGCGGTCGGGAAGGACTCGGCGGGTTTCCGCAGCTCGACCGGCAGCCCCGCCGTTCCGGACAGCGCATCCGCGCCAAACGGCCAGCGTCAGCGCCCTTCGTAGACCGGCTTTCTGACTCCCAGGCTCGTCAACCCCTCATACGCATCCCGCGTTGCGAAGACCTCCTCCAGGCGGTCCAGCTCCGCGCGAAGGCCGTCGTCACGACTGCGCATCGCATTCCCGAGTAGCAGCTGATCCGCGATCCGGAGTGCGATCGGAGCCTTCCGCCGGAGCGTCTCGATGATCTTCGCCTCGTCCTTGCCTGCGCTACTAGCGGCCGCGCCCGGGGGCGAGCCGGCTCTCGGTGCGAGGAGAGCATCGACATCCGCCGGTCCGGAGAAGAAGCAGCCTGCGGTGCGCGCCCGGGAATCGGCGAACGCGTCGGTCTCCCCCGCGGCAGGCGCCAGCGCGACGTGAGAGCGAGCGGCTTTGTCCGCCTTCCCCTGGTCGAGGGCCGCGAGGAGCGCCTCGCGAAGCTCCCCAAACGGCACCACAGCGTCCACGAGACCGATCGCCTCGGCGAGCGTCGCGTCCACGGTCGTCCCCGTGAGGATCAGCCAGCGGGCGAGGGGAAGACCGATGCGGCGCGGGAGCCGCACGGTCCCGCCAAGACCGGGATAGATGCCGATCCCGGTCTCCGGGAAGGACAGGTAGGCCTTCGGCGAGGCGACGATGCGATCGCAGGCGAGCGCGAGCTCGGCGCCGCCGCCGATGGCGAGCCCGTGCAGGCGAGCGACGACCGGCTTCGGGCCGTCCTCGATCCGCGCGAGCAGCGACTGGCCCTGCTCGGTGAACGCGCGAATCCGGTCGAAGCGCTTCTCCTCGATCGCGCGCACGAAGAAGCGGATGTCCGCCCCGGCGACGAACGCCTTGCCCGACCCGCCTAGGACGATTCCCCGGACGTCCCGGTCGGCAAATGCCTCCTCGATCCGCTCCGACAGCTCCGCGACCACGGCCTCGTCGAGCGCGTTCATGGCGTCGGGGCGGCGGATCGTGATCCACGCCACTTCGTCCTCTGCACGTAGGTCGACGCGTCGCACCGGAATCGCGACGCGCGTCTTCGCGGCCTCCTGCAAAAGCGACGGGACCGGCATCGTCCAACGGGAGGCAATCGCCTCCGCGCGGCGCAACGCTTCTCGCGGACCGACCTCGGCCATCCTCTCGAACGGCCCGCGAGGCCAGCGCAGGCCGACGCGCGCGCCGATGTCGGTGTCTTCCGGCGTCCCGACCTCCTCTTCGACGAGGGTGGCGGCGACCAGGAAGGCGACGCCATCGAGCCGCTCGACGACCTGCAGGAAGCGGGAGCGGTCCGGCTCCCCTTCCACCGCGAACCGCTCGTTGGACTGCGCGCGCTCCTCGAGCCCAGCGGCGGGCGCATAGAAAGGACCGAGCGCGCGGGCGAGCGACTCGGCCGCGTGATAGCCGATCGCCACCCCGGTCACGTTCATCAGCTCGAACGGTCCCATCGGGATACCGAATCCCTCGCGGGCCGCCTGCTCGATCGTTGCCGCGCCAGCGATCTCCTCGTCGAGCATTCGCGCCGCCTCGTTGATCCAGGGGACGAAGAAGCGGTTGACGATGAAGCCGGGGCTATCCGCGCTAGCGATCGGCGTCTTGCCGATCTGCTCCTGCAAGTCAGCCACGACGCGCAACGCCTCGAGCGACGTGGTCGGGCCGGGGATCACCTCGACCAGCCGGTTCTTTGCAGGATGGTAGAAGTAGTGAAGACCGAGCACGCGATCCGGATGGTGAAGCCCGGAGACGAGGTCGCGGATGAGAAACGAGGATGTATTGGTGGCGAGGAGCGTGGCAGGTCCCGTTAGCGAGTCGACGCGCGAAAAGACGGCCCGCTTCACGTCGAGATCCTCGAAGACCGCCTCGATGACGAGACTCGCCTCGGCGAGGCGCTCCCAGTCGAGCGTGGGGACGATCCGGGCTCCGATCTCGGCCGCTTTCGCCTCGCTATAGAGCTTGCGTGCGACGGCCTCCTGCAGCGTCTCGTCGATGCGGCGCCGCCCGCGCGCCAGAGCCGCCTCATCGAGATCGAGCAACAGGACGTCGAAGCCCTCCGACGCGTACTTCTGCGCGATTCCCGAACCCATGTTGCCGGCGCCGATCACCGCGACGAGCCTCTCACGGACGAGGGCGTCCTTCGGGAGCGGCGTCGTTCTGGGCATCGATGCGGCCGATTCGCTGCTCTTCCTCATGCTCACGGTCTGGCTCCTCCTTGTGCCGGGCGGCCGGACCCGTCGTTCTACGCTTCGGAGGTGGCAGCGAGCGAGGCGCCCGCGACCAGGTACCCGAGGCCCCAGCGTCCCCCCCAGGAATAGAAAGCCGCCAGCTCGTCGACGGCGACCGGCACTCGCGGCTCGGCGGTCGGGTCGGTCAACACACGCGCGGCATGACGGTAGTAGGCGTTCCAGGCGCTCTCCGGCACCAGGAAGTCGAACCGCAGATCATATCCGAAGAGGGAGAAGAGGGAGCGGTAGCTCGATTCGTTCTCGAAGCGGTAGAGCCCCTCTTCGTAGACGTCTCGGACGGCCGGCTCGAGGGCGAGGCCACGCGGCGGGCTGTTCGGGGCGAGGGCCTCGAGGGCCGCGTCGATCTCCCCCGGCACCGGGGAATCGAGGGTAATCAGGTCGGAGATCAGGATCGAGCCGCGCGGAGCGAGGAGCTGGCGGATCCGCTCGAGCCCCTCCGGCCGTCCCATGTAGGTAAGGCACCCGCCGAGAGCGAGGACGAGGTCGAAAGTGCCGTTGGGGAGCTCGATGTGGCGGGCGTCGCCTCTGCGGAACTCCACGCGCTCCTGCAGTCCCGCCTCGAGCGCCTGCTGGCGTGCCACTCTCAGCAGCCCCTCGTCGAGGTCGAGCCCGGTATAGGAGGCGCCGAACTCGGTCACGAGCATGGCGCTCGCCGGACCGAGTCCACAGCAGAGATCGAGCACGCGTGGGGACGGCGGGAGCGCGAGGCCTCGAAGGCAGAGGCGAAGCAGGTCATCCGAGAGAGGGGCGAGATAGCGGATCGGCGGGGCCGGCGCGCCTCCCCCTACCGGAGCGCCTGGCTCCTGAGGCCGTGGCCCGAGGTGATGGTTGTGGCCGTCGCTCGACGAGCGCGCGTTCGCGTCGCGGTTGGCATCAGGGTCGCGCGAGAAAACGTTCATCGCCGCCTCCTGGACAAAAAGCCCGAAACCCAGCAGATCGACCTCGCCTAGGGAAGGCAAGGAGCAGTTTCATGATCTGCCGGGTTTGGGCAACCCTCCGGCCGGTTGGCTCTCCGGCCGGTCTTTCGTGCGCGCGGTGCAATGCGTGAGGCCGCGCCGTCCCGCCGAGGCTACTCGCTAAACCTACTCGGGCTTCTTCTCCTCGCCGGCCTCGCCGGACTTGTCGCTCGCACCTTCCTCCTGTGCCCGGTCCTCCTCCGCCTGCTCGCGCCGGCGGCGCAGCTTGCCGAGGATTCCACCCTCGCGCCTCTCGCGCGCTTCCTCGCGCGTCCCGGGACGGCTCTCGCCCTTCTCGGCGGTCGCCTTCTCGGCCCCCTTCTCCTTGCCCTTCTCCTTCTCCCTCTCCTTGCCCTTCTTCTCCCGCTCCTTCGCCGCCTCGGCGAGCTTCTCGGCGCGGGCGCGGCGCTCGGCTTCCTTCTGCTCCGTCGTCTTCACGAGCTCGAGGATCGCCATCTCGCCGGCGTCCCCCAGGCGGGCGCGCGTCTTCAGGACGCGCGTATACCCGCCCTGGCGGGTCGCATACCAGGGAGTGATCGTGTCGAAGAGCTTCTTCGCGACGTCCTCGTTCTGGACCGTCCGGGCGACCAGACGGCGCGAATGGATCGAGTCGCGCTTGGCGTAGGTGATCATGCGCTCGGCGACGCGGCGCGCCTCCTTCGCCTTGGCCACGGTCGTCTCGATCCTCTCGTGCTCGAAGAGGGACGTGACGAGGTTCCGCATGAGGGCGCGGCGATGTTCCGCCGTGCGGCTGAGCGCCCGATGATCGCGATGATGTCGCATCTTGCTTTTCTACGGAGGCGCCCCCGAGGGCTACCTTTCCGCCTCCTCTTCCTCGAACTCGAGGTGCTCCGAGTCTCCCTCGTCCTCTTCCTCCTCGGCCGGCTTCGGCTTGGGAGTACCGAGGTAGCGCGAGACATCCATCCCGAAGTGCAAGCCCATGGTGGAGATCAAGTCCTGGATCTCCTTCAGGGACTTCTTGCCGAAGTTGCGGTACTGCAGCATCTCCGGCTCGCTCTTCTGCACGAGATCGCCGATCGTGCGGATCTGGGCCGCGCGCAGGCAGTTGCCGGCGCGGACCGAAAGCTCCAGCTCGTCGACCGAGCGCTCCAGCAGCTCCTTGATCCGGTTGTACTCCTCGTCGACGACCTCCTCGACCTCCTCTTCGAACGTTTCCTCGAAGCGGATGAAGAGGCTGAAGTGGTCGCGCAGGATCTTCGCCGCCATCGAGAGGGCGTCGTTCGGAGTGAGCGAGCCGTCGGTCCAGATCTCGAGGGTCAGCTTGTCGTAGTCGATCCTCTGTCCGATTCGCGTGTTCTCGACCGCGAAGTTGACCTTCGTGACCGGCGAGAAGACGGAGTCGACCGGGATCCATCCGAAACGATCGAGCACCGCCTGGTGCTGCTCTTCGGACACGTATCCCTTGCCGGAGGAGACCTCGACCTCGATCTGCAGGTCCCCTTCCTTGTTTACTGTGGCGATGTGGAGATCGGGATTCAGGATCTTGATGTCGGTCGAGATCTCCATGTCGCCGGCGCGGACCTCGGTCTTCCCCTTGGCCCGGAAGATCCCCCGCCTAGGACCGTCCCCGAGGTGCTTGAACCGAACCTGCTTCAGATTCAAGACGATGTCGGTGACGTCCTCGAGCACGCCGGGGATGGTGGCGAACTCGTGCCGGACGCGGTCGTCCAAGACCCGCATCGCGGTGACCGCGACCCCTTGGAGGGAGGACAGGAGCACGCGCCGGAGAGCGTTTCCCAGCGTCACTCCAAAACCTCGCTCGAGAGGCTCCACCACGAATCTGCCGTAGCGATCCGACGAGGCTGCCTCGTCCTGCTGGATCCGCTCCGGCATCTGAAGAGCCTTCCACTTCATCCTGGTCAATCTCCTTGTTGGACTGTTCGGGCGATTCCGAGACCGATCTTGATCGCGTGAGAACGGACGGACTCGCGATCTCGACTCGTTCGAATTACTTCGAATACAGCTCGACGATCAGCTGCTCCTGGATCGGGACCGGAATGTTCTCCCTCGTCGGGACCTGGTTCAGCCGGCCCTCGAGCTTCTTCTCGTCGAAGTCGAGCCAGGGCTGCATCTCGGTACGCCGGCGCTTCTCGATCGCTTCCTTGATCGCATCGAGGTTCTTGCTCTTCTCGCGAACACGGATGATGTCGCCCATCCGGAGGGCGAATGACGGGATGTCGACGGCGCGGGAGTTCACCTCGATGTGCCCGTGACGGACGAGCTGCCGGGCCATCGCTCGTGACGGAGCGATGCCGAGGCGGTAGACGATGTTGTCGAGACGGGTCTCCAGGAGCTGGAGCAGGATCTCTCCCGTGACTCCCTTCTTCCGCTCGGCCTTCTCGAAGTAGTTGCGGAACTGCCGCTCCATGATCCCGTAGATCCTGCGCGCCTTCTGCTTCTCACGGAGCTGCTGTCCGTAGGGGGTTTCCTTGGTACGCCGGTCGCGCCCGTGCTCGCCCGGGACGTACCCGCGGCGCTCGATCGCGCACTTTTCGGTGTAGCAGCGATCCCCCTTCAGGTACAGGCGGATGCCTTCACGCCTGCACAACCGACACACAGGACCCGTATACCTCGCCATCTGCCTTCATTTCCTCCTGCGATCGACTCTTCGCGATCCGCCGGCGTCTCGCCGGCGATACGACGACTCGGATCGGCGCCTCGATTCCGACGACGCGGAGCCGAGGATCCGGATCCGACGATTCGTTAGACCCGCCGGCGCTTCGGCGGCCGGCACCCGTTGTGCGGAATCGGAGTGACGTCGCGGATCGCCGTGATCTCCATCCCGGCGGCCTGCACGGAGCGGATCGCCGCCTCGCGGCCGGCGCCCGGCCCTTTCACCCAGACCTCGACCTTCCGCATTCCCTGGCTCATCGCCTCCTTCGCCGCGTTTTCGGCCGCAACCTGCGCCGCGAAGGGAGTCGACTTGCGGGATCCCTTGAAACCGACCTTGCCGGCGCTGGCCCAGGAGACCACACCGCCGTCCGGGTCGGTGATCGAGATGATCGTGTTGTTGAAGCTCGAGTGGACGTGCACCACTCCGAGGACCGAGACTCTCCGGTCCTTGCGCTTCGAAGTCTTCTTCTCACGAGCCAATTTGGATCATCCTCCGTTCGCCTTCGCCTCTCGTCTTCGCGCGCCTAGCCCTTCTTCCCCGGCTTCGGCTTCTTGCGGACCGCGCCAGCCGTCCGCTTCGGGCCCTTGCGGGTCCTCGCGTTCGTGCGCGTCCTCTGACCGCGAGCCGGAAGGCTTCGGCGATGGCGCAGCCCTCGATAGCAGCCGATGTCCATCAGCCGCTTGATGTTCATTCCGACCTCGGTATGGAGCGCGCCCTCG
Organism: Candidatus Eiseniibacteriota bacterium; assembly: GCA_041946735.1. GTDB lineage: Bacteria > Eisenbacteria > RBG-16-71-46 > CAIMUX01 > VGJL01 > JBHGAY01. Next base: position 37,275 of record JBHGAY010000034.1, read on the forward strand.
ATCCGATAGTTCGTCTCGATTTCGCTGCGCAGCCGGGCCGTTTCCTCATCGGTCAGGTTCTTGACCCGCTTGTCCGGATCGACCTTCGTGCTCTCGAGGATCTTCCGGGCGGATGCGGGCCCGATTCCGAAGATGTAGGTCAGCGCGACCTCCACCCTCTTCTCGTTCGGGACATCGACTCCCGCGATACGCGCCAACTGCTCTCCCTCCTTGCCCTAGCCGATCGGCCCGAGCCGCTCTCTTCTACCCACCGGTTCTACCCAGCGCTGCCTTCGCGCCTACTGCCTACTTCTGCCGCTGCTTGTGCCGCGGGTTCTTCTTGCAGATCACCCGCAGCACGCCCTCGCGCTTGATGATGATGCAGTTCTCGCAGATCTTCTTGACGGACGTTCTGACCTTCATCTCCCACCTCCGTCCTCATCGGGCACCGTGAGGACGACGGGTCCCCCCTCGGTGATCGCGACGGTGTGCTCGAAATGCGCCGACAACTTGTGGTCTCGCGTCACGACCGTCCACTCGTCGTCGAGCGTGTACACCTCGTGCGTGCCCAGGTTGATCATCGGCTCGATGGCGATCACCATCCCCGGCCGCAGCTTCGGTCCCTGCCCGGGATTGCCGAAGTTCGGCACTTGCGGCTCTTCGTGCAGCGAATTGCCGATTCCGTGCCCGACCAGCTGCCGAACGACTCCGTAGCCATGCGCTTCGGCATGCCGCTGCACGGCCGCCGAAATGTCTCCGACGCGGCGATCGGGCCGCGCCTCCTGGATCGCCAGATCCAGGCACTCGCGCGTCACCCGCATCAGCTCGCGCGCCTCGTCGCTCACCTCCCCGACGGGGAAGGTCCGCGCTCCGTCGCCATGGTAGCCGCCCAGAAATGCGCCGATGTCGACGCCGACGATGTCGCCTTCGCGCAACTCGGTGTCGCCCGGGATTCCGTGGACCACCTGGTCGTTGATCGAAACACAGATCGAGGCGGGGTAGCCGTAGTACCCCTTGAACGACGGAACCGCTCCACGCGAGCGGATGAGCTCCTCGATCGCCCGGTCGAGGTCGGCGGTCCGCAAGCCGGGCCGGATCATGCTCCCGGCCACCTCGAGGGCCTCGGCGACGATCGCCGCGCTCTTGCGGATCTTTTCGATCTCCACGGGCTTACGAACGTAAATCAAACCCTTCACTCTCCTGCGCCTCGGATGCCCGAAGCGCTCTCGATCGCCCGCCGGATCCCCTCGGCCACCTCGCCGACCTCGGCCTCACCGTCGACGATCGCCAGGACCTTCCGGCTGTCGTAGTAGTCGATCAGCGGCGCCGTCGCCGCCTCGTACACATTGAGCCGGCGACGCACCGTCGCCTCGTCGTCGTCGACTCGCTGCGCGAGCACTCCGCCGCAAACGTCGCACTTTCCTTCCACGGCCGGCGGCTTCGTCGCCAGGTTGTACACGGCTCCGCAGTTCGCGCAGACCCGGCGCCCCGTCATCCGCTGGAGGAGCGCCTTCTTCGAAACGTGGATCTTGAGCACCAGGTCGATGCTCTGATTCCTCTCCGCAAGCCAGCGGTCCAGCCCTTCGGCCTGCGGGATCGAGCGCGGGAATCCGTCGAGCACGAAGCCCGGCTCCAGGTCCGGCTCCGCGAGCCGCCGCTCCATCAGCTCGAGGACCATATCGTCCGGAACCAGGTCCCCTTTTCCCACGAGCGCCTGCACCCGCTTGCCCAGCGGCGTCCCTGCCGCGATCTCCCTCCGCAGGATGTCCCCCGTGGAGACCACCGGGATCGCGAGCTCCCGAGAGAGAATCTCCCCCTGAGTCCCCTTTCCCGAGCCGGGCGCGCCGAGCAGGATCAGGCGCATCGGACCTCCTGTCGGTTCGGACCTTCCTACCGGTTCTTCTCCGCCGTACTGCCCTGCCGTTCCGCCCTTCTGCTAGCGCCGTCCCCGCAGGTGCCCCTTCTTCATGAATCCATCATAGTGCCGCATGAGCAGGTGCGACTCGATCTGCTGCAGCGTGTCGAGCGCGACGCCGACGATGATCAAGAGCGAGGTGCCCCCGAAATAGAACGGCACGTTCCCGTAGCGGAGCAGCATGTCGGGAAGAACCGCGATCAGCGCCAGGAAGATCGCTCCCGGCAGCGTAATCCGCTGCAGGATGCGGTCGATGTACTCTGCCGTATGCTTCCCGGGCCGGATGCCGGGGATGAATCCGCCGAACTTCTTCATGTTCTCGGCGAGGTCGACCGGATTCAGGACGATCGCCGTATAGAAGTACGTGAAGAAGATGATCATCAGGCTGTACAGAACCACGTAGATCGGCGTCCCCGGAGCGAAGAAGCGCTGGATGTTGTGCATCATGTCGCTGTTCGGGAAGAAGCTCGCGATCGTGCTCGGGAAGACGATGATCGACTGCGCGAAGATGATCGGGATCACGCCCGCCGTGATGACGCGCAGCGGAATATGCGTGCTCTGGCCGCCGTACATCTTGCGTCCGACGATTCTCTTCGCATATTGAACCGGGATCTTCCGAGTCGCCTGGGTGAAGGCCACCACCGTCCCGGTGATCACGACCATGGCCACCGCCATGATCGCCAGCATGACCGGGTTCAGCGAGCCCTGGCCGACCGAGCGGATCGTGTTGATCACCTCGGCCGGGAAGCGGGCGACGATCCCGATGAAGATCAAGAGCGACATCCCGTTCCCGATCCCCTTCTCGGTGATCAGTTCTCCCAGCCACATCACGAAGACGGCGCCCGTCGTCATCGTGAGAACGGTGACGAGTCGGAATCCCATCCCCGGGTTCGGCACGACCGGCACGCCGAACTGCGAGTTCATGCTCTCGAGGAAGATCGCGATCCCGAACGCCTGGACCACGGAGAGCATCACGGTGCCGTAGCGCGTGTACTGCGTGATCTTCCGGCGCCCCTCTTCCCCCTCCTTCTGCAGCCGCTCGAAGTACGGGACGACCGCTCCGAACAGCTGCAGGATGATCGAGGCGCTGATGTACGGCATGATGCCGAGCGCGAAGATCGTCGCCTTGTGGAAGTTGCCGCCCGCGAACAGGTCGTAGAGCTGGAACAGCGTATTCTGCGCCTGCGAATTGAAGTAGCTGGTGAGCGCAGCTCCGTCGACTCCGGGCGTCGGGACGTGTCCACCCAGCCGGTAGATGACGAGAATCCCGATTGTGTACAGGATCCTTCGCTTCAGCTCCGGGATCTTGAAAATCGACTGAAGGCTCTCGAGCATGCTTTACGCCTCGGTCCCTTCTGCGGTCAGGATCTCGACCCGCCCACCGCTCGCCTCGACCTTCGACTTCGCCGACGCGCTCGCCGCATGGACGCGCACGACGAGAGATCGATCGAGCGTCCCATCCCCAAGCAACTTGATCAGGAGCCTGCTCCTCGCCATGCCGGCCCGCATCAGGAGTTCCGGCGTGACCTCGGTGCCCGCCTCGAAGACGTTCAGCTCCCCTACGTTGACGACCGCGTAGCGTGTCCTGAAGAGATTCGTGAAGCCTCGCTTCGGCACGCGCCGCTGCAACGGCATCTGTCCGCCCTCGAACCAGAGGTGCGAGCCGCCGCCCGAGCGCGCCTTGTGCCCCTTGTGCCCGCGCGTCGAGGTGCCGCCGTGGCCCGAGCCGGTGCCGCAGCCGACCCTCTTGCGCTTCTTCACCGCCCCCTTCGCGGGCTTCAGTTGGTTCAGCTTCATCGCGATTCCCGTCCTTCCGGCGCCGCCGAGCCGCTCACCGGCGCTCGCTACGCCTCGATCTCTTCTACCGTGACCAGATGCCGGACCCGGAAGATCATTCCCCGGATCGCGGGATTGTCCGGATGCTCCACGACGTGGCGGATCCTGCGGAGACCGAGCGCCTCGATGGTGCGCTTCTGGTCCACATTGCAGCGGATCTTGCTACGCGTTTGCTGGATTCTCAGGCGCTTGGCCATTCTCTCCTCCGACACCGGCCTGTGCGCTCGCCACGGCAGCCTTCTTCTGGAAGCCGAGGAGCTCGTGCACGGTGAGATTCCGCGACCGCGCCACTTGGGACGCCTTCCGCAGCCGCTCGAGACCATCGACCGTCGCCTTGACGACGTTGTGCGGGTTCGAGCTGCCGAGACTCTTCGTCAGGATGTCGCCGATTCCGGCCACCTCGAGGACGGCGCGTACGCCTCCGCCCGCGATCACGCCGGTACCGGCCGACGCCGGCTTCAAAAGGACGCGGCCCGCGCCGAAATGCCCGACCACGCTGTGAGGGATCGAGGTGCGGAGCAGCGGAACTTCGAACATCCTCTTGCGCGCGGCCTCACCGGCCTTGCGGATCGCCTCGGAGACTTCGTTCGCCTTGCCGAGACCGACGCCGACCTTCCCCTTCTGATTCCCGACCGCGACGATGGCGTTGAAGCTGAACCTGCGTCCACCCTTCACGACCTTGGCGACGCGGTTGATGTGGATGACGCGCTCGACGAACTCCGGCTCGGCTCCCCACTCGCCTCGCTCGTGTCGATCCGTGCGATCTCCTCTCAAGGCATCTCCTTCACTCGGGGCCCCGAGGCCCTTAGAACTTCAAACCGCCTTCGCGGGCGCCCTCGGCCAGGGCCTTCACCCGCCCGTGATACAGATATCCACCGCGATCGAAGGCGACTCGTTCGATCCCCTTCTCGCGCGCGAGGCGGGCGACGAGCATCCCCACCTTCTTGCTCTGGTCCATCTTCCTCATTCCGCCCAGTTCCGGAACGATCTCCTTGCTCAGGGTCGACGCGGTGCAGAGGGAGCGCCCCTGCTCGTCGTCGATCACCTGGGCGTAGATGTGCTTCGCGCTGCGGAAGACGCACAGTCGCGGCACTTCGGCCGTTCCCTGCAACTTCCTCCGGATCCGGCGGTGGCGCTTGATCCGCGCTAGCGCGGACTCGCTCAGGCTCGTTCTCATTTGATCCGTCCCCTCCCCTAGCCGGAGGACTTACCCGCCTTGCGGCGGATCTGCTCGTTGGCGTACTTGACACCCTTGCCCTTGTACGGCTCCGGCGGCTGCAACCGGCGGATGTCGGCCGCGACCTGGCCCACCAGCTTCTTGTCGATGCCGCGAACCGTGACGCGCGGCGGCCGGTCGGCCACCTCGGCGTTCACCCCCTCGGGGAGGGGGAACTCGCGCGGGTGGTCGTAGTTCAGCTTGAAGACGAGCTTCCGGCCTTCGAGGGAGACGCGGTATCCGGTCCCGACGATCTCCATCTCCTTCGAGAATCCCTTGCTCACTCCTTCGACGAGATTCGCGACCATCGCGCGCGAAACGCCATGGAGCGAGTTGCCCATCCGGTCCGTCCGCTCGAGATCGACGTGCGCCGTGTCGCCGTCGAGGCGGAGCTTGAGCCCCGGCTGCAGCGGAAACGACAGCTCGCCCAGCGGCCCCTTGGCCCGGACGACCTGACCTTCCTGCGTCAGGGTGACCCCCTTCGGGATCGCAATCGGCATCTTTCCTACGCGAGACATTTCGTTGATCCCTCTGTTCGTTGGGTGGTCGCTACCAGACCCTCGCCAGGACCTCTCCGCCGACGCCGGCGCTGCGCGCCTCCTTGTCGGTCAGGATTCCCCGCGTGGTGGACAGGATCGCCGAGCCGAGGCCGCCCATGACGCGCGGGATCTCCTCGCGATCGACGTAGACACGGCGTCCGGGGCGGCTCACCCGCTCGAGCCCGGAGATCACCGGCTTCTCGTCGGACTCGTAACGGAGATAGACGCGCAGGACACCCTGCTTGTCGTCCTCGAGTCGCTTGAAGCTCTGGATGAAGCGCTCGCGGAGCAGCGTCTCGACGATCGCCGTCTTCACATTCGAAGCCGGGAAGTCGACCCGCTTGTGCCCGGCGCGAACCGCGTTGCGGATGCAGGTCAGCATGTCCGCGATTGGATCGGTCTGGCTCATTTCCTCACTCCCGGATGCTGCCGGTCGCACCGGCGCGATCCGACTACGACGACCACCGTCTTTCCCGCTGGACTCACCAGCTCGCCTTGACCACTCCCGGAAGCTCCCCGGAGAGGGCGAGCAGCCGGAAGCAGATCCTGCAGAGAGCGAACTTGCGCAGGTAGGCCCGGGGCCGCCCGCAGCGACGGCAGCGATGATACGCGCGGACCTGGTACTTCGGCTTCCGCTTGGACTTCTCGATCAGGCACTTCTTCGCCACGTCTTCTCCCCAGCCGGGATCGCGATCCCGGCGCTCCTACTTCTGACGGAAGGGCCAGCGGAGCGCCTGCAGCAGCTCCATCCCTTCCTCGTCGGTCTTCGCGCTCGTCACGAGCGTGATGTCCATTCCGCGGATCTTCTCGACCTTGTCGTACTTGATCTCCGGGAAGATCACCTGCTCCTTCAAACCAAACGTGTAGTTGCCCCGTCCGTCGAAGGACTTCGTCGGAAGCCCGCGAAAGTCGCGGATCTTCGGGATCGCAATGTCCATCAAACGGTCGAGAAACTCCCACATCCGCGGCCCGCGCAGGGTGACCATCGTGCCGATCGGGAGGCCGGCGCGAAGCTTGAAGTTCGCGATCGACTTGCGCGCGCGGCGAATCGCGGGCTTCTGGCCCGTGATCGCCGTCAACTCGCTCGTCGCGGCATCGAGCAGCTTGATGTTTTGCAGCGCGTCGCCGACGCCCATGTTCACGACGATCTTCTGGAGGCGCGGCACCTGCATCGTGCTCGTGTACTGGAAGCGCTTCATCAGATGGGGGACGACCTCCTTCTGATAGAGCCCCTTCGTGCGCGACGGCGCCGGCGGCTCCTGAACCGCTTCGGCGGCGCCCTTCTTCGCCGGCTGCTCCTTGGCAGCCGCGGCAGCTCGTCCGCCCCCTCCGGCCCCCTTCTTCTTCGGCTTCTCGCTCATCCTCACTCCACCTGGTTAGGCTCTTCGGCCTTGCTTTGCCGGTCCGCTACGCCTTGGACTTCACGATCGGGCGCTCGATCTCGACACCGGAACTCTTGCTGATCCGGGCCTTGCTGCGCCGCTTCTCGACTTTTTCCTCCGCCGCCTCCGGCACCTGCATACGAATCCGCGCCGGCTTGTTCGACTTCGGGTCGATCAACGCGACACTCGACACAGGGAGCGGGGCTTCCTTCTCGACCGACGAGGTCGACATCCCGCCGCGCTGGCGCTGCTGCTGGCCGCCCTTCTTGTGGCGCGTCACGAGACGCACCCGCTGCACCCAGACGAGCTTCTTGTCCGGATCGACGGAAAGGACCCTGCCGGTCTTCCCCTTGTCGTCTCCGCGGACCACGACCACCGTGTCCCCTTTGCGGATCTTCACGTGCGCCTCCCGTCCGCCGACCTAGATGACCTCGGGCGCGAGGGAGATGATCTTCATGAACTCCTTCTCCCTGAGCTCCCGAGCGACCGGCCCGAAGATGCGTGTTCCTCGCGGCTCCTTCTGCTTGTCGATCAGGACGGCCGCGTTCTGGTCGAAGCGGATGTAGGAGCCGTCCTTCCGGCGGACTTCCTTGCGGGTGCGGATGATCACGGCGCGGGCCTTCTCGCCCTTCTTGACCGCCCCGTTCGGAATCGCATCCTTGATCGCGACCACGATGATGTCACCGACGCTCGCGTAGCGCCTGCGCGTGCCGCCGAGCACCTTGATGCACATGGCGCGCCGCGCTCCCGAGTTGTCGGAGATGTTCAGCATCGTCTGCTGCTGGATCATGGCTTCACTCCGTCTTCACGCCCGTCCCCCGGCTCGCCGCCGGAGCGAGCGACGCTCCTACGCCTTGGACTTCTCGATGACCTCGACCACCCGCCATCTCTTCAGCTTCGACAACGGACGGGTCTCCATGATCCGGACGAAGTCGCCGATCTGGCACTCGTTCTTGTCGTCCTGGGCGTAGTACTTCTTGGTCAGGGTGATGTACCGCTTGTACACCGGATGCGGCACGCGCCGCCTCTGCTCGATCACGACCGTCTTGTCCATCTTGTTGCTGACGACCGTTCCCTCGCGGACCTTGCGCGCCGGGCGCCTTCGGGCCTCGGCTGCGCCGCCCGGCTCGGTCCCTGCCGCGGTCCCAGCCTCGTTCCCTGCCTCGTTCCGGATTTCGTTCTCCTGCTCGTGCATCGGCTCCCCCGGCTTCTACTTCGCCGCGCCCGGATGGTGGCCGGTCAGCGGTCGGATCCCCGACTCGTGCTCCTTCAGCAGCGTGAGATAGCGGGCGAGATCGCGCCGCACCTCGCGGATCTTCAACGGGTTGTCGAGCTGCTTCACGGAGTTGCGAAACCCCAGGTTGAACAGCTCCTCGCGGGCGGCCTTCATCTTCTCGCGGATCTCCTCCGCGCTGAGTTCCCGGAGTTTCGCGGGCTTGTTCTCGCTCATCTCGACTCCCTATGCCTCCTCACGGGCGACGATCTTCGTCTTCAGGGCGAGCTTCGAGGCGCCGAGCCGGAGAGCCTCATGGGCCAGCTCCCGGTTGATCCCCTCGAGCTCGAAGAGCATGCGCCCGGCCTTCACGACCGCGACCCACGACTCCGGATTCCCCTTGCCGCTTCCCATGCGGGTCTCCGCGGGCTTCGCGGTGATCGGCTTGTCGGGAAAGATCCGGATCCACATCTTCCCGCCCCTTTTGATGTGGCGGTTGATGGCGACGCGCGCCGCCTCGATCTGCGTGTTCGTGATCCAGGCCGGCTCCATCGCCTTCAGCCCGAACTCGCCGAACGCGAGGTCGGCCCCGCGAGTGGCGAAGCCGCCCATCCGCCCTCTCTGCTGCTTGCGGTGCTTCACCCGCTTCGGCATCAACATCGGAGGATTCTCCTATTCCGTCCCGGGTCGCTCGCGCGCCTGCCGCTCGCTACGAGCGACCGCGGCGCGGCTCGTTCGCCGGCTTCGCCGTCGGATTCATCGCCTCGACCGGATCGAGGATCTCGCCGTGGAACACCCAGACCTTCACGCCCACCGTCCCGAACGTCGTGACCGCCGTCGCCGTCGCGTAGTCGATGTCGGCGCGCAGCGTGTGGAGGGGCACCCGGCCCTCGCGGTACCCCTCGGTCCGCGCCATCTCCGCTCCACCGATGCGGCCCGACGCGACCACGCGGATTCCCTTCGCGCCCGTGCGCATCGCCTGCGAAACGGCGCGCTTGAGAACCCGGCGGAAGCCGACGCGCTGTTCGAGCTGGCGCGCGATCTGCTCCGCGATGAGCTGCGCGTTCGATTCGGGACTGTCGATCGCCTTGATGTCGATGAAGACTTCCCGCTTGGTCAGGTGCTGCAGCTCATCTCGGAGCTGATTCACCTGCGCGCCGCTCTTGCCGATCACCACTCCGGGCTTCGAGGTGTGAATCGTGATGTCGACCTTGTTCGACGCGCGCTCGATGACCACCTTCGAGATCCCGCTGTTCGTCAGGCGCTTCTTGAGGTACCGCTTGATGAAGAGGTCCTCTTCGAGGAGGTTCGCGTACTCCTTCCGCGCGAACCAGCGGGAGTCCCAGTTCTTGATGATCCCGAGCCTGAGACCGATCGGATTCGTCTTCTGTCCCAAGTTAGCCTCCGCGCCGAAACGCGCTTACTTCTTCTTCCGATCGTCGGTGACGACGATCGTGATGTGGCTCGTGCGCTTCCAGAACCTCGTGGCCCGGCCATGAGCGCGAGGGAGGAACCGCTTCATGATCGGCCCCGCCCCAGCGACCGCCATCTTGACGTGGAGATCGTCCGACCGGAGCTTCTCGTCCTTCTTCGTGGCGTTGGCCACCGCCGACTTCAGCACCTTCCCGACCTGGCGGGCGATCGGCCGCGGAGTGAGGCTCAACACCTCGCTCGCCCGGTCGACCTGCATCCCCCGGATCATCCGGAGGACACTGTCCGCCTTCCTGGGAGAGACCCGCACGTGGCGGGCGATGCATCTGGCTTCCATCGTTTCCCCCTCGATCTCGCTACGGCACCCGCTACTTCGCCGCCGTGCTGCTCTTGTCGGAGTGCGCGTGCCCGCGGAACGTCCGGGTCGGAGCGAACTCGCCCAGCTTGTGGCCGACCATGTTCTCCGAGACATAGATCGGGATGAACTTGTTCCCGTTGTGGACGGCCAGAGTGTGCCCGACCCATTCCGGGAGAACCGTGCTCCTCCTCGCCCAGGTCCGGATCACCTTCTTCTCACGGGTCTTGTTCATATCCTCGATCCGCTTCGCGAGACGCTCGTCCACGTACGGACCCTTCTTCAGCGATCGTGCCATCGCAAAACCTCTCCGATCCTTGGCCTACTTCGTCCGACGCCGGACGATCAGCTTGTCCGAGAGCTTCTTCCGCTTCCGTGTCTTGTATCCCTTGGTCGGCTTCCCCCACGGGGTCGTCGGATGCCGGCCTCCGGAGCTCTTGCCCTCGCCCCCGCCCATCGGGTGGTCGTGAGGGTTCATGACGACGCCTCGATTGCTCGGCCGGCGGCCGAGCCAGCGGGAACGTCCGGCCTTGCCGATCATCACGTTCTCGTGGTCGAGGTTTCCGACCTTGCCGAGTGTGCAATAGCAGTCGAGGTCGAACATCCGGACCTCGCCGGAGGGAAGCTTCACATGGGCGAAGCGCCCTTCCTTCGCCATCACCTGGCACTCGCTTCCGGCCCCGCGCGCGACCTGCCCCCCCTTGCCGGGGATCAGCTCGAGATTGTGCACGCTCGTTCCGAGCGGCACGTTCCGGAGCGGGAGCGCGTTGCCGTCCCGGATCTCGGCCTCGGGACCCGACATCAGCGTGTCCCCGACCGCGACTCCGAGCGGCGCGATGATGTAGCGCTTCTCGCCGTCCACGTAATGGAGGAGGGCGATCCGCGAAGACCGGTTCGGGTCATACTCGATCGCGGCCACCTTCGCCGGGATGCCGTGCTTGTTTCGACGGAAGTCGAGAACGCGGTAGCGGCGCTTGTGGCCACCGCCCCGGCACCACGCGGTGACGCGACCGTGATTGTTCCGGCCGCCCGTCCCCTTCTTCTCCCGGAGCAGGGACTTCTCCGGCTTCTTCTTCGTCAGCTCCGCGAAATCCGAAACCGTCGTGAAACGAAGGCTTGGAGTCGTTGGCTTGAACTTCTTGACAGCCATTTCTCGAACGCTCCTCCTGTCGGGGAAGCTAGACCTGATCGAACAGGTCGATCGTCTGGCCGGGCTTCAGCGTGACGACGGCCTTCTTCCACGAAGAGCGACGTCCACTGGTCCGCCCGAGTCTCTTGATCTTCCCGAGGACGTTGATCGTCCGGACCTCGAGGACATCGACCTTGAAGATCTCCTCGATCGCATTACCGATCTCGATCTTGTTCGCGTCGGGACTGACTCGGAACATATAGCTGTTGTTCTTGTTCCGCAGCCGCGCCCCCTTTTCGGTGATCAGCGCCTTCTGGATGATGCTGCGCGGGTCCTTCACTTCCCCACCTCGGTTTCCCGCATCCGGTTCACCGTGCTCTCGAGAAGAACGAGGCGGTCGCTGTGGAGAACCTGATACGTGTTGAGGTCGCGATAGACGGCGGTCCGCACCTTCGGAAGGTTGCGGGCTGCGAGCAAGGTCCTCGGATCGTGCTCGGGTAGCACGAGAAGGATCTTCTGCTCCGACGCCCCGATGTTCCGCAAAACCTGATACACCTCGCGCGTCTTGGCCTGCTGCAGAGGGAGGTCCGAAAGGACGTCGATCTGCTCGCCGCGCGCCTTCAGGGTCAATGCCGAGCGGAGCGCGAGCCGGCGCGTCTTTTTCGGAAGCTCGTAGCTGTAACTGCGCGGCTGCGGCCCGAACGCGCGGCCTCCGCCGACCCAGATCGGCGAGCGGTTGGAGCCGGAGCGGGCGCGGCCGGTCTTTTTCTGCGACCACGGCTTCTTGCCGCCTCCGCTCACCAGCGCGCGGTTCTTCACGGCGTGCGTGCCGAGCCGCTGGTTCGCGAGGTAGTTCCGGACGGCCTCCCACATCGCGTGACGCGCGATCCGGGAGCCGAAGGCCCACTCGGGCAGCTCGATCGTTCCCTGCTGCTCCCCGGTAGGAGCGTAGAGCTTGGCGGTCGGCATCTTCGTCTACCCCTTCTTCCGTCCCTTGCCGGCGATGCGAAGCTGGACGAGGGAGTTGATCGCGCCCGGAACGCAGCCGCGAAGGACGACCAGGTTCCGGTCCTTGTCGACTCGGACGACCTGCAGGTTCTTCGTCGTGATCCGCTTGTTGCCCATCTGTCCCGGCAGGCGCTTCCCCTTGATGACGTGCGACGGCCACGCCGACGCTCCGATCGATCCGGGCATGTCTTTCGTCTTGCAGCCGTGGCTCTCGGGACCGCCCCGGAAGTGGTGGCGCTTCACGACACCCTGGAAGCCTCGCCCGATGCTCGTGCCGATCACGTCCACCCGGCTGCCCACCTCGAACAGGTCGACCGTGAGCTTGTCGCCCGGCTTGTACTCGCCCGACTCGGTCCGGAACTCCCGGAGATGGCGGACGGGACCACAACCGTGGGACTTCAGGTGTCCGATCTCGGCCTTGGTCAGCTTCGTCTCCTTCACGTCGCCCCATCCGAGCTGCAAGGCGCTGTAGCCGTGCTTCTCGGCGGTGCGGACCTCGACGACGCTGCACGGGCCGGCCTCGATGACCGTCACGGGAACGGCGGCGCCGTTCTCGAGGAACACCTGCGTCATCCCCACCTTTCGCCCGATCAGACCCAACATCGCTTTGCCCTCCGGCAGTCCTCTCGACCCGACGGTCGATCCGAGCCCCAACGGCCCGGCCGATCCCGGTCGAGCCCGATTCCTACAGCTTGATCTCGATGTCGACGCCCGCAGGCAGCTCCAGCTTCATCAGGGCCTCGATGAGCTGGGGAGAGGACTGCGTGATGTCGATCAGTCTCTTGTGCACCCGGATCTCGAACTGCTCCCTGGACTTCTTGTCCACGTGCGGGGACCGCAGCACGGTGTAGATCGTCTTCTTCGTCGGCAGCGGAATCGGGCCGGCCGTGATCGCGCCGGTCCGCCGGGCCGTCTGCACGATCTGACCGGCAGACTTGTCCAGGATGTGATGGTCGTACGACCTGAGCTTGATCCGGATCTTCTGGGTCACCACGTCCGAAGCCCCTTTCCGCTTACTCGAGGATCTCGGTCACGACGCCGGCGCCGACCGTCCGGCCGCCCTCGCGAATG
>JBHGAY010000035.1:0-48991 GCA_041946735.1 Candidatus Eiseniibacteriota bacterium
TGAGAACGCGGCGCATCTCCCGGCTTGCGGCGGAACGATCCGGGAAGAAGGAGAGCGCGTGCTGGCAGAGCACGAGGTCGAAGGAGCCGTCGGCAAAGGGAAGATGCTCGGCGTCGCCTTCCTGCCAGAGGATCGCCGCTCCCTCGGGAGGCGCGAGCGCGCGAGCGAGGTCGAGCATCGGGGCGTTCATGTCGAGCCCGACGACGCGGCCGGTCGTCCCGACCAGCGGCGCCACCTCGCGGGCCACGACTCCGGTGCCACACGCGACATCGAGCACGCTCTCACCGGCGCCCGGTCGGGCGTGGCGCAGCAGAGCCGCCGCCCAGGGGCGGAACATCGCCGGGACGAAGTACTCCTGGTACGTCTCGGCCGGCCTCTTCATCGGGTCGTTTGCGGCGTCTTCCGGGAGCCCCAGGTCAGGTACGGCTTGAACGCATCGGGAGCATCGGGCGGCGAAATCGCGAACCCCCCCTTCAGCTCGCCGGTATCGTCGAGCGCGTAGCTCAGGCGGAAGCGAGGTTGTCCCGGAGCCGCTTCGCTCAGGAAGATCGCCTGCCCAGCGGCCGGCGACTGGACGAGGTAGCGGATGACATGCCCTTCGCTGTCGTAGTAGTCGGCGCGCGCGCCGCCCGGAGCGGCGTAGATCGCCATCAGGTCGTCGTGGCGCGAGGCGGCCCGGCCTTCGGCCTCCGGATACTCCGCATAGCTGTTCCGAAGGATGACGCGATCCTGCAGGCCGGTGGTGAAGGTGGCGGTCCCCGTGCCGAGTCCGGGCGCTCCGGAGCCTTCCGCCTGCCATTCGCCGAGAAGGAACGCGAGCGGCTGAAGATCCGCGGGGACCGCTGCGAAGACGGTGGAGAGGGTCAGCGACAGAGCCGCCGCCGCGATCACGATCCTTGCGACCATCGGCACCTCCTCGTGCGCTCCCAGTCGGTCATCCGTAGCTGAGGAAACACCCGCTGCTCCATGCGATCCTCCCGTGGATTCCTCCAGGCTCCGCCGATTTCTCCGCGGATTCCTTCGGCTGCGTGACCGAGGAGGATACGGACGCGGATGCGGCACGGGCAAGGGGCTTGCGAGGACCATCGCACCCGGCAACCCCCGCCGCGCACCCGCGCGCACACGCACACACGACCCGGCCTGGCCCGCCGCGCTCCGCGCACCTCCGCACCGGTTCTACAACCCCCCGTCGTAGATCCAGCGGCCGTACTCGTTGTCGTTGCGCAACGCCAGGTTCCTCTTCACGACGGTCCCGCTGGCGCCGTCGTATCGCACCTCGTACGGCACGTAAACGCCCGGGTAGCCCTCGGTGCGGAACGGCTCCCCGATCCGGATCAGCTCGAAGGGCCGGGCGCTCGCGAGCCAGTCGATCGTTCCCGCGCTCGCCCCGAAGATCCGCAAGGTCTCCACGTCCCCCGCGATCGCGGCTCGCCAGAAGCGCTCCGCGACCTCGCGCGGGCTGAGCGCGTCGATCTCCTTCGAGGCGGCTGCAAGCTGGTTCAGCCTCACTTCCGCGGGTAGATCGACCGTGAACCATGTCTCGTCGATCCCATCGAGGTACTCGACCTTCTCGAGCTGCGAATACAGCTTCCGCTCCCCCCCGGCGAAGACCCAGCGCGTGAATCCGGTGAGGCGATCGGTCGCGAGATCCCATCGGATCTCCGCCTCGCGCTCGTAGTCCTCGAAGAACGCGGGCGGGAGTCCCTTTCGCTCTGGAGCCGCCCAGTGCAGGAGCAGGATGCCGGATCCCTCCTTCTCCTCGCGGCGCACGATCCGCGCCGTCTGGTCCATCTCGACGATCTTCTGCAGCCATGCCGCCGGCCAGAGGTACTCGTACTTCGGTTGTCCTCCCGCCGCGCGCCATGCATCGCGGGACTGCCGGAGCCAGTGCAGCGTCGTCTTGCCGTCGAAGGAGTAGAGGCGGTCGCGCGTCTCGACCCGCATCGCGCCGCGGTCCCCCTCGCCGCGCGGCCAGCGGATCCATGCTTCGACCTTCTCCGGCTCGCGGCTCAGGTCGACGAAGCTGAACTCCTCCCGCGGATCGGTGCGCGACGCCAGGACCAGATGCACCGCGGCGCTCTGTGAGGCTTGGACGATCGGGGCGAGTATGCCGGCGACACTCTCCTCGACGGCGGGCGGCGCGAGCAGCAGCGCGGCAAGCACGACGCACGCGACGGCGGCCACCGAGGCCGCGGCGAGCCAGAGTCTCGGCCTCCGACTGAAGCGGCCCTCTGCGGCGCTCCCCGCCGCGCTCTCCGCCCCACCCCCCGGGGGAGCGGCGCGCAGGATCCTCCGCTCCAGATCCGGCCCGGGGCTCGGGTCAGCGAGTTTTCGCAGCCGCTTCTCGACATCGTTCCCGAACATGATCCTCCTCCTTCCCCAGGGAGGCCCGCAGGCGCTCGAGGGCTCGATTCATGCGCGACTTCACCGTCCCGGCGGGGATCTCCAGCAGCGTCGCGATCTCGCGGAGCTTCAGATCCTGGAAGTAATGGAGCACGACGATCTCGATCAGTTCCCGCTCCAGGGTGAGGACCGCGGCACGCAGCCGCTGATCCCGATCCGAGTCCTCGATCTGCTTGAGGAGATCGACGCCGGGGGAAGGGAGGGTGTCCAGCGTGCCGGGATCGGTCGCGATCGGATGGTTGCGGCGCCGGTGCTGCAGATGCTCGTTCCTTGCGATGCGGATCAGCCACGCCCGGGCGGAAGACGCATGTCGCAGCCTGTCGATCGATCGCCAGGCGCGCGTGTAGGTGTCGTGCGTGAGGTCTTCGGCCGTCGGACGGTCCGCGCCCATCCAGATCAGGTAGGCATAGACCTTCACGTAGTGATCCCGGATGAGAGCGGCCGCACCCGCGGCCGGATCGTCCCGGTGCAGCACCCAGGCTCTCCAAGGCTCACGAAGCGGCATGTGGCACCCTCCCGCGCTACGGATGCGCGGGAGGGGGATCCGGTTCGCGCCTTTCTCCGGGTCCAGAGTGCAAGACGGCCGCGCGGCGCGGCTCTCCGTCCGCCACCTGCCTCATCTCGCCGGCGAGATCGGGCGACCCAGGGAGGTCGGCGCCGGCTCCTCGAACACGAGGTAGCCGAAGCGGGTCGGATCATAGCCGATCGGGACCTGCCAGTCGGCGTTCGCGCCCCTCGACGGCTCCTTCCGGCGGAAGTTGACGCGCCAGCTCGTCCCGCTGCGCGGTGTCGCCGTCCCGAGCGTCTCGAACGGGATCCGGATCTCGGCCGACCATCCCTCGTCGTAGCGGATCGCCGCCGCCTGCAGATCGCCGTTCCACGCCATCCCCTGCCCCTCGTAGCTTGCGTCCGCCTCCCGCCATACGATCTCCGAGTCCATCACCGTCCCGGCGGGATTGACGTAGACCTGCAGGATCCGGCTCTTCTCGCCCTCCTCCGGGCACAGGAAGAAGCCGACGCAGTCGTCCTGGTGGACGGCGCCGTCGCGCTCCCTCGCGGCCGCTCGGATCGATCGCAGCTCGGCCTGCGTGCAGCGCGCCGCGAGATAGAGCGCATCGTCGTCGTAGCCGAAGCGGAAGCAGACCGGCTCGGCTGCCGACTCGACGCCGCCCTCTGATCCGAACGCCACCGCCTTGCCTGCGTGATCCCAGACCCGCTCGCGCGGGTCACCGTCGATCACCGGGCGGCCGTCCAGCCGCCCCGCCGTCTGCACGCGCAGCGCCGGCAGCGGGCGCTCGTAGTGATAGGTCCGTCCGGCGCGATACGGATACTCGAAGCGGACCTTCGGAAGCGGATAGAAGCTGCCGGTGCGCTGCACCGCGAACGCCACTCGCGCATCCCCGCCCGGCGGGACGTCGATCTCCCGGCGATCGGGACTGAGCGTCCAGCCGGACGCCGGCTCCCACGCGATGGCCGCGCGCAGCGGCAAGCCGCTCGCCGCGACGTTGTGCACCTGCAGGATGCAGCGTCCCGCGGCCGCGTCGGTCTCACCGATCACGACCGGATCGAGAAGGACGATCCGCCTGTCGAGGTTCTCGCGGAACTTCAGGTCCTCGACGCGAATGTCTCCCGCCTGCCGCACACCGTCCCGACCGACGACGGTCCACGAGAGAGCATTCCCGTGCACCGTCCCCCAGACCCACCCGTAGAAGGCGCCCCATTCGGGGTCGGGATCGATCGCCCCCCCGCTGCTGGGAACGATCGTGTAGTCGATCCCGTCGTAGCGGGCGCTGCCGTGCAGGTGGAAGTGACCGCTCCAGACAGCGTCGACGCCGTTGCCGCGGAAGATCTCGTGCAGCGGATCGGGCTTGCCCTCCGCGAGCGTCTCGTACCAGAACGGCTTGTGAAGGACGACGACCGTGAGCCGGCTGCGCTGGCTGCCGCTCAGATCGCGCTCCAGCCATTCACGATGGCCGGGCGCCACCAGCCACTCCTCGCTCGACTCCCAGCGGCCGGTGTCGAGGAAGGTGAAGTGGACTCCGTCGTAGTCGAAGGAGTAGTTCGCCGCGTGGCCCTGGCGCTCCATCCAGACACGTTCCTGGACGTCGTTGCCGATGTCATTGTTGCCGGCGCAGGCGCGCACCGGTGGGGCGACCGCGGCGAGCGGGGCGAGGATCGAGTCGTAGGCGTCCCACCGCGTCTCGAGGACGGCGCGATCGTCGGTGTAGCCCTCGATCGCGTCGCCGACCGTCAGGATCACGTCGGGAGCGAAGGAGGCGACTTCGGCGACGATCGCCTCGTAGACGCCCGGCGTTGCGGAGCCGGTCCGGTCCCCGAGGATCGCGAAGCGGAAGTCGGGCGAGCCCCGCTCGGAAGGTGCCGCCGCGCCGCCCGCGGCAAAGGAAGCCGATGGCAGCAGGAGCGCCAGCAAGCTCGAGGGAACGAGAACGCGGGTTCTGACGGACATGCGCGGCCTCCTTCCTTGCGGAGCGGCTGAAAGGTCCCTCCGCCGCGTGCCCGATTCACTGTGCGCTGCGCGACGATACGCCGGTCCGGCGGCTCGCTCAACCTCGGAGTCGGCTCCGGGGATGCGGCCCGCCGCTTCGTTGTGGATCCGCGTGCTTTTTCTCCATGGCGCATGCTGACGCGGGAGTGAGGGCCTCTTCGATTCGAGGGAGGGGATGTCCCGGCCGGGCTGGACGGCAACTCGATTCGAGGTGGCCCATGTTCCCGCAGGTCGAGGCGGCCCATGTTCCCGCAGGACTGAATGCTTCCTCGATTCGAAGCGTCGCATGTCCCCGCGGGAGCGGACGCTTCCTCGAATGGGCAGGGAGCTTTCCGCCGCGGGAAGATCACCCAGCCGAATGGGCGGGACCGGCTCTTCCGTGGGAAAGGGACTCCTGCCTGGTCGGCAGCGCGGGCGTTCCCGAAGAACGCCCCCGGCGCCGAACCGGCGGCGCCGGCATTTCCCGCGCGGATGCCGCTCCCCGATCCGCCGGACTAGCCGACGCGGGCGGCAGAGCCGTCGGCGAGCATCGCGTCGAGCTTCTTCAGCTCCTCGGAGCAGAAGGCGCGGAAGCCCTCATCTTCCACACGCGGGAGCGCGGCCGCCGCCGCGTCTCGCTCCTCGCGGGCCGCGCGCGGGTCGCCGAGCGCCAGCTGAGCGCGGGCCATCGCCTCCCGGGCGAAGAACAGCTCCCCCGGGTCGCTCCCGTTCGCCTCGACGATCCGCAGGCACTCCTGGGCGTGGCGGAGTCCCTCGCTCGCCAGGCCCGCGCGCAGATGACTCAACGCGAGGCGATACTCCGCGCGCTCGACCTGCATCCAGCCACCCGCGATCTCCCAGAAGCGGCGGCCGGTCTCGGCCGCGCGGAGCATGAGCGCGGTGCGCGCGTCGTCGAGCGAGGGAAGCTCCTCGAGCGCGCAGGAGAGATTGTTGCCGGTGACGGCGAGATCGCGCGCGGCGGGATCGTCGGCGCCCGGGCCGTATCCGTCCGCCAGCGCGAGCGCCTCGTCGAATGCGGCGGCAGCCTCGGCGACCCGTCCGTGCTGCGCCAGGGCCGACGCGGCGACGGCGAGCATCCGGATGCGGGTGGACTCGGGCCGGATGCTGCCGCCCGGCTGGGCCACTGCAAGCCGCGCCTCCGCCGACTCCTTGCGATCGGCGCAGTAGTCGAGGACGGCTTGGAGCCGGCGCAGCCCCTTGCCTTCGAGCGTCCCGCCGGCGATCGCATCGAGCGCGGCGAGGCGATCGAGGAAGGCGATGCCATCGTCCCACAGTCCGAGATGCTCGCCGGAGACGTGGGTCGCGAGATTCGCGAGGGCGAAGATGCGCTGCGGCGTGTCGGCGAGGGCGATGCCCTGCGGCAGGCTCTGCCAGACGCCGGCCGCGTCGTCTCCATGGTCCTTCCAGCCTTGCGCGACGAACTCCTCGAGGGTCATGCGCTCCTCCGTAGTGTGATTGCGAGAGATCCGGGCGCGGGCCCGGCGGGACCGGGGAGGATAGCAGATAGCGGACGGGCCGGCGGTTCCCATGCGGAACCGCCGGCCCGGGCAGCCGGAGAGCCATATCGCCGGCCGGCGTGTCTCGTCGTTTCGCCGGCCTGCGCGTCTATCGGATCTTGACGAGCCTGGTCACGTGTACGACATCCCCGTCCGAGGCGCCCGGCGCCTCGACCGTCATGCTGGTCCGCACCATGTACGTGCCGGCCGGAGCGTCGTGTCCCGACGCGTCGCGGCCGTCCCATTCCAGTGGGGCATCGCCGTCGGCGCGCGCTAGCGTCCGCACGAGCCGCCCGGCGAGGTCGTAGATGTCGGCGCGGGCCGGGCCGGCGGCCGGCGCCACCAGCCGCACCGTCCCATGGAACGGAACCGGACCGGCGGACCATCCGGCGAGGGGCGGGTCCCAGCGCGCCTCGATCGGACCGAGGAAACCCCCGCCCGTCACATCGGTCTCGAGGAAGTACCGGACGAGCGCGTTGCGAGGCGCCTCCGAGTCGAACGTCTCCACGATCCCTTCGCTCGATGCGCTCACCCAGCCCGGCGCAACGGCAACGGCGTCTGCGCTCGGCACGAGGTCGCCAGGTCGCGCGGCCACGTCACGCCACGCCCGATAGGAGGCTCCGCCCGCGCCGAGCGGGATCTCCCACCGGATTTGCAGCCCCTGCCGGAGCGAGGCGACGCTCCACGATTCGAGGAGAACGGCGACAGGCCCGCAGGGATTCGGCATGCAGGCTGTGCCCGGCCCCTCCCAGACGGCCGGCGCCGCGCATCCCATCTCGAGCGTCACGATGCAGGTTCCGTCGGGATGGCAGCAGGCGCCCGTGTTCACCGATCCGGCGTGGAGGCCGACGCTGTGCATGTGCCCGCCGCTCACTGCGGCGAAGCCCGTGTTGGGGGCAGGCGCGTCGCATTGCCCGTAGATGTTCCATCCCCATCCCACGATCGATCCGTCCGACTTGATCGCAAGCGAGTGGACGTCTCCCCCGTCCATCGACACGAAATCCCCGTTGGGCGGAGGGACGTCGCACTGGCCGAAGTCGTTCAGTCCCCAGACTGCCAGACCGCCGTCCGCCCGGAGGCCGAGACTGTGGTCTCGACCCGAGGCGAGCGCGACGAAGGCGTTTGGCTCAGGCGGGTCGCACTGTCCGTACGGATTCCATCCCCATCCGACGATCGTCCCGTCGGACTTCAGGCCGAGGCTGTGGTCCCCGCCCGCGGCGAGCGCGACGAAGTCTGCGTTGGGATCGGGCACGTCGCACTGCCCATAGGGATTCCAGCCCCACGTCGCGATGGACCCGTCGGGCCGGAGCGCGAGGCCGTGCATCGCGCCGACCGACATGGCGACGAAGCCCGATTCCTCCGGCACGTCGCACTGTCCCTGCGCGTTGTATCCCCAGGCGACGATCGAGCCATCCGACTTCATTCCGGCGGTGAACGTATCGCCGGCGCCGACCGCCACGAAGTCGGCGTTCGGCTCCGGCACGTCGCACTGGCCGGCGACGTTCCATCCCCAGCAGACGATCGTGCCGTCGGATCTCAACGCGGCGTTGTGAAAGCCCCCGGCCGCGATCGCAGCGTAGTT
This sequence comes from Candidatus Eiseniibacteriota bacterium, assembly GCA_041946735.1. Lineage (GTDB taxonomy): Bacteria > Eisenbacteria > RBG-16-71-46 > CAIMUX01 > VGJL01 > JBHGAY01. Next base: position 7,988 of record JBHGAY010000035.1, read on the forward strand.
CTCGTTCGGCAGCGGCACGTCGAGCTGGCCATGATCGTTCAATCCCCACGCGACGATCGAGCCGTCCTGCGCCCAGGCGGCGGCCGGGGTGAGGAAGACGACGGCAGCGAGCGGGAGCAGAAGCACGAGCAGAAGCGGAAGCGGGAGCGGGCAAGCAGAGGCGAGAATCGACGTCCTCACGGCGGCCTCCTTCGATGCGTTCTCATTCGCCCCGATCGCAGGACGCGAGGCGACCGGGCCATCCGATCGCACGGGAGCAGGGGCGAGAAGCGCCTGCTATTGTATCAGAGCGCTTCCCGCCCCCGCCTCCTGCTTGTCAGGGCTTCCGCGAATCCGGCCGGTCAGCGGCCGAGGATCGTCAGCTTCCGGGCGTCGACCTGCCGGCCCCCGACCATGAGCCGGACGAAGTAGGTCCCGGACGGAATGTCTCGCGGAGCCGACCAGGAGAGCTCCTGCCGTCCCGCTCCATAGGAGCCGCCCGCGAGCGGGCCGACCACGCGACCGGAGGGATCGATCAGGTCGAACGCCACATCCGGCGCGGCGATCGGGAGCGAGAAGGCCAAACGGCCACTGCCCGGCGAAGGGACCGGCGCGATCCCCGTGATCCGGGGCGCCGCATCGAGCGGGAGGGTCGATGTCTCCACGTGCCCGGGCTCCATCCAGCGCACGACGGTCGCATAGTCGGGGCCGGGGGAGACGACGACCGCGGTCCGCGTCGCAACGCAGTAGTCGAAGAAGACGCCCTGCGCAGGCAGCGGCACCGACTCGCCGTCGCGCACCAGCGATCCCAGCCCGCTCTCCGGGGCCGCGAGGACGATCGACTCGCCCGCCTCGTCAGCGCGCACCTGGACGACCTTCCCGTAGGCGGCGTAGTTCTCCGTGCCGAGCAGGTCGCCGGTCGCGGGGTCGACGCGAACCACGGTCATGCCATCGAAGTGGCCGACGGCCATCTCGTCGTGAACCGCGTCGTAGTCGAGACGAAGGGGCCCGTCGCCGCGTCCCCAGGTGTCGATCCGGGTCGAATTGGCGCCGTCGATCCGCATCGTCGTCACGGTCTCGCCGAGGTAGTTCGTGCAGGTCGCGTAGTCGCCCGTCGCCTCGAACGCGAGGCGGATCGGGAAGTCGCCCACCCAGACCTCCGCCACGACGGCGTGCGTCGCCGTGTCGATCACCCGCACCTTGTCCTCGAAGCTGACCGCCACGAGAACCTCGTTGCCGTCGGGGCTGACGGCGATCCCGCTGCCGACCATGCTCGCGATCAGGAGCAGGCCGATCTCCCCCACCGGCGTCTGGGCGACCACGTGGCTCGCCGGCCCGTCGAGCGCAACCGCGAAGACGTAGTTCCCGGCGACGTCGGCCACGTAGGCGGTCTCGTCACCCGGGGCGATCACGACGTCAATCGGGTAGTTGCCGCAGGGGACGTTCGCAACGACCTGATCGGTCTGCAGATCGAGGACGGAGAGCTTCCCCGGTGTGACGCTGGTCACGAGCGCCCATCGAGAATCGGAGGTGATCGCCACCTCCTGGGGGTGCGACCCGACCGGCACGATCGCCTCGATCGAGAGCGAGCCGAGATCGAGAATCGTGAGGTTGCCGGAGAGGACGTTGGTGACGACCGCCTTCGAGCCGTCGGGCGTGATCGCTACGCGGCGCGGTGCGTCCCCCTCCGGCGGCTCGCCGCTCTCGGTCGAGCCGAGCCAAGCCGGAGCGCTGGGGACGGTGAAGTCGTAGAAGAAGAGGCTCTCGCTCCTGTGGGGATCGAACGCGACCGCGCGGCGGGCGACCGGTGAGACCGCCCCGCTCTGCTCGGGGTTCCCCGACCACTGGCCGACCACCGACTCCGTGGCGAAGGAGACGATCGAGAGCGTGTTCTGCCCCCCGACCGCGTAGGCGTGGTCGCCGGTGACGCCGATCCAGAACGGGCTCAGCGTCTGGTTGAAGAGGACGTAGTCATGCGTCGGGAAGCGCACGATCGCGCTACGGTTGTTGCCCTCGCTGACGAAGACCTTCGAGCCGTCCTGGTTGACCGCCATCTCGATCGTAGGTCCCCACGTGATCCCCGCCGGGGTGACGGTCGTCAACTTCGTGAACGTGGCAAGGTCGATCTGATGGAGCTGAAAGGTGCCGATTCCCATCGCGATCGCTCGCGCTCCGTCTCCGGATAGGGCGACGCTGCACACGTTCGGGACGCCGGAGATCGTGTGATCGTTCACCCCGGTCGTCGTGTCGTAGAACCGGATGCTGTTCTGCCAGTCCCCGGTGAAGACGTGCGTCCCGTCCGGAGTGACCTCGAACGTGAGGAAGGTCGCCCAGAACCGGCCGTTCTCGCTGTTGTAGCTGTAGCTCGCCAGCTCCATCGGGAAGTTGGGAATCACGAGAACCCGCGTCATCGTCGCCAGGTCGATCTTCTCGCAGGTGTCTCCCAGCTCGGTGGACGTGTAGGCGTAGCGCCCGTCCGGGCTCAGGCGCACGATCCACGGGCGAGACCCCGCGATCGGGACGATCCCGGCGACGGTGTAGTCAGAGAGGTCGATCACGTAGACGGCGTTCGAGAACGGGCAGGCGACGACGGCGAGATCGTTCGTCGCCGCGACCCCGTAGGGAAGATCGCCGACGGCGACGTTGGCGAGCACCTGCTTCGTCGACGCGTCGAAGACCGTGACGTTGTCGGTCATCATGTTCGTGAGCACGACGCGCGAGCCGTCGGGTGTGTAAGCGACGCGGCCGAGGTCGTCCCCCTCGACCGGCACGCCCGGGTCGATGCTCCAGGCGGCATGCGATCGTGTGCCGCGGTCACAAGACCCAAGGTTCTGAGCAACTCCCGCAAAACTCGGATCGAACACCGTGCCGCGCTCGACCGGAACGACGGTGATCGAGGGGCCGGCGGAATGCCCAGGATCGACCGGCGCGGCGGCGGCGAGCGCCGGAGCCTGCAACCCGGCCGGAATGGTGAGCAGGAAAGTGAGCGCGAGCGCGAGCGCCGGAGCGGGAGGGACAGTGAGGGCGCGAGTGAGAGTGAGCGGGCGGCCAGAAAGAGTGAAGACGCGACTGCGAGCGTGAGTGCGAGCGTGTGTGCGAGCGTGACTGCGGGTGAGAGTGCGAGCAAGCGACGAGGCAACGAACGGCGCGATCGGGACGATCCCCCTGCCCGGACGAACCCAGCGGCATTCCATGGCGCTTTCCCCCCTGCCCCGAGCGCGGGAGAGTCACTTCTCCCGCGGCGATTCGAGGCGGGCGGAGTCTACCACCGGCACTCGGGCGCTTCGAGGCCTTGCGCGCGACCAGCGGAGCCTCCTTGTCCGGGCGAAATGTGTCTTGGAATGACGACACCCGGGGAGCGAGCGAACGACGTAATCCTTTTCGCAGGGCGAGCTTGCGGCCCCGCAGTCAACGGCGCTTCCCATCCGACCAAGTGACAGGAGTCGCCCACGATCGGGCGTAGGGTCGCCGGGCCCTCCACGCAAGGACGAGCGAAGGCGGCGCCGCCGCCTCGACCGGCCTCCGGACACGCCGGCAATGCGTTACGAGACAGGGGCGGGACCGAAGCAGTTTTCGACTCCCGCCGGGTGCCCCGATCCCAACGGGTCCTCCCCCGCGTCTCCGACGGGGAAGCCTGTCAGTGCCGCAGCGCATCCGCTCTCCCGGCTTACGGATGTCTATCGGCGCCAAGCGCTTGGCCGTGTCGACGAGGATAGGCATGAAAGCTGCGGTAAAGAGTCGACAGCGTGGCCGCTGGCCAGCGGAGGCAGGATGTGCCGCTGGCCGCAGCTGCTTTTTTGCACCGGAGGTCAGACATGAAGAAACGCCTGCTCTTCGCGAACGTGCTTCTTGCGCTCGTTCTCGCTGCGCTTCTAATCCCGTCCACTGCCGCCGCGTTCACCGGCTCGCTGACTAGCCCGATCGGCATCACCGGGACAGGCGCCTGGATCTTGACGGGACCGACCACGATCGAGTGGACCGTCACGCCAGTCGGATACTACTGGCACTACCACTACGAGCTCACCCATCCGCTCGGCAATACCAGCCACTTCATCTTCGAGGTTTCTCCGACCTTCGTGCTGACCGACATGTGGGGCTGGTCGGGCGATATCAAGACCGTCGACGGCGGTCCCTTTCTACAGGACTGGACGAGTCAGCAGGGGAATCCGGGCATGCCTGGGACCCTGCATGGAGTGAAGTTCAACGCGAGCGGCACTACGACAAACTCGATCTACGACTTCTATAGTAGCCGGATGCCCGTCTGGGGCGACTTCTACGCGAAAGACGGAGATTCCGGGCAGCAGGGCACGGACACTGCCTGGAACGCGGGCTTCACTGACGACGACGCGGATCCCGACGCTCCCGCCGCGGATGGATCGATCGACTATCACATCCTGGTCCCTGACACGCTCACTTCTGTCCCCGAGCCGGGCACGGTTCTGCTGCTCGGCGTCGGCTTGCTTGGCGGCGAGCTGGTGAGGAGGCGCAGGAAGCGCGGCTGAGAAGCGGCACGAGCCTCTGGTTCTGGTACGCGGCGGGCCTCCTTCGGGAAGTCCGCCTTCGTATCTCGTCCCGCAGGCCCGGGGCGGCGAGCGGCGGCGCGAATTACGGCCGCTGGCCCGCGTGCTTGCCCATCGGCAGGTGTGCGCCCTCGCCCTCCGCGTGCACAGGGGCGGCCTCGTCCTCCAGCTCCATCCGAATAGCGAGGAAGCGCAGGAGGTCCTTGAGCGTCAAGAGTCCGACGAGGCGATCCCCTTCGGTCACGAGCAGGCGGCCACGGTGCGTGCGGTGCATGACCGCGAGCGCGCGCGTCGCATCCTCGCCGGGCCCGATGCGCTCTTCGGGCGCCACGGCGCGCGCCACCATGCCGACTCGTCGCATCGGCCAGTCCTCGCGAGCGACGGCCCGTAGCTCGTCGGTGCTGATCGAGCCGAGGAGCTGACCGTCCTCCGACAGCACCGGGTAGAGCTTGTACGGATGGCGGTAGAGATACTCGTCGACGAACCGATCGAGCGGCAGCTCGGGCCGGACGGTCACCGGCCGCCGCTCCATGAAGCGCTCGACCGGCTCCCCTTCCAGCGCGCGTCGCACGAGGAGCTGGCGGTAGGAGACCTCCGAAGCATTCCGGAGGAAGATACCGATCATGAACCACCAGAGCCCGCCGACGAAGTTGCCCATCAGCACCTGGAACACGCCGAGGACGATCAGGGCGATCGCGAAGCCGGATCCCAGTCGCGAGGCGACTCGCGTCGCCCAGCGCAGGTTCTTCTTCCATCCCCACAGGGCCGCCCGGAGCACGCGGCCCCCGTCGAGCGGGAAGGCGGGGATCAGGTTGAACGCGGCGAGGACGAGGTTGATGACCGCGAGGTAGGCGGTGACTCCGAAGAACGGCAGGCCCCAACCGGCCGAACCGCCGAGTTGGTGCAGGCCGTAGAAGCCACCCGCCAGCAGGACGCTCGACAGCGGGCCGGCAATCGCCATCAGGAACTCGGCTCGGGCGTTCGGCGGCTCGTCCCCCATCTCGGCGACGCCCCCGAAGATGAAGAGAGTGATGCCGCCCATGTGCATCCCCTGCCGCCTGGCGACGAGCGAATGGCACAGCTCGTGGAAAATGATCGAGCCGAACATTCCGACCATCGCCGCGATCCCCATCCAGAAGTAGGTGTGTCGTGGCAGGTACCGGTAATAGGCCGGGAAGAGGCCTCCGGCCAGCGACCAGACGATCAGGGCCGCGAGGACGATCCAGCTCAGGTCGATCCGGACGTCGAACCCGAGCAGCCGGAACAGGCGGATCCTCTTGCCGAACATCGTCCCCCTCCTCTGCCGGCTGTCCTTCCTCTACTTTGCCTACTTTCGCCGGGCGCCGGGCGCCGGGAGCCGGGTGCCGGTGCCTTCTTTCATCTTGCCGCGCGGCGCGGCCGTTTGGGATACCTTTCCGGGATCCTGGATCCGGCGTTTCCTGCGGAATGAGCGCCGGAAGGAATCGGAAGGCGGAACGTGTCCATCCTCTTGATCATCGTCACGGTCGCGACGAGCCTGATCGGCTTCTCCTCCCGATCGCTCTTTCGCCAGTTCGCGCTGTCCCCGTATGAGGTCCTGCATCAGGGACGCTGGTATCAGATGCTCACCTCCGGCTTCCTCCACGCCGACCTGGGGCATCTGCTGATGAACCTGATCTCGTTCTTCTTCTTCGCAATTCCGATGGAGAGGATGATCGGCGGGGAGAGATTGCTGCTGCTCTACCTTGGCAGCCTGCTGGCGGGAAGCGTGATGACGCTCCTGTTGCACGGGAAGGATCCGCGCTACCACGCCGTCGGGGCATCGGGAGCGGTGAGCGGCGTGGTCTTCGGATTCGTGCTGTTCCGCCCCTTCGCGCCGATCTATATCTTTTTCATCCCGATCGGCATTCCCGCCCTGCTCTTCGCCGTCGGCTACGTGCTCCTCTCGATCTACGGAGCGAGACGCGCCCGGAGCGCGACCGGGCACGCGGCGCATCTCGGCGGAGCGATCGGCGGCGTCCTGCTCACCGTCCTTCTGTATCCCGCCGTGGTCTCGATCTTCCTGTCGCACTTCCGCTGACCGCGTGCGCGCCGGGAGCGAACCGCTCGGTCCACCGCTCAGCCCATCGCCGCGCCCGCGCCCGCGCCGGCGCGCGCGGGGGCGAAGCGAACCCGGAACGTATGGCATCCGCACACCCCAACGCAGCGCCCCCGCCCGCCCGCCTGCGCGCGGCGAGGCGCAGGGTCGAAAGTCCTTTCGACGTTTGCATGCCGCGGCTAGGATCGGGCCAGGTGATCATCCGGGGCCGAGCAGCCCCGGCGCGACGGAGCGCTTCTCTTGGTGATCGAGACAAGCCCTACGCAGTCGAGAATCGTAGCCATGATGCTGGCCGGCGGCCGCGTCGGGGAGCTTTCCGTCCTGACCCTTGCCCGCCCCAAGTCCGCCATGCCGTTCGCCGGCCATTACCGGATCATCGACTTCCCCCTCTCGAACCTGATGCACGCGGGGATCAACCACGTCGGCATCTTGTCGCAGTACCGGCCAGGAAGCTTGATCGACCACGTCCGCGTCGGCGAGAGCTGGGACTTCGTCGGCCTCGAGCGCGGCGCGAAGATCCTGCCGCCGTTCCGGGGGGCCGAGGCGTCCGACTGGTACCGCGGCAACGCGGATGCCGTCTACCGGAACCTCGACTACGTCCGTGATCTGGGGGCCGAGCAGGTGCTGATCCTCTCCGGGGACCACATCTATTCGATGGACTTCGGAGAGCTGATCCGCTTTCACAACGAGCACGAGGCGGACTTCACGATCGCCTTCAAGCGGATGGGGAGCCAATCGAGCCACCGGTTCGGCTACGGCTCGCTCGAGGAAGACGGCCGCGTCAGCTTCTACGAGGAGAAGCCGCCGCGCCCGCGCACGGACCTGGCCTCCCTGACGATCTACGTCGCGAACGTCGAGCCGCTCGCCCAGGCGCTCGAGCAGTGCGTAGGCCTCGACTCCTTCGAGTTCGGCCGCGACGTCATCCCGAGGATGCTGACCCGCCACCGGGTCTACGGCTTCGAGTTCGGCGGCTACTGGGCCTACGCGCGGACGATCGATGCCTACTACCAGGCGACGCAGGATCTCATCCTCGGCCGGATCGACCTGGAGGCGTGGGGGATCCGGACGAACCTGGTCGACTCCGGCGTTGCGGAGAGCCCCGCGACGCGGGTCGAGGCGGGGGCCGAGGTGCGCAACTCGCTCATCTCCCCCGGCTGCGTCATCGAAGGGACCGTCCGCGGGTCGGTCCTCTCCCCCGGCGTGCGCGTCGGCAAGGGCGCAATCGTCGAGGGATCGATCGTCTTCCAGCGCACCAGCATCGAGGAAGGCGCCCATCTCGAGCGCGCGATCCTCGACAAGGACGTCACGGTCCACCGGGATGCGAAGATCGGCGGCCCTGCGATGATCGGCGCGGAAATCCGGCCGGACTCGCCGACCGACCTCGGGATCACGGTGATCGGCAAGGGAGCGCACGTCCTCTCGGGGACCACGCTGCCGGTGGGCCAGGTCGTCCCACCCGGGATGGAGTGGGACAGGCCATGACTCCGCCGCGCGTCGACATGCGCCGGACCCTGGCGCTCCTGCTCGCCGGCGGCGAGGGAAGCCGCCTGAACTGCCTCGTCCACCGGCGCGCCAAGCCGGCCGTTCCCTTCGGAGCGATCTACCGGATCATCGACTTCGCGCTCTCCAACGTGATGCACTCCGGCCTCGAGCGCGTCGGGATCCTGACCCAGTACATGCCCTACAGCCTGTCCGATCACATCGGGACGGGCGAGTCGTGGGGGATGATCGGGCGCAATCGCGAGGCACGGATCCTTCCGCCGCATCTCGGCCAGCGCGCCTCCGATTGGTATCGCGGCACGGCCGACGCGATCTATCGCAACCTCTCCTACATCGACCGGTACAATTCCGACCTCTGCCTGATCCTCTCCGGCGACCACGTCTATCAGATGGACTATGCCCCGATGGTCGCCGAGCACATCCGCGCCGGCGCGGACGCGACGATCGCGGTGCGCGAGATCCCGATCGAGGAGGCCTCGAGCTTCGGGACCGTCCTGGTCGATTCGACCGACCGGATCACCGGATTCGAGGAGAAGCCGGAGAAGCCTCGTAGCGGCTTGATCTCGATGGGGATCTATGTCTTCTCGCGCAAGGTGCTCGTGCGCGAGCTGGAAGAGATCGTCGGGCATCAAGGGCTGACCGACTTCGGCAAGCACATCTTTCCCGCGATGCTCGAGGAGGGCTGCCATCTCCAGGCGTTCCGCTTCCGCGGCTACTGGCAGGACGTCGGGACGATCCGCGCCTACTTCGAGAGCCACATGGAAATGCTCGCCCCGGACTCGCCGATCGACCTCGAACGCTGGCGCGTCCGGACGAACCGCAACGAGGAGACGCCGGGCGACCGGCAGCCGGCGCGCTTCGATCCCTCCGCGCACGTGGAGCGTTCGATCATCGCCGCCGGGACGCGGATCGCCGGCGACGTACGCAACAGCATCCTCTCCCCCGGCGTCGTCGTGGAGGCCGGCGCGGTCGTCGAGCGATCGGTCCTCATGCACGACACGCGCATCGGAGCGCGCGCCCACCTGCGCGATGCGATCCTGGACAAGCAGGTCGAGATCGGGCCCGAGGCGGTCGTGGGGGGCATCGGCGATATGGTCCCGAATCGCCGGTTCCCGACGCATCTCGACAGCGGCCAGGTGCTGATCGGCAAGGGGGCGCGGGTGCCGGCGGGCGCCGTCATCGAGCGCAACACGATCCTCTTCCCGGACGTCTCCATTCCGCGGACGGCCGGGACCGTCCATTCCGGAGAGACGATCGGCGATCTCGATCCCTGATCGCCGGTCGATCGTCCTTCCCTTCTTCATCCGGACGGAAAAAAGTTCAGGCGGCCCGAAGCCGGGCCGCCTGAATCGCGTATCGCCGCCGGACATGGATTGCGGCGGAGCGCGTCGAGGATCAGTCGATGCGCACGACGCGGATCGTCCGCGTCTGACCGGGCGTCCAGAGGCGAACCCAGTAGCTACCGCTCGCGACCGCGCGGCCTTGATCGTCCTTGCCGTCCCACGCGACCTCGTGCCACCCCGCCGCGCTCGGCGCGTTCGGCAGTTCGCGCACGAGCCTGCCTTGCGAGTCGTAGACGGCGAGGCGGCTCGTCGTCGTCGAAGGAACGAGGTAGCGGATCTTCACCCCGGACGTCGTCGGGTTGGGCTCCACGCGCATGCCGGAAGCGGAGAGGCCCAGGTCTCCGGCCGACTGGACGTCGGTAGCGACGAAGCGGGCGGGAGCGGTGCAGATCCCGCGCTGATTCGGATCGGAGGCGTAGGCCCGCCACCAGTAGGTGCCCGGGTTCAGCGCGGCGGGAACCGTCCAGCTCGTCGAGCCGTCGGGATCCTGCGGGACCCCGTCGGTCCCCGTCACATACTGCGTCAGATCCGCGTCGCTGAAGACCTGGAAGCCGTAGGTGATCGTGTCCCCTTCCGGATCGGTCGCATTGCCGACGACGAAGGTGACGACGGTGGGCACGTTCTCCGTGCCGTCGAGCGGGTACTGCGGGGTAGGAATCGAAGGCGGGTCGTTGGCTACGCCGCCTTCGGTGATCAGGAGATCGTCGATCCCCGCCTCCACGATGTCGTTCGCGGGAAGGGCGTCGGAGGCCTGGACACGCAGCCGCACCTGGCTCGTCATCGGGATGAAGTCGTTCAGGTCGACCCGCAGGTTCCTCCACTCCGGCAGCATGGCGACGTCGCCGAGCTGGAGCAGGTTCACCCAGGTGGCTCCGGCATCCGGGGAGACGTCGATACGGAAGAAGTCCCCGTTGGGATCGTCGCCGTTGTCGCGCTGTCCCATGAAGTAGTTCAGCGAGAGGCGCACCCGGCCGTGGCCGGCCAGGTTGAAGTCCGGGGAGCGGCTGGCGGAGATGCCGCTGTCGACGTCGTCGGTGCCGTCGTCCCCGGTGGGGTTCTGTGCGGTGATCCAGGCGTTCACGCCAGGCGCGGGGGTCGTGTCGTCCCCCGGCTGGTGCGGCGTCTGCACCGGATCGACCCGGACCCAGGCGCCGGTCGTCGCCGTGTGGGTGACGTCCTGCTGCCAGGCGCCCCCGGTGGTCTCGAAGTCGTTCGACACGATCACCGGCAGGGAGCCGATCTCGAACTCGAAGGGGACTTCGATGCGCACGCCGCCGTCGGCGTTCGCGACGACGGTGAAGGTCACCATGCGCCCCTGCGGGCAGATCGTCTCGGCGTGGACTTGGAACGGGTCGATCGCGTTGGTGACCGTCTCGCCCGCCCCCAGAGTCCCGAGCGGGTTGGTCGCGTCGATCAGCGTGATGTAGGGATCGTCGCAGCGGAGCTGGATCGAGAGGTTCGTGAGGTCGCTGAAGATCCCGTCGTTCACGATGGTCGCGACCATGTCGACCGTCTCCCCCGGCTCGATCTTCCCGTTGCCTCCGCTCACGACCAGGCTCTGGACCCCGATCGAAGGACCCGCGACCTGGGTCAGGTAGAGGATGGAGTGAAGGTTCTCGGCCAGGAGGCCTTCACGCTCCGATTGGTTCGGCCAGAATCCGGAGCCGCCGAACTCGGTCGTGTAGGAGAAGATGTGGTGCGCGCCGTAGGCGTAGTCGTTCATTCCGCCGTTGACCGAGTAGAGCACCTCGGGGGGCTGGCCGACGACGTAGCCGTTGTCCCGCGACCGCTCCTGGCCGACCGCGCGGAGGAGCGCGTCGTCAGGCGTGTGCTGCAGCGTGTATCCCCAGGAGAAAAGAATCAGGCCGGCGACCGAGTGCCAGGAGTCCTGAACGACGAAGTGCCGGTCGTTCATCAGGTTGATCATCGCCTGATTCTCCGGCTCGCTCGCCGCGGACGGCCCCCAATAGGTCTCGTCGCACGGGTAGCCGGAGCCGCCGCCGTACCCCCACTCGTAGGGGTAGTTGCGGTTGACGTCCACGCCGTAGCAGCCGCCGCCGTTGTTCCTGCGGTTCTTGCGCCACATCCCGCCGCCGTTGGGGTTCGTCAGCTCGTTGTAGACGAACCCGTCGACGTTGAAGATGGGGACGAACCAGATCTCCCGGTTGTCGACGAGGAAGGTGGCGAGCGGATCGGTGCCATAGTTCTCGCAGAGGTACCGCGGGAAGTAGAGGCACATCTCGACCGTCATGATCTCGCGGGCGTGGTGGACGCCGTCGTAGAGCACTTCGGGCTCGTCCTCGTCGGCGTTCGGATTGTCGGAGACCTTGATCGCCCAGATCTGGCGGCCTTCGCCGGTCGTGCCGATCGAGAAGGGGGCGGTCGTCAGGTTCGGGTACTGGCTATGCAGGAGGTTGAGCTCGTCGATCGTCTCCTGGTAGGTGTGCCAGACGCCGTAATCGAGCACGGGAGGATTCCTCTGGACGTAGAAGCTCTCGAGATCCGGATGGACGATCTCGACGCTCCATCCCTGCTGCTCGATCTTCTCCGTGAGGGAGGGGCGGGAGAGCAGACGGACGTCGCCGTCCCCCAGGTTCATCACCTCGAGGTCGGGATGGATCTGCAGGAGCTGCTGGAGCGAGGAGCCGGCCGGCAGCCGCACGTCGATCTCCTGGTACGGCTCTTCGGCGGCCGCCCAGAGAAGCGAGGTTGTGAGCAAGAGCAGGATCGAAGCGAACAGCAGGGACCGCCCGATGCGAAGCATCGCCACCTCCTGAAGGGAACCCGACCTCACCTGGAATCGAAGGGCCCGGATGGGCCCCCGAAAGATCGTGGTCAATTCTAGGCTGCCTGGGGTGGGATCACAACGGCCGTCCGGTCCGGCGCGGCGAAGTAGGACGCGGTCGCGCGGCGCGGGACGGAGACATTGCCGCCCGAAGAGGACCTCTCACCAGGCGTAGGCTTCGGGCGCCTCGCCTCCCGGGCCCGGCCAGATCTCCTCCAAGCGCTTCGCAATCGGGTCTTCGATCCGGATTTCCAGCGCCCGCATCGCGTCTTCTAGCTGCGCCAGCGTGCGAGGGCCGACGATGGGCGCAGTGACTCCGGGTCGCGCGAGGACCCAGGCGAGGGCGAGGTTTGCCGGAGACTCCCCCATCTCGCGACAGAGGTTCTCGTACTGCTCGAGCTGCTCGAGATGCTTCTCGATCCCCTTCTGGATGCCGGTCGAAGCGCGGCGCCCGGTTTCGGGACGGTCGAGGACGCCGGCGAGCAGGCCGCCGGCGAGCGGGCTCCAGGGGAGGAGCGCGATGCCGAGGGCGCGGCATGCGGGAATCACTTCCAGCTCGATGGTGCGGGCGCGGAGGTTGTAGAGGCTCTGCTCCGACACCAGGCCGAGGAGGTGGCGCTTCTGTGCGACCGCCTGGCCTCGGACGATCTGCCAGGCGGCGAAGTTGCTCGTTCCGACGTAGAGCACCTTCCCGTCTCGGATCAGGACCTCCATCGCCTGCCAGATCTCCTCCCACGGCGTCTCCCGATCGACGTGATGCATCTGGTAGAGGTCGATGCGATCGGTGCGCATCCGGCGAAGGCTCTCTTCGCACGCTCGCCGGATGTGATAGGCGGAAAGGCGTCGTTCGTTGGGGCCTTCCCCCATCCGGCCGTACACCTTCGTCGCGAGGACGACCTTCTCGCGCCGGCCCGCCCCCTGGGCGAACCAGCGCCCGAGGATCTGCTCCGTGATCCCTTCGCCGACCTGTCGGCCGTAGACGTTCGCGGTGTCGAGGAAGTTGATCCCTTCGTCGAGCGCGCGGTCGAGGATCCGATGCGCGTCGGGCTCGGGAGTCTCGGGGCCGAAGTTCATCGTGCCGAGACACAGGCGGCTGACGAGAAGACCGGTGCGGCCGAGATGCAAGTACTCCAAGGCATCCTCCCCCCTCGCGGAAAGCAGGCGGGATGCGAGGGCTTCCGTGAGTGTAGGCGACCCGTGGGAAGGACGAGCGCCGGAGGAGCCGGTAGTGGCAAATACCGGACGGGCGAGGGGTGAAGGACCCTCAGTAGGATCCGGTGAGAGGGAGCCGGCGAGAGGTCCGGTCAGAGATCCGGTCAGAGATCAGGGTGATAGATCCGGTGATAGAACCGGAGAGAGGACAAAGTATGGCGGGGTCGACGGGGCTCGAACCCGCGACCTCCGGCTTGACAGGCCGGCGTTCTAACCAAACTGAACTACGACCCCGCAGAAACCGACCGCCCCGGGTGGGGCGGACCTGCCGAAACCTATCCGACCCGACGGGCGACTGTCAATCCGCATCTTGGAGCGCGCCGCCGCCCGCCCCCCTGCGGCCCGCCGCTCTAGGCGGTTTCCCATGCGGCGATGAGCGCGGCCATCTCCGCCTCGCCGAATCCGCACGTCTCGGCCGTCCAAAGCGGCGAGAGCTTGCCGCGCTCGTCCGGGCCGTCCAGCAGATGAGCCACCGCCGCGATCGGCCGGCCGCCGGCGTGCGCCTCGACGAGCGCGCGCGTGGCCTGGTCCTCCGGCCCGCGGTGCACCCACCCGAATAGCACCGGCCGGCCGCCGACACCGCCGGCACCGCCGGCGCTGCCAGTGTCGACCATGGCGGCGAGCATTGCGGCGGGCGCCGCAGGGTCGCCGGCATCGTAGCGCCGGACGGTGCGGATCGAGCGCCGGACGGGCGATCCGGCGGCGGAGCCGGCGATTCGACGCGGCTCGGCGACGGGGCCGTACGGTCCCACTCGTTCCGGAAGAAGCCAGTCCCATTCCCCTCGCGGAATCTCCCCGTCCGCTCGAGCGGAGATGGCCAGCGCGCGCCCCGCGACCTCCTCCATCGCGGCAAGGGGCCAAGGGTCCGGGATCGCGCGAGCCGGCATCGAGTCGAGGAGGGCGATCGTGCGGGGATTTTGCGCGCGGTCGAGAGAGGCGGCCAGGGAGAGCCCCCCCTCCAGGTCCGCTCCGACGACGAGCAGATCGGAGCCGGCGGCGAGCGCGAGGGAACCACGCTCGGCCATGGAGCCGAAGGCGGCGAGCGCTCCCATGTCCAGAGAGTCGGTCCAGACGGGACCGAGCAGGGCAGGGATCCGCGCGAGCGCCGCGCGATCGAGCGAGACCGGTCGCGCCCCGCGTGGCGGGAGCAAATGCGCGGACAGGACGCCGGGCGCCGGTCCGTCGGCCCCGGGGTTCCACTCGCGCGCGATGCGCTCGAAGGGGCGGAGGTGGCGCTGATCGTCCTCCGACTCGTCGATCCGCGGCAGATCGAGGTGCGAGTCGAGGCGGGTGCGACCATGGCCGGGATAGTGCTTCAGGCAGCCGTGGATGCCGGCGCTCGCCAGTCCCCGCAGCCAGGCCAGCGCGAGATCCGCGACCGCCTCGGGGTCGGAGCCGAAGCAGCGCGTCCCGAGGACGCCGCTCTCGCCACCCGGGTCGAGGTCGACGACCGGTGCGAGATCGACGTCGAGGCCGAGCAGGCGAAGCCGCCTTCCGGTCTCGCGTCCGTGCGCGAACGCGAAGGACGCATCGCCCGCGCGCCCGAGCGACCGCGCGGACGGAAGACGCGGCCACGTTTGCCCGGAGTCGTCTCGCAGGCCGTCCAGCTGCTGGATCAGCCCGCCCTCCTCGTCGATCGAGAAGATCGCGCGGGAACCCGAAGGCCAGAGCGAGCGAGCCCGCGAGATTCTCTCGCGCGCCTGCGCGACGGTCGAGCCGAGCGCGCTGCGAAACCAAAGGAGCCCGGCGACGCGCCCCTGCGCGATCGCTCGATCGAGCGGCCGCGGAAGCTCCGCCTCGCGGGCGGGAAGGATCACACGGGCCATCGGACGATCAGCTCTCGGGGACGCCGTACGCGCGGACGAGATCGATCCCGGGATAGTAGAAGCGGACGATCTGATCGAACGTGTAGCCCGCCTTGGACATGCCGATCGCTCCCATCTGGCACAGACCGACGCCGTGGCCGTAGCCGGCCCCCTCGATCGCCACGCTGCGCACGCGTCCCCGCCTCCGCGACACGCTCATGTCGAGGATCCGCGCGCTCCAGAGGCCACCGCCGCCGTTGGGTCGCTTGAGGATCCATCGGACCTTGTCCCCTCCGATGCGGAAGGTCTTGTGGTCGAAGACGATCTTCATCTCCTCGACCCGGCCGGATCCGCTGCGCGAGACGACCGACAGGTCGGAGAGCCTTCCCCATCCCGACGGATTCTTCGCGCCGGTCACCTTCGGCAGCGTGCTCTTCAGGATCTTCTCGAGCGACGAGCCGTCCCAGCGGACCTTCCATCGATGGTAGGAGGAGGCGGCGCAGAAGCTCTCCTCACCTTCGCTCGGACGGTCGGCGTGGATGCGCAGGTAGGGCCGCGCCGGCCGGTCCCAAACCTCCTCCGGCGCCGCCATCGTCCCTCCGCAGGTCGAGCTGTAGAACGCCTCGATCGGCCGCCCGCCGGAGAGCGCCACGACGCCGCAGGTCTCGAAGACCGCGCGGTCGATCTCCGGGCGCTCCCCTTCCATTCCTTCGTAGACCTGGTCTTCGACGGTGGGGAGCAGGTCGAAGCCCCGGCCGCTCCATCGCGCAAGGCAGGCGAGCGTGTAGGAGCGCGCAGCGACCGCCTGCGCCTTGATCGCCTCGAGCTTCTCCGGTCCCCCGCCTCCGATTTCGGCGCGGACGACCCCGCGGACGTACGACTCGAGGTCGAGGACGTCGACAGCGGTCACCTTGCCGCCGCCCGAGGCAAAGACGAGAATTTCGCCGCGGTACGGCTTGCCAGCCACCCGCATCGGCATCGGCATGTCGCAGTCCGGATCGGGGAACAGGTAGAGCGTGTCGCGAGCGCCGCCCCGCGCCGTGCCACGCCCATCGGTCGTGCGAAGCAACTCCCCGTCGGCGCGGAAGGTCCAGCGCTCCCCGGCTCGCACCTTCTCGGTCTCGGCGTTCGATCCGACGATCCCAACACGCCAGTCGCCGTCGGAACCGATCTCCACCTCGGACGCATCCGGGACGATCCCGATCCGGACGATCGGCACCGGCGCAGAGACGCCGCCCGCCTCACCCCACTCGGGGATCGTCTCCATCTTCGGGGGCGGCGGGACGACCTGCGCCTTGCGCTCAGGCGGGATGGAAGGCGGGTGGGCGCGCGAGCCAGGTCCGTGGGCGCATCCCGCCGCGAACAGGAGGACGGCGAGAATGGCGGCGGCGAGACCGGCCCTCATCGTCCTCTCATGGGCCGGTCTGGTAGCCGAGAACGAAGCCGATGTCGTAGGCCTCGGTCGTCTCATCGGGGGTGTCGATCAGGCGGAAAATCCCCTCGAGACCGACAAACAGCCCCGAGGTGCGATAGAACTTCACGCCGGCGAGCGCCTGAAAGCCCAGGTCCCACCCGCTCCGATCGATCGTTCCCCGCTCGACCGCGTCCCCTTCGATCGGGACGCCGATCGCGTAGGAATCGCGGCGCTCGTAGCCGCCGAAGCCGGCTCCGATGTACGGCAGCCCGAAGGTGCCGATCGCCAGCGACTCGAGCTTGTAGACGAGGTCGGCCTCGATCGCGGTGCGGCGATGGGAGTCGGCGAGGCCACCAAGCGGCGCAGCGGCGCTGGCCTGCTTCGATCGCGGCGGTTCGTCTGACCCGTCGTTCCAGAGCATCGAGCCGGCGAGGCGGCCACGGAAGTCGTAGCCGAGCGGCGCCTCGAGGAAGAGCATCGCCCCCGGACCGGCCTGCCAATCGTGCCGGGAATCATCGAAGTAGCCGCCGACGATGAAGGCGCCTCCGATTTCCAGCGGCGGGACGGTGCCCTCGACAGCTGCCGCCGCGGCGGCGGCAGAAAAGAGACCGCAGGAAGCGATTCCGCAGAGGATCAGGGCGATTCCGACGAGATCGCGGCGACGCATCGAACCTCCTTGCCCGCGCCCTCGGGCCCCGGCGGAGCGGGACGGGTTCGTCCCGGCGCGCGGCCTGCGCGAGACCCGGGCGGACGCTAGCACGGGCCTGCGACCCTCGCAAGGAATGGGCGGCGGAATGGGCATCGGGCGGCGCGGGCACGGTCCGGAGATCGGCCTTCGCCCAAACGGGCGGGCGAACCGCCCCTCGCTCACTCGCTCGTCAACTCGCTCGCTTGACACCTCCGCTTCCCCGGCGTTACCTTCCGTTGTTACTGAAACTGAGTCTCAACAGACACCGCCGGATTTCCCAGGGGACCAACCCACCGGATGACAAAGAGACCCGTACGGATCGCAACGGCGAGGCGGACCCTCGTCGCAGCAGGCTCGAGGTCCGGCATCGCCGCTGCGCCGGTTCTCGACGAAGCAGCGGTGTTGTTCCGCGGATATTTGCGAAAGCAGAAACTCCGCCTGACACGCGAGAGGATGGACCTCCTCCGAGCGGCACTGGGGGCGCCGAGCCATTTCGACGCCGACGGCCTGGCCTCGTCCCTCCGCAAGCAGGGACGGAAGGTCAGCCGGGCGACCACCTACCGCACGCTGACCCTGCTCGAGCAATGCGGAATCCTCCGCAAGTCGCTCCAGCGCGAGGGGCGCAGCCTCTACGAGACGGCGCTCGACCGCGGCCATCACGACCACATCCTGTGTCTGTCGTGCGGCCGGATCGAGGAGTTCTTCGACGAGCGCGTGGAGAAGCTGCAGGACGAGATCGCCTCCGGCCTCGGATTCCGCGTGGTCAACCACCTCCACGAGCTTCTCGGGTTCTGCGGCCAGTGCGCGCGGCGGGACAAGGCCGACGGCAAGGGGAAGGAGAAGAGTTGAGCTTGCGCCCGGATACGATTCCCGCTCTCGAGACCGGCCGCAAGTCTTCGCCCTCGCTCCTGCTCGTCGGAAACCCGAACGTCGGCAAGAGCGTGCTCTTCGGCGCGCTCACCGGGCGCTACGTGCAGGTATCGAACTATCCCGGGACAACCGTCGAGGTGACGCGCGGCACGATGACGGGCTCGCCCGAGCGGGTCGACGTGATCGACACGCCGGGCACGAACCACCTGATCCCGATGTCGGAGGACGAGCGGGTCACGCGCGACATCCTGCTCCGCGAGCCGGACGGCACGGTCGTCCAGGTCGGCGACGCGAAGAACCTGAGGCGGGTGCTGGCGCTGACCATCGAGATCGCGCTGCTCGGGCGTCCCGCCGTCCTCGCGTTGAACATGATGGACGAGGCGCGCTCGCTCGGAGTGAGGATCGACCGGGAGCGTCTGTCGGCGCGTCTCGGGATTCCGGTCGTCGAAACGGTTGCGATCCGGGGCACCGGGCTTCGAGCGTTGCGGCAGGCGCCCGCTTCGGCGGCCGTCCCCCGCATCGCTGCCCGCTATCCGGGCACCATCGAGCGGGCGATCGCGAGGATCGAGAAGGTCCTGCCGCCGACCGAAGTGCCCTCGCGCTTCCTCGCGATCCTCTTCCTGGCCGGCGACCCGACGATCCTGCCGTGGCTCCGGGAGCGCGCCGGGGCGGAACCTCTGAACGAGTGCGAGCGGATCCGGCTGGAGACGGCGCGGGCGATCCCGGAACCGCTCTCACAAGCGATCCAGAAGGCGCACCTCGAAGCTGTCGACGAGGCGCTCGCCGAGTGCTACGTCGGCGCAACGCGCAAGCGCGGCGGCTGGACGCACCGCGTCGCCCGCTGGTCGGTCCATCCGATTCGGGGCCTCGGCATGCTCGCCGCTGTCCTCGCGCTCACCTTCTGGTTCGTCGGCCTGCTTGGCGCCGGGACGTTCGTCGATCTGATGGAGTCGGGCCTCTTCGGCCAGGTCCTGAGCCCGCTCGCGATCGAGGCGACCGACGCGGTGATGCCGTTTCCACACTCCCATCCGAAG
This sequence comes from Candidatus Eiseniibacteriota bacterium, assembly GCA_041946735.1. GTDB lineage: Bacteria > Eisenbacteria > RBG-16-71-46 > CAIMUX01 > VGJL01 > JBHGAY01. Next base: position 27,215 of record JBHGAY010000035.1, read on the forward strand.
GAAGAGGTTTCGGTCTCCCTCGAAGTCCCGCTCACGCCGGCCCATGGGCTCCCGACCGGACTCGCGTGGGGACGGCGGGTCGTGACGCCCGCCTACGAGGTGACGGCGCCGCTCGGCGGCGCCCAGAAGGCGGCCCGCTTCGTCCACGACCTCGTCGTCGGGCCCTACGGCATCTTCACGATGGCGCTTGCGTACGGCTTCGCGATCGTGCTCCCGATCGTCTTTACCTTCTTCCTGCTCTTCTCCCTGCTGGAGGATTCGGGCTACCTTCCGCGCCTCGCGGTGATGGTGAACGATCTATTCCGGGCGATGGGCTTGAACGGGCGCGCGGTCCTCCCGATGGTTCTCGGCCTGGGCTGCGATACGATGGCGACCCTGACGACGAGGATCCTCGACACGCGCAAGCAGCGCCTGATCGTGACGCTGCTGCTGGCGCTCGGCGTCCCCTGCTCCGCGCAGCTCGGGGTGCTGCTCGCCATGATGTCGGTCGTCTCTCCGGCCGGGACGATCGTCTGGCTCCTCGTGATGACCGGCGTGATGATCGCGGTCGGCTGGCTGGCGTCCAAGGTGATTCGTGGGCCCTCGTCGGACTTCCTCCTCGAGCTGCCGCCGATCCGCAAACCGGTCGTCTCGAACATCGCGATCAAGACGCTCGCGCGAATCGAGTGGTACCTCAAGGAAGTGATCCCGCTCTTCGTGCTCGGGACCCTGGTGCTCTTTCTCCTCGACCGGACCGGCGCGCTGCCGCAGATCCGGAATCTGGGGGCGCCGATCGTGCAAGGATGGCTGCGGTTGCCGGCCGAAACGACCGATGCATTCCTGATCGGGTTCCTCCGGCGAGACTACGGCGCGGTGTTCCTGCTGCAGGCGGCGACCGGGGCGCATCCGATCCTGAACAACATCCAGGTGGTGACGAGCATGGTCGTGATCACGCTCTTCGTGCCGTGCATCGCCAACGTCTTCATCATCCTGAAGGAGCACGGGCTGAAGATCGCGCTGGCGATGGTGGCCTTCATCTTCCCGTTCGCCTTCCTGGTGGGAGGGATCTTGACCCGGCTGCTGGCCTTGCTGAAGGTTCCCGTATGACGCCGCCGGCCGGAGACCCTGCGACGGGCCGCGCCACTACGCTTTGCCCGCTTTGCGGCAAGGAGTTCCCGTCCGACCGGAGCGACTGCCACTCGGGATGCCCGATCGCCGGCCATTGCCGCGTTCTCTGCTGTCCCGGCTGTGGCTACGAGTTCGTCGAACACTCGGCGGTCGCGAGCGGTGTCGGAAAGGTCGTGCGATGGATCCGGAGCCGGAAGTGAGGCGGGGTCCGGAGCCGGAAGCGGGCCGGAGTCGAAGCTGGGGTCCGGGTCTGAGTCGAGGGTAGAGTCCGGGGCAGAGTCGAGGGCGAAGGGGGAGGTCGTCGGAATGCCGGAGAGGAACGCCGCCGAGAGGAACGCTGAGATGAATGCCGCCGAGAGGAATGCCGAGAGGAACGCCGAGATGAACGCTGAGATGAGGGCCGAGATGATGGCGCGCACCCGGGCGAAGGAACGCCTCGAAGAGGGGCTCGAGACGCTGTGGGTGCTGGTCGAGGAGGGACGTCAAACCGTCGAGCAGTTCCGGACGGACTGCCCGGTCCCCGACTCCGCGTCGCTGGTCGAGGAGTTGCGGGAGGCCGGCCTGGTGGCGGTCGACGGCGGCAACCTCGCATTCACCGATGCGGGCTCCGCCCGCGCCGAAGGGGTCGTACGGCGCCATCGGCTCGCCGAGGTGCTCTTCCTCAAGGTGATGGAGTTGAGCGAGCAGGAGACGGAGGAGACCGCCTGCCTGATGGAGCACGTGCTGAGCGAGGAAGCGGCTGAGAAGGTTTGCTCCTTCCTGGGGCACCCGGTCCGTTGCCCGCACGGCCGCGCGATTCCGCCGGGGCGCTGCTGCGCCCTGCAGGACGGCGAGGAGAAAGTCCATCCGCTGTCCGAGATGCAGGTCGGCGACCTTTGCGAGGTCGTGCACATCCGACCGCGGCACCGCAACCGGCTCGACCGGCTGGGCGCTTACGGACTGCTGCCCCGTTCCCGCATCCGGCTGCACCAGAAGAAGCCGGCGTTCGTCATCCAGATCGACGAGACCGATCTGGCGCTCGACAGCGAGATCGCGCAGGACATCTACGTGCGCCGCTGCGAGCCGGCGGCCTGAGAGAGCCGCCCGCAGCCGCCGTCGCAGCAGCCGCGGTCGCCTGGGGCGGCCCTCCGGCGATCGCAGGCCGCGGCCATTGCAGGCGGCCCTGCCGCCCGCCCAAGACCTCAGTCGGCCGCCTCGATCGTCATGTCGTAATCGAGCCCCTCGCCCAGCCAGTATAGGCAGCCAACCTTCGCCGTCCCGTCGGCGGTGACCGCGAGAGTATCGCTCGTCACTTGCTCGTCGTGCGCCGTGACGCTCGATCGCTGCCCGCCCGGCTCGAGCAGGTAGATCCGCCGCGTCCCCTTGTAGACCTCCCCCGGATCGATGCGGAAGATCAGGCTCTGACCCGCGACGACCGGCACCGCGTACCAGTCGGTGTCGAGATAGCAGCCGCGCAGTCCCGTGTGCTCCCCGAGCGAGATCGGCGTGGCCATGTCCTCGAAGTCGTTGTCCTCGTACTCGTCGTCGGGACACGGCTCGCTCGTCTCGAGGATCAGGTCGTAGAGGACCAGGGGCTCCTCGTCGTAGCCCCAGATGTCGACCTCGTAGGTCCCCGGCAGGAACGTGTACGAGAAGCTCTCCGTCTCGCCCGTGTTCGCGGACGTCCCTAGAGTCGCGTAGTAGTCGTGCCCGTTCCCCCGCGACCAGTAGATCATCCAACTTTCGTCGTTCGCGTAGGCGATTGGAGTGCGGACCGTCACCCTCGCCGCGCTCTCGAGAGTGAAGCGGTAGGTGTCGACGTCGCCGAGGCAGGTGGCAAGGCCGAGATAGAGGGTATCGGGCTCGAGGACCGTCGCCGCCGAGGAGTCCTCGTTCGGCTCGAAGCGGTCCGCCAGGTGGTCGCAATCGTAGGGACCGGTCGTGACGATCAGGTCGAATGGGGCGGCGGCGTTTCCGGCCGAATCGGTCACGCCGGCCACGTGCAGGGTCAAGCTCCGATCGGCGGGCAGGAGGCTGTCCGGCCAGACGGTGAGCATCCGGCCGGAAACGGACAGGACCCGCCGCGTCGGGACGATGGGATCCCCGAGCGTGACGCTCTCCGCGCCCACGCTCGCAGGATCGAGCCCTTCGGAGAAGACCAGCGTGAAGCTCTGGAGCAGCGACACGCCGGAAGCGCCCTGAGCGGGATCGAAGGAGAGGAGCGCGGGGGGCGTCGTGTCGGCTGGAGGCGGTTCGGTCGACTTGCTGTCGTCTTCCGAGCAGGCGAGGAACACCAAGGCGGCTGCGATCCAGATCGCCGGCAGAACGGCGCGGGTGGAAACGAGAGATCGAGACATGCGGCCCTCCTGATTCGGGAAGGCGCAGCGGACCGGAGAGACCGGCCCCGGATCGGGTCGCGGCTCATGCGGCGAACGGACCTCCGCCGCCTTCCGCAGCGAGGCATCGCATCGCGGGGCCCGGCCGTCAAGGGGATCCGCGCGCGGGGCAGGATCCAGTGGCGCCGCGCCGTCTCGATCCGGTAGAGTCGAGAGCCGTGATGCTGGGAAGCGGCGGGGAAAGACCGGACCGGAACGGCGCCCGACCACGGCGGGTCCGCGCGCGGCGCGCGATCGACTTGGCGCTGGCGGTCGGCCTTCTGCTCCTACTGTTCCTCCTGGTCCTCCCGGCCCTCCTCTCCCCGGGCGCAAGCGCGCAGCCGGCGGGTGAGGTCCGAGCCCCATCCGTGCAGCCCGTGTCCGATCTGTCGGTGGAGGACCGCCCTCTCGACGCGGGCCAGGTGCTGCGGGTCCGCTTCGGCCGGTCCCCGAGCGACACGGCGGGGCGGGTCGTCCGTTACGAGCTGCTGAGGCAGGGCCCGGGCGAGCCGGAGCCGGCCACGATTCGGCACTTCTCCGCCCGCGTCCGCGAGAAGAGCTTCCGCTTCGACGACAGCGGGCTTTCCCCCGGCCGGTCCTACCTCTACGCGGTCCGGACGGTGGGCGCCGACAGCAGCGCGGCGACGACGCCGCTGCTCGGCCCGTTCGTCCCGACGCGCCAGTGGTTCTTCACGAACAAAGTGAACACGTTGATCGCGACGATCCTCTTCGTCGCCGCCATCCTGTACTTCATCCGCGCGGCGCGCGGTGGAAAGCCGCTCTTCATCCGGCGGATCGGCGGTCTCGACGCGATCGACGAGGCGGTGGGCCGCTGCACCGAAATGGGCAAGCCGACGCTCTACATTCCCGGTATCAGCACGATCGCCGACGTGGCGACAATCGCCTCGCTGAACATCCTGGGCCAGGTGGCGAAGCGGATCGCCACCTACCAGAGCCGCATCGTCGTCCCCAACCGCGACCCGATCGTCTACCCCGTCACCCAGGACGTCGTGAAGCTGGCCTTCCAGGAGGCAGGTTACGCAGACAACTACCGCCCGGAAGACGTCTACTTCGTCACGAACGATCAGTTCAGTTACGCCGCCGCCGTCTGCGGAACGATGGTGCGCGAGAAGCCGGGCGCGAACCTCCTCCTCGGGATGTTCTACGCCGAGTCGCTCGTCCTCGCGGAGACGGGCGCGTCGGTGGGCGCGATCCAGATCGCCGGGACGGACGCGATCTCGCAGCTGCCGTTCTTCGTGACCGCCTGCGACTACACAATCATCGGCGAAGAGCTGTACGCGGCGAGCGCATACATCAGCCGGGAGCCGACGCTGCTCGGGAGCTTGAAAGGGCAGGACGCCTACAAGGCGATCTCGATCGGCCTGATCGTGATCGGCGCGCTGCTGGCCACGATCGGCGTCATCGCGCGCGGCGCCCCCTACGACTGGATCGCGCAGATCCTCAAGGTCCGGGGAGTCGGCTCCTGATGCGGGCGCGGCAGGATCGCGGAGCGGTGCGGCAAGCACGCGGAGCGCCACGGCAAGCACGCGGAGCGGCACTGCAGGCGGGACGAGGGTCGCGGCGGGCCTGCGGAGGGATCGCGACATGATGCGGCTGCAGGTGCCGCTCTTCATCTGCGCGGTCGCCGGGATCTTCATGGCGGTGCAGTATTTCGTTCCCGCGCTGCTGCCCGCCTACGACCGGATGAACGACTACCTGCAGATCGTCTACGCCTTCTCCATCGTCCTCGGCGTCGCCAGCGTTCTGCAGCGGCATGGGGGAAAGCTGCGCAAGCGCGCGAAGGACTGGCCGTACAGCGCAGCGGCGCTCGCCGCGATGGCGCTCATGATGGCCGCGCCGATCGCGGGCGGCCGCGGACCCGACTCGCTCTTCCAAAAGCTGTTCGACTCGATCCTCCTGCCGGTGCAGGCGACGATGTTCTCGCTTCTCGCCTTCTACCTCGCCTCGGCGGCGTTCCGGTCCTTCCGAACCCGGAGCCTCGACGCCACGGTCCTGCTCGTCTCGGCCGTGATCGTGATGATCGGGCGCCTCGACGCGGGCCAGGCGATCCACCTGCCCGACACGGCGCAGTGGATCTTGAACGTCCCGAACTTGGTCTCCAAGCGGGCGATCCTCCTCGGCGTCGGGCTCGGCATGGCCTCGACCGCGCTCAAGGTCGTTCTCGGGATCGAGCGATCCTATCTGGGGAGGGGATGATGGGGCGCCTGCTCTCGATCCTCGAACGGCTCCAGAAGGTCGATCGCCGCTTGCTGTACACGCTGGTCTTCGTCGGCGTGACCCTGCCGTTCTACGTCGGCTGGCCTTCCGTCGACATCCAGGTTTCCCCGGAGGTCGAAGCGGCGTTCCAGACGATCGACGCGATTCCGCCACACTCCTATCCGCTTCTGATCTCCTTCGACTACGATCCGGCGTCCGCGGCCGAGCTGACGCCGATGGCCGAGGCGGTGCTGCGCCATGCGTTCTCCCGGGGAATCCGTGTGCTCGCGATCAGCTTGCAGTACACCGGCCAGGGGGCCGGCATCGCGAGCCAGGTCCTCCCGAAGATCGCCGCGGAGTTCGGCGCGCAGAAGGACGTCGACTGGGCCTTCCTCGGCTTCCAGCCCAACGCCCTCGTCGCGATGCTCCAGATGGGGGAGGACTTCCGGCGGACCTTCCCGGTCGACTACTACGGGACGCCGGTGGAGCAAATCCCGCTGATGCGCCCGATCCAGAACTACGATCAGATCCCGGCGGTCTTCTCGCTCGCCTCGACGGCGGTCGGCGAGTCCTGGGCGATCTATCCGGGATCGCGCTACAACCTGACCGTCCTGCTCGGTGTGACCGCCGTCTACACGGCCGACATCCAGCCGTTCTACCAGAGCGGCCAGGTGAGCGGGGTGCTCGGCGGATTGAAGGGGGCGGCCGAATACGAGAAGAGGATCGACCGGATCGCGGATGGCACGAACGGGATGCGCTCGCAGAAGCTCGTTCACTACATGATCATCGTGTTCATCGTGATCGGAAACATCGGCTACTTCGCGATGCGAAGGGGGAAGCGCGCGTGAGCACCGACGTCCTCTGGACGCTCCTCGCGGGGGCGATGACGCTCGCGATCTTCTCCTTCCTCTACCGGGACAACGCGCTCTACAAGCTGGCGGAGCACCTGTCGGTCGGCCTCTCGGTCGGCTTCCTCGTCGTCACCTACTTCAACAACGTCTTCCGTCCCAAGGTGTGGGACAACATCCTGGTCCGCGGCCAGCTCGACTACCTGATCCCGCTCTTCCTCGGGCTGATCCTCTTCACGCGGTTCATCCCGAAGGTCGGCTGGCTGTCGCGATGGGCGATCGCGTTCTACATCGGCGGTTTCTCGGGAGTCAGCATCCCTTCGACGATCGAAGGACGCGTGATCACGCAGACGGAGGCGACGGTGCGCCCGCTTCTCACCGTTGCCGACTCGACGGCCGCCACGATCTGGGGATCGTTCAACGCGACCTTCCTCGTGGTCGGCACGCTCGCCTGCCTCGTCTTCTTCTTCTTCTCGATCGAGCACAAAGGGGCGGTCGGGCGCTTCGCCTACTTCGGGCGGCTCTGCATCATGGCGGGATTCGGCGCTTCGTTCGGCTACACGGTCATGGCTCGCGTCTCGCTCTTGATCGGCCGTGTGCAGTACCTGACGAGGGACGTTGTGGAGGCGATCGGCAGGGTTCTCTAGGTACCGCCGTGCACCATCACGGGATCGCTTCGCGCCGCCGGCCGGTCCGCCGCCGCTTCTTCTTTCCGGCGCCCATGCCGAGCCGCTCCATCCGGTACCGGAACTGCCCGCGACCCATGCCGAGCGAGGCGGCCGCGGCGCTGACGTTGCCGTGCGCGCGCTCCAGCGCCTGCTCGAGCGCCGCCTTCTCGATCGCATCGAAGCTGACGCCGTCGGGAACCTCGATCCGGATCTTCCCGCGGTCATGCGCGACCCGGACGACCGGCGCCGCCGCTCCGACGGAATCCGGAAGCGCCGCCGCGTCGATCGTCTCCGCGTCGCCCGAGAGGAGGATCAGGCGCTCGCACAGATTGACGACCTCCCGCACGTTGCCCGGCCAGGAGTGGCGCTCGAGCCTCTCGCGCGCGGCGGGCGTGAGGCGCGGGGCCGGACGCCCGCGACGCGCGGCAAACCGGTCGAGGTAGCGCTGCATCAGGAGCAGAGCATCCCCCGGTCTCTCGCGAAGCGAAGGGATCCGCACCCGGATCACGTGCAGACGATGGAACAGGTCGCTGCGGAACCGGCCGGCGGCCGCCTCCTGCTCGAGGTCCTTCTGCGTGGCGGCGAGGATCCGGACGTCCACCTCCCGTTGCTCGATCCCCCCGACCCGCCGGAATTCCCCCGAGTCGAGGAACTTCAGGATCTTCGCCTGCACGGTCGCGTCGGTCTCTCCCACCTCGTCGAGGAAGAAGCTCCCGGAGTCCGCCAGCTCGAGAAGTCCCGGCTTCGCGGACTGCGCGTGCGTGAACGCCCCCTTCTCGTGCCCGAAAAGCTCCGACTCGAGAAGACCGCCGGGAAGCGAGGCGCAGTTCACCTCGACGAACGGGCCGCCGGAGCGGGGGCTCTCTCGATGGATCGCCCGCGCGAAAATCCCTTTGCCGGTTCCGGTCTCCCCTTCGATCAAGACGACCGTGCTGGGACTCTGGGCGGCACGGCGAGCGAGATCGCAAGCCTCGCGGAACACCGGCGCCTGCCCGATCAGGTCGTCGAAGCTCGGGATCTCGTGGACGCGGCGGCGCTGGCGCTCGATCTCGGAGCGGCGCGTGCGGACCGCGCTGCGGAAGACGCGGCGCAGTTCGGGAATCGCGAGCGGGCGGAGAAACCAGTGGCGGACGCCGAGCCGGGCGAGCGCCGCCGGAACGGGCGCGTCGGGAGCGCTGGCGACGAGGAAGAGCTGGCACGAAGGGACCTGGCGTTTGAACGACTCGAGCCGTTCGGGAAGGATGGAGCGCAGGGTGAGATCGGCCAGCAGCCAGTCGGGACGGATCGTCGAGGAGTCGGCCTCGCTTGCCCTCGATCCCGCCGCCTCGCCTCCACTCGCCTCGGAAAGCTCCGTCAGGGTTCGGATCTGCACCCCGAGCCCCTCGACGCTCGTCGCGACCGTCGTGATCAGATAGGGATCGTCGCTGAGGATCCAGAGACCGGGGACGTCGAGTCCGGAGGACCCGGGCGCTCGGGGCGGATCAGCCAACGTCCGGACCTCGCGACACGCGCACGCGCGCGCGCCGGAGGATCTGATCCTTGTAGAGGTAGCCCCGCTGCAGCGTCTCGAGGATCCTCCCTTCCGGTTGCTCGTCGGACGGGCTGGTCAAGAGCGCCTCGTGCTCGTGCGGATCGAAGACCGTCCCCGGGCCGCTCGGCTGCTCTCGCAGCCCGACCGCCCGAAGATAGTCCGCCAGCCGCGCGAGAATCAGCAGGAAACCTTCGCTGTGCGGATCGGGGGAGCGTTCCGCCTCGACCGCGGCCCGCGCCCGATCGAGATCATCGAGCACGGGAAGCATTCCGGCGAGCAGGTCGCCCTTTGCGCGGGTCTCCCATTCCGCGCGCTCCTTCTGGATCCTCTTGCGGAAGTTGGCGAACTCGGCCTGCAGGCGGCGGAGCTGGTCGAGCAGCTCGGCGGCTTCGTCCTTCGATGTGGTCTCCGCGCCCGGCTCCTCGGTCACCACTCGCTCCCCCTTGCTCCCGGCTTCCTCGATCCCCTGCCCTCTCTCGGCCTCCGACTCCGTCGGCGGCGAATCCGGCTGCGGCGGCCGATCCTCATCGCCCCGGGACGATCCTCCCTCGCCGGCCCTGCCCGATGAAGGATCGTCGGGCTGGAGGTGGCCATTCGGCTTCCGCGGCTCCTCGAACGAGCCGCTCTCTCGGGAGCCGGGACGGTTCGACCGGTCGCGCTCGCCGCCGTCACCCTTTCGCATCGGGTTCTCCGGGCGGCGGCTCCGTCGGGGTGGTCCCGGGGGGCGATTCGGATCCCGCCGGTTTCGTCGCCGATGCTGCGCTCGCGTCCTTCTCGCCCTCCGAGGCGCGATCCGGGGACGACTCGGCCGCGCCTTCGTCGGGACGGCCCGCCTCGTCGACGAAGTTCAACCGGAGGTTCGTCAGCACGTGCGCGAGGTAGCGGTTCTCATCCTCGCTCAGATTGCCCCGGGTCTTCTCTTCCAGCATCCCGAGGATGTCGATCACGAACCGCGCGGCATCCAGATTGCGCTCGTTCTTCCCGCTCTCCGGGTGCGCGATCTTCCCCATGTAGATCATCGCGGTGAATTGCTGCTGCGCGACGAAGTAGTGGAACAGCTCCGAGGAGCTCGCCGCGGTCTCGTCCCGGTCTGCCATCCCAGCCCCCCTCTCAGCTCGTCTTGTCGTCGTCCACTACCTCGTAGTCCGCCTCCACGGGGCCTTCGCCCCCGCCGCCGCCGGCCGCGCCGCCGCCCGAAGCTCCGCCGCCCTGCGGTCCTCCGCCCGGGCCGCCCGCTCCGCCGGCGCCGCCGCCGGGGCCAGATCCCGGGCCCGCGCCCGACGTCGCTCCCGCCTTCTTGTACATCGCGGTGGCCAGCTCGTGCATCTCCTTCTGCAGCGCGTCGGTGGCCGACCGGATCGCTCCGATCTCGTCCGCCTTGGCAGCGTCACGGAGCCGGCCGATCGCCGACTCGATGCGGCCCCTCTGATCGGAGTCGACCTTGTCGCCCCACTCCTTCAGATTCTTCTCCGTCTCGTAGGCGAGGTTCTCGGCCTGGTTGCGGGCGTCGATCAGCTCGCGGCGCTTCTTGTCCTCCGCCGCATGCTGCTCGGCCTCCCTCACCATCCGCTGCACCTCGCTCTCGTTGAGGCCCGAGCGCGCCTCGATGCGGATCGACTGCTCGCGGCCGGTCGCCATGTCCTTCGCCGAGACCTTCAAGATCCCGTTCGCGTCGATGTCGAACGTGACCTCGATCTGCGGCAGGCCGCGCGGCGCCGGTGGGAGCCCGGTCAGCTGAAAACGGCCGAGAGACTTGTTGTCCGACGCCATTTCCCGCTCTCCCTGCAGCACGTGGATCTCGACCATCGTCTGGTTGTCGGCTGCGGTCGAGAACACCTGGCTCTTGCGGGTGGGGATCGTCGTGTTGCGCTCGATCAGCTTCGTGCTGACCCCGCCGAGAGTCTCGATCCCGAGCGAGAGGGGGGTGACGTCGAGGAGCAGCACGTCCTTGACCTCGCCGGCCAGGACGCCTCCCTGGATCGCCGCGCCCATCGCCACGACCTCGTCCGGGTTGACCCCCTTGTGCGGATCCCGCTTGAAGAGCTGCTTCACGAGCTCCTGAACCTTCGGGATGCGCGTCGAGCCGCCGACCAGGATCACCTCGTCGATGTCGGTCGCCGAGAGGCCGGCGTCGCGCAGCGCTTGCTCGCACGGCCCCACGGTCCGCTGGATCAGATCATCGATCAGCTGCTCGAGCTTCGAGCGGGTCAGGCTGACGGTCAGGTGCTTCGGCCCCGACTGGTCGGCGGTGATGTAGGGGAGGTTGATCTCGGTCTGCAGGGTCGTCGACAGCTCGATCTTCGCCTTCTCCGCAGCCTCGCGCAGGCGCTGGAGCGCCATCGGATCGCTCCGCAGGTCGAACCCGTTGCTCTTCTTGAACTCGTCGGCGAGCCAATCGATGATCCGCTGGTCGAAGTCGTCGCCGCCCAGGTGGGTGTCACCGTTCGTCGACTTGACTTCGAAGACCCCTTCGCCAAGCTCGAGGATCGAGATATCGAACGTGCCGCCCCCCAGGTCGTAGACGGCGACCTTCTCGTCCTTCTTCGACTTGTCGAGGCCGTAGGCAAGCGCCGCCGCCGTCGGCTCGTTGATGATGCGCTTCACGTCGAGGCCGGCGATCTTCCCCGCGTCTTTCGTCGCCTGGCGCTGCGAATCGTTGAAGTATGCCGGGACGGTCACGACCGCCTCGGTCACCTTTTCGCCGAGATAGTCCTCCGCGGTCTGGCGCATCTTCTGGAGGATCATCGCGGAGATCTCCGGCGGCGAATAGACGCGGTCATCGATCTTCACGCGCGCATCGCCATTGTCGCCCCGGACCACCTCGTAGGGGACCTCTCGCATCTCGGTGGCCACCTCGTCGTACTTGCGGCCCATGAACCGCTTGATCGAGTAGACGGTATTCTTCGGATTCGTGACCGCCTGGCGCTTCGCCGCCGCGCCCACGATCTTCTCTCCGTCCTTCTTGAAGGCGACGACCGAGGGGGTCGTCCGCGCGCCCTCCGAGTTCGGGATGACGGTGGGCTCGTTGCCCTCCATGACCGCGACGCAGGAGTTCGTCGTCCCCAGGTCGATCCCGATGATCTTGCCCATCCTCTTCTCCTTTCCGGGAGCCGCTTCCTCTGTCTTCCTCGTCTCTTGCTTTCTTCTCTTTTTCTTCTCTTCTATCGCTCGACCGCTTCTGTCGCCTGTCTCTTCCTTCACCCTCTCTGTTCTCTTCTTTGCAGGGTAGTCCTATGGCGTTGCGAGGGAGACGGGCAAAATCCACGCCAGAAGGCGAGCCGCAGCGCAATTCCGTTCGTGCTGGTTAGTCTTTGCGCAAGATCGTGTTACGGCTTCCTGGCCTCGACGTCGGCGCACAGCCGGCAGGATCCGTTGCGCGACGGAACCCGAGCGCCGTTTCAGTCTGAAACGGCAGTGATCCCGTATCGGCGCATCTTGCGCCACAAGGTCGTGCGCGAGACGCCAAGCGTGCGGGCGGTCTTGGTCAGGCTGCCGCCTTCGTGGCGCAAGGTCCGCCGGATGTAGCGCGCCTCGACCTCCTGCAGGCTCAGCCCATCGGGGATCGACTCCTCCTCGCCCGAGCCGAGCCGCGGAAGCCCACGCTCGACGATCTCCGGAGGCAGGTCGCGAGGCAGAATCATCGGGCCGTCGGTGACGATCACAGCGTGCTCGACCGCATTCTCCAGCTCGCGGACGTTTCCCGGCCAATCGTAGTTCGTCAGATAGCCCCACGTTTGATCGCTGAAGCCGGCCACCTCGGACTCGTAGCGCTCGGTGAAATTGCGGAGGAAGTAGCGGGCGAGGAAGGGGATCTCCTCCTTCCGCTCCCGGAGCGGCGGCAGGTGGATGCGGAAGACGTTGAGCCGATAGAAGAGGTCTTCGCGAAAGCGGCCGGCACGCATCGCCTCGCGCAAGTCCGCGTTGGTCGCCGCAAGCACCCGAACGTCGACGCGCAGCGGGCTGTCCGATCCCACCGGGCGGATCTCCCGGTCCTGCAGGACGCGCAGGAGCTTCACCTGCACGCTCGGCGCCATCTCCCCGATCTCGTCGAGGAAGATGGTCCCCTTGTCGGCCATCTCGAAGAGACCGCGCCGCCGGTCGCGCGCATCGGTGAAGGCGCCACGCACGTGGCCGAACAGCTCGCTCTCGATCAGCGTCTCGGGGATCGCGGAGGCGTTCACCGCGACGAACGCCTGTCCCGCGCGACGGCTCTGGAGGTGGATGACGCGGGCGATCTTCTCCTTGCCCGTCCCGCTCTCCCCGGTGATGAGGACGGTCGACTCGGTGGGCGCGATCCGGTCGACCAGGTGCAGCACGCGCTTCATCGAGTCGGAAACGCTGATGATCTGCTCGCGCTGGCTCCCGCGGCCGCGGACCGACGTCACCGGCGGTTCTCCCCCTTCGGCGGCCCCGACGCTTGCTCCTCGTCCTCCTCGTCCTCCTCCCGTTCCTCACCCTCGTCCGGTCGCATCAACGGGAAGAAGAGGACGTCTCGGATATTGGACTCGCCGCTGAGAAGCATGACGAGCCGGTCGACGCCGATCCCGACGCCTGCCGCGGGAGGCATGCCGTGCTCGATCGCGGTGAGGAACTCCTCGTCGACCTGCTGCGCCTCCTCGTCGCCGGCGGCGCGCATGCGCGCCTGCTCCTCCAGCCTCTCGCGCTGGTCGACCGGATCGTTCAGCTCGGTGAACGCGTTGGCGTACTCGTGTCCGAGAATGAACAGTTCGAATCGCTCCACCAGATCCTGCGGCTTCCCGCGGTGCGCCTTCGCGAGCGGACTGATGCTCCGCGGATGGTCCATCACGAAGGTCGGATCGTGCAGCCCGGGAACGACCGCGGCGTCGAAGATCGCCTCGATCAGGTAGCCGCGGCCGAGCACGGGGGGCAGCTCCTCCCCGCGAGCCCGCAGCCATCCCGCCATCTCCTCCTCGGAGGCCGAGAGAACCTCGAGCCCTGTCGCCTCGCGGATCAGGTCGGTCATCGCCACCCGCCGGAACGGAGGGCCGACGTCGACCTGTTCCCCTCCGAGCGCGAGCCGGGTCGCGCCGGTCGTTGCGACCGCCACCGAGCGGATCATCTCCTCCACCAGATCCATGGCGTCGACATAGTCGGCGTACGCCCAGTAGAACTCGAGCATCGTGAACTCGGGGGAGTGCTCGCGGTCCATCCCCTCGTTGCGGAAGACGTGGCCGATTTCGTAGACGCGTTCGATCCCGCCAGCCAGGATCCGCTTCAGATGCAGCTCGAGCGCGATCCGCAGATAGAGATCGAAATCGAGCGCGTTGTGATGCGTCGTGAACGGGCGCGCCATCGCCCCGCCGTAGAGGACCTGCAGGACCGGCGTCTCCACCTCGAGGAATCCGCGCTGCTCGAGGAACGAGCGAAGGGCGGTGATGGCGCGACTCCGAAGCTCGAGCGAGCGCCGCGTCTGCGGATTCAGCAGCAAATCGACGTGCCGGTGCCGGTAGCGGTACTCCTTGTCCGTCACCGAATCGAAGACCTGGTCCCCCTTCTCCTTCACGATCGGCAGCGGACGGATCGACTTGCAGAGGACCTGCAAAGCGCTCGCGCGGACCGAGATCTCGCCGGTCCGGGTCCGGAAGGGCATTCCCTCCACCCCGAGAATGTCTCCGAGATCGAGTAGCTTCAGAAGCTCGTAGCGGCCGGCGGGAAGCTCCTGCGAGCGGAAGTAGACCTGGATGCGCCCGCTGCCGTCCTGCAGGTGCGCGAAGGAGGCCTTCCCCATCTCACGAAGGCTCATCAACCGGCCGGCGATCGCCACCGGCTGCTTCTCCTCCAGCTCCTCGAACCGGTCGAGGATCTCGCGCGCCGTGTGGGTGCGGTGGAAACGATGCGGGTACGGATCTTCGCCGCGCTCGCGGAGACGGGCCAGCTTCTCCAAGCGAACGCGCCGCAGCTGCTCGAGACGATCCAAGTCACCTCCTCGGGATGGGATGCGTGCGGGCGCCGGGGCTTCCAGCGACGCGGGTCAGTCTAGTCATGGCCCCGCCGGCGTTCAAGGCGGCGCCCGGTCGGGCAGACGGCGAGGAGCGGGCAGGCGCGGCAATGCTCCGCCCGCAGCTTCGGCGGGCAGGCGCCGCGGATACCGAGGTGACAGAGAGGGAAGTCGTAGCGAACGGGATCGTCCGGTGCGATCTGGCGCAGGCAGGCGGTGATCTCCTCCGCCATCCGCCAGTCGGGGGTGGCCCGCCGGGTCAGTCCGAGCCGGCGCCCGACGCGGATCAGGTGCGTGTCGAGCGGAACGAGAAGCTCCGCCGCGCGGACCGGATGCTCGCGCCAGACTCCCGGATCGATGTCGTCGGCGCGCACCATCCAGCGGAGGAAGAGAAGCCATCGCTTGCACGCACCTCCGCGCGCCGGGTCCGCGAGCAGGAAGCGCAGTCCGTATCCCCCGCCCGGAACCGCCCCCTCACGAAGCTCGGCGACGAACCGTTCGAGGGCGGGACGGACGGAGCCCGTCTCTTCCCAGTGCGCCGCGAACGCGCCACCGAGCGAGCCGCGCCGGCGAAGGATCGAGCGGATGCCGGACAGAAGGGCGCTCAGGTCGGCGGTGGTATGGAAGCGATAGCGAAGCGGCGGGAGATCGGGCACCGCTCGCACGAGGCCCGCTGCGGGGCGAGCGCCGAGACAGCGGAGGAGCGAGCGGACGTGAGCTTGCAGGAGGTCGACGCGGCCATACGCGAGAAGCGCGGCGAGAAGCGCGACGACCTCCTGATCCAGTGGATCGACATAGTCCAGGACAATGCGAAGCGGATCGCGCTCGACTCTCGCATCGCGGATCGCCTGGCCGCGGAGCCGTTCCAGAGCCTCCCGCATCTCCCCGATCCTCGCGGCGGGGATGGTTGCGGGCCGCCGCCGGGCGGGCCTACGATTCGTTCCCGTGGAAGACGATCGCGACGGCATCGGATCCCTGGCTTCCCGCTACCGGGATGTCCGCAGGCGCGTCGAGGAGGCGGCGTCGCGCGCCGGGCGCGATCCGGCGGAGATCACCCTCATCGCCGTGACGAAGACCTTCCCCTCCAGCGCGGCCCGCGAAGCGTTCGCGCTCGGGATCGCCGACGTGGGAGAGAACCGGGTCCAGGAGCTGCTGCGCAAGCGCGAGGAGTGCGCCGACCTTCCGCTCCGCTGGCACCTGATCGGACATCTGCAATCGAACAAGGCGGCGAAGATCCTCCCGGCCGTCTCGATGGTCCATTCGGTCGACTCGATTCCCCTCGCGGAGCGGCTGAGCGAGTTGAGCGCGGCCGACCGTCCGCTCGACATCCTCTTGCAGGTGAACACCTCCGGAGAGGAGTCGAAGTTCGGCGTCGCGCCGGGAGAGGCCAGGCGGACCGCCGAAGCGATCGCCTCTCTACCGTCCCTGCGGCTGCGCGGACTGATGACGCTCGGTCCGCTCACCGATGACCAAGGGGCCATCCGCTCCTCCTTCGCGACGCTGCGCCGCATCCGGGACGAGGAGGTGCGGCCCCGCGTCCCGCTCGCGTCGTTCCTCTCGATGGGAATGTCCGGGGACTTCGAGATCGCGATCGAGGAGGGCGCGACGCACATCCGGCTCGGCACGATCCTCTTCGGCCAGCGCGGGTAGCATCGGTCCGCAGGAGCGCGGCCGCATAGGCACAGCCCAAGGGGCCCGCTCGGCCGCTCCGGCTCCGCCGCTCCCGCTCGGCCGCTCGCGCTCCGCCCGCTCGATCAGCTCTCCTGGAGCAGTCCCTCCACCGCCTTCGCGAGCGACTCCTTCGACCGCAGTCCTTCGACCTTGACGGCGGTCCGGCCTCCCCGGTCGATCAGGAAGAAGGTCGGGATCGCGGGAACGCCGCCGAAGCGGTTCGCCACCTCGCCGGAAGGATCGAGAACGATCGGATAGTTGATCCCCATCTGGCGGGCGAAGGCGGCCACGGTCGCGTCCATCCCCGGATTGTCGAGAGAGATTCCCACCACCTCGAGACCTTGCGATCCGTACTGCTTCTGCAGATCGATCAGATGCGGGATCGAGGCGCGGCACGGTCCGCACCAGGTCGCCCAGAAATCGACGAGGACCACCTTTCCCTTGCGATCCGCGAGCTGGAACGCCTCCCCCGCGAGGGTCGGAAGGCTGAAGTCCGGCGACGGCGATCGGCGGTCCGCCGCGACGACGGGCAATCCGGAGCCGGAGCCGGCTTCCCCGGCGGGCGTGGCTCGCTCCGCTTCCCGGTCCGTCTTGCGATCGCCGCCGCTGCCTTGGCATGCGGCAAGCAGAAGGAATGCGAACAGAGGGAGCAGGATCGGAATAGAATGGGCTCTGCGGGTCAAGGTTCCTCCTCTCGGCGGTCGCGCCCCGGCTCTCCGGCGGCGAGAAGCGCGGCAAGGGCGGCGACCCGACCAGGGTATCACAGGGGGTGACGATGGATGGGCGGCACCGGCGGACGGCGGTCGTGGTGGTGAGCGATCGCGCCTCGCGCGGCGAGTACGAGGACCGCACGGGCCCCGAGATCCATCGCATCCTCTCCGCGTGGGGATGGCCGCCCGAGATCCTCGAGATCGTGCCGGACGAGGAGAGCCGGATCGCCGACCTTCTCGCCTCCCTGGCCGATCGCGGCGTCGAGCTCATCCTGACGGCGGGCGGCACCGGCCTCTCGCTCCGCGACGTGACGCCGGAGGCGACGCTCCGTGTCGCCGATCGCCTCGTCCCCGGACTGAGCGAAGCGGTTCGCTCGCGAACGGCCGCCGGCTCTCCGCGAAGCTATCTCTCGCGAGGCGTCGCGGTCCTTCGCGGCCGCGCGCTCATCCTGAACCTCCCCGGTTCCCCTCGCGGCGCGGCGGAGTCGCTCGAGGCGGTGGCCGACCTCCTTCCCCACGCGCTGGAAATCCTCCGCGGAGATTCCCCGGCCGGGTCTTCGCATATCGAGGAGCCCCCGCGCTCGCAGACAATGGATTCCGGCCCTCGACCGGCCGATGGCTGATTCAGGATCCCGTGGCTCGATCGTCCGCCCGGCACTCTCGGAGGAAGCGATGTTCCGTCCCATCCTGCGCGCTTTCACCCGCGCTCTCACTCGCGCTTTCACCGGCGCCTTCACCAGCGCCTTCACCAGCGCTTTCACCCGCGTTTCCGAAGACGGTCGTGCGCCCCGCTGCGCGGCTCGCTGCGCGACCAGCTCCGCGACCCGCGTTCCGCTCGCCTGGCTGCTGCTTCCGCTGCTGGCGGCCCTTCCGGCTTCCGGGGGCGCAGCCGATCTCAGAGCGGGGGTGCATCCGCTGCTTCGCCGCGCGCTGACCGTCCCTTCGGAGGGAATCCCGGTGGCGTTGCGGTCCCAGGACGCGCCGTCCTCGATCGTCCCGAGCGTCGCCGGGGATCGAGAGAAGATCCACGCGTGGGTGCGGACCTCGGACGGCGGCCTCTCGCTCCAGACCGCCGGCCTGCTTCCGGCCGGCCGGCCCGCAGCCGTGCGCGGCGCCCGTTGGACCATCGAGCAGCTCGCGCGCGCCGTGCAGGATCCGACCGTGGTGCGGGTCACTCCGTCGGTCCGTTGCATCCCCAGTCTCGATCTGAGCCTGCCGGACGTCGACGCGCCTCACGTCCACGACGGCCCTCCGCCGAACTGGCGGGGCCTCACCGGCAAGAACGTCCTCGTCGGAATCGTCGACACCGGAATCGACCTGCACCATTCGGACTTCCTCCGCACGGATGGGAAGACGCGTGTCCTCGCGCTCTGGGACCAGACGGCAACCGGATCGAGCGACCCGCCCCGCGGATTCGACTACGGCAAGGAATGGACGGCGGAGCAGATCGATGCGGGGATCGTGAATTCGTTCGACGAGGTCGGGCACGGCACGCACGTCGCAGGGATCGCCGCCGGCAACGGCGCCGCGACCGGCAACGGCCAGGCGCCGTACCGCTACGTCGGCATGGCACCGGAAGCCACGATCGCCGTGGTCAAGACCGACTTCTGGGATCAGAGCATCGCCGACGGGGTCGCCTACGTCTTCCAGAAGGCCGACTCGCTTGGGATCCCGGCAGTCGTGAACCTGAGCCTGGGCACCCAGTTCGGCCCGCACGACGGGTCGGACGACTTCAGCTACAACCTGCTCCTCGCCGGCGTCGGCGGCGCGGGGCACCTGCTCGTCGCCGCGGCCGGCAACGAGAACGGGGATGGGATCCATGCGTCCCGCTCGCTGGAGCCCGGCGCGACCTCCGCGATGACCTTCCACATTCCCCCATACACGCCGCAGAACGGGAACAGCAACGACGAGGTCGATCTGGACGGATGGTACGACGCGAGCGCCGGCCTCTCGCTCGAGATGGTGAGCCCCGGCGGCCACCACGTCGGCCCGGTCGCGCGCGGCGACGAGACGGCGGTCGATACGCCGGACGGCCGCGTGGAGATCTCCAACGGAGTGTTCGATCCCTCCAACGGGGACGAGAACTTCTCGATCCGCATCGTGGACCAGATCGTCAACATGCCTCCGCGCGAGGGGACGTGGCAGATCCGCCTGCAATCGAGCGATCCCGACACCGTGCGCATCGACGTCTGGAACTGGTACTACTCGATGAGCGGGCCGGTCCGATTCGTCGACGGGCTCGACGAATCGATGACGGTCGGATCTCCGGCGACCGCGGACTCGGCGATCGGCGTCGGCGCCTATACGACGAAGGCGAGCTGGGTCGACGTGGACGGGATCACTCGCCTCTATGATCCCCCTCCGCAGATCGGAGAGATCGCCTACTTCTCCTCGATCGGTCCGCGGCGGGATGGCGTCGTCAAACCGGAGGTCGCGGCTCCCGGGCGCGGCGTCGCCTCGGCGCTTTCGGAAGTCGCACGCTATGCGAATCCTTCCATCACGAACTCGGCCATCACCGAGGACGGCGTCCACGTCGTCTTCCAGGGGACGAGCATGGCGAGCCCGCACGTGGCCGGACTCTGCGCTCTCATGATGCAGACGTTCGGTCCCTTGACGATTCGAGACGCGCTCGCCCGTCTGACCGCGAGCGCGCGCTCCGATCCGTTCACCGGTATCGTCCCGAATCCCACCTGGGGCTGGGGGAAGATCGACGCGTTCCAGGCGACCGCCTACTACACGCCGGTCGTGGTGATCGAGGCTGCGGCCGCGCAGAACGGCGATCGCGTCGAGGTTCGATTCCTTCTCACGGAGGACGTGGCCGCCGGAGCGCTCGAAGTGTGGCGCGAAGATCCCGGCGCTCCGCGCCATCCGGTGGGCATGAGCGGGTCGGAAGGAGAGCGCCGCTTCGTCGACTCGACGCTCGTCGAGGAAGGGACCTACCGGTACTGGCTCCGCGTCCCGCAGAGTGACGGCGCCGGCGACCTGTGGCTCGGTCCCGCGGCCGTCACGTTCCGGGCGTCTCGCCTTTGCCGGATGACGATCTCGCCGAACCCGTTCCTGTCGGAAACGCGAATCGCCTGGCGGGCTCCCGTGCCGGGAGCGGTCGTCTCGATCCACGATCCGAGCGGGAGGAGGGTCCGAGTCTTCGAGGTGGGCGCGGCGCAACGCAGCGGCACGCGAGTCTGGGACGGGAAGGACGACAGCGGCCATCCGGTCGCGGCCGGCATCTATTTCGTGACGTTGCAGGCACCCGGCGCGGAGGAGTCGGTCCGAAAGCTGATCCGCATTCGTTAGGTCGGACTTCGGCGGCGCCGGCCGACGCCTTTCCCGCTCGCCTCAGGGATCGCTCTCCGAGGCCGCCGCCCGGCTACGCGCAGAATGCTGGAAGTACTCGATCGTCCCCTGCGCAATGCACTCCGCCAGCTTCTGGCGATGCGCGGGATCCTGTAGCCGCTTCGCCTCCCCGGGATTGGAGAGGAAGCCGGTTTCGACGAGGATCGACGGGACCTGGAACGACTTCAGCACGGCGAAGCCCGCCTGCTTCACCCCGCGACTCGCGGCGAGGTTGCTCCGGTCGAGACGATCGAGCACCGCCTCGGCGAGGCGGCTGGACCGCAGGATCGTGTCGGACTGACGGAGGTCGAAGCCGAACGGAAGATCCTGAAGCTGCGAATCCTCCTCCACGACCCAGTCGGGATCCGCCTCGTTCTCGAGGCGCGCCAGTTCCGAAGAAGCCTGGTCCGACGCGCCGCGCAGCGAGAGGAAGAAGACTTCCACGCCGATCGCCTTCGACGCCTTCGCCGCATTGACGTGGATGCTTATGAAAGCGTCCGCCTGGTAGGTCTCCGCCTCTTTGCGCCGCTGGACCAGCCCGACGAAACGGTCGTCCGCCCGGGTGAGCTTCGCCTCGAAGTCCGGCGTCCCGTCGAGAATCTTCTCGAGGCGGCGCGCGACGTCGAGAACCACCTCCTTTTCTCGGATCCCCTTCCTCTGGGCGCCCGGGTCGTGCCCCCCATGTCCGGGATCGATCAGGATGCGCCAAGGGCCGGTCTTGCGCGGCAGAGGCTCTGCGACCACCGGCGCGGCAGGCACGGCCGGCTGCGGGGACGAAGGAGGCGATGCGGCCCCGTGCGCGCCTGCTTCCGCGGATCCCGCCTGCCCCTGCCCGGGCTCGCCGCTCGGGTACAGGTCGACGACGCATCGCAGCGGTTTGCCGTCCCGCGGCGGGACGATCTGCATCTGCGCCTCGCAATCGGCCCTCGTTCGGATCTCCACACGCAGCAGCGAGCCGTCGCATCCCGTCGCGACCGAAGCGAGATCGGGCTGCGGGGGATACAGCAGCCGCGATGAAGTCTCGGGGCAGAAGCCGGGAAGCAGAACCGCCCAGCCGTTGCCCGAGGCCAGTCGCTCGCGGATCATGCTGGAAGAAATGGCCAGGGCCGGCACTTCCATGACTCGTATGCGCGGATCCGGGCCAACGAGCGAGAAGTCCGGCCCCAGTTGATCCACAACCTCGGCAAGCCGCTCCAGATCGTAGCCGGGACGGGTAGCCGCGATGAGCGTGCAGAGCGAAAGCACCCGCCGGGGATCCTTCCAGGAGAGAATATCCAGCACAGCGTCCGCACCGGTGATGAAGAACAGTTCCGTGTCCGGCGCAAGCGACTCAGCCAGGAATTCAAGGGTGTCGGCGGTGTAGGTGACGCCGTCGGTGT
>JBHGAY010000036.1:0-40923 GCA_041946735.1 Candidatus Eiseniibacteriota bacterium
GTCCTGGAGCACCAGGAGCAGTACGACTCGCAGTGGGCGGCCATCTGCTCGATCGCGGAAGATCGGCTGCTCGGCGGAGGCCTTGCGGAAGTGGGTACGCCGCCTGCGTCCGGGGCTGACCACCGATGAGCGCCGACGCTTGAAGGAGTTATACATCTCGGGTCCCTTCCTCAGGGCCTCTGCCCTCATCTGCAAGAGGGAAGAGTTGAAACTAGGCCCATGTTGTCCCACACTTGTAGACGTCCGCCCGTAACGACGAACCAGAGGCCGTCCGGATTGTCTTCGCCGGGTGCAACATGGTACTCTGATCCGCCTGCCGTAGAGATCGGGTCGCTTAGCCGGAATGCCACGTGAAAGTCCTTTGAAAAGATTAGATTCATGACGAGCCGTGCTCTTTCGCGATAGAGCTTCCAAACGCCGCCGCCTATCGAGTTGTCGACCCAGCATCCAAGGGTTTCTTTCCCAACGCTCTCACCGGAACGACGCGCCCCCTCCTCTTTGTCCATCGATGGCCCGAGGATCTTAACTTCCAGTTCCGGGTCAAAGTGGCTGGAAGCCCAGGCACCCGCGCCTACTTGCATACCGGGCAGGTAGTACAGGATGAAGGTCCGAGCGTATTCGTGAGTGTCCGCCTCTTTGATCTCGACAGCTATGGCCCGGAGCTCCTCAATTGACACCTTGTGGTCGAGAATCACATCGACCGAGCGCTTCACGCCCGGAAGGCGTTCATCACTTTCAACTCGATAGGTGGTGGAGGGTGTCGCGTCCGCGTCGCTTGACGACGTTGCAGCGTTCCTTCCAGTGGTTGCCGAAACTTGTGGCGCCTCGCCACTCATTCCGCCGTCAGACGCGTCCCCGACAGCCCGAGGAGCCTCCCCAGCCGATGGCACGCCGGAAGCGGAGCTTTCCGCCGGGGAACCGCCCGCGTCGCGCACGGATCTCGCCTCATCTAGCGCCTTACCAAGCGCAGCAACCAAAACGAATGCTACCGCTTCTCTGTCACCCTCCGGCATGGACGTCCATGCTCTCAGGACTTCCTCCCCGGAGAGATCCTTGAGTGTTAGGGTGCAACTCATCGGATCTCCATCGCGCATCTTGCACTCCAGGATGCCCTCAATACCGAGAGAGGCTGCCAGGGGTTTCAGTCTCCCGGACTGCATCGCTGCGTCAAGTTCCTCGTCCGCTAGGCTGTGGGCGAGCTTGGCACCTGATACCGTTTCGAAGCCGATTTCTCGAGCCGCACTTTCCATGGCTCTTGTGAACTCCTGACTTGACGGATCCCGGCTGGCTGAACTGGGCAGATTCGCAAGGCACGCGATAGTCCGCGGCAGACGCCTGTGCTCGGCGATCTGGATCCGCATCTCCTCGAAAGCGAGTACGAACGCGCCGTCCTCATAGCTTAGTCCAAAACGAGGTTTGGCTGCCCGTGGTGCAACGTGTACCTCGAGTGTCCGTTCGCCGCGCTCAAGGTAAATGACCACTACAGACCCGGATTGCACTCGGCTGAGTAGCCTTGATAGCTCATTCGAGTCGAGAATGGGTCGATCGTTAATCTGTACGATTACATCACCTGGCTCGATCCCTGCAGTCGCGCAGGGTGATCCTTCCGTCAGTGATGTCACAACGGCTCCGTTAGTCCTCAGTCCCGCTCCGGCCGCTATCGCGACGATGCAGGCCTCAGTCGCCAAGATCAAGAGCGATTGAATGATGCGACGGACCTCGTCCTTCATCTCTTTTGTTCCTCTCCATTCGACCACATCAGTATCATCTGGGACGCACACCTCTTCACTATCTCCCGTCGCGGATATTCTTGAGTACAAGCTGGGGTAAACGTTCTAACGGTTCAAGATGACTGTCGGTTCGCCAGAACCCAACGTTGGGTAGGCTCGCCACGAACTTTGGGGTCACGCCGTTCGCGGCGATCCGCCCGTGGTGGTGCAGGCTCGCAAGGAGCGCCTCGGTCAGGAGGCGCAGCGACGCGACGAGAAACGATCCGGAGCCGCAGGCAGGATCGCAGACTTTGAGCGCCAGGATCTCCTCGGGCTTCTTCGGCAGCCAGGCGGATGCCGGAGCGTCCTCGTCAGGCTGGCGGTCGGCTCCGCCGCTCGATGGAGGATCATAGGCAAGCGGCCGCAGCGCCCGCTGGACGGTCGGCACGGCAAGCTCGGGGCGCGTGTAGAAGGTCCCCGCTCCCTTACACGTCCCTCCCCAGCGGACCAGGTACCACTCGCCGGGCAGGATAGTGCGGGCGAGGAGGTTCGCCGCGATCCGGCCGATGTCGGTATCGCTCGCCTTACGGTTCGCCAGCTTTCCGGCGACGACGGCGCAGCGGGCCCCGGCGAGGGCGCGCGTGCGAGCGCGCCGGCGTTCGCCGGCGTCGGCGCCTTGCTCGTCCTCGGCGCCGGCAACGGACTCATCGACCGCAGCCTCGTAGGCTGGCTCGGGCTCGGCCACTTGCGCCAGGCCGGAGTCGCCGTCCGCGTCTCCCTCCTCGCCCTCCCCGGCTTCCCCTCCCTCTTCGCCTCCCTCTTCGCCCCCCTCCGCCGGCTCCGCCTCCGCCGCCTCTTCCTCGCTCTGGGCCTCGGCTTCCTCGCCCTCTCCGGAGTCCTCCCCCTCGACCGCCGTCTTCGTCTTCTGCTTGAACTTCTTGGGAGATCCGCCTGCGCCTGGGACTTGACTACCGTATTCTCTATGTGGCCAAGTTCCAGGAAGCGATCTTTGCATGCGCGGGTCACCATCGCGATTCTGCGGGTTGTCGAAGATCGCGGTCTTCGCGCTGCCGCCGCCGCACGCCTCTTCGGGATCGGGCAACCGGCCATGCGCCGGCTCCTCCGCGGTCCGGACAACCGCTTCACGATCGACGAGATGGTGCGGATGCTCGCGCGGGCGCATCTCAAGGTGACGGTTCGAGTGTCGAACGGACGACGGAGGGTTGCGAGGGCGTCGGGTTCGATAGGCGCGGCGGCGCCGGCAAAGAGGGGTGCGCGCCCCGGGGAACTGACGAGCAGCGGCCGCAAGGGTGACCATCCGGCAGCCAGAAAGCGGCGTCTGTCTTGAGCCGAAGCCTGGGCCAGAGCCACAAGGAGTTCGCGACGGCCCCCGCTAGAGATCGTCCCGATCGGGTCGTCACAGGCGCTCTCCCGCGACGATCGGATCTCCGCATGCGATCAAGTCGGTCAATCGCCGTTGCCATAGGATTCAAGCTCTGCCTGGAGCCGGTCGAACAGGCGATAGAGTTTCACCTCCGCCTTCCGGTCCTTCGTGTGATTCGCCTCGGCGGCGACGTGGCCGAGTAAGTCGTCGAGGTCGTCCAGCGTGAACCTTCCGACGAACTCCGTGCTACCTGCGGGCTGGAGACGATCTGCATACTCACCACCCATCGTCAGCTCGCGGATCAGCTTCTTCTCGGCAGCATTGAACCGGACCGGTACCTTCTCACCTTCGGCGATCTTCTTCCGACCACCGGTTAGGATCTGGAGCGGTGGCCTCGGATGCACCGCGATGAGACGCTCTTTTGGATCTGCCTTGGACCGGTTCTCGTCGGACTGGTGCCGGTTGGCTTTGGCCTGCTTCTTCTTCCCCCAGCCCGCCGCCCGACTGGATCGCTGCGGACGCTGAGCCCACGGGGTCTCCTGCCAGTTGTGCACGAGCATCGCCACGTCTCCGCAAACCGGGCAACCGGCGACGATCGAACCATCGTGGTTTCTAGCTACATGCAGAAGACCAGGGCACGGAACCCTATTCGGGCGAAGGGAGCACTCGATCAGAGTCTCTCGCAGCTCACCCGGGGCCAGAGGTGCGCCATACTCGATCACTCGTGCTACGCGAAGCATGTTTCGCCGCAACCCAAGAGGAGCGAGCGGTATGCTGCCGTCCGGCGAGAGCCAGTGCCAGGGGTCGACCACGAGGGTCATGCCTACTTCCTCAAATCCCGGAGCGGAACCCACTCCTTCTTAGCGTTCCTGTACTTCCAGAACACCCAGCCGTTCACGTTTCGTCCGAGGATCGCCTTTGCGGCTCCCGTCGGCGAGTCAAAGATCGCATTGCCGCACCGGATCCATCCGTCAGTTCGCAATGTCGCCTTGTACACCGCATCCTTGTACCCGGCACGCAACGGCAGCCTGCGATCGACGACGCCCGATAGAACTCGGGTACCCTTTGCCTTTGCTGTCTTGATCCGTCTCCGCCGGGCGGCCACCCGTCCGCCCAGCAGCCGTGCTCGCTGATCGGCATCCGCATCGCACATCAGTTGGTTCAGCTTGGGGTAGAGGTTCGACGAACTGACGAACTTGCCGCTCATCCGGTTCCCGGATGGGACGGTAATGCGAAGGATGAGCGACTCCATCTCCTTGATGTGCTGATCGTGGACGGTCAGATAAACGCTGAACCTGTCCCAGAGGCCTTGGTGGCGGTCCTTGATGTGTGAACGCAGGCGGGCCATGAGGTTCTTCGCGAGCCCGACGTAGTAGAGCCTGTCTTTGCGATAGAGTGCGTACACTCCGTGTCGGCCCCGGATGATCTCCTTCACCAGGTCCGGGTATGCTTCGAAGAGGCGCCACGACACGTTCTCCAAGTGCTCGAGCACCAGGCACCGTTCGTGCTTCGTTACCTTGCCTCTCCTCGAGACTGGACGCGTACTCACACCCTCGCCTCCACCGTTACCGGGAACACCTGCGCCGCGCCGTGCAGCGCGTAGCGCTTCGGGATCAGGAACTTGATGATCCGGTCGCGCTCGAGCTGCTCGCAGAGTTCGGCGGAATGGCGGCGCATCCGATCCAGCTCCTCCTCGCGCGCCTTCTGGTCCTGCTCCAGCCTGGCGAAGAGCTGCTCCTGGGCGCCGAGATCCAGGTGTAGCTGCTGGCGCACGCGTCGGAACTTCGCCAGCTCCTTCTCGAGGTTCTGCATGTTGCGCTGGGCTTCACGCTCGGAGATCTCGTGTTGCCTCGCCTGATACCGTTCCTTCTCCGCCTTCAGCGCGTCGTCCAGCTCCCGCTTCAGCACGTCCTCGAGCCGCGCCGTCAGCCGCCCCGGCTCCTCCTTCACCCACTGCGGCACATCGCCGGAGACCTCGTCCCACAACTCGCGCGCCCGCTCGACCTCCGCCGACGGGAGCGCGGTCGGCTCGATCAGGCTCGCGCCCGGCTCCCGCTCCCACAGCAGCCGGTCCTCCAGAGGACCGTCCGCGTCGGTGTACTCAAGGCTTACAAGATGGAAGCGCCCTTCCGGGCCGGCGTCATGGGGTTCGACTGCCGTGATCAGGGCCCGGCGATTGCGGACGACCGCCAGCATCCCGACTCGCGGGATCGGCACGGAGGTTGCAGCCGTAGCGGCCATGGCAGGCGTAGCCCCTTGTGAAGCAAGGACCTTCGATTCGCCCCTCATCGTCCTTCGCGCTCGTCGCCCCCCCTTCGAGCCGCATTCACGTCCCACCCGGCGAGCATCTGCACATGTGACAGCAAGGCCGGCCACAGACTACGCGGCGTCAGGTGGACGGTCAAGGATTTCGGTATTCCGGATGAGGCCGAGCGGCACCGGGACGCCCGGTTCCCCTCCGGCCCTACCTCCGGTGACCCGGTTGTCGTGCTCAAGAAGCATTCTGCGATCGGGGGGGCGTCAGGGGATGACGTAGGCCGAGGCGGATG
Organism: Candidatus Eiseniibacteriota bacterium; assembly: GCA_041946735.1. Lineage (GTDB taxonomy): Bacteria > Eisenbacteria > RBG-16-71-46 > CAIMUX01 > VGJL01 > JBHGAY01. The sequence goes on from JBHGAY010000036.1 coordinate 5,643, forward strand.
AATGTCTCCCCGCCTGGGCAGTTCTCGATCCGGCATGCCGGCTGCACACGGCCGGCGCGTCCGTTCCCCCAACTGGAAGACGCGCTTGTCGGAGATTTGCCGCTTCCTTGGTATCTCGATCCGCATGTTCTACGCGGACCACGCGCTCCCCCGCTTCCATGCCGTCTATGGACCGCATGAGATCGTTGTCGAGATCTCGACGGCACGTGTCATCGGCACCTTCCCGACTCGCGCAAAACGGCTCGTGCTAGAATGGCGTCGCTTGCGTGAGGAGGAACTGCGGGCCGATTGGGAGCGGGCACGCAGAAGAGAGCCGCTCGTGAAGATCGAACCCCTGGAGTGATCGATGGACTTTGACGTGATCGAAGCTCGATACGTCGACGGCTACCGGATCTGGCTCAGGTTCCGCGATGGGACCGAGGGAATCGTCGATCTGGAGCGTCACCTTTGGGGACCGGTTTTCGAGCCGCTCAAGGACGTGGAGTACTTCCGCAACTTCTCCGTGGATCTGACGCTGACATGGCCGAACGGCGCGGACATTGCGCCGGAGACCCTCTACGACGAGGCTGCCGCGAGCAGGACGCGAGAGAGCCAGCATCGGGTCTGATCACCGGTTACGCGCGCGGGCAGCGGCTGCCCCCCCTACGCGAACGCCTCCACGATCTCGCGGACAGACTCCTTCGACGAACCGTAGCTGACGATCGTCGCCTCGATGCCCGAGCGGGCGTGGAGCCGGAGGGCCCGCTTCAGCGCGTCAGTGATCCACGGAGTCGCATTTCCGAAAGCCCCTCCGCCGAGCAAGGTGAGAAACGCGCGCCGGTTGCCGGTAGCTCGCCGATTCAAGATCGCGGCGCACAGCGTCGCCTCGTATGCGGCCTCGAGCACCAGGCGTGCGAAAGGCTCCCATAGCTCTGCGGGATGGTCCGTGTATGCCACGGGCAGGGCCGAGCAGTACGCCTGGGATACGAGATGCTCGCAGCCTCTCAGCGTTACCTGGGTGTCCCATTGGATGCCGATTCGGAGGAGGCTACGAAGCTGGTCCCGCTCGCTCTCCTGCGCGCCGTCTCCGTGGAGCTGCTCCGCGATCTCGCTTAGTCCCGCCCGGGAAGGCAACGCGTAGCCGTTCCGCATTTGCCAGAGACGCCCCTGGGCGTTGCCGAGCCTCTCGCCTAGGTCGGCGAGGCAGTCGATCTGGTTGCCGCTCGATTGGCCGACCTTGCCGCGCACGGGCGCGAAGTAGTTTCGATAGATGGTGCCCGCTCCGGCGGCGACCGCGCAGGCCGGGCCTTGCGTGTGGTCGTTTTCGTAGATGCCGACCCCGCGTTCCGGTGTGACGGACGGCGACACCATTTCGAGGAGGTTGAACTGCGAAGCGACCTGGAACAGGGCGCCGGCGTTCGCCTCGTCCGCGTGCAGGGCCGCCACGTTGGCGACGACTTCGCGCACGCGAATCGGTCCCTGGCCGCCCACGGCCCCACTGTCCCTAACACGCGAGCGCAACTCTCCGAGAGACGGCGTCTCCAGCCGGCCGCATCGCATCACCCTGCCGTTCGCCGTGGAGGTGATCGTCTCACCATCGAGGAGCAGACGCTCCCGCACCTCGGCCGCCGACGTTTCGCGAAAGCCGGTCAGGTCCTCGAACCAGGTCATAGAAGGCTCCTTGGGCGGCGGAGCACCGCTCGCAAGGCTTTTCCGATCTCCCTCACCCAGAGCACGCTGCTCGCCACCGCCGCGCAGACCGCCCAGTCTTCGAGGCGAAGCGGGGCTGTTTGGAACGCTGCCTGCAAGAAGGGAACGTGCACGACGGCGACCTGGCTCGCGACGGAGACGGCGAGCGCCGCCCAGAGCCATCGGTTGTGGAAGAAGCCACGGAAGGCGCTCCGCTCGTCGGAGCGCGCGTTGAAAACATTCCATACCTGGAACAGCATCAAGGTCGTGAACGCCATCGTCTGGGCGTAGCGCATCCCGAAATCCCCTGAGCCTCCAGCCGCTGTGCCCCGGGCGGCTGCGGCTCCGGCGCCGGCGCCCGCACCTCCTCCCAAGACGCCGCCGAGAAGCCCGCCCGGCAGCGCCGCGTCCAGCACCGCAAGCGTCCCGATGGCCATTACTGCGCCGACCAGGAAGATCCCGCGCCACATGCGAGGTGTGATCACTCGCTCGCCCGGCGGGCGCGGCGGCGCCGACATCAGTCCTCCGTAGACGGAGTCGACGCCGAGCGCGAGGGCGGGAAGGCCGTCCGTCACGAGGTTGATCCACAGGATCTGGGTCGCCAGCAGCGGCAGCACGAGGGCATCTCCTTCGGCGTGCAGGCCGATCCGTCGAGCGAGCAAAACGCCGAAGAACATCGTCATGACTTCGCCGATGTTCGACGATAGGAGGTAGCGCAGAAACTTGCGAATGTTCGCGAAGATGGCGCGGCCCTCCTCGACTGCGCCCACGATCGTGGCGAAGTTGTCGTCGGCGAGGATCATGTCCGCCGCTTCCTTCGACACGTCCGTCCCTGTGATCTCCATGGCGACGCCGATGTCGGCGGCCTTCAGGGCCGGCGCATCGTTGACGCCGTCGCCGGTCATCGCGACGACCGCCCCTTGGCGTTGCAGCGCGCCGACGATGCGCAGCTTGTGCTCCGGATTGACGCGCGCGTACACGGACACCTCGCGCACGACGCGGTCGAGCTGCTCCTCGGGGAGCTTCTCCAGCTCGGCGCCGGTGACCGCCCGGTCTTTCGGGGCGTCGCCCCCGAGTTCTCCCGCGATTCCCAGCTCCGCCGCGATCACGGCCGCCGTCCGCGGATGGTCCCCGGTGATCATGATCGGGCGGATTCCGGCCCGCTTGGCCCGCACGACCGCGTCGCGCGCCTCCTCGCGCGGCGGGTCGATCATCCCGATCAGCCCGGCGAAGACCAGCTCGCGCTCGAGGCTCTCGTCGAGCGCGCCGGCCGCCGCGTTCCCGGCCCCCGTGTTCCCGGCCCGCGCGCTCCCGGCCCCCCCGACATCGTGCAGCTCCGGGTCGTACGGCATCGACCGAGCGGCGACGCCCAGCGTCCGCAGCGCTTCGCCTGCGAGCGACTCGTTGAGCCGCAGGATCTCCGCGCGTCGCTCGGCGGTGAGCGGCCGCGCTCCGTCGCCGTGGTACTCCGCGGTGCAGAGCGGCAGCAGGACGTCCGGCGCTCCCTTCGAGAAGACAAGGACGCGCTCCGACCGCTCCGTGTCGCGATGGATCGTCGTCATGCGCTTGCGCTCGGACGAGAATGGAAGCTCTCCGAGGCGCGGGAGCCGCGCGTCGAGAACGTGCTTCTCGAGGCCCGCCTTGCGAGCCGCGACGATCAGCGCGCCCTCGGTCGGGTCTCCCTGGACGGTCCATCGTCCGTCCTGCTCGCGGATCGTCGCGTTGTTCGCCCGGTCGCCCGCCGCGAGGGCACGCTCCAGCTCGATGCGCAGCGGTCCGTCGACCGTCCCCCCGCCTTCCCGGCGAACCTGGCCCGACGGCTCGTACCCGGGCCCCTCGAACGCCACCCGTCCGCTCGCCGTGGCGACGACACGCACCGTCATCTCGTTGCGCGTCAGCGTCCCCGTCTTGTCCGAGGCGATCACGCTTGCCGATCCGAGCGTCTCGACCGCCGCGAGCCGCCGCACGATCGCGTTGCGCCGCGCCATCCGCTGGACCCCGATCGAAAGCACCGCGGTCACGACTGCCGGCAGCCCTTCGGGAACGGCCGCGACCGCGAGGGCGACGCCGAGGATCAGGACCTCGAAGATCGCCGAGGGTCCGGTCACCTGCTCGACGAGAAGAATCGTCGCGATCATCACGATCGCGATCCCGACGACGACGATGCCGAGGAGCTTGCCGGTGCGGTCCAGCTCCGCCTGGAGCGGGGTCGCTTCGTCCTTCGTCTCGCGCAGGAGGTTCGCGATGCGACCCATCTCGGTCGCCCGCCCCGTCGCCGTCACGATCGCGCGCGCACGCCCGTAGGTCGCGGTCGTGCCGCTGTAGATCATGTTCGAACGGTCGGCGAGGGGCGCCTCATCGGCGAGAGCCGCGGCATCCTTGGAGACCGGCAGGCTTTCGCCGGTCAGCGCCGCCTCGGCGCACTGGAGAGCGGCCGACTCGGCGATCCGTGCGTCGGCCGGGATCGTGTCTCCTTCCTCGACCACGATCACGTCCCCCGGAACCAGCTCCGCCGCCGGGACGAGCCGCTTTTCGCCGTCTCGGATCGCCATCGCTTCGTCGGCCGTCAGCTCGCGCAACGCCGCGACCGCCGCCTCCGCGCGCGACTCCTGCACGTATCCCATCACCGCGTTCAGCAGCACGACGGCGAAGATCGCAAGCGCTTCGTACGGGAGCGTCGAGTCGCGCTCATAGAGCCAGAGCGCCGCCGAGATCGCGGCGGCGACGAGCAAGAGGATGACGAGGACGTCCCGGAATTGCCCGAGGAAGCGAAGCCAGGCGGGAGTCCCGGCCTCGGACGGCAGCTCGTTGCGCCCGTAGCGTGCCAGCCGGGCAGCCGCCTCGGCGCTCGTCAGGCCGCGCCGCGCGTCCGTCGCAAACGCCGCGGCGACCGCTTCGGCGCTTTGCAGGTAGGCCGGCGGGCTGTTGGCCGACGGGCTGTCGGCCGCCGTGCCTTGGGCGCGCGGCAGACCGCCGACAGGCGGACCGCCGACAGGCGGGCCGCCGGCGGGCGGACCGCCTGCGGGCGCTGCGTCCGGATGCTCGATTCGTTTCCCCGGCCGGTTCACGGGATCGTTCACGAACCCCCCTCCACGTCCCAGCCGCCGCTTCTCGCCAAGATCCTTCGCCATCCTCGATTCCACGAGGCCCGGCAGGCGCTGCATCACTCCCTCGTGTGCATTGCAGGCAGGGTTGCGCCATCCATCGGGGCGAGGGGCCCGGAGCGGCATGGCGGACGGACAACACGGCGCGGCACACGGCGAATCCTACCATTTCGTGCGTTCTCGGCTACCGCCCTCCAGGTGTGGTCCGCTTCGGTACGCGCTCACGGAACGGCGTCGGCACGCGACTGGCTTCCTGCTTTCGGAATGAGTGCCCGACCCGCTCGCCTTCGTGCTTTACTCGCCACCCGTGACGGTGTCGCCGATGTGACGTCACTGGGGGTGTCGGCGTATCGACGCACTCCGCCCGGGCTCCGACCATCCACCGAGACCGACGTTGACAATATGCACACTTGTGCACCACAATGACGCCGATCGAGTTCGAATGGGACCCGTGGTTTGGACCTGGAGAGGGCGCAGGATTCGTTTGATCTCCGCTCGTCGAGCCACGCGACAGGAGCGCGAACGCTACGAGGAAGGGCTATGAAGAGTGAATACGACTTCAGCAAGGCCAAGCGCGGGGCGGTGCTCCGTTCCCCTCCGGGGAAGACGAGGATCACGATCCGGATCGATGATGACCTCCTCGCCTGGTTCCGAGAGCAGGTGGAAAGGGCTGGGGGCGGGAACTATCAGACTCTCATCAACACGGCGCTTCGCGAGTACCTCGAGTCCCGGAGGATGCGGTTCGAGGACATGATCCGGAAGGTGATTCGCGAGGAACTTCGAGCGGCGGGCCCGAGGACATCCGGCAGGTTTGCCGTCCGCGCTCGCAAGCGAACCGCGACGACGACCAGAAGGGGCGAGCTGCGGAAGAAAGAGTAAAGGCGGGTAATCGCACGACGCCGCGAGCCGGAGAATCCCATCGGATCAGTTCACCGGTGCGTCCCGATCGTGAAGCAGACCCCCTGAGCGCCGTCGCCGCCCACCTTGTCGAAAGATTCGAAGACGTGGTGGTAACGAGCCTCCAGCATGATCTCGAAGTCGAAGGTCCTCATACTGAGCAGGCCGAGGACCAGCTCGAGGCTCGGCGCGGTGCTAGACTGCTCCTCCGTCTCCGTGTAGGTGTAAGCGCTTCCGTTATAGGTGTGCCGCAGCTCCGTCGTCCGTTCGATACGGACGGAGTGCACGCCGAGGCCGCCACCGATGTAGGGACAGACGTCGCCCTTGCCGAGGATCTTCGAGACGACGATGTCGAGGATCGTCCAGTCGACGTTGCCGCCGCCGAACGTGAAGCCGAGCAGCGACGTGGTCTCCACGAAGAACGTCGGCTGCTCGTACTTGTAGGATGCCCGGAGGCTCGTCAAGCGATCCTCGCCCGCGTAGCTGTCCCCCGTCGGGAACAGGAACCCGGCGCGAAACCCGAGACCCGAGCGGCTGGAGCGGCGCAGCGGCTTGCGCGCCTCTTCCCGGATGACCGACTCGACCGTCGGCTGGTCGGAGTTCGGCCGGCCGGCCACCAATCCCTCGGCGAGGCGGCGGACGACGGTGTCCAGCTCCTCCTCGGAGATCGCGGAGAACTGCTCCCTGTAGAACGGAACGGTCTCTCCTGCCCGGATGGCACCGAGTCGGAAAATCACCTTGTCCCCGAGGCGGCTCAGCGAGCCGTAGACCGCCCGAGCGGCGGAATGTTCCGACGCGCGCCGTGCCGCGCATTCCGGCTCATCGCAGGCATCGGCGCTTGGGAGAAGCTCGCCGGCCATGGCGTCCCTCGCGATCACCCGCCATCCCCGAGAAGCGAGCTCGTCGGCCAGGAGATCGCGCGTGACGGTCGCCGTCGTGTCGCTGACCCCGATCATGCGCAGAGGCAGAACGAGCGTCGTCGCGGCGCCCTCGGCCTTCGCCGCCTCCTCCAGCGAGGCCGACGAGTTCGGCGAGGCCGGTGAGTTCGGCGAGGTCGACTGCGCCCGGCAGGGCGATGGCGCCTCCGCAAGGACAAGAACGCCGGCGAGCAGCAGGAGGCAACGAGGCGTTGCACGGTGACAAGGACGCAGCATGGAAGTCCTTCCGATCTTGCGTCCTCGCGGATCGAGGGCGCGGCCGCCAGTCCCCGAAACGTGATAATTGTGATCCTGATACGGCGACGCCGGCAAGCGCTGAGCTACCCCGCCCGGGATCGAGACCGAGCCCGGGCCTCCCCCCCCCGGCCGCCCGGCGATCCAGCGAATTCCCTTGCCCCCTCCTTCCCCGCCGGCTACCGTTCGGTCAGTTGGTTCGCCGATGTCTGGCCTGCGCGGTTTCATTAGCTCGACGCTGCTTGGTCTCCATCGTCCTTCCTTCTGGACCCACCCAGGGTCCCTTTCCAAAGGATCCGGAGAGAAAGAAAAGGATCCGCTTTCCTTGATCAAAGGAGAATCACGATGGGTTCCAAGCTGTACGTAGGCAATCTGAGCTTCGAGGTCGGCAACACGGAACTGGAGGAGATCTTCACTCCGTACGGTTCGGTCCGAAGCGCGCAGGTCATCATGGATCGCGACACGGGCAGGAGCAAGGGCTTCGGCTTCGTCGAGATGGGTGGAGACAGCGAGGCGGCCGCGGCAATCACGGCGCTGAACGGCCAGGAGTTCAAGGGCCGCGCCCTCACCGTCAACGAGGCGAAGCCGCGCGAGGATCGTGGCGGCGGCCGGTCCTACGGTGGCGGAGGCTCCTCGCGCCGCTACTAGTCCGATAGTCCGATCTGAGCCGACGAACCGTATCCGGTTCGGCGCCAGCGACGCATCCAGGGGAGGGCAGCTTCGGCGGCCCTCCCCTCTCATTCTCTCCCTCAGTTCAGGCGGAGAGCCTCGTGACGGTGACCGCCGCCCCGTCGGCAATTGCGGGCGCGCGCGCGGGGAAGTCCGCCGCCACTTCGGTGGTACCGGGCGCGTCCATCCGCCGGACGAGCCGCGCGTCCAGAAGGGCCGCGAACGGGCGGAGGTGGAGATAGAGCGCCGCCTGAGAGAAGACGACCCTCGCGGCGCGCGGGTTGTGCACCAGGCAGTCGCCGAGAGCACGCCAGAAGGCGCCCATCGCGTCCCGATCGAGGATGCCGACCCGCCAGGTGATCCGGCCGAACGACCGCAGATCCCGTGGCAGCGAAGAAAGCGGCCGGCGGATCTTGTGTTCCCTCAGATCGAGCTGCCGAGCCAGGCGGCTCACGCGGGCGAAGAAGGCCCGCGGCTCGTAGATACGCTTCAGGACGGTCCGATAGTCCTCGATCATCTCGCGGCGCGGGCGAATGGTCGTGTAGTTCAACCCGGACGTGCACTGGTCCGAATCTTCCTCTCCTCGCGGACGATCGGATTCGGCGTGCAGCCTCCCCTCCGCATGGAGCCTGCGGAAGAGCCGCGTGTTGGGGAGGGCGTAGAGCAAGCCGACCATGCAGACCGGAATCGCCGCCTCCTCGATGCAGTGAATCATTTCCTCGGCGACCGGGCCTGTCTCCCCATCGAAGCCGATGATGAAACCGGCATTCACGAAAATCCCCGCCCTGTAAATCGTGCGAATGCTTTGAACGATGTCTCGTCGGACATTCTGGCGTTTGCCCGTGCTGACCAGCGTCGCCGCGTCGGGCGTCTCGATTCCCACGAAGATCGCGAAGAAGTTCGCGCGCTTCATGAGAGCGAGAAGCTCGTCGTCCTCCGCGATGTTGATGCTCGCCTCCGTGGAGAACTCGAACGGATAGCGGCGCTCCTCGAGCCAGCCGGCCAGGCGCCGGAGGAGGGGCTTCACCGCCTTGCGGTTGCCGATCAGATTGTCGTCGACGAAGTCGACGTGGCCGCGATAGCCGAGGGCGTAGAGCGCCTCCAACTCGGCGATCATCTGATCCTCGGTCTTGACGCGCGGGGTGCGGCCGTTCAGCTCGATCACGTTGCAGAACTCGCAGGTGAACGGGCAGCCGCGAGAGATCTGGACTCCGACGTGCATGTAGTGGTCCAGCTTCAGGAGATCGAAGCGCGGCACGGGAGATTTCCGAATGTCGGGGAATTGCCGCGCTGCGAATTCCCCTCTCTCCATCCCCGCGCGCCACGCGCAGATGAAGTCGTCGATCACCTCCTCGGCTTCGCCGAGAACCCGAAACTCGGCCTGTTCGTATACGTGGGGGCTCGCCGTCACGTCCGGACCGCCCACCGCGACGGGTACGCCATGCGCATGCGCGATGGCTACCACGCGCAGCGCGTCGAGCTGCTGAGGCAGCATGCCGCCGGTCATCACGAGGTCGGCCCACGCGAGATCGGGCGCCTCGATCTCCTCGGTGTTTCGGTTCACCAGTCGGATCTGCCAGTCGCCGGGAAGGAGGGCCGCAACGGTGATCAGTCCCAGCGGCGCGGCGGAGTAACGGGCGCCGACGACCTCGCAAGTCGCCTGGTAGTTCCAAAAGGAATGGGGACTGAAACGCGGATAGACCATGAGCACTCGGGGAAAACGGGAGCGCATGAGTTGGGTCTCGTTTGGGAAGGGCGCCATGTGATGTGGACGGGCTCTTGAAAGACGGCGGCGGGGGGGACGAAGCTCCGCGCGCCATCGGGCGCCCATTGATAGGATCCGTTCGCTCGTGGTGACGGTAGGCTCCGGGGAGACGCCTGTCCAGGAACATCCGGAAGGGAGAGCAAGTGGGGCGGCCGTTCCGCCGACGTCGCCTGGCGCGCCCTCGGCCGGCGCGCGAACCGAGATTCCAGCGTCGAAAGCTCGGGCCGATTTCACGCCGTCGGGCGAGATCGTCGTGTATAGTGGACAAAGGTTGACCACCGATCGACTCGACGCAGTCGGTGTCCGACCTGATCGACACCGCCATCCAGGTTCCGAACGCCGCAATCCGGGTGGGCAACGACCTCCGGCGCCAACAGCAAAGGTCAGGTGATCCATATGGCGATCAAGCAGGGGGACTCCGTCACCAACTCCAAATGCTCGCAATGGGGCACCGGTGTCGTTCTCTCCATCGGCCCCAGCTCCGCGGAGGTCCGGTTTCCTACGGTGGGGCCGAAGCGGCTTCTCAAGGACGTTCTCCTTCCTTCCTCCGAGCGGGCGACCGTTCTCGACAAGAAGGGCAAGAAGGTCGACCCGGAGTTCCAGGCCCGACTCAAGGAGCTGGTCGAGGCCTTTGCGACAGCCGCGAACCACGAGATGGTCGAGAGCATGAAGGTGACGATCTACGAAGCGTTCCTGGGCAGTGGCACGGGGAAGGCCACGATCAAGAGGCAGCTCGCTCAGTGGATCCGCACGAATCCCCACGGGCGCCAGCATGAGGCTCACGCGGGCGCGCAGCTGCTCTACGACTTCCTCTTCCCGGAAAGTCCCCAACCGAAGAAGGATCGATAGCGCTCGGCTCGTCGACGGAGCGCGCTCAATCCGCGAGCCCGAGCCTCTCCATCAGCGCGGCCCATCGCGGATCGCCGTGCAGGCGGGCGAAGGTCGGCTCGCATTTCACGGCGGCGAGCCCGGCGTCGCGCTCGCGGACAGCCCGATCCAGCCACTCGAAGGCGGGCTCGGTCTCGCCGCGCCAGGCGTGAACCGCCGCGATCTGATAGGCCGCCTCGCGCGAATACTTCTCGATCAACGCGCGGAGCGCGCGGTCCGACTCCTCCCGGCGTCCGGCGCTGTGCTGAGCGAGGGAAAGCCCGGTCAGCCGCGACCATTCCTCCGCTTCCTTCATTACCTCGGCGAGCGAATCCTCGACCCTCCCCTGCTCCAGGAGGATCAGGCCGATCATCATGTGGGTCGTGATTCGTTGCGGAGCCAACTCCTCCGCCCTTCGGAATGCCTGCTCGGCCTCAGCGAACCGTCCTGCGAAGCGGCAGCTCATCCCCAGACTCAGGTAGCCGGAGACGCTCAACGGATCCTGCTCGATCGCGCGGCTGGAGAGATCGATCGCCTCCTCGATGCGGCCGAGGTCGAGCGCAAGCGACCCGGCGGCGCGCAGCACGTCGGAACGGCCGGGCGCGAGCTGCAGCGCGCGGTGATACGACGCGTCCGCGCCCTTCCAGTCCCAGTCATGGCCGACCTGGATCGCTCCGAGCGCCAGGTGGCCCTCGACGAGATTCGGCTCCAGCGCGAGCGCCCGCTGGACGGCTTCCCGCGCCCGCGCATACCCGTCGGTCACCGTCGCCCAACCATACCCCGCCTCGTGTGAGTGAGCCCTGGAGAGCGCCGCCCACGCGAGGGCATGACCTGGATCAATCTGCAGCGCCTGGTGGAGGTACTCGATCCCCTTCGCCATATCCTCCTTTCGGAGCCGTTCGATCAGGTAACGGCCCTTGAGGAAGAGGCGATGCGCTTCGCCGCTCTCGCCGCGGCCTCTCGCGGCCGCGGCCACATCCGCTTTTGTTTCCCCGCTGGTCTTCGAATCCGACTCCTCGCCCAACAGCGTCGTGCGCAGCTCCTTCACCACCGACCGCGCGATGTCGTCCTGAACGGCGAAGATGTCGTCGAGCGTGCGGTCGTACGTTTCCGACCAGAGGTGGAATCCGTCGGAGACCTTGACCAGCTGGACGGCGATGCGGACGCGATTGCCCGACTTGCGGACGCTTCCTTCGAGAACGGTGGCGACGTTGAGCGCCCGGCCGACTTCGGCGACGGTCGCTTCCTTCCCCTTGAACGTGAAGGCGGAGGAACGCGCGGCGACGCGCAATCCCCGGATCTTGGCGAGGACGTTCAGCAGCTCGTCCGCGAGGCCGTCGGAGAAGTACTCATCGTCCTCGTCGCGGCTGCGGTTGACGAACGGCAGGACCGCGATGGAAGGGCTCTCCTTGGCAGGGGCCGGGGCAGCCGGCTGGTTTGGGCGAATCGCAGCACCGGGGGTTGACATGGTGGACGTACCGGCGTCGCCCTTCTCGATCACGCGGCGCAGCAGCTCCAGCTCGTTGCGAACATCCCTGGCCGTCTGGAGCCGGCGCTCGGGGTCCTTTTCCAGGCAGCGACCGATGACCCGTTCGAGATCGGAAGGAAGGTCGGCGCGCAGGCTGTGCACCGGCGTCGGCGGGTCGCGGAGGATCGAGGACCCGACATCGGCGGAAGTGACTCCACCGAACGGGCGCCGCCCGGTGAGCAGCTCGAAGAGGATGATCCCGAGGGAGAACAGGTCCGTCCGGGCGTCCACCGGCTCTCCCCGCAGCTGCTCGGGCGCCATGTAGGGCACCGTTCCCACGACCTGGCCCGCGGTCGAGATCGTGAGCGCCTCGGTCTCCGCCTGCGTGGCGTCCAGGCCGGAATCCCGCGCCGCGTCGGACGAGGCGAGCTTGGCGAGGCCGAAGTCCAACACCTTCACCCGTCCCTCGCGCGTCACCATCACGTTCGCCGGTTTCAAGTCCCGATGGACGATGCCGCGATCGTGGGCCGCGACCAGGGCGTCGGCGAGCGGGATCGCGATGTCGAGGACGCGCTCGAGCGGGAGCCCAGCGGGGGTCACCAATCGGTCGAGGCCCTGGCCTTCGACCAGCTCCATCGTGAGGAAGCGGGTGCCGTTCGTCTCCTCGATCGAATGCAGCATGACGATGTTGGGATGGCTGAGCGCCGCGACAGACTTCGCCTCGCGCTCGAAGCGCGCAAGGCGGCCGGGATCGGACGACACATCGCGCGGCAGGACCTTGACGGCCACGTCGCGTCCGAGCCGATGATCGCGCGCGCGATACACCTCTCCCATGCCGCCGGCTGCGAGGGCTGCCAGGATCTCGTAGGAACCGAGGCGGGTGCCAGGAGCGAGCATCATGTCCGTTCGCCGGGCCTCCTTGCAGCTCTGCAGCACCGAGAAATCTCGCCGAATCCCGATCCGTTGGGGAAACGGGCGAGCCTACGCTCCTCGGCACCCCTATTTCATCTCTATCTTCGCCGGGCGTCTCTGAGACGCGAGGGATGCGATTGGGCCCGCGGCCACGAGGTGAGCAGGCGCCGGATCCGCCGGCGTCGACGACGCCCGAGCGCCCTCTCCCTTACTCGGGCTTCAAGATCCTCAGGATCTCCCCGGGCGGCAAGGCTTCCCCGAAAGCGGTGAACGTCCCCGAATCGAGGACCTCGCGTGCCGCGCGATACACGGCTCCCCACGCGACGCGTGCCAGCGCTCCCCCGACGCTGATACGCCGGACTCCGAGCTGCGCCAGTTCCGCAACGGTCGTGAAGTCCGACGCGACAAGAACGTTGACCGGCTTGGGCGCAACCGCGCCGACGATTGCCACGATCTGCTGAGTCTCATGGATCCCCGGCGCGTAGAGGCAGTCGGCCCCCGCCTCGGCATAGGCGGTCAGCCTCCGGATCGTGTCGTACAGCTCGGGCCGCCCCGCGACGAATCCCTCCGAGCGCGCCGTCAGGATCACGCCGGTGCGGCTCTCGTCGATCGCCTGACGCGCCGCCGCCACGCGTTCGACCGACAGTGCGAAATCAAAGAGAGGGTCGGCAGGATTTCCGGTCGAATCCTCGATCGACAGCCCCGCGATGCCGGTCTCGACTGCGGCGGTCACGTTTTTGGCAACATCCGCCGGCTCGATCGCGAAGCCTCCCTCGAAGTCGGCGTTCACGGGGATCTTCACGGCATCCGCGACGGAGCGCAGGTGGGCGAGCGCCTCGTCAAGAGTGACCCGGTTGTCGAGCCGGCCGAGCGTCCACGCAAACCCGGCACTCGTCGTCGCGATCGCCCGGAAGCCGACATGCTCGAGCAGGCGCGCGGTCCCGAGATCCCAAGGATTCGGGAGGATGAAGCAGCCCGAGGTGTGGAGTTTGCGGAACGCTTCGCGACGCGCGTCGGCCCAATCGAGCGAACTCGAGCGATTCATGATGCTGTCCCCTGGCGGGAGGATGGGCGGCCGGGTCGGTCCCGCCGAAACGAATCGGATTGTAGCGGGAGACGGCCGCCGGAATCACGCAGCGTCCACCCATCAGGGAGTCATGCGGGGGCATGACGCCGCGCTCTACGAAAGCACAGCGACGGGACAGACCCGAGGAGGAACGAGGAGGAGGGCAGAAGGCCGGAGACGGGTACGAACGTCTGCCCATACGCGTTTATGCGGATGGGCGGATCCACCATAGGCCGGCCAGGCTTCGCGCTTCTACGCTCCTGGCTCTCCCCCCCTCGCCGGAAGACCCGCTGCCGGCCGCGGATCAGAACGTCACGCCGATGCCGAGGTTCAGACCCGCCAGGGTGAAGTCCATCTCGTCGTCGTTCTTGTCGCTGTCGAGCTGCCAGGCCACGCGTCGATAGCCGAGGCGGGCGGCCACGTTCCTTAGGAAGCGATACTGGATCTGGGGCTGCATCTCGTAAACGAGCTTCGAGTCGCCCCCTCCACCGATGGCTGCCAGCAAGTTCAGGCGTAGACCTTGGATCTTCGAGGGGAAGATCGGAATGCCCGCCCGCATCGCGAACATGGGATCCACGATGTCGCTCGTCTTGCTGTAGTCCGTCGGATCGCCGTACACGACGAGGTCGTTCTCGGCGCGCAGGTAGCGCAGAGTCAGCAGCAGGTCGTACGTCTGCCCCTCCATCCACCCGTCGATCTGATATCCCGCCCCGATCTCGGTCAGGAACATGTCCGATTCCATCTCGCCGCCTTCCGGACGGTCCTTCACGTCCAGGGCATCGGTGCTCAGCCCGAAGTAGTCGAACTGCGTGCGGCAGACCCAACGCTCGTATTGCACGGTCCCGATCACGCCGCCCGCGAACTGGACGTAGTCGAAGAGATCGCCCGCCGACTTGTCGAAGTCGGTCTCCTGCCCGCCGACCGTCACGGTCCCCTCGATCCCGGCGATCCAGGCGCATGGCGTGATCTCCACCTGCCACCCTTGCGGATCCGCCGCCTGGGCGATGGATACTGCGCCGAGCAGCGCCGCGATGCACGCCGCCGCGATTCTCGTGTTCATTGCGACCATCCTTTCCTCGTCGTGCCGCCCCTCGGGGAGGACGCCTGCGCCCGCCGCAGCAGCGCTACGACCAGCCCGAGCGGTCGCCCGTCAGAACGTCTCCTGGAAGCCGGCCCAAATCCCGCGAGAGCCGTTCTTGCCGAAGCCGACATCGAGACACAGGTTCGATTTGGCCTGCTTGTCGAGGAGAATGCGAAGGCCAGCGCCACCTCCCGTCGCGAAGGAGTCGAAGAGCTTCTCCCCGGTCATCTCCGTCGCGAACGTCTCTGTGTTGACGAATCCGACGGCGCCGAGCAGCCCATTGCGCGTGATCGTCACGCGGTACTCGATCTCTCCATACGCCATCTTGTCGCCGCGATAGCGGCTCGCGTCGTAACCGCGTCCGGCGCGCCCGCGCGGAGTCGCCCCGGTCGTCGGCAGGTCGAAATAGGGCGCGGCGCCGCCGGTAACGAGGTCGCCGTAGAGCCAGAGTCCCAGTCGGTGGCGCGCGTTCGCATCGAGGGCGTGATAGGTGCGAAAGTCCGCATACAGCTCCTGCCAGTCCGAGCTGCCACCCAGGAAGTCCTTGAAGAACATGCGGTAGTTCGCGCTCGCGAACCAGCCGCGAGAAGCGTTCACGGGATGGTCCCGCCGGTCGATCAGGAGATTGGCGCTCGCGCCCGCCGCCGTCTGGTTCCTCATCCCGAGTCCATGCTCACGGCTGTACCGGACGAAGGCGGAGTTGTCCCATACGGGCGCCGGCACGTCCATCGACTCGATGCTCGTGCGCGTCACGTACTGGCAGCCGAGCCCCGTGAAGAGGTCGGGAAGGATCTGCCGGTAGACCAGGAGCAGGACTTTCGTCATGTAGAGGTCCACGCCCATCTTGCTCGCATCGGGAGAATCGGTGCCGAGGTCGTAGGTGGATTGCGGATATTTCGCCCACGTGGGATTCGCCTGGATGAACCAGCGATTGCGATCGGAATAGTAATCGAGCTTGGAGCTCACTCCGATCTGCTTCTCGAGCGAGACCGTGCCGCCCGCCTGCAGTGTGGAGGGGAAGGTCGTTCCAGGATCCCCGTGGAAGATCGAGGTCAGGAAGCCCAGGCCGAAAATCACGCTCGTGACCGGATCGTAGTTGAGGAAGGGGGTCACGAGGATCGTCCGGTGGCCTCCGACCGTCACGGTGTCTTTAAGAGACGTCTCCTTGCCCCGCAGCTTCCGGAGGACATCCATCGCGTCCGTTTGTGGTGGCACGGGCGACACTCGCGCGGCTTCGGTTTGCGGCTCGGATTCGGCTCGCGCGTCGCCTCCGCGTGCGCCCTCGGCCCGTGAGACCGGGTGTGCGAGAACGATCGTGGTGAGCAGCGCGAGGCAGGTGCGGCAACCCCGCATGTTCCTCTCCTATTCCGGCTCGACTTCGACCAGCGGGATGAGGTCCGCGGCCTCGTAGCGGAGCGTCGCGTCGATCTTGTTCTCGATCTGGAAGAAACGGGTGACCGACTTTTGCGGGAGAATCTCCCGGAACTCGTCGACCCATTCGGCCTTGATCTTCAGCTCGTCTCTCTGAACGGCAAGGAAGTCGTCGAGCAGGCTGGCCGCCTGTTCCTCCGAGAGGTTCTCGGCGTCCTTCGCGTACTCCAGCATGATGTCGATCAGGCGATCCCCCTGCTTCTGGATCTCCTCTCGGTACTCGCGATACAGCGGCCAGAATGCAGCCGCCTCCTCCTCGGTGAGCGGCAGGTTCGCCGCGACGATTGCCTGGCGGTCGCTCTGAAGCTGCGCTCGCTCCGTCGCCAGCTCGCTCCGGATTTGTGCGCACGCGGGAGAGAAGACGAACAACGTGAGCCCGATGGCCAGCAAGGCACACACGATCTTGCCCATTTTGTGACCCCCTGCTTCTTGGATGGGCGGCGGCGCGGACGCGGCCGGGTCCGGACGGAAGGGCCGAGAGGGCGCGCGGCCGGATCCCGAGCGATCAGAAACCGATGCCGAAGTTCAAACCGATCGACTGCCCCTGGAACCGATCTTCGGCCGAGAACTCGAACAGGAAACGAAGGCTCGCAGAGAGGCGCAGAGGCGTGTAGATCGCGCCGGCCTGGAATCCCGCTCCGTGCACCTGATCCTTCACCTCGGCATTTCGAGCGTCGTCGCCGCTGTCTTCGCTGATCTGCCAGCTGTCATAGCCGGCGATGCCCACGTCGCCGATCAGGGTGTTGTCCTTCTTGAGCGGCAGGTACTCGCTCACGCCCCAGTTGAAGGCGAGACTCTGCCCCGGCGTCAGATCGAAGTCCTGTTTCTCGGAGTGGACTTCCCAGGTCAGCCCGCCCACAACTGCCATCCGCCTATCAGGCCAGGGGAACCAGGCGCCCGCTCCCTGGAACTGGTGCGTCCAGAACCCGAGGCCGATGTTCTCCCGCGACTCGGCGGTGAATGTTCCGACGTCGGGAATCGTCACTTCCTCGGTGTCGTATTTGCCGACGGGAAGGTACACCCCGTAGCCGAGCGCGACCGCCAAGTGGGGCTTGTTCCATCCGAGCCAGAGCGGCTGGACGAACATGTCGCTCAGCCCGAACTGAGATTCTTCTCCACTTCGGGCCGTGCCCGTGGCTGTCGTCAGCGATGCGCCGATGCTGGTGTTGGCCAGCGGGACGAGAGCGTAAGCCCCGTATCGTGCCCCGAGGATTTTGTAGTCCGAAGACCACATGGCACCGGGAGCGACGATGTACAGATCGAGATCCACGTCGAGGTCGACCGGAACGACCGTTGTCGGATCGACGGGCACGGCGATCTGCTTGATCTCGTCGCCGTTCTTGTCGTTGATCCGATCGCTCATGTACGAGTAGGTGTAGACGACGCCGTAGATCCCCGGGTCGGGCAGGATGAGATCGCGAATGCTGGGCAGGCCCGGGCTATAATGTCCAACTTCGCTCGCGTGCGCGGCAAGAGGGGCAGCGACCGCGAGCATGACGAGCGCAATGCTCCGAATCGTCTTCATGCTCTGACCTCCTCCGAAATGCGATTGGTATCGCGACGGGCATCTTACGGAATCTTCATGCGCACGGCAATCGGCAAAAGGGCCCCCTCCATTAGCCCGCCATCGTGGGATCCGATGACCCGATCGAGTCGGTGAGTCCCTCCGCGAACCGCACCATTCTCGTGTCATTCCTGCAAAGTTCACTTTGTTTGCGCCAATGGATAGCTTACTGAGGAATAGTGAAAAGGCTCTCGCGCCGTGCTTGACGTCGGAATGACGCAGCCGTAACTTCGTCGCCGGCGGTCCTATTCCGCCGGCCCACTTTCCTGTTGGTGGGAGGTGCGAAGGGTGAATCGCTTGCCACTCGTACGTCAGAGTCCTCGCAAGCTGGAAAGGCTGCCCCTGTTCGAGCGCTTCATGCATCCCGGGCTCAGGCCGATCCACCCCGCCCAACTCGCCGGATAAAGAGGAGAGGTCCTCCCGGTTGGCCGCGCATCGCGCGGACCGAGCGGACGGCGTGAAAAAGGAGGGATCATGAGACGGACGCGCCTTTCGAGGCGGAGGGTGGTGAGGCTGTCCCGCGCGGGAGCTTGGGGTGCGGTCGGGTCAGCGCTCGCGGCAGGAGGACCCCTCGTGGCCGCCGCCACCCTGGTCGCGGCATTTGCTAGCTGCGATCCGGCCTCAGCCCAAGACAGTGGATCGTCCACGGCGGCCGAGCAGCAGAAGGTGGCCAAGGATCTGAGCAATCCCGTGGCCGACATGGCGAGCATCCCGCTTCAGTTCAACTGGGAGAGCGGCGTCGGCGACCCGCAGGATCTCCGGTTGATCCTGAACATCCAGCCCGTGGTTCCGTTCTCTCTCAACTCCAATTGGGTCCTGGTCGGGCGGTTCATCATGCCGTACATGAACCAGCCGGCCGGGCTGATGGGAGAAACGGCCTCGGGCACCGGGGACATCATCGCCTCTGCGTTCTTCACACCAAAGAGGTCGCCGGTCGTCTGTGGTTTCGGGCCCGTGTTCGGCCTCCCCACCACCACAAATCCCCTTCTCGGTTCGGGCAAGTGGATGATGGGGCCGACTGCCGTCGTCTTGAAGCAAAAAGGTCCATTGTCGATCGGGTTCCTTGGGAACCATCTCTGGTCGATCTCCGACACGGGCGATATCGAGCGGAAGGACGTGAGCCAGACATTCCTGCAGCCGTTCCTGACCTTCACGACAAGGACGGCGTGGACCTTCGGAATCAACACCGAGAGCACCTATGACTGGAAGGCCCCGGACGGAGAAGAGTGGACGGTCCCGATTCACGCGTGGGTGAGCAAGGTCACACGGATGGGGCCGTTCCCGTTCTCGGTCGCTCTCGGCGGGGGCTACTTCGTCGAGTCCCCGGATATGGGAGCGGACTGGAAGCTCCGAACGGCGTTCACGCTCATTCTCCCGAAGGGCAAGAGCTAGGCGAATCGAGACGCGCTCGATTGGGATCGGAGGCGGATTGTGGCACCTCAGAGGATGTATCGGGGAAGGCCGGTCGTGCGAATCCACGCCATGGTCAAGCCTATCGGCGCGACGTGCAACCTCGACTGCAAGTACTGCTATTACCTGAGCAAGCAGAATCTCCTCGGTCCCCAGGCCGGCGCCCACATCTCCGACGAGATGCTCGAGACGTTCATTCGCCAGTACATCGAGGGCCAGAACTACAAGGAGATCATCTTCTCTTGGCAGGGGGGCGAGCCGACCCTGCTTGGCCTGGACTTCTTCCGCAAGGTCGTCGCGCTGGAGAAGAAGTACTGCCCCCCGCACGTGCGTTGCGAGAACGACCTGCAGACCAACGGCACGCTGCTCGACGAGCAGTGGTGCGAGTTCCTGCGCGACAACGGCTTCCTCGTCGGCCTGAGCATGGACGGGCCGCGCGCGCTCCACGATGCCAATCGCAAGGACAAGGCCGGCGGCGGGTCGTTCGACCGGGTGTTCCGCGCGTCGTCGCTCCTCCGTCGGTTCGGAGTGCGGTTCGCCACCCTCTCTTGCATCAACAGGCTGACCGCGAAGTATCCCGCCGAGGTGTATCGCTTCCTCCGCGACGAGGTCGGATCGAAGCGGATGCAGTTCATCCCGGTCGTGGAGCCGAAGGGGTTCGAGCGGACGGCGCCGCAATACTGGCCTCCGGAGCGGGTGCCGGTCGTAGGCAGCGCGGCGGCGCGGCCCGGCACGGCGGACTCGGTCGTCGAGGAGTGGTCTGTGGACCCCGACGATTGGGGCGACTTCCTCTGCGAGGTGTTCGACATCTGGCACGCGAACGATCTCGGCAAGGTCTACGTCCACTACTTCGACGCCGCCGTCGAGGCGTGGATGGGGCGAGTCAATCCGCTATGCAGCCTGGGGCCGATGTGCGGCAAGGGCCTGGCTCTCGAGCGAGACGGAAGCGTCTATGCGTGCGACCACTATGTCTATCCGGAGTACCGGCTCGGGAACATCGGCGTCACCCCGCTCGCCGACCTGGCCTTTACCCCGCAACAGGAGGCCTTCGGGAAGAACAAGGAAGCCTCGCTGCCGTGGGCGTGTCGAGAATGCTCCTATGAGTTCGCGTGCTTCGGGGAATGCCCGAAGAACCGCTTCGTCATGACGGCGAGCGGCGAGCGGGGCCTGAACTATCTCTGCCCAGGCTGGAAGCGATTCTGGGCCCACATCGACGAACCGATCCAGAAGATCGTCCGCAGTCTCGGCCACACGCCGGTAAAGCAGCTCCTCTACTCCACGGAATCGGAGACGGAATGAAACACGACCTCAAAGATGCGTCCGATGGCCGTACGGCGCTTCGTGTGACGGCCGACTGGCCGGAAGTGCGAACGGACTACGAGGACGTGGTCTCGGAATACATGCGCATGCCGGTGCCCGGCTTTCGGGCCGGAAGGGCGCCGCGCCATGTCATCGAGGCTCGTTATCGCCGCGACATCCGCGAGGACTTCATCGCCCGATGCGGACGCCGCCTCGCCCACCAGGTGTTGAGCGAGCGGAATCTCCACACGGCGGGCGGCATGGAGGTGGTGGAGAGCCACGCCGAGTCAGGGCAGGAGTTCTCGTTCACCGCCGAATGCGTCGTCCTCCCCCGCCTGGAGCTGCCCGACTATCGAAACGTTCCGCTCGCGGGGGCGTCCGATGAGGAGCGCCGCGACGAGATGAACGCCTGGCTGCTCCGAAACACCGCATGGAACCCGCCCGATCCGCTCGTTCGCAAAGAGTGCGAACGAGACGATCCTTCGAGCGCCGAGCCTGGGAGCGATGCGTGGCGGAGGGCAGAGGACCGCGTGAAGCTGATGTGGATCCTCGAGCAGATCGCCGAGGCCGAAGGGATCGAGTCGGAGCCGCGCGAGGTGGATCTCCGCATCGAGAAAATCGCCCACGAGACCAATGTCGACCCTCTCCAGCTACGCCACGAGCTCGGTGAGGAAGGGGTCGCCCGGCTGGAGACGCTGTTGCAGGCCGAGGAGACCCTGAGCTACCTGCTCACACTGGCCGACGCGCAGAAGAGCCGCGATGCGCGAAACGGCGGAACGGGAAAGGGGGGCTAGGAATTGCGGGACCGTCCGTCTTGCACGGTTGGAACGTCCGAGTCGCAGGGAGAGGGGAAAGCCAATAGGAGGTCGCGATGAGAAGGAAGGTCAGGAACCAGCGCAGGGCCAGGATCTCTCGTGCCGGAGCCTGGGCGGCTGTCGGCTCCGTGCTCGCCGTCGGAGCCCTCGTTATCAGCAATCCTGCGCGAGCGCAAACCGCCGCGCCGTCGACACCGGGAACGGATAGGCCAAACATCCTCGTCATCTTCGCCGATGATGTCGGCTGGTTCAACATCAGCGCCTACAACATGGGGATGATGGGGTCGCGCACGCCGAACATCGATCGGATCGCCCACGAAGGGGCATTGTTCACCGACTACTACGGGCAGCAGAGCTGCACGGCGGGCCGGGCCGCGTTCATCACCGGACAGCATCCATTCCGGACCGGGCTGCTCAAGGTCGGGCTCCCTGGCGCCGCGCTGGGCTTGCAGGCCGGCGATCCGACGGTCGCCGATCTCCTGAAGAACCAGGGATACATGACCGGCCAGTTCGGCAAGAACCACCTGGGCGATCGCAACGAGTTCCTGCCGACGGTCCACGGCTTCGATGAGTTCTTCGGGAATCTCTATCACTTGAACGCCGAAGAGGAGCCGGAGGACCCGCAATACCCGAAGATGCCGGAGTTCAAGCAGCACTTCGGTCCGCGAGGCGCGCTGAAGACGTTCGCGACGGATCGTGACGATCCCACGATCGACCCCCGCTTCGGAAAGGTGGGGAAGCAGACGATCGAGGACACCGGTCCCATCACACGCAAGCGGATGGAGACCGTGGAAGGGGAGTTCCTGACCGCCTCGCTCGCGTTCATCGACAAAGCCGTCCAGGCACACAAGCCGTTCTTCATCTGGCACAACCCGACCCGCATGCACGTCTGGACCAGGCTGAGCCCGAAGTACGACGGCGTGACTCCCTACGGCCTCTACGCGGATGGAATGACAGAGCTCGACGACTGCGTCGGCGTGTTGCTCAAGAAGCTCGACGACCTGGGGATCGCGAACAACACGATCGTCGTCTTCTCGACCGACAACGGGGCGGAGAAGGCCTCGTGGCCGGATGGCGGCGCGTCGCCTTTCCGGGGAGAGAAGGGATCGACATGGGAAGGCGGCATGCGGGTGCCGTGCATGGTCCGCTGGCCGGGGGTGGTCAAGCCGGGCACCGTGATCAACGAGATCATGTCGCACGAGGACTGGACCCCGACATTCCTCGCCGCGGCCGGTGATCCCAACGTCAAGGAAAAGCTCCTGAAGGGGCACACCTCGAACGGCAAGCTGTTCAAGGTCCATCTCGACGGCTACGACCAGCGTGCGCTGCTTGCCGGGACGGGGCCGAGCGGACGCCAGGAGATCTTCTACTTCGATGACAACGGGAGTTTGAACGCCGTACGCATCCGCGATTGGAAGGCTCACTTCGCGATTTGCGGCAACTGGTACACGGGCGGCGTGGCAACGGTCCAGAACTTCCCCAAGCTGGTCAACCTTCGCATGGACCCGTTCGAGGACCACATCGAATTCACGGAGTCCCCAATGTACTACCGCTGGGCGGGGGACAAGCTGTGGGCGATGGTGCCGATGCAGGCGGTCGTCGGCCAGTTCCTGCAGACATTCAAGGAGTATCCGCAGAGGCAGCGGTCGGCCAGCTTCAACATCGACCAGGTGCTCGCGCAGCTGCAGCAAGGCACCGGTGGCGGCAGATGACCTGGGGCCGAGCCGGGTAGAGGAAATCCATGGATCCGCGGCCCCGCCCGATCCTCTTCCGGGAAGAGGCGGGGGCCGCGGAGATGGAAACGCGACATGGAAGGAGGGGCCGCGCATGAAACGAAGAGGAGCTGCGATTCGGAGCATGGGCAGGATGCGTCACGCCGGCGCCTGGGCGGCCGTCGGCTCGGTGCTCGCGGTCGGCAGCCTGCTCGCGACGCAGCCGGCACAGGCTCAGTCGACCCGCTCGGGCGAACGCCAGCCCAACATCCTGGTGATCTTCGGGGACGACATCGGGCAGTCCAACATCAGTGTCTTCACGAAAGGGATGATGGGTTACCGGACTCCGAACATTGATCGCATCGCCAACGAGGGAATGCTCTTCACCGACTACTACGCGGAACAGAGCTGCACGGCAGGACGGTCCTCGTTCATCACGGGCCAGTGTGTCTTCCGGACCGGCTTGAGCAAGGTCGGTCTGCCCGCCGCCCCCGTGGGATTGCACAAGGAGGACCCGACCATAGCGGAGCTGCTCAAGCCGCTCGGCTATGCGACCGGTCAGTTCGGCAAGAACCATCTTGGCGACCGCAACGAGTACCTGCCGACCGTCCACGGCTTCGACGAATTCTTTGGCAACCTGTACCATTTGAACGCCGAGGAAGAGCCGGAGCTGTACGGCTATCCACAGGATCCGCAGTTCCGGCAGAGGTTCGGGCCGCGCGGGGTGCTCCGGTGCAAGGCCAGCGACAAGGACGACCCTACCGTCGACCCGCGCTTCGGCAGGATCGGCAAGCAGACGGTCGAGGACACCGGCCCGCTGACCCGCAAGCGAATGGAGACGATCGACGACGAGACGTCGGCGGCCGCGATCGACTTCATGCGACGTCAGGCGAAGGCGGGCAAGCCGTTCTTCTGCTGGTACAACTCGACCCGGATGCACGCCCGCACCCACGTACGACCCGAGCATCGGAGTTCCCGAGGGCCGCAGGCGTTGACCGAGTACGCGGATGGCATGGTCGAGCACGACGGCACGGTCGGCTCGTTGCTCAAGGCTCTCGATGACCTCGGGATCGCGGACAACACGATCCTGGTCTACACGACGGACAACGGACCACACGCGAACACATGGCCGGACGCAGCCACGACGCCGTTCCGCAGTGAGAAGAACTCGAACTGGGAGGGAGCCTTCCGCGTCCCCTGCTTCATTCGCTGGCCGGGTCACATCCAGGCGAACACGATCTCGAACGAGGTCGCCAGCGGTCTGGACTGGATGCCGACCCTCCTTGCGGCGGCGGGGAATCCCGATGCGAAGGAGAAGCTGCTCGATGGCTACACCATCGGTGACATGACCTACAAGGTTCACCTCGATGGCTACAACCTTCTTCCCTATCTGATCGGCAAGGAGCCGCGGAGCCCTCGGAAAGCGTTCTTCTACTTCAGCGACGACTGTGACCTGCTGTGCCTGCGCTACGAGAACTGGAAGTTCGTCTTCATGGAGCAGCGCTCCCCCGGCACCTTGGCCCTCTGGGCGGAGCCTTTCACGAAGCTGCGGAGCGGCAAGATGTTCGACCTTCGCTCGGACCCGTACGAGCGCGCCGACATCACGTCCAACACGTACTTCGACTGGGCGTTCGACCACCTCTTCCTCATCGTTCCCTCCCAGGCCTACGTGGTCGAGTTCATCAAGACGTTCCAGGAGTATCCGCCCCGGCAGAAGCCTGCTTCCTTCGGGATCGACGAGTCGCTGGAGATCCTGCAGAGGATGGCTGCAGGGCAATGACCTTCGGCCCCCTCCGTCACCGGTCGCGCGCGGCGCGCGGCCGGTGACAGGGGCGGGCAATCGCTTGGGAAGAAAGGGGGCGACCGGTGCGAGGAACACTTCTCGTCTGCCTGGTCTGCCTGCTCGCCGTTCTTGCGGTCACGTCCAGCGCCTTCGGGATCAACGCGCTGCCTTCGTGGAACGACCGGGCTTCAAAGGAGGCGATCGTCCAGTTCGTTGAGAAGACGACTCGTGAGGGGTCGCCGGACTTCGTCCCGCTGGATGAACGGATCGCGGTGTTCGACAACGACGGCACGTTGTGGGCCGAGCAGCCGATGTACTTCCAGTTCCTGTTCGCGTTGGATCGAGTGAAGTCGCTCGCGCCGCAGCATCCGGAGTGGCAGACGGACGAGCCGTTCGCTTCCCTGCTCAAGGGGGACGTCAGAGCCGCGCTCGCAGGCGGCGAGCACGATGTCGGCAAGCTGCTCATGGCGAGCCACGCCGGCATGACCACGGACGAGTTCGAGAAGATCGTGAGCGATTGGATCGCGACCGCCAAGCATCCGAGAACCGGGCGTCTTCTGACAGAGATGGTCTACCAGCCGATGCTCGAGCTTCTCGACTACCTGCGGGCAAACGGCTACAAGACGTACATCGTGTCCGGAGGTGGAGTCGAATTCCTGCGGCCGTGGGCCGAGAGGGTTTATGGCGTGCCCCCCGAGCAGATCGTGGGCAGCCGCATCAAGACACAGTACGAGATGCGCAACAGCAAGCCGGTTCTCGTCCGCATGCCCGACATCGACTTCGTCGACGATGGACCCGGCAAGCCGGTCGGCATTGAGACGATCATCGGCCGCCGACCGATCGCGGCGTTCGGTAACTCCGACGGTGACCTGCAAATGCTCGAGTGGACCGCGGCCGGTCCCGGCCCTTTCTTCTGCCTGTACGTTCACCATACGGACGCGGAGAGGGAGTGGGCCTACGACCGCGTCTCGCCGATCGGGCGCCTCGATAAAGGTCTCGATGAAGCGCTCGCCAAAGGCTGGACGGTCGTGGACATGAAGACCGACTGGAAGAACGTCTTCGCGTTCGAGCAGCGCTGATCGGAAGCAGGTGGGCGAGGCGAGAAGGACTCCGGCGCGTCAGCCGGGATCCTCAGCCTGCCGCATGGTGCAGCTCAAGGTCCTCGATCTGGATCATGATCGCGGTCGCGCCTTCGTCGCTCCCCTTCTCGTGCGATTCCCCTTTGTCGAAGACCGCCCCCTGGCCGGCGAGGAGATCGACGCGGAGGCCGTCGCCACCGGTCGCCCAGCCGGAGCCCTCGACGATGAGAAAGAGCTGCGGGAAACCGGCGACGTGCCGGCCGATTCGGCCGCCGGGCGCGAAGCGCACGCGATAGACGCGCGTCGCGCCGCGACCGCTCGCGATCGGCACAGCGGTTGCCGCGATGCTCTCGTAGTCCTCGATCGCGCGCTCGCGCGCATCGCCGAAGCTCACGATGCGCATGGCGTCTCGCTCGATCGACCAGCCCGGCAAGGTGATGCGGTCACGGAAGAGCATCCTACCGGTTCGGCGGTCCGTCCGGGAGACATGTCGTCCGCCCGACCTTCCCCGCCGCTTGCCCGTTCTCTGATGCTATGATCGTTCGGTCTTGCGTCTCGTAACGTCCGGGCAGGTTTTCCGAACTCGGGTTGCCTGGACCTGGCGCGTGGCCGGGTCACCCGTGATCACGCAGCCCTCCCAGGCACGCGGGATGCGGGCGGCCATCCACCGGAATCGCTCGGGTACCAAGGGGGGCAAGCGAAGGAGTGCGGACGCGGAGAATCGAATCGATGGCGCCGACGATCGTCGCGATCGCAGGGATCGTCGCCCTCTGCTGGTTTCTCGCCTCGGCCCGCTATCTGCTGTTCCATTCCGTCGCCGAGCTGCTCGGCATCGTCGTCGCGGCCGTCATCTTCGTCATCGCCTGGAACTCGTGGCGCTTCGCGCGCAACGGGTACCTGCTCTTCCTGGGGATCGCGTCGGCGCCGATCGCCTCGCTCGACCTCATCCACACCCTCGCCTACCGCGGCATGGGGGTCTTCCCTGGGGCGGACGCGAATCTGCCGACCCAGCTCTGGATCGGCAGCCGGGCCCTGCAGGCGCTCGCCTTGCTGCTCGCCCCGCTCTTCCTGGGTCGCAGGCCGCGGCCATGGCGTTTCGCGGCCGGAGGCTGGGCGGTCACCGCGCTCGTCGCCGCGAGCATCTTCGCGGGCATCTTCCCCGACTGCTACGTCGATGGATCGGGCCTCACCCTCTTCAAGCGGATGAGCGAGTACGTGATCGTCCTTCTCATGCTTGCCTCGATCCCCCTCCTCCTCCGGCGGCGCGAGGAGTTCGATCCCCGGGTGCTCCGCCTGCTCGTCCTGTCGATCGCCCTCATGGCCGTCACGGACGTCACCTTCACCCTCTACGTCTCGGTGACCGACCTGTTCAACCGGCTCGGGCATCTGCTCAAGATCGCCTCGGTCCTCTTCCTCTATGCGGCGATCGTGGAAACCAGCTTCCGCAAGCCGTACCACCTACTGCTCCGGAACCTGAAGACGAGCGAGGACGCCCTGGCGCTCGCGGTCGAACAGGAGGAAGCCGCCCGCCAGGCGGCCGAGGATGCGGCCGGCCGGCTGCGCGCGCTGAATGAGGATCTACGGGCGGTGAACGAGCGCCTCGCAGCGCAGTCGAGGGAGCTGCGGGCGCTCGCCCTCGACAATGCCCGCCTCTACAATGACGCGCGCGAGGCGAACGCCGCGAAGGATCAGCTTCTCGCCGTCGTCTCGCACGAGCTGCGCAATCCCCTTTCGCCCATCGTGACCGGAGTCGAGATCCTCTCGCACACGCTGCCGTCCGACTCCCCCGCTCACACCACGCTCGACATCATCCGTCGCAACGCGCGGTTGCAAGCTCGCCTCGTCGACGACCTCCTCGATCTCTCGCGGATCTCCCGCGGCGGCCTCCCGCTGCAGCAAGCGCCGGTCGCCCTCGACGAAGTGGTCGAAGCCGCGTCGCGCGATCAGCGCGCGGCCGCCGAGGAGGCCGGAATCGACCTCCGCGTGCGGGCAGCGCAAGGAGGGCTCTACGTCCTCGGCGACGCCGACCGGCTCCGGCAGGTCGTCGTCAATCTTCTGACGAACGCGATCAAGTTCACTCCGGCGGGGGGAACGATCGAGGTGCGGGTCGAGACCGATCCGGACACCGTCGGGACGGACGACGGATCGACGCCGACAGGAGCGACAGGCGCTCGCAAGCCGGAGGGCCGCCGCTTCGCCCGCGTCGTCGTCACCGACACCGGCGCCGGGATCGGCGCGGATCTGCTGCCGCGGATCTTCGAGCTCTTCCAGCAAGGAGAAGTGGCCGGACAACGCCGCCCCGGCCTCGGCCTCGGCCTCTCGCTCGTCAAATCGCTCGTCGAGAAGCAAGGGGGCCGCGTCCACGCGGCCAGCGAAGGGCCGGGGAAGGGAAGCCGCTTCACGGTCGAGCTTCCGCTCCTGCCGCCCGGCGCCGCCCCGGTCCGCAACGGATCGGCCCGCCCGGCCAGCGGATCGCGAGGCGAGCCGCTGCGGGTGCTCGTCGTCGAGGACAACGGCGACACGCTCGCGATGCTCTCCGAAGCGTTGCGGAGGCTCGGCCACGAGGTCCACGAGGCATCTTCCGGCGAGCAGGCGCTCGAGCGGCTGCGCGGGGACCCGCCCGACGTGCTACTGGCGGACATCGGCCTTCCGGGCATGGACGGCTACGAGCTGCTGCGCCGCGTTCGCGAAATCCCGGGGATGGCCGACGTCCCGGCGTTCGCGGTGACCGCGCGCGGGCGCGCAGACGACGTGCTGCAGGCGCTCGAGGCAGGTTTCGTCGGCCACTTCGTCAAGCCGGTCGACCTGCAGGCGCTGCACGACCGCCTGCTCGATTGCGTGTCGTCCCGGCAACCGCGCGATCCCTCGTAGCCGCGGAAGCGGCGGCGGAGTCAGCCTGAGAGCCGCCTCGCGCCGCCGCCCACTATCGTCGCTGTCGTCGTGGCTACCGCTGCTGCCGCCGCTACCGGTACGTGGCCTTGATCCTTCCCCAGGTGCTCGGGAGCGTGGCCGCCGCCGGGATCTGCTCCTCCGGCACCGAAGAGGATTCCGTGACGGTCAGGATCACCGGCAGGCAGCGCGCGACTTCCGGCGCGGCGAGGCGCACCTCCGTCTCGTAAACGCCGGGAGCAAGGCCATGCGCGTCCGCGCTGACATAGAGATGGCCGAAGGCGTCGCCCGGCTCCTCGTCCACGACGTACGCGCTCGCCCAGTCCGCAGCGACGGTGACCTCGTTCGGGCAGAGAGTGAAGTCCTCGCTGAGGGAGGAGTAGAGAACCGAGCCTTCCGCCGTCCCGCCCGAGGGCGCGGTCAGCTCCATCTGGTCCTCGTCGAACAGCGCGGCGCAGTACTCGAACGAGGCGCACTGGTAGCTGGTGAATTCGCAGGTCGTTCCCGCTTCGGCGCCGACGAGCGCGGGGCCATGGTGGTACCCATCGGGCGGGCACCCGAGATGGATCTCCGAGGGATACTCGAGCTCCAGCCGGCCGGGCCCGAGGACCTCGAAGTCGAAGCAAGCGATCAAGAGGATCGATCCCTCGATCACCGGGCAGGCGCCATACCATTCGGGAACCCATTCGAGCGACACGTCCAGCGAATGCGAGCCCACCTCGGTGAAGTCACCGATCCCCCAGTAGTCCGCGTAGCCCTCCAGCTGCCACCCGTCGGGCCAGGTGATGCGGGTCGTGAGCCCGCCGAAGGGGTAGTGCTCATACTCGAGAGCGAGGGGATCGAAGAAGAGCAGGAATTGCAGGCGGCCTTCACTCGTGGTCGTCCGCTGGATCTCCCAGCAGTCCGTGATCGGGGAGTCCCTCCAGAAGTCGGTGTGCGGCTGGACATGGAGCAGAAGGGCGCACTCCGGGAGCGGATTCGCCTGACCGGCAGGAAGCGGGACGAGGAGCGAACCGCAGACGAGGCAAAGGACGAGGACCAGCCCGGACGACATCGCCCGGGATCTGCCCAACGATGCGCACCGGGAGACACGAGACGACACCGACGGTGAGACGTGAGACGACGGCCTTCGCATGGCGACCTCCTTGCGAAACGGCGTCCGAACGATCTTCCCGCATGCGCGGCTCTGTCTCGGAACTGCCGGAGCGCTCGCCGTGCATCCGGAATGAAAACCGGCAGGAACAAGTGTATCACCGGTCGCGATCCGGGCCGCGCGCAGGATCTTCCCCGAGACCCCTAGGAGCCACCGGCATGGGAGAGACCGAGTTGCGGCAGGGGGCTCCGGCCCGGGTTCGCCGCCATGCACGGGCTCGATTGCCCAACCCCGGATCCTTGTCGCGCCGCGCCGCGATGCGCTACGCTCCCCCGTTTTTCCGGAAGGAGGATCGATGCATCGGATGAGTCCGCAGAACCGCCGCGCCGCGATCCCGGCGCTTTTCAGCGCCCTCCTGATCGGCCTTCTGATCGCCGGAGGCTGCAACGAGAAGTCGACCGAGCCGGAAGCGCCCGGTTCGTCGAACGACGTGGAGAGGGTGCCCGACTTCACGCTGCTGGATCAGAACCCCAACTCGGCGAGCTACCAGGACTCGATCTCCCCCCGGGAGTATGGCGGCGAGATCTCCTGCTGGTACTTCGGATCGGCCACCTGAGGCTACTGCCGTAGCCAGTTCGGCTACCTCGATCAGATGCAGAAGGAGATCGACGAGGCGACCGGGCCGGGGGCACGGCCGGTCCACATCCACGGGGTCAACGAGATCGGACGCGAGTCCGGCATCCCCGGGATGTGCGAAGGGCGCGTCCTTCCGCTCGTGCAGGACGACGAACAGGCGAAGGTGTGGGATCGCTGGGAGGTCACCTACCGCGACGTGGTGATCGTCGGACCGGACGGACAGCGGGTCGACGTCTACAACCTCACGCAACACGGCCTACAGGAGCCCGCGAACTACGACACGCTGAAGGCTCGGATCCTGAGGATCGCCGCCCACTGATTCGGCGAGGGCGCCGGAGATGCGCAGGCCGCACACCCTGCGGACGCTGCGCAGGCCGCGCAGGCCGCGCAGGCCGCGCACGCCGCCACCGCCGGACGCCGTCTCGCAGCGACGGAGGGCGTAGACCATGAGGAGACCGACCGCCGGGGGGCCAGGCGACAGCGTCGAAGGCTCCCGCTACGGCCCCAGCGACGGCGCCGGCGTTCTCGAGGCCGAGGGCGTCGCAGACGGCGGCATCGAGGCGCAGGGCCTCCGCAAGAGCTTCGACGGCGCCGTCGCCGTCGACGTCGATCGCTTCTACGTCGCTCCCCGGACGACCCTCGCCCTGATCGGCCCGAGCGGCTGCGGGAAGAGCACGCTGCTCCGGCTCCTGATCGGCTTGGTCGACCCGGACGAGGGGACGATCCGCATCGGGCCGGTGCCGATGCAGCCCGCCACGCGCCGACGGCTGCGCCTTTCCATCGGCTACGTGATTCAGGAGGGAGGGCTCTTTCCCCATCTCACCGCCGGCGCGAACGTCACGCTGGTCGCGCGCGACATCGGATGGTCCCGCTTCCGGATCGAGGAGCGGGTCGAGGAGCTGCTCGACCGCACGCGACTGACGCGGGCCCATCTCTCTCGCTATCCGGCGCAGCTGAGCGGCGGGCAGCGGCAGCGCGTCGCGCTGATGCGCGCGCTCATGCTCGATCCCGAGGTCCTGTTGATGGACGAGCCGCTCGCATCGCTCGATCCGATGATTCGCTCGGAGCTGCAGGAGGAGCTGCGCCTCGCCTTCGAGCGGTTGCGCAAGACGGTCCTGTTCGTGACGCATGACATGGCGGAGGCGGCCTACGTGGCCGAGGAGATCGCTCTCATGCGGGGCGGGCGGATTCTGCAGCGCGGCTCGCTCGCCGATCTGACCCGCCGGCCCGCGGATCCCTTCGTGACCGACTTTCTGCGCGCACAGAGGATCCTGCCGGCGGCAGGCGCGGAGCCATTGGCAGGCGGCGCGCACGAGCGAGATTCGGCGCGATGAGATCCGCCAGGGCGGGAGCTGGCCGTTGCGCCGCTCGCCGGTCCGGCGCTTTCGCGCCGTGCCTGCTGGCGATCTGCGGAGTCCTCCTGCTCCTCGCAAACGCGGGCCCTCCGGCAGCGGCCGCCGACCCTCGCGTCACGGTCGGATCGAAGGCGTTCCCCGAGTCGTGGATCCTCGCCGAAGCGCTCGCGATCGAGATGCGCGCGGAAGGGATCGAGCCGGTCGAGCACCGCCGCAACCTGGGGGGGACGGAGGTCGTCCTGCAGGCGTTGCGAGCAGGCGACGTGGACGTCTATCCGGAATACACAGGGACGATCGACGAGGTGATCCTGCATGCGACGCGGCGCTTGTCGGCCGCGGCGCGCGCCGAGGAGCTGGCACGCATCGGGCTCGGGATCAGCGACCCCATCGGGTTCAACGACAGCTACGGGATCGCGGTGTCCGCGCAGGCGCAGGAGCGGCTTGGCCTGCGCACGATCTCCGATCTCGCCCGTCATCCCGACGTCCGGCTCGGCCTGACGCACGAGTTCCTCGGCCGTCCGGATGGATGGCCGGGGCTCGCATCCGCGTACGGCATGCGCGCGCATCGCGTGCTCGGGATCGAGCACCAGCTCGCCTATGGCGCCCTCGTCGAAGGAAGGATCGACGGCACGGACGTCTACACGACCGACGCGCAGATCGAGAAGCTCGGCCTGCGGGTGCTGGAGGACGACCGCCACTTCTTCCCCCGCTACGACGCGGTCTGGCTCTTCCGGCTCGATCTGCGGGAGCGGGAACCGCGCGCGATCGAAGCGATCGAGCGGCTGACCGGGGTGATCGACGAGCGACGGATGATCCGGGCAAACGCCCGCGTCGTCCTCGAGGGGATGGAAGCGCACGAGGCGGCGGAATCGCTCCTCGCCGAGACGGTCCGCCCGGGCCGCGGCTCAAGCGTAGGCGCGGGTGGGGGCGGAGGCGCGGGTGCGGCCGCGGGCGCCGGGACCCGCTCAGGCGCGGAAACAGGCGCGGGCGGGAGCCGTCCCTCCCTGATTGTCTCGATCCTGCGGAACACCGGGCAGCATCTGAGGCTCGTCTCCCTCTCGCTCCTCGCCGCGATCCTGATCGGAGTTCCGCTCGGGATCGCAGCCTCCTATTCGCGCCTGCTGGCCGGTGCGATCCTCTCGGTCGCCGGGCTCCTTCAGACCGTCCCGTCGCTCGCGCTGCTGGCGATCCTGATCCCGCTCTTCGGCATCGGCGCGGTTCCGGCGATGATCGCCCTCTTCCTCTACAGCCTGCTGCCGATCGTCCGGAACACCTACGTGGGGCTCACCACCATCGCTCCGGCGCTCCTCGAGGCGGCCGAGGCGATCGGCTTGTCCGGACGCGCGCGCCTGCTGCTCGTGCGCTTGCCGCTCGCCTCGCCGTCGGTCATGGCGGGTATCAAAACGAGTGCGGTGATCAACGTCGGGACCGCCACGCTCGCCGCGCTGATCGGAGCGGGCGGGCTCGGCGAACCGATCCTCTCGGGGATCCAGCTACGGCAAAGCGGGCGGATCCTGCAGGGCGCGATTCCCGCCGCCCTGCTCGCGCTGGCCGTGCAGCGTCTCTTCGACCTGCTCGATCGCGTGGTGATTCCCCGCGGGTTGCGAATCGAGCTCAAAGGACGATAGACGGTCGAGCCGCTGAAGCGACGCGCCGGAGCCCGCCGCTGCCTCTTCCCCGGACCGAGTCTCCCCCGCGGCCCGCGCTCAGGGCTTCCACCGGACGACGATATCGCGGTCCGGAAAGAAGTCTCGCGCCTCGTATCGATAGAGCGTTTCGCCTCCGGGCGCATCGCCGCCGGGCAGAGGCTCGAACGGGAAGCTCCATTCCAGGGGGATTGCGCCGGGGGGCAAACGCACCTCGAAGCTCGCTCGCTTCAGCGGCCGGCCCCAAGGACGCGTCGTCGTCACGATGTAGCGCGCGTAGCCCGCGTCGGTTCTCTGGCGGTAGACCGACTCGAGGACGATCGTGTCTCCCTCGCACGCGGGGACCCACCACCGCGCGCCCGACGTGCCCGGCAGATCCTCCCAGAGACCCGGCCGCTCGGGCGCCTTCCAACCCGGGCGCACCGAAAGCGAGAGCATCCGCGCTCCACCCATGGAGGAGTCGCGCGGGAAGGGATAGAACAGCGCGAGCGGCCGCTCGCGTTCACCGCGGCAGAGCAGGACGTATGTGCCGCGCACTTCCAGACTGTCGCCCTCGATGGAGAGGCGGATCCACTCCGAATCGAAGATCAGCGGATAGGCCGCGGCGATCGGGTCCGAGCCGCCGTACCGGCTCGCATGGCACTCGCGCGGGGCGAGGAGCAAGGTCCCTATCGCCAGGGTCGCCATCACGACGAGCGCGGCGACGATCGAGAGGACGATCGGGTGGACGATCGAGTGGACGGTCGGGTGGACGATCGAGTGGACGATCGAGTGGGCCGGCGCAAGGGAGCGGCATCGCGCGCCCCCCATCAGCGGAACAGCCCCTTGACCTTGCCCCAACTCGCCGGCCGGCCGGCTGGGACCTGCTCCTCGGGCGCCGACGCGCTCTCCTCGACCGTCAAGGAGACGAGCAGGCAGCGGGCGATCGAGATCGTCGAAAGCTGGACCTCCGTCTCGTAGACGCCCGGTAGCAGTCCGGTCGCGTCGGCGGTCACGACGAGGTTCGCGTTGGCGAGCCCTCCGAGGGGGACGATCTCCGCTTCCGCCCAGTCGGCTCGCGTATCGACCTCGAGGTCGCAGAGCCACCCCTGGTAATCCATCGCCCGGAACTCGACCTGACCCTGCGTGGTCCCGCCGAAGGGCACCGAGAGATCGAGCCTCGGCTGCTCGAAGTCCGCCCGGCAGTACTCCGGCCCCGCGCAGTTTGCGTTCGTGTACTCGCAATCGGAGCCCGCGGAGGCCGAGAAGCCGAAGGCGTAGGAGACGAAAGGATCGTCGTAACAGTCCAAGCCGATCGGGATCTCCCACGGCTCGGCGAAGCCCAGCGTGCCCGGTCCCTCCACGACGAGGACCAGGCGGGCGACGAGAAAAAGCGAGCCGGACGCGGGACAGTCCGGCCAGTCGATTCGGAGCATGTGAGCCGGCCCCGATGGATCGACGAACCCGAAGCCGGCGCAGGCGTCGAAGTCGACGAGCTGCCACGTCTCGGGCCAGGCGAGCACGGTCTCGAGCTGATGGATCCGCGGATGATCCTCCTGCACGAAGACCGGATAGTAGAAGATCAGAAACTCGGTCGGACCGCTCGCGGGCGTCGTCCGGATGACCTGCTCGCAGCTCGTGATGTCGGTGTCGCAGCTTCCGTGGATCGGCTGCACGTGAACGAGAAGCGCGGACTCCGGGATGACGTTGGCGGCGGCGGGCGCGACAAGGAAAAAGGCGGCCGCGGCGGCGAGGGCGAGGGCGAGGGCGAGCGGGAACCTGGAGACGATTCGGGACTGCATGACGGCCTCCCTATACCGCAGCCGCGCGGACGCCGATCGCGATTCGAGGCGCTCGTGTGTGTCGCAGCGATGGAGGACCAGAACCGGAGCGCGCCCGCGGCTCGATGCGGGGGCGGCGA
>JBHGAY010000037.1:0-36929 GCA_041946735.1 Candidatus Eiseniibacteriota bacterium
CCCGGCCGAACTGGCGGGAGTCACGTAATCTGGTCTCCGGAGAACCCGGGGCGGTTCAGGCCCGCTGCCATAGTATGTGGACTGGATCGAACCCGGACTTGGAGTGGTAGTTGTCTCCAAGTCGATAGCCAGTTCCGGTGCGCCGGTGCTTGCTTGCGCATGGATGAGAAGGAGTGCCACGGCAAGCGACAAGATCGAGTAGAATCGCTTCATCTTAGTGACCTCCCCCTACTCAGTTACGGCCTTGATCGTGCCAGTTGTGCCGGTGCCCTGAGGGTCGTCCTGCCATTCGGCTCCGTCGAGACTCGGTCCACCAGGGCAGTCGTTCATGCCATCGCTTTGCCACCGCAGAATTCCGAAGTTTGTGATCTCATCTTCCACGGCCGGTACAGAGTCATCAGCGAAGTAGCTGTGGCCGGAGCCAGGATACTCCGCTGTGCGCAGTGAGTCCCCGAGCGACCCGTAGGCGGCTACCCAACAGACCGGAAATAGCGTACTGCCTGAGACCGGCTCGCCATATGCAACAAGCGTCCCTCCTGGCGTGCCTGGGAAACCATCATCTGGAAGCTCCAGTGGGCTCTCCCCACACGCTTGGTACGCGACAACGCCCTCTTGTCCTTGCGGTAGGTTGTGCTCGACGCCAAACTGGATTCCGGCTACGGCAGGGTCACTCTCCTCAGGGAAAGCGGCCAGGATCCAGATCACGGCCGGAGTCTTGGAGTTCTTGTTGCTCCTGGCAACTGCATCCTCGCAAGATCCCGGCATCCGAAGATCGACCCCGCAGTAATCGCCGGTAGCCGTGTACGTGACGGTGTTGTCAGTATGAACAATCAGAGCACCGTCGGCGTTCTTCCCAGCCCTTACTGTCAAAGCGGACAGGAGCAACAAGCCAGCAGCTACGATACCTGTGATCCTCCAACGAGAGAGGCACATGCGGCCCTCCAATCCATCTGCAGTTGAGGACACCACGATCACATTGGGAAGAAGAGGGAGGAGTCATCGGCACGCTGGATTCCGACATTGACTTCTCGTTCGCTCTCCACCCGTTCGACTGCACACGCACCATCACGGACCGTCCAACTCCATCGGACTTGAGCCGGACCGGTTGAGTATCGAAGCCCTCGGCCAAAAAGGATCATGGTTCGAGCGTGAGATGTCAAGCGCGAGACGCGTCTCGATCATCTTCGGCCGAGCCTCCCACTTCCCCCTATCTCCGAGCGCCGGACTTTACATTCGAACCCCGAAATGACTCCTGGCGGTCCGCGCATCCGCGGCTCCAGCGCCCACTCTCTTCCATCGCGTCTCCCGCATGCCGTCACGCCACAGATGAATAGGGCCGAGCTCGCCTGGAAGCTGACCGTCGACTTCTCCGTTGGACTGCGACCCGCGTCAATCTTGGAAACGATGTCGTCGAGCAAGGACCTTGCGTGGTCCGTCGGGAAGGTGAGGTACTGCCAAGCCCGCAACCGAGGAAATCGCCACCGCGAGTCGTGGGCGCTCGATATCGCCGCCGGCAAGCAGACGCGCCCACCTTGGAGAACCATCACGGCGCCTCGTACAAACACTGGATCACATTGGTCGAGTAATCGAACCAGTCGTCCTCGCAACCCGAGTCGGTGCCGATCCCGAGATCGAAGTACCCGTAGCCGCGATCCGGGGGAACCCAGTAGTAGACGTGCCCACTGTCCGCGGACTGCCCTTTGGGGGTCACCGTCGTTCTCGCCTCATCTCCTCCCTCGAGATCGTCGAAGGCGATCTGGACGTACCCGGAGTCGTCGGCTATAGCGTACCCCGAATCGACGTAGCCAGTGCCAGGGCGGTAGATCTGTACGCTCACATTCGCGTCGCTGATCCAGCCCGCGGCGCCGCAGCGACCGATCTTGAGCTTCAAGACCCCGGCGGTTCCTGCTTCGCACTCTCCGCTGCTTGCGACAGCCAGTACGCAGAACACCCCGCTCGTCAGAATCCCCCTCCACGCTCTGCCAGTCACTGCCCCCTCCTCTCTCGCCATCCGGCGTCACGTTCGCAATCCGCGCGTGCAACAAACGCCCCCTACGGTCCGTCTACTTGCCCCCGGAATTCCAGGCAGTCGGTCAAGAGCCCCAGACACCGGAACCGCCGCGCCAGGGCTATGGCCTGATCGATCTGCTGGGATGCCACGGCCAGCTCACCGGCGGCCCGGCTTGCCTTCGCGAGGTCCAAACGAGCTCGACCGCGGTAGTACCCATATCCTTGGCGAGGAAACGTCAAGAGCTCGTCCTCGAACACCGCGGCGGCACGCAACGCGGCCTCGGTGTTCTTCCTCTTGACCGCGATCGCGAGACTCAGACGGCCAAGCTGGTGAAGATAGCGGGCAACGGTGAGAACATCCCGTGCCCCCGTCATTGCCGGAGCCAGCCTGAGGGCCGCGAGGGCGGCTTCCGGGTCACCCTCGGCTTCCTTGAGCAGAGCCGCCAGGCGAGCCCGCGTGTTGGGCCCCGCTGCCGATAGCGTGCGTTCGAGTTCCTGGCCGTGCGCCTGCACGACGTCCCACGCCTCGAAGTCCAGAAGGGTGTCGATGTACTGGCACCAGATGTGGTCCTGAAGCGACCCCGGGACCTCGGTACTTAGGAGCCAGGCCTCGGCGGCTGCCCGAAGCGCTTCCCGCTGCATCCCGCAATGCAGGTGGCAGAAGGCGAGGAGTCCGCGGACAGTGACATCATTGACAGGGTCAAACCGCACGACGGGCAGAAGGTCCAAAGCCTCCGCCTTCGCCGCTTCGATCCGCCCGAGGTCTGCCCAGCTCCAGGCTCTGCGGATTCGCAAGCCCACGATGCGCCCGCGCGTCGCGTGGTCGCGCACGGCCTCGCGGATGCCTTCTTCCGCACACTGCTCCTCCAGGGTCGGCTGACCGATCTGGCTATATATCAAGGCGAGGTTCGTTCGAAGCTGCGCAGCCGTCTCCGGGTCGTGGGAGGAGTGCACGGCTGACCGGAGGGCGCGAATGGCGGCTTTCGGGCTCTCGACAGACTTCAGAGCCGCAAGGAGCTGAAGACTCAACGGCTCAAACCAATGCCGGCTACCACGTAACCGCCGGACTGCTCGGCCGCAGAGCGCCTGGGCTTCTGCTTCTCGGCTGCTCGCATAGGCGTGCCGGGCCTGCAGGAAGTCCACAGCGCCACCCGCGTATGGGTGTTGTGACTTCGACAAAAGTCCGATCGCGTGCTCCCCGTCCTTGCCTTTGCGTAGAGCGAGGTCGGCCAGGATGCACCGGCTCTCGAACGATGCTTCCTGATCCTCCCCCTCCGCCGCTGATTGCAGCAGCAGGAGGCTCACTTCGGGAGAAACCGCGCGGAGAGCCATCCCGAGGAGCACGGCCAGCCGCTCTCGGCTCCACGCATCCCCAACGACTGTCCGAAATGCCTCGAGGCGTTCCTCGGCCGCGGTGATCGTCCAGGTCTCGGGACTTCCCGTGCTTGCGGTAATGAGTCGAAGGGCGTCCCGCCAGCGGCGCTGCTGATGAGCGATGAGTAACGCCGTGGAAACCGCTCGACGCTCGGTCTCATGGTCCCCAACCCGCCGGGCGAGAGAGCACTTGAAGATCACACCGTCAACGTCATCGGGCCTCGTGCGGTAGTGCTCGAGCAGCCAGACGCTCATTCCCGGTGTTGCGGCCCGCGACTTCGAGGCCGCATCGCGCCACAGTCTCTGAGTTACGAACGCGAGTCGTCCTTCTCCCGGCGGCAGGAGCAGACCGCGGTTCTCGAGCTCCGCCAGCACCCGATCCGCAAGAAACCGGCCGGAGAACAACGTCGCCAGGTCGCGATCGAAGGCCCGGCCGAGCTGAGCCATCGATTCCAGACTCCGCTGCAGATGGTCCGGCAAGCCCTCGAAGACCGGCGGGGGCGGTGCTGGATGCCAGGCCTCGAGCGCTTGCCCGAGTCCCGTTGGATCGAGGTGCCATACCTGCCCTTCCGGAACCCCGGATGAGCGCATGCAGTGGGCAAACCCTTCGGCGGCAAGCCCGAGGTCGCCTTCGGTGCGTTCGTACAGCGCCGAGGAGAGCCCGACCGCGTCAGGTCCCGGCGCCCCGAGGGTCGCGCTCACGATCTCGGAGAAATCCTGCGGCTCGATCGCGCGCAGGGATATCGCGGGGTGGGCCGCGGCTTGGAGAACGATGCTGCGAAGGCGATCCGCCTCCGGGCCCGACTTCCAGGTGAGCCCTGGGGAGGGATCGTCGACGCCAAGGACCACGGGGCACGGAAGGCGCAGCAGCTGCTCCAGGATCTCCATGTCGACGGAGCTCGTCCCCCCGAGGTCGACGACGCGAAGGCAACTGCGCTTCTCGGCCGCCGCATCCAGGGCTGCCTCCAGCAGAAAGCGCGTGAGACCGCACCCCGGGCGAGATTGGATCAGGACGCGAGCCAGGCTGTGCCGTCGCAACTGGCTCTTCAGCTGCGAGAGCGGCTCTTCACGACCGCGGAGGGGACCGCCCCCCAAGGCCGGCGGCTGCGGGTCGAGACGGATGCCGAAGGCGGCGGCAATCGCGTCGGCGAGTTCCACGCTGTCGGCAAACCGGCGGGCAGGCAGCTCGTCGCGAAGGCGGGCCACGATCGGCGGCCAGCGCGAATCCTCTCGGACTCCTGGGAAGTCCTCTTCGAGCAGCACGCCGAGCGAGTAGAGGTCCGCCCGGCCATCGACCACCCACTCTCGGCTGATTTCGGGGGCGAGGTAAGGAGGAAGCCCTCCGCCCACCGCCCCTTCGGCGGAGCCGTAACGATCGTGGGCGAAACCGAAGTCGAGCAGGCGAAGGTTCCCCGCTTCGTCGAAGAGAACGTTGGCGGGGCGAAGGTCGCCGTGGATCCACCCCGCCCGATGCACATGACCGAGGACTTGGCAGAATCGCAGCGCTAGCTCGGCGACGTGTTGCGCATCGAGGTCACGCGACTCGGCCAGTGGCCGGCCTGGGATGTGCTCGAGGACGAGCACCACATCCCGTGATCCGACGCGGAAGAGATCGAGAAGGCGCGGGCCAATCCCCGGAGGCAAGCGAAGCAGGCAGCGCGCTTCCCAGCATCCCTCGGCGAGGGGCACGCGCTTCAAAACCACCTTCGAACCCGTGAGTCTATCGTGCGCGAAATCGACCTGCCGTCCTGCGGTCTGGCTCAGGGGAGTCTCGGGTTCGTAGCGAGGATCCGAGACGGCTGTCACCGTCTCTCCGGACTGGGGCGATCGTGCGGTTCGTTTCGCATTCATTCTCTGCTCTTCCCGAAGAAAGCTCAGCCTGGACACTGAGCTCATCGTTCGCGCACGGACAACCTAGCGCCTCGCATTCCTGATCACAAGGGAATTGCTTCTCTTGAAGATTGCCCTAGAATAGGGCGTGAGCCAGCCGGCTGGCGGCAGCCAGAAACGGAGGGAGTATGCCCAAGACGAGGAAACCCAAGGAGCTTACAGGTCGAGGAGGCAAGCTCATCGACCGAATGGAACTCGCGAGTCTGAAGGCCGATCTCCGCGGCGAGAAGCCCGCATCCGCGCAGACACTCGGCCCGGAACACCTCGAAGCGCTCCAGAGGTTCTCCTGTTCCCTGTTGGGTGAGGTCGATTTCGATCGTCTGCTGAAGACGATCCTCGGTGAGGCCGTCCGCCTCCTCGGTGCTCAGCGGGCCATCCTGTTCCTCGGCCGGCAGGACTCCGTGGGCCTGATGCCCGTCTCCGCAGTCGGCCTTCATGGGGAGGCATTGCGCAGAGTCGAGAAGGTGAGCCGGACGATCCTCGCCGAGTGCCGGCAAGGTCGGGTGGTCCTGACCGATGACGCAACCGCCGATCCCCGCTACACGGGCGTCCACAGCATTCGCGCGAACCGCATTCGCTCGATCCTCGGCGCTCCACTCCTCTCCGCCACCGGACAGATCGGGGTCCTCTACCTGGACGCGCCCACAGCTCACGCCTTTCCACAGGAAGCCCGCCCGCTCGTCGCTTCAATGTGCCAGATCGCGGCGGCCGCACTCGAAGGTGCCCGGTTCCACGGGGAAGTCCTGAGAGAGGCCTCCTCGGCCGAGACCCAGGCGGGCGTGCTGCGTCACCTGCTCGGCGTCAGCGCGGCGAGCGAGACGCTTCGCCACCAGGCGGGAATCGCCGCGCGGGTCAACCAGCCGGTGCTGATCCTCGGAGAACCCGGAACGGGCCGAGGCTTCCTCGCTCGGGTGATCCACGACGCGAGTCCGCGCGCTCGCGGGCCGTTTGTGACAGCAGCCTGCGATGCGGCCCCACCCGCGATGCTCCCCGGTGTCTTCTTCGGCCGGACCGGCTTGGCCGGCACGGGCAGCTATTCGAACGAGTCCGGGCTGTTGCGTCAGGCCGATCGCGGGTCCCTCTATCTCTCGAACGCCTCGGAGCTCGATGAGAGGACGGCGACGGCACTCTCCGAGGTCCTCGAGAGCGGTCTCTTCCGTCCGGTCGGTGCCCATCGGGACGAATCGGTCGACGTTCGCCTGATCCTCTCCGCGGTGAGCCAGGACCCGACGCGGCGGGGAACGCTCCGCGATCTGCTGCCGCCCCGCCTTCAGGTGCTCGCCATTGAGATCCCCCCTCTTCGCGAGCGGCCTGAAGACATCCCGGAGTTCGCGGTGGCCTTCCTCCGCAGCGCGCAGGCCCACACAGCGAGCGATCGCCTCTCCTTCACCGACGAAGCCCTGGACGTCTTGACCCGCTACCCCTGGCCCGGGAACCTCCGTCAGCTGCGCACCGTGCTCCATCGCCTGCTCCTCTTGGCGGTCGCAACGATCCAGGCCCGGGACGTCGAAGAGGTGCTGTCGCAGGACAGCGGGGACCTCGACTGGGCGAGGGATCGGTCCGGGGAGGTGCTGAGCCTTCAGGCACTCGAGGAAGCGGCCATTCGGCAGGCACTGAAGAAGACCGCGGGCAACCGCGCGGAGGCGGCCAAGCTCCTTGGGATCCATCGCAACACGCTGACGATCAAACTCCGGAAGATCTAGGAGCGCTTTGAGAGCCCGAGGAGTTCGAGGGTCCCCGAGGCCTGTGCCCGAAAGGCGGGCATCGGCACGTGGTGTATCTCTGTCAAACCCGACGCGCCGGCGACATGCCGATGACGTCAACGGAACGAGACGCTTGCGGGCAAGCGGCTCCTGACGGCTTTCCTCGCCGGCTCGCTCGCCCCTGACATATTTGGTGTCCATAATGGGCCCAAGCCCGGAGAAGACGGGGCAAGTCCACACAAAGAGCTTTCGGTTCTAACCATGTATGGATACAAGAATTACGATACCGGGAGTGGGGCTCGAACCCACATGGGCCTCACGGCCCGGCGGATTTTAAATCCGCTGCGTCTACCTGTTCCGCCATCCCGGCCCACACACGATACGAGAGAGCATCACGCGGCCGATTCTACCGCGGTTGCTCCCCCGTCGCTTCCCGGGCGATCCGGTCTGCCATCCTGCCGGCCGCCGCCCGGAACGTCTCCTCGGGAGGGAGAAGGCTCAGGACGAGGTAGCCCTCCCCCGGAAAGTCGAAGAGATAACCCGGGTGGACGTAGACGCGCTCGTCCTCGAGCAGGCGCATCGCCCACTGCTCGTCGGTCAGGATGCGCGGGACTCGGACGACCGCGTACCAGCCGCCGTCGGCCGCCAGGACTTCCCAGCAGCATCCCGGCACGGAGGCCGCCGCCTCGAGATGCGCGCGATTCGCTCGCACGCGGGCGCGGATCGTATCACGCACGGCGCGGCCCGCACCGAGCAGCGCGTCGACCCCGGCCTGCACCGGCGTTCCCACCGAGAGGAACGTGTCGCCCAGGATCTCGAGCCGCGCGAGTGCCTCCTCACGCTCCGCCGCCGGACCGTCCGCCAGGATCCAGGAGAGCTTCAGCTGCGGCAATCCCGCGGCCTTCGAGAGGCCTCCGAGGGAGAAGACGAGCGCCGTTCGCCCCACGATCCCGAGGAGCGAACGCGGCGTGCCGGCCGGAAGGTCGTCACCGAAGGGGAAGTCGGCGAAGACCTCGTCGGAGATCACGGCCAGCCCGCGCTCAGCGCAGAACGCCGCCAGCTCGCGCGCCTCGGTCTCGCGCAGCATGGAGCCGGTCGGATTGTTCGGATGGACGACGAGGACGGCGCGCGAGCGCTGCGTCGCGGCGTGCGCCAGCTCGCCGGCGTCGAGCCTCCACCGTCCGTCGTACTCGAGCGGGTAGCGGACGATCCCCACTCCCTCGACCTGCGCGAGGAAGTCGAACAGCGGGTAGCTCGGAGCGGGAACGAGGATCTCGTCGCCGGGCTCGCAGAGAAGCTTGAACAGCCAGGCGTAGGCCTCGCTCGTGCTCGCGGTCAGGACCATCCGCTCGGCGGACGCCCCCTCGATGCCCCCGGCCGCGAGATGCGATGCGATCGCCCGGCGAGCGGCGAGCGCCCCGCGCGGATCGGGCACGTAGTGCAGCGCGGCGTCGCGGGCAAGCGCGGCGAGGATCCGCTCGCCCGGATAGGGCAGCCCGGCGCGCGTCGGATTCGACTCGGTGAGATCGAGGACCGCAACACCCGCCGCCTCCATCTCGGCGCGCAAGCGAGCGAGCGGCTCGACGGCGCGGTCCCATGCGGTCCGGCGGGAGAAGGGGATCGTGGAGGACATAGGCGGAGGCTAGCCGCCATGCGACGACCTGGCAATACGGCGCTCCTTGACCCGCTTCGAAACGCGCGGGATCCGTCGCCCGAGAGTGATCTACCGGAACGTCGCTTTCAGCCGCCCCCACGATGTCGGAGCGATGGCCGTGGGGGCAATGCATCCCAGCGGCCAAGCTCCGATCAGGCCGCAGTCGGTGTTGAAGTCCGGACCGCAGGGCGAGTCGGACCGCAGGGTCAAATCGCCCAAAGACAGGTCACAGAAGATCGGGTCGAGGCAGAGATTGCCGTTCTCGCCTTCCTGACCGGCCAGGCAATCAACCCAGTCCCCACCCTCGTTGCCGAAGACGTCGCAGCAAGAGAGGTCGAAGTCAGAACCAGAGTCACAGTAGGTCACCGGTCCAGCGCTTGACCTGTTCATCGCAATGACACAGTTGTCGAGGACCAGGTCTGCCTCGTAGGCTCCGATCGCCCCACACGCAAAGCCTGCGTTCCCCGCGAACGTACAGCGGTGAAAGACCGCCGAGGTCCGGCCGATCCAGACAGCGCCCGTGCCCGGGTCGGCGTGATTGCCATAGAACGTGCAATCTTCGACGACGATCGAGGCGAACTGACAGTGAAGGGCGGGACCGTTGATGACGGGTGGGTTGGAGACATCAGCCACG
This sequence comes from Candidatus Eiseniibacteriota bacterium, assembly GCA_041946735.1. GTDB lineage: Bacteria > Eisenbacteria > RBG-16-71-46 > CAIMUX01 > VGJL01 > JBHGAY01. The sequence continues at coordinate 9,266 of JBHGAY010000037.1, forward strand.
TTGTCGACGAACATGCAATTCCGTATCGTCGCCGCCCCGGAACCCACGCATACCGCGCCTGCGCCCACGAAGGTGCGGAGCTCATTCTTCGCGAACTTGCAGGACTCGATCAGCGAAGACGACCCGTCGAGGTAGATCGCCCCACCGCCCAGCCCGACGGGACAAACGTTCCCCTCGAACACGCAACCACGGATGGTCGGGCTGGAGTTGATGGCATAGGCACCGCCTGCTCGTCCTCCGACTCCATTTCGGATCGTAATGCCCTCGAGCACCGTAGTCGGCTCCTCGCCGCCGACGAACGAAAACCCGTAGCCTTCCCCCTCGCAATCGACAATGCAGGTGTTCGGATCGAGCGCGCGAGAACGAACGACGAGCCTGCGCCCGTAGAATGTCACGTCCCGATTTCCCTGACCTGTGAAAACCCCCGGCAGTAGCTCGATCACGCTTCCTTCCGGAATGGGACCGCCGATTGCGGCCTGGATTGTCGGAAAGTCCCCCGATCCGTCCGGGGCGACTGTGTAGGTCTCGGCGAGCAGCGGGAGAGGCAGGAACATGAGTAGGAAACAAGTCAGGCCACGCGGCCATGCGGCGATGCGGCTCATCGTGCATTGTCCTTTCAATGAAGTCCAATCGCAGTGGAACCATTTGGCCCGGGCACGAGCCGAGTCAATTCATTCGCGCAACCAGCGTACTTGTGCTACTCGAGGCTCGTCAAGCAGACGCTTCGCGAAGGCAAGCATGCTGCCAAGAAGGAAGCGGCCGGTGTTGACGTCGAAGTCGTGGAGTTCTCACTCTCCCCCTGCCCGCGCCGCGACCGCCTCGACGCGCACCTTCTGCAGCGGATGGATCTTGTTGTAGATGCGCTGATTCAGCACGGCCTTGCTGCACGTCGTGAAACACTCGCCGCAGATCCAGCGTCCCGTCGCCGGCATCTCGATCATCCGACGCCGCAGGTCGCGATAGCGCGCGTTCCACCAGATCTTGTCGAAGTCCTCGTCGAAGATGTTGCCGAGCTTCTCCTCCTCGCAGAAGCAGCACGGCACGACCGTCCCGTCGGGACCGATGACGCAGAACATCCACGCCTCGTAGCAGGGCAGCTTGCGCTGCAGCGGATTGTCCTGCGCCGTGGCCTCCCCGGTGCGCGCGCGCAGCGGGAGCTCCTTGGCAAGGTTCCCGAGATCGTGCGCGATCCCGTGTGACTCGAGCTTGCGGCTCCATCCCGGGATCCCCTGGAGCACCGTCCCGATCTCCGCCTCGCGAAGCTGCAGGTCCCCCGTCTCGGGAAGCTCCGCCATCACGTAGAAGTTGATCTCGTCGATTCCGAGCGCGCAGGCGTGGTCGATCATCGCCGGAAGATCTCCGGCGTTGTCGCGATTGATGACGTGGCTCACCCGCACCCAGGGAAGCTCACTCCCCGCCGCCTTACGTCGCGCGAGCACCTCCTCGAGGAACGCGACCGCCTTGTCCCACAGGTCGCGGCCGTTGACCTTCAGGTAGACCTCGCGCGAACCGGCGTTGAGGGAGACGTTCAAGCGGTCGAGGCGCGACTCGACGAGCGTGGGGGCGAGGTCGGGCTTCGCGAGCGTCGCGTTCGTGACGAGCGCGCAGCGCAGGCCTCCCTGCTTGATGGTCCTGACGACAGCGGCCAGCTCCGGATGCGCGATCGGATCCCCCTTGCCGGACAGCTCGACCAGGTCCCCACCGATCCGGGTGAGGCTGCGCACGAGCCGCTCGATCGTGGCGAGGTCCATCGTCCGGCGGCCCCCCACGTATTCGCGGCGTGCCGTAATCGGCAGGGCCTGGAGGCTGCCGTGGGACTCGCAGAAGACGCAGCGGAGATTGCAGTGGTGGGTGATCTCGAGGCTGACGGTCTGCGGACCGACGATCGGACGCCCGGCAGCGATCCCCATCAGGCGCTGCGCGCTGTTCCATTTGCCCGGAAAGCCAAAGCGATTCATCCGTCCCCTCCTGCACCGTTTCACGATCGCCGCAAGCCCCACCGTCGTGTACGTGGATCGATACGACAACAGACCAGTATACCGGCGCCCATGAGCCCGCCCAAGTTCCGGGTCGGTAATCGGGCTGCTGGGTCCGTCATTGGTTCTCGCTCCCCGTTCCTGCCGGATCGCGCCAGCTCTCGGTTGCTCTCGCACGGCGCTTCGCGCCCCGTCCCTGAGGGGGCCGGGCCGTCCGCTAATTCCGCGGCGGCTCTGGATAAGTTCTTGCATTACTTATGACTAATGAGCGGACCTTCATGCCTATCCTCGGGGTAGCCGCACGGTTGCGTATCGAACGCCCGGCTGGCCGCCGGGGCTTCCGCCCAAGGGCCCGGGATGAGGATGAGGACGAGGACACCAGTGGGAGAGCCCTGATGAAGCTGCTCCGTTTCCGCCCACAGACCGCAGCCCTGCTGTCACCCCACGCATCGCCGCCCCCCGACACACGCGTCTTGGCCGCCCCGGATCCGTCGAGAAGGAAGTTCCTCGCAGGCCTGGCTGCCGTCGCCGGCACGATCCTGCTGCCGGGAGTCGGGCGGGCGATGGATGCGCTGGCTCCCGTTGGAGCCGGAGTCGCGGGGGTCGGTGCGGGGGTCGCCAAGAGCCTTTCGTTCGTTCACCTCCACACGGGAGAGAAGCTCCGCGTCACCTACTGGGCGGAAGGGGTCTACAAGGCGTCGGGCTTGAGGCAGATCGATCACTTCCTCCGCGACTTCCGCACCGGGGAGGTCATGGCGATCGACCGGAAGCTTCTCGACCTGCTCCACGAGCTGCAGAGCGCGCTCGAGACGAACGAGCCGTTCCACGTCGTCTCCGGCTACCGTTCGCCGAAGACGAACGCGATGCTCGCCGCGAGCAGCTCGCGTGTCGCGAAGCACTCCCTGCACATGGAGGGACGTGCGATCGACATTCGTGTGCCGGGGGTGAGCTTGCACCTGCTACGCGACATGGCGCTCGCGATCGAGAAGGGCGGCGTCGGCTTCTATCCGAAGTCGCAGTTCGTGCACGTCGACACGGGTCGCGTGCGCGCCTGGTAGGGCCGAAAGGCTCGCGCTCGGCCCCGCTCCTCAACGCGGCGGGGTCGTGACCGCTTCGGCGTGCGGCGCCGCGTGGGCGCCTTCCGCCTGGGCGCCTTCCGCCTCACCGCGCATGAGAAACAGCGTTCGCGTCGGATAGGCGAAGTCGATTCCCTCCGCCTCGAACCGTTCGTGGATCCTCAGGAGGACCCTCTGCTGAATGTCCATGTAGAGGTTGTATTCCGGCGAGAGGACGTAGTAGACGGTCTCGAAGTTCAGCGCCGATTCGCCGTACGACTGGAAATGCGAGCGATCGAAGCGGATCTTCTCCTGCGCCTCGACTGCCTCGCGCAGGATCTTCGGAATCTCCACGATTTTGGCGCGCGGGGTCTGGTAGGTGACGCCGATCGTGAAGACTACGCGGCGCTCCGCCATCCGCCCGTAGTTGCGGATCCGGCTCTGGAGGAGATCGGCGTTCGAGAAGATGAGCTGCTCTCCCGAGAGGCTCCGCAGGCGCGTCGTCTTCAGTCCGATCTGCTCAACAGAGCCGAGGAAGCTGTCGATGGCGAGGAAATCGCCGGGAACGAACGGCTTGTCGAATACGATCGACAGCGAGGCGAGCAGATCCCCGAGGATGTTCTGCACCGCGAGGGCGACGGCAATTCCACCGACTCCCAGGCCGGCGACGAGCGCGGTGATGTCGACGCCCAGATTGTCCAACGTCATGAGCAGGACGACCGACCAGACGACCACCTTCGCGAGGAAACTGACGAGCCCCGCCGTCATCGCCCGGATCGCATCTTCGCCCGCCTGCGTCGCTCGATACCCGATCAGCAGAAACGAAACGGCGGCGTTCAGCCAGATCCCGGTCTGTAGCAGGAGGCAGAGGATCGCGATCTTCTGAAGAAAGCCGCGGAGCCGGTCGGGAAGGATCAGGATCATCGCGCCGACGTAGATGCCGAGGAAGATCAGGACGAGGATGTTCGTCTTCGACAACGTGTGCGCGATCAGGTCGTCCCAGCGAGTGGCGGTCCGTTGCGCCAGTCGGGAGAGACGGCGGGTGAGGAGCGCGACGATCACACGGAATCCGGCGACGAGGAGAAGCGTCGCGCCCACCGCGGTCAACCAGTGCAGAACCGTGTTGCCGTAGAAGCTGTCGTAGAGGAATTCCATCGTCGCTGCCTCCCTCGTCCCCGTCTGCCGGCTCGTGCCGCGCCGTTCGTGCACGTCGATCCGCGCGCCGCGGCCGGCTCCGCCGAACGTTCGGATTCCGCCCCCCGCTAGGATGCAACAGCTCTCCCCCCTCCTGTCACATCCGTTTCCGCGAGCTCTCGACCCGATGAACCTTCCGTCACCGTCGCTTCATGACCGCCAGCGGGCATTCTTGCACATCCGGAATGTGGAAAGATGCCGCCGGACCTCCAGTTTCCGTCTCGCACGCAGGTTGCGCGATGCCGCGCGGTGGAAGGATGGAGCGCTCGCCGGCGAGGGCAGGCCCGACCGGGCTCGATTCATGAAAGGGCGGCGGGAATGGCGCCGGAGAGGACGGTGGTTTACGATCCCAGCCGTGTCGCGATCGCGCAACAGATCCGAGCGCGCGCACAGTGGACGGCGGAGGAGGGACGTCGGGCCGCAGGCCCTCGTCCATCCGCCCGCGCGGGAGGTCCCATGCATGAGGAAAGCCGCCATCTCCCCTTCTCGGCCATCGTCGGGCAGGAGCTGTTCAAGACCGTCTACCTGGCGAATATCGTCGATCCGCTGATCGGCGGCCTGCTCGTAGCGGGCGCGAAGGGGACCGGCAAGAGCACGATGGTCCACTCCGTGTCGACCCTCCTTCCGGAGTACCAGGCGGTGGCCAACTGCCCGTTCCATTGCGATCCGGCGCGGGTGGACCGGCTCTGCTCGTTGTGTGGCGAGAGGCCGGACCGTCCTGTCGAGCGGATGCGAATGAAGATCCTCACGCTTCCGCTGTCCTGCACGGAGGACCGGCTGATCGGCAGCCTCGACATCGAGGCGCTTCTGCGCGAACGGCGTCGCCACGTTCAGCCCGGGATCCTCGGCGAAGCGAATCGCAACCTTCTCTACGTGGACGAAGTGAACCTTCTGCCCGATCACCTCGTCGATGACATCCTCGATGCCGCGGCGAGCCATTGGAGCCGGATCGAGCGCGAAGGCGTGTCGGTATCGCACCCGGCGGAGTTCGTCCTCGTCGGAACGATGAACCCGGAGGAGGGGGAGCTTCGCCCGCAGATCCTGGATCGCTTCCCGCTCTCCGTGAAGATCGAGACGATTCGCGATCCGGAGAAGCGCGCGGAGATCGTCCGCCGCAACCTCGCCTTCGAGCGGGATCCGGAAGGGTTCCACCGGCGCTTCGCGGCGGCCGAGGAGGATCTGCGCCGGCAGATCCTCGATGCGCGGCAGCGGCTCGAGCAGATCGAGATCGAGGACGAGATGCTGCTCGGAATCGCCCAAGCGTGCACCGCGCTCAAGGTGGACGGCCAGCGTCCCGACATCGTCATCGCGAAGACCGCGCGCGCCGTCGCCGCCCTCGAGGCGCGCGACCGGATCGCGCAGGAGAACGTCCTCCTCGCCGCGCAGGCGGCGCTCGGTCATCGCACGCGCGACGGCGGCCTTCTCGAGCCTCCCTCGGCCGAAGAGATCCGCGACCAGTTCTCCGCGCACCTCTCTCGCATGCGCAAGGGGGGCGGCGCCGGCGGGCCCGGGAAGCGGTCGGCGGCGCGCGAGTCGCAGGCGGGGCCGCCGCAGGGGCAGGCGCAGGGTGCGCAGGCGCAGGCGCAGGCGCAACGGCAGGCCCAGGCGCGGGAGCGATCGCGGGAGGCGGAGAAAGCGCCGGCTGCCGCGCCGCTGCGAGCCCCGCAACCACCCGACAGCGCGACCGGCTCAAAAAAAGCGTCCGGCTGAGCGCGGGCAGCCAGGTAACTCCCGCGCCCCGCGCCGGGCGGCTCTTGAGCCTGCTGCACGCTCTGCGCGCGCGGTTCCAGCGCCGGGCCACGATTGTCGCCCCCGGCGTCAAGGCAGCCCCTCCGATCTCGACCGAGCCGGACCCGGAGCGGGAGCGCGAGGAGCTCCTCTTCCAGAGCGCGCCGACGCTGGTCCGCACCTACCGCAACCTGCTCCGCGGCCTGATCCGTCGCATGCGTCGCAACGCGCGCGGGGCGCGGCGCGGCCGCCGGAGACGCGGCGTACAGAATCCCTACGAGGGAAGGAGCATCCGGCTGGTCCCCTACCGGCCCGCCGAGAATCTGCTCGCCCCGTTGCCGTCGATCCTGCAAGCGATGCGGTCCGGCCGGATGCTCGGCGCGAGCGGCGAGGGGCTCACCCGGGAGGATCTGCGCGGTTGGGCGAAAGTCGAGCGAGAAAGTCTGACCCTCATCCTCCTGGTCGATGTCAGCGGGTCGACGCGCTGGTATCTGCGCAGCTTCGCCGAAGTGCTGCGCTCCCTCGCCGGTCACTTCCATCGCAACCGCGACCGGATGGGGCTCGTCGCGATCCAGGGGCGGCAGGCGTCGGTCCTTCACCATCCGACCCACAACTACAGGATCGTGACGCGTCATCTCGCGAAACTCGCATTCCGCGGCAGCACGCCGATCGCCGACGGCCTACGCAAGGCCCTCGACGTCGCCCGGATGGAGCGGTTCAGGAATCCCGGCTCGCAGAGCCTCGTCATGCTCCTCTCCGACTGCTGCCCGGAGCCGGTCGCGCCGGGCTCGCCCGATCTCTTCGAGGAGCCGCCCTACCGGGATGCGCAGACGGTCGCGCGGCTCTATGCGAAGCAGAAGGTGAGCCTTCTCGTGCTCCTGCCGACGCCGCGGCGCGGCTCGCTCACCCCCGGCTTCGTCCGTCCCGGTGACCGGCTGGCCGAGGCGATCGCGCGGCTGTCGGAGGGGAAGCTGCTTCGGCTCGCTTACGAGGAGCAGGCGTCGTTGGGACGCGGCGCGGTCGAAACGGTGCTGAGCGCGATCGAGTCGATGTTCGGAGCCGATACGCGCAGCGCAGGCGACCGCGTCTCTCCGGAACTGCCGGGGATGGCGGGAGGCCCGGGCTCGGGCCGGTGAGCGCGCGCAAGCGGCCACCGCCGGTCGGGCGGCGGCCGTGCCGTTCACCAATGGATGAGGCGCCGGGGGGGACCCAGCTGCACGGTCGCGCCAGCCGGCCGATCATCGCGGAGAGCGCCCCATCTGCCGCTTCTTCGGCTTGTCCGGCTTCTTCGGCTTCTCCGGCGTCTCCAGCCTCTCCGCCTTCTTCGGCGTCTCCGGCTTCTCAGTCTGTTCGGGATCGATCCTGCGTCCTCCCTTCGGGACGTGCGCGCGGATCAGGCGGGCGAGGAGACGATAGTCCTCCTGGCGCGGCGCGTTCTTGCGCCAGACGAGGCCGATCCGGCGGCCGGGCGCTGGGCTGGCAAACTGACGAACCGCGTACATGCGCGTCTCGCGCGGCTCGCACTCGACCGCGATCCGCGGAAGCAGGGTCACTCCGGCGCCGCTCGCGACCATCTGCACGAGCGTCGGAAGGCTGGTCGCCCGAAAGTCCGCCTGCTCGCGCGCGCCCGCGCCCCGGCAGACTTCGAGCGCCTGATCGCGAAGGCAGTGGCCGTCCTCGAGGAGAAGCACCTCCTCCCCTTCGAGATCGCCGGTCTCCACCTTCCCCTTGCGCGCGAGCCGATGGCCGGACGGTGCAGCGAGCAGGAACTCGTCGGAGAAGAGAGACGCTTTCGCCAGATCGGACGATGGCACCGGCAGGGCGAGCACGGCCGCATCGAGCCGGCCGTTCTCGAGGCGGTCGAGCAGGCGGGATGTCTGTTCCTCCAGCAGGAGCAGCCGCAGCTGCGGGTACTTTTCGCGGGCAGCCGGCAAGATCGACGGAAGCAGGTACGGCGCGACCGTCGGGATCACGCCGAGCCGGAGGGTCCCGGTCAGCGGCGGCCGATGGGAACGCGCTGCTTCCCTCACCCGGTCGGCCGCAGCGAGGACCTCGCGCGCGCCTGCGATCACCTCTGCCCCCGCGGCGGTCGGCAGAACGCGGCGACGATCGCGCTCGAAGAGCCGGACTCCGAGCGTGCGCTCGAGCTCCGCGATCTGCCCGCTCAGCGCCGGCTGGCTCACGAAACACGCTTCGGCGGCCTTGCGAAAGTTCCGCGTCTCCGCAAGGGCGAGCAGGTATTCGAGCTGACGGATCGTAGGACGGACCGTGGGACGGACCGAAGGCATCTTCCCCCTCCTGGCGACCTGCGCCGCGCTACGCGCCCGCCTTGCGCGCGGGCGCGCTCCTCTTGATAGCCACAGCCTATCACACACATACGAAAGAGCGATTGGATCTTATCACCACGCGGGGGCGATCCTGTGGATGTGCCGCAGGGACGCGCGAGGGCGATTGCGAGGCCGGTGCGCGAGGGGCGAGCGGCACCCCGCCTTGGGAGGACCCAGGCGGCGGGACGAGGCAAGGACGAGCCGTGAGCGAGTAATAACCAAGCCATGACCGAGCCACGAGAACCTGCGAAAACGAGCCAGAGTCTGCACCAATAAGGAGGATCCGAGAGATGCTTACAGTCGGCGACCGCTTTCCCGCCTTCCATCTGAAGGGGGTCGTGTCCAACGACATGACGAATGCGTTCCAGGAGTTCCGGGAGACCTCGTTCCCGGATCGCTGGAAGGTCTACTTCTTCTGGCCGAAGGACTTCACGTTCATCTGCCCGACCGAGATCGCCGAGTTCGGCAAGCTCGACGCCGAGTTCCGCGATCGCGACGCGCAGATCCTCGGCATCAGCACGGACAGCGAGTACGTCCATCTGGCGTGGCGGCGCCAGCATCCCGACTTGAAGGCGCTTCCGTTCCCGATGCTCGCCGACATCCGCAAGGACCTCGCGGGCGCGCTCGGGATCCTCGACAAGGAGGAGGCGGTCGCGCTCCGGGCGACCTTCGTCGTCGATCCGAGCGGGATCATCCGTCATGTATCGGTCAACGACCTGAACGTCGGGCGCAACCCGCAGGAGGTCCTTCGCACGCTCGACGCCCTGCAGACCGACGAGCTCTGCCCCTGCAACTGGAAGCCCGGCCAGGAGACGCTGCAACCGGCCTGAGGCCGCGGCGGGCGCCCTCCGCGCCGCGCCGCGCGCCCCGGCGGGCGCCGGTGCGGTTGGCGGTCCGAGAACCAGGCGGGCAGGAGAACCAGACGGCACGGTGCCAAACGGGCAGGAGAACCAGTCAGGAGGGAGAATGGTCGATCTCGAATCGTTGAAGGCAAGCATTCCCGAGTACGCGAAGGATCTCCGCTTCAACCTGGGGACGATCGCGAGCTCCGCGCAGCTGACCGAGCAGCAGATCTGGGGCGCCGCGCTCGCCTCGGCGCTCGCCTCTCGCCAGCCGGACGTGATCCGCGCGATCGCCGCTGAGGCGGAACGCCGCATGAGCCCCGGCGCGTTCGCGGCCGCGAAGGGCGCTGCGGCGATCATGGGGATGAACAATGTCTACTACCGCTTCACGCATCTGACGACGGACGGCGACTACGGGAGCATCCCGGCGCGCTTGCGAATGCAGCTCATCGCCCGCCCCGGCGTCGATCCGCCTGACTTCGACCTCTGGAGCTTCGCTGCCTCCGCGGTCAACGGCTGCGGCGCGTGCATGGACTCCCACGCCCGGGACGTCCTCGCGAAGGGCGGCACGAAGGCGATGGTGCAGGAGACGGCTCGCATCGCCTCGATCGTGCATGGGATCGCCGTCACGATCTGCGGCGAGCGCGCGATCGCCGGCGCGGGGGCCGAGCCGGATGCGCAAACCGCCGCAGAGGCCGGCGCGCAGATCGCCGGAGGGACGGCCGCGGCCACGCCTTCCCCCGCCTGAGAGCGGAACCCACGTCCCGGAGACGACTGCGCGCGCCGAACAACGATTGGGCGGCTGCCCAGCGGCGGCCGGCGCCGGGGCGCCGCCCGTGCCGCCCGTGCCGCCCGGCACCCCTCTGCACCCGCCGCCGCCTCTCGGCCGCCGCCTCTCGGGCGGCCGATCGCCCTTCCCACCTCCCACCCGCCAAGCCCAGACCCCCGCCCTCTTTCGACATATCGTGCGGCTGCCCTCTGGACGGCCGGACCGCGATCGTGGATCGTGTTCCGTTCCTCTTGCACGAGGCGGCGGCGAGGAGCGATCGCTCGCCGCGCGGCGCAGCAACGGAGGCGCAGCGGCATGCAACGAATCGGCAGATACGAGGTCGAACGCGTTCTCGGCGAGGGTGGCATGGGGATCGTCTACGCGGCGCGCGATCCCCAACTCGGCCGGTCGATCGCGATCAAGCGGCTCCGCGACACGGGGGACCCCCAGGCGCGCGAGCGGCTGTGGCGCGAAGCGCGAGCCGCCGCAGGCGTGAACCATCCCAGGATCTGCCAGGTCTACGACGTATGGGACGAGAGCGGTGAGCTGTGCGTCGCGATGGAGCTGCTCGCAGGAGAGTCCCTGGCGGAGCGGATCTCTCGCGGGCCGCTGCCCCTCGCCGAAGCGATCGAGACGGAGCTTGCGATCCTGGATGCGCTCGAGGCCTTGCACGCAAGCGGCATCGTGCATCGCGACGTCAAGCCGTCGAACGTGTTCCTGACGCCGCACGGGGTGAAGCTCCTCGACTTCGGTCTCGCCCTCGCCCACGGGGGCGCGACGCAAGTGGGAGGCGGCGAGGAACCTGCCGATGCCACGCGCCGAGATGCGATGCGCCTCACCGCCCCGCTCACGATCGTCGGCACGCCGCGCTACATGGCGCCCGAGCAGTGGGACGGTGGAACGATCACTCCCGCGGCCGACCTTTTCGCCGCCGGCGCCCTCCTCTTCGAGATGCTGACGGGGCGCCCCGCCTTCCCGGGTGACAACGCGGTCGCCATCTATCACGGGATTCTCTACCGGGACCCGCCGGCGCTGGCCGGCGGTCCGGAGATTCTCGCGATCGATCGCGTGCTGCAGGGGGCGATCTCGCGCCGGCCGGCCGATCGCTACCCGAGCGCCGCAGCGATGGCCGCCGACCTGCGCCGCACGCTGTCGAGCTTCACCTCCCCCTCGCTGCTCGCCCCTTCGTCGTCCGTCGCCTCGTCTGCCGCCTCCTCCGTCGCCTCGTCCGGCGCCTCGTCTGCCGCCTCCTCCGGCGCCTCCACATTCCCCGGCGTCCGGCCGGTGACGCGCCTCGTCGTCCTGCCGCTGCGGCTGCTTCGCCCCGACCCGGAGATCGAGTTCCTCTCGTTCAGCTTGGCCGACGCGGTCTCGACCTCCCTCTCGGGGCTCGAGTCGCTCGTCGTCCGCTCGAGCGCCGCCGCCTCGCGCTTCGCCGCCGATCCGCATCCGAATCTCGCGTCGATCGCGAGCCAGCTCGGCGTCGACGCCGTCCTCTTCGGGACGCTGCTGCGCGCGGGAGATCAGGTGCGCGTGAGCGTGCAGCTCGTCGAAGCGCCCGCCGGCACGCTGCTCTGGTCGAAGACGGCGCAGGTGGGACTGCGCGACCTCTTCCAGCTCCAGGACGACCTGGCGCATGAGATCGTCGCCTCGCTCCACATCCCGCTCCGCTCGCAGAGCAGGGAGGCGATCGCGCGCGACGTCCCGGTCGACCCGACCGCCTACCAGCTCTACCTGCGGGCCACCGACGTCGGCTGCAGCACCATCTCGCGCTCCGTCCTCACGCAGGCTCGAGACCTCTATCTCGCCTCGCTGGAGCAGGACCCCGGGTACGCCCCGGCCTGGGCGCGTCTCGGGCGCATCTATCGCGTGATGGCGAAGTACGACCACGGAGACGCGACCGAGAACATCCGGCTGGCGGGCGAGGCGTTCCGCAAGGCGCTCGCCCTGAACCCCGATCTGTCCCTCGCGCACAACTACTACACGTTCTTCGAGATCGAGGAGATGGGCCGGCCGCGCGAGGCGATGCTCCGCCTCCTCGATCGCGTGTCCAGCCATCCCGCCGATCCGCATCTCTTCGCGGGGCTCGTCGTCGCCTGCCGCTTTTGCGGCCTGCTCGACGCCTCTATTGCGGCCGACCGGCTCGCGCGGCGTCTCGATCCCGCCATGCGCACCAGCGTCCAGTACACCTACTGGATGCGCGGGGACTTCGAGAAAGCGATCGCGGCCGACGAGGAGATGGTCAGCGGAGCCACGCTGGGGAGCCTGACGATGATGGGGCGCCTCGACGAGGCGCTCGCCTTGATGGACCGGATCGTGGCCTCGCAGACGATCGACGGGATCGAGACGACGGTCTACGCCTGCGCGCGCAGCGCCATGACCGAGGACCGCGAGGGCTGCCTGCAGGCGTTCGAGGTGATGAAGAAGACCGGCTTCCATGATCCGGAAGGGGCATTCCTGGTCGGGCGCATGGTGGCTCGGGTCGATCCGCCACAAGGCTTCGAGACGATCTCGCACGCCGTTGCGCACGGCTTCTCCTGCGCCTCCGTCCTCGAATGGGACCCCTGGCTCGAAACGGTTCGCGCCCTCCCCGGCTTCGATGCCGTCCTCGATCGCGCCCGCGCCGCGCACCGGGAGGCGGCCGTCGCCTTCGAGCAGGCCGGCGGCCCGCGGCTGCTCGGGATGGGACGCGGCTGACCCGCTCCGCCGCCCCGGCGCCCCGCTCGCCGACGACGATCCGCGTCTCACCGGCGCGGAGCCGCGACCTGCACGCCGGGATGATGCCTTCCCACGGAGCGTTTCCGCAGAGCGCGGAGCGGCACTCCCGCCTTGCGCGGAAGGCGTCTGCGCCGTGCAGAGCGGCACTCCGCTGCTGCGACGGGGGCGTCTGCGCCGTTCGGAGCGGGAACTCCGCCTTGCGACAGGCCTGTCTGACGAGCGCAGAACGGCCCTACCGCGTGGCGAAGGGCCTGTCTGGGGAGCGCATGATCTCATGCAGGTCGCAGACAGGAGAGAGGCGGCACGTTTCCCGCATCCCCGCCGGCTGGACGCTTCCACCGAACTCTCTAGCTACGGCATCAGTTCGGAGGTATTCTGCATGCCCGTGAGATCGAATCAGACTGCCCGACCAGCCGAGAGACATCAGCTCACCGTTGCCGGCTTGTTCGCCGGCATTGGCGGAATCGAGCTGGGCCTCGATCGTGCCGGTCACAACACCGCGCTCCTTTGTGAAATCGACCCTGGCGCCTCCCGGGTCCTCCGTAAGCGGTTTCCATCGGTTCCACTAGTCGATGACGTACGTGCGATCGAGGCGCTGCCAAGAGTGGACCTCGTCGCAGCCGGCTTCCCTTGCCAGGACCTTTCGCAGGCGGGGAAAACCGCAGGCATCCGGGGTGAGCAATCGGGTTTGGTCGGACAGGTCTTCCGACTCCTCGATTCTCGCAAACGCCCTCCAAAGTGGCTGTTGCTCGAGAACGTCTCCTTCATGCTGCAGCTGGATCGCGGCCGGGGGATGACGTTCCTCGTCAATGAACTCGAGCGGCGGGGCTTCAGTTGGGCGTATAGGATCGTCGATACTCGGTCCTTCGGACTTCCACAGCGTCGCCAGCGGGTTATCCTCCTCGCGTCGAAGTCCGAGGACCCTCGCAGCGTCCTCCTCACCGATGACGCCGGCCCGGGGGAAACTAGGTTCAGCCAGAGTGTGTGGTGCGGTTTCTACTGGACCGAAGGGCTCCGGGGCCTTGGATGGGCCATCGACGCCGTTCCGACGCTCAAGGGAGGTTCCACAGTCGGGATCCCGTCGCCCCCCGCCATCTGGGACCCCCGCGGGGGAGACATCATGACCCCGGAGATTCGAGATGCAGAGCGATTGCAGGGCTTCGATGCAGACTGGACCCATCCGGCCCTCGACGGCCCGGGGGTCCGCCGAGGCCATCGATGGAAGCTCGTTGGCAATGCCGTCAGCGTTCCCGTGGCTGCATGGGTGGGCGAGCGGCTGGCGCGACCGGCCCGCTTCTCGATCGCCAGCCAGGATTCCTTCCTCGACCGGACCACGGTTTGGCCGAAGGCGGCATGGGGTCACAAAGGGAAGGTGTATCCCGTGCATCTATCTATGTGGCCGGTGAGGAGCAAGACGCAGCACTTGGCCGACTTCCTCGAATACCCCCTCTGTTCACTCTCGCCCAGGGCAGCCGCTGGATTCCTCTCTCGGGCCGAGACGAGCAGTCTCCGTTTCGAGAAGGGCTTCTTGGATGACGTCCGTAGGCACATCGAGAGGACGTCGAGAGAAGCAATCGGATGAATCCGAGACGGAAGGGAAGCAGAACCCCGATCGAACCGGCCAGGATCGACGGAATCTCGCTCCTAAAAGGTGTGCTCGAAAGAAGCCGTCGCGACGTCGAGGAAGCAAGAAGCCAAACCAAGAAGAAAGATCGATTCAAGCCGGATCTCAAGTTCGCGATATCTTTCGCAAAGCACTTCGGTACCGAGCTCGCCCGCGTCCTTGATCCTCTCTTCCCCGGCATACGAAGCGGTGAGATCCCGTCGAAAACCGCACGAGGCATGAAACGGGTCGACCTCAGCTACAGCACGGCCGAGACCGGCTTGGCTCTCGGACTCTCCTTCAAGTCCGTGCACAAAGGTGAGAACGAAGAGGGCAATGCCCGGTTCATCCACAACATGAAGCGGAACGACGAAGAGCTCCGGGTGGAGGCGACGTCTCACCACCTACGACAGCCGTATGCCGTTCTCATCGCAATCGTCTTCCTGCCATTCGAGAGCTGCGACGACGCGGAAACTTCGTCGTTTGCCAGGTGGGTGGAATATCTGTGGCCTCTCAAGGGCCGTAGCGAACCCGAGGATGCCCCAGATCGGTTCGAGTTGGTGTTCATGTCCCTCTATGCTCGGGACGGTAGTGATCTCGGTTTTTACGAGGTCGGAGGACCGGAGCCGTGCCCTAGAAAGGGACGTCCGGAGCATCTGCTGTCTCTAGAGGAGTTCGTTCGCCGACTCAAGGAAGTCTACGACCGTCGCAATGGCAATGACTTCTACTTCAAGGGTGAAGAGCCACAAGCCTGACCGGCCCTCGCCATCGTCTCCCGAGGCGCGGAATCGGATGCTCGCCACACGAAGACGGGATACGCCCGAGGAGGTGCAGCTCAGGTCGCGGCTTCACCGAATGGGGTTGCGTTTCCGAGTCGACTGGCCGATTCCAGGTTCGAGGCGGCGCGCAGACATCGCCTTTGTCCGTCCGAGGGTCTTGGTCTTCGTCGATGGGTGCTTCTGGCATGGCTGCCCGAAGCACGGAACTTGGCCCAAGGCAAACGCGGCTTGGTGGCGACAGAAGATCGAAGGAAACATCGTACGGGACCGCGACACCGACGCGGTCCTCCGATCTGGGGGGTGGTTGGTCCTCCGCTTCTGGGAGCACGATGATCTGAGGGCCGCGGCGAGAGAAGTGGCTGACGCGGTTCGGAGGAGGATGGACCGCTCGGGTCAGACGCGGGTGTAGCTCCAGGGGTCCCGTTTGCGGTCTTGCCAGGGCCCGCGGCGCCCGGATCGACATGCCGCCCACGACCTCAAGCGGGACCGCCCTTTACAGCCGCGCCTCCGGTGGCTACTCTCTTTCACGGTGCCCACGAGGGTGGGGGACGACGGGGTGGGGGTTCCTGCAGACAGGAGTACGGGCATGCCTACGATCGACTTCGGCGGCCGCTCGCTCGAGCTGAACGACGAGGGGTTCCTTCTCCACCCTGAGGAGTGGAACGAGGATCTCGCTCTCGAGCTGGCTCGCAAGGCGGAGAAACTGGACTCGCTGACCGACGAGCACTGGGCGGTCATCCGCTTCATTCGCAGCTACTTCGAGGAGAAGCAGTCGGCGCCGATGGTGCGCTCGGTCTGCAAGTCGACCGGGCTCCCGCTCCGGCGGATCTACGAGCTGTTCCCATCCGGGCCCGCCAAAGGGGCCTGCAAGCTGGCCGGGCTTCCGAAGCCGGACGGCTGCGTCTAGGGCCGCGCCGTGCCGGGCCCGCTTGCCATCGGAGTCATCGCGCTCGCACTGTGGGCGGTCGCGGGTCTCGCCGCGCAGCTCGTCGCCGCCCGCGGGTGGGGGCAGCGCACCGCCTACGCCGTTCCCGCCGGACGGCCGCGTTCCGGAATCCTCTACATGCTCGGTCCTGGCATGTCGCCGACGGCGAAGGAGAGCGCCCGGCTGCACTTCGGAACCTGGCTCGCCGGGGTCGGCTACCATGCCGGCATCGCCGGCGGATTTGCCGCGCTCCTGCTCGTCCTCGCGAGAGTCGAGCTGAGCGGAGCGGCGCTGCGCGCCGTCCAGGCGATGCTCGCCGCCGGCCTGGCCGGCGGAGTCTTCCTTCTCGTCAAGAGGATCGCGCGCCCGCCGATGCGCCGGCTGAGCCACCCCGACGACTACATCGCCAACGGCCTCACCACCGGCTTCGTCGCGCTCGCGTTCGCCCGCACGCTCTGCCCGGCCGCGGAGGTCCCGTGGCTGGGGCTCGCGATGCTCCTCTTCCTGTACGTTCCGATCGGGAAGATCCGGCACTGCTTCTTCTTCTTTGCGACACGCATCCACGCAGGGACCTTCTTCGGCCGGCGGGGGGTGCTCCCGCCGCACGCTTGAGAGACCGGAGCGGCATCGTCATGGCAGGGGAACCGACGACGCACACCGACGAGATCGAAGCCCGGCTGGCGGCGATGACGCCCGAGGACTTCCGTCGCGGGATGGAGATCTTCCGCTCGAAGCTGCGCGAGAGCGAGGTCGACTACCTGAAGAGCTGCGTGCGCTGCGGCCTTTGCGCCGAGTCGTGCCACTACTTCCTCAGCGACGGCGAAGCCGACTCGATCCCGGCCTCGAAGCTCGACGTCGTGGCCTCGGCGTTCCAGCGGCACTTCACGATCGCCGGCCGGATCGCGCCGGGACTATCCGGCGCCCGCCGATTCGACCGCGCCCTCGCCCGCCGCTGGGTCGACGCGGTCTTCGGCCGATGTAGTCTCTGCGGTCGATGTAGTCTCCAGTGCACCATGGGAATCCATATCCCCTCCGTCCTTCGAGCCGCTCGCGGAACCCTCACCGAACTCGGACTCATCCCCTCGGACCTCCTCGCCACCGTCCAAGCCTCCCTCGACAAGGGCAACAACATGGGGATCGAGCGGCAGGACTGGATCGAGACGATCGAGTGGCTCGAGGAGGAGCTGCAGACGGCGACGGGCGATCCGAACGCGAGGATCCCGATCGACCGGCACGGGGCGCGCTATCTCTTCACCGTCAATCCGAGGGAGCCGAAGTTCTTCCCGTTGACCCTGCTCGCCAGCGCGACCGTCCTGCACGCGGCGAAGGAGGACTGGACGGTCGCGAGCGAGGGCTGGGACCTGACGAACTACGGCCTCTTCAGCGGAAGCGCCGCGCAAGGTGGACCGATCTCGGCGCAGATGCTCGCGTCGATGGACCGGCTCGGGTGCGGGACGCTCCTGATGGGCGAATGCGGCCACGGCTTCGCAGCCGCGCGCTGGGAGGCCCCCGAGTGGCTTCAGCGCACGCCCGCCTTCCCGATCCGCTCCTTCCTGGAGGTGATGGAGGAGTACCTGCGGGACGGACGGATCCGAGTCGACCCAAGCAGGAATCCCGAGCCGGTGACGCTCCACGATCCCTGCAATCTCGTGCGCCACGGCGGCGTCTTCGAGCCGCAACGGGAGATCCTGCGGAGGAGCGTCGCCCGCTTCGTGGAGATGACACCGAACCGCGCGGAGAACTACTGCTGCGGCGGAGGCGGCGGCCAGCTTTCGATGGGACGCTACAAGGAGCGGCGCCTGCGCGCCGGCGGGATCAAGGCGGAGCAGATCCGGCGGACGGGCGCGAAGATCGTCGTCGCCCCCTGCCACAACTGCATCGATCAGCTCATGGAGCTGAACAAGGAGTACGAGCTCGGCGTGTCGATCCAGACGGTCGCCGAGGTCGTGTCGAATGCGCTCGTGTTCGAGTCCCCGGTCGCGGGGTGAGAGGAGAGCCATGACGCACGCGCTCGACAAGGTCGCGAAGGGACGGGAGATCGCGGAGCCGAACGCCGGCGGGAAGCAAGACCCCGCGGGAGAGGAAGAGGCGGAACCGATGCTCGAAGCTTCCAATCTGATCTACCTTGACAACGGGGCAACCTCCTTCCCCAAGCCGCCCGAGGTCTACGATTTCATGGACCGCTTCTACCGCCACTACGGCGTCAATCCGGGCCGCTCCGGCTATGACATCTGCATCGAGTCGGGCAACATGGTCGAGGAGACCAGGCGGATGCTGTGCCGTTTCTTCGGCGGCACCGTGCCCGAACGGGTCGTCTTCGGCCAGAACGCGACCGACGCGCTCAACCTCTCGATCTTCGGGCTGCTCCGTCCCGGCGACCATGCGATCACGACCCACCTCGAGCACAACTCCGTGATCCGTCCCCTCTGGCATCTGCAAGAGGAGGGAGTCGAGGTCGACTGGGTCGACTTCGATGATCGCGGCTATGTCGATCCGGAGGAGATCGCGCGCCGGATCCGGCCGAATACGAAGGCGGTCGTGATGAATCACGGCAGCAACGTGATCGGGACGGTGCAACCGGTCGGCGCCGTCGGGCGGATCTGCCGGGATCGTGGCATTCCGCTCGTCGTAGACGTCTCGCAGACCGCCGGCATGATCCCGATCGACATGGAGGCGATGTCGATCGACGTCGTCTGCTTCACCGGACACAAGTCGCTGATGGGGCCGATGGGAGTCGGCGGCATGTGCGTGCGCGACGGCCTCGACATCCGTCACACCAGGGCCGGCGGCACCGGCGTCCGGAGCGCGCAGCGCCGCCACCTCGACGAGTACCCGTACCGGATGGAGTACGGAACTCCGAACCTCCCCGGGATCGCGGGGCTCCACGCGGGCGTGAAGTGGGTGCTCCAGCGCGGGATCGACGCGATCCACGCGCACGAGATGGCGCTCTGGAAGCGGCTTCGGGACGGGCTCGCGGCGATCGACGGCGTCATCCTCTACTGCCAGGACTCCGCCGAGAACCACACGAGCGTTCTCGCATGGAACGTCGAAGGGATGGAGGCGGGCGACGCCGGCACGATGCTCGACGTCGATTACGACATCGCCTGCCGCACCGGGCTCCACTGCGCGCCGATGGTCCACGAGCACCTCGGGACGGACAAGATCCATGGCGCGGTACGGTTCGCGATCGGCGCCTTCAACACCGAGGCGGAGATCGATCATGCAATCCGGGCGGTGGAAGCGATCGTCGGGACGCGGAAGAAGGGGCGGAACGCCGGACGTTGACGAAGACGAAGACGACGAAGACGAAGACGAAGAGCTGACCCGCCCGCGCATCCGCTGGTCTAGGCTAGGACCGCATCGGCCGCCGTGTGCGACCGCCCCGGAGCTACGCCGTCCGGGGCGATGGCAAGGCGCCGAGGATACATACCCATATGCCTTTCATCCATCCAGGAGGTGCTGCATGAAGCCTTGTTCGTTAGCCGGCGCTGCTCTTTTCGTGCTTCTTGCCGTCGCCGTTCCGCTGGTTGCCCACGGGCTGCCGCTCGTCGAATCGATCGAAGGTCCGGACGGCGCCCGGCTCGTTCGGTCTCTCACTCCCGCGCAGGAACAACCGGCGCTTCCCTTGCCGGTCGCCGGCGCGCAGGGTCCGGCCGCGCGCGATGCGAACGACTACCTGTGGATCGACACGAACCACCAGGACGCGATCGCCGAGGACGTGGCGATCACCGGGGACGGCGTCTCGGTGTTCGCCGGATGGTGGCTGAACAACAAGCGTGTCGCGCTCTATACATTCGCCGGCGATGCCGCCCCCGAATGGACATTCCCGATGTCTCTCGCCGAATTCCAGATCCGCGTCGATGCTGACGACTCGGGCGACCGGCTGACGGCGACGGGCCGAGGCGAGCCGCTCTACGTCTTCGACGAGGGCTCGAACGTCCCGCTCTTCACCGAGGGATACGGCGGCGGTTCTCTCGTCGGCTACTGGTGCGCGGTCTCCGACGGCGGCGAGACGATCGCCGCGGCCGCCGGGAATCCCGCCGGAGGCGAGGGTGCGGTCTTCGTCTACTCGGGGGACGGCCAGCTCCGCTTCACCCGCTCGCTCCCTGCGCCCCCCGAAGGGCTCGCGCTCTCGGAGGACGGCCACGTGGTTGCGGCGAACGTCCGGACCTTCGTGAAGATCTGGGACGCGGACACCGGAGCGCTGCGCGATTCGGTCGCGATCCCGGGCGAGACGCAGGTGCCTGCGGTTCTTTCGGCGGATGGCTCGGTCCTCGTGACCGGCGGATTCAGCCGGACGGTCCGCGTCTATCGATGGACCGGGGCCGCGTACGAAGCCGCCTGGTCGCACGCGATCCCCTCGACGACATGGATCACCGCGCTCGACGTCTCCGAGGACGGGTCGACGATCGCCGCCGGCACCTGGACCAGCCCCGAGGGGGGCAAGGTCGTGCTCTACGACGCCGGTTCGAGCACGCCGCTTTGGACCGATAGCTCCTACGGCGACGAAGTGGCCTCGGTCGCGTTCACGCCGAACGGCCAGTTGCTCGCCGCCGGCTCCTGGGGCCGCTACAACGCGACGGTCGGCAACGTCATCACCGTCTATCACCGCGACGGGTCGCTCTTGTACAACATGCAGGACGATGCGGTCCCCGGCATCGGATCCTGCTTCGACGTGGAGATCAGCGAGACGGGCACCCATCTCGTTGCCGGCGGCAAGGCGGTCCACGCGCGCGAATTCGGACGGGGCGGCTTCGTCGTGGCGATCGACCTGCAGAATCCGGCGAACGTCGAGGAGGTTTCGCTCCCCGGCATCGATCACGGCCTCTCCGCCTACCCCAATCCGTTCCGCGGCGCGGTCCGCTTCGAGACACGCCGCGCGAGCGCGGGCGCGAGCGTCAGCGGGGCGGTGGGCGGCGGCAACGCTGCGGACGGAGGCGAGATGGGTGCCGTTCTTGGACCGCTCGCCGTGTACGGCGCGGACGGGCGGCTCATTCGCTCGCTGGCCGCCGACCCGGTCGACGGCGGATGGATCTGGGACGGCCGGGACGAACGTGGCCGAGAGGTGCCTCCCGGGGTCTACTTCGCCGTCCGTTCCGGTTCGCGGGGAGCGACCGGCGAAGGTTTGCGCATCTTGCGGATTCGCTGACGCCTTCCGCGGGAACCACGAACGTCCGGCTTGCGCTTCCCGTCGCGCCCGGCTGGGACCGATTCCGTCCAGGCCAGGCGCGGCGGCGGAGCGGCCGGGCGTTGTCCCGTTCCCGGCGGACCCCAGCCCGCCCCGCTCGCCGGCGGCAGTGCGGGGCGGCGTGCGCTTCCCACTTCCCGAGAGCGATCCTCCTCGCCTAGCATGGCGTCCTGATCTGCGGCCGCAGCAGGACGGGTCAGCCGGGGACCGTCCGAAGCGCCGAGGAAAGGGACGGCCCGTTGCCTCGCTTCGAGGACCACTTCTCCGCGCACGCCCGGGAATACGCGCTCCACAGGCCCGGCTATCCAAGCGGGCTGTTCGAGCACCTCGCCGCACTCGTCCCGAAGCACGAGCTGGCTTGGGACTGTGGGACGGGCAACGGCCAGGCGGCTCTCGAGCTGGCGCGCGTGTTCGCTCGCGTCGTCGCGACCGACGCGAGCGCGGATCAGATCGCCAATGCGTTCCTCCATCCCTCCGTGCAGTACCGCGTCGAACCGGCCGAGCAGGTTTCGATCGAGGATCGGTCGGTCGATCTCGCGGTCGTGGCCCAGGCGGTCCATTGGTTCGATCTCGAGCGCTTCTATGCGGAGGTTCGGCGCGTCGTGCGCCCCGGCGGGATGCTCGTCGTCTGGACGTACCACCTTGCGGAGATCTCGCCCGCCGTCGATGCCGTCCTCTCCCGCTTCTACTTCGATACGCTGGCCGGCTACTGGCCCGAGCGCATCCACTATCTCGAGGAAGGTTACGCGACGTTGCCCTTCCCCTTCCCGCACGTGCCGATTCCCGCATACGCGATGCAAGCCGACTGGGACCTGACGGCGCTCCTCGGGTTCCTCGATAGCTGGTCGGCGGTGCATCGCTACCGGGCACGCCACGGGCGTGATCCGATCGACGAGGTGCGAGAGGACCTGGCCGCCGCCTGGGGCAAGGAGACGCGCCGTATGCGCATCCTCTGGCCCCTCTCCTTCCGGGCCGGCAGGATCGGCTGAACCGATCGTCGGGATTCGCGCACCGGATCGCGCGGGCGGATCGGCGCGGCGCCGCGCCGGCTTCACGGCCGCCCCCACGCCCGTTCGTGACAGGCGACCCGTAGTCCGGATCGCGTGCGAAGGGATGCCCCACTCCCGCCACAAATCCACCCTCGCCCACCCCCGCCTGCTTTGCCGGGTCGGCTCGTCGAAACCGAATGCTAGGCTTCGAACGAGGGCCCGTCTGCAGCCCTCGAGCGAGGGAGCGCCGCCTCCCGGCTTCCTCACGGCTCCTCCAAGTCGATCGGAGCGAGAACGAGAGAGAGCGCGCGCGCAGAGAGAGCGAGAGCGAAAGACGAAGCGAAACAGCATCGTGGTAGACAAGGAGGGTTCCTCATGGCACGGGACGATCGAGGAGATGGTGGACGTAAGCGGACCGAGGCGAGATGGCGTCCTGACGAGGAGAGACGGCGGCGCAGTGAGCCGTACGATGCCGGCTACTACCAAGATGAGCGGCGGCAGAGCTGGGACAGTGAGCGCGTACGGCCGCGCGACTGGGATCGCGAACGGTGGGAGGATCGCGATCGCTGGAATCGCGATCGCTGGAATCGCGAGAGGCGGCGCGAGATCGCTCGGCCCGGCTTATGGTGGGGCGAGTCCGACGCTCGCTACACCGCGGAGCCGTACGAACGCTACGGCCGTTACGGCGGCTTGTACGGCCGCGAGGAACGCGACGACCGGCCCGATCGTGACGAAAGCCGGTACGCGCCCTACGAGCGCGGCGGCAGGGAACAGGAACGCGGAAACGACGAACGAGGCTACGACGAATGGGTCCGGCCAACCATCACCGGCCGTCATGCGGGACGCGGGCCGCGCGGGTATCGGCGCTCCGACGACCGGATCCGTGACGAGGTGTGCGATCGCCTGACGGATCACGGCTGGATCGACGCGAGGGACGTCGAGGTCCGCGTCGAGGACGGAGACGTGGCGCTGGAAGGGAGCGTCGAGACTCGCGAGGAGAAGCGGTTGGCCGAGGAGGTCGCCGAGCAGGTAGGCGGAGTGCGCGACGTGCAGAACCGCATCCGGGTGCGAACCCGCCGTTTCGGCCGTCCCGGCTGGGGACGGACGGCGTCCGGGCGTGTCCGCGAGGGGATGGAGGTCATCGACCACGGCGGAGCGGGCATCGGCAGCGTGAAGGAGATCTACGATCATGACTTCCTCCTCGATCGACCGATGAAGCGCGACGTTTTCGTCCCTCTCGATCGAGTGCAGACCGTCGAGAGCGACCGGATCCAGCTCGACGTCGACGAGGATCGGATCGACGAGATGGGATGGACGACGACCTCGGAGCGCAAGCCGGAAGACGCGCGAAGGTGATCCCGCAGAAGCCGGGCCCCGGGAATCGTCGAAGACCGCTACGGGAACGGAGAGCCGCTGCCCGGCCGCAGCGCGCTCCCGAGAGGAGAGACGCGATGAGCAGAGACATCGCCCGCGCTGCGCGCTCGGGCAGGACCATGAGGTTCCGCGCCGTTCTCGCGTGCCTCGTCGCCGCCGCCAGCGTTCTCGCCGGCGGCGGTCCCGGCGCCGCCTTCGCGCAGGATCGGGCCACCGATGCCGCAACCGGGATCTACGCCTCGGGCCGCGGCGTCGTCGATGTGGCGCCGGACCGGGCGATCGTCCTTCTCGGGGCGACCGTGCAGGACGAGCGGGCGGACGTCGCGCAGCAGCAGGTAAACCGCATCCTGGAGAAGGCGATCGACGCGATCCGCCGCCTCGGAATCCACGAGGAGGATCTCCAGACCGCCGGGCTGTCGCTGCAGCCGGTCTACTCGAACCCGCCGTACGAGCCGCGCGGCGGAGAGGGCGGCGGCGAGCCTCGCATCGTCGGCTACCGCGCCTCGAACGTGCTGCGCGTGCGTGTCGATGCCATCGACCGGGTTGGATCGGTGATCGACGCCGGCGTGCGCGAGGGAGCGAACGAGATCCAGGGCATCTCGTTCGACAAGATCGACCCGGCGCCGGCCAGGCAGGAAGCGCTTCGCCGCGCGGTGGCGGAGGCGCGCGGGAAGGCACAGGCGATGGCGGAGGCCCTGGGCGTGAGGCTGGGCGATCTGTTGCAGGCGACCGAGAGCGGCTCGGGGCCCATCCAGCCCTATGGGACGATGCTGAGGATGGAAGCCTCGCAGGCCGCCACGCAGGTTCAGCCGGGGAGGATCGAGATCGAGGGGACGGTGACCCTGCGCTACGCGATCGAACGCTGAGACGGTCTCGCGGGTTTCGCCGCATCGCAGAGGCGTGCCGCGATCGCGAGCAGCTCCTGCGGATCGACCGGCTTCGCCAGGTGGTGCTGGAAGCCCGCTTTGCGAGCACGCTCGCGGTCTTCGTGGCGCGCGAACGCGGTGAGGGCGACGGCCGGAATCCGCGCGATCGCGGCGTCGGAAGAGGAGCGCACGGCGCGGATCAGGTCGTAGCCGTCCTGGTCCGGCATGCCGATGTCGCTGACGATCAGGTCGTAGCGTCCAGAGACCAGCAGATCGAGCGCGGCCGCGACAGAGGACGCCATGTGCGCCTCCGCCCCCGCCTCCCGCATCCATAGCGCGATCAGGCGCGCCGCCTCCATCTCATCCTCGACGACGAGCACGCGGATTCCGGCGAGCGAGCGTGAAGCCGCCTCGAGCTGCTCGTCCGACGGCTCGCGACTCGACTCCGTCCGCGGGGCCGGACGCTCCCCTTCCGGGGCGACCCTCTGCATGCGGACGGTGAACGTTGCGCCCTTCCCTTCTCCTTCGCTCCAAGCCTCGATCGTCCCCTCCTGCAGCGCGACGAGCTGCTTCGCGATCGAAAGTCCGAGCCCGAGGCCTTTGTACTTCCGTGTCGTCGAGGAGTCCTGCTGCCGGAACCGCTCGAAGATCGCCAAGAGGGACTCCTGGCGGATCCCGACGCCGCTGTCCGAAACGACGAAGCAGACCTGGTCGTTCTGCGCGAACACATCGAGACGGACCTCTCCCCCCTCGGGCGTGAACTTCACCGCGTTGGTCAGGAGATTGCCGAGGACCTGCTGGAGGCGATCCGGGTCGCCGAAGACCCGGCCGGCCGCGGGATCGATCGACTGCGTCAAGCGGAGGCCCTTCGCCTCGATCGATGGCAGGATCGACGCGGCGGCTTGCAGCGCCACCTCGGAGGGATCGACGAGCTGCAGGTCGAGATGGACCTTCCCCGAGATGATGCGGCTCATGTCGAGAAGCTCCTCGATCAGCTCCTTCTGGTTGCACGCGTTCCGTTCGATCGTGCGGATCGCTTCGCGGGCCTCGTCGTCGTGCAGGCGACCGGAGGAGAGCATCTGCGCCCAGCCGAGGATGACCGACAGCGGGGTTCGCAGCTCGTGCGAAAGGGTCGCGAGGAACTCGTCCTTCATTCGTCCTGCTCGCTCCGCTTCGCTCCTCGCCTCGATGTGCTGCAGCGCCAGGGAAGCGATGCTGGCGAGCTGCACGAGCAGCGACTCGTCCTCCTCGGTCATCCCGCCGGGGTCGGGAGCCGCTTCGTCCTCCCCCTCGAACTTGCCGCAGGCCACCAGCAGCCCGCGCACGGAGCCGTTCGCCGACTCGAGGCGCGCAGCGACCACCTCTCGCGTCGCGGGGGCGGGCGGGCCGGTCGTCGAGGAGCCATCTCCCCCGGTTGTGGCGGCCGCATCCCCGCCGGTCCTGGCGGGCTCGTTCCCGCCGGCGTCCGCATCGCTGCGGCCCTCAGTGACCGCGCATTGCAGGCGGCAGGAGCGCGCCCGAAGCAGCTTCGCCCTACATGCGATGCCGTCCGCGTCGGGACGGAAGAGGATCGACGCATCGCGCTCCTCCACGCCGGACGCCGTCGCGACCGCGCCAAGCCGGAGGCTCTCCGCCGACTCTCCCAGCGAGGACACGGCCCAGCGGGCCGAAATCAGGTCGCGCGCAGCCGTGGCGACCTCGGAGAGCAGCCCCTCGACGGAGGTCTGCGCCACGACGGTCGTGGAGACCTGCGCGAGCCGCAGCCGCTGCGCAGCCGCGCGCCTCAGCCGGAGCTCGGCCTGCTCCTTCCGCTGGGCGGCAAGTTTGCGCTCCGTCACGTCGCGCAGGACGACCTGCACTCCCTGCCGTCCCTCCCATTCGGCGAGATCCGCGGACGCCTCGACATCGACGGCGCGCCCGTCGAGCCGGAGGATCCGCGTCTCGCGAAGAGGATTGGGAGCGCCGCTCTCGGGCAAGGAATGGATCCTCTTCGCCACGCTCTCTCGGTCTTCGGGATGGACCAGATCGAGGACGCGCTGGCCGATCAGATCCCGGGGGTTCGACACGCCGAAGATGCGAAGCGCCGCCGGATTCGCGAAGACGTAACGCCCATCGACGTGGACGAGAATCGCATCGGGACAGAACTCGACGAGGCTGGTGTAGCGCTGGTGCGTTTCTCGCAGCACGCCGATCGAGATCGTCCATGCGTGCGCGTGACGCACGGCATGAAGGGAGGCGACGATCAGATACACGCTTCCCAGGTACTGAGCAGCCCGTCCGAGCCATGCTTGCAGCGAGCCGAGGTCGCTGATGTGAAATACCCCGAGCAACCCGATCGTCGTCAAACCCAGCCCCAGCGCGTACCAGTAGAGGAAGACGGAGCCGAGCCGGCGGCTGACGGCGAGCAGCACGACCGCCGCTGCCGCGTGTCCGACGATCGCAGTGCCGAGGACCAGGTTGCGCGTAGCGGTCGGACCCTGCCCCTGCACGAAGAACTCCGGCGTCAGATGGGAGGTGGCTGCGCGAAGGATCAAGAGGGTGCCGAGGAGGATCGATCCGTACGCGAGAACCACGACGAGGGCGGGGTTCTTCGACGCGGGGCGGCGGCTGGGAGAGAGGAGCAGCAGAGCGCCGCCGACGTTGAAGATCGCGGCGAAGCAGGCGCCGATGTTGTGGATCGTCACCGCCGCGTCGAAACGCCCCCCCGGGAGGCTGAGCCCCGTGAGGGCGTTGACGAGTCCGAAGGCGAATCCCGCCGAGCCGAGCAGCAGCACGCCACGCGGTCCCCCCTCGATGTAGGCGCGCGCGGCGAGGACGGCGACCAGGATCCCTCCGAGCGTGGTGAACAAGAAGTTGCACAAGGGGGTCAGATAACGGTGCGCGCTACTCGAAACAGGGACCGGCCCCAGCAGGAAGAGGGCGGCGAGGATCAGTGGGATCGGGACCCAGGCGAGGCGGGCAATGCCGCGAGGCGCACGCGAGCCGGCACGGGCGCCGGGTGTGGGATCCGGCACCGCCGGGTCTACGGACGAGGAATCGACCACCGGCGTGTAGCGGTACGACGGAAGATCGGGATGCGAGTTCGACTCGCCCGCGCGCAGGATCCGAGACGACCCGGAGTCGTCACCCCGATTCCACCGCGAGAAGAACCGGTTCGGCCGGCTCGGCTTCATGATCCAACCGTCTGGCCCACGATGGGCCTTCTCCGCCGATTCCGCTGTGGGAACGGCGTCTCTGCCGGTCGCGGCACGAGGGAGAGGCTGGAGGCGCCATCCGGATTCGAACCGGAGAATAACGGTTTTGCAGACCGTCGCCTTACCACTTGGCTATG
>JBHGAY010000038.1:0-36220 GCA_041946735.1 Candidatus Eiseniibacteriota bacterium
ACGCGCGGCTACATGGCTATCGAGCTGAGCTGTGCAGGCATGTACGCGCGGCTACATGGTCGTCGAGCTGAGCTTCGCAGGCATGTACGCGCCGCAACATGGTCATCGAGCGTAGGTTTCATGCCATATCGAAGTGCTGCGGTGCCCATCGAGCGAACTTGAGCGGGGGCGGACCCGGCTGGACCGTTTCCGCCTCTAGTCGTAGGCCGGCAGGATCGCCCCGGTCACCTCGCCGAAGCCGATGCGGTAGCCGACCTTCGCCGATTCGCACGATCCCCGGAAGGTCACGCGGTCGCCGTCCTTCAGGAACGAGCGCACCTCGTCGCCGGGCAGCTCGAGCGGGTGCTTGCCGCCCCAGGCCAGCTCCAGGAGGCTGCCACGCGAGTCGGGGAGCGGACCGCTGATCGTCCCGCTCGCCATCAGATCGCCGGGACGGACGTTGCAGCCGTTCGCCGTGTGGTGCGCAAGCTGTTGCGCCATGCTCCAGTAGAGGTAGCGGAAGTTCGTGTGCGCGATCTCTCGCGGTCCGTTCATCCCGGCCGCCTGCAGTTCGATCACGAGCCGGATGTCGAAAGCCTGCGGTCCGCGCTGCTGCAGGTATCGCAACGGACGCGGATCCTGCTCCGGCCCGGCGCAGCGGAACGGCTCGAGCGCGTCGAGCGTCACGACCCACGGCGAGATGGAGGTCGCGAAGTTCTTGGCGAGGAACGGGCCGAGCGGCTGATACTCCCACCGCTGGATGTCTCGCGCGGACCAGTCGTTGACCAGGACGAGCCCGAAGATTCGCGCCTCCGCCTCCTCGATCGGGATCGGACGGCCGCGCTCGTTGCCCGGCCCGACGAGGAAGCCGACCTCCAGCTCGAAATCGAGGGCGCGCGACGGCTCGTAGGCCGGCGCCTTCTCGCCGGGCGGGACGATCTGCCCGCGCGGACGCCGCACGTCGGTCCCGGAAAGTACGATCGAGCTCGCCCGCCCGTGGTAGGCGATCGGCAGATGCAGCCAGTTCTGCGGGAGCGCGTTCTCCGGGCCGCGGAACATCGTGCCGACGTTCGTCGCGTGCTCACGCGAGGAGTAGAAGTCCGTGTAGTCGCCGATCTCGGCCGGCAGTTCCATCCGCACGCTCGCCATCGGCAGGAGCGCGCGGCGCCGCAGGTCCGCGTCGTCGCGCAGCCGCGAATCCCCTTCGGAGAGGAAGCGGCTGACGGCGATCCGCGCCTCGCGCCAGGCGGGGCGTCCGAGCGAGAGGAACGTGTTCAGCGAGGGGCGCGCGAAGACCTGCTTGTCGCGCAGCCGCGGTCCATCGAACAGTCCCTGCCGCTCCAGAACCGAGAGATCCAGGACGAAGGAGCCGATCGCCACTCCAACGCGCGGCTCGCTGGCCGCCGCGCCGCCGGCGCCGGAGCCGCCGCTCCCGCCGGCGGGCCGGAAGACTCCGAAGGGAAGGTTCTGGATCGGGAAGTCGGAGTCCCGCTCGATCGGAAGGAAGGATCGAAGGCGCGGATCCCGCGTCGCCTCGAGCGCCTGGAGCACCTCGGCTCGTGTCGCCTCCTCGCCGAACGGATCGAAGGACAGGTCCATTCCCGCTCCCGCCGCGTCGAGCCGCTAGGGCTCGACCGTGTATCCGATTTCCCGCAGTCCGGCCCTGGGATCGTCGAAGCTGCAGCTCCCGAACGACCTCGCGAAATCCTGCCGCAGCCGGGCGACGTCGGCGACGGGGAGGGAGAGGTCGTTCCATGCGAATGTCTCGTCGCCGACGCAGAAGCGCGAAGGGGGCGAGTCGTCGAGGATCCGCTCGATCGCTTCGTTGTCCAGCTCCTTCGCGTGCGCGAACAATCCGGCCCCGAACAGATTCAGGAAGCCGTGGGCCGGCGCGCCGGTGAGCGGGTCCGGACCCCGGAGAGGATTGTGCAGGCCGGCGGTCGCCTTCCAGCAGATGCCCGCATCCCGGCAAGCACCGATCAGAAACGCAAGCTGCTCCGAGGTGGGGAACAGATCCGCCGTCGCTCCCCCGCAGCGGACCTTCAGGCCCGCCTGCTTCGCGTGCGCTCTCTCGTCGTCGAGGAGCCGGCGCCCGGCGTTGTGCTTGGCGATCGCCTCGACCGCGGCGGTGATGCCGTTACGCCAGTCCCCGGACAGCGGAATCTCGTAGAACGGCTCGAGCGGGAGGCCCTTCGCGTCCATCCGCTCCGCCGCCTCGTCGAGCAGATCGGCGATCCGCTCCGTCTCGTGCCGCGCAAGCGCTTCGTCCGGCAGGCGCGCCTCGATCAAGTCGACCTCGACGCGATACTCGGTCGATTGGAGAAACGCCTTGATCTCCGCGAGATCCTTCTCGAGACCGATCAGGAACTCCTCGGAGCCCTTCGCGGCTCGCACGAGGATCGAGAATCCGAAGGGAATGTCTTCCTCGAGCTTCGGAAGAAACACGGGGCGGAAGGCGAGAAGCTCGCGCAGGCGCGACGCGGGGCAGACGAAGCGACCGAGCATCCAGCCGCCCGGCTCCTCGCGGTACCGCGCATAGCTCTCGATCGCCTCCTTCAGCGAGAGCTGCGCGGGCGGAAACAGCCCGGCGTAATCGACGATTCCCGCCATCAGGGCGCGAAAGGCACGATTCATCTCTCTGGAGCCTCCTGGTCGCACGTCGCACGTCCTATTTGCTTCTCTCGAACCCCCCTGGCGGGGCGAGGATGTGGGCAGTGTACCCGATGGGAGCGGAGCGGCGCGCGGGGGGGCGAAGGGGATTCGGGCTCCGCCGGACCGTTCACGAGGCCGCCGGCCGCGGCACGCAGAGCGCTGCGAACTTCCGTGCGGCTTCGGCTGGATCCGCGGCGTCCCAGACCGCTCCGATCACGGCGACGCCGTGAGCCCCGGCATCGAGGCAGGCCGCTGTCCGCTCGAGCGTGATGCCGCCGAGGGCCAGGACAGGGAACGGCGCGAGCGCCTCGCAGACCCGTTGCAGCGAGGCGAGCCCCTGAGGAGGGCCGAAGGCGCGCTTCGAGGCGGTGTCGAACACGGGGCTGAAGGTGACGGCGTCGGCCCCTTCGTCACGCGCGCGCTCGGCGCCCGCGAGGGAGTGCGTCGACCGCAGGAGGAGCGCGCCGGCGGGGAGCAACGCACGGGCGATCCGCGTCGGCAGTCCTCCCTCCGGCAGGTGGACGCCGCATCCGATGGCGAGCGCGATGTCGACCCTGTCGCTCACGAGGAGCTGGGTCGGCGATCCCTGCGCGCGGAACGAGGCGACGAACGCCTGGGCCGCCTCGTAGATCTGGATCGCCGCAAGATCCTTCTCGCGCCATTGGAAGGCCGGGAGCCCGGCGCGCGCCATCGCCGAGACCGCCGCGATCGGATCGCATCCCATGCGGCGGCGGTCGGAAATCAGGTAGAAGCGTGGGATGCCGGTCATGCTCGCTCCTCGCTCGCTCGCTCCGCTGCCCCGTCTTCCTGCGACTTGTGCCTACCTGCGACTCGAGCCTTCCTGCGACCCGTGCCTTGCCTACGACGTGTGCACGACCCCGTCGAGCGGGCTCGAAGCGGTAGCGTAGAGCTTGCGCGGGATCCGTCCCGCCTCGTACGCGAGACGTCCCGCCTCGCACGCCGCCTTCATCGCCGCCGCCATCTTGACCGGATCCTTCGCGCCGGCGACCGCGGTGTTCAGCAGCACGGCGTCGCACCCCATCTCCATCGCCACGGCGACGTCGGAGGCGGTGCCGACTCCCGCGTCGACCAGCACCGGGATCTTCACCGTCTCGAGGATGATCCGGATGTTGAACGGATTGCGGATGCCGAGCCCCGAGCCGATCGGCGCGCCGAGCGGCATGACCGCCGCGCACCCGACGTCCTCGAGCTTCTTGCACAGAACCGGATCGTCGATCGTGTAGGGCAGGACGACGAAGCCTTCCTTCACCAGGATTTTCGCCGCCTCGAGAAGCCCCTCGTTGTCGGGGAAGAGCGTCTTCTCGTCGCCGATCACCTCGAGCTTCACCCAGTTCGTGCCGAGCGCCTCGCGCGCGAGCTGCGCCGTCAGGATCGCGTCCTTGACGTTGTAGCAGCCGGCGGTGTTGGGCAGCAGGGTCAGGCCCTTGTCGAGGTGATCGAGCAGGCTTTCCCCGGTCCCCCGCTTCTCGATGTTCACGCGGCGGATCGCCACCGTGACGATCTCGGTCCCTGACGCGGCGTGTGCCCGGCGCATCGTCTCGAAGTCCGAGTACTTGCCCGTCCCGAGCAGGAGCCTGCTCCGGAACTCGCGCTCTCCGATCCGGAACGGCCCGGCCGGCCGCATGCTCTCGATGCCACTCATTGTCCCGAACCTCCTTGCCTCAGCCTCAACCTCAGCCTCAGTCTCAGCCGTCTCAGCCGCCCTGCACCGCCGTGATGATCTCGAACCGATCCCCTTCGCTCACCACCGTCTCCGCCCAACGCCCGCGCGGGACGACCTCCTCGTTGTGCGCGACCGCGACGCCCCCGCGATCCATCGGAACGTCGAGCGCGCGCAGCAGCTCCTCGAGCGATCGAATGGGAGGGAACTCCCGCTCGACGCCGTTGATCCGCAGCTTCATCGGCCTCTCTCCATCTCCACGCGGATCCTCTCTCCGGCCAGCGGCGCGAGAAGGATTCCGTGACGGTACAGCCCGACGGCGTGGTAGAGCCCGGCTCGCGCTCCGTCGGGACCGATCCGCGCGCCGCCCTCGCGGAAGGGACGCAGCCCCGCCCATGCTTGCGAGAGCTGCCATTCCTGCAGCGACGGCGCGAGCCGGATCGCGCGCTCGAGGAGCGAGAGAGCCCCGTTCGCCGTCGCGATCGCCTGGAAGCCGACGTCCTCGCTCGTCGAGCCGACGACGAGCGAGCCGTCCTGACGTGGCACCAGGTAGGTCCCTCCGCCCGCCGCATGCACGATCCGGTTCAGGCGGATCCCGCTGCGATCCGGCTTCAGCACGAGGAGCTGTCCTCGGATCGGCCGGATGCGGTCCTCCGGAAGGAGGACCGAGGCCCACGCGCCCGTAGCGTTCAGCACGGCCGCCGCCGGGACGGTCCCGGTCGCGGTCCGCACGCCTCTCACGCGTCCTTCCGATTCTTCGAGGCCGAGGACGACCTCCTCCCGCGTCTCCACGCCCAGGCGGCGGCAGGTCGCGCGCAGGGCGGCGAGGAGGCTCCGGGGCTCGGCGTAACCCTCCTCCGGCAGAAGCACCGCGTCGGCGACGTCCGTCGTCAGGATCGGCACCTCCGCGCGCGCCTCTTCCGGAGCGAGCCTCCGGTATCCGGGGATCCGATCCTGCGCCCAGAGGAACGATTCGCTGGCCGCCTCCTCCCCGTCGAGCGACACGACGATCGAGCCGCAGCGCATCATGTCGATGGGCAGCCCGCTCTCCTTCTCGAGCGACTCGATCCAGGTGGGATAGAGCGCGAGCGCAGCCTCGCGGAGCGCGAGAGAGTCCGGGTCGGTCGATGGCTCGGCCCAGGGCGCGAGCATGCCGGCCGCCGCGGCCGAGGCCGCACCCGAGAGGGGAAGATCGAAGATCGCGACGCGAAGGCCGCCGCGGGCCAGCTCCCGGGCGCACGAAAGCCCCGCGATCCCGCCGCCGATCACGGCGACGTCGAGCGCGGGCTCCGCCGACGATTTGCCGATTTCCGTCCTGTCCGCCATGCTTCGGTTTCTTGCTTTCCGGGGGAGAGACGGCCCGAGGTGGGGAAGCTCGACGAGGGCCGGATGCCGCCCGCCGCGCTGCGCCGCGTCGTCCTCGTCGTATCGCGTCGCGTCGCTTCGCGGGATCCCGGCGGATCCGTGAGGCCGTTTCCCTACGCTGGCATCACCCAGATCAGGTGCTCGGGGTCTCTTCTCAGTCCCACCTCGGGACACCCCCAACGACCGTTGCAGGCAGGATAGGACGGGCCGGCGAGGAGTGTCAACGCGGCCGGGCCGGGTCGGGCCGGTGTGGGCAGGCCCGGGGCGGGCGTGGCCGCCTCGGCGCGGGCGTGGCCGGGGCCGGCGCGTGCGGAGCGACGGTCAGTCCTCGGCCGCGCCTTCCAGGATCGTCCAGCCGTGAGCTTGGGCGGCCCGGCGGAGCCCCGCGTCGGGGTCGACCGCGTACGCCTTGCCCGCCCAGGCGAGGAGCGCCGCATCGCTCGCATGGTCTCCGTACGCGACGCAATCCTCCGCGAGCCACCCGCGCTCGCTCGCGAGGGCGCGCGCGATCTCGAGCTTCGCGCTCCCGTAGGGGTGCGGGCCGGAACGGCGGCCGCTGAAGCGCCCGCGCCGGTCGACCTCCAGCGGGGTGCCGACCGCCAGGTCCGCACGGAAGAAGGCAGCCAACGGCTCGAGGAGGATCTCCGGCATCCCGGTCAGCAGGACGATCGCGCGCCCGGCGGCGCGCTCCCGCTCCACCCACCGGCGTCCGCGCTCCCCGAGCCTCGGCGCCACCTCTTCCTGGAAGAGCCGCTCTCCCCACGAGCGCAGCTCGGTCGGGGTGGCCCCGCGCAGGTAGGCCTTGTTGGCTTTGCGCGCGACGACCAGGCCCTGGGGAAGGAGTCGCGCCCCCTCGATCAGGAACGGCAGGAGACGGAAGCGGCCGGGGAGGCGCCGGAGCAGCAGGCGCCGGGCGAGGAGCGCCTCCACCGAGACCCCGGGGAGCAGGGTCTTGTCGACATCGAAGAACGCGCCACCGCGAAAGGTCGCCACGGCCGAGGAGTGTATCGGAGATCCCGGTTCGAGGGGATGGGGAGGCGCCGGCGCCGGCAAACGACAGGCGCCCGCGCGCGCCACGCTTGCCGATCCGGCGTCCGGAGTGCGACCCTCCAACGCGAATGCCCGGAGCCTCCGGCGGATCCGAGGCGGATCGGGAGCCGGGCTGGCCGTTGGGGCAGGGGAGGATGCGATGCGACGAACCGAGACGATCGGCGGGACCTCGAGAACCAGGGCCTCTCGCCGGATCCTGCGCGCAGGCTTCGCTCTCGTCTCTCTCGCGATTCTGGGCGAGACTTTCGCTTCGGCCCGAGCCGGTGCCGGCGCCATCCCTCCGATCGACTTCCCCGGCGCGCGGCAGCTCTCCAGTGGTGAGCTTGCCGCTCCGGAGACCGCTCCCCCCGTCCCGCTCCCCGAGGATGCGCCGCTGTCGTTCGCGCGCGCGGACTCGGTGATCGCGATCCTCGACGCAGACCCGAAGAATCCCCGCACGCGCTACGACCTCTTCCCGATCGATCTCGATGGGGACGGGACGACCGAGACGATCGCGCAGGTCGCGCGCATCGCCGCGATCGGCGTCTACAGCCGCGCCTGGTGGGGCGTCTACGGCGAGGGAGCACGCTCGCAGGTCCTCTTCTGGTCGCAGGCGGACGAGCGAAAGCTCTTGTCGCGCCTCCGCCCGCCGGATGTCCTCGCGAACGCCGCCGACTCGCTCGCGTTCTTCGGAACGCTGCCCGAGTTCCAGCCGGCGATCGAGATGACGAGCGTGGGAGATCTGGATGGAGACGGCCGCTCGGAAATCGGTGTCCTCCTCGCCGGCCGCCGTCAGTTCCGAACGAGCCGGGGCGCGCTCATCTGGGTCCTCCTGAGCCCGCGAGGGGATCGCGTCGAGGAGATCTTCCGCACGCGGATCCTCCAGGTCGACCACGCCCGGGGCCACGAGGGAGCGCCGGACTTCTGCGCGGCGCGCGGCTTCCGCGTCCTGCGGCGACCCGCGTCCGCGACCGGCGAGCCGGTGGAGCTCCTACTCGAGCCCTGGCTCCCGCAGCCGCCCGATTCGCTCTGCAGCACGATGATCCGCCTCGATGAGCGCAGCTTCCCGTCCGATCCGCAGGAGTGGATGCCGGGGGAGCCGGTTCCCGCTTCGCAGCCGCTTCCCCCCGGCTCGTTCACCGTCGACTGGGACGGCAGTCGCTACTCGCGCTTCGAAATCGCGAACGCCCCGTAGAGAGCGGGGGATGCCGCTCCCACGGGGCGCGCGTTGCTCTCAGTGAATCAGGCTTTCGCGATCAGAACCGGGTGGCCTGCAAGATCGCGTCGCGCACGTCTTCGGTGCTCGGCAGGACCGCCGCCTCGAGCGACGAAGCGAACGGCACGAAGCTGTCGAGGGCGGCGACGCGCTTGACGGGCCCGTCCAGGCTCGCGAAGCACGCGTCGGCGATGAAGGCGGCGATCTCCGCTCCGAACCCTCCGGTCAACGGCGCCTCGTGCGCGACGACGGCGCGGCCGGTCTTCTGCACGCTGGCCGCGATCGTCTCCTTGTCGTAGGGGAGGATCGAGCGCAGATCGATCACCTCGATCGAGAGGCCCTGCTTCTCCAGCTCCGCGGCCGCCTGCAGGGCGCGATGGACCGTGCTCCCCCAGGCGATCACGCTGACGTCGCTTCCCTCGCGGGCGATCCGCGCCTTCCCGAACGGGATCAGGTAATCGGGGCCCGGCTCGGGCGACTTCGAGAAGACCTGGCGGTAGAGTCCCTTGTGCTCGAAGAAGATCACGGGGTCCGACGCACGGCACGCCGTCTTGATCAATCCCTTCGCGTCCGCCGCGTTCGATGGGAAGAGGATCCTCCAACCGGGCGTCTGCGCGTAGAGCCCCTCGACCGACTGGCTGTGGAACGGGCCGCCGCGGATGTAGCCGCCGACCGGCATCCGCACGACGAGAGGGCACGACCATTCCCCCTGACTGCGCCACCGCAGGGTCGGGATCTCGTTGCGCATCTGCATGAAGCCGGGCCAGGAGTAGTCCGAGAACTGGATCTCGACGACCGGCTTCCAGCCGCCCATCGCCATGCCGGAGGCCACGCCGACGATGCTCGCCTCGGCGAGAGGGGAGTTCTCCACGCGCCCGGGAAACGCGGTCCCGAGGCCGCGCGTCACGCCGAAGACGCCTCCCTTGGGGTCGGCGACGTCCTCTCCCCAGATCAGGATCCTCGGATTGCGCGCCATCTCCTCGCGAAGACCGTGGTTGATCGCGTCGATCATCGTCACCGGCTCCTCGGAGGCCGGGTTCTGCGCCGGCTCTTCGCTGACCGGGACCGTGTCGCTGTAGATGTTCGCCAGCACCGTCTTCGGATCGGGCACCGGGTAGCCGTCGGCCTTCTCCGCGGCGCGGTCGACCTCGGACTTGATCCGCTCCCGCCACTCGTGGACCTGCTCGCTCGTCAGGATGCCGCGCTTCACGAGGGCCGCCTCGGTGTGCGCGAGCGGATCGCGGCGGGCCGCCTCGGCCAGCTCTTCCTCCGTCCGGTACTTCTTGTGATCGTCGGAGGAGGAGTGCGACTCGAGCCGGACGACGTGCGCCTCGACGAAGAGCGGGCCCGCGCCCAGCCGCATCACGTCGACGAGCGGCTTCAGCGTCGAGTACATGTGGGTGAACCGCGTCCCGTCGATGTCGAGCGCGCGAATGTTGAACGACCGGCTGATCTCGTGAATGTGCGCGCCGGTCTGCTTCTCCTGCGGCACGCTGATCGCGAAACCGTTGTTCTGCACGACGAAGAGGACCGGGAGCTGCTCGCGGCTCGCCCAGTTCAGAGCCTCGAAGAACTCCCCCTCGCTCGTCGCCCCTTCTCCGGACGAGACGTAGACGATCTCGTCGCGGCCGTCGGCCTTGATCGCGCGCGCCATGCCGACGGCGGGAAGGTACTGCGTCCCGGTCGACGCGGTCTGCGAGACGACCCGCAGGCGCCGGGACGAGAAATGTTCGCTCATGTTCCTGCCGTTGCCGCACGGATCGCCCTCGCGGGAGAGCATGTGCAGGAAGATGTCCTCGAGCGGCATGCCGAGTCCGACCATCAAGGCCTTCTCGCGGTAGTACGGGAAGAACCAATCCTTCCCGGGCTGCAGCGCCATCGTGATCGCGATCTGCAGCTTCTCGTGGCCGCGGCTCGACGCATGGAACGAGCACTTGTTGGCCCGGACGAAGACTTTCATCCGCTCCTCCACGTAGTAGAGCCGAAGCATCTTCTCGTAGAGCGAGAGCAGGATGTCCGGGGTGATCTCCACGCCGTTCAAGACCGACGTGGCGGTCGACGCATAGCTGGCCATGATCTTCCTTCCTCCCCGATCGGATCTGGGAACTCCGGGCGCCGGTCCCGGGCGAGGCGTCGTTCGGGGGCGGTTCGGTCCTGGGCGCCTCTAGGCAGAATACCAGGAGAGGATAGCGGGGCCGCCGGCCGAGCGGGGAGTGCGAATCGCGCGCGAGCCGCCGGAGGAACGTCCGCCCCTCCTGTGGTGGTGCGGAGCGCCGGCGCCGTGAAGGTGTCGGGACTGTCATCGCCAGCGATTTCCCGCCGACCGGCGCGCGCCGGGAGCGCGATGCCGCGCGCCCGCGCATTGCCGCCCGTCCCTTCCGATGGTAGCATTCGCGCGCTCCGACCGCCGGCATAGGGCCCCGAGCCGATCGGAGGCGGATCTCCGTCGGTCCGCCGCTCGCCGCGCCAACGGGCCCCGCAGGACGGTCATCACACGCGAAGCATCGTACAGGCAGCAGGAGGAGGTTCCCTTTGAGCTCGTCGATTGCTTCCCGGTCTCCGGGCATCGTCCACACGTTCGGTGGCGTCTTCACCCTTGGCGCTTTCTTCGTCTCCGCGCTCGCCGTCGCCCTCGCTCTCGCGCTCGCTCTCGCCGTGCCGGCCATCTCGGCCGCCGAGACCGCCTCCGTCGATCCGGGCGGAGAAGCGCAGATCCAGCGAATCCATGCGAGAGGGGGCGAGACGATCGACTCCTTCCTCGACGCGGCCACGCTCCGCTACACCGGCGAGAGCGTCGATCCGGGGATCGCCCCCGAGGGGGACTACATGGGCTGGCCGGTCTACACGCGCGACGGCGCCCGCGTGATCCTCCCCAATCGGATGACCGACAACGTCACCTTCTTCGACGCCGCGACGAGGCAGGTCCTCGCGAACGTCCCGGTCGGCCGCTACCCATGCGGCGTCGACGTCTCCAACGACTACGCGGTGGTCGCGTGCGTCTTCTCGAACGAGGTCTACGTGATCGACCTCGACGACTACTCGGTCGACGCCGTGATCCCGACCGGCGAGCAGCCCTGGGTGGTGCGCGTCGCCGCGGACGGCTCGAAGGCATACGTCTCGTGCGACATCGCGAACACCTGCGAGCAGATCGATCTCGCCACCCTGACCCACGGGATCACGATCCCGAACTTCCCCGTCGCGCTCCTCGTCTTCACGTTCGGGAGCGAGAACGGAAGGAACAGCGTCGACTTCACGAACTTCGAGTTGACGCCGGACGGCGGCCAAATCGCGGTCGGGGACTTCGACACCGGCGCGGTCCTGTTTTACGACACGGCGACCGGCGCCTTGGCCCACACGGTCCCCGGCATCTCGGACTGCGTGCAGGTCGAGTTCTCGGGCGACGGCGGCAAGCTTTGCGCGTTCAGCGACACGAACCCGATCGCCGTCCACCAGATCGACGTCGCCACGCACACGCTCGCCTCGAGCGTGACCCTGACCGGCTACCAGTTCGGCGCGACCTTCAACATCGGCGTCAATCAGGACGGCTCGAAGGCGTACGTTAGCGTGAGCGGCAACCAGTCCGCCTTCGTCCGCTTCGCGACGCACGACTTCACGACGATCAGCCAGACCTACTCGGCCTTCTGGATCGGCACATCGCCCGATCATACGAAGGTGATCAGCGGGCAGTACCGCTTCACGATCCTGTCGTTCGCGACCGAGTCGATCCTCGGCCAGCACGAGGGGAACGCGCAGGCGTTCGGCGCGGTCTCGCCGGTCGGCTCGCGCGCGGTCGGTCACGATCCGATCCGCAACGAAGGCCTCTACTTCTACGACTACACGACGCCGGGGCCCGGCATGTATCTCGGCAACACGCCGAGCGGCCAGACGCCCGAAGGGGACTGCCCGCGGCGCGTCGCGATCACGCCCGACGGCTCGAAGGCGGTCGTGACGAACGTGCTCTCCGGCAACGCGACGATCCTGAACCTCGCGACGAAGGCGGTCGAGGCGATCGTTCCGGTCGGAGGGCGCGCGCAGGACGTCGCGATCACCTCCGACGGTCGCTGGGCGGTCGCCGCGGGTCTCGAGGCGGACGTCGCGGCGGTCATCGACCTGCAGACGAACACGGTCGTCGCGAACGTGCCGACCGGCACGCGTCCCGGGACGGTCGTGATCTCGCCCGACAATCAGTACGCCTACGTCGGCAACATCTCCGGCAACACGATCACGGTGATTCGGCTTGCGGGAGCGGCGAGCGTGCCGGAAGCGAACATTTCGTGCGGCGAGATCGGCGTCGTCTGGGCGAACTACGGGGTGCTGAGCGGGAGCGCGATCAGCCCGGACGGCCGGTGGCTCCTGGTCGCCGCCTCGTTCGACGATCGCGTGAAGGTGATCGACACGGTGAGCCGGACCGTCGTCGCGAACTTGACGGTCGGCGACTTCCCGCTCGAGATCGCGTTCAACGGCGACGGGCAGTACGCGATCGTCACGAACTACTTCGGAAACGGGTACACGGTGATGCGGATCGACGGCGCCTCGTCGTCGGTCGTCGGGACGTTCGTGAACGGGCAGGGGGCGCTGCGCCTCGACTACAACCCGGTCGCCAACCAGACCGGGATCGGCAACTACACGACAAAGAACGTCGTCAACGTGAATCCGGTGACGGGGGCGTTCGTGAACGCGGTCAGCTTCGCGGCGTACGGGGCGCTCGACAAGGTGCTCTTCGACGAGAACGGCGTGCCGGTCGTGCTCACCGCCTCGGCGACGGGGATCCCGGCGCAGCTCCACCGCGGGAGCGATCACGTGGAGCTACCGGCCGAACCGTCCTTCTTCGATTACAACGCGGCGGCGCAGCGCGCGGTCGTCACGATGCCGGGTCCCGACTGGGTGACGATCGTCGACTGGGCGCCGGCGGGGGTCGAGACGGTGACGCTGCCGCTCGATGCGGCCGGATCGCTCGCCGTGCCGCAGCCGAATCCGGTCCGCGCGGGCGCGGGTGCGCGGACCTCGATCGGCTTCGCGCTCGCGAGGGCGGGCGAGGTCACGATCGAGCTGGTCGATCCGGCGGGACGGTCGATCGCGCGGCTCGGCAGCGGCTCCTTCGCCGCCGGCCGCCACGAGATCGCGTGGAGCGCGGCGGACGCGGGCGTCGTACCCGGCGTCTACTTCGCCGTGCTGTCGGTCGACGGGCGGCGGGTCGACAGCGAGAAGCTGCTCGTCGTTCGGGACTGAAGGCGCGGGGACGGAAACGCCGGGAACGCGGGGCGGCGCCGAGCATCTCGGAGCCGCCCCGCCTGCTACGGGAGGAGCTCCAAGCCCACGGCGAGCGAGACGGTTCGCGAACGGGCTTCGCCGGGCGGGAGCGGGCCGGCCGCGTCGAGCTTCCAAGTTCCGGCGTCGTGCACGTTCTGCAATCCGTGGGCGTAGTTGAGGGCCGGAAGGAGCTTCACCCGCTCGGAAACCGGCAGCTCGCAGCCGATCTCGACGCGGAACGCCGCGTCGAAGGCATCGAGGTCGTAGACGGAGCCGTCGCCGAGCGCCGCGAGCTGCGGACCCGCGCCGAGGAAGAGGCGCGCGTTGCGGCCGATCGACGGCGCATCGACGAAGAACCGGTACAGGAGGGTCGCCGTCGCGTAGTCGAGATCGATCGTGGAGCGGCGTGCGATCGGCGGTATGTCCGGGACCCACTGCGTCCACTCCACGTCGGCCCGTCGCTGCTGATATCCGAGCAGGATTGCGATCGACTCGGAGCCGCGCGGGTGCGCCACGATCCCGGCTGACGCCGAGGGGGCGAATCCTGCATGGACCGTGGACGAGGAGTGCTCCGGCTTCGTGAACCACGACGCGCCTCCTCCGGCTTCGAAGAGGAACGTAAGGGCGCGGGGGCGGGGGCTGGGGGCGCTGAGCGCCGGTTGCCGCGGTTGCGCTTGCTCGCCGGTCGAGGCCAGCGTTTCTCCGTCCTGCGAAACGGGACGCACACCGATCTGGAGCGTGAGCTTCCGGATCGAGTCGAAGGAGTCGAGGGTCCCGTCGGCGTCCGGCCACGTCCAGACGCGCGCCGAGTAAGCGAGAGCGGGGGAGAGGAGAATGTCTCCGGAGCGCAGCTCGCACCCGGCTTCCACCCGGGCGGTGAGCTCCGAGCGGTCGATCAAGCCGACCTCCGGGCCGCCGCCGATGAACGGGTGGACCCTCCCGGCCGTCCCGCCGAGCGGGAAGAACCGGAAGGCGAGCCGCCCGGAATAGGAGCGGACGAGCTCCGAGCGGCGGGTCGTGTCGCCTCGCCTCTCGTCGGGCATGTAGATCGGCTCGCTGCGCACGGTCGCGCTCATCTCGTCGTAGGCGAATCCGAGGATCGTCTGGAACGATCCGGTGCCTCCGAAGAGCGCGCCTGCCAAGCCGTGGAAGCCGACGTGGCCTCGCTCCTCGCCCCTTTCGCCCGAGCGGGAGTAGTTCGCGCCGGACTGCAGGAACCAGGAGCCGGTGCTGCCCTTGGCGGAGTCGCCCGGCGAGAGGTCGTTGCCCCAGCCGCCGGCGGCGAGGGACGGGCGCGGGCCGGCGGCGATCAGGAGGACGGCCAGGAGGAGGGCGGCGAGCAGGAGGGCGGCGGATGCGACTAGGAGGCGCCCGGTTCGGACGGGCGGGCGGGGCGGTGACGCGGCGGCCGGCTGCGGCATGCGGACCTCCGATTCGGCTTTCGGTTCAGGGTGTGGACTCGCTTCGTTTCTCTTCGCGCGCGTGCTCTTACGCCTCAGCGCTCGCCATGGTTCCGATTCGCTCCGAATTGTATCACTCCGGCCGGATCCGCCCGCCGGCTCGGATCTGCCGGACCCGGCGCTTACTTCGCAGCGCCGTCGGTCGACGGACGTCGAGGGACGCCGGAGGGGCCGAGTAGGCCCGGCGTATCACGCCGGCCGGTCATCCGACTCCTGCGCACGACCCTGTCACGACGGGACCCGCTGCGCTCGGTCCGGCTGCGCCGATCCGGCTCTCTCGGTCCGGCTGTCTCCATCCGACCTTCAGGAGGTGCTCCTTGCGGCTCTCCCACACCATCCGTCACCGCCCCGTGCACGGCGCGCCCGCCAGCCGCTCACTCGCCGCCGCGTTCGTGATCGGCGTCGCGTCGTGCTGGTCGGCCGGCGCCGAGGCTACCGTCATTCCGGTCGGCCAGTCGCGCCAGGTCTCGGCCTTCGCTTTTCTCGATCCGGGACAGGGGCAGGAGCCGCTCCGATGCGACCGGACGATCGAGTCGGTCGAGAGTGGCCTCTTCGCCGACAGCTCCTCCTGCCACGTGAAGAGCGACAGCAGCTACGTCACGGCCTTGGCGGATCAGTCCTCGATCATCGGCCCCGACGAGATCTCGATCTCGCTCGGCATCTCCGCGGAAGGGCGGCTCGTTCCACCTGCGGAAGCATCGCTGGGACTCGCTTCCAGCGGCCTCTTGTACGACTTCGACCTCGATGCCCCGACATCCTGCCGGATCGTTGCCGACGTCCGGGCGGCGGGCGGAGGTGTCGTGGACATCGCCATCCGAGTCCGCCTCGGCGCCTACGTGGTTCGATGGCAGTTCTCGGAGACGGAGGAAAGTCTGGAGCACGTCGAGGTTCTCCCGCCCGGCGAGTACCAGCTCTCCATCGGCGGCGGCGGGGACGGCGCGACCGGGCCCGGCGGCTCCGGCTCCTCACTCGCGGAGGTGGACTGCACGGTGTCCTTCCCGCTCGCGGCATCCACGCCCCTCGAGACGCCGGCGCCTGCCGCGGCCGGTGCGCCCCCCCGCGCGTTCCCGAACCCGGCGCGCGACTCCGTCACCCTGTCTCCGCCGGATCGTGTCAGCGGCGCGGTGCGCGTGTTCGACGCTTCCGGGCGGCTCGTGCGCGATCTCGACCCGGGAACCGCCGCTCCGGTTGTCTGGGACACACGCGACGCGGCCGGCGCGCCTGTCGCCCGCGGCTACTACTTCCTACGATGGGCGAACGCGTCCGTGCTCAGGATCGCCGTTCTCCGCTAACTCGCCGATCGCGCTCGACCGTGAGCCGGGGCAGGCCGGACTGCCCGCGCCGCCCACGCCGAGCGGCCCTACCTACGCCGCGCGCCCTCCTTCCCGCTCCGAAAGCAGGCGACGGGTCCACAGGGCCAGCAGGATCGCGGTCGCGAGCAGCAAGGCGCCGCCGGCCTGGTGTGCCGTCCGGATCACGACCGGGAAGGCCTCATTCGCGCCGTCCCGCTCCGCAATCCCCTTGCCCACGAGCGCACCGATGCCGAGGAGCACCTGGGCGCAGACGATCAGCACCATCGACTTGCCGATCCTCCGCAGGAGCGGCTGCGCGGCATGCATCGCCCACGCGCGCACGCCGAGGAACAGCGCCAGCAGGAAGACCAGGCTCGCCATCGTGATGTGGATCAGGAGCCCCTGCGACAGGTGGCGCTGCACGGCCCCGAGCACGAGCTGGACGAGCAGCATCACGACGAGCGCCGCGGAGAGGCCTCGATCGGTCGAGGCCGAGGCAGTGTGCAGCACGCGGCGCCCTTCCGACTTCCACGTCGGCGACGTGAACACGGCGAGCGCCACGATCATCGAGAAGAAGATCTGGCCCAGCACGCCGTGAACGACGGCGAGGCCGAGGCTCGGCGCGGTGTCGGCCGGCGACTGGCTCATCGTGAAGCGCCCGGTCACGCGCAGTCCGCCGATCAGTCCCTGCAACAGGACGGTGAAAAGCGCGGCGATCGCAAAGCGCTTCAGCCACGCCCGCCGGTCGGCGCGCAAGAGATGGATCGTGAGCACGAGCGTCGTCAGTCCCACGAGTGAGCCGAACAGACGGTGGGCGTGCTCGTAGTAGACGCCGCCGCTCATGCGCGAGAGCGGGTAGAGGAACATGTTGTAGCCGAAGGAATTTGGCCAGTCGACGACGGCCAGGCCCGCGCCATGGCTGGTGACGAGGCCGCCGACGATGAGGAGCAGGAACGTCGCGGCGACGGCCACGCCGGCGAAGAGGGAGGTCCAGTCGGGACGAGCGGCGAGGCGACCCTCCAGCGAAGCGGACGATGCGCGCGCCGCGCCCAGCGCCGCCCCGGCGCCCCCGAGCGCCATCGCGAGGAGGAACGAGCCCGGCACCCACCAGAGCGCCGATGGAACGAGGTGGCCCGGGGCCGAGCCGGAGAGGAGGCTCCCGAGGATCAGCAGGTTCAGGAGTGACGAGACGAATCCCGTATAGACGCCCGCGC
This sequence comes from Candidatus Eiseniibacteriota bacterium, assembly GCA_041946735.1. Taxonomy (GTDB): domain Bacteria; phylum Eisenbacteria; class RBG-16-71-46; order CAIMUX01; family VGJL01; genus JBHGAY01. The sequence goes on from JBHGAY010000038.1 coordinate 17,139, forward strand.
GCCAGCCACGGCCGGTCGTTCGCCCCGCATAGAAGCCGCCGGCCGCCATGCACCCGAGGAGCAGGACGACGAGGAGCGAGCTTGGGACCCACACGGGCGGCATGCGTGAGACGTAACCGATCCCCCACATCGCGACGGTCGTTGCGAAGCCGATTGCGAGGACGTCGGTCAGTCCCGGTCGAGATTCTGCGCCGGCCGCCGTCCCGGGGCCGGCGCTCGCGCCCGCCCCGCCGGCGCTCGCGCCGCCCGTCCCACGCCGGCCGCTGTCCTTCGCCGCCCGAGCGGCGGTCGCATCAGCGGATGCCTCCATCTTCCTGATCCTCCCTTCATCCACGGAGCGACTCTTGCCGCGCACGATGCGCCTTTCCGCGCCGACCGCGCTTGAGGCTCGCCCCACGATCCCCCTAAGATAGCGGGTCCATGCGTGAACCGCTGCCCACACGAGAGCCCGCCGAGCAGGGGCATCGAGCCCGCCCGGCCGGCCGATCGCGCCCCGCGCCGCTCGCCGTCGCGGGCCAGGTCCGCGCCTATCTCGAGCTGGGGAAGGCGGGGCTCGCGACGTTCGTCGTCCTGACGACGCTGGTCGGCCTGCTGGTCGGCGGCCGCGGCGCGACGTCGTGGAGCATCCTCCTCGCGACGCTCGCCGGGACGGCGATGACCTCCTCCGGATCGCTCGCCCTGAACCAGTGGATCGAGCACGAGCGCGACGCGCGCATGCGCCGCACGGCGCGGCGCCCGCTGCCGACCGGCCGGCTCACCCCGCGTCACGCGTTCTGGGTCGCCACGGCCTCGGTGGTACTCGGTCTCGCGCTGCTCGCCTGGCGGGTGAACATCCTGACCGCGGCGCTCGATCTGATCGTCGTGCTGCTCTACCTGCTCGCCTACACGCCGCTGAAGACCCGCACGCCGTTCTGCACGCTGGTCGGGGCGATCTGCGGGGCGATCCCTCCGATGATGGGATGGAGCGCGGCGACCGGCTCGCTCGGCGTCGGCGCCTACATTCTCGGGGCGACGCTCTTCCTGTGGCAGATCCCGCACTTCCTCGCGCTCGCGTGGCTCTATCGAGAGGACTACGAGCGGGGCGGCTTCCGGATGCTGCCGGCGATCGACTCGACCGGGCGCCTCACGGCGCAGCTGGCGCTGCTCTACACGCTGGCGCTGATCCCGATCGGGATCGCGGCCACGCTCTCCGGGATGGCGGGGCACGCCTACCTGCTCGGATCGCTCGCGCTGGGCCTTGCGATGCTTCTGCTCGGACTGCGCCTGCTCCTGCGGCGGACCGAGCGGAACGCTCGGATGCTCTTCTTCGCGAGCTTGATCTATCTGCCGGTGCTGCTCGGGCTCCTCGTGGCCGACCGCGGCCCGACGCCCGACCGCTACATGCCCGTCGGCCTCGTCGAGGCGCCGGCCGCGGCGTCGGGTGAGGCGGGTTCGCCGGGGAATTCCGTCCCCGCATCGCCTTCGGCTCCTTAGCGCGTCGTTTCCTCCGAAGCTTCCGAAGCTCCGGCATCCGCGCGCGCGAGCGCCTCGCGATGCGCGCTCCGCAACACCACTGGAAGCTCATCGTCCGGATGCTCCGCCGCCCGCCGCAGGATCTCCTCGTGCACGTTCTGGCTGATCCGCATCGAGCAGAACTTCGGCCCGCACATCGAGCAGAACTGCGCCGTCTTGAAGTTCTCGTGCGGGAGGGTCTCGTCGTGCTTCGCCCGCGCCGTCTCGGGATCGAGGGAGAGCGCGAACTGCTCGTTCCAGTCGAAACGGTAGCGGGCGCGGGAGAGCGCGTCGTCGCGGTTCCGCGCCCCGGCGCGGCCGCGCGCGATGTCGGCGGCGTGGGCGGCGATCTTGTACGCGATGATCCCCTGGCGGACGTCGTCGAGATCGGGGAGCCCCAGATGCTCGGCGGGCGTGACGTAGCAGAGCATCGCGGTGCCGTACCATCCGGCCATCGCCGCTCCGATGGCGCTCGTGATGTGGTCGTAGCCGGGGGCGATGTCGGTGACCAGCGGCCCGAGGACGTAGAACGGCGCCTCGTGGCACCACTCCATCTCCTTGCGGACGTTCTCCTCGATCTGGTCCATCGGGACGTGTCCCGGTCCCTCGATCATCACCTGGACGTCCTCGCGCCACGCCCGTGTGGTCAGCTCGCCCAGCACGCGCAGCTCGGCGAACTGCGCCTCGTCGGAGGCGTCGGCGAGGCAGCCGGGACGGAGTCCGTCTCCGAGCGAGATCGTCACGTCGTAGCGCTTGCAGATCTCGAGGATCCGGTCGTAGTGCTCATAGAGCGGATTCTGGCGATGATGGTGCATCATCCATTGCGCGATCAGGCTCCCGCCGCGGCTGACGATCCCGGTGATCCGCTTCGCCGTCATCGGAAGGAACTCGAGGAGCACGCCGCAGTGCAGCGTCATGTAGTCGACGCCTTGCTGCGCCTGGAACTCGATCACTTCGAGCAGGTCGTCGATCGTCAGATCCTCGACCGAGCGCACTCCCTCGATCGCCTCGTAGATCGGCACCGTCCCGATCGGGACGGGGGAATGGCGGAGGATCGCCTCGCGGATCTCCCGGATGCGCTTGCCTGTCGAGAGGTCCATCACCGTGTCGGAGCCGAGATCGACGCAGAGCTTCAGCTTCGCCAGCTCCTCGTCGACGCCGCTGGTGACCGCAGAGTTGCCGATGTTCGCGTTTACCTTGCACCGGGCGGCGATCCCGATCGCCATCGGCTCCAGCTCCGGGTGCCGAATGTTCGCGGGGATGATCATCCGGCCGCGCGCGACCTCCTCGCGGACCCGCTCGGGCGGCAGAGACTCGCGCGCGGCGACGTGCGCCATCTCCTCGGTGATCACCCCCTGGCGGGCAAAGTGCATCTGCGTGACGTTCGGCATTCCGTGCCGGGGCGCGACCCAGGCCTCTCGCATCGCTTCTCGCATCGGTCCTCGCATCGCTTCTCGCATGATGGGCTCCTCGTGCTCCGATTCGTTCGCCGGCCGAACCGGCGAGATGATCGACTCCCTGACGGGACGGCCGGACACGCGGCAAACCTGCTTTTGTAGCCCTCCGGGCGGGTGCTTGTCCAGTCATCCGCAACGGAGGCAGCCGCGGAACCCGGGCGCTCCCTGCAAGAAGAGTCGGAGAGGGAGCCCCGCGCGACTGCGTTGTTGGTGATCGGCAAGGACCGAGGCTCAGCTCGATGCCGGAATTGTCCTTACCGAATCCTGCCGGAGAAGCGTATCCTCTATTGGCAGTCGAATCCCCAGCAGGTACCGCCCACGGGCGGATGCGAGATCTCTGTCGGCTTTCTTCCCGCTTGCCGCGGCTTGGGACTATCGAGTCCCGGAGGAGAGGCCATGCTCATCGAGCCGGCCGTAAGGAATCTTCCCGGTATGCGTCCGTCCGAGCCACTGTCCGTGCGGCTCTTCATCCTGTTCATGGTCAGCTTGATCTCGAGCGCACTCTTGTGCGTAGTTCCCGCCGGCGCCCAATGCATTGACTGGGCCGGCCATTTGGATGAGCAAGGAGCGGTGCGTCTCCCGGCCGGCCGTGAGGTGGCCGTCGAAGGCGACTACGCCTACGTGTCGGGAGCCAGACTGCGCGTCGTCGATCTCTCCAACGCGGACGCTCCCGTGGTGATCCTCGAGGATGCCGGAGTCGGAACGGTTTATGGGATCGCCATCTCCGACGGGTATCTGTACGCGGCAAGCGATCTGTTCGGGCTCGCCGTTCTCAGCCTTGCCAATCCGGCGGCACCGGCCCTCGTGGGCTCGGTCAATCCTCCGGGCTATGGGTGGGGCGTCTGCGCGTCGGGCAACTTCGTCTATATGAGCACCTCCAGCGCTCTGCAGGTGATCGACGTGTCGAACCCGGCCTCGCCGCACCTCGAAGGTAGCGTCCAGGTCCCCGGCCCCGTGCGCGGTGTCGCCAAGCGCGGTTCGTACGTCTACGCGGCGACGGGCGGCGGGGTGCAGGCGATCTCGGTCGTGAACCCCGCCTCGCCGTACCTCTCCGGACTCTGCCCGACGCCTGCCGATTGTTTCGCCGTGACCATCTGGGAAGACCGGCTGTGGGTAACGATGGGACAAGAGGTGGGTGAGATCAGCTTGGCGACGCCAACCGCGCCTGTCCTGCGGGACACGTACGGCTCGAGGTTCTATGTCTATGGGATCGCATCGGCCGAAGGCCAGGTCTGGTTCGTGGGCGGTGTCGAGGACGAAGAGCTCGATCTGAACTACGGCGTGCTGCAAATCCTCGACACGACAACGCCCGGCTCGATGCAGCTCCAGGCGAGCATCGGCCTTCAGTTCAGTTGTGTCGGCCTTGCGCTTCGGCAGCCCATGGCTTTCGTTTGCTCGATCGCCGGGGAGGGTCTCTTCCACTTGATCGACGGCACGAATCCGGTGACCCCGCCAGTGCTCGGGTCGGCGACCGCTTACGGGCCGGCCGAGGTCATCGTGGAGGGATCGCTCGCGTACACCGGGGGGCAGGATCGATCACTCAAGATCTACGACATTTCCGATCCGAGCATGCCTGACCTCCTCGGGTCGGCACATGTGGATTGGAACATTGGCGGTCTCGCTCTCTATCACGCTGGAGGGGAAACCTACGCCTGCGCGGCGGAGCCGTATTACCCCAACGAGATGGAGATCCTCCGCGTCACGGACTCGTCGTGGCCGCAGGTCGTGGCCAGTCTGCAGATGCCTGGCTATCCGTTCGAGATCGCCGTCCAGGGTAGTTATGCGTACGTTGCCGACGGGACGGATGGGCTGCGGATCGTAGACCTGACGAACCCCGCGACACCTCAGATCGTGGGACATTGCGCCGTCCCCGGAACAGCGCACGACATCGTCGTCCGGGACTCGTACGCGTATGTCGCGGTCATCTCTTTCGGGCTCGTCGTGATCGATGTTTCCGACCCGTCGGCCCCGGCGGTCGTAGGAAGCTTCGAGCCACCGTACGGCTACTTCATGGGGGTCGATCTTGCGGACTCGATCGTCTACCTCACCTCCGAGTCCACCGGTATCTACGTGATCCGCGTCGCGGACCCGACGGCCCCCGAGCTGCTCCGCACCATCCCCACGCTGCCTCACGGCTCCGAGACGCGCGTTCACGGGGGCATTGCGTACTTCGTGAGCACCCAAGGCGGTCTGCAAGTGTTCGATGTGGGCAACCCTTGGTCACCGGTGGAGCTAGGGCGGCTCTGGAGTGGAGGAGCGGATGCGGTGGCGCCGGGGGACGAGGTCGTCTGCCTCGCCGGCGAGCATCTGAAGATCGTGTCGGCGCAGTGCGCGAGCGCGGACGCCGGCGATCCGATTTCCGGTGGGCCGGCGACCGCGCTGTCCGTGGTACCGAACCCGACGTCCGGCAGCGCAACGATCCGCTGGCAGCCTCGCGCGGGCGGGGCCGATGCGCCGGTCGAACTCGAGATCTACAATCCTGCGGGTCAGATCGTGCGGTGCCTTCGTGCGACGGGCGTCGCCGGCCCCGAAATCCTGTGGGACGGGACCGACCAGGCGGGGCGTCGCCTGCCGCAAGGCATCTACCTGGTCCGCGGTCGCGCCGGGGAAGAAACCTGGCGCGGTCGGATCGTGCGGATCGACTAGCGACGAAGGCAAGCTGCGCGCGAGGCCGTCCGCAGCTCGCGGGGCGCAGCCGCTTGCCGCCGAGCCCCCGCGCGCGGCAATGCCCCGATCTCCTACGGGAGGGATGAGAGCGCCAAGGCTCTCCCCCTCCCGTTTCCGCTTCAGGTCACCGCAAGAGGCGGCAGGGGTGGCAGGGGTGGCAGGGGTGGAACGGCCGGCCCCGAAGCGGCGGACCGCCATCCATGGTCCCGGCGGAAAGAGAGTAGCGTGGAGGGAAGCGACGGAGCCCCGACCCTGCCGCCCAGTCAGAACCGAGCGGCGCGAAGGAGGCGGGAGAGGAGGAGCAACCAATGCATCCCTTTTGGAACGGTCCGATGGGATGGGGAGGCGGATTCCTGATGTGGATCTGGTTCGTGGCCGTCATCGCCCTCATCGTCTGGCTGATCCTGCGATCGGACGGGCAGAGGGCACGGCGCCTCGGTCCGCCCGAAACGCCCGAGCAGATCGTGAAGCGGCGCTACGCCAGCGGAGAGATCGATCGGGCCGCCTACGAGCGAATGTTGGAGGACCTGCGCAGGTAACAGGTGAGGGCCGGCCGCGCCGGTACCTCGGCCGGGCCTGCACCTCGGGCGCGCTGGTTCCTGGGCCGCGCTCGAACATCGTTCGCCGCCCGCGCGATCGTCGATCACGCCTTCACCGAGTGGGGATCCAATGCCTCGGTTGCGCCGGCGACGATCCGACGAATATGCCGCTGTTCTGCGCGACCCCAATCACGCGCACGCCATCTGTGAAGAATACCGGGCTGCAGCGACGCTCGATCTTGAGCACGATCGGGCGGATCTTTCCGCGGGCCGGACGATCGCCTGTCCCGTGCTCGTCCTGTGGAGTGGAAACGGACCGCTCGGCACGTGGTATCAGCCCGAGGACCCGCTCGCGCTCTGGCGACGCTGGGCTCGAGATGTTCGCGGCCGGCCGGTCGCCGCCGGTCACTTCTTCCCAAGAGATCCCGCAAGAAACGGCAAGAGGGCTCGCCGAGTTCTTCGACCGATCCCCTGCCGGGCAGACATGAAGCGCCATCACCGCAGGCAGGCCAGCGACAGAAGTGGTCGTGTCCGCGGTCGCGGTCGGAGGTCGACATCGTGAACACTCTCCTCGGACGCATTGCTGTGGTTGCAGGCGCCACCCGAGGCGCGGGGCGCGGAATCGCTGCGGCGCTCGGCGAAGCCGGTGCCACGGTCATCTGCACCGGCCGAAGCAGCCGGACGGGAACACTCCGGTCCGACTATGGGAATCGTCCAGAGACGATCGAGGAGACGGCCGAAATCGTGACGGCGCTCGGAGGAAGGGGAATCGCTCGAATCGTGGACCATCTCGGGCCGGAACAGGTCCGGCGTCTGGCCGACGAAATCCGAAGCGAGTATGGGCGCCTCGACATTCTGGTCAACGACATCTGGGGCGCGGAAGTGTTGAAAGGCGGCCCGGCGGTCTGGAACAAGCCTTTGTGGGAAGTGGACCTCGAGAAAGGTCTGCGAACCCTGCGCCTGGCGGTCGACACGCATCTGATCACGTCCCACGCGCTCCTCCCGCTGCTCATCACGCGGCCGGGCGGGCTCCTCGTGGAGGTGACGGACGGCACCGCAGCGTACAACGCCGGCCACTACCGTATCTCGGTCTTCTACGATCTTGCGAAGGTTGCCGTGAACCGGCTGGCCTTCTCGGAAGGCCATGAGCTCAGGGCGTTCGGAGGCACCGCCATCTCACTCACTCCGGGGTGGCTCCGTTCCGAGTTGATGCTGGAGGCGTTCGGCGTCGGCGAAGACAACTGGCGAGAGGCATTGAATGGACAGGCGCCTCCCGATTTCGCGCTCTCGGAATCGCCACGCTTCGTCGGACGAGCTGTCGTCGCAGTCGCCGCGAATGAGGATCGGGCGCGGTGGAATCAGCAGTCCGTGACTGTGGGACAGTTGGCGGACGAGTACGGTTTCACGGATGTGGACGGCTCACGGCCCGACATCTGGCGGTTCATCGAAGAGGTTCGTGAGGGGGGCATCGACGCGGAATACGACCGGTATCGCTGATGCCGTGAGGGAGACGCCGAGCGAACGTGCGGCCCTTTCTGCCTCCGCCGCCACGTCGTAATGCAATGCAAGCCGGGCGCCTCGCCCACCGCGTGGTCTATGCTCCGGGCGAGCCGCTGGACAGACCGGGATCGGTAGGCGGGCCCGCCGCGCTCGTTGGACGTCCGCTTCGCCAAACTCCCAACCGATGCGAACCGACACAACACCGCAAGGAGGCGCAGGTGATCCTCGTACGTGAAGTCTTCATCGCGAAGCCGGGGATGGCTTCGAAGCTCGCGCGAATGTTCAAGGAGATGATCGATCAGGAGGGTATGGGCCGGGGCAAGAATGCGAAGGTGATGACCGACATGACCGGCACCTTCAACAAGGTCGTGGTCGAGATGGAGTACGAAGACCTGACGAACTTCGATCGGGATATGAAGGAGTACATGAGCCAGCCTCCGAAGGAGTCGGATCCCTCGAAGCCGAAGCACACCGACATGTATAACGAGGGCAAGCGGGAGATCTTCCGGATCTGGTAAGGGGGAGCGGCGGAACGCGAGGTCGATCGCGCGCCGGCGCGCGAAGGACACAGGGACGGCGATACCGGGAACGTGCGACCAGCGCTCGACGGTACGCACATATAGGCCGTTGCCTCGGGCCTGCGGGTGATACTCCTTCGCATCGGGGGAAACGGACGAGGCAAGAGGAGGGCGGTGCGGGGACGGCGACCCCTAGCAGTTCGGGGAACCGATTCGTCGCGAGTCGGGCCTCGGCGCCGTCCCGTTGCCACCGCCCGGTGCACGGGCGTACCCTTACGACGCGCTCATTTGGGGCCTGCAGGTCGCCTCCCCGGCGATTCGCCCCATCGGTCGTCCCGTTGCGACAGCCAGAGATTGGAGGTGATCGATGATCCGTTTGCTGGCCGCACGGTTCGTCGTGCTTCTTCTCGTCGGTCTCTCATCGCCGCCCGCCTGGGCAGCCACCACTCATCTCATTCTCCCGGATGGGACGGGAGACTTCCCCGACATCCGTAGCGCCATCGTGGCTTCCGCATCCGGGGACACGCTCGTTCTGGGCGACGGCACCTTCACCGGCCCCGACAATCGAAGCCTCTCCTTCCTCGGCAGATCGCTCGTCGTACGCTCCCTGAGCGGCTCGCTCGCCTGCGTCATCGACTGCGAGAACGCGGCGGGCGGCTTCCGCATTCAAGGCGATGGGATCACGATCACGCGCGGATACGCGGAAACCACGGGAGGTGGAGCGATCCTCTGTCAGGGTCCGATCGGCCCGGTGATTCGCAACTGCCGTTTCGTGAGTAACCGGGCGGTTGGCTGCGGCCCCGCGGGAGGAGCGATCCGGATCACCGGATGCGCGATGAAGATCTACGACTGCCTCTTCGAGGACAACAATTCCGCCGGGTTCGGAGGAGGCATTGCCTGCCATCAGGAAGCCAACGTTGAGTTGCTTAGTTGCACGTTCCTGGGAAACGCCGCCACGGAGGGTGGCGCGGTCGAGGTGCGCGGCTCGACGTTGACACTGACCGAGTGCCTGCTCATCCGCAACGAGGCGTATATCGCGGGCGCCGCTTCGGCCTGGGACAGCTCGACGTTCACCGTCCGTCGTTGCACGCTCGCGGAGAACATGGCGAGCGGCGATGTGAGCGAGATCTGCGTGCCGGGAGGGAGCGGTTCCGGACCGGTCCGCGTCTTCGTGGAGCACTCGATCCTTGCCAACGGCAACTCACGCGCGATCTTCTGCGGGAACTTCGGCGCTTTCGATGTCGCGTGCAGCGACATCTACGGCCATCCGAACGGGAACTGGACCGGCTGCACCAAAGACTTGCTCGGGGTGGATGGCAACATCTGCGAAGACCCGCTCTTCTGCGACGAGGCGAACGATGATTTCACGATCCGCAGCGACTCTCCCTGCGGGCCTGATCACGATCCTGAGTGCGGTCTGATCGGAGCGCTGCCCGTCGGCTGCTATGCGCCCGCGGGCGCGCCGGCCATCATCGAGCCGGCGGCGCTCGCCCTGCGGGTCGCAGGCGCGAACCCGGCTCGCGGCGAGGCGCGGATCGTCTACTCGATCCCTCCGGCCCTTGCCGGAAGCCCGGTCACGATCACGGTGCATGACGCGACCGGCCGCCTGGTCCGCCGGCTGTTCGAAGGGAACGTCGCCGGTGACACGGGCCTGCTCGCTTGGGACGGCCGCAGCGGAGCCGGCGCGAGGGCGCCGTGGGGCATCTACTTCTTCCGGATAGTGGCGGGATCGGCAAGCGCGACGGAGCAAATCGTGCTGTTGGAGTGAGAGCTGTCCCCCCTCGATCGTGACGATGACGGCGGCCGTCTCTCGCTGTGGGAGACGGCCGAGTCCGTTGCGCTTCCCGCCGAGTACCTGTGAATCTGTGTATTAGTGCGCGCGGCCCGCTCCCTACGGATGGAACAGCGAGCCGGCCGTGGTCGGCTTGCTCCCTACGGATGGAACAGCGGGTCGCGCGCACTGGAGGCACGGATGCGAGATGTGTGGGTGGTCTTGGAGGAGCGCACGCGTGACTGGGATGCGCTCGGGCGCCAGCGACTGGCGAGCGCGATCTGGGAAGACTACGTCTCCATCCGCTTCGGCCGTACGGCGGATGCCCGGGCGCTCGAGTACCTCTACCCTTACCTGAACAATGCGGACCGCAGCACGCGAGCGCGTGCGCTCGCCGTGGCGGCAAGGGTCTTCGAAGGGCGCGGCACCCGAGTCATCGAGCATCTCAGGTACTTCGCAAACAACCCCGACCTCTTCCTGCGCGACCGCGCCGTGACCGTCCTCGGCGCGACGGTGACTGGCTTGCGCGACGACGTGATCCTGGAAGTCTTGTCGCCGTACCTCCGCAATCGGAATCAGTTCATCCGCAAGCTCTCTCTCGTCGCGCTCGGCAAGGCCGCCGCCGGTCAAGGCTCGGCGCGCGTACTCGCTGAGATCCGGCGCGTCGCCCAGTTGCCCGGACCCCGAGAGGATGAAGTCCGGACCGCCATCGCGAACGCCTTCGCCGGCCGACCCACCGAAGAGACCTACGCCGAGGTCGCCGGGCCGGCGCCCCTGGAGAGCATCGAGCGAGACAACGCGCTCGCGACCGCCGTGCTGGTTCGAGGCGCAGGAGAGGAGTGGTACCGCCGCGCCTGCGAGGAAGTGTTCGAGCCCCGGCTGCAAGCGCCAGGCGAGACCGGCTGGAGGCGCGACTTCATCCGCCGCAAAGGGATCGAGGCGCTCTGCTATGCCGGCGCGGGAAGAGGGATGGAGCCGCTCCGGCGCATTCTGCCCCTGCGCGGTGATCGGACGACGGGCCACGCCATTATGTCGGAGGCGCTGCGTTGTTTCGCCGGCGCCGACCCGGTCAACCGCGAGCCGCTGATCGAGTTGGCGAAAGCCGGCGACCTCGTCGCGCAACGCATTGCCGCAGTCTGCCTCGGGCGGCTCGTGATGGGTCGAGAGGATGAAGAGGCGATCGGGGTGCTCCGCGGAATCTGCGAGGGGGCGAAGAGCAGCGAGGTCCAAGCGGCCGCGTTGATCGGGCTCGGCATGGCGGCGCGGTCGAGTTGCGACGACGGACTGCGCCGTCTCTGCCTCAGTCGTTTGGCGAACCCTGAGACCCTGACCGCGGCGCTCCGTGCTCTCGGGATGATCCTCCTCGGCTCCGGGAGGAGGGACGTGTTCGACGCGGTTTGCCGAGCGGCACGGGAACGTGAGGCCGAACCGGTGCGCAGCCGGCCGCACAGCAAAGCGCTTGCCGCCTGCTACCGCACGATCGGCCTCATCTATCTCGGCACAGGCTCGGATGAGCCGGTCGGCTTCCTGCTCGACGCGCTGGCGCGGCCGCCGCGGAGCTCGCGGGACGCGTACCAGCGGGCCGCCGCGCGCGCGCTTATCCTGGTTGAGTTCAGCGAGGCAGCACTGGGTTGGGACTACATCTCTTTCGTATGAGCCGATGGCGAAGTTCAATCCCGACTTCTGGGAGGTGACCATCTCCGCGGAGAGCTGGCGCCGGTTCTCCACTGAGCATCACCTCTACTACGAGTCACCCGAAGAGGCGAGGGAGCGCCACGCGCGCCTCGTACGGGCGGAAGCAATGCTGCCGCAGCTCCGCGCTCTCATGAACGAACTCCTCACATCACGGCAGCGCGAGGTCGTGACCCTGTACTTCCTGGCTCGCCTAAACCAGCGCCAGATCGCGGACAAGCTCGGCATCACCCAGCAGGTCGTGTGCGAACACCTCTACGGAAAGATGCGGAATGGCCACCTGGTCGGCGGCGCGCTGCGCAAGCTGCGCAAAGCGTGCGCCGAACGGGGCATCGGGTGGGCAACGTAGCGTCGCCCTGCACTACGCGATTCCGTTGGAAGTCACCTGGAGATGGCGAAGCACTGCAATGCCAGATCCCCGCAGCCATCGCAGATCCGGATTGCCTGGCTACGGAGCGGTGATCAGCCGCTGCGTGTGTGAGGTAGAATCCCCGGCACACGCAGCGGCACCCGGAACGAACGAAGGGGCCTGCTTCGAAGGGGCCTGCTTCGCGGAACCGTGGGAGACGGGACGATGGAACTTCTGGGCCGGTCGATTCGGAACCTGCTCATCGCCCCGCGACGCATCGCCGTGGTCGACGATACCCGAGCTTGGCGTGCGATCCATCTCTATGGGGGCGCGCTGCATTTGGCGAGGGAGATCGAGCGGAGGACCACCCGGCCCCACATTGGCTTGATGCTCCCCACCTCGGGACTCACCCCGATGTCAGTTCTAGCGACCTGGGCGTTGGGACGAACCATCGTGCCAATCAACTACCTGCTTCCTTCTGGGCAGCGCGACAACATCATCCGCAACGCGGAACTCGACACGGTCATCACGGTGACCCCGATGATCGAGCGCTTTGGGGACCTGCCCGGAGCAGTCCAGCAGATCCGCCTCGACCGACTCTCCTTCGGGGGATTGCCCCCGCTACGCCGGCCGGTGTCGCGTCCCGAGGATCACATCGCCGCCCTGCTCTACACCTCCGGCACATCCGGCGGACCCAAAGGGGTGATGCTGACCGCCGGCAACCTGACGGCCAATGTGAGACAGTGCGTGGAATGGGCAGCCCTGCCCCGCAGAACGGTCTTTCTCGGTGTTCTTCCGCAGTTCCACTGCTTCGGCCTGACGGTGCTGACGCTCCTGCCGCTCTGGCTCGGTTCGAAGGCGGTCTACACCGCCCGGTTCGCTCCGAAGAGAGTGCTGGAGCTGTTGCTCGAGCACCAACCGACCATCGTCCTTGCGATCCCTTCGATGCTGAACAGCCTGCTCAATGCCAAGGACGCCACACGCGAGCACTTCTCCTCGGTGCGCTACCTGGTTTCGGGTGGGGAACCTCTGCCGCAGAGCGTCTTCGATGGATTCCGGGAACGCTTCGGCATCACGCTGAACGAAGGCTATGGGCTCACGGAGACCTCCCCGGTCACCAACTGGTGCCGCCCCGAAGAGCATAAGCGCGGCTCCGTGGGGCCAGCGTTGCCCGGGGTACAGCAGAAGATCGTCTCCCTCGACGGTTCGATCTTGGGTGCCAATGAGGAAGGCGAGGTGCGGATCAAGGGACCGAACCTCATGAAGGGATACTACAAGCTCGAAGAGGAGACGGCCGCCGCCTTCGACGAGGAGGGCTTCTTCCGGACGGGAGATATCGGGCGCATCGACGCGGATGGTCACCTGTTCATCACGGGTCGCCTGAAAGAGATGATGGTGATCGGGGGCGAGAACGTCTTTCCACGGACCATCGAGGAGGTGCTCGATCGACATCCTGATGTTCTCTGTTCCGCAGTGATCGGCATCCCGGATCCCGTTCGTGGGGAAGCCGCGGTCGCTTTTGTCGAGTTGGTCGCCGGAGCGGACTTCGATGAGACACTGCTGCGAGGGCACTGCCGCCAGCGCCTCGCGCCTTACCAGGTCCCGCGTCGCGTGATTCGCCTGGAGACGATGCCGCGCAACGCGACCGGCAAGGTCCTGCGTCGCGAGCTGCGTGCGATCCTCGACGAGCAGCGAGTCTCTCTGTAATGCGCGTCACCCGGCGTCTCGTTGGGCCCGATGCGCTGTCGATGCGATCGCGTAGGCGGGAGATCCGGGCGGTCAGGCGCGCGTGAAGACGAGGATGGAGTTCGCGGGGATCGTAACGCGCGCGGAGGCCGGCATGTCGTGGCGGCCCGGACCGTCCGCGTAGATCGCGCCGCCGTTACCGGTTCCCCACGGGTTGACCCAGTGATCATAGACGTCGCTGTTGAACGACTCGTTCCAGCGTCCCCCCGACGGCATTCCGATCTCGTAGCCGTACTGGGTCCCGTCGGAGAAGCTCGCGAGGACGACGACGTCCCGCCCTTCCCACGGGACCCACCGGTGGAAGGCGAGGACGCGATTGCGATTGTGCACGTGGATCACCCGGAACCCCTCGGACCGGAGCGCCGGCTCGCGGAAGCGCAAGGCGATCGCCTCGCGCGCGAAGCGAAGGAAGTCCCGCTGCGAAGGATCCGCGGACCCCAGGCCATCCCAGTAGATCCGCATGTCGTTGTGGTGGCCGATGTCGTCGGCCCACTGCTTGTCTTCGAGGAACTCCTGCCCCATGAACATCATCGGGATTCCGGGTGCCAGGAGGATGAGACCCAGCGCGACGCGGCTGCGGCTCCGCGCGTACCAGGAGTGGGGGTTCGAAGGATCGGCGAGCCGGGGGATCCGCCAGTCGCGGCCGTAGTAGACCTCGTCGTGGTTCTCGATGCACTGGACGGCACGCCACGCAGCGTCGAGGCTGGGCGCGCGCAAGCTGCGGGCGATCGAGTCCATGTCGACCGGGTGGCCTCCAGGCCACGAGACTTCCCGCACGACCGCGCGGATACTGTCCCGCAGGCCGTCGTGTAGGATCGTCTCGAACCCCGCGCCCCCTTCCTCGCGTCGCTTCACGACCCAAGGGTCGACGGGCCAGTACTCCGCGTGATCGATCCCCTCGGGCTTCTCCGCCCGTGTCGTCCCCGTCAGGTCCTGGCAGAATGTCCAGCCGCTCGACTGGTTTTCCTGCACGAGAACACTGACCTGGTCGTACCGAAAGCCGTCGACATGGTATTCCCGCAGATAGAAGACAGCGTTGTCGATCAGGAACTGGCGCACCTCGCGCTTCCACATTGCGAAGACGAGCCCACCCGCATGACCGCGATCGAGGAAGTAGAGGGACCGATTGGGATCGTCGTCACGGTCGCGATCGAAGAAGTAGATGCTTTCGTCGTCGAAGCCGCCGCCCGCGTGGTTGTAGACGACGTCAAGGATCACCGCCATGCCGTACAAGTGGCAGAGATTGACGAGCATCTTCAGTTGGTTGAGCGGTCCCCAGAGCGTTTTGGGGGAAACTTCGGGCTTGCCCTTCGCGCGCAGCAGCCGGTTCACCGTCGCCAAATGGGGGGCGAGGTCTTCGCGGGGAACGCCGAAGTCCATCTCGGGCGAGAAGTAGTCCGTTCCGTTGTACCCCATGCTGAACATGCTCTGGAACTCGACGATCGGCAGCAGCTGCAGGCACGTGATCCCGAGATCGTCCAGGTACTCGATCTTCTCGATCACGTCGAGGAAGGTCCCGGCGCGATGCGGCCAGGCGGGCGTGTAGAACGTCCCGACGTGGAGCTGATAGACGACGAAGTCGTGGAAGTACGGGGTGCGATACTCCTGGTCGGCCCAGGGGAAGCGGGGAGAGCGGATGCAGCAGTTGCTCTTCGGCCAGTCGGACGTCAGCTCTCGGGCGTAGGGGTCCCGCTTGAACCCTTCGCTGCCGTGTCCGACCACGTAGAACTTGTACTCGTGGAACTCCCGCGCTCCGTCGAAGAAGCCGGCCCAATAGCCGTCCGCGTCGCGATGGAGCAGGGAGTCGCCGGATCGGCTCCAGTCGTTCCAATCCCCGAGGGCATGGACTTCGACCGCGTTCGGTGCCCAGACTCGGAAGGTTGCGCCGAGGACCACGCCGCTCCCCGGCGCCTCTACGAGGTTCGCCCCCATCGGGGTGGACGAGGAGATGTGTTCGAGCGAGGCCGGCATCGTGCCCTCCATGGCGACAACGGAACGGCGGAAGATAGGAGTCTTCCGCCGCAGGCGTCAATCCGTTCCGCTGTCCGGCTCCCTCGCTTCCCCCCTGATCGACGCGTCCCGGGCCGGTTGGGCGAACTCGTGTGGCCGAAGCGCCGGGGAATCGGCTGCGACTACGGCAGCATCACGATCCGCACGGTCTGTGCCTGCACCTGCGCCTGCGCCTGTTCCGATCGCCCGGCCACAGGCGTGACGCGCGCCATGTAGACGCCGGGCGCGACCCGTCGCCCCGTATCGTCACGCCCGTCCCACAGCACCTCCCGGGCACCGTCATTCCCAGGCCCATCCAAGAGCGTACGCACGCGACGGCCCGACACATCGAACACCGTCGCGCTGGCTATCACGATCGCGCCGCCGTTCACGTCGAGCCGGATCGCGGTCCCGCCACCACCGGCGCTCGCCAGAAGGGTCCGGACGCCAACCCCTGCGTGCGTCGCAGTCGCGCCGTCGAGCGGCAGGCACTGTGCCGGCAAGATTTGAAGCGTCCAGTCGGAGGCGACACAGAGATACTCCCCCATGACCGCCATGCCGCGCGGTTCGCCGGGCATGGCCGCGGAGCCAAGGATGCGGAGGTCGGTCGGGTCGGTAGCGTCGAGCACCTGGAGGCCATGGCCATGCTGCCAGCCGTTCGCGCTGTCCCCGACGTACACCACCGGGCCATCGATGGTCACCGACATCGCGCAGTCCGTCGTGAAGCTCTCGACGACTTGCGGAGCCGTGGGATCTACAAGATCGACGACGTGAATTCCCACGTTGTCGTCGGAGACGAAGACGTAGCGGCCGCCGGCCGAGACGGCCACGCCGGTCGGGTTCCCCCCGGGCAGTTCGAGCTGACCCAGGATGCGCGGCTGCCGGCTGGCGGCATCGATCACGACGAGGAGCCCGTGACTGATCGGCCAATTGCCGATTCGGGCCAGGACGCACGCGTGGTTACCGGCGACCGCCAGGGCCATCGTCGCGCCGGCCCATCCCGACGTGTAGGCCGCCAGGCGGGGCGCTATGGGATTCCGGACGTCGACGATGTCGAGCCGTCCCTCTCTTTCGGCCACGTAGACATGGCCGCCCCCGTAGGCGGCGCACACGGCGTCGACCAGATCCAGGTTCGCAATCAACTCGGGACTCTGTGGATTGCCGAGATCGACGACCTGGAGACCGGGATTCCCATCGGCGACGTAGGCGTAGGAGCCCGAGCAGCTCACGGAATGGGCGAGGCCCGGCGTGTCAACAGAGCCGACGAGCTCGGGATGGGCGGGATCCGAGACATCGACGACGTCGAGCCCGTCCTCTTCCTCCGCGACGCAGGCGTAAGCGCCGCAAACCGACACCCCCTGTCCCCATCCGTGAGTCAATGTCCGTCCGATCATCTCCACGCCCTGCGTGCTCGTAACGTCGATCGCGTCCAGGCGGTAGACCTGTAGGACATAGGCGCGTGAGCCGGAGAGCGCGACGCGGAGCCCGAGGACCGAGGCGAGGCCGCCGTCGAGCACCGGATTCGTCGGGTCGGTCAGATCCGCGACCAGCAGCCCACCCGATCGACCGGCGGCGTACAGCTTTCCTCCGGCGACGAGCAAGTCGTAGACGTAGTCGGGCAGATCGCTGATCTCGCCGACGATCCGGGGATCGGACGGATCGGACACGTCCACGACATCGATTGTGCCGTATGTGCCGATGTAGGCGTAATCGCCGCTCACCGACACCGACCACCAGTGATACGGAGTCTCTAGTCTGCCGGCGAGAAACGGCTCATGGGGATCGGAGATGTCCACGATGAGCAGGCCTCCGCCTCCCGTGCTCGGCACGATGTAGGCGCGTTCGCCCGAGACGACGAGCCGCTTCAAGGTGTAGGGCCAGAGAGCGATGTTCTCTACGACCTGCGGGTGCGCGGGATCGTGGATGTCGACGATGGTCATCCCGCCCTGGTGGCCGACCGTGTATGCGTAGTCGCCTTGGATCTCCACGTCCCAGGCGAACGGAGTGGCGACCGAACCAATCAGCCGTGGAGTCGAAGGGTCGGAGATGTCGACCATCTGAAGGCCGGCCGCGCCATCGGCGACGACGGCCAGGGACCCGGAGATCGCGACGTCCTCCGCAGATCCCTCGGCTGAGCCAGGGGTCTCGAGCTGCGCGACGATGCGGAGGTCGAGCGGGTCCGAGATGTCGATCACCTGGAGGCTGCCGCGCCAGGGACTCGGGCCCACCCCTGCGACGTAGGCGTAGTCTCCGGAGATCGAAAGGCCTTGCGCATAGACGGGCAGGGACAGTCCCCCGGCCCAGCGCATGTAGTCGCGGTAGTCGATGCAGCCAGCGGAGGCGGGGTTGGGGAGCGCGACCGGGAGGACGATGCCGAAGCAAGCGAGCACGGAGACGAGGACGGGAAGTGCGGCTCTCATTGCGGTTCCTCTCCTTTCCATCCGGAGGAACCTGGGTCTCTCTCGGAACTGCGAAGAGGCGGAGATGATGGCGCAAGAAGTGTATCAGAGGGACAACGAGCCCGAGCGTCAAATCGCCGGCACGCCCGGCCGTCGGGGGAGCGAGGGGACCGGATCTCGCGCGTTGAGGCGGTGGCTCGCTGTGTAGAAAAGCCTAGCGCCAAACACCGGCAAGGGGCCGCATAGAGGACGTCGTTCGCATGCTGCACGTCCGACACCTCGAACAGACTAGTCATCGGGGCTTCGATCCGCAGACGCTCGGGCGTCGTGGCGAACAGCGGGTCACCCTGCCAGAGAAGGCCGAAGGTGTAGTCGGGATCTCCGAGTTCTCCTTCTGACACGTCCTGACATGTCGTCGGAATTCGGGCGTTCGCGCGCGTCCGGCCGGGCGGGCGTCGAAAGCTCGACGACGAGAACGCGTCGCCATGCTGTTCGCAGGCCGTCGAATGCAGCATCGACGCGTGCGCGGCTCGTCCCGAGACCGTCGAGAGCGGCCCCAAGAAGGTCTTCTCGTATTCGCCCGTCGTCGAGGGCAACTCGGTCCGATCCGTCCGGCGCTCGACGCGGGGCCGTCACCGCAACGACGCGTCTCGGCACCGTTCTGCCGATGGCGAACCGAGCGGGGGCGGGTGGACGCGGCGTTCGACCGTCGCGGAACGACGATCCCGGACGTCGATGTCGCGTTCGCCCGGATTCTCGAGACTCGTGAGCTCCCCCGGGGCATGATTCGTCAGACCCTTGATCACACGGCGAGCGCGCTTCAGACTCCGGACCGTCGCAGACGGCGACATTGGGGTACCTCCTTGTGGTGGTTGGTTGCCTCACCTGGAGCTACCCCTTCCTCTTTGAACCGCCCCGGGTTCTCCGGAGACCAGATTACGTGACTCCCGCCAGTTCGGCCGGG
>JBHGAY010000039.1:0-34600 GCA_041946735.1 Candidatus Eiseniibacteriota bacterium
TCGGGGAGATCTCCCCGATCCTTCTCCGACAGCGCCCTCTAGAATACCGATCGAACCGATTCGGCCCCTCCTGAACCGCCTTTCTGCTCTCCCGGGCCTGCCTGCGAACCTCCGGCATCCGGCCTGGCCTGGCCGCGAGTCGGACGTCAGTCCGATCGCTCTCCTCCCCCCTCGCGAGACGGTGGGAGGGTCAGCTTTACGGTGCGCACTCCGTAGGGATAGGACTCCACCACCTCGAAGCCGATCCCCGCGAACTCGAAGCTCTCCCCTTCGCGCGGGATCCTTCCGAGTCGCCGCATCACCAGTCCCCCGATCGTGTCGTAGCGGAGCTTCGGGAGGTCGATGTTCAGCTCCTCGTTCAGATCGTCGATGTCGGTCAGGGCATCGACGATGTAGGCCCCGCCCCCGAGCGAGCGGATCCGCTTGACGCCGATCTCATGCTCGTCCGCCATCTCCCCCATGATCTCCTCGACGATGTCCTCCATCGTCACGATGCCGGTGCACGACCCGAACTCGTTGACGACCACCACCATCGACTCCCCGCGCCGCTGCATCTCGACCATCAGCCTGTTGATGCGCTTCGTTTCGGGGACGAGGGTGATCGGACGCATCCAGTCCTCGATCGTCTCTCCCTTCTCCGGATCGAGGAGGACGTCGAACACCTGGAGGACGCCGATCACGCGGTCGACCCGGCGATCGAAGACCGGGATCCGGGTGTATCCGCGGCGGCGGATGACCGCACGCAGCATGTCGACGCTGCTCGTGCGATCGAGCGAGACGACCGCCGGCATCGGGATCATCACCTCGCGGGCGGTCGTGTGCCCGAATCCGAGGATCGACTGCAGCATCCGCTTCTCCTGCCGGAGCGGGCCGGTCTCCTGCTGCACGTCCTGCACGAGGATCTCCAGCTCCTCGCGCGTGACGAGGTGGCTGCGCTTGACGCCGAGCAGGCGCAGGACACGGTTCACGAGGCCGCCGGCAATCGCAGTGACGGGCAGGAGGAGCAGATCGAGCGCGAACAGCGGCCGGGCGAGGGCCGCGAGGATCGCCTCGGCGCGAACCCGCGCGAAGCTCTTCGGCAACACCTGGCCGAAGACGAGGACGATCGCCGTCACCGCGACCGTGGTGATGACCGCGGCCGCCGGTCTCGGCCCCATCCATCCCTCGACGAGGCTGGTCGCGATCGCCGCCGCGGCGGTCGCGAAGAACGTGTTGACGACGAGCAGCGTGACCAGGATCCGGTCGCGCCGGCGCAGGAGGTCCAGGCTCAGGTCGGTGCCCTCGGGCCGTCCCTTGGAAGCTGCGGCGCGGACGAGGAAGCGGTCGGAGGCGAGGAGCGCGATCTCCACTCCCTCGAAGACGGCGACGCCGGCGACGCAGAGCAGAAACAGGAGGAGCCGGAAGGGCGGGGCGATCACTCCTCTTCCTCCTCCGGCTCCTCGATCCGCTGGACCCGGACCTTCTGGATCCGGTGACGGGAGACGTCGAGGACCTCGAACTCCAGGTTGTGGAAATGGAGGACCGTCCCGGGGCGCGGGAAGCCGCCGTGAAGCGCGCAGAGGAATCCGTTCACGGTGACCGCTTGCTCCTGGGGAATCTCCTCCTCGAGCTGATCGGCGAGATCCTGGAGCGACGTCCGACCGAGCACCTCCCAGGTTCCCGCACCTACGGGGACGATCTCCTCCTGCGCCGGCTCGTACTCGTCGAACAGCTCCCCCACCACCTCCTCGATCAGGTCCTCCTGGCTCATGAGACCGACCGTCTCGCCGTATTCGTTGACGACGATCGCCATCCGCCAGCGCCCCTTGCGCAGGTCCTGGAAGATCCGATCGATCGGCGCTTTCTCCGGGACGATCAGCACCGGGCGGATGAGCTGCGAGATCCGCCGGCCGGGGTCGAGGAGGAACTCGCGCGCCGGCAGGAAGCCCGAGATCGAATCGAGCGTCTTGTCGTAGAGCGGGATCTTCGAATGCTTCGTGCGCGTGATCACCTCCCGGAGCTGCTCGGGGGTGGAATCGACCGGCGCTGCGACGATGTCAACGCGAGGCGTCATCACCTCCTCCGCGGTCCGCCGGGAGAAGGCGAGGATGTTCTGGAGGAGCTGGTTCTCGAGCTTGCTCATCCCTGCCTCGTCGATCTCCTCGAGCACCGCCTGCAGCTCGCTCCGGCTGACGCGGCGGGAAACCGCCGCCCCCGGCTGCGGGAGGCCGAAGACCCGATGCGCGGCGCGCGTGAGCTGCGCGAGAGCCGAGGAGAACGGAAGAATGGGCGGCAGCAGCACCGCGAGGGGGATCGCCGAGGCACGGGCCACGGCACGCGGGAAGTTCACCGCAATCGTCTTGGGCAGGATCTCGCCGAAGAGCAGCAGGCCGGCCGAGGCGGCGAGGATCGCGACCTGGACGCCGCTGGGACCGAATTGCGCGATGGCGAGGGAGGTCACGGCCGACGAAAGTCCCACGTTGACCAACGTGTTGGCGACGAGCAGGGAGTTGAGCAGCCGCTGAGGTGTTCTCAGGAGCCTGCAGACGCTCCGGGAAGCCTGGTCCTTACGGGCTTGAAGCTGACGAATCTGAACCTGGTTGAGGGAGAAGAGAGCGGCCTCGGAGCCGGAGAACAGCGCCGAGGCGAGCAGGAGCGCCGCCAGCAACGAGGCCTCGATCGGGTTCATGTCGGATCTCGCGCAGTGTAAGCGGGCGCCGCCGGGGGGTCAACCGGGCCCCGGCGGCCTGGAGAGCGCTCGCAGCCGTTGAGGGGCCGCGCATCCCCGTGGTATCGTCACCATCCGTGCCCGGAATCGGCCGGGACGAGGGAGGTCCGGAGCCTATGTTCGAAGCGATGCGTCGCAACATGAAGCTGATCATGTGGATCACTGCGGGATCCTTCGTGTTGCTCATCTTCCTGGCGTGGGGTCTCGAGTTCCAGGGACTCGGCGGCAAGGCGTCCCGGCAGCCGGGAGTGATCGGGAGCGTCAACGGCGAGCCGATCCTCGAGCGGGTCTATCAGGACCGCGTCATGCAAGCGCGGACGAATTTCCAGCAGCAGAGGGGCCAGACGCCCGACGAAGGCACCGACGTGCAAATCCGCAACCAGGCGTGGGACGCCCTCGTCCAGGAGATGCTCCTGAACCAGGAGATCCGGCGGCTCAAGCTGGAGGCGAGCGATCAGGAGGTGCTCGAGGCGATCCGCAACCAGCCCCTACCGGCGGTCATGCAGGCGCCCGACTTCCAGACGAACGGACAGTTCGACTACAACAAGTATCTCGCCGCCCTGAACGATCCCAACCGGGATTGGCTTCCGCTGGAGATGTATTACCGCGAGGACGTTCCGAAGCAGAAGCTGCAGCAGATCGTCATGGCTTCGGCGAAGGTGAGCGATGCCGACGTGCGCCGGCAGTTCGAGGCGGAGAACACGAAGGCCCGGGTCGCCTATGCCTTCGTTCCGGCCCAGCGGTTCACCGTCGATCCGGCCTCCATCTCGGAGTCGGATGCGCGGGCCTACTACGACGCCCACACCGACGACTACCGCGCCGACGATCAGGCATGGGTGCAGTACGTGCAGATCCCGAAGGCGCCGACGATCTCCGACACGCTCGCCGCCCGCGACCTGATCCAGCAGGCGGCGAAGGAGCTGACCGACGGCGAGTCGTTCGACGTCATCGTGAGCGCCTATTCCGAAGCGCTGCCGCAGATGCGGGGCGGCGAGCAGGGGGTCTACCTGACGCGCGATCAGGTCCACCCGCCGGTGCTCGCGGAAGCGGCCTTCACCCTGCCGGTCGGCCAGGTCAGTCCGATCCTGACGGAGCCGGGCGGATTCCACATGATCCGCGTCGAGGACCGGCGCATGAACGGGGAGAAGGAGGAGGTGAAGATCGCCGACGTCTTCATTCCGATCTCCCTCTCGTCGGAGACGGTGACGGCGGTGCAGGACAAGGCGGTCGCGGTCGCGAACGCGACGAAGGAAGACGGCAACTTCACGGCGGCCGCGCAGAAGGAAGAGCTGGAGGTGAAGCAGGCGGGGCCGTTCGGCCGCACCTCCTTCGTTCCGCTCGTCGGGCAGGTCCCCGGCTTCCTGGACTGGGCGTTCGGCTCCAACGCCGGGGCGGTCCATATGTTCGAGGACCGCGACGCCTGGTACGTCGCGCACATCCTCAAGCGGCTCCCGGCCGGTCTCCAGCCATACGAGGAGATCAAGGACCGCGTGCGCAACGACGCGGTGCTCTCGAAGCAGATCGAGCAGGCGAAGCAGGCGGCCCAATCGATCCTGGACGCTGCGAAGGGCGGGACGCCGCTCGAGCAGGCCGCGAAGATCGACCCGGAGGCCACCTTCGATCGGACCGACGAGTTCGCGAAGCGGTCGTTCCCGCGCGGGCTCGGCAACGATCCCACGATCTTCGCCCATGTCTTCACCGCCCCGATCGGCGTCGTTCCGGAGGTGGTGACGACGAAGCGGGGAGCGTACGTCCTCGAGGTCCTCTCCCGGACCGCGCCGGACGAGTCTCTCTTCGCTTCCCAGAAGGATACGATTCGGCGGCAGCTTCTTCAGATGAAGCGCCGGGAGATCGTCAACCGCTGGATGGAAGATTTGCGCGCAAGGGCGGAGATCCAGGACTTCCGGGGCGACAACGCGATCTAGCGCCGAGCAGGGATCGGGACTCGTTCGACAGAGCGCGGTCACCTTCGCGTCGCGGATCCTGATCACGCTCGTCAACATCCCGATCTCGATCCTCGTGGCCCGCGAGCTGGGTGTGGAGGGGCAGGGCGTCTACGCCGCGGCGGGCGCCTTCCCCACGCTCTGGGCGACGTTCTGGCTCCTCGGCCTCGACGCCTCGCACACGTGGGCGATCGCGAGCGGGCGGGCGACGCTGGGACGGATCATCGGCAACTCCATCTTCTGGGTCATCGTGCTCTCGCTGATCGCCGTGCCGTCCTATCTCCTCGGCGGGCGGCTGCTCGATCCGGAGAAGGTCGGGGCGTTGCTGCCGGTCTTCCGGATCACGGCGCTGATCGTCCCGCTCGTTCTCGCGCGCTACCTCCTCCTGTCGTGCTTCCTGGGTCTGGGACGGATCGACCAGTACAACCTCCTGAACGTGCTGAGCCAGCTGATCCTGCTCGCCGTCCTCGTCGCCGTGCTGTGGATCGGCCACGGCTCCACCGTCGCGGCGGTGTGGGCCTACGGCTTCTCGATCCTGCTGCTCGTCCTGCTCGGGACCCTATGGCTGCTACGGCGGTCGCGAGAGTCGGATCCGATCCGCATGGACAAGCCGCTGCTCGGGACCTCGCTCTCCTATGGAGTGCGGGGCTATGGCGGAATCGTCTTCACGAGCTTCACCTACCGCTTCGACCAGGTCCTGCTGCCGGCGCTCTCCGGGATCGCGCAGCAGGGCTACTACTCGATCGCGGTGTTGCTGGCCGAGAAGCTCAGCCACATCACAGCATCGCTGCAGCTCGTGCTCTTCCCGAGGGTCTCGGCCTCCACGCCGGAGGAGGCGAACCGGATCACCACCGTCGCGTGCCGGCATGCTCTCTTCTGGGTCGGGAGCGCGGCGGTCGCGCTGGTGGTCCTGGCCAAGCCGCTGATCCGCCTGATGTACGGCAGCGAGTTCCTACCGGCCCTCGCTCCGCTGCTCTGGCTCGTGCCGGGAATCTTCCTGCTCTCGTTCTCGAAGATCCTCACGGTCGATCTCTCCGGGCGGAACCGGCGCTTCCCGACGACGGCCGCGACCTGTGTCGCGTTCCTCGTCAATCTCGGGCTGAACCTCCTCTGGATCCCCCGCCATGGAATGCTCGGCGCAGCCTGGTCCTCGTCGATCGCCTACACGCTGCAGAGCGCGCTTATGATCGTTTTCTTCGTCCGCATCACGGGTGTGCCGGTGCGCAAGCTGCTGGTGCCGGAGCGCGGGGACGTGGAGCTGTACCGCCGCCTCGCCGGCCGCCTGCGCGTCCGCCTGGGCGCGAAGGCCTCCAGCGCATGAGCTCCGGCGCCGGCCCGCCCGCGCGGATCGAGCCTGCGACGCCGAGCCGGCCGGTGGAGCGCAGGGAGCCCGAGGGGCCCATCGATCCCGAAGAGTGGGACCGTCATCTTCTGCGGCATCCCGAAGCGACGTTCTACCACACGCGCCGCTGGGCGGCGATCGTGACCGACGCCTTCCCGCAGGTCACCGACGAGAGCGTCTGGCTCGGCTCGGGCGACCAGCGAGCCGCCCTGCCGATGCAGCGATGGACCCGGCTGGGCAGCGTCTTGACGACGCGGCATTCGAGCTTCCCTTTCGTCTACGGCGGCCCGGTGCCGCGGAGGCTCGCCGCAACAGGCGACCTGCTTCCCGAAGCGGTGCGCCGCCTGCGCGCCGGGGGAGCGGCGTTCGTCCTGGTGGCGAGCCCCTTCGGCGCGGCGGCGGACATCGACGCAGATGCGCACCCTTCCGATGCTCACCCTTCCGACGCTCACCCTTCCACCGTGGTGGACGCTTCCCTGCGCGGCGCACGGATCGAGCGCACACCGGAGATCACCCACCTCCTCCGCCTTCCGGCCGATCCCACCGTCTTCTGGGAAACGATCCTCACGGCGGCCAAGCGCAACGACGTCCGCCGCATCGGCAAGAAGGGCGTGTCTGTGCGCCGCGGGGGGACCGAGGAGGAAATCGAGTCGGTCTATCGCTTCTACCGCGACAGCTTCCGTCGCTGGGGCGGGCCTCCGGGGCTCGTCTATCCCCTCGCGTTGTATCGCAGCCTGGTGCGGCGAGGCGGCGACGCCGTCCGTCTCTATCTCGCCGAGCACGAGGGACGCATCCTCGGAGGAGCGTTCGTGATCCGCTGGAACGGACACGTGCACTACCACGCCGGCTACTTCGATCACGAAGCGAGGGCGCTACGCCCCAACGTCCTGATCCAGGAGACGGTGATCCGCGAAGCGATCGAGGATCGGTTCGTGGACTACGACTTCCTTCCCAGCGGCGGGAATGCCGGCGTCGAGGCGTTCAAGGAGGGATTCGGGGGCGTGCGCACTCCGCTCGAACGCTATGAGTTCCGGCCGCCGCTGCATCGCCTCGTGGAGAGGCTGCGCCGGCGCGGGCGGCCGGCGGCGGAGCCCGGCGCGGGCGGATAGCCGCACGCGAGGCGCGCCGGCGCTCGAGCCACGGCCGGCAAGCTGCGCCTCTCAAGGTTCCTCCAGCCGCACGATTCCCCGCTTTCCCCAACGCGAGAGGAAGATGTCCCGCGTCCGCGGATCGAGCGCGTCCCACGCCGGCCGGAACATGCGGAGCACGGGCCGGGCGCTCGCGCCCGAATCCGGCGAGCCGAGGATCGCGGCGCTCGCGTGCGCGAGATGCGCCGAAGCGACGTGCCGGTCGCGTGCCGGAGTGCGGATCCCGCCTCCCGGCGGCTGCCGCCAATAGGCGCGCGCATGGGGGAAACCGGAGAGCGCGTCGATCTCGGGCTCGCGCGCGAACGCGAGGATGACTCGACCTCGAGCCTCCACCGAATCGGCGCCGGCGCACAGCGTCGCGGCGATCGAGTCGGCGAGCGCCGGCATGCGAGCCGGACAGAGGCGGGCGGGGAGCTTCCAGCTTTCGCCCGCGTAGGTGCCGGGAAGGCAGAGGGCGAGGCAGGCGCGCGACCAGCCCGCGCGCTCCGGCTCGGGATGCGAGAGGACCCTCGCGAGGACGCGGCTCCAGAGAGAGGAGAACGCCCTCCCTTCCGGCCCCTTCGGGTCGCGGGTGGCGAGGATCGCCTGCGAGAGCAACGCCGATGCGGCATCCTCCAAGGTTGACTCCTCGCTCTCCGCGCCGGAGGCGAGTCTCGCCAGCGCTGCATCGCGTTGCGCGGCGACGGTCGAATCGGCGCTCCCCTGGACCGCTTCCGCGGCAGGCTCCGCTACCGCGGGAGCGACGCCGGCGGCCGGCACGAGGAGCAGCGACAAGCAGCACGCGGCGAGTGGCAGACCGAGCGGCCTGGCGAACGGCCTGGCGAACGGCTTAGCGAACGACGACGACACGACGAGCCTCCTCTCTCGATCCCGCCTGCCAGAAGGCGCGGACCCAGTAGATGCCGGACGGAAGGCGGTCGAGATCGAGAGCGACCGTCCCGCTTTCCCCGACCGCCGCGATCGAACGAAGGCGGCGGCCGGCCGCATCGAGCAGATCGATCGAGACAGGCCGCGACGGCCCGAAGAAGAGGTCGACGCGGGCGCTCGCCGGATTCGGCCGGACGTGAATGGAGAGCGTCGTGCGGGTGGCTGCGGGGAAGGTGCTCGCGTTCTCGTCCCAATCCTCCGGCAGGCGAAAGTCGGGCGGCAGCGGATCGTTCTCTCCGAGACCATCGCGCAGCCAGGGAGGCATCCTCTCATCGACGCACTCGCGCCGCGCGGATCGTCCGACGCAGTACCAGTCGAGAGCGGGGTCGCCGTAACAGAACGCGGACGCTTCGCCACAACCGCTCCCGTAGCCGGTCGGATCGAGCAGCGCGTAGAGATCGAACAGCGGGCCGTTGCGCGGCTGCTCCGGCGCCCCGTCGAACGCGTTGCCGGCCGCCAGAGCCGTCGCCTCGAGGTGCTCGTCCTCGAGGAGCGAGACGCGGGCTGCGGCGTCCGGCTGGCGGCTCCAGGAATCCCTCCAGACCGAGCCGCCATAGATTCCCGGGAAGAGTCGCACGGCCCCCGGCGTCTCGAACGTCTCCCGATTGCCTGCGAAGTGACCGGAGAAGCAGGCGCAGTACGGCAGAGAGCGCTCGTCCTTCCAGCCGGCGACGACGTAGATCCATTCCCAGTCGTGCTCGTGCGTGTCGCAGCCGATGCCGTTGCCGTCGGTCCAGTTCCGCGGGTAGTAGAAGTGGTATTCGAGAACCAGGCAGGCCTTGCCATTCGCGTCGCGCGCCTCCACGACCTGCCCGTAACCGATCGCGGAAGCCGCTCCCGGCGGCATCTCGAAGTTGTTCTCGATGTCGGGATCGTCGTCGTAGCGGCTCGGCCAGTCGCGCCGGCGCCCGTCCGGTCCGTCGTCCTCGAGATAGAGCGCCGGGCGGAAACGTGCGAGAAGCTCCTCGCGGGTCGCATCGCACCGATCTGCGGCGAGCGAAGCGCCACGGGACGGAGAGACGCAGGCGGGCGCGACGGCGCATAGAGCGAGAACGAAGCGCATGCGCGCGGTTGGGGCGCGCCGCCTCGATCGGAACGTCATCGAACGACCCGCACCGTCGCGGCAGCCGCGCGGTCGCCCGATCTCACGCGCACCCAGTACGCGCCGGCGGGAAGCGCCGCCCCGCGACTCGCCGCGATCGCGCAGCACCGCGGCCGGCCGGCGGGACCCGGCTCGATGCCGGCGCAGGCGACGCGGCGCCCGCCCGCGTCGAACACCTCGATCGACTGCGGCCCAGCGCCCTCCTCGCTCCAGCAGACACGAAGCTCACCCGACCTCGCGGGATTCGGCTCGACTCGGATCTCGAGCGGGCCACCGGACTGCGGCCCGCGGCCCGGCCATGTCGGGTCGGTCAGTCCCCTCTCGGGATCCTCCTCGGTGACGAGAAGGCGCCGCAGGGCGACCGCTCCGCCGAAGGCGCGAAGCTCGAGGAGGCGTTCGCCGGCGGCGTCGTCCAGAAGCGCTCCGCTCGGGAACCACTCGTCCTCGAGAGGACCGAGGATCGATTCGGAGACGATCGCGCCGGTGCGCGAGTCCCGGAGCCGGATCGCGAGACGGCTCCCGGCCGTGCCCGTGGCCTCGAGGTCCACGTAGAGGCGCTCGCATCCCTCCATGCGGTCTCCGAGCGACTGCGAGAGGCCGCCGCGTTCGGCGTCGGTGCCATCGAGCCAGACCTCGACCGCCTCCGCCTCCCGGTCTTCCTCCATTCGTCGCGCGGAAGGAGGATCGCGATGGCGGCACGCCGGCCAGGGAGCGTTCCAGTCGTCCGGCCGGCCGTCCCGGTCGTCGTCCCGCCGGAACGACGGATCGAGCACGACGCCGCACGGCGTTCGCTCGATCCGGACGGCGTCGACGTAAGCCAGGATCTCGCCGGCCGGTAACGGACTCCCTTCAAGGGATGGTCGAGGACCACGGTCGCTGGGAAGCGGCGGCCGGGACCACTCGCGCCGGTCCTCGTAGCGCAGGTAGACCTCGCGGATCCTCTCTCCCGCCCACTCGTCGAGGCGGACGGCGATCGGGATCCAGAGTCCCAGGGGATGGCCCGCGCGCGCGGCGGCTCCCGTCAAGGCGCAGAGGTCCGCCAGCTCTTCGGTCAGGATCCTCCCGCTTGCCGTGATCGCCTCCAGCGCGAGATGCCCTTCCCCCGCCGGGTCGCGATCCTGTCGTAGCCAGCCACGCAGCACGCTTCCTTGCCCAACCTCGACGTCGCAGGAGAAGAGCCGCCACGCGGCCGCGCGGCGATCCGCTCCCCGGTCAAAGCTCGCCCGCACCCGAAGCAGGCGGCGCCCCTCGACCGGCCGCACCCCTTCGGCCTCCTCCTCGGTCGCGACGCGGGCGGAGGCGGTTCCCGAGTCGAGATCGGCGCTCGTCCATCCGCGCAAGCTCACGAGCGCATTCTGCGAAGGCCATGCGCCGGAGGGCTCGAAGCTCCCGTCGAGGCCGGTCCATGGCACGCCGAGCCGCGGAGAGAGGAGGGGATCGCCGAGGAGCGCGCACATGCGCACCGATGCGGCGCTGCGCTCCCCGCGCCCCGCCTCGTCGAGAAGCGTGCGGCGCACGCCCGCCAGAGCGGCTCCGAGCAGCGGCCCCTGCCCCGATCCGAGCCGCGCGAGGAGCTGCCCGCAGATCTCCCAGTCGTCGAAGAAGGTGGTGAGGTGCGTGGGGGCCAGCGCCGCGATCACCCCGCCGGGGGCGGCTCGGACCCAGGTCTCGACCGGCGCGTCGTGCCCGCCGAAGAGATCGTCCTCGTCGAACGCGCCGTTCAGGCAGGTCGAGAAGATCGCGATCGGCAGCCTCCCGGAGGTCGGCATCTCTTCGGGAACGAGCCACGGTTCGTTGCCGGGCGGACAGGCGAGCATGTGCACGAGGTCCGCCGGACCGGTGTTGTTGCCAAAGAGAGCGAGAAGGCCGATCCCCTGCCCGAGACGCCCCGACACCTCGGCCAGCGCGCGTGCGCGGTTCCCGGGATCGGAGAGGGGCATGTACGAAGAGGCATGAATCGGGATGCCGCCGAATGCGCCCGCCTCCGCAACGGCGTCGAGCAGCTCGGCCGCCGCACGGCGGCGATCGGAGTTGTCGCGGCCGAGAGGCGCGTCTCCGACGAGCAGGAGCAGCCGGCGATTCTCGGGCTGCTCCCGGTAGGCCCTGAGCTTTCCCACGTAGGCGAGGAGATCGGCGCCGCAGGTCGCCGGAATGCGCCCGACGAGGAGATCGCTCGCCGCATCGCCGCATCCCGGAGGGCGTGCGAGGGCGTCGTCCTCCGCGAAAGTGCCATCGTAGTAGGCCGGAAACTCGTGCTCGTAGGCGGCGTGCGCCGTCGGCACGAGGTCGCGCTCGGGCCGGTCCTCGCTCGCCGTTCCCGCCAGGATCAAGGCCAGAGGACGGTCGGCGGAGCGCGCGATCGCCTCCGCCACCGCCATCCGGATCGCCTCGGCGACCGACAGGTCGGGATAGGCGTCTCGGACCGTCGAGATCGGCGCGACGCAAGGCCGGTAGCCGCGTGCTCGAAGGTCCTCGAGCAGCGATCCGGCCGCTGAGAGGAGCGAGTCGCCTACGAGAACCAGGACGTCACCGTCGGCCGGCGTCCACGGAACGGACGAAGCCGATGCGGCCGATAGGATGGCCAGAGCGATGCAGGCAAGCCATGCGCGAGGCGCGCGCCGCGCGATTGCGAGGGCTCGCCGGGGGTCGGCCGTTCGCATCGTGTTCCTCCTTCGCCCGCGTACGCGCGGGGCGAAGGCGGCTCACGGAGCAAAGCGCGAGCCAGCGACGCGGCGGCCGCGCCGGCCGCGCCCGGGAAGGGGCGCGAGGAGCGAAAGGGGCGCGGCGGGTGGCGGCGACGCGACAGTCGGATCGTCGTAGCGGAGACGGCGAGACGGCGACGGTGAGGCGGTGACGGTGAGGCGGTACTGCGGCTGCTGCGGAGCCGGCGAGGCGGGGAGGGGATGGCGGGGACGACGGGCGAAGCGCTCCGCTCAGGCTCCCCGGCTCTTCTTCCCCTTCGTGTTCCCCTTCACGGTACGCGCCGCCTTCTTCTTTCCCGCCGTGGGCGCGGAAGCGACGGACGCAAAGCCTTCGAGCGCGCTCATCCGCCGGGCCTGATGTTCGGTGATGCTGCCGCAGACCGTGTCGCAGAGGTCGAAGATCTGGGGATCGGCCACCCGATAGTAGACGAAGAGCCCCTGCTTGCGTCGCGCGAGGAGACCCGCGCGCGTCAGAAGCTGCAGGTGCTTCGAGACGTTCGCCTGGTTCAGCCCGGTCCGTACCACGATCTCCTGCACCGGCATCTCGCCTTCCCCGAGGGTCCCCAGGAGCAGCAGCCGGGTCGGATCCCCCAGCAGGCGGAACCGCTCCGCGACCATCTCCAGCATCTCCCCATGTAGCACCCGATCGGCTTTCGGCACCGGCCCTCTCCTCTCCACGGGCGGCCGCGCGGCGGGCGCCCGCATTTTTCCCGTTGACCGCTTCCCAACTATTGGACTATATTCCCATCTAGTGATGCAGTCAACTTCTTCCGATGCATCGAGTGTAGCCCCGGCCGGGAGGCGCTGCTTGGCAGCGGCGACCGGTGACGACGTCGCGAAGCCTTGCACGAAGAGGAGTCCCGAACCGATGAGTCTCTTGCGACCGATCGATCGGACGAGGGGGAGTCGATCCTCGCCGCTGGTCCCGCTGCCGCTCCTGCTCCTCCTGGCGCTCGCCGCCCTGGCCGGGCCTGACGCGCTCACCGGGGCCGCCACGCTCGCGGCACTGGACGCGGCGGCCGTGGCGACGCCCGGGCAGCCGCTCCCGCTCGAAGAGGCGGTGCGGCTCGCGCGCCTCCACAATCCGATGGTCCTCGAAAGTCGCGCCAATCGCGGAGCCGCGAGCGCGGCGCGCAGCGAGGTCGCCGCCTCGCGCTGGCCGACCCTCGCGATCCGCGAAACGGCCGTCCGGACCGACGGCCCGGCGGACGTCTTCGGAATGCGGCTGCAGCAGGAGCGGTTCTCCTTCCCCGCCTTCGTCTCGAGCGATCCGAATCAGCCGGACGTCGCGGACGGCTTCGCCACCGAACTGGAGGTCCGCGCTCCCGTCTTCACCGGCGGCCGGATCCGCTCGGGCATCCGGCAGGCGGGACGAATGGTCGAAGCGGCGACCCGGATCGAGGAGCACACGACCCGCTCCGTCGACCTGGCGGTCGCCGGAGCCTACCTCGACGCGCTGCTCGCCGACTCCGCGCTCGCCCTCGCCACGCGCGCTCGCGACACCACGTCCCGCCACGTCGCCCGCGCGCAGGATCTCTACGACGCCGGGATGATGGTCGAGAGCGACCTGCTCCAGGCCCGGGCGCAACTCGCGCAGATGGAGGAAGGGGTGATCCGCGCGCGCAACCAGTCGGTCCTCGCGCGCACCGCGCTCGCTGCCGCGATCGGCGTCGATCCCGCCACGGTCGACTCGCTGCTCGTCCCTTCCACGCCCCCGATCGAGCGGCCGGCGACCCTCGAGTCGGCGATCCAGACGGCCCTCTCCCGCAGGGCCGACTTGCGCGCAATGCAAGCGCGCGTGGACGCGGCCGGCGCCGGCATCGCACAGGCGCAAGGCGAGTACTTCCCCTCGATCGGCGTCGCCGGACGCTTCTCGCTCCACGACGTTCACTCCTTCGGAAGTCACGGCCGGAGCTTCGCCTTGGTCGCGCAGGCCGAATGGTCGCTCTGGAACGGCGGGGCCACCGCCGCCCGCGTGCGCCGCAGCCGCCAGGAGCGGTCGGCGGCCGAGGAGGCGCGCCGCGCCCAGGAGACGAAGGCGGAGATCGAGGTCCGCCAGGCATGGAACGCGATCGAGGAGGCCGAGGCGCGGGAGAAGGCGGCTGCCGACGCCGTCGCCGCGTCCTCGCGCGCGCTCGCGATTCTCGAAGACCGCTTCGAGCAGGGGGTCGCCCCGATGACCGACCTGCTCGATGCGGAGATGACGTTGCACGAAGCGCGGGTCCGGAACCTTCAGGCCCGCTTCGACCGCCAGCGGTCGATTCGAACCCTGTCCTTCGCGATGGGCGCGAGCCCGGTGCCGGAGGCGTAGCGATGAGGAGGTCGACGATGCTCCATCCCACCCCCCGAACGGTCCTGCTCGCCGTCGCGACGTTGCTCGGCGCTGCGGCGCTCCTGCC
Organism: Candidatus Eiseniibacteriota bacterium; assembly: GCA_041946735.1. Classification (GTDB taxonomy): domain Bacteria; phylum Eisenbacteria; class RBG-16-71-46; order CAIMUX01; family VGJL01; genus JBHGAY01. The sequence continues at coordinate 14,271 of JBHGAY010000039.1, forward strand.
CGGCTGCTCCCGCGAGGCGCCCGCGGCCGAACCGGCTGCCGCGACGGTTCGCGCGCGCGTTCAACCGGTCGCCGCCTCGGTCGTCCCGTCCCACGCCGAAGCGATCGGATCGCTCGAGAGCCTCCGCGAGGTGACGCTCTCCGGCAAGGTGATGGGAACGATCCTCTCGATCGAGAAGACCGCCGGGGAGAGCGTCCGGCGCGGCGAGCGCCTCGTCGTGATCGACGCCCGTGACGTCGAAGGCCAGATCCGCCAGGCGGAAGGGGCGCTCGCGCAGGCGCGCGCCGCTGCCTCCATCGCCGCGGCGAACCGGCAGCGCTTCGAGGCGCTCTTCGCTCGCGGGTCCGCCTCGCCGCTCGAGCTCGACCAGGCCCGCTTCCAGGACGAGACGTCGAAGGGGGCGGTCGCGCAAGCAGAAGGCGCGCTGGCCGCCGCGAAGTCCTATAGCGCCTATGCCGAGATCGCCGCGCCGTTCGACGGGCGCGTGGTCGACCGCATGTGCGAGGTGGGCGAGATGGCGGCGCCGGGGCGCCCGCTGCTCCGGATCGAGGACCCGGCGCGGCTGCGGCTGCGCGCGAGCCTGCCGGAGAGCGAGGCGGCCGGCGCTGCGCCGGGCGGGAAGGTCGACGTCGTCATTCCGTCCCTGGGGGATCGGCCGTTCGAGGGGACGATCGCGGAGGTGGTGCCGGCCGTCGATCCGGCGACCCGCTCGGTCCTCCTGAAGATCGACCTCGCCCCCGATCCGGCTCTGCGCTCCGGAATGTATGCGCGCGCGATCGTCCCGATCGGGACGCGACGCGCGATCCGCGTGCCGGAGGACGCGATCCGCCGGCGCGGAGGCCTGACCGGCGTCTTCGTCGTCGAGGAGGGCCGCGCCCGCTACCGTCTCGTGCAGATCGATGCCTCGTCTCCTTCCCCGGCCTCGCAAGGCGGGACGGTCGAGGTGGTCGCCGGGCTCGACGAACGCGACAGCCTGCTTCTCGATCCGCCCGCGACGCTCGTCGAGGGGACGCGCGTGGAGGTGGTGGGATGACGCAGGAGATCGATCGCGACACGAAGACGATCCAGAAGCTCCGGCGGAAGCTCGGCATCTCCGGCCGCGTCGCGAGCGCGTTCCTCGAATCGAAGCTGACGCCGCTTTTGATCCTCGCGGCGCTCGGGCTCGGGCTCTTCTCGGTCCTGCTCACGCCGCGCGAGGAGGAGCCGCAGATCCAGGTGCCGATGATCGACGTGCTCGTGCCGTATCCGGGCGCCTCGCCGAAGGAGGTCGAGGAGCGGGTCGCCACTCCGCTCGAGAAGCTCCTCTGGGAGATCCCCGGCGTCGACTACGTCTACACGACCTCCAGCCCAAGCTTCGGGATGGCGATCGTCCGCTTCGACGTGGGCGAGGATCCCGAGAAGAGCCTCGTCAAGGTCTACGCGAAGCTCGACGCGCATCCCGAGAGGATCCCGGCCGGCGCCGGGCCTCCGATCGTCCGCCCAAAGTCGATCGACGACGTCCCGATCGTCGCGCTCACGCTCCACAGCGAGCGCTATGGGAGCGCAGAGCTGCGAGCGGTCGCCGAGGAGGCGGCGCTCGAGATCCGCAAGATCCCGAACATCTCCGAGGTGACGGTGATCGGCGGCGAGCCGCGCGAGATCCGGGTGCAGATCGACCCGGCGCGGCTGCAAGGGCACGGGATGAGCGCGATCGCCATCGCGCAAGCGCTGCGCGGCACGAACGACGCGCTGCCCGGCGGCTCCTTCTCCGACCTCGACCGTGAGGTGCGGATCGAAGCCGGGCGGTTCCTGACGAGCGCGCAGGACGTGCGCGACGTCGTGGTCGGCGTGCGCGACGGGCGTCCGCTGCGCCTCGGCGAGGTCGCGCAGGTCACCGACCAGCCGGCCGAGCGTAGAAGCTACGTCCTGTTCTCCCCCGGGCCGCGGGCGGCGGACAAAGGGATCGAGGCGACGGCGTCGAACCTTCCCGCCGTGACGATCGCGATCGCGAAGAAGCCGGGATCGAACGCGGTCGTGCTCGCCAGGCAGGTCGAGGAGCGGCTCGCCGCGATGGAGAAGGAGCTGCTGCCGGCCGGCGTCGAGGTGACGCTGACCCGCAACTACGGCGAGACGGCCGGGGAGAAATCCAACGAGCTGATCCTCCACATGCTGCTCGCCACCGGCGCGGTCGTGCTCCTGATGCTCTTCGCTCTCGGCCGCCGGGAGGCGATCGTCGTCGCGGTCGCCGTGCCGGTGACGCTCGCGCTCACCCTGGCGACGAGCGCCTTGTTCGGCTACACGCTGAACCGCGTCACCCTGTTCGCCCTGATCTTCGCGATCGGCATCCTCGTCGACGACGCGATCGTCGTCGTCGAGAACATCCACCGCCACTTCCAGATGCGATGGACCACGCCGGAACGCGCGTCGGTCTATGCGACCGACGAGGTGGGCAATCCGACGATCCTCGCGACGTTCACCGTCATCGCGGCGCTCCTGCCGCTCGCGTTCGTGTCGGGCCTGATGGGACCATACATGCGCCCGATCCCGATCAACGCCTCCGCCGCGATGTTCTTCTCCCTCATCGTCGCGTTCACCGTCACCCCCTGGGTCACCCTGCGCGTGCTCGGACGCCGGCGCCAGGGTGGTCACGATCCGGCCGGACCGAAGGACGCGACCCCCGGGGAGCGCCGGATCGAGCGCGCCTACTCTGCCGTGCTGCGCCCGCTGCTCCGCCGCCCCGGCCTGCGGGCGGCGGCGCTCGGAACGGTGGCCGTCCTGCTGCTCGCTTCCATGAGCCTCGTCTACGTGCGCGCCGTCCGCGTGAAGATGCTCCCGTACGACAACAAGAGCGAGATGCAGGTGGTGATCGACATGCCGGAGGGCTCGACGCTCGAGCGGACGGCGGCCGCCGCGCAGGCGTTCGCGGCCGTCGTGCGCGAGGAGCCGGAGGTCACCGATACGCAGGTCTACGTCGGGACCGCCTCGCCGATGAACTTCAACGGCCTCGTGCGCCACTACTACCTCCGCAAGGGCCCGGCGGTCGCCGACATCCAGGTGAACCTGGCTGGCAAGCACGATCGCAAGCGACAGAGCCACGAGATCGCCAAGGCGATCCGCCCGAAGCTGCTGCCCGTCGCCGAGCGTTACGGCGCGCGCATCAAGGTGGCCGAGGTTCCGCCCGGTCCCCCGGTCCTTTCCACGATGGTCGCCGAGGTGTACGGCCCGGATCCCGAGCGGCAGGTGGAGATCGCCGCCGAAGTGAAGAGGATCTTCGAGACGACGCCCGGGATCGTTGACGTCGACTGGTACGTCGAGGATCCGCAGCCCAAGCTCTCCTTCCGCGTCGATGCGGCGAAGGCCGCCCTCGCCGGGATCACTCCGGCGATGATCGCGCAGGAGATCCGGATGGCGGCCGAGGGGGCGCCGGTCGGGCTGCTGCACGGCGCGCCCGATCGCGAGCCGGTGCCGATCGTCCTGCACAGCGAGCGGGAGGGACGGCGCGGCCTCGAGGACCTCGGCAGCCTCTCGCTCCACTCGCCCGACGGGCGGATGGTGCCGCTCTCGCAGCTCGTCTCGATCGACCGGGAGAGCGAAGGCCGCTCGATCTACCACAAGAACCTCCGCCCCGTCACCTACGTGACTGGAGAGGTGGCGGGACGGCAGGAGTCGCCGATCTACGGAATCCTCGACATGAAGCGGCCGGTGGGAGAGATTCCGCTCGCCGAAGGGTACGGCCTCGAGCAGCTCTTCTCGCACGAGCCGGAGTCCGACAGCCGGTACGTCGTCAAGTGGGACGGCGAGTGGCAGATCACCTACGAGGTGTTCCGCGACATGGGGATCGCGTTCGCGGTCGTGATGCTGCTCGTCTACATCCTCGTCGTCGCATGGTTCCGGTCGTTCCTGGTCCCGCTGGTCATCATGGCGCCGATCCCGCTCACGCTGATCGGCATCCTCCCCGGGCACTGGGCGACCGGCATCTTCTTCACCGCCACCTCGATGATCGGCTTCATCGCGCTGGCCGGGATCATCGTCCGCAACTCGATCCTGCTCGTGGACTTCATCAACCTGGAGATCGAAGGGGGCGCCTCGCTCGAGGAAGCCGTGCTGAAGGCGGGGGCCGTCCGCTTGCGGCCGATCGTGCTGACCGCCGCCGCGCTGGTCGTCGGCGGGCTCGTGATCGTCCTCGACCCGATCTTCCAGGGGCTCGCGATCTCGCTGATCTTCGGGGTCGTCGTCTCGACCGCCCTCACGCTGGTCGTGATCCCGCTGCTCTATCACATGCTGCTCTCGGCCCGGACGAGCGCCGGAGCGGCGAGGGACGGGAAGGCCGCCTGATCCGGCCGGCCTTCCCTATCCTCCCAAAGCGTTGGATGGATCGTTCCGCACCGATGGATCGTTGACGTGGCGCGGCGCCGGCACCGGCGCCGGCCGCAAGAAAGAGGAGGAGAAATGAGGAACGTGAACGAGTGGCTCCGCGCGATCGCCGGCGCCTTCATCGTGGTCTCTGCCGCTCTGGCTGCCTTCGTGAGCCCCTGGTGGCTGCTCTTCACCGCCTTCGTCGGCCTGAACCTGCTGCAGTCCGCCTTCACCGGGTGGTGTCCGATGATGTCGCTCCTGCGCGCGCTGCACGTGCGCGCCTGAAGCGGGGACGGGACGGCCGATGGAAGTGCTGATGATCATCGTCGAGCAGAGCCACCGGGAGCGGCTCGAGGCGGCGCTCACCGAACGGCACGTGCTCGGCTACACGGAGATTCCCACCGTCTTTGGCATGGGACGGACCGGGCCCCGGCTCGGGTCCCGCGCCTTTCCCGAATCGTCGTCGATCCTGTTCACGGTCGTCGAGAAGGGGAAGACGGAGGAGCTGCTCACCTGGATCGACGAGAGCTGCTCCGACTGCCGGGAGCGGATGCGCATCCTCGTCTGGTCGATCGACCGGATGCTTTGACGGGGCGGTAGCGAGGTCGAAGAACCGTAGCGGCGAGGGGGATCACTCCCCCTCCTCCGCGCCCTCGGCGTCCTAGGCGTCCTCAGCGTCCTCCGCGTCCTCCGCGCCCTCCGCGCCCTGCTTCGCGATCCGCTCGACATCCTCGGCGAGCCAGCTCTGGCGCTCCTGGAACTCCTCGTCCGAGGCGGGATTGAGCTCCCAGCGCCGGCGGTCGCGTTCCTCGATCTTCTCCTCCGTGTGCAGCGGTTCGTCGTCCTCGTAGCGGACGCCGAGCGCCTCGCCGTACTCCTCGACGACGTCCTGATCCGGAGTGGCGACCGAGCCGCCGGCCGCCTCCTCGCCGATGTCCTCGCGCTGCCAGTCGGCGTCGACGTCGCCCCCCGAGATCGCGGGGCTCGTCGCCGTGTGCTCCTCCAGCTCCCGCTCGAAGCGCCGTTGCCCGGTCCCCTTCTGCGACGCCTCGTAGAACTCGCGACGGACCGCGTCGGCCTGCTCGTCGCCGACCCAGATCCCGCCGTCGGCGGCGCGCGCGAGCTTCTCCTCCGTGCCGGTCGCGTCAGGGTCTTCCACGAGCGGCCGCGCCGCGGGCCGGCTCTCCTTGCCCGCACCGGCTGCGCGCCCCGCCGATCCGTCCCGCCCGCCGCTTCGTTCGTGACGCTTCTTCTTCGGCATGGACACCTCCTTCTTGGCCGCGGCCCTCTCCCTGCTCGCGGCCCTCTCCGGCTCTCTGCTTCTCCCCCCCCATCGTCTCACGATGCTGGGCACAAGGAACTCGAAGCTGCCTACGAGAACCAGCTCCGCGTCAGGAAATCGTCGAGCGTGCCGAGCATCAACACGCCGAGCCAGAGGACGCCGGCGAGGAGGACGACCAAGAGCAGCTTCGGGCTCGAACGCAGGTGCATGAAGTAGATGGCGACGAGCGTCGCCTTGGTGACGGCGATCGCGAGGCCGACCGGGGTGTGCAGCGGGCCGAGGTCGACCAGCGCGAGCAGCGACGTGGCGGCGGCGAGGCCGAGCAGCACGGCGCAGACGATCCAATAATGGAGAAGCCCTCCCGGGTGGTCTCCCCCGCCCTGGCCTTCCCCTTCGCGTTCCCGTTCCCGCCCGCTCCGTACGGTCCGTTCGCTCGCCACGCGCGCCTCCTCTCGGCCTCGATGCACCGTCCGTCAGTGCCGCGTCGCGGCCAGGTAGAGCAGCGGGAAGAGAAAGATCCAGACGATGTCGACGAAGTGCCAGTAGAGCCCGATCACCTCGATCGCCTCCGTCCTTCGGATCTCGGCGACCCGCCATCCGACCGACACGAACAGGAAGCCGACCAGGCCGAGTCCGATCAGCATGTGGAGGGCGTGAAAGCCCGTCAGGATGTAGTAGAGGACGAAGAACAGCTCCTCGCGCCGGCCGAGCCCTGGGTAGTGGAACCGGCCGGGAAGAAGCCCTTCGTGAGCGTGCTCGACCCACTCGTACACCTTCAGGCCGAGGAAGAGGACGCCAAGCAGAAACGTCGCCGCCAGGAGGATCTGGACGCGGCGGCGCCGTCCTTCGCGGCCGACCGCGACGGCGAGCGCCATCGTGAGGCTGCTGACGAGCAGGATCGCGGTCATCGCCGAGCCGAGACCGAGCGGAAGCAGGCGGCTCCCGCGCGAGAATGCTTCCGGATAGGAAAGACGGTAGGCGGCGTACGCGGTGAACATTCCCCCGAACAGCATCAGCTCGGCGATCAGGAAGATCCACATGCCGAGCGCGTTCACCGGAGCGACGGTCGCGCGGTCGGGACGAGCCATCCCGATCGCTGAGCTCGCCTCCGCTCCTTGCGACACCGGCTTCACGGCCGCGCCTCTCCCGATCCTGACGCCTCGCGTCCCGGCGCTCCGGGGGCGTGCGGCTCGTCCCCCGCCTCCTCCGCGTACTGTCCCGGATCACGGATCACGACCGGCATCGGCTCGAAGTTGTGTTCCGGCGGCGGCGAGGTCGTCTGCCACTCGAGCCCGGTCCCCCCCCACGGGTTCGCCTCCGCGCGCCTCCCGCGCCGGAGCGACGGAAGCAGGTAGAAGAGCGGCAGCGCATAGCCGACCGCGAGGATCGTCGCTCCCGCAGTCGACAGGAGGTGGTAGACCTGGAACTGCGGCGGATAGACGTGATAGCGGCGCGGCATCCCGAGATAGCCGAGGATGAACTGGGGAAAGAAGGTCAGGTTGAAGCCTAGGAAGATCGTGATCGCGGCCACCTTCGCCCACGCCTCGTTGTACATCCTCCCGGTGATCTTCGGCCACCAGAAGTGGATCCCTCCCATGAACGCCATCACCATCCCGCCGACCATGATGTAGTGGAAGTGCGCGACGATGAAGTAGGTGTCGTGCACGTGAACGTCGAGCGCGAGCGCGGCGAGCATGATCCCGGTCAGCCCTCCGACCGTGAAGAGACCGATGAAGCCGAACGCGTAGAGCATCGGGGTCGCGAGCTGGATCGATCCCTTGTACAACGTTGCCGTCCAGTTGAACACCTTGATCGCCGAGGGGATCGCGACGAGGTAGGAGAGCATCGCGAACATGAGCGCCGAATGGACCGACAGCCCGGCGACGAACATGTGATGGCCCCAGACGAGAAACCCGAGCAGCGCGATCGCGATGCTCGAGAAGGCGACGAACTTGTAGCCGAAGATCCGCTTCCGCGCGAAGGTCGGGATGATCTCGCTCACGACCCCCATGCCCGGCAGGATCATGATGTAGACCGCCGGATGGGAGTAGAACCAGAACAGGTGCTGAAAGAGCAGCGGGTCGCCGCCGAGGGCGGGGTCGAAGAGGCCGACGCGCCAGATCCTCTCGATCCCCACGAGCAAGAGCGCGATCCCGAGCACGGGAGTGGCGAGCACGAGGATGATCGACGTCGCGTAGTTCGACCAGACGAACAGCGGCAGGCGGAACCATGTCATCCCCGGCGCGCGGAGCGTGTGGACGGTGACGATGAAGTTCAGCCCGGTCAGGATGGAGGAGAAGCCCGCGACGAAGATCCCGAACGCGACGAGCGTCACGTCGGTGTTCGCCGCGATCGTGCTGTACGGCGTGTAGAAGGTCCACCCGGTGTCGAGCCCCTTCGTGAAGATCGCGTAGAGTGTGATGCCCGCTCCGAGGACGAACAGGTACCACGACAGCAGGTTCAGCCGCGGGAACGCGAGGTCCTTCGCGCCCAGCATGAGCGGGATCAGGAAGTTGCCGAGCACCGTCGGGACCGAGGGGATCAGGAAGAAGAAGACCATGATCACGCCGTGCGCGCTGAACAGGCGGTTGTACCCCTCGTTGGAGAAGAGATCCCCCTGCGGCGTGGCGAGATCGGCGCGGAGCAGGCCGGCCGCCGTCCCGCCGAGCCCGAACATCAGCGTGATCGTGATGAGATAGAGGATCGCGATCCGCTTGTGATCGGTCGTGAGGAGCCAGGAGCGGATCCCATGCCTCACGTTCAAGTAGTTCCGGTGGATCGCGAGCGTCTCGGTGGCCATCACCTGACTCCTCTCTCCTCGCTCCTCTATCCTCACTCCTCACTCCTCACTTCGCTGTCTCGGTCCGCTCCCCTGTCTTGCCCCCGCTCCTCTGTCCTGGCGCGCTCCCCCGTCTTCCAGGCTTCTACCGGGGCTCGATCTCGCGCGGTTGGGCCGGCGACGCCGTCGGCACCCCGCCGGGAAGCGTTCCGGGCACCTCCCGTGACTGCGGGACGGTCGGCGCCATCGGCCCGGACGGCCGCAGCGAACGGATGAAGAGGATCAGGTCGCCGATCTCCTCCTCCGTGAGCTGCCCCTGGAACGTCGGCATGATCGGCTGGAAGCCCGACACCACCTTCGCCGCGGGGTCCAGGATCGACTCGCGGATGTAGTTCTCGTCGGCGCGGAGCCTCCGCCCGTCGTTCAGCTCGACCGTCCGGCCGTAGATGCCCGCGAGCACCGGCCCGCGCAGGAGCGAGTCGTCTCGATGGCAGCTGTTGCAGCCGAGCTGCTGGAAGAGCTGCTCGCCGCGCGCCGACGGCGACTTCGTCGGCCGCTCCCGCAGCCAGGTCTCGTAGTCGGCGAGAGGCAGGACCGTCACCGTCCCGATCATCTGGGAGTGATCGGTGCCGCAGTACTCCGCGCAGAAGAGGTCGTAGGTTCCCGGCTTCGTCGCCTCGAACCAGGTGGTGACGTAGGTCCCCGGCCGGACGTCCTGCTTCAGGCGGAACGCCGGGACGAAGAAGCTATGGATCACGTCCTGCGAGATCATCGTCAGCCGGACCGGCTGGCCGACCGGCACGTGCAGCGCGTTGATCTCCTGCTGGCCGTCCGGGTACTGGATCTTCCACATCCACTGCTTCGCGACGACGTGCACGTCGATCCCCTTCTCCGGCGGCTCGCGGATCTGGATGTAGAGCCCGGCCGCCCAGACGAAGGTGAACAGGACGATCGCGAGCGGGATCGCCGTCCAGACGATCTCCAGCCGGAGCGATCCTTCGATCTGCGGAGGCACCTCGTCGCGCCCGCGCCGCCTGTAGCGGACGGTGAAGACGACGATCAGCGTCGCGATCAGCCCGGAGAAGAAGAAGGTCAGGAGGACGAGGAACAGGTAGAGCGAGTCGACCTTCCCCGACGTCGTCGAGGCGGAGACGGGGAAGAACGGCATCGAAGCGGCCGCCCAGCGCGCGGCGCGCCGCCGGAGCGCCGGAGGGGCAAGGCGGCCGATCACCGGACCGCCTCTGCGCCGCGCTGCTCTGCGTCCGGCGCGCCGCCGGCCGGCGCGCCGCCGCCCCGTTCGCCCACGACCGGCTCCGGCCCGATCGGGGGCGCGGCGTCGGGCAGTCCCCGCGACGCGAGGATCTCGATCGCGCGCTCGATCGGGATGCGCGCGATCCCGCGCTGCCGGTCGACCCAATCGAAGGAATCGAGGATTCGGCTCTCCTGCTCGCGCATGCGCGCCAGATCCCGCCCGACCTCCCACGGCGGCGGCGGCACGCGGCCGGCCGGCACCTCCTCCACCGTCCGGCTGTAGAGGCGCGGGCGCCCGAAGCGCGGGGTCCGCCTGCCGAAGCCGGCATCCACGGCGGTCACGACGAGGAACACGACGAGCATCCCCACCACGAAGAAGAACATGAAGAGGAGCACGCCGCGGATCGAGACGTCCCGGCGCTCGCGCTCCGGCTCGAGGTCGGGAGGCACGTCGCTCGGCACACCGACCGGCAGTCCCTTCGGCTCGATCCTGTGGTGCCCAGTGAGATACTCGGGCGGCGTTCGGCCGCGCTCCCCGCGCTCGCCGCGCTCCTTCCGCTCGCCGTGCTCTCCGTGCTCGCTGCGCTCACCGTGCTCGTCCATCTCGCTTCCCATCGGTTCCTCCCGCCCTCTCAGGCCTCGGCCGGTGGCGCGGGCGCGGGCCTCGCGCCCGGCTGGACGACCGCCGGCGACGCGGGGGCCGGCGAGAGCGGCGCGTAGGGGAGAAGCCGCGGATCGTCCACCCGAAGGAGAGGCTCGCGAAACAGCGCGAACAGGAAGACCGCCACCCAGACCATGCCGAAGCCGGCAAGCAGCGCGATGTCGGTCCAGGCGGGCGCGACCGTCTCGGGACGCAGGGGCGGAGCGACGATCCACCACGCATCCGCCGTGCCGGTCACGAGCAGAAGCGACGCGACGGCCGCCAGCCGCCGCCGGTGTCGCTTGACCGCACGCCACAGCAGGGCGACGAACGGAACGGCGAACTGCAGCAGCGCAATCGCGGCGAGGAGCACGCCGTAGCCGTGCCTCGTCCGCCGCAGGTACCAGCTCACCTCCTCGGGCAAGTTGCCGTACCAGATGAGCAAGCCCTGCGAGAAGGCCATGTAGGCGCGAAGCATGACGAAGGCGAGGAGCATGTTGCCGAGGTCGTTCCAGATCCTCGGCTCCAGCACGCGATCGAAGGGAGCGCGCGCGTGGAGCAGCGAGAGGACGAGCGTCCCGAAGCCGAGAGCGACGAGGACCATCTCCGTGCCGACCATCGCGCCGTAGATCGTCGAGTACCAGGCCGGCTCCAGCGCCATCACCCAATCGATCAGGCCCGCGGTCGCCGTGAACGTGAGGAGGACGAGCCCCGGGCCGGCGAACCGCTTCATCCGCGATCGAAGCGGCGGTTCGCCGATCCCGCCGATCTCGCGCGCGAGGACGATCGCCCGCCGGGTGAGGAATCCCCAGCAGAGGAAGTAGAAGATCGCCCGGCCGACGACGAAGGCGGGATTCAGATACGCCTGCTTTTCGGCCAATGCGGAGCCGGCCGGCGCCGCTCCGCGCGCCCAGGGATAGAGATCGCCCAGCGTCAGGACGAGCGGCACGAAGCCGATCGCGATCAGCGGCAGCGTGCTCGAACCGGCTTCGAGGACGCGGATCAGCACGGCGCCCCACCGTCCCCCGGTCAGGTATTGCATGAGGAGGATCGAGAGGGATCCGACGGTCATGCCGAGCCAGAAGATCCAGGCGAACAGGTAGCCGCGCGGGAAGGCTCCGGGCGAGGCGATTGCGGCAATCGCGACGAGCGCGATCCCGCCGATCGCGAGCAGCGCGAGGACGCCCGGGCGCGGGCGCGGCCGCGGGCCCGGGCCGGGGCCCGGGCGCAGGCGATCGCCGAGAGGGGCGCGAGGCCGGCGGCTCATCGGGACCCCGCGGCGGGCAGCGAGTCGCGCAGCGCTGCCGGCAGCTCCGACACCGGCACCGCGTAGGCGAACTGCAGCGCGCGGATGTACGCCGCCACCGCCCACCGGTCCGCCGGAGAGAGGACCGGCCCGTACGGAGGCATCGCGCCGAAGCCGTCGGTCATCACGCGGAAGAAGTGGCCGAGCGGAGCCGACCGCAGCCGCGGGATCTGATAGGACGGGGGCGGCAGGTACCCGCGGCGCACGACCATCCCGTCGCCGAGACCGTCCCGTCCATGACAAGGCGAGCAGTAGATCTCGAAGCGCTCGCGGCCGCGCCGCAGGAGCGCCTCCGTCACCGGCACCGGCAGCCGCACGACCAGGCTCGTGTCGACGCCGCCGCCCGGTAGCGGCGCATCGTTCCGGCCGGTGGTGAACGCGACCGCACCGATCGTGTCGCTCCTCGCGACCGTGCCGGCGGGCGGCGTGCGGAACGAGCCGGCCTGACCGAAGAACGGCGACGGCTCCAGCGGCTCGAGGTACGGTTGCCGCGCCATCTTCTGCTGACAGCCGGCGACCACCAGCAGCAGTAGCAGCAGCCACGTCCACCGCAACTCCTCACTCCTCGGCCGGCACATCGTGCACCCCCGTTGCGCCGAGGTCGGCGAGCAGCTTGCGAGTCGCAGGAAGGTCGAACCGCGGATCGTCCGCTTGGATCGACAGGAAGAAACCGTCCTGCGACGCGCGCTCGAACTCCGGGATCTCGAAAAGCGGATGGCTCGGCCTCGGCAGGCCGTTCAACGCGAGCATCGCCAGAATCCCGACGATCGTCGCGCCGAGCACCGTCAGCTCGAACGTCGGCGGGACGAAGGCAGGCCAGCTGTGGTAGGGCCGTCCCCCGACGTTCAGCGGATAGGCGAGGACCGAGACCCAGTACTGCAGGTAGTAGCCGCCGATCCCGCCCGCCAGACCGCCCAGCAGGACGAACAGCGGGACGCGCCGGTCGTGCGCCCCGAGCGCCTCCTTCACCTCTTCGATCGGCCACGGTGTGTACGCCTCGATCCGCCGGTAGCCCGCCTCGCGAGCCTCCTCCACCGCCCGCGCAAGACTCTGCGGATCGGGGAACTGGGCGAGCAGGCCCCAGAGCGCTCTGCGCGCGCTCATGCCGGCTCCTTGCCTTCGCGCTGGCGCGTCACGAGGTCCCGCATCTCCGACATCGAGATCATCGGCAGGAACCGCAGGAACAGGAACATCAGGAAGGCGAACATTCCCAGGGTGCCGGCGAACGTCATCCAGTCCCAGATCGTCGGCTTGTACAGTCCCCAGGAGGACGGCAGGAAATCGCGGTGCAGGCTCGTGATGACGATCACGTAGCGCTCGAGCCACATCCCGGTGTTGATGAGCAGCGAGACGAGGAAGAGCAGTCCGACGCTGCGCCGCACGCGCGGCCACCAGAGCGCCTGCGCGACCCCGACGTTGCACAGCATCATCATCCAGAAGGCCGGGCCGTAGGGACCGAGCGCGCGATTCTCGACGAGGAAGCGCTCGAATCGGTTCGCGCTGTACCAGGCCATGAACAGCTCATTCGCATAGCCGTACGCGACGATCAGCCCGCTCGCGAGCATCAGCTTCGCCATGTTGTCCAGATGCTCGACCGTGATCATGTCCTCGAGCCGGTAGTACTTCCGCACCGGGATCGTGACCGTCAGGACCATCGCGAAGCCGGAGAAGAGCGCGCCCGCCACGAAGTAGGGTGGGAAGATCGTCGAGTGCCAACCGGGCAGCAGCGACACGGCGAAGTCGAACGACACGATCGTGTGGACCGAGACGACGAGCGGCGTCGCGAGCGCGGCGACGAGCAGGTAGATCGTCTCGTACCGGCTCCAGTGGGAGGCGGCGTTCCGCCATCCGAGCGCCCCGAGCCCGTAGAAGAACCGCACGACGCGGTGCCGCGCGCGATCCCGCATCGTCGCGAGATCGGGGAGCATCCCGATGTACCAGAAGAGCAGCGAGACGGTCGCGTAGGTCGAGACCGCGAAGAAGTCCCACACGAGAGGCGAGCGGAATTGCGGCCAGACCCCGAACGTCGTCGGATACGGGATCAGCCAGAAGAAGAACCAGGGCCGTCCGAGGTGCAGGATCGGGAACAGCGCCGCCTGCGCGACCGCGAAGAGGGTGATCGCCTCGGCGAAGCGATTGATCGAGGTGCGCCAGGTCTGACGCATCAGGAGCAGGATGGCGGAGATCAGCGTCCCGGCGTGGCCGATCCCGATCCACCAGACGAAGTTGACGATCGCGAACCCCCAGGCGACCGGGATGTCGATGCCCCATACGCCCACGCCGCGCACGAAAAGGACGGTGACGGCCGTCGTCAGCCCCATCACGAGCAGGAAGGCGATTCCCGCGCCGATCCACCAGCCGCGCGGCGTCCCGCGCTGCAGGACGACGCCGGCGATCTTCGCCGTGACCGAGAGGATCGTGTGGCCGGGAGCGAGGAAGGTGTCGACCTGCTCCGCCTCGCGCTCCTCTACCGGGCGCCGCCGCGCCACCTCAGCCCTCCCCGGGCGCCGCCGACGCTCCGGCCGGCGGCGGCGGCGGCGTGGACGGCGCGGCCGTCGCCGACGAGGTGGACGCCACCTCGAGCGCCGGGTTCGGATTGCGCACGGCGGCGAGATAGGTCGTGCGGGGCTGCGTGCCCAGCTCGGCGAGCAGCGAGTAGTTGCGCGGGTCGAGCTTGCGCGCGCGCACGCGCGACGACCGGTCGTTCAGATCGCCGAAGACGATCGCCTCGGAGGGGCAGGCGGCCGCGCAGGCGGTGGTGAACTCGCCGTCGCGGATCCGCCGGCCCTCCCTCTGTGCCTGGATGCGCGCGCGGTCGATCCGTTGCACGCAGTACGTGCACTTCTCCATGACCCCGCGGGTGCGCACCGTCACGTCCGGATTCCAGAGCAGCTGCTTCAGCTCGGCCGAATAGTCGGTGTAGGTGAGGAAGTTGAAGCGCCGGACCTTGTACGGGCAGTTGTTCGAGCAGTAGCGGGTCCCGATGCAGCGGTTGTACACCATCTGGTTCAGGCCCTCGTCGGAGTGCGTCGTCGCGGCCACGGGACACACCGGCTCGCACGGCGCCTTCTCGCACTGCATGCAAGGGACCGGCTGGAAGGCCGCGGCGGGATTCTCCGGCGTTCCCTCGTAATAGACGTCGACGCGGATCCAGTGCATCTCGCGCTCGCGCAGCACCTGCTCGCGCCCAACGACCGGGATGTTGTTCTCCGACTGGCACGCGAGCACGCAGGCGCCGCACCCGATGCACGCGCTCTCGTCGATCGTCATCCCCCACCGGTATCCGTCGTAGGCGTACTCGGGGTAGAGCGTCTCTTCCGGCTCGACGACGAGATCCGTCCCGCCACCCGCGGCGGCAGCTCTCCGCTCCCCCGGCTCGCTCGACCGTGCCGCGCTCAAGGCTTCCGAAGCGGTGAGCACGCGCACGATCTCGCGGCCCTCCATCCGCTGGTGCGGCTGCGTCGAGGCCATCTTCGTCCTGCCGCCCGCCTTCTCCGCCGCGAGGCCGACCGCGAACGCGAGGCTTCCCGCCGGCCGCAAGGGATAGACGTCGACGCCCACGCCGTCGCCCGTCTGGCCGGCGCGCGTGCGGCCGAAGCCGCAGTGCACGAGGACCGTCCCGCCGGCCTGCCCCGGCTGGATCCAGACGGGCAGTGTCGCTTCGCGTCCGCCGAGGATGAGCCGCAGATGGTCCCCCGCGCGCACGTCGAGGCGCTCGGCGAGCGCGGGCCCGAGGATCGCGGCGTTGCCCCAGGTGAGCTTCGTCATCGGCTTCGGCAGCTCCTGCAGCCAGGCGCTGTTCGCGAAGCGTCCGTCGTGGATGCGCGGATCGGGGCGGAAGAGGATCTCGAGCGCGCCTCGCTCGCCGCCCGCGCTCGCCGTCGCGGATGGCGGCGGCGCGGAGAGCGACGACGCCGGCACGGAGATCGGAGGCATCTCCGTCCCCGGAACGACACCGGCGCGCAACGCCTCGCGCCACATCCGCTCGAAGGCAGCGCCCCCCGCGACCGGCGCCGCCACCGCAGCCGCCGCCCCCGCGGCTGCCCCCGCGGTCGCCCCAACGTCGCCCGCCGCCGCCATCCAGGTCTGCCGCACGAGCGCGTGGCCGTCCGGCTGCGGGTCGCCGGTGAGCCAGGCTGTCGCCTCGATCGCCGTCCATCCGCCGTAGAGCGGCGAGATCATCGGCTGGACGATGGTGACCGTCCCGTCGACCGCTCGCTCGTCGCCCCACGACTCCAGCGGATGAGCGAGCGGAACCTGCCACTGGCAGCGCGAGGCGGTCTCGTCCGGGTAGAGCGAGAAGGCGATCGAGATCCCCGCGCGCTCGATCGCCGCCCCGACGTCGAGCTCGCGCGGCGCGTCGTAGACCGGATTCGATCCGAGCACCGCGAGGATCGCGACCGATCCGCCCCGCAGGTCGTCGAGCAGCGCGCGGAGCGACTCGACCGGGCCGCCGGGGCCCCCGGCCGCGTCGATCACCGGGGGATACAACAGGACGGTGGAGCCTAGGTTGCCGAGCCGCTCGTTCATCGCGAGGGCGAGGGCGTGCACTTCGGGACTCTGATGCTCGCCGGCGATCACGATCGCGCGCCCCGCGGAGGCGCGTAGATCCTCGGCGACCGCCGCGATCCACCCCTCGTCGATCCCCGGGGGCGCCGCCGTCCCCTCCGCGCCGGGCACTCCGAGACGCGCCGCCAGGGCCCGCGCGAACGGCTCGATCCGCGACGGAGGAAGCGCGAGGCGATGGTCCGCCTTCGCGCCGGTGTTCGTCATCGCGCTCTCGACAGCGTAGAGCCGCGACATCCCTCCCGGCGCCCCTCCCGGCGCCCCTCCCGCCGTCCGTCCTGACTCGCGCTCCGCCGCATCGATCGCGCGCGACTGCGCGAAGCGCCGCGCGTTGGCGAGGCGGGCCGGTCCTTCCATCAGGAAATCGGAATCGATCGCGAGGATCGTCGAGGCGCGATCGAACCGGTAGAGGATCTCGCGCGGCTCGCCGAACGCCAGGCGCGACCCCTGAAGCGGGCCCCACCGCGGAAACGGATCCCACACGTGCCAGCGCGCGCCGGGAAGCGCCGCCAGAAGCCCGGCGCGCAGCCGTCGCAACGTCGGGGAGCCGATCGGTCCGCTCAGGATGCGCAGGCCCGCTCCCCCGCGCGACCGCTCACGCCGCAGCGGCCCCGACATCTCCTCCCGGAAGACGTCCCACGTCTCGAGCGCGCCTCCACGCGTCACCGTCTGCAACCGGTCGGGATCGTAGAGCGAGAGGACGGTGGAAAGGGTCAGCGGATCGATCGCCCCGCGCGACACGGGATGGTCGGGATTGCCCTCGAGGCGCACCGGCCGTCCCTCGCGCGTCTCGGCGAGAACTCCGACGCCGTAGCCTCCGAGCTCGATCGCCGTCGAGAAGTAGACGCGCTCGCCCGGAACGTGCGCCTCCGGTGTCCGCACCGGCGGGACGAACCAACCCCGTCCGGATCCCTCGCCTCCCCCACAGCCCGCGAGCCCCGCCATCGCCGCCGTGGCGCCGAGCCATTGGAGGAAGCCGCGCCGATCGATCGCCGCCGGACCGAGCGTCGCCCTGGAGAACTCCGCAGCCTGCTCCAGCCTCTCCGCCGCCTTCTCCTGCGGCCTCTCCGCCGCCGCCTGCTCCTCGAGCGTCCTCCAGAAGCGCCTCGACTCGCCCGCGCGCATTGCCTCTCCCGCTCCCCCTTCCTCTTCCGCTTCCTCTTCCACGCCTTCCATCCCTACCGATGACAGACGGAGCAGTCCGTCTTCCTCTGGATGTCGTAGCGGCGCACCAGCTCGCGTCCCATCGCCTCCCGGTCGCGCGGCGGCGTCCAGTCCATCTGGAAGACCGCCTCGCGCGGCCGCACGTACTTCTCCGGATTCCGGTGGCAGTCCAGGCAGAACGGCATGCGGAGCGTCTCCGCCTTCCAGAGGAGCGGCATCCGATCGACGCGCCCGTGGCACTCCGCGCAGCCGATCCCCTTTCGAATGTGAATGCTGTGATCGAAATAGACGAAATCGGCGATCCGCGCGACCCGCTTCCACTGGAGCGGCTGATCCTCCCGCCAGCTTCGCCGCACCGGCTCGAGCATTTCGCTCCGCAGCCAGATCTGGCTGTGGCAGTTCATGCAGGTCTGGGTGCTCGGCATCCCCGCGAAGGAGGAGGTCTCGACGGTCGTGTGGCAGTAGCGGCAGTCGAACCCTTCCTCGCCGACGTGATGCGCATGGCTGAACGGGATCGGCTGATCGACCGGAACACCCACGTCCGTCGCGTAGCTCGAGTCCTGCAGCATCAAGAGGAAGGCGAACAGGCCGACGATCGCGAGCAGAAAGCCGAAGACGACGACCCGCGTAACCGCGTTCCAGGAAGGCTGAAAGAGCTGCGGCATGGACCTCCGTTCGTCTCTCGCCTCCTCCGCACCCCTTGCACATTCGCCGGTGCCGGCGGTTCGCGCCGCAGAATCCGGAGGAAGCGGCCGGATCTCGTGGTCCAGCCAAGTGGCGTTCGCGCCGAACGCAAGGTGAGTGGCCGGGCCTTCCGCTCCGATCCATCTTTCACAATCTAACGCTACGCTCTCCTCACTGTAGAAACCGAGGCGCGAACGAGAAAGCCGATTCTGCGCCGCCGTCCATTACATTCCGGCAAGGCGGCGCCTCCTTGCC
This sequence comes from Candidatus Eiseniibacteriota bacterium, assembly GCA_041946735.1. Classification (GTDB taxonomy): domain Bacteria; phylum Eisenbacteria; class RBG-16-71-46; order CAIMUX01; family VGJL01; genus JBHGAY01. The sequence continues at coordinate 32,533 of JBHGAY010000039.1, forward strand.
CGCGCTTCCTAGCCGCGCGATTCTTGCCCTGTCGGACGCGCCTTGCACGGCGACACCCGGTCCGGCCCGACCCGCAGCGATGGCTCCGCCCCGTCGAGCCGCCGAGCCTGTTCGAGCCCTTCCCATGCGATCGACTCACGACGCCATGCCCGCCGGAGCCGGACGTCGACACGCGCAGGCTCGAGAAGGCGCTGCGCCGCGCGATCGACGGGGAGGTCCGTTTCGATGGCCGGCGACCTCCTCGCACGCGCGCTTCGCGGGCGGTCGTAGTCGCAGTCGCAGTCGGTCCCGCGCTCCCCGCTCCCCGCTCCGCGCTCCCCGCTCAGCGCTCAGCGCTCGGCGCTCAAGCCGGCTCCGGACGATCGTTCCTCTCGACGTCCGGGGCCGAATCGCGCACTCTCGCACGTTTCGTTCTCCGTCGTGCGCCTCGTACCTCACGGATGATGGGAGCCGCGCTTCATTGGGAGTCGCTCCCCGAGGAGGTTCCATGCACCGCCGAGCCAACCGCCCCTCGTTCCTCGCGTCCTGCCGCGTCGCCGCCGCCGCTGCCGCCGCCGGCGCCGGCACCACCACGGCACTCGCCGCCGCCTCCAGCCTCGCCCTCTTCCTCGCCCTCGCCCTCGCCCTCCCCCTCGCCGCGATCGGATGCCTCCCCTCCGTCGCGGCCGCGGAGGACTTCTGGCTGGACACCTTCGCCGATCAAGGCGCCGATGCCCGCGTCCTCTCCCTCGGCACCTACGCGGGCAGCCTGGTCGCCGGCGGGGACTTCGTCACGCTCGGCTCCACGCCGGCCTCGCACGTCGCGCGCTGGGACGGCGCCGCGTGGTCGCCGCTCGGAACGGGCACGGACGATGCCGTGCGCGCGCTGCACGTGCACGACGACGGCTATCTCTATGCGGGAGGGGAGTTCAACCAGGCGGGCGGGATGCCGGCCAGCCGCATCGCTCGCTGGGACGGCTTGCAGTGGCAACCCGTGGGGACCGGAACGGGCGGCAACGTCCTCTGCATCACGAGCTATGCGGGAGACCTGATCGCCGGCGGCGTCTTCAACCGCGCGGGAGAGGACTCCGCCGCCTCCGACATCGCACGCTGGGACGGAAGCGCGTGGCACCGGCTGGGCACGGGGCTAAATGGTCCGGCCGAGACCATGACCGTCTACAACGGAGACCTGATCGTCGGCGGCTACTTCCACACGGCGGGCGGCGACACAGCGAACTGCATCGCGCGCTGGGACGGCACGAGCTGGCACTCGCTCGGCCTCGGCTTCAACACCTCCGTCTGCGTCGTGACGGTCTGGAACGACGTGCTGATCGCGGGCGGGTACTTCACCGTCTCCGGCGCCGACTCCGCGCACTACATCGCCGCCTGGGACGGAACGCGGTGGTCGCCTCTCGGTCCCACCCCCGGAGCGGACAGCTACGTGATGGGTCTCGCCACCTACAATGGCGACCTGATCGCGGGCGGCCTGTTCGAGGAGATCGGCGGCGAGGAGGCGGACTACATCGCTCGCTTCGACGGCTCGTCCTGGCACGCGATGGGGCCGGGGCTCGACGACTGGCTCTGGGGAATGACGGTCTGGGGGGACGGCCTCTACGCCGGCGGCGAGTTCCTGCACGCGGGCGGGAAGCCGGCCGCCTACATCGCGAACTGGGGACCGCTGCCCGCCGCCTCCGTGCCGCCGGGCTCCGGCGCGCTCGCCCTCGGCAGGAGCCTCACCGTCTGGCCCAATCCGGCCCGCGCCGGGCGCCAGGTCACGCTCCTCTCCCGTCTCGCAGCCGCCGGCCCGCTATCGCTGACGGTGCACGACGCCACCGGCCGGCGCGTCGCGTCGCTGGTTCGAGGCGAAGCGCCGGCCGGGGAGAGTCGCTACGAGTGGGACGGCCGGGGCGACGACGGACGTCGCTTGCCGCGCGGCAGCTACTTCGTGCGCATGCGCACGGCGGCCGGGGAGAGCTCGGCAAGCGTCTCGCTGCTTCCCTGACCTCCGGCGGCGCTCAGTCCTCCTCCTTCTCCTGGCGCGGCGCGATGCGCTCGCCGAAGCGCTCGATGATGCGGTTGCCGAGCAGCC
>JBHGAY010000004.1:0-214291 GCA_041946735.1 Candidatus Eiseniibacteriota bacterium
GTTTGAGCACGTTCGGGTGAACGAACGCGCAGGTGTAACGCAACGAGACAAAAAGTGTCGAAGTGACACAGAGTGATACAACTGCGCGGACACTCCGTAGGAACGGTCCGCCGCGCGTCCCTCGCGGCTTCTACATTCCCGATGCCGCGACTCGTATGTCTCCGAGGGATGGAGCGCCTACTCCCTCAGCGCCGCCGCCAGCTCCTCCGGCGTCGTCACCGGCGCGCGGCAGGTGAAGCTCGTGCAGACGTAGGCCGCCGGCTTGCCGCCATGCATCGGCTTGTCGCGCAGGCCTTCGAGCGGTGGGGCTTCACGGTCCCCTTCGCCTTGCAGCAGAACCGCGTGCGGCAGGAAGGCGCGGTCGACGACCGCCCGCAACGCCTCCGTAGCCGTCGCCGCCCGCGGTCCCACGATCGCGATTTCGCGCGGCGCGGACAGATGCAGATCCAGCGCGAGCAGGAGCTGGGCGGTCGCTATCGGCGCCGCCTCCATCGTCCCGGCGAACGCACGCAAGATCGCTTCCGCGGGACGCTCCGCTTCCGGCTCGCCGAGGATCCGCGCCAGCCGGATCAGCCCGTAGGCGGCGACCCCGTTCCCCGACGGCGTCGCCTCGTCCTCGCCCCGCCGCGGCCGCGCGATCAGATCCGGCGCCCCGGCCCGCGTCTCGTACAGAGCGCCGCCCTCCGCCGTACCCGCGCCCATGCCCGCGCCCGCGCTCTCACCTTCGCTCCCCCCCGCTCCGAACTCCCGCAGCATCGCCTCGCGCAGGCGGCGCGCCTCCTCGATCCAGCGCGCCTCCCCGGTCGCCTCGTACAGGTCGACGAGCGCGGCGAGGAGGTTGGCGTGGTCGGAGAGGAAGGCAGGGACGCTCGCCCGTCCATCCTTGAAGGAATGGAGGAGCCCGCCGGCCGGATCGCGCATCCGTCGCGTCAGGAAGATCGCCGCCTCGGTCGCCGCGTCGAGGTAGCGCGCCGCCACGGCGGAACCCGCGGCGCCCAGCACGCTAGCCGCGCCCAGCACGCCCGGCGCACCGAGCACGCGCGCACCACGCGCGAAGGCGCTGATCGCGAGCGCGTTCCAGTCGGTCAGGATCTTCTCGTCGCGGAACGGCCGCACCCGGGCGTCTCGCGCCTCGCGCAGAATCAGACAGTCCCCTTCGATCGCGCGCCGTGCCTCCTCCTCGCTCACGCCCAGAATCGCGGCGACCTCAGCGTCCGACTTCCGCCGGTGGAGGATCGAGCGCCCCTCGAAGTTGCCGATCGTGTCGACGTCGAAGATGCGCGCGACGAGAGCCGCCCGCTCCTCGTCGCCTCCGAGCGCCTCGCGGAGCTGCGGCAGGGTCCACAGGTAGTAGGTCCCTTCCTCCCCCTCGCTGTCCGCGTCGAGCGCGGCGTAGAAGCCTCCCTCGGGGGCGCGCAGGTCGCGCAGTAGGAAGTCGAGCGTCCCGCGCGCGACCCGCGCGTACGCTTCGTCGCCCGTGACCTGGAACGCCTCGAGGTAGGCGACCGCGAGGAGCGCGTTGTCATAGAGCATCTTCTCGAAGTGCGGGACCATCCAGCGTTCGTCGGTCGCGTAGCGGTGGAAGCCTCCCCCGATCTGGTCGTGGATGCCGCCCCACGCCATCCGGTCGAGCGTGACGCGAACAGCGCGCAGCGCCTCGATCCCCTCGCGCGTCCCCTGTATGGACGCGAACAGCCGCAGCAGCAGACGCAGCGCCGTCGCGTGCGGGAACTTCGGCGCCCCCTTCAGTCCCCCCAGATCGGGATCGAACCGCTCGAGGATGGCTCGCGCCCCGTGCTCGAGCAGTTCGCGCGAGGGGACTCCCGGCGGCCGGTCCATCTCGGCATAGCGCTTGAGCTGCTGCGCCACCTCCTCCGCCCCGCGCGCCACGTCGTCCGGCCGCTCGCGGAACGCGATCGAGACCGCGTCGAGCACGCGCGCGAAGCCGGGACGGCCGTAGCGATCGTCAGGCGGGAAGTAGGTGCCGGCGTAGAACGGCTTCAGGTCGGGCGTCAGGAAGACGCTCATCGGCCATCCCCCCGAGCCGGTCAGCATCTGTACCGCAGTCATGTAGATCTGATCGACGTCGGGCCGCTCTTCGCGATCGACTTTGACGCTGATGAAGTTCTCGTTCATCCGCCGTGCGATCTCGTCGTTCTCGAACGACTCGCGCTCCATCACATGACACCAGTGACACGACGAGTAGCCGACCGAGAGGAAGATCGGGCGGTTCTCGCGACGCGCGCGCTCGATCGCCTCCTCTCCCCACGGGTACCAGTCGACCGGATTGTGCGCATGCTGCTGGAGGTAGGGGCTCGTCTCGTGGATCAGGCGGTTCGCCGGGCGGGCCTTACGATCGCGTTCCGTGCCGGGCCGGTGCTCGTCGCTCATGGGGGGACTCCTCTACGGTCACGGTGGACGGTGGAACGGTGGAACGAACCGGCCACGATAGCACGGCAGGAGGCGCGAGAGGCACGGGAGGCACGGGAGGTGACGGCGTCCGCGGTATACGCGGTATGCGCGGAAGAGGATCGGCCGAACGGCCCGCCCAGGCGCGCCGGGGGACTCGAACCTCAGGCCGTCTTCTTGCTCTCCACGAGGCGGGCGACGGCGGCGAAGGTCTCGAAGTTCTCCGGCAGGACGTCGGCGTCCTGGATCCGGATCTGGAACGACTGCTCGAGGAAGGAGAGGAAGTCGAGCATCCCGATGGAGTCGAAGACGAGATGGACGGGAAGCTCCGCGATCGCCTTGCCCGCCTCGGCGGCGCGCGGGCTGCGGCGGCACGCGTACTCCGCGATGATCTGCAACGTGTCGGCCATGCCCCGATTCCCTCTCCTCTCTGGTTCCTACGATTCCTTGAGCTTCCTGCGGTCCATCTTCCCGTAGAGCGTGCGCGGCAGCGCGTCGACGATCGTCACCTCGCGCGGCACCTTGTACGCCGACAGCACGAGGCGGCAGTGCCGCTGCACGTCCCACAGATCGACCTGCGCGCCCGCCTCGACGACGATCTTCGCGCAGACCGACTCGCCGGTGACCGGATCGGGCCGCCCGTAGACGCCCGCCTCCGCGATCCCCGGCACCTCGAGCAGCGCGCGCTCGACCTCCTCGGGGGAGACCTTCTCGTTGCCCGTGTTGATGATGTTGCTCGACCGTCCCGTCAGCACCAGCTCGCCGCGGGGATCGAGGAAGCCGAGGTCGCCCGTGTGCAGCCAGCCGTCGCGGATCCTCTGCGCCGTCGTCTCCGGATCGCGCCAGTAGCCTCGCATCAGGCTCGTGCCGGCGACGACCACCTCGCCCACCTGCTCCGGCCCGGCGACAGGCCGGTCCTCGTCGTCGCGGATCTCGATTCGCGTGCCGTCGACCGCGCGTCCCACCGGATAGAAGCGAGCGGGATCGTCCGCGCCGCGATCCTCGACCCAGTGGTAGCTGATCCGCGGACCGTTCTCCGTCGCGCCGTACATGTTGACGACGCGCGTTCGCGGGAAGCGCTCGCACAACCGCGCGACGAGCCTCGCGTCCAGGAACTGCCCGCCCGACATCACATAGCGCACGCTCGAAAGGTCCCAGTCGGCAGGCACGTCGAGCCCGAGCAACATCCGAAACGACGTCGGATTCGCCGCGATGCCGGTCAGGCGCGCGGTCGCGACCCCCTGCAGGATCGCCATCGGGAAGCGCAGGTAGGTCGGCATCGGCAGGATCGCTGCGCCCGCGAGCGCGTGCGTGAGGAATTGCGAGACCGCGTAGGCGTAGCAGGTCGGCGTGAAGACGACGGTCGAGTCGCTCGGTCGGAGATCCAGGTAGGAGGCGACCGCCCGCACGTTCGCCGACAGCCCCCGCTCGGTCAGGATCACCCCCTTCGGCGATCCGGTCGTCCCGCTCGTATAGATGATCACCGCGTCGCCCGGATCGGACGGCGGGGCGTCCTCGCCCGCCGCGTAGCGGTAAAGCTTGCCGCCGACCGGCGGGCACGCCTCCTCGGCGACCGGCGTCTCGCCCACGGCCGGCTCCGCGCCGCCCGCCAGGATCCATCCCGGCTGCGCGTGCGCGAAGATCCGCCGCTGCTCGGTCGGCGTCCAGCTCGTCCCGAACAGGACGGTCGTCGCTCCGGCCGCGCGCACGGCAAGAAGCGCGGCGAGATACCCCGCGCCGGGATCGGCCGACACGCCGATCCGCGCGCCCGGCCCCGCGCCCGCCTCGCGCAACCGCGCCGCGAGGTCCGCCACTTCGTCGCGCAGGGCGCCGTAGGTCAGTGGCGCGCGCCCGACGATCGCGAGGGCATCGTCGTCACCGTGCCGAGCGAGGATCTCCTCGAAGACGCTGGCCGCGGCCTCGCGCGGTCCCTTCGATCCCACCACCTCGATCATGGGTAGCGCACCTCGATGGGCGCCTGCAGCCGGATGACGCGCCCGGGGTTGCCGATCACGAAGGCATGGTCCGGAATGTCCTGCAGGACGACCGTCCCGGCCGCGAGCTGCACGTTCTCGCCGATCGCGACGCCGCCCGAGCGGATCACGCATCCGACTCCGCAGGCGAAGTTCGGCCCGATTCGGGTCGTCGAGCCGATCGTCGTGCCGCCGCCGATCACGCAGTTCTCGCCGATCGTGACGTCGTGCAGCACGTTCACGCCGCTGCCGACGAAGGCGTAGCGCTCGATCTTGACATTGTTCAGGATCACGGTGCCGAAGGAGACGAGCGATCCCTCGCCGATCTCGAGGTCCGAGGCGGCGACGACCGAAGGCTCGAGGATCGTGACCGCTTCCATCCCGGCGCGGCGGATCAGCTCGAACATCCCCAGGCGAAGTCCGAGCGGTCCGAGCACCGGGATCGCGCCGGTCACGCCCTGCTCGCGCAGCTCGGCGAGCTTCTCGAAGCCGCCGAGGACCGGCAGATCGTAGTAGACCTTGCCGTGCTTCTCGCGATCGCCGTCCAGGTAGCCGACGCATCGATAGCGCGGAACGCGGCGGAGGATCTCGCCCAGCAGGCGCGCCGACTGCCCGGCGCAGAGGATGACGATCCGTTGCGGTTGCGGCTCGGCCATCGCGATCAGGCCCCCTGGCGCGCCGGCCCGCCGCCGTCGGGCGCCGGGTCCGCTCCTCCTCCGGCTCGCGCGATCGCGTCCTTCAGGCTTCCGCGCTCGTGCAGGATCGCGCTCTCGAGCCCCTCCACCAGACACTGCCAGATCGCGCTGTCGAGGTCGGTCGACACGGCGACCGTGCCCCACTTCCGCGTGCCGTCGGTGAGCTGGACGGAGACGCGCACGCGATGACCTTTCTCCTTCCGCGTATGGATGAAGTGCGACTTGAAGTCGTCGACCGTGAACGAGCGGACGACCGGGTAGTCGGTCTCGAGCGCCGCCACGAGCGCGGCGAACGTCGTGTGGACGGGGCCGAGGCCGGCCGCTTCGCCGCGCCGCTGCGTGCCGCCGACCGAAAGCTCGACCTCCGAGCGCGTGACGGAGGAGTTGCCGTGGCGGCTCTCGTTTGTGACGCAGCACCGCTCGACCTGAAACGGCGCCTCGTAGAGACCGAGGTGCTTGCGCACGATCAGCTCGAAGCTCGCCTCGGCCGTCTCGAAGACGTACCCCTCGTTCTCGAGATCCATCACGCGATCGAGGATCTGCTTGAGGAGCGCCTTGTCCGAGCTCTTCTGGCCGAGCATCTGCGTGATCTTCTCCTGCACGTTGCTCGTGCCCGACAGCTCGCTGATCAGCATGTGGCGGTCGTTGCCGACCGACTCGGGCGGCACGTGCTCGTAGGTCGTCACGTTCTTCAGGACGGCGTGCACGTGCATCCCGCCCTTGTGCGTGAACGCGGCGGGACCGACGTACGGCTGGTGGACCTGCGGCGTCAAGCTGGCCGCCTCGTTGACGAAGCGGCTGACCGCCACGAGCTTCTTCAGGCTCTCGGGGCCTTGCAGGACGTGGTAGCCGAGCTTGAGCGAGAGGTTCGCGACGACGGCGATCAGGTCGACGTTGCCGCACCGCTCGCCGACCCCGTTGATCGTCCCCTGGACCTGCCGCGCCCCGTGCTGCACCGACTTCAGCGCGTTCGCGACGGCGACGCCGGAGTCGTTGTGCAAGTGGACGCCGACCGCCACGCCGGGGATCGCCGCCTGCACGGCGTCGACGATCTCCGCCATCTCGTCAGGGAGGGTTCCGCCGTTGGTGTCGCAGAGGCAGAGCAGGCGCGCTCCCGCGTTCGCCGCCGACCGCAAGGTCGAGATCGCGTAGTCGGCGTTGCGCTTCCAGCCGTCGAAGAATTGCTCGGCGTCGTAGATCACCTCGCGCCCGTGCGAAACGAGGAAGGCGACGCTCTCGCCGATCATGGCGAGGTTCTCGTCCGTGGTGACCTGGAGGACTTCGCGCACGTGCAGATCGCTCGTCTTGCCGACGAGCGCGATCGTCTCCGCCTGCGAGTCGAGGAGCGCGATCATCCCGGGATCCTCGGAGGCGGGGATCCCGCGGCGGCGCGTCATGCCGAACGCGGAGAGCTTTGCGTGGCGCAGCGGGACCTTGCGGATCTCCCGGAAGAAGGCGACGTCCTTGGGATTCGAGAGTGGGTAGCCTCCCTCGATGTAGTCGACCCCGAGATCGTCGAGCTTCGAGGCGATGGCCAACTTGTCCTCGAGCGAGAGGTTGAAGCCGAGCCCCTGCGTCCCGTCGCGAAGCGTGGTGTCGTAGATCTCGATCCGGCGGCCTTCCTGGCGATGGAGACTGGACATGGCGATCCTCGCTTCTGGCTCACCCCGGCTCGCGGCCGGGAGCCGACTTGGCGGACCAAATCCTTTTCCACCTATCGTTTCGGCACGGCTTTGTGGTTCCTGAACAACCCGCCCTCGCGGACGTGCCTCGCTCGCGTGGATACCGGGAACGTACAAGGCTCCGAGGCGATCTTCCAGCCCCCCTTTGCCCTATAGTCCGTTACGAAGTGGACACCTCGACGGCGGGAACCCTCATCCGGATCCAGGTCTTCGAGCAGGGGATCCGGATCGAGCCGGCGGGCCTGTGGTGCGATCCGTGGGAGACGCGCTCCCTCGCCTACGTCAGCCACGCCCATGGCGACCACGCGCGCGCCGGACACGGGCTTACGCTCGCTTCCGCCGCCACCGCGGACCTGATGATCGCGCGCGGCGCGGATGGACCCTTCGTGCGGCTCGACCTCGCGGCGCCACGAGCATGCGGCGATCCCCCGGAGCAGCTCGAGCTGCTGGATGGACGGGACCCGTCCCGGCCGAGGGCGCGAGGCAGCCCGAGCGCGGCTCCGCCACCCTTTCCCGCCGGACTGCGACGCGGCGACGGCGAAGGCGACGGCGGCGGCGGCGCCTGGCGGCTCGAGGACGCCGGCCTCGAGGTCTTTTCGGCCGGGCACGTCCTCGGCAGCACGTCGCTGCGCGTCACCTTCCCCGAAGGTCGGCTCGCGCTCTCCGGGGACTTCAAGCTCCGCGCTTCGCTCACCTGCGATCCCGTCACGATCCCCGCGTGCGATCTGCTCGTCATGGAATCGACATACGGGCTTCCGATCTTCCGTTTCCCCCCCGAGGAGGAGGTGCGTGGGAGGATCGTCGAGACGGCGCGCGAATCGATCGCGCGCGGCGAGGTGCCGGTGTTTCTCGGCTACGGTGTCGGGCGCGGGCCGGAGATCGTCGCGATCCTCGAACGCGCCGGGATCCCGGCTGCGGTGCACCGGTCGATGATCCCGATCCTCGAGGTGTATGCGCGCCACGGCCATCGCTTCTCGCTCGCGAGGCCGCTGCGCGCGCGAGCGCTCGGCGGGCGCGCGGTCGTGATCCCGATCGGGGCGCGGGAGAGCCGCATCATCCGCGACCTGCCGCGACGCCGCATCGCCTACGTGTCCGGGTGGGCCGTTCTCGATCCCATGCGAAGGATGGTCGAAGCCGACGTGTCGATCCCCATGAGCGATCACGCCGGCTTCGACGATCTTCTCGCGTACGTCGAGGCGAGCGGGGCGCGGAGGGTGCTGGTCACGCACGGCTATGCGGAGGAGTTCGCCGAGACGCTGCGCGCGCGTGGATGCCGGGCGCAGGCGCTCCGTCCCGGCGACCGGATCGAGATTCCCGCTCGCTAACGGCCGGGCGGCGATCCCCGGCCGGCAAGAGGCACAAGGGCCTGAAACTACTGGAGCAGGAGCAGAAGATGCCGGCGAATCTGACCCCTCAGTACCAGGCTGCCGAGGAGCGCTACCGCAAGGCGGAGACGCTGGAAGAGAAGATCGAGGCGCTGCGCGAGATGCTCGCCTTGATCCCCAAGCACAAGGGGACGGAGAAGCTCCAGGCGGACATCAAGCGCCGCCTCTCGAAGTGCCAGGAGGAGCAGGACCAGCGCCGCCGCTCCGGGGGGCATCGTCACGATCCGGGGCACATCGCTCGCGAGGGGGCGGGGCAGATCGCGATGATCGGACCGCCGAACTCCGGGAAGTCCTCGCTTCTCGCGCTGCTCACGCACGCGCACCCCGAGATCGCCGACTATCCCTTCACGACTCACGCCCCTCAACCCGGCATGATGCCGTACGAGGACGTGCAGGTGCAGCTGATCGACACGCCGCCGCTCGCTCCCGAGCCGTTCGATCCGCTGCTCGTCAACGTCGCGCGCAACGCGGACGCCGACCTGCTCGTGGTCGACCCCGGCGATCCGGAGGCGCCGGCGCAGGCGGAGACGATCGTGAGGTTCCTTGCCCGCTGCCGGATCGTGCCTCGAGGCCGGCCCGTCCCGGAGGAGCTGCAGATCTCGGGGCGGACGCTGCCGGTGCTGCTCGCCGAGACGAAGTGCGACCGGCCGCGCGATGCGGTGGCAACGGCGGCAGTGCGGGCGATTCTCGGCGAGGATCTCCCGCGCCTCGACCTCTCGGCGGTGTCGCTCGAAGGGGTCGAGGAGCTGCGACGGCTGCTCTACGGAAGCCTCGGGATCCTACGCGTCTATGCAAAGGAGCCGGGAAAAAAGGCGGACATGGCGCGGCCGTTCGTGATGCGCCGGGGAGCGACGGTCTTCGATCTCGCCGAGATCATCCACAAAGACCTGGCCGCGCACTTCCGTTTTGCGCGTATCTGGGGGTCGGCCCGCTACGACGGTCAGTCGGTCGAGAGGAACCACCCGCTCGAGGACCGGGACATCGTCGAGATCCACGCCTGAGGGGCGGACGGCGAGCGGGCGGCAGCGGGAGCGGCGCGGGGCAGCCGCACACGCCGCCCGGCGCTCCTACTGGCCCTGTCCGCGCGCAGGCTGAGAGCCGCCGGCCATTCCTTCGAAGGGGACGACGGGGCGCCCCGGCTCGTAGGAGTCGAGCTGAAGCTCGAGGTGCCCGAGGACGGGCAGGCGCGAGCGCATCTGGACCAGGATCCGGCGTGGATCGTCCGAGAAGAAGAGCTCCGCCTCGCCTCCCTCGCCGAAGAGGCCGCCGGTGCGAATCGTGGGGCGCACGACGATCGTGTCGAAGGTGCCCATCGGCACCTTCACGCGCTCGCGCCTCACGACTTGCAGAATCACCGGATTGCCTTCCGCTCGGTAGTAGCGGTCGAGCGTGTAGGTCTGGCCGACCTGCAGGGGCAGGGTGCGCGCAAAGTAGACGAACGAGACGTCGTCTAGCGGCATCTTGGTGGCGAGCGGTCCCTGGTCCTGGCCGTCGGAACGCATCCAGAGGTCGCGCTCGGGGAAGAAGTCGAGGATCCGGTGGCGCTTGTAGCGGACCTCCTTCTGATCCTGCTCGAAGCGGCGCGCGAAGAGCGTCTCGACGTCCATCCAGGACTGGAGCTTCGTGTCGACGTGGGCGAAGGGGATCCCGCCCTCGACGGCGAAGCGCAGCCGGTAGGTGAGATGCCCGTGCACCTTCTCGATACCGGCGACCTCCATCGAGCCGCGGCCCCTGCCGCCCAGGATCCCTACGTTGACCCGGTAGCCGAGCTTCTCGCCAGGGCCGAAGGGTACCGGCGCGTAGGTGACCGGCTCTTGCGCGGCAGCGGGAAGTGGGGCGAGGGCGGCGAGAAGGAGCAAGGCGAGGACGGGGTGTGGGCGTCCGCGCGGCGGCTTCCGAAGCTTCATGGCGGTTCCTTTCCGGTTCTTCCCGACTCTCGTTCAGACCGAGAACCCCCGAAGGACGGCGAGGGTTCGATCGGCCCGCCCTCGGGGAGAAGGGTAACTGCTGAGCGACCGTCCGCGCCCCCCCATTGCGACCGCCGCATGGGGGGCGCCGCCCCGAACTCCTCTGCGTCCTTCGCGTCCTTCGCGTCCTTTGCGCCCCTTTGCGCCCTTCGCGTCGCGTGGCGAGCTGCGATGGCGAGCTGCGATCGGGCCCCGGCGGGCGCGGCGCTTGGATCGAAGGTACCTGACGAATTATCATTGAGATCGACGCTCGCCCAAGGGTGCGGGCCGACAGCACGAGCCACCGCCCGGGCCGACACCATGAGCCACCCGGGCCGACACCACGAGCCACCATGGAGGATTCGAGATGAGACGCTCGATCTTGCCTTTCGCGGCCGCCCTGGCCGCCGCCTTCGTCCTTTCCCCTGCCGCCGCCCTCGCGGACCAGTTCGTCGAGACCTTCGACGGCGGTTCGAACACGGGAGGCTGGACCTACGGCGCTCCCACCGAGGTGATCGAGTCCAATGGCGGGAACCCCGGCGCCTACCTTCACGCTTCGGGGCTCGACACCTACGCTCCGCAGCCCCGGACGACGCAGCCGTCGATCTTCAGCGGAGACTTCCGCGCCGCGGGAGTCACCTCGATCGGAGTCGACCTCGCCACCTTCTATGTCGACTTCTCGGCCGAAGGGCGCCCCTTGAGCCTCATGCTCTACTCCGACAACGGGACCCCGGGAGACGACCTGGACGACTGGGCCGCCTACACGATGGGCGAGAACATCCCGATCCCCGGAGAGGGATGGCGGTCCTATGACTTCGACGTTCCGTCCGATTCCCCGACGTTGCCGGCCGGTTGGCTCACGATCGGGTTCGGCCCCGGCTCGCCGGAGAATCCCGACTGGAACGACGTCATCACCAACGTCTCGACGCTCGGCTTCTTCTACGGCGACCCGACGATGGTGTTCATCTTCCAGATGTGGGAACTGGGGATGGACAACGTCCGGATCACGTACGGCCAGCCGACCGCGGTCGAAGCGACGACCTGGGGAGGCGTGAAGGCGCTGTTCCGCTAAGCGTCGCCGCGAACCCCCGGCCGGCGAGCCGTGGCCGCGTGCGGTTTCGCGAGGCGGAAGGCGTGGCATGACGGGTGGGGTCGCGATCGTCCGAGGGCGATCGCGACCCCACCTCTTTTTCCGCTTGCGTGTCGATATCGATGTGATATCATTCTGATGTCGACGCCCGAATGGGGCACGCAAGGGAGGAACCATGCACGCGGAACGCGAGGTCCGAAGGCCGTCGGGATGGGGGATGCTCCTGGTCAACCTGCTCCTCTACGCCCTGGCGATCTACTTCTTGGTGCGGGGAGGGCAGAGCCACTCTCTCCTCATGCTGCTGCTCGGAGGAGTCGGTGGGCTGCTGCTGGCGCTGCTGGCCAGCGCCGGCTTCTTCGTCGTGAATCCCAACGAGGCGATGGTCCTCTTGCTCTTCGGAGACTACATCGGCTCGGTGCGGAACAATGGCTTCTGGTGGACGAACCCGTTCAACCAGAAGGTGCGGCTCTCGCTGCGCGCGCGCACGCTGAACGGTCCGATCCTGAAGGTGAACGATCGCGCAGGAAACCCGATCGAGATCGCCGCGGTCGTCGTCTGGCAGGTGAAGGACACGGCGATGTCGGTCTTCGAGGTGGACAACTACACCGACTTCGTCAAGACGCAGAGCGAGACGGCGGTGCGGCACCTGGCGAGCGCCTACCCGTACGACGGCGGCGAGGAGGAGCTGAGCCTGCGCGGGGCGACCGACGAGGTGAGCGCCCGGCTCTGCACCGAGCTGCAGGAGCGGCTCGCGCGGGCCGGCGTCCACGTGATCGAGGCCCGGCTCTCCCACCTCGCCTACTCGCCGGAGATCGCCGGCGCGATGCTCCAGCGCCAGCAGGCGGGAGCGGTCATCGCGGCGCGCAAGAAGATCGTCGAAGGCGCGGTCGGGATCGTCCAGGACGCTCTGCGCGAGCTGAATGAAGGAGACTTCGGGGAGCTGGACGAGGAGCGCAAGGCTGCGATGATGTCGAACCTGCTCGTCGTCCTCTGCAGCCAGCACTCGGCGCAGCCGATCGTCAACGCCGGGACGATCTACCACTAGGCGGGCGAGGGCGCGCGGATGGGACTGAAGAAGGCGTTCCCGCTCCGGCTCGATCCCGAGCTGTACGAGGCGATCCGTCGCTGGGCCGACGAGGAGCTGCGGAGCGTGAACGGCCAGATCGAGTTCCTGCTGCGCGACGCGGTCGAGAAGGCAGGGAAGAAGGCGGGACCGCTGAAGCGGGAGAAGAAGAAGGGGAGATGAGTCCGGGTCGGCGCGCGGAAGGCGGAGGCTATGCCGCCGCGCGCCGCCCGCCGCTCATCGCGCGCCGCCCGCCTCATTCGCCGACGATCTTGATCAGGATCCGTTTCGGCCGCCGGCCGTCGAACTCGCCGTAGAAGATCTGCTCCCACGGACCGAAATCGAGCTTGCCGCCGGTCACCGCCACCACGACTTCCCGTCCCATGATCTGACGCTTGTGATGCGCGTCGCCGTTGTCCTCCCCCGTCCGATTGTGGTCGTAGCGCGAGAGCGGCTCGTGGGGCGCCAGCTCCTCGAGCCAGCGCGCATAGTCGCGGTGCAGCCCCGGTTCGTCGTCGTTGATGAAGACGCTCGCCGTGATGTGCATCGCGTTGACCAGGCAGAGTCCTTCGCGGATGCCGCTCTCCGCGACCGCCTCCTCCACCTCCGGCGTGATGTTGCGGAACGCCATCCGGGCGGGGATGTTCAGCGTGAGCTCCCTGCGGTGCGATCGCATTGTCGTCGCCTCCTGCTTCCCGGCGCCTTCGGACGATCGGGGCGGGTGTCGGGCGGCCGCGCCGGGCGCCGCGCGCCCGGACTGGCCAGGCCCTTCCAGTCCGTGGATACTACCCGGCGGCGGCGGCGGAAGCCCCCCGGAAGGAGGCGAGGCGATGCTCGAGGCTCGGAGCCCCGGATCGGCGGCAGAGGGATGGGCGGAGGAGATCGGCGCGGCGATCACCGTGACCGACGCGGAGGGGAGGATCCTGTCGATGAACGAGCGCTCGCGCGAGACGTTCGCCGCCGACGGGGGCGCGGCGCTCCTCGGGCGATCGGTCTTCGATTGCCACCCGGAGCCGGCGCGCACGAAGACGCGCGCGATGTATGCGACTCGGCAGGCGAACCACTACACGATCGAGAAGGACGGCCGGCGGAAGATCATCCACCAACTTCCCTGGTTCCGGAACGGCGCCTTCGCGGGGTTTGTCGAGATCTCGATCCCGATCCCCGGCGCCCTCCCGCACTTCGTGCGAGACTGAGGGAACCACGGAGGGCCGGACGCCAGCGAGGGAGGGCGCTGCTCCGGTCGTCAGCGGATCGTCAGGACGATGATCCCTCCGACGGTGAGCGCGATGCCGGCGACGGTCTTCAGGGTGAGAGGCTCGCCGCCCAGCGCCACGGCCATCAGCGCCCCGAAGAGCGGCGAGGTGAAGGCGATCGGCATCACGCGGGTGAGCGGCGCTCCCTTGAGCGCCGCGTAGAAGCAGAGCATTCCCGCCGCCCCCGCGACGATTCCCCCGCCGACGGTCATCATCAGGAGCGCGCGGGGGCCGGCGTGCGGGAGGCTCTTCCACTGCGGCGCGCTGACGGCGGCCAGGATCACGAACGCGACGGCGGTGCGGATCGTGATCCCGAGCTGCGGGGAGAGGTGGCCGAGGTGGAGCCCCTTCTTCTCGAAGTACCCGCCGATCCCCCAGGCCGCCGCCGTCAGTAGCGCGAGCAGTTCCGGTTTCATCGTCCCTCGAGACCTCCGCCGTCCGCTATTCCCCGCTGGCCGAGACGTTGTCGACGTAGAACGTCCCGGGCCCGTCGTTCCAGGACGCGAAGCTGATCGCAGTCAGCGTCTTCGGAGCCCTCCCGAACGCCTTCAGCTCGACCGGCTTCGGGGTCACGCTCCGCACCAGGACCTCGTAGATCCCGTCGGCCGGATAGACGGTCCCCTCGATCGTGTACCAGCGGCCGAGATCGAGATCGCGGGCGATGACGGTCCTCTGTTCCCAGGCTCCCTTTCCCTGGCGCGCGAAGAGGTTCATCTTCCCCTTCGTCGCCGAGTTCTCGAAGCCCAGGAAGACGAAGCGCTCGTTGCCGGTCGAGTTGGGGCCGTTCTTCTTGTCCGCATCGTTGCCGATCAGGATGAAGGCGGAGCGATTGAAGGACGGGTCGATCGACTGGACGCAGATGTCGCAGGAGAACGAGAAGTCGGTCTTCTGCGCCTTCACGAACTTCTGCGTCAGGTAGGTATTGAACTTGGCGCTCCCGTCGATCCGCGCCTTGGGGGTCGCATTGCCCGCGATCGCCGTCTTGTCGAGCTTCAGCATCGCGCGCGATCCCTTGACGTCGTAGCGGCTCTCGTACCAGTCCTGCCCCTTCGTGTTCCTGCGCAGAAGCTTGCTGGTCGTGCTGCCGTCGAAGCCGCCGTCCGACAGGAGCGGAGGCGCGGCGGCCAGGGCGACGGAGGCGGCACCGATCAGGACCGCCACCGCGGTCCACCGGGTTCTGCGGACAATCGACATCGTTCCCTTCCTTCCCTTGGTCTCTTGGATGCTTGCGGTTCCGGCACTCGATCCCGGCCGAATCGAACCGTCCGGAAAAGGCCGAGCACGCCCAGACCGGACGGATCCGATGCACGAGGATACCCGCCGCAGCGGCGGCACGAAAGGACGATCGGCGGCGCGGCGGCGGCGCGCACGACGCCTCATCTCGGACCGCCCGCCGGACGCCTCATCGCGGACCGCCCACCGGACGGGCCTGCCAGAGAAGTTCCGCCGGAACGGGGGCCAGGGGCACGCCGGGACCTTCGTACCACAGCTCGAGAGCCGAGTCGCCGAGCCCCTGGAAGTACTCGACGCGAATCGGATGCAGCCCGGGCCGGAGGGCGAGCGTGCGCGACACCGCTCCGCGCCCGTGCAGGCCGTCGTTGTCGATCGCCTTCTCGTCACCGATCCAGAGGGCGCTGCCGTCGTCCGAGAAGAGGTGGAAGGTGTAGATCCCTTCCGTGCGGATCTCGATCCACCCGCGCAAAACGAGGCCGAAGCGCTCGGCGCGGGCGAAGGAGGGCAGCGCCACCTGACCGATCGGCGCCGAGGCGGCGGCAGGCTCGAGCGCCGAGAAGTTGGGCAGCTCCTCCCATCCCCCTTCCGGCCCGTACTCGTAGTAGTCGCAGATCAGCCCCGGCGTCTGCCGCACGACACCGTCCGAGGGCCGCGGTATGAGCTTCGTGACGGCGAGCGCGGCGACGTAGTGATCGTCGAGACCGTCGCGGAAGGCGCGGGCTTTGACGGTCCTCGACTCCTGGATCGTCAGCGGTCCCCGGTAGAGCACGGACTGGATGGTCGGCTCGGTCCCGTCGGTCGTGTAGCGGATCGTGGCGCCTGGAGTCGGAGTCACGAGGCGCACGCGCGTCTCGTCGAGGAACTCCAGGCGATCGGCGAGCGCCTTCACGCAGGTCGCGGCCGGCGGCTCGACGTCGGCGATCGCAGGGCGGGTCGCCGCGTTCGGTGCGCTGGCGAGCGACATCGCGAGGATCCGGACGTTCGGATCGTTCGGGAGCGTCACCGTGGCGGCTCCGCCCGGAAGCGGCAGGTCGTAGCGGAAGAAGTGCCCGAAGGAATAGGCGAGCCTCTCGCCGCCGGCGGCATGCCGGTGCGTCGCGAGCCAGGCGAGCCGCACGTCCTTTTCGTATGCCGGCTCGATCGAGTCCGGATCGGAGCGCAACCCTCCCGCCGTCACCCGGTTGTTCCACTGCGCGATCGGCTCCGCGTAGTCGTGGATCGTGAGGGGGAGCGGCGGGCCGTCGTCGATGCGGAACGACGCTTCGCGGTCCCCATCGACCGAGGCCGCGACGATGCAGAGGCGGTCGCCCTGTCTCGCCTCGAGGGGCAACGGGACCGTCTGTCCCTGGCACGCGACCACGTTCGCCGCTCCCGGTTCGCGCGG
This sequence comes from Candidatus Eiseniibacteriota bacterium, assembly GCA_041946735.1. Taxonomy (GTDB): domain Bacteria; phylum Eisenbacteria; class RBG-16-71-46; order CAIMUX01; family VGJL01; genus JBHGAY01. The sequence goes on from JBHGAY010000004.1 coordinate 16,117, forward strand.
GCCGGTGCGAAACGCGATTCCTTCCCGCTGGAAGGTCTGCGGGAGCAGCTCGGACGGAAGCGAGACACCCTCGTTGTCGAAGGCGCCGGCGCCGGCCGAGCCGCACGGCGTGAGGCCGACCAGGTTCCAGGGAAGGTCGACGGGCGTCGACTTCGGCGGCGCGAGCGCGACGGGGGCATCGGCGAGGCGCACCGCGATCGTACGCGGTTGAAACGGGCGGAAGTCGAGAACGAGCCGGCCGGAGGCGGCCTCGAGCGGCCCGATCGCCTCCTCGGCGCCGTTCAGCTCGCGGGCGGCGGCGATCGGCCGCGCGAAGGAGAGCGCGACCGCTTCGCGCGGGCGTCCGGTCGTCTCCAGCAGGCGGACGACGATCTCGTTGCCCTCCTCGGCCTTCTTGACGGCGCGGATCGCGATCGCCGGGTCGCTGGTCGAGACGAGCGAGAAGGTCGCCCCGAGCCCGCCTTCGTGCGGCGTCGTGGTGAAGGCGAGGAGCGGCTGGTTCAGGCGATCGGCTTCCGAAACGACGCCGCCGTCCTGCCATCCGCCCGAATGGCCGGCGATGGCGTAGCAGAAGCGGTGCCGCCCGAGATCCATCGACTCCTGGTCCTCGATCCACTTCCAGCGGTCGTTGACGCGCGGGGTGCGGATCAGGGCGAGGCGGAGGGTCGCCGGGTCGGGACGGTCCCAGCCGTACTTGCAGTCGTTCAGGACGGCGACGCCGTAGGCTCCCGAGGGCTCGGTCACGTCAGCCCATTGCTGTCCCGGCACCTCGTACAGCTCCTTGCGGTTCACCCCTCGCTCGATCGCGCCGAGCCCGAGATCGTAGGTCGCGTTGGGACTGGAGACGGCGAGCGGGAAGGAAGCGGTGAGGAGCGTCCCCTTCGTCCTCCAGTCGACGTCGGAGTCGACCTCGATGCGCGTGCCGGCGCCGCCGCCGGCGAGGCGGATCGTCTGGCGGATCGTCGAGCCGCCCGCTCGCCGCGTGACGCGCACGGCGGCGCGCGCGGGGCCGGTCTCGATCACCGCAGTCTCGACCTGCCCGCCCACGATTTCCCGCGGTTGCGCCATCAGGTCGTCGTAGTCGATCTCCCATGCGGCCCAGTCGTACGGCTCGTCGTCGAGCATCTCGAGCGCGACCGGCGCGCGCAGGAGCTCGCGCCCTGCCCCCTTGTCGTAGATCGAGGAGATCTGCCCGCGCGCGTCGATCGCCACGCGGTAGCGTTCGTTCTCCAGCCGGCCGCCGTCGGGCGCGACGGCGAGTCCCGTGTCGATCTCGCAGGGACGATCCGACGGCCGGACGTCGTAGACGGCGAAGCCGACCGCCGGCACCGTCGCGAGGAAGACGATGCGGTAGCGCCCTCCGCCGAGCGCGGTCGCCTGCGATGCGACTTCCGCGCCGCCGGGAGCATAGACGCGCACCGAGGCGGGCGCCTGCTGGGCGGCCGCCGCGCCCTCGAACGCGATCTCCGCCTCGACCGGATCGGTCCGCTCGATCGAGAGCGGGTTGAAGACCACGACGGGAATCCCCTTCGCCCGCGTGTCGAGAGCGCGCGCGACGCCGCCCGCGGCGTCGGCAAGGACGGCGCGGAAGAGGTTCGAGGCGATCGCCTCGTCGTTCCACGAATAGACGTAGGCCTCCGGAATGCTCGTGCCGGTCAGGTCGTCGTGGAACTGATGCCAGAGGAAGCGGATCCACGCGTCGTTCAAGGTCGCTCGCGGATAAGGCGCCGCGCCGAGCCAGTCGGCGGCGACCGACGCCTTCTCCGCTGCGTCGGCCAGCCGCTCGTTCTTGCGGTTCCATCGCTTCATCGCGGCCTGCGAGGTGTAGCAGCCGATGCCGTGGTCGGTCATCAGCAGCTCGCCGCGATAGCGGGGGAGCGCGTCGCGCCGCTGCTGCGGAAGCTGCGCGATCTCGCGGGCGAAATCGTCCGAGCCGGCAGGGCGGATGAGAATCGGGCCGCCGCCGGCCAGGCTCTTCTCGAGCCACGCGACCGATTCCTCCGCCGGCGATCCTCCCTGGTCTCCGGTGCCGAAGTAGCGGAGCCCCTTGTACAATCCCGACGCCTTGCCTTGGCTCTCGATCGCGGCGATCGCTGACGAATCGGCGCTCCAGTCGTGGGTGATCCTGCCGACGTAGTCGCCCGGCCGCAAAGCGGCGGCGAGGGCCGAGCCATCCACTCCTTCCCAGATTCCGATATCGAACGGCACGCCGTACGCGGAGCCCCAGGTGAGCTTCTGCGTGGAGAAGCCGAGGAGGCCGCAGTGCGCGGCGATCGAGGGGAGGGCATATCCGAAGCCGAAGCAGTCGGGCAGGAAGACGTCGCGGCTCCTCTTGCCGAACTCCTTCTCGAAGTAGCCGTTTCCGTAGAGCGCCTGCCGGATCAGCGATTCCGGTGACGGAATGTTCGTATCGACCGCGTCCACCCAGCTGCCGGCGACGCGCCACCGGCCGTCCGCGATCGCCCTTCGCATCCGCTCGTATTCGCTCGGGTAGTACTCCCGCATCAGCATGTAGCGGAACGCTCCCTCGAAGCTGAACACGTAGTCCGGGTACTTCTCGAAGTAGGCGAGGTTCTCGCGAAGGGTGGCTGGAAGGTACTCGTCGATCGTTTCGCGGATCGTCCAGCGCCATTGCGTGTCGAGATGCGCGGTCGCCACCACGTCCAGCTCGAGCTTCGGCGGGGGCGCCGGGTCGTCCGCGCCGGGCACGGACGTCGCGGCGCCGGAGGCCGCGAGGGCGGGCGCGGCGCCCGCGGCGGCGCCGAGCGACGAGCCGGCGAGGCCACCGAGCATCCCGCAGACGACGAGAACGAGTAGGACGCTCGAGGCGAGCGCAGGCCGGAGGGACTCCCCACACCGCCGCGAACCGGACGGTCCACACTTCATCGCGACTCCTCCCGCCCGCTTGGGGGCTGGACCGCGGCGGACGCGGATGACGACGCGCCGCTCGATCGAGAAATCGGCCAGCGGGGCCGCAGCCGGAACCTCCGGCGCAGCCAACCTCGATGTTTCAGGCGGTCGAGAAGGACCGCTCCCAGGATCACGAGACCGAGGACCACCTTCTGCGTGTAGCTCTCGACGTTCGTGAGATTCATGCCGTTCTGAATCACCGCGATAATGAACGCGCCGACCAGCGTGCCGAGGATCCGCCCCTCGCCGCCGGAGAGGCTCGTCCCGCCGACGACCACCGCGGCGATCACGTACAGCTCGTACGAGAGCCCGTAGGTCGGGGCGCCGCTCTTCAGCTGCGACGCCATCACGATCCCGCCGAGACCGGCCAACAGGCCGGAGACCGTGTAGACGAAAAGGAGGACGGCGCGGACGCGCACCCCGGCCAGGCGCGATGCTTCGGCATTCCCGCCGACCGCATAGATGTGGCGTCCCAGGACCGTGCGCGTCATCAGCAGATGCGCGGCGGCGAACAGCGCGACCATCAACAGCACCGCATAGGGAAGTCCGAGGACCGGCTCGGCGCCGCGACCGAGCGCGACGAAGCGGCCGGGCACCTGGTAGATCGGTCGACCCGCGGAGAGCAGATAGGCGAGACCGCTCGCCACTTGCATCATGCCGAGCGTCGCGATGAAGGGGGGGACGTCGAAGCGGGTGATCGCCAGGCCGGAGAGAAGCCCGGTCAAGCCGCACGCGAGGATGCCGGCGAGCGCGCCCGCGAGAAGGACCGTGCCGGTCGCGTCCGCCCCGCCGGCATGCGCGATCGTGCCGGTCGCGACGACGGCGGAGAGCGCGATCAGGCTCCCCACGGACAGGTCGATCCCTCCGGTCAGGATCACCATCGTCATGCCGACCGCGAGAATCGCGATCACGCTGATCTGGTTCGCGATGTTGCGCACGTTGTCGGGGAGCAGGAACGTCGGCCAGCGATACGACGGCGCGACGAGCACTTCGGCACCGGCGTACCCCGGCGTCGCATCGAGCACGGTGCGGACCGCCGGCGCGTTGGGGGCGAGCGTCGCGACGCGCAACGCGCCCGCGGAGCGGCCGGCGGGGCGCTCCGCGTCGGGGGCCTCGGCGGCCGGGCCCTCCGCTGCCGGAAGCTCCTCGGCCGGCTCCGCAGCCGGCTCCGTCGCCGGCTCCGCGACGAGCCGCTCCAGCGCCCGCCGCAGATCGGCCGGCTCCCCCTGGACCGTGGCGGCCACCGGAATCCCGCGGCGTGCGAGCCCGGCGGCCAGGCGGGCGGCAAAGGCGGCGCCGTCCTCCCCCTCGCGCACGGCGATCGCCACGGGAGCGCCGGCCGAGGCCGCGCCGGAGGAGGGGGCGGCGGCCTGCGCCGCAACGGCAGCGTCGAGGCGAGCGAGAATCGCGTCGGCGGCGCGAGCGCCGGAGGGCTGCTGCTCGCGGATCGTCGCGAGCGAGAAGAATCCCGCCAGCAGCAACAGGACCGCGAGCATCCCGTATTGCGAGGCGAGCTGGGAGCCGGCCGCCCGCAAGCGCGCGCCGAGCCCGCTCACGCGACCGCCAGGCGGAGCAGTTGCTCCTGGGTAGCGGAGGCGACGTCGCGCACCTCGCCGGTCAATCGTCCCTCGTGCATGACGAGGATCCGGTCGGAGAGGGCGAGGATCTCGGGAAGCTCGGAGGAGATGACGAGGATCGACTTGCCCTGTCCCGCCAGGTCGTCGATCAGGTTGTACATTTCGAACTTCGCCCCGACGTCGATGCCGCGTGTCGGCTCGTCGAAAAGCAGCACGCGCGCGTCGTTCTCGAGCCACCGGGCGACGAGCAGCTTCTGCTGGTTGCCGCCGGAGAGGTTGCGGGCCGGCTGCTCGGGGCCGGAAAGACGGATCCGCAGACCGTCCACGTAGCGAAGAAAGCGTGCGGACTCCTCGCGGCGGCGGATCCAGCCGAAGCGCGACCAGCGGGGCAGATTCGGCAGGGAGAAGTTCTCGCGGGCGGAGAGGCCGAGGACGAGTCCTTGCGCCTTGCGGTCCTCGGTCAGGAGCGCGATGCCGCGCGCGATCGCTTCGCGCGGGGAGCGGATCGCGACCGGCGTGCCGTCGAGAAGGATCTCGCCGGAGCGCGGGCGCTGTGCGCCGAAGAGCAGGCGCGCCAGGTCGGTCCGTCCCGAGCCGACGAGGCCGGCGAGCCCGAGGACCTCGCCGGCGTGGAGCGCGAGGGAGACGCCGCGCACGCGCCCGCCGGAGAGGTCGCGAGCCGCAAGGATCTCCGGGCCGCGCGCGCCCGCCGCGCGACGCAGGCGCTGGCCGACCGGGCGCCCCACCATCCGCCGGATCATCTCCTCGCGCGTCAGCTCGGAGCGCAGCCAGGTGCCGATCGTCTTGCCGTCCCGCAGGATCGTGACCCGGTCGGCGATCGCGAGCACCTCTTCGAGCCGGTGGCTGATGAAGAGGATGCCCTTCCCGGCGGCGCGCAGGTCGCGCAAAAGCGCAAGCAGCCGCTCCACCTCGCGCGGCGTGAGCGCGGCCGTCGGCTCGTCGAGGACGAGGAGCCGCGCGTCGGCAAGGAGCGCGCGAGCGATCACGATGAGCTGCTGCTGCGCCACGTCGAGATCGCGCACGAGCGACTCGGGATCGATCGGCGCGCCGAGCCGCTCGAGCGCGTCGCGGGAGCGAGCTCTCTCGATCCGAAGGTCGGGGATCCCGAAGCGGGCCGGTTCCCGACCGAGGAAGAGGTTCTCGCGGACGCTGCGCGCGGGGAGGAGGTCCAGCTCCTGGTAGATCGCCGCGATGCCGAGCCGCTGGGCCGCGATCGGGTCGGGCAGGACGGTCGGACGTCCGTCGATTTCGACCTCGCCGCCGTCCGGCGCGTGCGCCCCCGTCGCGATCTTCAGCAGAGTGCTCTTGCCCGCGCCGTTCTCACCGACGAGCGCGTGGACCTCGCCGGCTCGGATGTCCAGGTCGGCGCCGCGCAGCGCGTGCACACCGGGGAAGCGCTTGTGGACCCCGGCGAGGCGAAGAATCGGAACGGAGGGGGCGGCCGGCTCCGTGGGCCCGGTGGGCTCGGTGGGCTCCGTGGGCTCGGCGGGCCCGCCAACCGGTGGGATGGCCGGTGGGATGGACGGCGGCCCGCCCGTGCGAGCCGCGGCGATCTCTGCCGCGGCACCGGAGCGAGATGCCTTGTCGCCCCCCCTCACCTCCGGGCGCTCCTCAGGATCCGGCCTTCGCCTTCTCTCGCGTGAACAGCTCGCAGGGGATCAGGATCGCCGGCGGCACCTCCAGGCCTGTCATGTAGTCGGCAATTGCCGCGATGGTCGTCTCGCCGATCGTCCTCGGCTGCTGGATCACGTCGGCGTGGATCTTCCCGGCGGCGATCGCCTCGCGCGCCTCGGGAACGGCGTCGAAGCCGACGATCGTCACGCGCCCTTGCCGTCCCGCCTTCTCGACCGCCGCAAGGGCGCCAAGCGCGGAATCGTCGTTGATGCCGAAGATCGCGTCGAGGTCGGGGTGGGACTGGAGGATGTCCTCCGCCGTGCGGAAGGCAGCATCCTTCATGCCGCGGCCGGTCAGCTTCGCGACGACCGTGATGCCCGGGTGCTGCGCGATCTCCTCCTCGAAGCCGCGAACCCGTTGGATGACCGACTCGACCTCCGGATGGTCGATGATCGCGACCTTCCCCTTGCCGCCGATCGCTTCGGACACCGCCCGGGCGGCGAGACGACCGCCGGCGACGTTGTCGGAAGCGACGTGGCAGACCACCTTCGCCCCCTCGGCGAGGACCGCGATGTCGGCCGTGAACACCGGGACTCCCGCCGCGTTCGCCGCCTGCACGGAGGTGCCGATCGACTTCGAGTCGCACGGGCAGACGACGATCGCGTTGACCTTACGGACCAGGAAGTCCTCGATCTGGTCCTTCTGCTTCGCGACGTCGAACTCCCCCGCCTGCACGAGCAGCTCGTAGCCGCGCGCCGCGGCCGCCTCGCGCAATCCCGCCTCGAGATCCTGATAGAAGGGATGCGTGCGCGTGAGGAGCGAGACGCCGATCACGACGCCGGACGGAGCAGCGCCGGTCTTCTCATCCCGCGGACCCGCCCCTTCGCGGACTGCCGCGGTCTGGCGGTCGCCGCCGCCCGGGCCGCATCCTTGGGCCGAGATTGCCGCCACCGCGGCCGCCACCCAGAGCCAGAGGAGCAGGCGGAGCGTTGCCGCGCCCGACCCACTCGCGAATCTTCCGAATCTTCCCCAACGTCCCGGTCCGAGGAGGGCCACCGCGCCTCCGCACCCTCTCCGCACCCGCATCGACTCCCGCGCCGTCCGTCTCATCCCTCGCCCTCCCCATCCGCCGCCGGCTCCCGGAAGCTCTCCGCCCCCGTTGCGGCGGCACCATCCTAGCGATGTTCGGAGCGCGCGGCCAGAAGCGGGTTGCGGCGCCGGCGCGGCCGAGGCCGCGGGGCGGCGGAACGCCGGGGCGACGGGACCGCGGAACGCCGGAGCGGCGGGGCGGCGGAGCACCGGGCAAACGGGCAAACACGCAAAGGGGCGAAGGGGCGAAGCGTGCGGAACGCGAAAGGGGGAAGAAAGCGCCCCGCCTTCCCTTGGAATGCGGGGCGCTCGGAAGGGAGCGACAGGCGGCCGATGGCGCGCCCGCTTCGCTCTCGGGATCGATCGATCTACCGGAAGCTCTGCTTGACCTTCCCCCAGGTCGTGTTCTGCGTCGCGACCGGGTTGTATATGGTGAGCGAGAGGTCGTCCCAGTAGACCGGGCTGGCGCTGTTGGCGAAGAGGTCGATGCAGGCGATGTCCAGAACGCCACCGCCGCTGACCCCGTCCGTCCAGCTCTTCTGGTACAGCATCTGTCCGTTGAAGTAGAAGGTCTGGATGTTCAGATCGAGATCGATGATCACGTAGACTTCGACCCACTGGTCGTAGACCAGCGGAAGGGTGTCGGTCTCCGGATCGGAGACGATGATGTCGTTGGCGCCGTCGAAGTAGACCTGCGAGGACCAGTTGTACGGACCGCCGTCATTGTACGTGTTCAGCAGGAGGATGTAGTTGATCCCGCTGAGCGACGACGGAATGTACACCCAACCCCTGAGCTCGTTGACCCCGGACGTGTAGCCGTCCCACTCGTGCACGATGTCGGTCGCGCCCGTGATGGAGACGGAGTTCGAGGGGCTGTGCGAGTAGAGATCGGTCACGTAGGCATCGGCGGCGGGGTTGCCGTCCCAGCCGTGCCATCCGCCCTGTCCGTGAAGTCCGCTTCCGACGACGTAGGAATCGAAGTTCTCGAACCAATCGGCCGAGGCGATCCCAGGAAGCGCCGCGAAGGCCAGAATCGAGCAGAACAGTAGTAGCTTGTGCTTCATGAGCCACTCCTCCTGATCGTTGTTGCCGAGCCCGGGCGATTCTCCGGCCGATCTTTTCAGCCGGAGCGAGCGCTCCATTGGCAGCGCACCAATGGTACCACGCCGCCGGTGGCAGAGGGTCGCAAAACGTGCGGGGACCGGGCACTAGCCGGCCGCAGTGTCGCCTCTATTTGACAATCGACCAGCCCCCTCCGGGACTCCCGTCATGAACGGTTCGCCGGGCTCCCCGGACCGCGGACCGCGGCGCCCGGACCGCGGGTGTCAAACGGCGGCGCGGGCCGAAAGCCGTACGACAGCGGACGGACGAGCGGACCCCCGGCGGGCTACAACAGCAGCAACGGCAAGCGAGACTGCCGGTTGCTGAGCCACTCGCACCCGCCGGCCGTCACGCGGACCATCTCCTCGAGCCCAATGTAGCCGTGCCCTTCGGCTACGGCGCCCAGCTCGAGCGTGTAGACCTGCCCTTCCTCGAGCGGGATCTCCGGCAGCCGGCCGTACCTTTCCCATCGCGGACCGAGAAGGCCTCCGCCGTCATGCGCCATGCGGCCGACCTGGTGCCCGGTCGCGTGCATGTACTCGGGGTAGCCGCGTGAGACGAGCAGGCTTCGCGCCGCCTCGTCGACCCGCCAGCCCTCGATTCCCGGACGGATGCGGGCGGCCGCGGCGGAGATCGCGTCGTGGACCGCGCAGAAGACGGCCGAGACGGCGGGCGGAATCGGCGCCTGCTCGGGCGGCGCGGCATGGGGGCCTGAGGAGGTCCGGGCGGCGGCAGCGGTCCCACCGGCGTCGGAGGCCGCTCCGGCGGCGGAGGTGGCGCCGGCGGCGAGCCAGCAGCGTTGCAGATCGGAGGCATAGCCGTCGCGGAGGACGCCGAGGTCGATGTGCAGGACATGGCCGGGCGCCAGCGCGATCGCGGGCGACGGGATCCCGTGGCCGATCATCGAGTCGGGACCGATGTTCACGATCGGGTCCGACGCGCGGCTCCAGGAGAAGCCGAGACCGCGCGCCTCGATCGTCTGATGGACGAAGTCGAAGATCTGTTTCTCGGTCTTGCCTGCGGCGCAGAACGTCTCGACTTCCTCGAAGATCCGATCGGTCTCCCCGATCGCGAGACGGATGCGCTCGATCTCCTCTTCGCTCTTGCGGGAGCGGAGGCTCGCCAGCACCGGCTCGGCGCTGGCGAGCGAGCCTTCGAAGCGAGTCCCGGCAAGGATGTCGCAGAGGACGAGGTACATCCCGTGCGTCAGACCGTCCGCCTTCTCGTCCTCGAGCGAGTAGTTGACGGCGATGCGAGGCGGCCCCGGGCGGCCGGCCGGGACCAGGCGGTCGAGGACGCCGAGGAGCTGCGGGCGGATCGATTCGTCGTAACCGATCACCTCATCCCAGTCGCCGGAGGCGCGGAGCGGGTCGGCGTCGTAGCGACCGGCGATCGCGATCTTGCGGCCGTCCCGCGAGACGAGGAGCGCGCTCTGCCAGGTGAGGCTTCCTTCGAGGATGAGCGGCAGGGCCGGATCGCCTCCGTCGGCGGTCTCGCGCACGAAGGTCAGCCAAAGGTCGAAGCCGGCCTCGCGCACGAGCGAGACGGCCTGCGTGAGCTTCTCGGACGTCAACGATCCCATGATCTCTCTCCCATGCCGGGCGCAAAGGCTCGGTATCGATTTCGCGCCGCCACGGCGCCGCTGGCGCAGCCCTCTTCGTCCGCGGCGATCTCAGCGCTCCGCTAACGATCAGCGCTCCGCTGACGATCAGCGCTCCGCGTCGATCCGCAGGAGCACCTTCCCGACGTTCTCGTTCCGCTGGAGGATCGCGTGAGCCTCCTCCGCTCGCTCGACGGGAAGGATCGCGTGCACGATCGGCCGGATCGCCCCCGCTTCGAAACGGGGCCAGAGCGCGCGTCGCATCCGCTCGAGGATCGCCGCCTTCTCGCCAGCGGGACGGGAACGCAGGACGCTCCCGATGATGCGCAGCCGCCTCGAGAGCAGCGGGCGGAGATCGATCCTCGCCTCTCCACCCCGCATCAGGCCGACCACGATCCACCGTCCGCCGGGATTGAGCAAGGTCAGCATCCCCCCCAGATCCTCGCCGCCGAGGCAATCGAGGACCACGTCGATCCCCGGCGCGGGCGGCGCGGCCGGCGCTGCCGGTGGCGGCGCGGCCTCCGCGGGCGGGCGGGCGAGCGAGCGCAACCGCTCCAGGACGTCCTCGCGGTGGCGATCGATGACGACGTCGGCGCCCAGGGCACGCACCCGCTCCGCCTTCGGCTCGGAGCCGACCGTCGTGACGATGCGGGCCCCTCGGTCCTTCGCGATCTGGATCGCCGCCGTCCCTACGCCGCTCGCGCCCGCGTGGACGACAACCGTCTCCCCGCGCGCGAGCCGTCCCTCGAGCACGAGGTTCAGGAAGGCGGTGGTGAACGCTTCGGGGATCGCGGCGGCCTCCTCGATCGACAGTCCCGCCGGGATCGGGAGGACGTGGCGCGCGTCGACGGCGACCTTCTCCGCGTAGCCTCCCCCCGACAGGAGGCAGCAGACGGGATCGCCGGGATGCCACGCCGGCGTCGCCGCGGCCCGGCCGATTCGAGCGAGTGGAGCGCCGGCCGACTCGATATTGCCGGCCGCTTCGAGCCCCATCCACTCGGGAGCGCCGGCGGGAGGCGGGTAGAGCCCGCGACGCTGGAGCAGGTCGCCCCGGTTGACGCCGCAGGCGCGGACGCGCACGACCACTTCGCCGGGGCCCGGGACCGGATCGGGGACTTCGCTCCACCGCAGGCTCCGGTCGTCCGGGTCGATCATGATTGCGCGCATCGATCCCTCCTCGCCCTCTCGGCAGCCGCTCACGGCGCTCCCGGCCGCTCTCGAGCCCGGAATCCGCCGGCGCGCACGAGGGCAGCTTCGAGCCTCGCGTGCGCCGGTATCCTACCAAGCGCATCACGATCCCGAGAGCCGGCCGCTTCCCCGGAAGTCCCATCGTCGCTATGCTCTCGCGAGTATTGCCTTCGAGAGGAGATGGCGATCTTGCAGAGCGTTCCATCGATCGACTACCAGGAGCTCGGCTTGAAGGCCGGGCTCGAGGTCCACCAGCAGCTCCTGACCGACACGAAGATGTTCTGCCACTGCCCCGCCGGCCGCTACACGGAGACCCACGATGGGGAAGTGCTGCGGCACATGCGTCCCACGCTTTCCGAGCTGGGGGAGTACGACGGGACGGCGCTCATGGAGTTCCGGACCAAGAAGAACATCATCTACCTGCTGCACAAGGAAAACGTCTGCACTTACGAAATGGACGACACGCCCCCCTTCCTGGTCAATCAGGAAGCGATCGACATCGCGATCGAGCAGTGTTTGATGCTGGGGTGCGACATCGTCGACGAGGTGCACATCGCGCGCAAGCAGTACCTCGACGGATCGATCCCGACCGGCTTCCAGCGCACGGCGATCGTGGGCGTCAACGGCAGGCTTCCGTTTCGCGGCCGCGAGATCTCGATCACGCAGGTCAGCGTCGAGGAGGATTCGTGCCGGGAGGTCTCGGACCGCGGGCACCTGATCGTCTGGCGGACGGACCGGCTCGGCATGCCGCTCATCGAGACGGTGACAGGTCCCGACCTGCGCACTCCCGAGGAGGTCGAGGAGGCGATCCTGCTGATCGGGCGCGTGTGCCGGAGCACCGGGCACGTGCGGGTCGGGATCGGCGCGAGCCGGCAGGACGTCAATGTCTCGGTGCGCGGCGGGCGGCGGGTGGAAATCAAGGGGGTGCCGCAGGCGCATTGGGCGAGGCGTCTCGTCCACGGCGAAGCGATCCGCCAATGGAACCTGCTGCGGCTGCGAGACGATCTGCGCCGGCGCGGCTTCGAGAAGCCGGCAGATCTCCGCATCGACGGCTTCAACGTCACCGACGTCTTCGCGGCGAGCGCGCTGCAGCAGCTGCGGGCCGAATCGTGGGAGCGCTGGGTGGCGACGACCGGCCGGCGGGTGGGCTTCGAGTTGCGGCCGGGACCGTTCTGCGTGCGCGCCATCCTCTTGAAGGGCCTCGCCGGCGCGCTGAGCTGGCCGACGCAGCCGGACTTGACGTTCGCCGCCGAGCTGGCGGGACGCGTGCGGGTGATCGCCGGGCTCGATCAGGCGCCGATCCTCTATCACGACGAGAAGTGGCCGGACTACGAGGGCTCGGTCGCCGAGTTGCGGCGGGTTCGCAACCGCCTTCGCTGCGATCCCGGCGATGCGATCGTCGTCGTCTGGGGGTCCGAAGAGGACACGATCACGGCGATGGAGGAGATCCGCACCCGCTTCGCCGACGCGCTCGACGGCGTCCCGAACGAGACGCGGCAGCCGTTCCAGGATGGGCGGACCGATTTCGAGCGCATCCTTCCGGGACCCGACCGGATGTATCCGGATACCGACAGCCCTCCGTCGCTCGTCACGCGCGAGCGCGTCGAGCGGTTGCGCCGCGATCTCGCGCCGCGCCCGTGGGAGCGGGAGGCGCGCTACGCGGCGGCCGGGGTGCCGCTCCCCACGATCCACTACCTGATCCGCCGCAACGGCGCCGCTCTCGTCGACCGCGTCGCGGAATCGTGCGGGGCCGACCTGCGACATGCCTGCTTCTTCTTCGGCGAGCGGCTGAAGGGACTCCGCAGGGCGGGGATCGCGGTCCGTTCGATCCCCGAGGAGCGATGGTGCGAGCTGTTCCGAGCGATCGCGGAGCGGCCGATCTTGCGCGAAGCCTGGGAAGTCCTCGTGCGGAAGATGGCGAGCGCGCCGCCGGCCAGTGTCGCGGAGATCCTCGCGACCGAGGGGCTCGGCGCGGCGCCGGCGCGCTGGCGGGAGATCGTGGACAGACAGATCGACGCGGCTCGGAGAGATCTCTACGAAGAGGATCCCGGCCGGCTGCGGCGTCTTGCGATGGGAAGGTGCATGGCGGTCCTTCGCGGGAAGGTGCCCGCGAAGGAGGTGGCGGCGGCGCTGGACGAGAGCCTCGCGGCGAGGAGCGTGCATGGCCGGGGATGACCTGAAGGGATACAAGGGGCGGGCGCGGGCGAAGCTGGCCGAGCTGGGCGTACGCGTCTGGAGCGACGTGCGCCTGCGCAACGACGCGGGGAGCGTGTTCGAGGGGGTGATCCTGCCGCGGAGCGAGACGCTCGACGACGCGCATGTCGTGATCAAGATGAAGAACGGCTACAACGTCGGCGTGCACATCGACCGGATCGCGGAGGTGCAGGAGGTCGGCTACAAGGAAGCGGTCTACAAGATCCCCGAGAAGGAATTCCCGCGGCGCCCCGACCTGCCGTCGGTCACGCTGCTCGGAACCGGCGGGACGATCGCCTCTCGCCTGGACTACCGGACCGGAGCGGTCATCCCCGCCTTCACGCCGGGCGAGTTGTACGGCGCCGTTCCGGAGCTGGCGGACATCTGCAATCTCACGACGAAGAAGATCTTCGGCGTCTTCTCCGAGAACATGTCGAAGGATCAGTACATCGAGCTGGCGCAAGCGATCGGCGCGGAGATCGAGGGGGGAGCCGACGGGATCGTAATCGGCCATGGCACCGACACGATGGGGCACACCGCCGCGATTCTCTCCTTCATGGTGCAGAACTCCCCGGTGCCGATCGTCCTGGTCGGATCGCAGCGCTCGAGCGACCGCCCGTCGAGTGACGCCGCGCTGAACCTGATCCATTCCGTCCGGTCGGCGGCATACGGCGAAATCGCCGAGGTCGTCATCTGCATGTTCGGGCCGACCTCCGACCGCTACGGGCTGCTTCATCGCGGGACGCGATGCCGCAAGATGCACAGCTCCTACCGCAGCACGTTCCGGACGGTGGGAGACACTCCGCTCGCGACGGTGAGCCGCGACGAGTTTTCCTACCTGACGGCAGACTTCCGCCGGCGGGACCGTTCGCGGAAGGTCGTCGTCGATCCGGTCTACGACGACCGGGCCACGATCCTCTACTACTACCCGGGTATGCGTCCGGATCTCGTCGATGCGCTCGTCGAGAAGGGGTATCGCGGGATCGTGATAGCCGGGACCGGCCTCGGCCACGTGAACAAGCCGCTCTACCCGGCGTTGAAGCGCGCGGTCGCCGCGGGCGTGCATATCGTCATGACCGTGCAAACGCTCTGGGGATATGCGCAGATGTATGTCTACGACACGGGGCGCGACCTGATCGACATCGGCGTCGTGCCGCTCGACAACATGCTCCCCGAGACCGCGCTGATGAAGCTCTCCTGGGTGCTCGCTCACACGGACGACCACGACGAGGTGATGCGAATGATGCGTCGCTCCATCAGCCACGAGATCACCTCGCGGGAGCCGCACAACGGGTACCTGATCCTTCAGGGAGGGCTGCCCGACACCGAGGAGTTCATCGCTTCGCACTGGAAGTAGGCGCGGGTGGGCGGTCGGCTGGCTGGCGGCCGGCGGACGGCCGGCGGGCTGGCTGGCTCGGACGATGGGCCGGCGGCTGGCGCCCCGGGCCTGCGCGCCATCTCAGCCGCGAAGCTTCCGATCGAGCCGGGTTGTCAGCTCGGCGTACGAGTAGCCGAGGCTCGGGCAGGCGTTGGCCTCCGCGATCCGTTCGAGAAGCGTATCGAGGACGCGGTCGCCCTCCCACCGAGTGCCGACGAGATAGCGCCGGCGCGGATCCGGGTCGAACAGCGCATGCAGAATCGCGTCGGCCACCCGATCGGGGGGTGAAGGCTTCCGGTTCGTTTCGCTCTCCGGCTCCTCGGACTCCGTCTCGACCGCACCGTCCCCGCCTTCGGGCCGCCCCTCGCTCTCCGGTCCCCCAGCCCTCTCGGATCCCGCATCGCTCTCCGTCTCCGGCGGCTCCAGGGCCCGTGCGATCGCCTGCGCCTCCACATCGAACGGCGCGGGAGCCCGGCGGAAGCGGGCGAGGTCCCCGGCTATCGAGTTCGCGCCGATCGACGTCACCACCCCGCCCGGCTGGACGATGCTCACCCTCATCCCGAACGGCCGTGCCTCCTCGTCGAGCGCCGTCGTGAGCGCCTCGAGGGCGTGCTTCGTCATCGTGTACGGACCGAACAGCTTCTTGCTGATCATCCCGCCCTGCGAGCCGACGTTCACGATCCGCCCGCGCGATCGAAGGAGCAGCGGAAGGAATGCCCGGCTCACGCGCAGTGGGCCGAGCGCGTTGATCGAGAAGATCTCCTCGAGTTCGGCGTCGGTCCACGACGCGATGGGGCCGATCCCACCGACTCCGGCGTTGTTCACCAGGCCCCAGAGCCCGGCGTCGTCCTCCTCGACCCGGCGGACGGCGGCTTCGATCTCCGCGGAGTCCCGGACGTCGAGGCGAACGGGAACGGTGTTCGGCAACGCATCGAGCGCGCGGAGGTCCTCCTCGCGGCGCGCAGTGGCGTAGACCCGGCGGCCGAGACCCGACAGCCTCCGAGCCAGGCAGAAACCGATGCCGCTGCTCGATCCGGTGACGAGAATTGCGCCTTCCTGCATGCGCACTGCTTCCCCCTTCTCTCTCTCCCCTTCGCCTCCCCCAGCAAGACCGCCCGCGCGTTCGCTCGGCTCCACAGGAGCATGACCGCCGCGAGGATAACCGCCTGTCGACGGTTCGCCCCACCCTGCTCTAGAATCGCCCGTTCGAATGCCGGCCCCCTTCGGCCCTCATGGCCGCTCCGCAACCGCCGGCAGACCGTCCCGGTGCGTCGAACGGCGCATCGGACCAGTGACCAAGCAACAAGACCGATGAGGTGAAGTAGATGAACCGTTTCCATGAAAGCGTTCGCGTGCTGCGCGGGCTCTCGATTCTTTCCGGGCTCGTCCTCGCTCTCGGCAGCGCCTCGATCGTCCGTGCGCAAGAAGCGCCCGGCGGCATGTCCGAAGAGGAAATGATGAAGAAGATGACCGAGCTGGCGACCCCCGGGGAGCAGCACCAGCGGCTCGCGCGTCTCGTTGGCAACTGGAAGACGAGTGTCAAGATGTGGATGGGGCCGGGGGAGCCGACCACCTCTTCCGGCACGGCGACGTGCGAGAGCGTCCTCGGCGGGCGGTATGTCCAGAGCCGTCACACCGGCAATTTCGGCGGCATGCCGTTCGAGGGACTCGGGATCGACGGCTACGACAACGCGAAGAAGCAGTACTTCAGCGCCTGGTTCGACAATATGGGAACGGGAATGATGACGATGACGGGGCAGCCGAGCAGCGACGGAGATGGCATGACCTACACGGGCACAAGTTTCGAGCCCATGCAGGGAAGAGATGTCAAGATCCGAGAGGAGGTTCGCTGGCTCGACCCGAACAAGTACGTCTTCACGATGTACATGGAGATGCCCGGGCAGGACGGGAAGCTCCAGGAGATGCGCGTCATGGAGATGACGGCCGAGCGGCAGTAGCTGTCGCGGCGGCAGTAGCAGTCGGAGCGGCAGGAGCCCCGTAGGAGGGGCAGCCGCTTCCCTCGCGCGGCGCTTGCACACCGGCCGCCGGGCCACCATCGGGATGGCGCGGCGGCCGGATCACTCGGCGCTTTCCTCCGTCATCCTCCCAGGAGACGAATGCTCGGGAGCGACACGCTCCCCGCAGATCGCTTGCCCGTCTCGACTGCGCGCTGGAACTCTTCCGCCCCTTTCGGCTTCTGCCACACGCTCTGCCGGATCGTCTGCGCGATCTCCTCGTCGGGCGCGCCACGCCGCAGCGGGCCGCGGAGATCGACGCCGAGCTGGGAGAAGAGGCACAGGCCGAGCCGGCCCGACGCGGTCATCCGGATGCGGTTGCAGGCTCCGCAGAACGGGTCCGTCAACGAGGCGATGAAGCCGACGCCGCCGGCACCGCCCGCGAAACGGAAGCTCTCCGCGACCCGCGCGCCTCGCGCGGTCGCCGGTTCGAGCTTGCGCTCCTCCTCGATCCAGCTACGGACGCGATCGAGCGGAAGGACGAGATCCGGGCGCCATGCGGTCCCGCAGAGCGGCATGAACTCGATGAAGCGGACCTCGATCGCGAGACGTTCGGCCATCTCGCAGAACGCGAGGACCTCGGCCCGCTCGAGATCGCGCATCGCCACGACGTTCACCTTCACGGCGAGCCCACTCGTGAGCGCCGTCTCGATCCCCCGCAGGACGAGGTCGATCTCGTCCCGGCCGGTGATGCGCTCGAAGCGCTGCCGATCGAGGCTGTCGAGGCTCACGTTCACGGAGTCGAGACCGGCGTCGGCGAGGCGGCGCGCGAGCGCGGAGAGGCGCGCGCCGTTCGTCGTGAGCGCGAGCGAGGCGATCCCTTCGATGCAGCGAAGGCGCTCGACGAGCGGGACCAGGTCGCGGCGCAGAAGCGGCTCGCCGCCGGTGAGACGGATCTTCCGGACTCCGAGGCGCGCGAAGATTCGGCATAGCCGCTCGATCTCTTCGGACGAAAGCAGCTCGTCGCGCGGCTGCAGCGCGAAGCCGCTCGCCGGGTGGCAGTAGGTGCAGCGGAAGTTGCACAAATCGGTCACCGAAACGCGCAGGTAGTCGAGCCGGCGGCCGTGGCGATCCTCGAGGCACGCCGAGCCCGTAGCGCGTTCCGCCGCATCCGGTCTCAACGTTCCGGCTCCTCCGCCGGCGCGGGCAGCCGGCCGCCGGCCGCGTCGACGACCGCGACGAGAAGCGAGAGGAGGTCGCGCAGGCATGGATAGGGACAGTCCGCGGCCTTCCCGGCCGCCAGGCCGACCCAGCTCGCGACGTGCCGCTCCAGGTACTCGGATCGAGCGCGCCGGATCTGCTCGAGACGCTCGGAATCCGTCTCCGCCGCCTCCCTCTCGCATAGATAGCCGAGGAAGTCGAGCTGGTGGCGGAGATGGTCGGAGGTCTCCTCGCTCCCCGCGGAGAGGCGCAGGCCGAACGCCGCGTAGAAGAGGATATTCTCGTGCAGGATCCGGGGGACCGGATCGCGGCGCAGATAGTGCGATTCGATCAGCGGGACGTGCGGATGCGGCGCGCCCACCTCGAACGTCTCGATGTATTGCGTCTCGTACTCCCTCGCGGACCGGGGAAGGGGCGCGGGTCCGGACAGACCGAGCCGGGCCGCGAGATCCGTCCAGGCTCCCCACGTTTCCTTCGATCGCAGGAACTCCCATTGCTCGGCGCCTGGGGGACGGAAGAGGTCGCGGACGAATCGAAAGGCCGAAGCGAGCGCGCGAGCCTCCTCGCGATCCTGCCCGTCCGTCGCCGGCGGGATGCCGCTCACGGGGCGCCCCCGATCTCGCGCAGCTCGTACCACACGCTGTAGAACTTCAGTCCGTCCCGCTGCTGCTTCTCGCCGTCCCAAACGGCAAAGGCGATGGGCGTCCCGGCGGCGGCCGGCGGGATCTGGAAGACGCACTCCCAACCATCGGCCGTGCGTCGGACCGATCCGGGGATCGCTTGCCCCGTGCGGGTCGTCGTCCCGCGGCCGGCCGCGATCAGCCGCTCGAAGCCGCGCGTCCCGTGCCAGTAGTAGAGGTCGACCGGATGGGCCGCGTCTCCCATCATCAGCGACGGGAAGCTGGCCGCGTCCTGCGCGTTCTGGACGTTCTGCGGGAACATCACGCAGGCGGCGTCCGCAAAACGCTCGATATCGAGCGAATGCGCCTTGTAGATCGTCGAGTCGCCGGCATCGGCGATCCTTTCCGGGGACCGCGCACGGCTGTCGGTCGGATCCGCCCACCGCATCCGCACGAAGGTCGCTTCACCATTGGAGAGCAGCGACACCGCGGCGGCGGGACGCGCGCCATCGTCCGGGGGATCTCCGACGTAGAGCGGCGGCGTGCGATTCAGGGCGACCTGCGTCTCGATCGCCCCCCGCCAGGCCGGCTCCTCTCCGGCGACGAGGCTCGCCGTCGCGGCGATCGTGCGACCGCACGGGATCGTCGCTTCCGCGGCGGCCCGGCCGGCGACGCCCGCCAAAAGCACGAGGAGCACGAGGAGCACGAATCCGAGAAGAATGCGCTGCCGCGTCATGCACGCCTCCCTTGCGCACCGGAGCCGCCTCGGTCCCCGATCCCGCACTGCTGCGCCAGCGCGCAGCCGGAGCAGTCGCTCGCCACTGGCGGAAGACCGGCTGCGCACGCCTCGCCGCCGGCGGCCGCTCCGCCTTCGCCCTCGAGGACCTCGGAATGTTCGCGTCCGTCTCCACGGCGCCTTCCGGAATCCGAAGTCCCGACCTTGGTGATCGCCGGCGGAGCGCTCGCCGACTCCACGGCGGCCCGCACGTCCGGCGGTGCGGCCTTCTTGACCAGATCGGTCCGGATATGAAAGCGCGTCGCCGCATCGCGGCCGATCAGCAGTTGCAGCACCTCGCTCGTCCCTCCCGCCTGCACTTTCTTCAGCTCCGACTCGAGATGGGCGATCACCCGCACGACGTCCGGCCCGAAGAGGTATTTCAGATAGTCGAGCGGCAGGCGTGGGTCTTCCAGGATGCTCCGGCCGCCGTTGCCCGCCTTCGGCGGATTGAACGGCGGGATGTAGTAGACGTTCGGCTCCGTCCCCTTCTCAGGGAAGAGGCCGAGCGCCACCTTGTGCTTGATCACGAGCTTGTGCGTCGGCGAGTCCGGGTCATCGAGGATCCCGACGAAGCGGATCCTCCCCGGGCATTGGGCCGCGCAGGCATTCGGCAGCCCCTGCTCGAGCCTCGGATAGCAAAAGATGCACTTCTCGCTCTTGCCCGTGACCTCGTTGAAATAGATCTTCTTGTACGGGCATGCCTTGATGCAGTAGCGGAAACCCTGACACCGCTCCTGGTCGATCAGGACGATCCCGTCCTCCTCGCGCTTGTAGATCGCCTTGCGCGGGCAGGCCTCGAGGCACGCCGGATAGGTGCAGTGGTTGCAGATCCGCGGAAGGTAGAAGTAGTAAGGGTTCGACGGGTCCCAGCCCCCCACGTCCTCGTCCCAGTTCGGCGCGTACGTCGGGTCGACGTGCGGCATCACCGGCTTCCCCTTCCCTTCGAAGAGGCGCTGCGAGTAGTCGTATTCGAACGCCTCGCCGTAGTCCTCCTTCGAGGGGAGCGCCGAAGGACGGAGATGGCGCTGCTCGTCGAAGCCGCCCCCCAGCGTGTGCCAGCCGCGCGGGTATCCGGCGCCGGGATGCGTCTCGACGTTGTTCCAGTACATGTAGTCCATGCCATCGCCATCGGTCCACTGCTTCTTGCACGCAATCGAGCAGGTGTGACAGCCGATGCATTTGTTCAGATCCATTACCATCGCGTACTGGTGCTTCGACACGATCACGCCCTCCCCTGCGCGCTCGAGGACGCGTCCGCCCAGGCGGCGACGGGACCGTCATAGCGCTCGATGTCGACGCGGATG
The DNA here is from genome assembly GCA_041946735.1 of Candidatus Eiseniibacteriota bacterium. Taxonomy (GTDB): domain Bacteria; phylum Eisenbacteria; class RBG-16-71-46; order CAIMUX01; family VGJL01; genus JBHGAY01. The sequence goes on from JBHGAY010000004.1 coordinate 36,666, forward strand.
TCCCGGTTGTTGCCGGTCGGCCCCCAGTAGTTGAGGGCGAAGTTCAAGTGCCCGTACCCGCCGATCAGCTGCGTCGGTTTGATCTTGATGTACGTGAGCGATTGCCACCCGCCGCGCTGGAAGCCGAGGTATCGCTCCCACCCGTGGTACATCGTCAGGCGGCCCGTCTTCTCGCCCGGCAGGATCTTCGCGCGAACGACCGCTTCCCCCTGCTTGTTGAAGATCCGCACCCAGTCGTTGTCAGCGATGCTGCGCGCCTTCGCGTCGTCAGGGTGGATATAGACGATCGGCATCCCGCGCTGCAGGCGAAGCATGTAGCGATTGTCGCGCCACGTGGAATGGATCGACCAGCGCCCGTGCGGCGTGTTCCAGTAGAATGGATACTCCTCGTCCTCCACGAGCGGCTTGTGCACCGCGAGCTCTTCGCCGAGTTCGAGAAACCAGTCGTGATCGATGTAGAACTGCTGCCGGCCGGTGAGCGTGCGCCACGGGCGCTTGAGCTCGACCTGGTGGGTGAACGGCGTGTAGGTCCGACCTTCTTCGATCTCGCTGTTCCACGTGTCGGGATCGATTCCGACGAAACGCTGCGGGCCGTCCTGCAGGCCGCGGTAGGTCATCCCCTTCGTCTCCTGCGCATGCTCGAGGATGAAGTTCACCGCGTCCTCGTCCGTCGCGAGCTTCCCTTCTCCGGACCATGCCTCGTGGAGGCGCGTGAAGTCTCGTGTCCACTGCAGGTCCGCGTCCTCGAACGGCGCGAGTCCCCGCGCCGCGGCGATCTCCGACATCTTGCTTGCGAGAGCGGAGAAGATGTCCCAGTCGGTACGCGATTCGTAGAGCGGGTCGAGCACCTTGGAGAACGGATGGAGGAATGAGTGGCAGTCGGTCGAGTTGATGTCGGTCTTCTCATAGTAGCTCGACGCGGGGAGGACGATGTCGCTGTAGAGCGCTGTCGTGTCCATCCGGTAGTTGATGTCGACGATGAGGTCGAGATCCTTCCACAGGGATCGCAGGATCGCCTCGTTGCCCTTCGCCTGGTTCAGATAGTTCGCGCGCCACACGATGAGGGATCTCGGCTTTCGCGGCAGATCGTGCATCGTCTCCGGCGTGAGGGAGGCGAGATCCTGCTTCGGCCAGAGCGGCATCCACTTCTTCCGCACCGACTCGAGGATCCACGACTCGATCGGGCGTCCCTCGATCGGATGGGGGTCGCTCTGGCGCGAATGGAGGTAGCTCCAGAGCGTCATGTTCTGCATGCGCTGCTTCTTCGCCCCCTCGGGGAAGGCGAGCGCCTTGAAACCATGCTCCGGCCAGATCCGCTCCTGCCCGACGTAATGGTTGAAGCCGCCGCCGTTCTTGCCGACGTTCCCTGTGAGCGCGACGATCAGGATCATCGCCCGGTTCGCGAGGTCGTTGTGGTACCAGTGGTTCGTGCCGGCGCCGTGGATGATCATCGCCGGCTTGCGGGTGAACAGGCGCGCGAACTCGACGAGATCCGCTTCGGCGATCCCGCACGCCTCGGCGGCGCGGGCAGGCTCGTAGGCCGGGTCGGACAGCATCTCCTTCACACGGGCGAAGACCGTGGTCACCTCGGCCGTCGCGCCGTCGGCCAGCCGGACGGTCCAGACTCCTTCGAGATCCGGATCGACCTGCCCCAGCTCGATGCTTCGCGCCGTCGACCCCATGCTGCCCGGCACCTGGGCCACCCGCCCGCTCCGCGCGTCGTGCACGTAGAAGACCGCGTCCGGATCGTGCGTGAGCTTCGGCGGCTGGCTCGCAGGCGCCGTCGGATCGCTCACCTGCGATGCCGTCTTCTTCCGCTTCTCCCACGCCTCGACCTTCGGCTCGCTCCCCCGCTCGGCCGGGTCGAGATCACTCTCGCGGAGAAGCTTGCCCGTGTCGCGGCGCACGAGCAGCGGCAGGTCTGTCTGCTCCTTGATGTAGGGAATGTCGATCGCCCCGTTCTCGACGAGCCAGCGCGAGACGGCGTTGGCGAGGATCACGTCGCTCCCCGGGCGGATCCCGAGGAACAGGTCGCTATGGATCGAGCTGGAGTTGTAGTCGGGCGACACGCTCGCGATCGTGGCGCCGTTGTAGCGCGCTTCCCAGGCGAAGTGCGCGTCCGGGATGCGCGTCGCGTTGATGTTCGATCCCCAGAGGACGATGTGCTTCGCGTGGAACCAGTCCGCGCATTCGCACGACTCCGTCTGGACCCCCCAGGTGATCGGTTCGCCGGGCGGGAGATCGCAGTACCAGTCGTAGAAGGAGCAGAAGACGCCGCCGATGTAATGCGCGAGCCGCGAGCCGGCCGAGAACGAGACCGGGGACATCGCGGGAATCACCGAGAAGAAGGTGTTCGTGTCGGGACCGTGCTGGTAGATGTTGTCGAGGAGCTTCGAAGCGATCTGCTCGAGCGCCTCGTCCCAGCTCGCCCGTCGCCACTTTCCCTCGCCCCGCTCGCCGGCCCGGATCAACGGATACTTCAGCCTCTGCGCGCCATACACGTACTCGACGAAGCAGGCTCCCTTCTGGCAGCCGCGCGGGTTGTAGTCGGGCACGTCCTGGCTGATTCGCGGATAGTCGGCCGCCTGCTCCTCGCGGAGCATGATGCCGTCCTTCACGTAGACCTTCCAGGAGCACGAGCCGGTGCAGTTGGCGGAGTGCGTGGATCGCACGACCTTGTCGTAAGTGAAGCGGCCGCGGTAGAGGTTCTCCCAGCCCCGGTACGGATAGGTCCGCAGGGGATCGACGTCGACGACCTGGAACGACTCGAGCGCGCGCGTCGGCCGGCCGAGGAAGCCGAGGATTCCGATCCCCGCGCCCGCCGCGCCGACCTTCAAGAAGCCTCGCCGGTCGATCCGCTTGCCCTCGCCCACGGGGGCCTCCTTCTTCTTCCTGTTGTCCTGTCCGTCCTTCATTGCGCGGCCGCCTGTGTCGTCGTCGCTGTCGCCTCCGCGGTCGCCTCCGCCTTCGCGGTCGCCGGCGCTCCGCCTGCAGCAATCCCGAGCGTCCGGACATAGGAAACGACGTCGCGGATGTCCGCCGGTGAGAGCGCGCCGCGTGCCCCCCATGCCGGCATCGCGGTGTTCCGCCTGCCCTGGGTGATCGTCTCGATGAGGAAGGCGTCGCTCGCGTACGCCTGGAACGCCGGGGAATCGAGCGTCGGCGCGACGCCGCCCCGCCCGGCCGGGCCATGGCAACCGGCGCAGTTCTTCACGAAGAGAGACCGCCCGCGTCCCGGATCTCCGATCGGCCCCGCTGTCGCTTTCATCGGAATCTCCGAGCCGCCTGCCTCGCTGGCGGCCGGGCGGATCTCCTCGCCCGCCACCTCGCGACCGAGCACGAACGAGACGATCTGGCGGATGTCCTCCTCCGACATCCCCCCGGCCGCGAGACCCCAAGCCGGCATGATCGTTCCCCGGCGCCCGCTGCGGATCATCGCCGCGACGTACGCCGGGCTCGCCGCCGCCTTGAACGATTCCGCGCGTACGGCCGGGATGAACGAGCGGAAGAACTTGTCGTAGCGCCCCAGCTCCCCCGTGTCGTGGCACGTGGAGCAGAAACGGTTGTACAGATCGGCGCCGGTCATCGGCGCTGGATTTGCGGACGCATAGATCATGAGATGCTTCTCGGGAGTCAGATACGAACCGGGCAGGTCGCGCTGCTGCTGCGCGAGGAGGAAGGTAGTCAACGCCTCGGTCTCGCCCCGCGACAGCCCGGGACACGGCATCTGGCTCCCGGCGACAACCGCCTGCGGGTCGGCGAAGTGTTCGATCAACCACTCCGGGACGGTGTGCGGTCCCTGGATGCCGGCCATCGGGAGATTCCCGCGGACCTTCAGCCCCTCGTTGTCGAGAGCCGGCCCCAGGCTTCCTCCGCGCCCGCCGAGCTTGTGGCAGGACCTGCAGCCCTTCGCCTCGAAGAGGGCCGCGCCGGCCGCGTACGTCTCTCCTCCGTTCTCAGCCACTTCGCGCGCTGCGTGGCAGACGCCGCACGACGACTGCGTCAGCTCGAGCGGCAGGAGGGGATAGTCCCAGTGTCGGTCCTCCGCCTTCGCGTCCTCGAAGGACATCGCGCGTCCCTGCCCGCGATGGCAGATCGTGCAGCCGAACCGGTTCGGATCGTGCCACTGGAGATAGGCCCCCGGATGGACCCGGTGGGGATTCGCCACGTCGGTCATCCGCGGATCGTCGACCCCGTTGTGGCAGGAGACGCATCGGTCGATCGTCCCGATCTCCGGCAGGACGACCTGGCGCATTTCCACATGGAAGTCGTTCGCGATCTTCCGTCCCCGGTCATCGGTCGCCTTCGCGCTCAGAATGCGCTGGTACTCCCGCTGGTAATGCCTCCAGGGATTCCACACGTTCTCGCGGAGCGCGGCAGCGCCGAGCAAGGCGATCGTCAGGACGCTCATCGAGAGCAGCGCGAGCTTCACACGCCGGTCCCGCCGCTCCGCCTCCCGGCGCGTCGCCTGCGAGATCCGGGAGCCGTCCTTCTCGTTCATCCTCGATCCCCCTCGCGCCGGCGCAGCCTCGGCATCAGTGAACCGGCCATGACGACTTGCTCCAATAGAAGCCCCAGTTGGGACCGCGCAGCTCCGATCCCACGAAAGTCAGGACGACGAAGCCGACAAGGAAGCAGAGGAACAGCGCGATCGCCGCCGCGCGCGTCGATCCGGTGCGGTGCAGGATCGCGAGGGACCATCCGGCGTAGAGGGCGGTGAGGATCGTCCCGGGATTGAGCGCGATGATCACGATCTGCGGAATCGACGGGAACCAGGTGCGCAGCCATCCGAACCGCACGGGGATCGCGACGGCGAGCACGGCGGCGACGAGCGCGAAGAGCGCGCTCTGCGCGGCGATGCGCCTGCCCCGCGGCCCGCTCAGCACGACGCCCGCCTGCTCGCGCTCCCGGTCGAGGAACGGAATCAGCCCGAGCCCCAGGATCGCGATCGCCGGAATCACCATCCCGCCGACGAAGGCCGAGTAGGAAACCATCTCCTGGAGCCCGAGGAAATACCAGGGAGCCTTCGCCGGATTCTCCGGAACGGCGGGATTCGCGAGCTCCTTCAGCGGCGCGTTCCAGAACAAGCCGAGGACGAGACAGGCGGCTGCGCAGGCCATGAGGACGAAGAGCTCCGCGCGCAGCACGTACGGCCACGCCGGAATCGTGTCCGCGGGATCGACGTTTACCGCGGGAGTGCGGTCACGCACGATGCACATGAGGCCGTAGGTCTTTCGCGGCGCCTCGCTCGGCGCCGCGGGCACGCTCCCCGGAATCGCCGAGCCCTTGCCCGCCGCCGTCGGCGGCCCGTCGGGACGGCCCAGCCCCCCGTCCTTGCGGATTCGCCAGAAGTGGATCCCCGCCACCATCGCGAGGGCGAGCGGCAGCACCATGACATGGAGCAGGTAGAAGCGGATCAGCGCCTCTTGCCCGACCGCGTTGGCGCCCAACAGCAATCGTTTCTGGAACCCGCCCGGATCGAAGAAGCCGGTGATCCCGATCGCGTCGGTCAGTTCGCGGGGGGAACCGGCGATGTTCGCGCCGATCGTGATAGCCCAGTAGGCGAGCTGGTCCCAGGGGAGAAGGTACCCGGTGAAGGAGAGTCCGAGCGTCAGCACGAAGAGCACCATGCCGACGAGCCAGTTGAACTCGCGCGGCTTCTTGTAGCTCGCCGTGAAGAACACCCGAACCATGTGCACGAGGACGGTCACGACCATCAGGTGCGCCGCCCAGCGGTGGATGTTGCGGATGAAGCGGCCGGTCGGCACGACGTAATGGATGTCCTTGATGCTGTCGTACGCCTGGTCGATCGAAGGCTTGTAGTACACCATCAACAGGATCCCGGTCGCGACGAGGATGAGGAAGAACGAGAGCGAGGCCATCCCCATCGCCCATGTGGTCGAGAAGCGCAGCGTGCGAACATTGACGCGCGTGGAATGAAGGTGGAGGAAGAGGTTCGAGAAGATCGTCTGCGACCGCGTCCGGTCCGTCTCGGGACGCCCGTGACGGAAGAAGGAGTCCCGCAGGTTTTCGGGAAGGCGGCGCAGGTTCTCCACGAACGGCCCGAACCCGCCGTCATGCTCGCGCTCGCCGTCGCGGCCGCGTTCGCCGTCACGCTGGCGGTCGCGGTCACGCTCGCGGCCGCGCGACTCGATCGTCGCCATGATCTCTCCTCCTCGCCTACGCCTTGTAGAAGGTCATCGGAGGGACTTCCCGCTCCGCGTCGACCAACAGAGACCCGTCCGCCGCCTGCGACACTTCCAGCCAGCGCAGCGGGCGCGGCGCCGGGCCGCGCCGCAGCTCGCCGTCCGGCCCGAAGCGCGACCCATGGCAGGGGCAGGCGAATCCATCCTCCGATTCGCCTACGATGCATCCGAGATGCGTGCAGACGAGCGACAGCGCCGCGATGCCCCGCGCGTCGGAGATCAGCCGGACGTTGCGCTCGGGAACGACACGCGCCGTGCCGGCGGGGAACTCCTCCGGCCTGCCGACACGGAAGCGGCTTCCCGCCTCCGGCAGCACGCTCGGCTTCGGGAGCCGGGCCATCCCGATCACAGCGCCAAAGATGGCGAGCGCGGCGCTCCAGGAGCCGGCAAGGCCGAGGAAGTCGCGGCGAGGGATCGGTTCGGGTTCTAGGCGATGCGACATTTCGGGTTCTCCTGGAAATGGAACCGCTCCATCGTGATCGCTCCGGTCGGACAGCGCTCCGCGCACAGCCCGCATCGGATGCAGATCGTCTCGTCCTTGAGGATCGCGGAGGCCCGGTCCGGTTCCGTCCCGTCGAGCTGAGCCTCGAGGACGGGCGCGAGCGAGACCTCGCCGGTCAGGCGGTCGACGGAGACGATCCTCAGGCAGAGCTCCGGACAGACGTCGACGCAGCCCCCGCACAGGATGCACTTGTCGCCGTCGAAGATCGTGTTGACGCCGCAGTCGAGGCAGCGCGATGCCTCGCGGCGCGCCTGCTCGGCCGAGTACCCGATCTCCACCGGAGCCGCCTGCGAGCGGAGCCTCTCTGCAACCGGGGCGGCCGGTAGCGCGACACGGCGGATCGCTTCGTACCCCGGCTCGCGCGCGTAGTCGGGAATCCCCAAGTGCAGCTCGAGCGCCTCTGCTCCGATCGCCCGGCCGGTCGCCGCCTCGTAGATCGCCCGCGCGACGGCCTTCCCCGACGCGACGGCGTGGATCAGTAGTTTCGGGCCGTAGGCCAGATCTCCGGCCACGAAAACGTCCGGCGCGTTCGTTCGCCCCGTCACCGGATCGCAGGCGAGAAATCCGCGCGGGGATAGCTCCAGCCCGTCTCGCTGCGGATCGACGAAGCCGACGTCGATCCCCTGCCCGATGCTCGTCAGGACCGTGTCGCACTCGATCGTTTCGGTCTGCGTCTCGTCGAATACCGGAGCGAAGCGTCGATTCTCGTCGAAGACCCGCAGGCACTTCTTGAACACCACGCCGCGCAGGCGCCCGGAGGCGTCCTTGAGGATCTCGGATGGGCCCAGCCCGTTGCGGCGCACGATCCCCTCCTCGTCCCCCTCGAGGATCTCGACGTCGTCGGCCGGCATTTCCTCGAGAGACTCGAGGGAGCAGAGCCAGACCTTGCCGGGCGCGCGGCCGCCGGGACCCGCCGCTTCCATCTCGCGCTCGATCTCGCGCAGCGCGGTGCGCGCTGCGTCACTCGCGATCTGGCGAAGGACGGTGCGGCCCACGTCGTAGGCGACGTTCCCTCCACCGATCACGACGACCCGGTTGCCGATCGCGGGCGGACGGCCGAGGGAAACGTCACGCAGGAACTCCACGCCTCCGAGGACGCCGGCGGCGTCGGCGCCCGGGATCGGGAGCGCGCGGGATCGCTTCGCTCCCACCGCGATCACGACCGCGTCGTGGCGCGCGCGCAACTCCGCGAAGGTGAGATCCCGGCCGACCTGGCAGTTCGTGACCGCCTTGACACCCATCTCCAGAATCACCTCGACCTCGGCGCGGATCAGATCGCGCGGGAGTCGATACTCCGGCACGCCGACCGCAAGCATCCCGGCGAGGACCGGCTCCATCTCGTAGATCGTGACCGCGAAGCCGAGCAGCGCCAGATCGTGCGCCGCTGCGAGGCCGGCCGGACCGCTGCCGATGATGCCGGCGGAGCGGCCGGAGACCGGAGGAACGTCTCCGGAAAGGAGGGACTGCAGAAGGGGGAGGATCTCGTCGACGTCCCGGCAGGGCTGCGGCGCATGGCGACGGGCGGCCTCTTTCAGGAGCTCGATCAACGAACGGCCGGTGTGGGGCGTCGATGCGGGCACCGCCTCGACGCCGTACTTCTCGCAGACGAAACGTTTGAGGGCGCGGATGGCGATCGGCCGGTCCAGTTCGCCGCGGCGGCACGCAACCTCGCACGGCGCGCCGCAGATCCGCCCACAGATGGAGGCGAGAGGGTTCGGCCCTCGGGCGATCAGGTAGGCCAGCTCGTCGTCCCCGGCCGCAATGGCGCGCACGTAGCCGCGGGCGTCGGTGTGCACGGGGCAGGCCGCCTGGCATTTGATCTGCTCCTTCCAATAGGAGAGATCCGGCACGCGGACCTCGGCGCCGTTCGAGGAGTCGATCGGCTCCCAGCCGTTGCCGTCGCGGCTCACCGCGTCCGCCGTCCCGCCGCGGCCACCTTGCCGCGCGCCTGCTGCGCCACTTTGCCGCCGGGCGCCTGCTCCGCCGCCTTGGCGCCGCGCGCCTGCGCGACCGCCTCGCCGAGCGTGCGCTTCCGGAGGGAATCGACCAGCGCGTCTCTCAGCTCGCTCCATTCCCAGTGAAGGATGCAGGCGCTCGTGTCGGAGCAGCGCGATTGCCCGAGCAGGCAGACCCGCTTCGTCCCGAACGTGTCGAATGCCTGGACGATCTGCAGCAGCGAAATGCGGCCGGCGGAGCGAGCGAGGCGAAAGCCTCCCGTCTTCCCCCGCTGGCTTTCCAGGATCCCTGCGGAGGCGAGCACGCGAAGGATCTTCGCCAGATATTGCGGAGGAAGATCGACGACGCGAGCGATCTCGCGGTTGAGGAACCAGTCTCTCTCCTCGCTCTCGGCCGCCATGTACGCGAGGGCGCGGATGGCGTATTGGGCGCTCGTGGAAATCATGAAGGGGATATTAGGACCCGTTAGTCCGAAATGCAAGAGGAGATCGAGTCGGACCCGGGGGCCCGGCGCCGATGCTCCCTCAAACAGTCTCGGTCAGATCTTCCCGGCGGTTCACGTTGCGGAGGGCGCTCGCGACCCGGATTCTCCCGACGAAAGCGGCGGAGAGAAGGGTCGCGCCCACGCTCTCGATCACCCGGTGCATGGACGTTCCTTCGGGTGCCGAGGAGAACGCCCGTAGGACGGATCGGTGGTACAGGCCGGGGAACGGATGCAGTCGCCCGCCGGGCTCCCCATAGCAGACGACCGGCTCCGTCCGTCCTGCGGCTGGCCCGGTGCCACCGGCCCGGATCGACGCGAGAAGTGGGCGGAGCACTGCAGAGGTCACTCCGGGCATGTCGACGGCGAGGATGAGCGCCCAGTCGGACGATTCGCTTGCAGCATGGGTGAGCGCGACCCTCACCCCCTCCACGGGACCGAGGCCGGGACGCTCACCCGTCAGGACAGGGGCGCGATACCGCCGGAAAGGCGCCGGATCGGGAGCGACGATCCGCGGATGGATGTTCAACTCCCGCATCGCCCGAAGCGCGAGCGCGAGGAGACTCCTCCCCCGGTGCGTCGCCAGGGCCTTGTTCGATCCGAACCGCCGCGACGCGCCACCGGCGAGAACGAAGCCGGAGACGCGCTCGTTCCCCTTCGTCCCGGCCCTCCTCAATGGAGGAACAACAGCTTCCCGCGGCCCGCCCCGTCGGTTCCGCGCACCTCGTAGAAGTACGCCCCGGCCGGAACGGCCCGGCCCGCGTCGTCCTTGCCGTCCCAGCGCACGCGATGCGATCCCGCCGCGTCATGCGAACGTTCGATGCTGCGCACCTGACGCCCCGACGCGTCGTGGATCGTGATCGACACCACTCCGGCGTCCACCGCTCGATAGCGGATCCACGTGGCGCTGCGGAACGGGTTCGGCGAGGCGAAAGAGAGCAGAAGCCCGCCCCCTCCCTCCGCGCTCTCGATCCCGGCCGGGGCAAGCTGCCGGTAGAGGATGAGCTGGGTCTGCAGTGACCAAATCGGCTCGGTGTGCCCCGTGTAGTTGTAGTTGCAGTCTGTGCAGGTCTGTCCCGACACGCAGTTGGGATTGTCGGGGCGGCAGTAGTTCTCGTACGGCATGATGCCGTAGTCGAGCACGGCGGTCTCCCCCGGAGTCACCGACTCGGTGATGTCGGCGTCCCACGGGTCGACCTTGTCGCCCGGACACCACCCGGCGCGGTCGTACTGCCACGTCCCCCCCTGCGGGCTGCACAGGTTGCTCTCGCAGTCGGAGCGCCAGACATTGTGCCAGATCGAGTCGGCGTTCGCCTTGATCCAGTGGCGGCGATTGCAGAATTCGGCGCAGTTCAGCGTGTTCCCCTGGCCGTGACCGGTCGCGATCGCGCGGAACTTCACCGCGTCGGTTCCCTCCGGAATCGCAACTTCCATCGGACGCAGGTGGTTCTCGTGCGGATCGTTCGGATTGCCGTAGACGAGGTAGCCGTTCGTCCACAGGTTGCGCACCTCCACGGGAACGAGCGACGGCGTTCCTTCGACGAACGCGAAGTCGATCGTGACGAGCCAGCCGCGCGTCCCTCCGATCCAGCTCTCGATGTAATTGACGAGCGTCACCTCGTCGTGCAGGAGCATCCGGTAGTCGGTGACGTCCAGAACCCAGGTGCACGTCCCTGGCCTCGGGCCTCCGGTAATGTCGTACGGGGTGACGATGCGGGCGATCTCGATGTCTCCCCCGGGGCGCTGGACGCGAAGCCATCCGAGCCGGTCCCAAGGATCACAGTCATCGGGCGTGGGCGGACAGCCGATCTGATAGAAGAGGAGGACCTTGTCGCAAAGGAGCTCGAGTCCGGGAAGCGTAAAGGTCCGTACGTGCGGTTCGGCCCAGTTGTAGAAGTCCTGGTCGAAGGTCCGCACCCAGGTGGTGTCGCCCGGCGCAGCGGCGGCAGCGGAGAAGACGCCGGCGAACAGCAGCAGGGCGAGAGCGCCGGTGAACACGCGCGAAGCGGACGCACCGGCAATCTTGATCGAGAACGAGTTGCAGGAGCTGTCCCTCATCGGACCTCCGACCCATCCGGCCGTCCGGATGGGACTGTGGATGCTGCGCCGGGTGGGCTGCGCCGGTCGCCTGCCCAAGTCCGGCGGTGGACCGCGCTTTGCGCGAGTCTCGGGCGGATCGCGACGACCATGGGATGCGGCCGAATCGACCGTGGAGAAGACTAGCCGTTCCGCCATCGAGCCCGCAATATCACGGATCTTGACGGAACACGGAACACGGCCGCAGAGCCCTCGCACCGCAACTCTCCCGGCACAGGCGCGAAGAGCCTCCGCAGACTTTCATTGGCGCGCGTAGGCCCTCGATCATCGCCAATCGCCGAAGGAAGAATCAGCGGATGCGAAGGACTCTCGCAGTCGCCGACTCGGAGCCGGCCCGCAGCCGCAATAGATAAAGGCCGGAGACGACGTCTACTCCGGCCGCGTTCTTCCCATCCCAATCGATCCGATTCCGACCGGACGGCAAAGGTCCGTTGACAAGCGTGCGGACGAGCCGGCCGCCGACGTCGAACAGCTCCAGGATCACCGGGCGGCTCCCGGCGCCGGAGGGGATCTCGAGCGAGATTGTCGTCCTCTGCGAGAACGGCGCCGGCGAGAGCGAGACGATCTGCGCCGTGCGGACTACCTGCCCTTCGTCCTCCGGCGCGCCGCCGACCCCGCAGGAAACCGGCCAGGCGCCGATCAGACCACAGTCGGGATTCGCGTCCGGGGCGCACGGGGAATCTTCGTTCAGACCGAACGGCGCCGCCGGCTCCGACTCGCCGCAGTAGCGGGGATCCTCGGAGATGTTCCCGTACTGGCCGAGAAGCTGCCCCCACGTGCCCATCCAGTCCCCCCCCGCGTTCCCCCAGAAATCGCAGCACTCGATCGTCACATCGTCGCCCGCGAACATCGACCCGCCGCTGCTCCCGGTGATGATGTTGTTGCGGAGGACCATGGGCGAGTTCTCCCAGGCCGCGATCGCGCCACCGGAGCCGCCGGAATTGCCGTGGAAGGTGCAGTTCTCGATGAGCAGATCCTGCCACGGGTCGGTCGTGCCGATCGCGCCTCCGCCGACGGTCGCCTCGTTGTCGAGGAACGTGCAGCCTTGAATCAGGATGTTTCCCCCGCCGGAATGTATGGCGATCGCGCCGGCCGCGTTGGAGACGTTGCGGAGGAACGTGCATCGCGTGATCTCCACGTGCATGTTCTCCCCAGCGATCGCCCCGCCGCCGTCCGCCGCCTGGTTCTTCTGGAAGACGCAATCGAAGAGCTTCACGCCGTCGGTGTTCTGGAAGAAGATGGCGCCCCCCGCGCTCATCGCCCGGTTCTCGACGAAGCGGCAATTGCGGATCGTGGGATCGCTGCCGTTCAGGCAGCGGATCGCTCCCCCGTGTTGGGACGAAGGCGAGCCATCCAGCCAGGCATGGCCACCCTGGATCGTGATCCCCTCGATAACAGAGTCGTTTCCCTCCCCCGTGATGAAGTCGAATCCCCGATGCGGATGGGCTGGGGTGCCTTCGCAGTCGATCACGCAGGTCTCCGGGTTGCCCGAGGCCGAGCGAACCGTGATCGCCTTTCCCCGGAAGGAGACGTCGCGGTTGCCGGGCCCGCGATAGATGCCATCTTCGAGCTGCACGATCTCCCCCGGGAGCGCCCCGGATACTGCGGCGTCGATGGTCGGGTAGTCGCCGCTTCCGTCCGCCCGCACGACGAGAATCGACATGCACTCCACCGTGTGCGATCCGATCTGCCAGCAGTCGCCCACGTATTGCGGAGCGCAGGGAGAGTGGCTCTCGAGGCCGAGGTCGTAGCGGGCCGCATCGCAGAAGATCGGGTCGACGGAGCGATTGCCGTTCAGCTCACCCTGCCCGGCGATGCAGCCAACCCAGTCCCCACCGTTGTGATAGAGATCCGAACATAGGAGCGTGACTGTCGCGCCTGCCGCGCAGCCGATCGCATCCCCGCCGGTGTTCCAGGCCGCGATCGTCTTCGCAATCTCGTGCTCGCCCCCCTCGAAGTGGACCGCCGAGCCGTCGGGCGCCGAGTTACCGACCAGGGTGTTGCGGGCGAGTCGAGGCTGGCACAGCAGCCCGCAGTCGAGCGCGCCGCCTTGGTAGGCCGCCTGGTTCGCCGCAATGTCGCAGTCCTCCACGGTCGGAGATGCCTCGTTCGCGCAGGCGATTCCCCCTCCTGCCCCGGCCGCGCGATTCTCGAGCAGACGGCAGCGACGGACTAGGGGCGAAGCGCCTTCGCAGAGAACCGCGCCCCCGTCACTCTCCGCGTAACCGCCGCGGATCGTGACGGCCTCGAGGACCGTCCCGCTTCCCTCCCCTTCATGTATCCAGAAGCCGCGATGCGGCTCCGGCCCGCTGCCTCGGCAATCGATCGTGCAGGCGGCCGGATCGTCCGACTCCGAGCGAATCCGGATCCGCTTGCCGCGCAGCTCGATATCGTGGTTGCCGTCCCCGGAGAACGTCCCGTCGGCGAGGAGGATCACTGCGCCGTCGGCCGCTGCGTCGATCGCGGCCTGGATCGTCGGGTGGTCTCCGGATCCATCCGGCCGGACCGTGAGGACATCCCACTCGCACCCGCGCCCGAACGCCCCGATCCGACCGCAGACGGGACTGTTCGTCGAGTCGCACGGGGAGATCTGGGAAACGCGATAGTCGTCCGCCTCCGGGTCACAGAAGAGTGGGTCGACGTGCAGGTTGTCGTTCGTGAGTTGCCGCCCGTCCAGGGCACCGATCCAGTCCCCATCGGAGTTGCCGAAGATGTCGGTGCATTCGATTCCCAACGAGGCGAATTGAGTCCACGTGATCGCCTTCCCGGCACCATTCGAAGCAAAGATGCAGCGCTCCACGCTGCTCGGATACGACCAAAGGGCCGCGAGCGCGGAGCCATCGCCGACTGCCGCCCGGTTGCCGACGAAGGTACAGCGAGTGACATCCATGTACCCTTCCTGACGAATCAGCACGGCGCCGCCCGGCTCCAGGTCGCAACTGTTCCGCAGGAATAGACAGTCTTCGAGCGTGAGGTGAGCGCCGCCGTCCGTGAAGGCCGCGCCGCCTCCCCAACCAGCGTGGTTCTCGCGAAACACGCAGCGCCTGACCGTCGCCCGCGTGAGGTTCGACAGGTAGATGGCGCCGGCGTATTCCTTCGCCCGGTTCCCTTCGAACAGGCAGCCCTCAATGACACCCTCGTAGTAGGTGGTCGGGCCGAACCAGTAGATCGCCCCTCCGTGTTGGACAGTGGTGTTGCGGAGGAACTGACAGCGGTAGAGAGTCGGTGTCGTGGACTGGTCCTGGTACCACGCTGCCACGCCGTCTCCGTCGCGGAAGATGCAGTCGCGGATCGTCGGCCGGGCGCCGCCGCCGCAGAAGATTGCCGACCCGTCCCCCGTCCCGTTCGCCACGGTCACCCCCTCGAGCTTCGCCATCGGAGATTCGTGGCTGAGGAAGTGAAATCCACGATGCGCTCCTGCGCAATCGACGACGCATGCTTCGGGATGGCCCGACCTCGACCGGATCGTGATCGACTTGCCGTGGTAGTTCGCGTCCCAGTTGCCGGGGCCGGTGAACGTTCCGTCCGCGAGCTCGAGGACATCCCCGCCGCCGCAGCCGTCGATTCCTGCCTGGATCGTCGGGAAATCCCCGGTCCCATCGGGACGGATCTGATAGACATCGCCCATTGCGGGCGAATGGATGAGGGGGACCGACACGAAGAGGACCAGAATCGTGAAGACTGCGCGCCTCGCGGAGGAGAGCAAGGGGAGCGGGGCGGCTTGCATGAGTGCCTCCTGGGTGGTAGCACGAAGATCGCTTCGAAAAGGGGCGTAACTAGTATAGTGCCCAGGCGCTCTTCGAACAACGTAACGCATGCGCCACAACTCTTGACGTTACCCATCCGCCGGCCTGCTCTTGATCGCATCGCTTCGGTGCGGTAGCTTCGCGCGTTCGCCGCGCGGCGGCGGCGTTCCTTCCAAACGCCGGAATCCAAGCTTCGAGCGCACGCAAGCGCGTAGGAGGTCAGTGGTGATCGACGAACCGACGATTGTGGAGACGACCGAGCAGAACTGCGCCGTCATCCGGCTCACGATCCCGCGCGAGGAGATCCGCAATATGATGGGTCCGGCGATGGAGGAAGTGATCACCACCGTCGCCTTACAGAAGATCGGTCCGGCCGGCCCGCTTTTCTCGTATCACCTGCGCCTGGATCCTGCCGTCTTCGACTTCGAGGTGGGGGTTCCAGTATCGGCGCCGGTGAGCCCGACCGGCCGCGTTGTCGAAGGGAAGCTGCCGGCTGCGAGGGTGGTGCGGACCATCTACCGCGGGCCGTATGAAGGTCTTCCCGATGCATGGAAGGACTTCAACGGATGGATCGGCAAGGCGGGACACAAGCCGGCCGGCGACCTGTGGGAACGCTACCTCGTCGGCCCGGATTCCAGCCAGGATCCGTCCCAGTGGCAGACGGAGCTGAGCCGCCGTCTCGCGTAGGGCAGCCTATCGAGAGACGGAAACGCGTCGGTCGAGGGGCGAAGGGGTAGAAGCAGAAGCGGCGGGCGGAACCTCTGCAGATTCCGCCCGCCGCTCGTCGCCCGTCGCTCGTCGCTCGTCGCTCGAGACCGAGCTGAACGCGACCGGACCGATGCGAACCGAGACGAACCGAAGCGAGCGAAGCGACCGAACCGGCCGGCCGGCGACGCCTGCTAGAGCGCCTCGGCCAGCTCCGGAACTCCTGCGCCCTGCAGCCCTTCGTCGACCGTCTCGATCGCCTCCGGCCGCTCGGTGACCGGCACGCGCACGCGGGCCACCAGCACGTAGATCGCGGGGACGACGAAGAGGGTGAACGCCGTTCCGATGATCATCCCGCTCACGAGCGTGATTCCGATCGAGTTCCGCGCGCCCGCGCCCGGACCGTGCGCGAAGACGAGCGGCAGGTGACCGAAGACCGTGGCCGCGGTCGTCATGAGGATCGGTCGCAAGCGGGTCCCCGCCGCTTCGATCACCGCATCGAGCTTGCCGAGTCCGGTTTCCTGGAGATGGTTCGCGAACTGGACGATCAGGATCCCGTTCTTCGCGATCAGCCCGACGAGCGTGATCAATCCGACCTGGCTGTAGATGTTCAAGGTCGTGAACCCCAGGAACGTGAAGAGCAGCGCGCCCGAGAGGGCGAGCGGCACCGACCCGGCCAGGATCACGAACGGATCGCGGAAGCTTTCGAACTGCGCGGCGAGCACGAGATAGATCAGGATCGCCGAGAGAAGGAAGACCGCGAGAAACCTGCCTCCCTCGGTGCGCAGCTGGCGCGACTCCCCCGCGTAGTCGATCGTGAATCCGGGAGGCAGGATCTGCTTCGCCTCCTCCTCCAGGAACGTCAGCGCCTTGTCCAGCGAGACCTGCGGCGGGACGACGCCCTGAATCCGCACGGCGTTCAGCTGCTGGAAGCGCTTCAGCTCGCGCGGCTCCGTGGTCGTCTTCAGGGTGGCGAAGGTCGAGAGCGGCACGAGCGCGCCCTTCGGTCCGCTGACGTAGATCTCCTCGAGCTGCTCGGGCGTGAGCCTCTCGCTCCGCTTCACCTGCGGGATCACCTTGTAGCTTCTTCCCTGGATGCTGAAGCGGTTCACGTAGTCCCCGCCGAGAAGCGTCGACAGGTCCTGCCCGGCCTGGCTCATGTCGACTCCCTGCGACCGCACCTTGTCTCGATTGAACACGACCTCCGCCTGGGGCTGGTCGAACTTCAGATCCGCGTCGGCGAACATGAACAGGCCGCTCTGATACGCCTTCTGGACGAGCTGGCCGGCGAATTCCAGCAGCTGTTCCGGTTCCGCGGTCGATGCGATCACGAAGTCGACGGGGAAGTCCCCGCCGCCCGGGAGCGACGGCGGCACGATCGGGATCACGCGGATCCCGGGGATCTGCGACAGTGCGGCCGACGACTCCATCTGGAGCTGGGCCGTGCTCTTGTTGCGGTCGCTCCACGGCTTCGTCACCATCCCGCCGAAGCCTCCGGTCGGGAACGTGATCTGGAAGGTGTTCTCCGTCTCGGGAAAGGACTTGTAGACGTCGTACACCTTCTTCGTGAACATCGTCGTCTGATCGATCGTCGCGTTCGGCGAAGCCTGGACGATCCCGAACACCACCGACTGATCCTCCGCCGGCGCCAGCTCCTTCTGCGAGAACATGTAGAACGGGATCATCAGGAGGACGACGATCCCCCAGAGGACCAGAACGACCTGGCGGTAGGCGAGCGTGCCGGACAGAGCCCGGCGGTACCAGTCGCGTACCGCGTCGAAGTGACGGTTGATCATTCCGGCGAATCCGCGCTCCTCCTGGCCGCGCCGCAGCAGCTTCGAGCCCATCATGGGGGACAGCGTGAGCGCTACCACTCCGGAGACGAGCACCGCCCCCGACAATGCGAACGCGAACTCACGGAAGAGCGACCCGGTCAGACCGCCCTGGATGGCGACCGGCGTGTAAACCGCCGCGAGGGTGATCGTCATCGCGATGATCGGACCGACGAGTTCCCGTGCGGCATCGATCGCCGCCTTGAACGGCCGCTTCCCGCTGCGTAAGTGCCGCTCGATGTTCTCGACCATGACGATCGCGTCGTCGACGACGAGACCCACCGAGAGGACGATCGCGAGCAGCGTCAGCAGGTTGATCGTGAAGCCCGCGACCGCCATCAGGAAGACCGATCCGACGAGCGAGATCGGAATCGCGATCGCCGGGATGATGAGGCCGCGCACCGAACCGAGGAAGAGGAAGATGATCACGACCACGATCAGGAGGGTCTCGGTCAGCGTCTTCAACACCTCGTCGATGGCGTTCTCGATGTAGACGGTGGAGTCGTACGGAATGCCCGCCTTCATCCCGACCGGAAGCTGCTTCTGGATCTCCGGCATCGCGTCCCGCACCCGCTTGATCACGTCGAGCGAGTTGGCCGTAGGCAGGACCCAGAGGCCCATGAAGGTCGCCTTCTGGCCGTTGAAGCGGACCTCCTGCTCGTAGTCCTCGGCGCCGAGCGCCACGTCCGCGATGTCGCCGAGGCGAACGACGGCGCCGTCCTCCTGCTTGACGATCAGTTGGCGGAACTCCTCGGGTGTCTGCAGATCGGTGTTCGCGACCATGTTCACTGAAACCATCGTCCCCTTCGTCCGTCCCAGGGCCGACAGATAGTTGTTGCGGGCGAGGGCGTCGCGCACCTGCGACGGGGAGATGCCGAGCGCCGCCATCTTCTCCGGCTTCAGCCAGATCCGCATGGCGAAGGTACGGTCGCCGAGGATGTCCGCGCGCTGCACTCCCTCGATCGCGGAGAGCTTCGGCTGCACGACACGGGTCAGGTAGTCCGTGATCTGGTTCTGGTCGAGGTCGTCGGACGCGAACCCGAGGTACATCGCCGCGAACTGGTTGTCGGCCGTCTCGAGCTCGATGACCGGCGCCTCCGCCTCGGGCGGCAGGTCGTTACGGACCTGCGCCACCTTCGACTGGATCTGCGTGAGCGCCGCGTTGGTGTCGTAGTTCAGCCTCAGATGGACGGTGATCGTGCTCAGCCCCTGCGCGCTCGAGGACTCGAGATAGTCGATCCCATCGGCGCTCGCGATCACCCGCTCGAGCGGAGAGGTGATGAACCCGCGCACGAGGTCCGCGTTCGCCCCGATGTACGCGGTCGTCACCCGCACCACCGCGACGTCGCTTCTCGGGAACTGCCGCACGCTCAGCGAGCGGATCGACTGGATTCCCGCGATCAGGATGATCAGGTTGACGACGATCGCGAGAACCGGCCGCCGGATGAAAAGGTCGGTGAACTTCATCAGCTGTCCTCCGGCCGCGGCGCGGGGCTGTTCGAAGGTTGCACGTTGTTGTTGACGAGGACCGCCGCGCCGTTACGGAGCTTGAACGCTCCGGAGGTCACGACTTCCTCACCCGGGTTCACGCCGGAGAGAACCGCCACCTGGTCGCCTCGAGAGCCGCCCAGCTTGACGAACTGCTGGCGGACGCCGCGGTAGGTCCGTCCCTCGGGACTCTTCACATCCTCGACGATGAAGACCGAGTTGCCATACGGGGCATAGCTGACCGCCGAAGCCGGAAGCGTCACGAGGGTGCTGCCCGGACCAAGCGTCACCTGAAC
Organism: Candidatus Eiseniibacteriota bacterium; assembly: GCA_041946735.1. Taxonomy (GTDB): domain Bacteria; phylum Eisenbacteria; class RBG-16-71-46; order CAIMUX01; family VGJL01; genus JBHGAY01. The sequence continues at coordinate 55,975 of JBHGAY010000004.1, forward strand.
CTCGACGAACATTCCGGGCCGCAGCACGCCGGCCGGATTCTGCAGAATCGCCTGCACCTTCACGTTTCGGGTCGCCTCGTCGATGATCGAGTTGATCGCGCTGATCGTCCCCTTCATCGCCGACTCGATCCCCTCGGAGGAGACTTCCACCTCGCCGCCCAGATGCAGCTGTCCGACGTCCTGCTGGGGGACGGCGAAGTTGACGTAGATCGGATCGAGGGACTGCAGTGGGACGATCGCGTCGCCGCCGCTCACGTACTGGCCCACGTCGACCTGGCGGATTCCGAGCGTGCCGGAGAACGGAGCGCGGATCGTCTTGCGATCGATCATCGCCTGGATCTCCCCGACTCGCGCTTCCGCCTGCTTCCGCTCCGCGTCGGCTCGATCGAATTCCGCCTGGGACGTGACCCCCTTCTCGCGAAGCTCGCGGAACCGAGCGAAGTTCTGGTCGACCAACTCCCGTTGCGCCTGCGCGGCTGCCAGCTGCGCCCGCTCCTGCCGCGTGTCGAGCGACACGAGGAGATCGCCGGCCTTCACCGACGCGCCCGACTGGAAGTGGATCTTCTCGACGATTCCCGGCATGTCGGCGCTGACCGTGACGCCATGCACCGCCTCGACGCTCCCGATCGAGCCGAGCGTCGAAGGCCATACTTCCTGATTCGCCATGATCGTCGTCACCGCCTCGGGGGGCGGCTGCCACGCCATGCCTTGCGCGATCGCCGTTTGGATCTGCTTGTACTTCACGAATCCGATGGCCCCGAGAAAGAAGGCCACCGCAACCAGCATGAGGATCATTCGCTTTTTCATGGACGGACACTCCCTCTTCGGTTCGGATCAGGCTCGACTCGTGTGCGAGTTCGTTCGGACTCGGGTTGGACTCGGTGCTCGGACTCGGTTCGGCTGGACTCGGGCTGGACACGGCGGGCGGACTCGGTCCAACCGGACTCGGTTCCCTCGACCTTCCGCCGTTCACGGCTCGCTCGGACTGCTCGGACTTCTGGGCCCCATTCGCCTGGCCGCAGGCGCGGCACAGCTCGGACCCCTCCGACTCCTGTCGCTCTCATTCGATCTCCCTCCCGTCGATGTCCCGCTCGTCCAGCAGGGAGCCGGTGGCGCGCGCGATCTCGGTGCGCGCGTTCCGATAGGCCGTCAGGGCTGAGATCTCCTCGAGTCGCGCCCGCGAGAGATCGTTCTGCCGTGTGAGGACGAGGAAGTTCGTCGAGAGCCCGACCGCGTAGCGGTCCTGCTCCGCGGAGAGCTGCACCTCGGCGGCCTCCCGACCCGAGCGCGCGGCCTCGATCCTCTGCCTCGCCGTCTCCAGCGCGGCCGCAGCGTCGAGCACTTCCGCACGGATCGACTTGCGCATTCGCGAGACATCCGCCTGCGCCTGGTCCAGGGCGCTCCTCGCTGACGACGCCGCGGCTCGCGCCGACCGATTCGAGATCGGGACCTCGAGGACCAGACCGACCTTCACCGCGTCGTAGTCGCTGTCCCCCAGGCTCTGGAACGCGTCGCCGAGACCGCCCGACCAGCGATCGGGAAGATCCCCTCCGTCATCCAGAGGATTGCGGGATCCGGCCAAGCCGTAGCGGTCGTACGATAGGACCGCGTCAAGGGACGGATAGACCGAGTTGCGAGCGAGGGACGTCTCCGCTCGCCGGCGTTCGATCGCGGCCGCTCCGGCGCGCAGCTCGGGACGCCGATCGAGGGCCTGGTCCATCAAGGCGGCGACGTCCACGGGCGACGGGTCGACAGTCGGCTCGTCCGCGGGAATCAGCCTGTCGGCCCAAAGCGGATCCTCATCCGAGAGGATCTGCACCTTCAGCGCGTTCTCGGCTCTCGAGAGGTTCTCGCGGGCGGCAAGCAGGTCCCCTGTCCTTCGCTGGAGCTCCGCGCGAGGCTGGGCGGTCTCGGTTTCCGGCGCTGCGCCGGTCTTCACACGACTCTCGGTCTCCTCGAGCTGCTCTTGAGCGAGGCGAACGCTCTCCTCGAGCACATCGACCGCCTGGCGCGCGGCGATCAGCGACCAGTATCCCTGCTCGACCGATGCGATGGTCTCCGTGACCGTGCTGCGAAGGGCGGCCTCGGCGCCGCTTCGTTGCGAGCGGGCGACGCGGACATTGGCGCGGGCCGGGTCGATCGCGAATCCGCGCAGAAGCGGCTGCCGCAGCTCGACGCCGATCTGCGTCGAGTTGGCCGGAGTCAGCAGGGCGAGACTGCCGCTGGTCGTCTCGTGCGCCGCCCGTCCGGCGATGGAAAGCGACGCGCCGGTCGGAAGCAGCTGCCGGATCGAGAGCGTTCCTTCACTTGCCTTGTAGGTCGGCGCCGATCCGAGCGGCACTCCCGAGAAGGACGAGTTCAACGGCTCCCGGGAGCGCTGCCATCCGCCGCTGATCTGGAGCAGCGGATCGTACGCGCCTCGCGCACCCGTGAGGCCCGCCTTCGCGGCCGAGAACGACTCGCGATCGATCGCGATCTGCTCGTTGTGGGACAGAGCCAGTTCGATCGCCTCGTCGAGCGTGAGCGCGTGCTCTGCCGCCCGCGCGGCACGGGGCGCCGCGAGCGATGCGGCGCCGGCGATCAGAATCGGCAAGAACGCGGCCCGCGCGGCCCGGGAAATCGTTTGCGGGTGCATCACACTCCTCCCTGGAGGTCGGTTTTCTGTAGCCGTGGATCGAGAGCCTCGGCGAATCTCGCGAGACGACGGGAGTCGATCGACTGCAGCGCGTGCAGCTCGCAAGGAGTCAGTTGGAATCCCCGCTCCACCAGCTCCTGGAGCGCTGCGCCCGGATCCTTCGAAAAGCGGCGCCGGAACGCCTCGTCGGTCGCCAACCATCCAATGACCCGCTCCACCGTCGAATGACTCATGAGTCTTTCTCTCCCTCGGCGGGCCACTACACCAGGACCGTGCCAGGGGCGAGCGCCGGGCTTCGCGCGCGCGCTTCCGCGCCGCGGGACGCGGTTTGCGAGGGCCGGGGACGATGAAGGCCGTGCGCGCGGACATACGGGGAGCGGGAAGCGGGTTCGACCACCTGCGGAGATATCGACAAGTTGTCGGAAGATCCGCGCGGATGCGGAGACAGCCTGGAGACTGAGAGAGACGGAGATGGATTAGGGATAAAGGGAAGGAGAAGGAGATCCAGACGGAAGCCGAAGCGCCGGAGAAGCGTCCGGTCGCTTCCCCGGACGTCCGGACCGTATCACGGCATCGGCGCGGGTGTCAGCGCATCGGGGCGCAAGTCGCCGGCGCCCAGTACGCGCCGACCCCCGCTCTTCTTCTAGGTAAGGCCGTGCTCCTTCTAGGTAAGGCCGTGCTTCTCGAGGCGCGTGTAGAGTTGCGCGCGGGAGAGTCCGAGAAGACGGGCCGCCTTCGACTTGTTCCCCTTCGCCTGATGGAGAGCCGCTTCGACGTACCGGCGCTCGACCGAGTCGAGATCGACACCGGCGGGCGGGATCAGCCCACCCGCGCCGGGCAGTCCCGCAGCGCCGTTGGGCGACGCGACTGCCGGCCTAGCCATCGCCGCCGGCAGGTGCTCACGGGTGATCAGCCCGCCGTCACAGAGCAGGATCGCTCGCTCGATGGCGTTGCGAAGCTCGCGGACGTTCCCCGGCCAGGTATGGGAGAGCAGCCAGTCGCGCGCGTCGCGCGAGATCCCCGCTGCGGGGCGTCCCATCGTCCGACCGAGGTCCTCGAGGAACGCCTCCGCCATCGGAAGCACGTCTTCCGGCCGCTCGCGCAGCGGCGGGATGTGGATCTGAAACACGTTCAATCGATAGTAGAGGTCCTCTCGGAACTCCTGGCGGGCGATGGCGGAGTCGAGGTCCCGGTTGGTCGCCGCGATGACCCGGACGTCCGCGCGGTAGGTGCGCGATCCTCCGAGCCGCTGGAACTCCCGCTCCTGGAGAACGCGCAGGAACTTCGCCTGCACTACGGGGCTCATCTCACCGATTTCGTCGAGGAACAGAGTCCCGCCCGCGGCTTGCTCGAGGCGGCCGATCTTCGTTGCGATCGCCCCCGTGAAAGCTCCCTTCTCGTGTCCGAACAGCTCGGATTCCAGGAGGTGCTCGGGCAGCGCCGCGCAGTTGATCGCGACGAACGGCTTCCCGGCGCGCGGCGAGCCGCGGTGGATCAGATGGGCGAGCACCTCCTTGCCGGTGCCCGACTCGCCAGTGATCATCACCGTCGTTTCCGACGGGGCTACGCGCCCGACCTGCAGCACCGCGTCGCGCCACGACCGCGAGATGCCTACGATCCGTCCGCGGCCGCGAGACTCCATTTCGCGGGTGAGCGTCTCGACGGTCGCTGCGAGGCGCTCCGCGCGCTCGCGCGCCTCCGCCGCGATGCGCGCCTCCTCGGCAAGACGCTGGTGAGAGAACATGAGCGCGATACGGTCGGCGATCCGAATCGCCACCTCCGCATCCTCGCGCCCGAAGCGGGAAGGTTCCGCGTGGAAGAACCCGAGACTTCCGCGAACCTCGTCCGACATGCGGACGGGCACTCTCAGCCAGGATCGCATTCCCGAGGAGAGAATCAGGCGCTGGCGCTCGGTCGTCGGCGGCATCTCGACCTGAATGTCCTGCACGATCTCGAAATCGCGCGAGCGGCGCTCCATCTCCTCATCGGTCAAAGAGACGGGATCTTGGGGAACAGGGCGATCGACGCAACCGGCGAGCGCGATGATGCGAATCGACCGGGCCCGCAGATCCAGCTCCGTCAACACCATGATCGAGTGCTCGAGAACCGGCTGAATCCCCTCGGAAAGGCGCTCGAACACCTCTCGGATGTCGAGCGATTCCGCGAGCGTGCCCATCAGCTCCTCGACCCGGTTGAGCCGTTCCTGCCGGCGGCGGTCGGCGTCCCAGATCCGCCAGTGCTCCACGGCGGAGCCGAGTATCGCGGCGATCGGGCGGAGAAGCCGCTGGTGCTCCTCCGTGAACGCGCTCGGGGCCGTCGAGCTGAGCCAGACGCCGCCTGCGAAAGGCTCGCCGTAGTGGAACGGCTCCCACAGCGCCGATCGGACTCCGCCCTGGAGGATTCCCGCGTCGCCGGGGAAGGAAGGGTCGAGCTCGCTCTGCGCATCATCGATGCGCCGGATCGGTCCGGGGCGCGGTCGCATCCGCGGGGACCAGTCGGTCAGCGGGAACGGCGCCGAGCACGGCGATTCGGCGCAGCCGAGCGTCGTGGCGTGCGCGACCGCCCACTGTCCTTCGAGGACGCGGATCACACCCATGTGCTCGAGCGGAATCAGCTCACGGACGGAGGTGGCCACGTGATGGAAGACGTCCTGGAGCTCGAGGGTCTGAGACGCCGTGACGGCGATGTCGGTCATGACGCGGGCGAACGCGGGCGGATCGACCAGGCGGTCGAGGAGATCGATAGCGCCGTGACGCTCCACGGTCTTCTGGTTCGGTGTTCGGGGGATCATGAGGGGAAAGGTAGCAAAGTCGGGTAGCGAGGCGGCCAGAGGGAAGTGGCATGCGCGTTACTTCACAAGCGGCGAGGCCGCTCTGGCGCGCCGCCTGGTGCGAAAGTGTTTTCGGTCGAGCTCGCCGGCCGGATCCTCAGGGTCCCCGGAGCACACAGCAGAGAATGGGGGCGAGCGAGCACGGCCCCGGGGCGGGGGTCGCCGTTCCTTCCCGGAGAACGATCCCTCGGGAATCGACTGTGACCCGTGTGATTCCGATCCGGGCGCATCGTCTCCGGTATGGGCAGATCCGCGCCCTGCGTACCCCGGGACGCGACGACCGGAGGGGTGTCTGTACGCTGCGCCCGGAGCCCGCCCGAAGGGAGGAGACGGTGAGAGAGATCTTCTTGGCGCTCATGGCAGCCGCCTTGCTCGGAGGTGTCGTGCTTCCGACATCCGGGGAAACGATTTACCTGTACGCTGACTTCAATGACCAGCCGCTCGACCAGCCGATCGGAACGGGCGGACCGGAGCTGGGCCAACCGATCGAGGTGGATCCTTTCATCTCGACTGCCGTGCGAGAGGATCCGATGGGATCTGCGAGCCTCGAGATCCGGGACGCAGATGACTACAGCGCGGGCTCCGTTTGTTTCGAGCTGCTCGACGGCGCCGAACTTTCCAGCGGCCGCGTCGTGATCGCCGCCGATCTCTGGTTCCAAGCGCTTGCGGACGGCTACAGCTTCTTCTTCGGTGTCCGGGAGCACGGGGGAAACGCCCAGACCTTCGCATCGCTCAACTTCGTGTATGAAGGATCGATCACGCTCCGCGACAAGCAGGGCCCAGCCGGAATGATCGGACGCTACGAGATCGGCCGCCGGACCCACCTCGTTCTCGACTATGACCTGGACGCAGGAACGTACAGCGTGATGGTGGACGGCTCAGTTCTGGTGGCGGACCGGGCACATGGTGTGACCGGCAGGGGGATCGGCCGCCTCCTCATCGGCTGTAACAACGATTCCGACCTCGATGGCGTGTTCAACGTGGATCTGATCACCGTGACCGACACCATCCGGGAAGTCGCGGCCGCAACGACGACCTGGGGGAAGGTAAGGGCGAGCTTCGGCAGGCGCTGATCGAGTGCCGTCGGGTCTGAAAGTCGGCGAACGAACATCTCCTCCCCGGAGCCAAACACGCCGCCGCCACGAACATTCGAGGAAGCTGGCGCGTGCTCGCCGTCATTGCGGCCGGGTTCGGCTGCTTCTCGATCGAAGCAACCGCTGAATTAGCCGTTGAAGTAGCCGTCCCCGGCCGCTATCCTCTCCCGTTCGTTTCGACGCTTGCCCCCGCCCGGCGCGACGGCGGTTCCACGATCGATCCCTTTTCGTCATCCACGATATCTGGCGGCCGCCATGGAGGTTCGTGTCATGCGTTCACAACGCCGCCTCGACTGCGCAGGTCGATCCCTACTCCTCGTCGCGCTGACTCTCACGCCGTTTGCCGGCGCGGTCGCTCAGTCCCCGAGCTTGAGCTGGGACCGCGACCAGTCGCGGAACAACGTCGTGTTCGACAGCGAGGAGGGTCTCTTGCGACAGGACTTCCTGCGGTATCGGGCGGCTCACGAGCTCGAATCCGAGGAAGGGCAGGCGGACCTTCTGGGCGACAACGAGACGGCCGTCGTCGTGAACCCGGCCGATCCGTCGAACGTCGCCTATGCCTCGCTCTGGGAGCTGCGCGTCTCGATCGATGGCGGTCAGACCTTCCAGCCGCCGGTCGCCTCGTCCATCCCGCCGACCCATTACGCCGTCGGAGATCCCTCGCTCGCCTTCGACGCGGACGGCCGCCTCTACTGGACTTACCTCGCAAGCCTCGTCGATGACACGCACACCGACATCTTCCTCGCTCAATGCGATCCGGCGACCGGCGAGGTCCTCCCCGGCTATCCGGTCAACATCTCCGCGCAGACCGGATTCGAGTCGTGCACCGACAAGGAGTGGCTCGCGGTCGACTCCTGGCCGGGCAGCCCCTTCGCCAACCGGCTCTACGTCACCTGGACCGACATGGGCTCCGGCTGCTCGTTCGCCAATGACAATCAGAGATTCACCTACTCGACCGATCACGGGCTCACGTGGGCGACGAAGCAGACGCTCGCCACCGGGAGCTCCTGGCCGGTGAGCATGGCGGTCGCCAGCAACGGTGACGTCTACGTCGCCTATCACGGTTGGACGCAGATTGCGAACGAGCCCGGGACCGGCTTCGTGAAAATGGTCCGGTCGACGAACGGCGGAGCGAGCTTCGCTCCGGCGACCGATCCATTCCCGCCGGGCAGCGCCAGCATCACCACGAACATCGACCGCGATCTCCCGCACGTCCGCTTCTGGCTGCAAGGAAGTTTGCAGGCCTGGATCCTTCCCGATCCGCATGCGCCGTCCCACCTTGCCGTCATCGCCTGCGATGACCCGGAGAACGATTTCTCCTCCGGCGATCCGTCGGACGTCATGATCGCGCGGTCGACGAACAGCGGGCAGACGTGGACGGTCCCGCAAAGGGTGGAGTCGAGCGCCTCGGGGCTGCTGCAGGTGATGCCTTCGGCTGCCGTCGATCGGACGACGGGCAACATTGCCGTGACCTGGTACGACAATCGCGAAGGAGGCGTGAACGCGGACGGAAACTATCTTCTCGACACCTACGCGGCCGTGAGCACGGATGGAGGAGCCTCGTTCCTCGACGCCTTCCGCATCAGCGACGTCCCCTTCGACCCGGACCTGCGCGCGCCGTGCAGGTTCAACTGCCCGCCCCGCATCTTCACGTCATGGGACGGAGGAGCGAACTGCGCCTACATCTGCGGCAACGCCGTCTACAAGTGGAACGGAACGAGCTGGGCGCCGGTGAACCCCGGCGGAACGGCTCAGAAGAACGGCGTTTGGGGCGCCTCCCCCTCGGCGGTCTGGATCGTTGGGAACTCCGGCGAGATCCGCTTCTGGAACGGCACGCAGTGGTCGGGTCAGACGAGCCCTACCAGCTTGAGCTTGTACAAAGTGCACGGACAATCGGCGACAAATGTGACAGCCGTGGGCAACGGCGGCGCGATCGTCCACTGGAACGGGACGAACTGGTCGTTGCAGCCGAGCGGTTTCAACGGCAGTCTGCGCGGCATCTGGACGCTTCCCGGAGGTACCGCCTGGGCTGCCGGCCGCGCGGGCACCGTCCTCCATTTCGACGGCGTGTCCTGGAGTCCCGCGACTCCGATCCCCACCGATCAGCACCTGCAGGACGTCTGGGCCACCTCCGACGCGAACGTCTGGACCGTCGGCCTGAACGGCGGCATCTATCACTGGAACGGGTCGAGCTGGACCACGATCGAGTCCAACCTCTCGAGCCTCACCGCGGTCTGGGGCAGCGGACCCGACGACATCTACTTCGCGGGATGGGGAAACGACGTCCTTCACTGGAACGGTCAGGAGATGGAGCGGCAGGCGATCGGCGGAGACGTGTTCGACATCAACGGCGCCGGTCCCGACGACATCCTGATGTCTCGAAACCCGGGAAGGGCGACCCGCTTCGATGGAAACTCATGGGTCGAGCAGCCGGTGCCGGTCCTACCTGCGACGGCCGTGCTCCGAATCGGCGAGTACACCGGCACCGCAGTTGCTGGTGTGCGCGGTCTCGCTACATGGACCGGAAATTCCACGAGAGGAGATTCCGACCCGCCCGCGCAGGCCGCCTTCTTCGACGTCTTCCCGGCCGGCGGGCCCGCTTCCGCCGGAGAGATCGCGGCCGGTCCCTCGCTTCTGCTGCTCGAGGGTGGGCATCCGAATCCATTCCGGTGGGTGACGGAGATCGGCTATTCGCTTCCCGAACCGAAGCACGTCTCCGTCCGCGTCTTCGACGTCTCCGGACGGCTGGTCGATCTGCTCGACTCCGGTATGCGCGACGCGGGGCCCCACGATGTGACGTGGGACGGGCGCGATGCTTCCGGGAGAGCCGCCCCGGCGGGCACATACTTCGTGAGGCTCGAGGCGGAGGGCAAGGCGAGCACCGCAACGATCGTCCTGTCGCGTTGACCGCGGGTCGCCGGCCGCGACATGCCGTGATCGAGCAGTCGGCGCCCTGTTCCCGTTGCGGGAGAACCGCAGGGGATGGGGGCGCCGGCCCCTTTCCCAACGGCAAGCTGGCTCCGATATAGCGAAGTCCACCGTCCGAACCGGATACTTCGCGGCGCTTCGCCGGACACGGTCATCGGATCACAGCCACCGGATCTTGGACGGTCGGCGAGACGGCGATAGACTGGCACCGGTTCGGCATCGGGGGCCCTCGTGGACCACTCCGCACACGACTCCCCCGGGAGCGAGCCGGCGAGAGGACATCGCTCCCGAGAGGGCAAGGAGATCCCGGCAGCCATCGGCCGCTATCCGGTCACCGGTGTGCTCGGCCGCGGCGGCATGGGGATCGTGTATGCCGGGGAAGATCCGCAGCTCGGGCGAGCGATCGCGATCAAGGTTCTGCATCCCAGGATCGCTGTCGACTCTGCCGGTCGGACCTCGTTCGAGCGAGAGGCGCGGCTCCTCGCCGCTCTGAATCACCCGAACATCGCGACGATCTACTCGCTGGAGCGACAGGACGAGCGCGATTTCCTGACGATGGAGCTCGTGTCCGGCGATAGTCTCGCCGACCGGATCGCGCGTGGGCCGGTCTCTCCCAGCCAGTCGATCGAGTTCGCGCGCCAGATCGCCAGCGGCCTCGAAGCCGCTCACGCCGCGGGGATCCTCCATCTCGATCTGAAGCCGACCAACATCAAGATCACGCAGGACGAGCGGGTGAAACTGGTCGATTTCGGACTGGCCCGCATTCGCTCATCTCAAGAAGCTGCGTCGAGCGAGCGGGCAGCGATCGCCCAACCGGCGACGATCGAGATGGAGATCCAGGGCTCTCCGGGATACATGAGTCCCGAGCAGCTCCGGGGAGGCCCGTTCGACACGAAGAGCGACATCTGGGCGCTCGGATGCGTGCTCTTCGAAATGTTCGCCGGGCGTCCCGCGTTTCCGGGCCCCACGGTTTCCGATCGGATCGCCGCGACCCTCCAGACCGTGCCCGACTGGGTGGCGCTCCCCACGGATACGCCGCTTCGGATCCGCTTCCTGATCCAGCAATGTCTCGAGCGGGACGTGGACCGCCGGCTCGATTCGATGACCCGCGCTCGTCGGATGCTGGAGGGGGAGATCGCATCCGCCATGCAGGAGCCGATTCCCGAGCCTACTTCCCCGGAGGCCGGCCAACATCCGACCAACCTTCCGCTGGCTCTGACATCGTTCATCGGCCGTTCCGTCCTTCTCGAGGAACTGGCGCGGCGACTTGCGGAAGAGCGGCTCGTTACGCTGACGGGTCCGGGCGGCTGTGGAAAGACCCGGCTGGCGCGTGAGGCCGGCCGCAGGCTCCTCCCGGCGTTCCCGGATGGGGTCTGGCTGGTGGAGCTGGGGCCGGTCCGCGAGCCGGAGATGGTTCCGCACGCGGCCTGTGCAGCCCTCGGGATTCGCGAAGACTCCCAGCGCCCGCTGACGGAGACGCTGCGCCTCGAGCTCAAATCCAGGCAGATGCTCGTCATCCTGGACAACTGCGAGCACCTGGTCGATGCGAGCGCCCGCCTGGCCCAGTACCTGTTGGAGGTCTGCCCGAACCTCCGCGTTCTCGCCACCAGCCGGGAGCGGCTCGGCGTCGCAGGGGAGTCGCTCTGCCCGCTGCCGCCGCTGGCGATTCCCGGGAGCATGGAGTTCCGTTCCGTATCGGATCTTGAGCAGATCGAGTCCGTACGGCTCTTCCTGGATCGTGCGCAGGCCGCCGACGCGCGCTTCACGCTCACGCCGGACAACGCGGAGCTCGTCGCTCAGGTGTGTACAAGGCTCGATGGCATTCCCCTCGCCCTGGAGCTTGCGGCGGCTCGAGTCGGAGTGCTTCCGGTCGAGGAGATCGCTCAACGCCTCGACGATCGCTTCCACCTCCTCACGACGAGCACGCGGACATCGATCCCCCACCATCGGACGCTGCATGCGCTGATCGACTGGAGCCATGACACGCTCACGGATGCGGAGAGCCTCCTTTTCCGGCGGCTGGGGATCTTCAGCGGAGGTTGGTCGCTGGAGGCGGTGGAGGAGATCTGCGCTCCGGGCGACATCGAGCCGTGGAACGTCCTCGACCTGCACTCCCGCCTCGTCGAGAGATCGTTGATCGAACGGGACGTCGATGGCGAACGCCGGGCCGGTCAGGTCCGCTACAGGGCTCTCGAGACGATCCGTGAATACGCCCGGGAGAAGCTGCGCGAAGCGCTGGAAGAGGAGATGTTGCAGCTCCGGCATCGGGGCTTCTTCCTGGCCCTCGCGGTCGGGTCCTCGGCACATCTCGTCGGACCGGACCAACGGGTCTGGTCCCAGCGTCTGGAGGTCGATCACGACAACCTGCGATCCGCGATCGCAGGCGCCTGCGCTCCGGGGCCACAGCGCGACGTCGAGGCCGCCGTGAAGATTGCCGCTTCGCTCGGGCGGTACTGGTACGGACGCGGCCGCTGGACCGAGGGGCGCACCCTCATGAAGGAGGTGCTCGCGCTCCCCGGCGCCGCTACGAGAAACGCGTGTCGCGCGCAGGCGCTCGCCTGGACGGGCTGGATCGCGCTCTGGCAGGGCGATCTGGACGAGGCGTGGACGACGAATCAGGAGAGCCTGGCGATCCGGCGGGAGCTGGGGGATCGGATGGGCATCTCCCAGTCACTCAACAACCTCGGCGCCGTGGCACTGGAGCGGGCGGATTTCGCGGCATGCCGTGCGTTCTACGAAGAGAGCCTCGCGTTGCGGCGAGCCGAGGGGAACCTCCGCTATCAGGCGGTCTCCCTTCACAACCTCGCCGAGCTCTGCTTCCGCACCGGCGATCTCGAAGAAGCACGACGATTCAACGAGGAGAGCCTGGCGCTTCGACGGGAGGTGGGAGATCTGATGGGGATCGCCGACTCCCTCTGTGCGCTCGGCATGGTCGCGGAACGAATGTCGGATCTCGCAGGGGCCCGCGAATTCCACGAAGCGAGCCTCGCAAACCGCATGGACAGGGAGGATCCGATGGGAATCGGCGAGTCCTTGCACAATCTCGCAGGGATCGACGCGCAGGAAGGACGCTTCGACACCGCCCGGCTTCGTTACGCGCGAAGCCTGTCGATCCGGAAGGGCCTCGGAGATCGGCTTGGGATCATCGAATCGCTGGAGGCCATCGGGTTTCTCGAGATCGAGGCGGGCGACTATCGCAGGGCTGCGTGCGTTCTCGGGGCGGCGGCAGCCGTGCGGGCGGAGATCGAGGCGGCGGTTCCTCCTCCCCGTGAGAGACAGCTCGAGAAAGCGCTCGGCAGGGCTCGCCGGCAACTCGGGCATTCGGCCGTCGAAAGCGAGTGGGAGCGCGGCCGACGCATGACGATTCCGGAAGCGGTCGAATGCGCTGCGTCCGGTCTGCCGGGAACATGACGACGCTGGGCGGGACGCCGTTTCTCCGGCGCCCCCACCCACCGTCCTGCTCGTTCTGCTCGTCAGAATCGCGCTTCTGGAGGCAAGCTACCGAAACGCGTTACCCCAGCCAAGGCTACCAGCGGCCGTGATCGGTATGGCCGTGGTGCCCGTGGTGGCCCGTAGAGTCGCAGCCTCCGCCGCCATGATGTCCGCCGTGGCCGGTTGTATCGCAGCCTCCTCCGCCGTCATGGCAGCCGCCGGGGCAGTTCGGATCGCAGTCCCCACCGCCCATCATGCAGTCCATGTGGTTCGGACAGGTGCAGCTATCGGCCGGGCAGCCCATGCAGTCGCCGCAGCCACCACCACCACCGCCTCCCGCTCCGTGAAGGCTCTCTGGAGTGATCACCGAGTTGCGACCGCCTGTGGAGCCCGGATCGTCCGCGCATCCCCACGCGACCAGGAAGAGAAAGAGGACCGGAATCGACCAGGCCAGAACTCGACGCATCTCACTTCCCCCTTGTGGCTCGCCAGCGATATCGACACATGGAATGTCACCAGAGTGACGCCTGAAGATTTTCTCCGGCCTCGCGCGTAGATGGAATTTCATTCTTCTGAAGTTCAAGATGGCGTGGGCTTTTTGTGCTTAGCTTCACGACGTGCTCCGTCCTCATCTTCGCTGGGATCGGTCAGATCGGGTGTGCCGCCGAGGTGCCATCGCGGACGGATTTGACTCTGCCGGGCGGGCCGGCGTAGCGTCCGCTCCGGTGTGAGCGCCGCGCGAGGGCGAGGGCGCGGGCGGAGGAAGGGAGGCGGTTCCCCTCATGCGACGACGTCGGTTCCTTTCGGCCAGCGCGGGGTGGGTCGCTGCGAGCCTGGCTCCTGCCTCGATTCCATTCGGGATCCCCGACTCGCCTGCCCGGGCCTTCGGAACGCCGGCCCTGGCGTCTGCTGCTTCTGGCGCCGATCCCACGTCGATTCCGCTTCTCGCCGTTGCGCACGGTCCTGATCCCGCGTCGATCGCGGCCGCGGCGATCGACGCGCTCGGCGGTGTCGGCCGTTTCGTCTCACTCGGCGATCGGGTGGTGCTGAAGGCGAACATCGGCTGGGACCGCACCCCCGAGCAGGCGGCGAACACGAACCCGGAGTTGCTCGCGGGTCTCGTCCGTCTTTGCCTGGGCGCGGGCGCGAAGTCGGTCCTCGTCTTGGACAATCCCTGCAACGATCCGCGCCGCTGTTACACGCGGTCGGGAATCGAAGCAGCCGTCAAGGCGGCGGGAGGACGGGTCGAGTTCTTCGAGGAAGCGCGCACGCGCAAGATGAGCGTCGGCGGATCGGCCGTGAAAGAGTGGCTCGTTCATCCCGCATTCGTCGAGCGGGACGTGCTGATCAACGTGCCGATCGCCAAGCACCACGGCCTCGCCGGAATCACCCTGGGGATGAAGAACTGGCTCGGCGCGCTCGGAGGCCCTCGCAACCGGCTGCATCGAGAGATCGACCGCTCGATCGTGGACCTGCAGGCGTTCTTCCGCCCCGACCTCACGCTGATCGACGGCGTGCGGATCCTCAAGCGTGGCGGACCGCAGGGGGGAAGCCTCGACGACGTCGAGCGGCTGGACACCGTCGTCGCCTCCGCCGATCCGCTCGCGGCCGAAGCGCGCGGCGCGGCTCTCCACGGACGCCGCGCGGCAGATCTCCCTCACATCCGTATCGGCCTCGAGCGCGGTCTCGGCAGGATCCAGTGGGAGGCGGGCGAAGAGCGCGTGCTCGAGGTCCCTCGAGGCTGACCGGATGCTGCGCCGCGTCCGGATCGCCGTGCAGCTCGCGAGCCTTGCGCTCTTCCTCTATCTGCTCGCGCGCACGGTCGGAATCGGCGAGGACCAGCTCGGCCCTCCCGTCCGGATCTTCCTCGAGATCGACCCGCTGATCGGCATCACGACCTGGCTCCGGACGGGCGCGCTGCATGGTCTGCTTCCGCTGTCGCTGGCGACGCTCGCCCTCGCCTTCCTGCTCGGCCGCTCCTTCTGCGGGTGGATCTGCCCTCTCGGGACCCTCTCGCAAGCCAGCGGGCGCCTGCGGCGGCCGCGCGCCACGGAGAAGACCGCCGACCGTTACCGGCCATCTCAGCGATGGAAGGTCTGGATCCTCCTCGCGGTCCTTGCCAGCTCCGCGGCCGGCTTTCTCGTGACGGGGATCCTCGATCCCATCACGATCCTCGTTCGCTCGCTCGCCCTCGGCCTCGGGCCGGCGATGGAATCGACGATTCGCGCGGGGGCGAACGGGCTGGCCGCCACTCCGGCAGGGGGCGTGACCGACCGCGTCTACTTCTATATCCGTGACCACGCAATGGCGCCGCATCCTCCTCGCTTCGAGCAGGGGATGCTCCTCACCGGGATCCTGATCCTCCTTCTGGGGCTTGCCTGGATCCGGAAGCGCTTCTGGTGCCGGACCCTGTGTCCGCTCGGAGCGCTCCTCGGGATCTGCGCGCACGCCGGGACACTGCGGCTGCGGCAAGATGACGTCACCTGCACGAGCTGCGCGCTCTGCACATTTCATTGCCAGGGGGCCGCCGATCCTCATAAGCCGGGCGGCTGGCGCGCCTCGGAATGTTTCGTCTGCGGCAACTGCACCGCGGCCTGCACGCGGAACGGCCTCTCTTTTACGATCGGCTCGCCGAGGATAGCGCGGACTCTGGGGGGGTGGATCCCGCGCCGTCGCGCGCCCGCGAGACGCCCGCACCCGGCAGGCGCCGTCCTCGACATCGGACGCCGCCAGCTCCTGCTCGCCGGCGGCATCGGTCTTGCGGCCGGAGCGCTCGCTCCGCTCTCCCCTTCGCGCGCGCATCCGAGGGACGGCGTGATCCGGCCGCCGGGCGCGGGGCCCGAGCCGGAGTTCCTCGACCAGTGCATTCGCTGCGGGGAATGCATGAAGGTCTGCACCGGCAACGGCCTTCATCCCGCCGCTCTCGAGGAGGGCCTGCAGGGCCTGTGGGCGCCCATCCTGCGGCCGCGCCTTGGCTATTGCGAATACGAGTGCACGCTCTGCGGCCAGGTCTGCCCGACCGGTGCGATCCCGCTCCTCGATGCGGCCGAGAAGAAGCGGACGGTGATCGGCATCGCCTATGTCGATGCCGGCCGTTGCCTGCCGTTCGCCTCGCTCGCGCCGTGCATCGTGTGCGAGGAGCACTGCCCGACGTCGCCCAAGGCGATCCAGCTCGACGACATCGAAGCGGCGCGGCCCGGCGGCGAGCGCGTGCGGCTGAGGAGGCCGCGCGTAGTGACCGAGGCGTGCGTGGGATGCGGAATCTGCGAGTTCCGGTGCCCGATCGAGGGAAGCGCGGGAATCCGGATCTCGGGAAGTGCCCGGACCGATCGGCTGGCGCCGGCCGCACAGGGCTAACGCTCGGCCGGCCGCGGTAGAGTGATGCGCATGGGACTTCCCGGCCTGCGCCGCGCTTCCGTTCCCGCGACGCGCGGCGTTTCGATCCTCGATCTGCTCGGCGCGGTCCTGGCGCTCCTCGCCGGCGTTGCCGCGTCGCGGATCGCCACGATCGACCGTCCCCTCGTCGAAAGCGTGTACGCGCGCGGCCTCTATCCTTGGATCGCCTTCGCCCTCGCCGTTCCGGCGCGAGCCGCCGCCTCGTTCTGCATCGCCCCTTTCCTCACGGGCGCGCTCGCGATCGCGGCGATCGTGTGGATCGCTGCCGGCGTCCGGCCGGGCGGAGCGCCGCGGGCCGCGGTCCGGCTCCTCTCCGTGGCAGCGCTCGCGGTCTGGTTCTTCCTGCTCTTCTGGGGCTTCAACCATGCGCGACCGGCTCTGCTCGACCGCCTCGGCCTCCCGCGCGTCCCCGCCACGGCGGAAGCTCTCGCCCGGCTCTCCGCCTCCCTGTCGATCGAGCTGGAGCAGGCGCAGCGTGAGGCCGCCGCATCGGGCGAGATCGTCTGGCCCTCCGACGGCAGCGGAAGTCCGCTCGATCCTTCACCGGCGGGGACGGATCCCGGCGGCCGGGCGGAGACCGGCGGACGTCTCGCCATCCCGCTCGACAGGCTGTCCGAGCGCCTGGCGGCCGGCCACCGCTCGTTCACTCCGGTCGCGATCGGGCGCGTGCGCTACGCGCGGCCGAAGACGTCCCGCTTCCTGAGCTACCTCTATACGAGGATCGGGATCGCCGGCATCTACTCCCCCTTCACCGGCGAGGCGACCTACAACGGAGCGATGCCGGATGCGGCGATCCCCTTCGCGATCGCGCACGAGATGGCGCACCAGCGCGCGACGGCGCGCGAGGATGAGTCGAACTTCTTGGCGTTCGTCGCTTGCCGGAAGAGCGGCTCGCCGGCCGCGCGATACAGCGCGGCGCTCGGCGCCTGGCGCACGGCGATCGCCGCGTACGCGAGCGTCGCGCCCGACTCCGCGCGAGCGCTCGCCGCTCGGATCCCCGAGCCTGCCCGCCGGGATCTTCGAGCGATCCGGTCGTTCTGGCAGCGTCACGCCGGACCGACCGCCGACGTCGCGGAGCGAGTGAACGACGCCTATCTGAAGGCGAGCGGGGACCGGCGCGGGGTTCGGAGCTACGGCCGGATGATCGATCTCCTGCTGGCGTACGAGGAGACGGTCAACCGCCCGTAGCCCGGCGGCGATGCGCTCCCGCGGCGCCCGCACCGAATCAGCGGATGGGCATCGCCCCCGCGATCGACGCGAGCCGGTGCAGGAGCGCTTCGCGATCGGCGGCGTAGAGGACGAGGAGCAGCTCGGCGCCCGATCGCGATCCTCCGCTCCATCGTCCCGCCTCGTCATGGCCGATCACGAAGACGTCGATCCCTTCGACCGCCTCCGGCTCCAGGGGAAAGAGAGCGAGCCGGACCTTCTCCCCCGCGCGCGCCGCTTCTTCGCCGCCGCCATACTCGATCCAGAGGACCGTCTCGGCGCGATCGCTGCTCCCGCCGCAAGGAGCCAGCAGGAGCTGCGAGCTCTCCGGATCGAGCTGGAGCAGATTGTCCCCGGCCGAGGCAAAGACGGGAAGGGCGCGGAGCGCCGGCCAGGAGCGGGCGAAGACGATCGAGTCGGCCTCGCAATCGGCGGCGGAGCGCCGCAGGGCGGCGGCGAACTCGCGAACGCGTTGCGGCGGGGCCACGACGTTGCGGCGTCCCACGATTCCCCGGGCGATCTCGAGCACGGCGGCGCGCGAGGAGCCCGTGTCGCGCCAGGCCGCGATCTTGCCGTAGAGATCGGCCGACCAGAAACGCAGGGTCGCGCGATCGAGGAGCGCGTGGGGGAAGCTCGAGGAGTCCGCCGGGTCGCCGGAGGGAGCGAGGAGCGAGATCCGTTCGCCGCGCCAGTCGAGGGAGAGCAGGCCGAAGGCGTCGTCGGAGCTTCCCATCCAGTACAGCTCGACGACGATTGGGCCTTCGCCGGCCGCCTCGCCTTCCGGAGCCGCCTGGTACTGCCGCACGTCGAGATGATCGAAGCGATAGCCGGTGTAGATCTCGCCCGCGCCGTCCATGTAGTCGTAGATCGTCCGCGCGTCGTAGGTCGCCGATGCCGAGTCGTCGAGCATCCACGCGCCGTCCGCCGCAACCGGCGGGACGACGACGGCGGGACGGCGAGGCGCGAAAGCCCGGCTCCCCGGCGCGGAGGGAGATGGCATCTCCTCGGGCGGGGCGGCTCGCGAGGGGAGAGGGAGCAACGCGGCGGCCGCGATGACTGCCACGATAGCCACCATGATGGCCGCCATGATGGCCGCCATGATGGCCTTCATGCCGGCGGCCACGTGGGCGGCCGCGGCGAGCCTCCGAAGCAGGCCGCCCCGCCACGGGCCGGCCTGCCGGCCGAGCCGGCGTGTCTTACGCATCGATCTCCCTTATCCGAAGCTTTCCGATGTCGATCTCCCCGACGCCGATCTCGTAGGCCGCGCCGATGTGAGCGACCGAACGAGGCTCGAGGTCGAAGAAGCGCGTCGCGAACGAATCGACGGCGACCGGATCGATCCCGGCGATCACCTGCTGCGGGGCGATGACCTTCCCTGGTCCGACCGGCCCGTTCGTCAGGAGGACATGGTTCGCGTCCATCAGAACCAGGTCGTGGCGCACGGCGGAACTCGTCTCCGCGATGCAGCGATCGAGGTCGACGGCGTGGAAGTGCAGCCTGTCCCAGACGATCCCCATCAGATTCTTCATCGCTCCCGTGTAGCGCGTCGCCGCGTGATGCTTCGCGATCGGCATGTTGATGAAGACGTCCGACTCCAGGACTTCCTTCGCCAGGCCGACCTCCGGAAGCACGCGCCCGCGAGGGACGAGAATCCGCTCGAAGTGCTCCGCGAGGCCGAGCGGGCGCAGGATGCCTCCTTCTCGCGTGACCTCGGCCGCGGTGCCGTTCGCCTGCATCGCGCGGGGCTCGTCGTGACTCGCCACGACGACCCGTTGCGCGCCGACACGCAGGCACTCGCGCACGACCGCGCCCACCATCTCCGGATGCGTGCAGACCGCCTGCTCGGGCGGCGCATTCCCCACGGGGTTTGCCTTGATCGTCACTCGATCCCCCGGCCGGACGAACTTCGCCATCCCGCCGAGCGCGTCGATGGCGGCGAGGACGTTCCGTGCGGGAGAAGCGCCGCGCGCAATGACGAGGTCGATCTCCGGCAGGAAGCGTTCCCGGACCGAGCCAAGACCGAGGCCAAGGCCGAGACCGGAGCCGAGGCCGGAGCGGAAGCCGGAGGCGAAGGCGGGACGGAAGGGGAGCTGCGACGCGAAGAGTCCCGCGCCCACCGTCGCCGTCCGCTTCAGGAACGACCGCCTGTCGAGGAGCATCCTCCCTCCTTCGATGGTCCCCGGCGTCTCGATTCCTGGCCTCCCGATGGCACCTGGCCGCCCGGTGGCACCTGGCCTCCCGATCGTTCCTCGCCTCCTCATCGCTGCCCCGATCCCGCGGCGCGGAGCCGCTCCAGTCCCGCCTGCGCTTCGGCCGCCTGCGGCCCGGAGGGCACCAACTCCAGGAAACGCTCGAACGAGGCGATGGCCTGCTCCGTCCTTCCGAGCCTCTCGTAGATCGTGCCGAGCATGAAGTGGGAATTCGAGAAGTCGGCGTTCAGACGGACGGCGGTTTCGTACTCGCGCGCGGCCTCCTCGATCCTGCCCGCGCTGAGATATCCCTCGCCCAGGCTGTCATGCGAATTCGGATCCTCGGGAGCCAGCTGGGCGTAGCGCTGGAAGTAGGGAAGGGACGCGGTGGCGTCTCCCGCGGCGAGGCAGTTGTAGCCGATCAGATTGAGGACGAGCGTGTCGTCCGGGTGACGGTCGAGGTAGAAGCGGTACTCCCGCACCGCCTCCTCGCTGCGTCCCGCCTGCCCGTACGCGTAGCCGAGGTTGAGATGGGCCGCCTCGTCGCCGGGCCGTAGGGCGACCGCCTTCTCCAGCGCCTCCGCGGCGCGCGGCGAGCGCATCTGGAGCAGACTCGCGCCGAGGATCCCCCAGGTCTCGCCGTCCGCCGGATCGCTTCGCGTCTGCTGCTGGAGCTCGGCGATCGGGCGCCAGCTCTCCTCGACCGTCGTGCGGGCCAGGTCGCGGCGCGGGCTGTCCGGGTGCTCCTGGAGGAACAGGTCCAGCCGGCGGCACCCTTCGACGTAGTCGCCATCCCGGAGAGTCTCGAGCGTGATCTTCCGGTACTCGGCGCACTGCGCGAGCACCGCACCGGGACGGCCGGACAGAACGCTGTCCGCATTGGCGAGCGCTTCCTCGTAGCGCCGTGCGGCGATGAGATCGGATCCGCGCGCGTAGGCAAGGTAGGGAGCCCAATCGAGCGATTCGTGCTTGGAGATCCAAACGCGGCGGGCCAGCGAGGCGGCGAGGAGCGGCGAGGTGGGGTACGACTCGATCAGCCGGCGGAGGTGGGCGGCCGCCCGAGCGGAGTCGCCCTGGGCCGCGTACGCGGTTCCGAGCCGGAACTCCGCCACGGCCGCCGTCTCCGCGGACGGAGCGATCGAGAGCAGACGCTCGGCCGCCGCCACGCCGCGCGACGGGTCGCCAGTGCGGTCGTAGCAGCTTCCCGCGCGCTCCGTAACCTCGCGGAACCACGAGTCCGGCATGGCCGAAGCTCCGCCCGCCGGGGCACGCGACAGCGCCTCCATGTACAGGTCGCCCGCGGCGCCCCACTGCTTGCGCGCCTCGGCACAAGCGGCTTGCGCTCGCAGCGCCCCGGGGGCCCAGCCTCCGTCGCGGTCGATCGCCGCCACCCGACGGTAAGCATCAAGGGCCGCCTGCGTGTCGCGCTCGGCCGAGAGAAAGAGGTTCGCGATCGCCATCGCGGCGACCGGCGCGAGACGGTCATCGGGATTGCGGGTGAGAAAGTCCTCGTACTGACGGCGAGCTCCGGCCGCGTCGCCGGCCAACGCGAGGCGGGTCGCCCGGTCGAACTGCGCGGGCGCTCCGCTCTCCGCGAAGACCGAGCCGCACACGACGACCGCGAGGACGGCGGCGCAAGCGAGCGGCCTTCCCTTCATTCCTCGACCCCCATCGACCCTCGAGCACGTCCGGCCCTCCGCCGGCAGGAACGGAGCGAAACCGGCTTCTCCAACCCGAGCCGGCAGTGTACGCCTTCCGTTCGTCTCACGGAACGAGCGATCGAGACCGTCCGCCGGTTCGCGCTCCCGCACCCGTTCGGGATTCGGCAGTTCAGGTCGCCGCATCCCGGCTCGGGCACCGGCAAGCGTTCTGCACAAAACCGGGCGATTTCTTCGTCATTCCTTCGTGGAAGGAATGTCATTCAATGCTCCACGACTAGAAGGTTCGCGCCGGTTAGGATCTTCTGGAGTGGTCGCTTTGCGAGGCGACGGAAGACAGTGGAACCACGCGGGGATCTCTCCGGTCCCCATCGATGAATACGAATGCACAGCAGGACAGGAGGAAAGCATGAAGCTCATTGCGATCGCCAGCCTCGTTGGGTTGACGTTCGTCGCGGGCTCCGCATCGGCTACTTCCTATGAAATGGTGATCGAAAATCTCGTGCCAGGGGGACCGGCGACGGGGCAGCCGCTCTCGCCGCCGGTGGTCGCGATCCACTCCAACGGTTACAGATTGTTCGAAGTCGGCCACGCGGGGACTCCCGGATTGGACCTTCTCGCCCGAGAGGGCATTCCGGACGATCTTGCTCTCGAAGCGGAGCAGCCCACATCGGTGTTCCAAGTGCTCGTGGGCAGCGGTCCATTCTACGATCCACAGACGATCCGCTTCGACGCGGATCCCGGCGACCTGCTCTCCGTCGCGATGATGCTCGGTAGGACCAACGACCTGTTCACGGGAATTTCCGCCGAGGAGCTTCCCTCGAGCGGTGAGCGCGTGTTCTATACCGACGCCTATGATGCAGGAGCGGAGGTCAACTCCGGGCTCGTCCAGGACATTCCGTTCTACGGAAATCACAACGCGGGAGCCGACGAGCGCGGCACCGTGGCGGTCGTCAACTCCTACTCTGTCTACGACGACCCGCTGTACGGGCAGCTCGACTGGACCTTCCCCCCCGCGGCTCGCATCACGGTCCGGGTCCTCGGTCCGACCGCCGCCCAGGAGACCACCTGGGGCGAGGTGCGCGCGCTGTACCGCTGATCGTCTTTCGAGAATGCGCATCGTCTATCGATGACGACGGGCCCCGGACGGGAGCGATCCGGCTGGAGCCTGAGGACGAGGAGGCGGGACCACCCGCCTCCTCGTTTTTCGTCTCCCGCTCCTTCGTCTCCCGCTCCTTCGTCTCCGGCTTCTTCGTCTCCGGCTTCTTCGTCTCCTGCTTCTTCGCCGCCCGTCAAGGCTGGACGATCGGCCGTCCCTCCTGCATCCTCACCCGCGCCGCGGCGATCCATCCGATCACCTCGGGATACAGTTCCCGCTCGGCCGCCTGCACACGGGCGGCAAGCGTATCCGGCGTATCGTCCGGAAGGACCGGGACGATCCGGCGCGCGAGGACCGGGCCGTGGTCGTAGTCCGGGTCGACGAAATGAACCGAGCAGCCGGTCTCCGTCTCGCGCGCCGCGAGGACCGCCTCGTGCACGTGGTGCCCGTACATTCCGTGGCCGCCGAAGCGCGGGAGCAGCGCGGGGTGCACGTTGACGACCGGATATCGCTCGAACACTTCCGGTGAGAGCCGGCTCATGAATCCAGCCAGGACGATCAGGTCGATCGGTCCGTGGCGGTCGAGCGCCTCGAGCAACGCTCTCGAGTATCCCTTCTCGTCGAAGACCTCGCCGGCGACGAAAGCCTTGCGCGGCAGGACCGCGACGGGCAGCCCACGCTCGCAAGCCCGTTCGATCCCCGCTGCCTTCTCCCGACTGCTCACGACGACCCGGATCGTCGCGTCGAGCCGCCCTTCGGCGATGCGATCGGCCAGGTTCGCCATCGTCGTCCCGCCGCCGGAGAGCAGGACGGCAAGGCCCAACCTCTTGGGGCGGGTCGGAAGCTGATCGGGTCGCGGAATCTGCATCACGACGCTCTCGGTCCTCTTCGCTCCGACGGACTCACCGCCCGCAGATCGGTCGCCTTCACTCGAACGTCGCTCGCCTTCACTCGAACATCTCCTCGGCCGGCACGATCTCGCTGCGCACGATGCCGAAGGGCATCGCACGAATCTGCGCATCCTCCGCGCGAATCTCCTCGGAAGCGCTTCCGCCCGAGTAGACGATCGGAGTGTCTTCGTCGGAAGTCATGATGGCGCGGATCGAGTCGGCATGCGCGCATACCATGACGATCCCGATCTCGTGCCCGCTCAGGCGGCGGCGCAACGCTTCGTTCACCTGCTCCCGAGTCACGGTCTCCAGCGCGCGCTGCATCGACTCGACGACGTCCCCCTCGATGCCTTCGTGCCTCGCGTCGATGGCGAATCCGAGCCGGCGTTGCAGCGTCTGCCTCCACAGCTGACTGACGTTGCGCAGGTGATCGCGGGAAGTTTCGAACTCTTCCGGCGTCAGACCCTGCTCGATCCATCGCCGCATTTCCCATAGCGCCTGGCGGACCGCGAACGGACCGTTCGCAGGCTGCACCGGCCGGATCCAGATCGAGAAGTGCGGGATCTCGCGCCACAGGTTCGGCCGGTTGAACCGCGACCAGCTGTCTTGATCGAACGCGTCGAGGTACGCGTAGTCGCCGTAGTTCAGCCCGCGAGCCGACCGCATTCGATTCTGCAGCCGGCCGTGGAACGTCCGGTGCTCACCAAGCGCGGTCGTCGCAAGAAGGAGCAGGACGTAGTCGGGATCGGAGCGATGCACGTCGTGCAGGAAGCCGATCGAGACGGCGGTCGCCCGAGCCTCGGGCTTCTCTATCAGCAGAAGCTCGGCCGAGCCGGGAGGGTCAGCCGGGACATCGGCGGTCAAACGCGGCCGCGCAAGCGTCTCGCCGGCCGAGTCTCCATCCTGACCCGGCGCGATCCGGGAGAGGAGTGAGCGCAGCTCCCCGACAGCGGCCGGCTCGAAGCCCCCCGCGATCCCGACCACGACACCCTCGCGGTCGACCGCTGCATCGTGGAAGGCGCGCAAGTCGTCATCCTCGATCCCCTGGATCCCCGACTCGGTCCCGGCAGCCGGGTGAGCCCATCGTGTGTTCCGGAACAGGCGCGCCTCGAGACCCGCCTTGCCGAGCTGCTCGTCGTTGCCGCCGCGCAGCTCGTTGCGCAACCATCCCAGCGTGTTCTCGCGCACGCGCGCGATGTCTTCCGCCGCGTACCGGGGCCGGAAGATGAGATCGAAGAAGACCGGGATCATCGTGTCGAGATCGGCGCGCCGCACCGTCGTCTCGAAGACGACCGCCTCCTTGTCGACCTCCAGCCGAACCGAGGCCGCCATCGGATAGAGAAGGTCGGCCACCTCCTTTTGTGTGAGGCTCGGCGTCCCCCCCTCGGCTGCGGCGCGCATCGCGAGGTTGCATAGCCCTTCCTTCCCGGAGGGATCGTCCGCGGAGCCGACCGGGATCAGCACGCGCAAGGCGACGACCGGGGAGTCCTTCACCGGCATCTCGAGAATCTGGGGAGCGAGGGGCGCCGACGCGGAAGCGGCCGGCGACGAGCCGGGAGCCGCCGAGCCCGCCGCGTGCGAGCCGGGAGCCACGTAGGCACCGGACAGGAGACCAAGAACCAGCCCGAAGGCGATTCCTCGCCGGCGATGCGCCGCCGCCCTCACGACCTCACCTCCTTCCCGGTGACCGTGATGGTGATCGAGTTCTTCTCGAGGAGGAACTGGCTCGCTGCGCGCCGGAGCTGCGATGGATCGGACGCCCGCAACGCGTCCACGAAGCGTTCGATTTCCTGCGGATCCCCTGTCAGCCCGATCCAATCCGAGAGGCGCCACGCGACGCCCGCCGGGGTTTCGAGCGACAGGGCGAGCTGCGCGAGATACCGCCGCTTGGCCGCTTCCAGCACCGCGCCATCGATCCCGGCGGGAGCGCTCGCTTCCTGCAAGGCAGCGAGGATCCGCGCGCGGACCGGCTCGAGCTGCCCGTCGTCGTACAGGCGCACCGAAACCGTGAAGAGGTACGGGTCGCGGTTCCGGCCGGCCGAGGCGGAGAGCGATTCGGCGAGCCTCCGGTCGAGGACCAGCTCGCGGTACAGCTTCGACGTGGGGCCGAAGACGGCTTCACGCAAAAGCTCCAGCGCAGCCGCGGTCGGCACCGATGTCGCGTAGGCGGGCGTGCGGAAGGAGATCTGGAGGATCGGCCGCGTCGGACCGTTCCACCGGATCGAATCCCTGATCGCCGAAGCGAGCGGCCGCTCCACGGGGATCTCCGTGCCGTATCCGCCGCGCTCCCAGCCGCCGTACGCCGCCCGCACCGCGTCGGCGGCCCGGGTAGGATCGAAATCACCACAGATCAGGATCGCGCAGTTCTCGGGGCGGTAGTAGCGGTCGTAGAACTGACGGCTGTACTGGTACCCGTCGGGCATCGCCCGGACGTCCGCTTCGGTTCCGAGGACGGTGTGCCCGTACGGATGGCGGGGGAAGGCGTGCGCCAGAAGCCTCTCCTCGAGCAGCGTCTCGACATTGGCGTGACCGATCGCGAACTCGCCGAGCACGGCGCCGGCCTCCTTTCGGAACTGCTCCTCCGTGTACGAGAGATTCCGGAACCGGTCCGCTTCGATCTCGATGACCTGGTCGAGGCCGCTCGCCGGCAGGGTGTTGAAGTAGTTCGTCTCGTCCATTCCTGTCGACGCGTTGCCATCCGCCCCCAGCACGTCGAGGAGCCGCTGGTACTCGGCCTGCGGGAACCGCTTGGTTCCCCGAAACATCACGTGCTCGAAGAAATGGGCGTATCCCGTGCGCCCCGGCTCGATCTCGTTCCTCGATCCCGCGCGCACCACCGTCTGGTAGTGCACGACGCCGGGCGACGCCATCGGAACCATCACGAGCAGCAGTCCGTTGTCGAGCTTCACCGTCTGGATGGTGTAGGGGAATCGATCTCCGGCCGCCACACTGCCCGCGGCCGCGAAACCGGCGGGGACGAGGGCGCCGAGCAGGCAGGCGAGCAGCACGGCAAGGGGCGCGGCGAGTGGCCGCAGGCGGCAGGCGAAGAGGGAGATGAGGGAGATGAGGGAAGGCGGCGAGATGCGCAGCGAGACGGGCGGCGAGATGCGCAGCGAGACGGGCGGCGAGACGGGCGGCGAGATGCGTCGATCCAACATCGGACCTCCATGGAAGCGGGTCGCGGGCGTTTCGATCCTCTCGCGCGTCACTCTCCGGCGTCCCAGACGGCCGCCCCGGCGACCTGATCGAGACGGACCTTGCCCGGCTGGATCCGCTCGAGGCTGCGCCGCAGCTTCTCGAGCGCCTCCTCGAAATCCGGCATTCCCTTGCGTGCCCGCGTGAGGGGATTCGCGCGCGCGACGAGATAGCTCTTCAGGTACGGATGCTTGACCCCGCGCGATTGGATCTCTTTCACCTTCTCGCTCAGGATCTCCTCGGCCTGCAGCACCATCGCCGCCCGTTCGAGACGCTGCGGGTAGGCGTTGCGCAGGGAGGACCGGAGGAACCGGTCGACCCTCCGCAGGATCGGCGTGAAGGCCGACCCGGGGAAGCGGGCCCGCTCTTCGTATACGAAGCCGAGCGTGATGAAGTGGGCCTGCTCCAGCTCGAACGCGAACTCGTTCTCGCGGCGCGAACCGTCCTGTTCGAGAAGCGCTTTGTACATTCGAGCGACTTCGAGCGCCTTCTCCTTGAGGTTGTGCGCCTTCTCCGTGTTCAGGGCGAGGATCTGGAACGCGACCTGGACCTCGGGGATCAGGATCGCCGGAATGTATTTGCCGCCGCGAGACTCGAGGGCCGAACGCCGGTGATTGCCGTTGGGAGTCCAGTAGACGCCTGGTTCGGGAGAGACGACGACGATCGGATCGACGAAGCGTTGCAGCCGCTCCAATACATCGGCGAGCCGCTTCTGGTGGGCGGGGGAGAGATCGCGCTGGAACGGAGTCGGGGAGACCTTCTCCATCGGTAGCAGGACGAAGAGATGCCACTTGCCGGCGACCGGCTCGCGGTAGCCGGCGAGGAACCTGCCTCCGTCCTTCTCGACCTGGTCTGCGAGCGGCTGCAGCGCGCGCGGCAGTTCGCGTTCGGGCGTTGGAGAGGGGGCCATGCTTCCTCCTAGCCGCCCCATGATACCCGCTCCGCCGCGCAAGCGGGGCTCGAACGAGTCCCGGGAACGCGGAACGCGGGACGCGGGAGCGGGGATGCGCGGGCGACCTGCCCCGGCCGGCCGCCCGCCCGCCCACCTCGGCCGAGAAGCAGGGCTGGTCAGCGAACGAGGCGGTAGAGCCCGACTTCCTCCGCGATCCGGAGCGCCTCGCAGTGTTCGTCGCGTGTGAGCCGCCGGTCGATCTCCGAGTATCGGCCGCGCCCGACGAGCGCGGCGGGGCGG
This sequence comes from Candidatus Eiseniibacteriota bacterium, assembly GCA_041946735.1. Classification (GTDB taxonomy): domain Bacteria; phylum Eisenbacteria; class RBG-16-71-46; order CAIMUX01; family VGJL01; genus JBHGAY01. The sequence goes on from JBHGAY010000004.1 coordinate 83,719, forward strand.
TAGCCGTTCATCACGTGCGTCATCGTCGCGGGCGAGATCTCCTTCGCGACGAAGGAGAGCACGGCGCGCGTCTCGTCGAGGAGGTTCGGCATGACGAGATGGCGGACCAGCAGCCCCCGAATCGCCAGACCGTCCTCGCCGAGCACGAGATCGCCCACCTGGCGATGCATCTCGCGCAGCGCCTCGCGGGCGACGCGCGGATAGTCCGCGCGGCCGAGATAGCGCGCGCTCCGCTCCTCGCTCCAGAGCTTGAAGTCCGGGAGGTAGACGTCGATGCGGCCCTCGAGGCGGCGCAGCGCCTCGACCGAATCGTAACCACCCGAGTTGTAGACCACCGGGACCGTGAGGCCCAGGTCGCGCGCCCGGTCGAGGCTCTCGAGGATCTGCGGAAGGACGTGCGACGGGCTCACGAGATGGACGTTGTGAGCTCCGTTGCGCTGCATCCGCAGCATCAACTCGGCCAGATCGCCGGCCGTCCGCTCCGCGCCGTTTCCCCAGTGGCTGATCTCGTCCTCCTTGCAGAAGACGCACCGAAGGTTGCAGCCGGAAAAGTACAGGAGCCCACTCCCCTTCCAGCCGCTGAGGCACTTCTCTTGCGCCAGGTCGGGGCCATACGAAGCGATCCTCGCCGTCCTCCCTACGCCACAGAATCCGTGCCGCGTCTCGGTCGTCCGGTCGATGCCGCAGGAGACCGGGCAGACCTGACAGGACGGACCGGCGTCCGCGGCGGCGAGCGACGCGGAAGCGAGCGACGCGGAAGCCGGAGAAGGCCCGGCGGCGAAGGCAACCGGCCCGCCATCCGCCGGTCTTGCAGCGCGCCGGCGCCCGGCCGCTGGCGCGGAGGGCCTTACAGCCGGGGCAGACGGCCTGATGACGGGCGGCGTATCGGTCGCGGGCAATGCGGACGCCATGGGCGGCAGAGAGGCGGCCATGCGCGCGGCGGTCGAAGTGGAAGGGAGAAGGGGCGGCGCGATCCGACTGTGAGGATTCATCTGTTCGAAGCCTGCTTCCTCGGCCGTTTCGATCGTTATTCGTTGCGTCGCGCTCGTTCACCGGCTTCGGTGGCGTCTCACAGCGGCGAAGATCCTCATGATCGCCATCGGCCGTGATTCGAATCTTACAAGCGGATCATGAAACCGCGTACACAATTCAACTCGATATTTGCTAGCCATAACGAGTTGCGGCGTTCGATCGTTCGTGACGAATCGTTCATGGAGGTGCCGCGGGGCTGTGGCCGGCGAAGGCGGGCGTCCAGGCAGATGTGTGCGGATCCACGGATGACTGGGGCGCACATGGCTTCCGCCGGGACCGGAAGAAGCTGCCGGCCGACACGCCCCCGCCGGCCTCGAAGCACCACGCGGCAACGAGTTGCGAGCGCGGAGCCCCGCCCCCGGCAAGGCATGCATCGTGCTACCCCCACGTCAGATGCCCATCTCGATGCAAGACCCCGGCGACATGTCGCGCGGTGCCTGCGGGCCGTCGCCTTCCGGACGGCTGCACGCGGTTAGCGCGGTACTGGCCGTCTCGTTGCCGCTTTCGCTGCTACTTCTGCTGCTGCTCCTCCTCTTCTCCTTCTCCACGAGCTGCGCGGCGGCAGACGCGGCGGCCACCGGACTTCCGCCGCAGGCGGGCGGGATGCGCGCGGATGCCGCGTCGCCCGGCGAGCGACCACCGCTCTCGTCCGCGGCGCCCGAGCCCGCACAGGCGACACTCCTCGGCAGCCAGGAGGGCGGAGAGGGCGGCCTGGACCTCACGGCTTTTCAGTCCCACCCGCGAGTGGCCGCTTATCTGAAGTGGTTCCAGGGACCGGGGCGCGCGAGCATGGATGCCTGGCTCTCGCGCGGTTCGGGGTACGTGCCGTGGATCGTGAGGGAGCTGCGAGATGCCGGCCTGCCGCCGGAGCTGAGCACCATCCCGATGATCGAGAGCGGGTTTTCGAATACCGCGGTGAGCAGGGCCGGAGCTGTCGGCCTCTGGCAGTTGATGCCCGGCACCGCCCGCTCCTATGGACTGCAGGTCGACCGGTTCGTGGACGAGCGACGCGACCCGGTGCTGGCCACGCGGGCGGCAGTGCGTCATCTTCGCGACCTGGCCGAGCGCTTCGAGTCCCCGTACCTGGCCGCTGCCGCATACAACGCAGGGGCCGGTCGCGTCCTCGACGGCTTGAAGCGGCTGCCGCTCGCCGACAGGGCGTCCGAGCCGCTGCCTTCTCAGCGGCTGCCTTCCGAGCGGGAGCCGTCCGAGTGGGAAGATCTCTCTCTTCCCGGCTCCGCCGCCGCGACCCCGTTCTTTCGTCTAGCCGACAAAGCGCTCCTCGCTCGCGAGACTCGCAACTACGTCCCGCAGTGGATCGCGGCCTCCCTGATCGCCCGCGACCCGCGCCGATTCGGCTTTGACGTCGCCGCCGCGCGCGCGGCGCCCGCATCCGATTCGCTCGTCTTCGAAAGAGCGGTGCGACTGGACGAGATCGCCGAACAGCTCGGCCTCTCGCCCACAGCCCTGCGCCTCGCCAATCCTCAGTTCCTCCGCGGCATGACGGCGCCCGGCCGGCGCTCGGTCGTGCGGATTCCCGGCGCGGTTTCGAGCGATCTGGCGGAGCGCCTCCGCACGATCCCCGACGCGAGGATTCCGTCCATGGCTCCCCGCCTCTTTGGAGGAACGAGCCGGCTGCGTGGAGTTGCGCGCTCGGCATCGAGCGCTCGCACGCCCTTCGATGAGGAGCAAGTCCGGTCGAGGCTCGAAGCGACCGCGCGCCGCCTCTCCAGCTGGGGCGACGTCACCTCATCCGCCGGCTTCTCCGCGGCCTACTCCGCCGCCTCGTCCGGCGCTTCGTCCGGCGCTTCGTCCATCTCGTACGCCTCGTCCCGCGCGCCGTCCGTCTCCTCCGCCTCGTCCCGCGCCTCGTACGCCTCGTCCCGCGCCGCCACCGAGACGACCGGCTCGCACGCTCCCCACCGGATTCGTGCACGTCGAGGAGAGACGCTCTCCGCAGTGGCGACGAGATACGGAGTCTCCGAAGAGGATCTGCGGCGGGCCAACGCCCTGCCCCCCGCCTTCCGGCTTCGCCCCGGACAGCTCCTCCTCATCCCCTGACCGTCGCGGGGCGACCGCAAGCCTCGGGCCGCAAAGTCCCTCCAAGATCGAGAGGTAGGCGACCGGCGGGTTGCGGAGGCTGCCTTCAGCCTGTTAGCGTCCCTGCCGGACAGGGTGGAAGCAGGCGGAAACCAGGGGGACGATTGAACCAGTTTCAGAAGTTCGAACAGGTCACGACACGCCATCGAAGCTCCGTCTTCTGGACGCTGACCCTCTTCGGCCTTTTCGTCCTCTGGTCGAACTCCTTCCATGCGATCGCCTGGCTGCGCCGCTCGCTCGGCGCCTACGAGCTCTTGCTCGCCCGGTTTGCGCCGGTCGGGGCGTTCGCGCTCGCATGGGGGGTGTCCTCGGGCCTCCGCGAAAACCTGCGGCTGCTGGCCCGCTACCCGATCCGGCTCCTCGTCCTCGGCCTCCTGCAGGTGCCGGTCTACAACCTGCTCCTGAACTGGGGGCAGGGGCAGGTACCGGCGGGAACCGCTTCGCTTCTGATCGCGATGAACCCGCTCTTCACCTATCTGCTGGCGCTTGTGATCGGCCAGGAATCGCACCGGATCCGAAAAACGATCGGGCTTCTGGTCTCGTTCACCGGCGTCTACGTCCTGCTCGTAGCGCAGGGGAGGTCCTTCGGGGCAGGATATGGGCTCCACGCGTTGTCGGTCCTCGGCGCCCCGCTCTCCTGGGCTACGGCCACGGTCGTCTGCAAGCCGCTCGTGAGCCGGCATTCGCCGATGCGCATCACCTTCCTCTCCCTCGCGATCGGCAGCATCCCGTTTCTCTTCATCGCTCCGTTCGACCACTCGTTCCGCGAGGCCCTCGGGCGGTTCGGCCTCGCCGACTGGGTGGCGATCACGCACCTCGGGCTGATGTGCACAGTGGTGGGCTTCGCCGTCTGGTACGTCGCGCTGAGCCACCTCCCCGCCAGCAGCGTCGCCGCGTTCGTCCTGCTGAACCCTCCGCTGACGATCGCCTTCGGCCCCATCTGGGGGACCGACCAGCCTTCTCTCTCTCTGCTCGGCTTCGGCGCCTGGATCCTGGCCGGCGTGATCCTCAGCAGCTATCGCTTCGGAGATCGGGTCGTTCGGATCGGGGCCAGAGCGGCGACCGAGGTGCTCGAGTCGGCCCGATCGACGATCCATCGATCCGGATCCTGACGAGGGATCGGGCCGCCCCGCCGTGACGAAATCGACCGTCCGGGAGGTCTCTCGAGGCAGCCTGTACCTGGGGCTCGAGCAGCTCACCTCCGTCTTCGGCGGGGTCCTCTACTCGATCATGGTGCTCCGCATGCTCGGTCCTTCCACCTACGGCGTGCTCAACCTCGGGCAAGCAGCAATCGGACTCGCGGGCGCGCTCACCACGAACATCGAGACCTACCTGGAGCGCTTCGTGGCGGAACTGCACGCGAGGGGCAAGGGGGGATCGCTCCGGCGTCTGGTCGCGAAGGTCCTCGGCCTGAAAACGGTCCTCGCGCTGATCGCCGGGATCCTCGTCGCGCTCCTCGCCGACGCGATCGCCGGCCTCTATGGATACCGCGATCTCCGCCGGCTCCTCCCCGTGCTCGCCCCGCTGATCTTCCTCGAAGCGGCGAGCTACGGCCTGCGCCAGACGCTCTTTGGGCTCCAGCGATTCCGCTCGATCTGGCTCGTCGCCCTCGGGAACAACCTCCTCAAGCTGGTCCTCGTCTTCGCCCTCTGGAGCATGAAGGAGGGGGTCGTCGCTCTCGTCGCCGCGATCGTGGTGGTCCAGATCATGACAGTGCTCGTGCAGATCCTCCTCGTCCTGCGCTTCCTGCCTCCCACCAGCGGGCCGGCCGACGAGGTGCCGACCTACCGCCGCATCTGGGCCTACGTCCTGCCGCTCTATGGAGGACGGATCTTCTTCCTGTCCGGCCAGCATCTGAACCGGCTGATCCTGGGAGCGCTGCTCTCCGCGCATCAGCTCGGCCTCGTTTCCTTCGCCCTGCTCACCATCGAACGGTTCATCGCGCTCGCGGGCGCAGTGCCGAATGCCCTGCTGCCCGCCCTTTCGCGGTTGAAGGGGGAGGGGAAGGACGAGGCGATCGAGCAGGTGGTCACCGAAGGGTATCGTGTGGTCGCTGCCGTCTCCGTCGTGCTGACGATCGGGATCTTCGCCCTCGCCCGCGAGGTGACCCTGATCACCGGGGGCCCGGAGTTTTTGCCCGCGCTGATTCCGCTGCAGGTGCTCGCGCTCGTCCCTCTGTTCCGGACGATGCAGCAGCCGCTGAACATGGGCTTCTACACCTACGAGAGGACGCACGTCGTCTTCTGGCTCGCCCTGCTGAAGTTCGTGGTCGAGCCGGCCCTCTATCCGCTCCTGATTCCGAAGTTCGGCATCGCCGGCGTCGCGGCGGCGAGCCTCCTTTCGTCCGTCGCCGTCTTTGGGCCGTCGCTCCGGATCGCGGGGCGCATGTTCCCCCGTACCGCCGCCGTCCGCTCGCGCGTCACGTGGAGAGCCTGGGGCGTCGCCGCTCCCGTCCTGCTCCTCGGGGCCACCATGCACCGGCTGGCCGAGCCCTGGCCCGGACTGGCGGCGCGCGCCGTCCTCGTCCTCTTGGGGATCGCCCTCACGCTCCGATTCGGCGGGATGGTCGCGGGCGACGACCTGCGGCGGCTCGCGGAGACGACGATGCGGCCCGGGATCCGGCGCGGCCTCGACGCTTCGGCCGCCTGGCTCGATCGGGCCCAGGGCCGTCGCGCCCCCGCTTCGCGTTCCGCCTGATTGCGATCGCGCATGCGTGCGGGGCTCGAGGCCAGGGCCAGCGCCGCCCTGGGCACGCCTGCGTGCGAGCGTCGAGATGACGCCGCACTAGCTAGAGGAAGCGGCCGGCGTTTCCGCCGACCGCTTCCATCATGGGGATAGGACCGCGCGCGATCGATCCGCTCCCGTCACTGCAATAGCATCATCTTACGCGTCGCGCCGCGCTCCGTGGAGTCCAGACGATAGAGATAGATTCCGGAAGGCAGCGGATGGCCCGAGTCGTCGCGTCCGTCCCAAACAGCCGAGTGGCTGCCGGCCGCGAGAGGCCCTTCGACGAGGTGGCGGCGGGCGCGTCCCTGCACGTCGAAGATCACCAGGCTCGCGGGGCCGGCGCTCGGGAGCGAGAATCGGATCGTCGTCCGTGGATTGAACGGATTCGGCCGATTCTGCTCGAGGGCGAATCGCAGCTCCTGCTCCTCCCCGGCGCTCGCAAGTTGGATCCCCGTGAAGAGGACCTCCACGTCGTCGATCGCCGCCTCCACCACGGACGGTTCTCCGGTGTCCGAAGCCACGAAGCGGATGCGAACGGCGTCCGTGTAGTCGATGTAGCGGCTCAGATCGAACTCGAACAGCCGCCAGGAGCGATCGCTTTGCGTCGTCCGCTCGAGATCGACCCATGTCTGTCCGTCGTCGTCCGAGGCTTGGACGACCCAGGGGTCGTCCGAGGGACCGGTGCCGGTGTCGTTGCTGAACCACCGCCAGTAGCGAAGGATCACGATGCCGTCGACGTCGAGGAAGATCCTGGGGGAGGTGAGCGTGGTCCGGCCGTTGTCGACGTCGGCCGAGGTTTCCGGAAGGCCGGGGAGCGCGTTCCCCGTCACCCAGGCGGTCACTCCAGGGTCGGCGCTGTGATCGTCTTCCGGCTGCACGAGACCGCCTTCATGGTACGTCCCGTTCGGATCGACCCGCACCCAACGACCGCCCGTCGCGTCGTCTTCGGGCGACACGTTCGACCATCCCGGGTTCTCCACCTCCATGTCGTCCGCAAGGACTTGCAGGGTCGGAGCAACGTAGAAGACATAGAGCGATTCGGGAGCGCCGGTCGGATCCGTCCCTACGTTCTCGCCAACGTCGGCCGCCTCGACGTAGTACTCGACCTTCGTCGGCCAGCTCTGGCCGGGGATCTCCCCCCTGTAGAAGACGCCCGCGAGATGCGTCAGCGGGACCGCGACGAAGTCCCCACCGTTGGTCCGGTAGTACAACGTCGCCGACGCGAGCGGAGAAGGATCGGAGATCTGAACGTCCACCCTGTACGGTCCGATCGAATCGTTCGTCGTCGGCACTTGCGCGGCATGGATGCTCGGAGGGGCGATGTCGCGAAGCGAGAAATCGACCTGCACGGCCCCTCCCGCCAGGACGACCACCGCCGAGACCGTGTCGGGCGCGAAGCCATCGTGCGCGGCGGTCAGGGTGTAGACCCCCGTCGTCTCGGCGGCCAGGTACCCCCCATTCCCGCCGCTCACGTATTCGTGGCCGTTCTCGAGGACGGTGACCGTCGCCCCCGGCAGCCCGGCGCCCCCCGCGGTCTCGTTCGTCACCGTGCCGTAGATCGTCCCGGTCACCACCTCGCGCGTCGGAACGAAGCGAACCGCCCGGTTCGCCGCGAGCGTCGCCGCGCCGGCCGGATACTGGCCGAAGAACGTGTAGAGCAGGCCGTCGCTGTGATCGGCGTTCTCGATCCCGACGGTGCAGTATCCGTCGACCGGATCGGGGTTCGAAACCGTGTTGTACTGAAAGACGATCACTCCGTCGCCGGTCTCCGTCGTGACGTAGGCGGGATCGTAGAAGATCGCCTCGACCACCTCCGGCTGATTGTTGTAGGCGTTGCGCAGGCGGCTCCATTCGACGATCCATCGGTGCTCCGCCGCATCGTAGCGCTGGAGCACCTTCGAGCCGCCCCCCTGGTACAGATCGTCCCAGAAGAGCGCGATCAAATTCTCCGGCCCGCCCGCCGCCGGGATCGTCCAGTTCCGGTACTCGGCCAGGTACGTGGAGCCCATCGCGATCCACCCGTTCGAGCAGATCGTCGCCCGCGTGAAGCCCTTGCCGTAGAACTGGAACGGGAACGGGATGTCTACGGTGATCGACTTGTCCTGCCCGTCGCCGTAGTCGTTCAGCGGCACCTCGACGCCGCCGCTTCCTCCGTAGGCCGGATCCAGCTCGATCCAGTTGTAGACCGGCGCCTCGGGGTAGGAGACGTCCGTGTTGTCGAATGCGTAGTAGCCATACCGGTCCGGACCGATCGGGTCGGTCGAGGCGCGCGTCCCAACGGGAATCGTGACGTACGTGGTGTCGCGCAGTCCGCCGGAACACTCCGTCACGATCTTGAAGTGCGCCTGGTAGCCGGGATAGGTCGCCGCATCCGCCTGGATCGTGAAAGTGTCGCTGGTGTTCTCCCCCTGCGCGCCTCCAGGAATGGTCGGATACGTGCCGGTCGCGTCCTGGATCGTGGCGAACTCGCTCATCGACAGGAGAGTCGCCACCGGACTCACCGCTGCCACGTTCCCTTCATTCGTGAGCTTGACGGAGACGCGCACCGTCTCGCCTGGATCAAGCTTTCCATTGGCGCCCGCGTCGAAGAGCGTGTAGCCGCCGTCGCAGACGAGGTCGGGAGCGGAGACCGGGACGTCGATGAGCGAGTGCCAGACATCCGTGCCCGAGGAGATGTCGAGGCCGAGCCGGACCACGTGAGCGTTCGGGCAGGCGGCGGAGACGGTGAGCCCGAAATCGTCCGCCGACCAGGCGCTTCCCCCGCCCGGAATGTCTCCGAAAGTTTCGGCGTCGTCGTCGATCGATACATACGGATCGGCGCATGTCAGCGTCGCGTTCACGCCGGAGGCCGAGAGAATGCCGTAGTTGCGTAGCTGAACGCGAAGCTCGATCGACTCCCCTGGATTCAGGATGCCGTCGCCATCCCCTTGGCTCTCCCCGACCGCGTCGTCATCGATCTGCGACGCCACATACGCGACGTACCTCTGCTGCCCCTGCACCGGAACGGTCGCGAGGTAGGGGTACTGATCGTGCTTGGTGACGGTGAGGAGCATGTTTCCCGCCGAAGCGGCGTGGATCGGCAGTTCCGCCCGTCCCTCGGCGTCCGTGAGGCCGACCGCAAAGGTCTCTTCGCCCTTGTACAGGCAGACCTGCGCCCCCGCCTCCGGCACTCCATGGTCGGAGACCTGGACTACGAACGAGTTCGCCCCGAGCGGGATCGACGCCTCGTGCTGGACGGCCATCTCGTACGGATAGCCGGTGAAGCACTCGAGCGCCGGATCGCCCATCAAGTTGTTCCAGTGCGACCAGATAATGACACGGTTCGGATCGACCGTCTGGTAGTTCAGCCAGAGCTCGAGCTTGCCGCGCGTCAGCGCCGCCCCCAGCTCGTAGTCCTCGTTGTAGAGCAGGCCATAGAGAATCCCGTAGTGGATGCAGTTGTTGAACCGGGTGTGCGTTCCGATGGTGGCGGTCCCGATCGCCCCGATTCCGCCCCTCGGCGTCGTGGGGGTTCCGGCGCGCAAAAACCCCTCGCTCCTCGACGTTCCATTCGCGAACGATCCGGTGTCGCATGTGATGGTGACGACGAAGGGCAGCTTCCACCCGTTCGTGAGCGCGTAGGTGTTGTTGTTCCCCCAACCGCTCATGTTGTAGTAGCCGCGATAGCTGAAGACCGTGTCGCCCCGGTTGAGGGCAGTCGCCATCTGCGGAACGAAATCGCCGCTGAAGACGGTGTCGATCTGCGTGTATCCCAGCTGGCGGAGCCGCACCTTCGCCCATTGCTGGATTTGCACGCAGCTCGGGCCGGAGGGGTACGGGTCGCCGACGAGGCAAGCCCGCTGGAACCAGTTGGGATCGGCCAGGGAGGGAGCGCTTTCGTACCCGACGATCTTGGCGACGATCGTTTCCAGCTCCGTATAGCTGGAGAAGGAGAGGCGCCCGACGTGCGCGTCCGCGAGGACGTCACTCCCTTCGAGCTGCGTGTACGGATGGTCCCCTTCGCCGTAATAGCCCGAGACGTTCTCGTAGAACGTCGGAACCGAATACGACCCGTTGGCGTCGCCCGCGAGGACGATGAACTCGGGAGGGTTCGGCCAAGTGTTGTACGCGTTCTGGATGTACGCCTTGATCTGTTCGGCTGTCGTCCCGGTCTGCTGCGTCGTGACCGACACGACCGGCATCCCCTTTCGCTTGCGCCACTCGATCAGAGGCTGCAGGCGCGTGAGGACCCCCGCATCGCTGGAACTGATCAATAGCCAGGTGCCGTTCTCGACCACCAGGTTCTCGCCGCCGCCGGGCGCCGGATAGTTCATGACGACATCGCGGTAGATCCGGTCGAAGCTTCGCGGGATCGCGCTGCCCGGCAGGCCGCTCTCGAGGCTCCCCGGCTTTCCGCCGACGAAACGCACCTCGACCGACATTCGCTCCGTCACTCGCAGCGCGCGGCGGGCCGCGTCGTAGGCGATCGGGCGGAACGTGACCGGGACGAGCCGCAGCCCGCGCATCCGGGCCTGCTCCCCCGCTGCCGCCAGGTCTTCGTCTCCGTACCCGGGCCTCTCGTAGGCCGCCCGGTCGATCGTGAACGATCCCCCTTCGTCGGGTTGAAGCGGCGCGAGCAGGACTCCCGGCATCTCCTCGACCGTCTCGGCGCGCGCCTCGACCTGGACTTCGGCGTCCTCCGGCACCATCACGAGCCGGGTGAAGACAGGGATCGCAGGCTGGCCCACCTCCCCGATCCGAGCCCCTCCCGGGATCGTGACGGCCTGGAACCGCTCGCTTCCCTCTACGACGTCCACGACCTCCAGGACTGGGACGTCGAACCGCAGACGCACGCCGGAGTCATCCGATGAAAGGACTTCGATCGCCGGAAGGCTTCCTGGATCGGAGCCCGCCTCGCTTCGAATCTCGGGGAGGGCGGAAGCCGATCCGGAAACGACCAGGACGCCGAGCAGGCCCAGAAGTGGGAGCAGACGCATGCAGTCCTCCTGCGGTCTCGCCGAGAGCGGAACAGCAACACACGATGGGGCCGGACGCGGTCCGCGTGGAGCCGCATCAGGACGGTTGCCATCAAGGATAACCGATTCGGCGCATGCCCGGAAGCCGCCCGTGAGGCCGCTCGCGAGATCGCTCGTGAGGTCGCCGCGCTTGCGGGGCCGGCCAAATCGCAGCGGGAGGAGAGGTTGCCTGCCGGAGGAGAGGGGCGATGTGGTAGAATTGGCGTGCTCACTACGAGGTCGAGGCATTCATCTGGGGGATCCACGAATGAAGAGATCGGTCGCTCTCGCGGCTCTGCTCCTTGCGTACGTGGGCGTCGCTCACGGCGTGATCCGGCAAGTGCCCTCGCAGTACCCGACGATCCAGGCGGCAGTCGATGCGTGCAATCCGGGGGACATCGTGCAGGTCGCCGCCGGAACCTACTCCGACGTCACGCACCTTCCCGGCGGGCCGGACACGACCCTCTGCGCCGTCGTGATGAAGTCCGGAATCACCGTCCAGGGAGCCGGTCCCAATCTCACGATCGTCGATGCGGACTCGGCCGGACGCATCTTCCACTGCGACGGCGTCACCAACTCCACGATCCGCGACCTGAAGATCCGCCGGGCCTTCGCCCAGGCCCACGGCTGCGGGATCTTCTGCATCAACGGGTCGACCCCGACGATCGTCAACTGCGACATCGTGGAGAATGGCGATGGCGCGATCATCTGCCTGAACTCCTCTCCCACGATCACGAACTGCAGGATCAACGACAACTCCTCCAAGCAGGGCGGCGGGCTGGCCTTCGAAGTGGGCTCGGCGCCGAGCGTGACCGATTGCCAGATCCTGCGGAATCAGGCGCCGGTCGCCGGCGGCGTATTCGTGCGAGGCGGCTCGGCCGCGATCTTCACGAACTGCGACATCAGCGACAACTTCGTAAACGCGCCGCTTGGACCCGGGGGAGGGCTCCAGGTGGTCAGCGCCCAGGCGACCCTGAACAACTGCCAGATCACCGGAAACCGGTCCGGAGGACCGGGGGGAGGACTCGCGATCTACGACGACGCCTCCGTCACCCTGAACACCTGCAACGTCTCGAGAAACAGGACCGTGGCGGCCGCTCCGTACACGCACGGCGGCGGATTCTTCATCGACAACTCGAACGTCACGCTGGAGGACTGCCTCATCACGCGCAACAAGGTCACGAGCGCCCAGTCCGAGGGCGCCGGCATCTACGTGACCGACTACATCGATCCGACCCACTGGATCCTGAACGTCCACCAGTGCACGATCGCGCAGAATGAGAACCTCGCGAACCATCATGGGGGAGGCGGGATCACGACGGAGATGGCGTCACCCATCATTCAGCACTCGATCATCGCCGGGAACTTCGTCGCGATGCACTGCATCGATCCGGCCGACGACCCGGTGGTCTCGTGCAGCGACATCTTCGGCAACTACGTCTCGAACACGATCTGCGGGACGGACGGGGGAGACAACTTCTCCCTCGATCCGAAGTTCTGCAACATGTACCTGGACAACTACGAGCTGATCCCCAACTCCCCGTGCGCCCCCGGGCACCATCCGAACGGCCCCTCGGCGTGCGGAGGACAGAGGATCGGCGCGAAGGACGTCGGAAGCTGCAACCTCGCAGATGCCGGAGAGGAGACGTGGACCTCTGGGGCGGCGGCCCGGCTGATAGGCAACATCCCGAATCCCTCGCGCCCGGCCACATCGATCCTCTTCGATCTGCCTCGCGCGGCGAGCGTGCGCCTCGACGTCTTCGACGTGTCCGGGCGCCTCGTCCGCAGGCTCGCGGAGGGTCCTTTCGAGGCCGGTTCGCACGCGGTCGCATGGGACGCGCGCGACGGATCGGGCAACCCCGCGCCAAGCGGCGTGTACTTCTACCGGCTCTTCGTCGAGGGGGCGCAGCAGACGCGGACTCTGGTCCTGGCTCGTTGAGGGCCGCCGGGCGCCTGGCGCCGGGACACCCGCGCTCGAGCGCCGCGCACGAAGGTCCCTCGGTCCGCAGAAGGCCCGAATAGAAAGTCCCCCGGCCCCGACGGCCGGGGGATCTTCTCTTGGTCCGCCAGGGCCGGACCCGTCCGATCCTCATGGCCGCCTGCGCTTTCCCGGTAGGCGTTTCCGCGCAGCGCATGCTACCATCCCCCACGCGACCGAGGCTCGACGACCGTGGCGGAATGTCGTGGTGGTGAGGTTCTCATCATGGCGGTGAGGTTCTCAGGAGGACGAGGGGGGGAGAGATGCGTGTCGTCCTGATCTTGTCGTGGCTCTTCTGGCTCCTGGCGGGCAGCGGCGTTACTCGAGCGGCAGAAGTGGAGACAGCGGAACAGGCCGCGCTCGACGCGCGGACCGCGCGAGCGCCCGTCGCCGTTCGTTCCGTTTCCTCGCCCGGATCGACGTTGCTGACGATCCGCGACTCGTCCGATCTTCCGTTCTCGACGCCTGCCGGCGTGTTCGTCGTGCTGCCCCCCGGCGCGGCCCAGCCTCGCGTCCGGCTGGCCGGCGCGGAAGAAGAAGGGTCGCTCCCTTCTCTGTCCGTCGGGGAACCGATGATCCTGCGCGGCCTGCGGGTGCTCCCGATCACCGTCCGAGCGGCGGAGTCGAAGAACGGGGACCAGCCCGCCTCCGCGGCGCGCGAGATCGCCGTCGACGTCCGCTATCAGGAGAGCGGCCTGGAGCCCGCGGCCGCATCGCGCCCCCTTTCGCATGCTCGGGGATTCCTCGACGCGCTCGGCCCACTCGTCCCCGCCGAGCAGCAAGCCCTTCTCCGGTCCGATCGTGAAGGAAGCTACCTGATCATCACCGCTCCGCAGTACGTCGACGCGCTTGCGCCTCTCGTCGCCTGGAAGACCGAGAAGGGGTTGCGCGTCACGGTGGCGACAACCGACGAGACAGGAACTCGAAACGACCTGATTCGCGACTACATCGCCCAGCGCTATCACGACGATCCGATCCCTCCCGAGTACGTGCTCCTCGTCGGCGACGTGGACAAGGTCCCGTCCTGGGACTTCCACCAGAGCGTGTCGGACCATCCCTACGCGATGGTCGACGGGGACGACTTCCTGCCCGACCTCTTCGTCGGCCGTCTCTCGGTCGCCGACGCGGCGCAGGCGCAAGTCGTCGTCGATAAGATCATCGGCTACGAGCGCGATCCATTCGTCGACGCGGGCAGCGACTGGTTCCGCCACGGCCTCATGGTGGCGGGGAACTCGCCCGCCACGACACCGACCAAGGTCTGTAACTGGGTCGCCCAGGAGCTTGGCCAGATCGGCTACAGCCAGGTGGATTCGGTCTATAATCCGCCGTACTACAACGGGGCCGCCCTGATTCGGCAGAAGATCGATCGGGGCGTCACGATCGTGACCTATCGCGGCTGGGCGCAGTCGATCTTCGGATGGGAGACTCCTCGCTTCCTCAACGCCGACGTCTATTCGCTCTCCAACGACCGGATGCTGCCGGTCGTCTTCAGCTTCGTATGCAACAACAACTCCTTCAACGATCCGCAGAGCGAGTGCTTCGGGGAGGCCTGGCTCCGTGCGGGAGATCGGATCACCGGACTGAAGGGCGCGGTCGCCTTCATCGGCAACAGCGAGCCGTGGTCGCACACCATGCTCAACGACGCGATCTGCATCGCGACGACGGACGCGATCTGCCGTGACGGCGTGCGGAAGCTCGGCGCCATCCTGAACGCGTCGAAGGTGGGACTCCTCGCCGCGCTGCCCAATCAGGTCTACTACGCGGACTACGAGGACTGGTCCGTCGAGCAGAACTTCTACATCTACAACCTGCTCGGCGATCCGGAGATGGAGATGCTCGTCTCGCCGCCGGACACCGTCCATGTTTCCCACGTCGATCCGATCCCGCTCGGGAGCAACTTCCTGGACGTAACGGTCACCGACGAGGGGGGAGCGCCGGTCGCCGGAGCGCGGGTGGCGGTCAGCTCCGAGTCGGCGATGCTCGGCTGCGCCTGGACGGACGAAGCGGGCGTCGCTCACGTGCCCGCGACGTTCGCCGCGACCGGAGCGGTTCGCGTCACTGTCACCGGCTCGGGAGTCTTCCCCTATCGCGGCACGGCGCAGGTGGCGGTTGCGCAGAGCTTCCTCGCCGTCGAGGGATGGACGATCGACGACGACGCCAGCGGCCAGAGCGCCGGCAACGGCGACGGCGCTCTGAATCCCGGGGAGACGGTCGAACTGTCGTTGACGATCCGGAACCAGGGATCGGCGAATGCCGACGCCGTCACGGCCTCGCTCAACGCGCTTCACGGGGCCGAGGTGGTCACCGGGTCAGCCGACTACGGCGACCTCCCGGCGGGCGCGCAGGGGGAACCCGCCACACCGTTCGTCATCCGGATTCCGAAGGACGCTGAGAACGCTTCCGCCGTGCAGCTTCAGCTCGAGGTGACGGCGGGCGGCCAGCGCTCGTCGACCGATGCGACGCTGAACGTCGTCGCTCCTTCCCTTATCCACGAGAGCGCCGCGTATGCCGGCGACGGAGTGCTCCTGCCTGGCGAGACGTCGGACCTCGCCGTCACGGTCCGCAACGACGGAGCGGTCGGGACGGACGGATTCGAGGCGGTGTTGCGGACGCTCGATCCCGCGCTCGTCGCGATCGTCGACTCGACGGTTTCGTACGGCGCGGCCGCGCCCGGCGCCTCGATCACGGGATCCGAAGCGTTCGTCGTCGAGGCGAGCGATGAAGCGGCGCAAGGCCAGGCGGCTCGTTTCACGCTGCGCGTGACGACCGCGGAGGGATTCGAGAGCGAAACGAGCTTCTCGGCCATGGTCGGGACGGCGAACGTGTTCGCGCCGCTTGGACCGGACACGTACGGCTACTACGCCTACGACAGCGCCGACACCGACTATCCCGACACCGCCCCGGTGTACGACTGGATCTCCTGCTCGACCGCCTATGGCGGTACCGGCACGAAGATCATGACCGGCGGGAACGCTACGATGGGCGACAACACCTTGAAGCTCATCGATCTTCCGTTCCCCTTCACGTTCTATCGCGAGGCGCACAATCAGATCCTGGTGAGCGACAACGGCTGGGTCTCGTTCGAGACGACTCCCTACTACGACTACTACAACTGGCACATGCCGACGACGTATGGCAACGGGTCGACGATCGCGGTCTTCTGGGATAACCTCGATCCGGTCCACACCGTCAACGATCGCATGATCTGCGACGGCGTCTATACATTCTACGATCCCGACCGGCACGCCTTCGTGATCGAATGGAGCCGCCTGGCGAACTACGAGCCGGATTACGACGATCTGCAAACGTTCGAGCTCATCCTGTTCGATCCCGCATTCCACCCGACTCCGACCGGGGATGGGATGTTCCAGATGCAGTACAAGCAAGTGAAGAACAATGACAACGGACGCGCGTTCTCGACCGTCGGGATCGAGGACCCGACGGAGCAGATCGGGCTCGAGTACACGTTCGGAAACCTCTATCCGGCCACGGCCGCGCCGCTCTCGTCCGGGCTCGCGATCCGTTTCACGACGCAGCCGCCTCGTTACAGCCCGTTCCGCTTCGCTTCGTTCCGGGCGGAGCCGGCGGGGGGGAGCGGCGTCGCGCTCTCATGGGAGCCGATCGACGAACGTCCCCGGGCCGGAACGCGCATCTACCGCGCGAGGCCGGGAGGCGATTTCGCTCTCGTGAGCGGCCCCGTCCGGCTCGATCCGGCGACTCGATCGTTCGTCGACGAGGCGGCGGATCCCGACTCGACGTACTCCTACAAGGTCGGATCTCTCGACACCTATGGGCGCGAGACGATCGTGGGACCGTTCGAGTACGCGCCGGGCGCGAGCGGCTCCTCGCATCTCGCTCTCTCGCTCGTCGCGAAGACGGCCGTGCCGTTCCGCGGCTCGTGCGATTTGACGTATCAGCTGCCGCGCGCCGCGACGGTTCAGCTGCGCGTTCACGATCTCTCCGGTCGCGTCGTCCGGACGCTCGTTTCCGAGCGGCACAACGCTGGGAAGTGGGACGTGACATGGGACGGCCGTGACGATGCTGGCCGCGACCTTCCGAGCGGAATCTATTACTGCAAGCTGGCCGCGGGCTCCGAGCTGAGGACGATGAAACTGACGCTTCTGCGTTAGCATTTCAGCGCCGCGCCGCGACAGTAGCTCGAGCGGCGCTCGTCAGCCGGCCGGTCCCCGTCCGTGGGACCGGCCCTTCTTTTCGTCCTCCCGGGTCCCGACGGCCATGTCCGAAAACGGCACGCCGCCCGCGCCCGCCCCTGCTATACCTGAGCCATGGAGATAGATGTCCGGCGCCTCTACCGCGCCGTCGTTGCCCGCGATTCGCGGTTCGACGGTCGGTTTTTCACGGCAGTCATCACGACGGGAGTCTACTGCCGCCCGATTTGTCCGGCCCCGACGCCGCGCGCGGAGCACGTCCGCTTCTTCCCTTGCGCGGCGGCCGCGGAAGCGGCCGGCTTTCGCCCGTGCCGGCGTTGCCGGCCCGAGACGGCGCCCGGCACTCCCGCGTGGCTGGGCACGTCGGCGACGGTCGCGCGCGCCCTGCGTCTGATCGGCGAAGGCGCGCTCGACGAGGGCGGCGTGGAGGACCTTGCCGTTCGCCTCGGGATCGGCTCGCGCCACTTGCGAAGGCTCTTCGACGAGCATCTGGGCGCCTCGCCGCTCGACGTCGCTCTCACGCGGCGCCTGCACTTCGCGCGCGCGTTGCTCGACCAGACCGACATGCCGGTGACGGAGATCGCGTTCGCTTCGGGATTCGGGAGCGTCCGGCGCTTCTATGCCGCGGTCGTCGCCGGCTTCGGCCGTCCTCCCCGTGAGCTGCGGACTGCCGCTCGACCGGACGGCCGGCCTGCCGGTGACACCCGGCCTACCGGCGACGCCCGACCTGCCGGCGTCGCCCGGTCGCGGGCCGGCGGCAAGCGCCACGCGGACGGCCGCTCGTGGCGGCTGAAGGTCGCGTACCGTCCCCCTTACCACTGGGAGACGACGCTCGCATTCCTCGCGGCTCGCGCAGTGCCGGGCATCGAGGAGGTCGAGGACGGCGCCTACCGCCGCTCGATCCGAACCGATGGCGGGGACGGGTCTCCGGACGGCGCTCCCGGCGGGACGATCGAGGTTCGAGACGACACGGCCGCGCGCG
The DNA here is from genome assembly GCA_041946735.1 of Candidatus Eiseniibacteriota bacterium. Lineage (GTDB taxonomy): Bacteria > Eisenbacteria > RBG-16-71-46 > CAIMUX01 > VGJL01 > JBHGAY01. Next base: position 101,701 of record JBHGAY010000004.1, read on the forward strand.
CGCTCGCGATCGAGATCCGGGCGGGATCGAGCCGGGAGCTGACGCGTCTGGTCGAGCGTGTTCGCCGTCTCTTCGACCTGGACGCCGATCCGCTCGCCATCGCCGCCGTTCTCGGAAGCGACCCGATGCTCGCTCGTTCGGTCGCGGCGCATCCCGGCATGCGATCGATGGGCGCTTGGGATCCGTTCGAGTACGCGATCCGTGCCATCATCGGACAGCAGGTGTCCATCGCGGCAGCGCGGCGATTGGCCGGACGGCTCGTCGAAACCTACGGCACGCCTCTGGCGTGGTCGCTTGGAACGCTCCGCTTCCTCTTTCCCCTGCCGGAAGACCTCGCGCGAGCCCGCCTCGCGTCGATCGGGATACCGCAGTCGCGGGCGGAAGCGATTCGCAAGATCTCGCGAGCGGTCGCGGAAGGACTGCGTCTCGATGCGAGCGACGGTCCGGAACTGGCTATCCAGCGGATCTCGGCGCTGCCGGGAGTCGGACGGTGGACGGCCGAGATGATCCTGATCCGAGGAGCGGGAGAGCCGGACGTCCTCCCGATCTCGGACCTCGGAATCCGGCGGGCGTTCCCTCCGGACTGGACTCGCGCAAGGATCGAGGAGCGGTCGCGCGCGTGGAGTCCGTGGCGTTCCTATGCGGCGATGCACATCTGGATGGGCGGCGCGGAGCCGCACGCAGCCGCGCGGCCGCACACCGCCGCGGAGCCGCACGCGGCCGTCGAGAAGCGGACGCCGGCCCGCCAGCCCCGTGCGGACAAGGCTCGAAGCGGCCATAGCAGGAGGAGGAAGGGATGAAGATCGACTATCAACGGCTCGAATCGCCCATCGGTCCGCTCGCGCTCTTCGCGCGCGGATCGACGCTGCTCGCCCTCGAATTCCTCGGCGCGGCGGAGCATCCGGCGGAATCGGAACCAGCCCGGCGGCTCGCCGCGCGCATCGGTCCCTTCGACCTCGAGCGGAAGGATCGCCTCCCCGGCATCTCCGACGCTCTCGCCGCCTACTTCGCGGGCGATCCCCGGGCGATCGAATCGATCGCCGTCGACACGGGAGGGACCGTGTTCCAGCAGAAAGTCTGGAAGGAGCTGCGCCGGATCGACCCGGCCCGGCCGATTTCCTACGCCGAGCTGGCGCGTCGCGTCGGCTCGCCGAAGGCGGTGCGTGCGGTCGGGGCGGCGAACGGGCGCAACCCCATCGCGATCGTGGTACCGTGCCACCGCGTGATTGCCTCGGACGGGACGCTGGGCGGCTACGGAGGGGGACTGCCCGCCAAACGCTGGCTCCTCGAACACGAGGCGGGACGAAACTCGATCCAGGCCGCTCCGGCAAGGACGGCCTGAACCAAGCCGGGGCGAAGGCGGCGCCCCCTCGCGCGCCCGCCCCGGAGGAGGGGCGGGCGATGCCTTATCCGATCCACGTCACGGCGGAATATCCGAACGAACAATCCCGGGGACTCTTGATCCTTCGGGTCCTCACGATGGGGCTCTACGTCGCGATCCCGCACGGCATCATCCTGGGGGTGTACGGGATGGCGGCGTTCTTCGCGACGATCGTCGCCGGCTTTTCGATCCTCTTCACGAAGCGCTATCCGAAGGGGATGTTCGACTTCGTCGTGGGCTACCATCGCTGGTATACGCGCGTGCAGGCTTACATGACGCTGCTCACCGACAAGTACCCGCCGTTCCGGGCGGAAGAGTAGCCCGCCCGGCCGCTACCGAACCGCCGGGCGGGCGGCGGCGCACGCGGGCAGGCGGTGGCCGCCATGAGCGGGCTGCGGGCGCCCGCGGTCGGGTCGCGGTCCGAGAGCAGCGGCCGGCCCAGCCGCGAGCGGAGGCGGACGAAATCGCTTGCGCCGCGAACGCGGCGCGGGTTACACAAGGCGGCGAGAAGATGCCCCGGAGGAAGGGAATTCCAAGCATCGGCACCTCGGGGTACCAGTACGACCACTGGCGGGGCATCTTCTATCCACCGGAGATCCCCAAGAAAGACTGGTTCGGCTACTACGCGACGCGCTTCGACACGGTCGAGATCAACAACACCTTCTACAACCTCCCCTCGGCCCAAACCTTCGACGCATGGAGGGAGCGCGCCCCTCGACCGTTCTGCTACGCGCTGAAGTTCAGCCGGTACGGCACGCATCTCAAGCGGCTGCGGGAACCGGAAGAGACGATCTCGCTCTTCCTCGAGCGGGCGGAGCGCCTCGACGGCCTCCTCGGTCCGATCCTGGTGCAGCTGCCGCCGCGATTCGCTCCTGACGCCGGACGTCTCGACGCGTTCCTCGCTGCCGCGCCCAAGCGCCACCGGTGGGCGGTCGAATTCCGCGATCCGGCCTGGCTCCGCGACGACGTCTACGCGATCCTCCGGCATCATGGGAGCGCGCTCTGCCTGCATGACATGATCCCGAACCATCCGCGCATCCGGACGGCCGACTGGTTCTACCTGCGCTTCCACGGCGACCGCTATGCGGGGAGCTATTCGCCGCAGAAGCTCTCGTCGGCCGCGCGCTGGATCGCCCGGCGTCTGGAGGAGGGATGCGACGTCTACGCCTACTTCAACAACGACGTGCACGGTCACGCCGTCCATAACGCGGCCGACCTGCGCCGCTACGTGTTGCGGTAGCGGGGATCGGGGATGAGACCTCCGGCCACGTTCGTCGCCCTCCAGCATCGCAACTTCAGGCTTCTCTGGGCGGGTCAGATCATCTCGATCACCGGCTCGATGATGCAGAACGCCGCGATTCTGTGGCACGTCGCGCTTCTCGCGCCGCCCGACCGCAAGGGACTCGCCCTCGGTCTCGTCGGCCTCGTGCGAATCCTGCCGATCCTGCTCTTCTCGGCGGTCGGCGGCGTGATGGCCGACGCGCGCGACCGGCGCCGCCTGCTCCTCGTCACGCAGTCGTGCCTGACGCTCGTCGCGGCGACCCTCGCCTGGACCGCCTGGACGGGACACGCCCGCCTCTGGACCGTCTACGTCCTCGCCGCTCTCGGATCGGCCGCCGGAGCGTTCGATGGGCCCGCTCGCCAATCGCTCCTGCCCAATCTCGTTCCTCGGGAGCACCTGCCGAATGCGATCGGATTGATGACGATCCTCTTCCAGGTCGGGGCGGTCGCCGGCCCCTCCCTCGGCGGGATCGTCATTGCGGCCTCCGGCGTCGCCGCGGCCTACCTCGTCAATGCCGTCTCGTTCCTCGCCGTCATCCTCGCGCTGCTTTTGATGCGAGGCGTGCCGCGCCGCGCGGAAGGATCGACCGGCGAGGTCACTCTTCACGCCGCGCTCGAAGGGTTCCGCTTCGTCTTCCGCACGCCGACCATCCGCGGGTCGATGCTCCTCGATTTCTTCGCCACGTTCTTCTCTTCGGCGACCGCGCTCCTGCCGATCTTCGCGCAGGACATCCTCAGGGTCGGTCCGCTCGCCTACGGATGGCTCTACGCCTCGACCTCCGTCGGGGCGCTCTTCGCCGGCGCGGTGATGGTGCGCGCGGTCGACAGGATCCACAGGCGGGGACGCGTCCTCTTCGGCGCCGTGTTCGCCTACGGGGTCGCAACGATCGCCTTCGGGCTCTCCCGGCAGTTCTGGCTCACGTTCCTGTGCCTCGCGCTCGTGGGCGCGAGCGATACCGTGAGCACCGTTCTGCGTAACGTGATCCGCCAGCTCAGCACGCCCGACTCGCTGCGCGGCAGGATGACGAGCGTCAACATGATGTTCTTCATGGGAGGGCCGCAGCTGGGAGAGATGGAGGCGGGGCTGATCGCGCAGGGATTCGGCGCCCCCGTCTCGGTGGTCTCGGGCGGCCTCGCATGCATCCTTGCGACCGGCTGGCTGGCGGCGAAGACGCCGGAGCTCCGGCGATACGAGCGCGAGGAGACCGAGGCTCGATGCTGAACCGCCCGCCTCCGGCGATCGAGCCGGGGCGGGCGGCGGGCGATTCGTGCCCGGCTTCCTCCCTTGCCTACCTACTCCCGCAGGACGTCCTACTCCTCGGCGTTCCTGCAGACGCGGAAGCCGACGATGTCGTCCCTCGAGTTCGGGAAATAGGGAGCGCGCGCAGCGGACCGGCAGTCGCGCGCGTAGTAGTACCAGCTGCCGCCCCGGATGACGCGCTGTGCGCCCATCTCGGGCCCGGCAGGATCCGCTTCGGTCTGCGAGGTGGGAACCGAATAGAAGTCCCAGCACCACTCCCAGACATTTCCATGCATGTCGTAGAGGCCGCCCGGGTTCGGCGCCTTCCCCTTGACTTCGTGGGTTGTGCCGCCCGCGTTGCCGCAGTACCAGCCGAGCGGATCGAGCGTCGCATCGATTCCGCATGTCTGGCTGTTCGCCGCCAGCTCCCCGGTGGGGAATGCTCCTGACGTCCCGGCGCGCGCGGCGATCTCCCATTCCGCCTCGGTCGGCAGGCGCCAGCCCTCCGCGTCGCGGTTCCACGTCACCTGGTCGCCGAGGATCGTGTACGCCGGCTCCAGGCCATCGCGCGCGGAAATCGCGTTGCAGTAGGCGACCGCGTCGAACCAGCTCACCCGCTCGACCGGGCGCTGGTCCGAGCCGACGAAACGAGACGGGTTCGTTCCCATCACCGCCTGGTACTCGGCCTGCGTGACCTCGTGGTCGGCCATGAGAACGGCCCGGCGCGTCAGAACCACCTTGTGGAGCGTCTCGTCCGTGTCGCGTCCCACCTCTCCCGGAGGGCTTCCGACCGTGTAGACGTCGCCGATGAACGGTCCCGGGAACGGTCCGAGCTCGACGCGGTTCTGGTGTCCATCCTCGAAGACGAAGAGGTGCTCGTAGCGGCCCTTCGGGAAGGTGGACTCGTAGCGGTAGACCGCGCCGTCGCGAGGATTGCCGCTCTCGAGTTCCATCGGGAAGGCGTTCCCCCCGATCTGCACGTCGTGGACGGCCGGAGCCTCTCCCTCTCCATCCTCGTAGGTCACGCGGAACACGATCGCCTCGCTTTCGCTCGCCGCCTCGGGCGCGACCGAGTTGCCGAGGAGTGTCGGCGGGACGTTGCCGCTCGGCGTCGTGCTGGTGGCAACACGCGAGAGCTTCGAGGCGTTGCCGGCATCGTCGATCGCGCGAAGAGCGAAGGCGTAGGTCGTCCCCGGTTGCAGACCGGTGACGCGGAAGCTCTCGGCCGATCGGCTCACGGCCGGCGACGGCTCCCCTTCGCACTCGATCGCCGCGTCCCAGCTGGAGTCGTCGATCGTGCCGGTCGAGTACCGGATATCGTAGGCGCTCGCCGTCCCCAGGTATTCGTCGTCGCCCGGCGCGTTCCACGTCAGGCGAACGCTCGAGGAGTCGGTCGCCACCGCGGCGAGGTCCTCGACGATTCCCGGAGCGGTGCGGTCCTGAAACGCTCCGCCGCCACCGAGGATTACGAGGCCCTCGGTCCTGTCGGAAACGACGACAGCCCCGGAGGCGCAGCAGGCGACACCCGTCGCATACGTCGTCACGACGGTGCCGGCGAGAACCGGATTTGTCGGGTCGCTGATGTCGACCATGTGGACGCCGCCGTCCTGAGCGGCGAGGAACGCCGTCTCGTCGCGGATCGTGATCGAGCGCGCAAAGCCGCCAAGCGCGAGGTGCGCCACCTCGATCGGCTTGTCTCCTTCATGGATCCGCATCACGACGAGACCGTTCGGTCCATCCGCGACGAACGCGTAGTCCCCCATCAGGTCTACGGCGCGCGCGAACCCGGGAGTGTCGGTGTTCCCCGTCACGACGACGGAGTTGAGGTCGGGGACTCGAGCATCGATGACCGTGAGGCCCATCTCGTCATCCGCCACGTACAGCCATCCATCTCGCGGCATGCTGTCTCTCGCGTACCCGGGCGTGTCGCAGAACGCGGTGCTCTGCGCGATGCGTCCCGGAATCGATGGGTCCGCGAAGAAGATGCGGACTCCATGCCAGCTCTCGGCTTGATAGAGCGTGTACATTCCCCCCGAAACGCGGGGCGGTTCGATGGAGACCCCCATGGCGTCGACCGCCGCGCCTCCGCCCGATTCGAACCGGACCAGACTGTCGGGCTTCGTGACGTCGAAGCTCAGGAGCCCTTCCGTCCCGTCGATCGTGTAGGCGATGTCGTAGATCCCCAAGACCGTCGGGATGCTCGCGACCACGAGCGACTCGACGAACTTCTGAGTACCGATGCCCATCAGGTATCGCGGGTTGGCCGGATCGGAGATGTCGACCGAATGAAGCCCCGACTGCCCGGCGACGACGAAGGCGGTGTTGCCGAGCACGGCAACGTCCTCCGCTCCGCTTGGGAGCGGTACGCGGGCGATCACCTCGTAGACGGACTTGGGCGGCTTGTAGAGGTCCTGCTCGCCGCATCCACCTAGGAGCACGGCGCAGGCCAGGATCCACGCCGCGATCCAGAGTTGCCGACCACTTCTCGACGTCCGCATCCGCGCCATCGTCGTCTCCCCTTCCTCTTCCTCTCCTCGTGCCGTTCGCCGCCTGTCCCGCTGCCCCCTGCGCCGGTGGCCCTCTAGAAGGTGTACGTCGCCCCGAGCCACGTCCGGTTGTCCTTGTAGTCCTTCTCCTCGTCCTCGATGCTCGGGTCGAGGTGCCCGGGGAGCGTGCTCACCCGCTGCGAGTACCGGTAGCCGAGCTGCAGGGCGATGCTTCGATAGAGCGGCGAGGTGTCGACGGTCAGTTCGCCGACGTAGACCTCGTCCTTCCGTCCGACGTGCAGCGGATCGTCGAGGACGGACCGATTCGTCGTAAAGTAGTACGCTTGGTACTGGCCCATCAGGCCGACTCCGGAGACGAAAGCGAGCGCGCCGCGCGGGGAATAGTCGAGCGAGAGCTCGAACATGTCCCGTTTGTACGACGCGTCCCCATTGTCGGACGTCTCGCGCTTCTCTCCTACCGTGTCCGTCCCGCGCGCCTCGACATCGCTGTACGTGTACTCTCCGGCGACGCGGAACGCCTTCGAAAGGCCGTACGACAGGGCCGCAGCCCCGTTCCATTCCCAGTTGTCGTCCTCGATGAAGGGCCGGTTGTAATAGCGGATCGTCCGGCCGACGTCGAAGCGCCCCAGGATCCCTTTCGGGAAGCGATGCCAGTAGGAGACGAGAAAGGCATTGCGAGTCGACTTGAAAGGAAGCCAGACGAGCGGGGTGCTCGAACGCGGCTGGAACGGCGGCCGATCGGACAGAGGCCGGATCAGCGAGGCCGGCGCGTACGAGTAGGACAGATCGAGGTTGTCACGCCCCCAGGTGGGCTGACGGAGCCGGAACGTCCACGACTCGTTGTTCTTCTCGCCGTTCTGGTAGTACTGCCACTTGGTGTAGCCGATCCGGAACTCCGTGTCGCGGCTCCCGATCCATCTATGGCCGATGGAGAGCTGGATGCGCGGGCTGACGATCAGATCGTCGTACGTCTCGTACGTGAACTTCAGGGGGTTCGTGTTGGCGCGGAATTCGTCGATGACGAAATCCGGCGAACGGAAGACGTTGTCGTCGTAGATCACCTGCAGGCCGAAGGAGCCGGAGATGCGGATCGCGGGCTTCGCCTGCGCACGCTTCTTCGAAGGCGCCTTCTTCTTCGTGGTCGTGGTCGCGCCGAGCGCCTGCTCCAGCCTCTCCTGTGCCCGGGCGGAGCTGGCCTCCTGCCGCAACATCGAAGCCGCCGCCGCGGTCGCTGCGATGGACGACACCACGGAGGCGACGAGCCAGAGAAGGACCGGGACCGACAGCTTCCTCAAAGGTGAACCCCCTCGCACCTCACCCCGCCTGGGGAAAGACCAGCCTGTCGTGCTCGATTGCTCGAGAGACGATCGGAACGCCTCCCTCACCCCGTCCGGCTACCCGACCCCATGGGGAAGCGCCGGGGAAAGAATACTAGATCGCGGCGGTCCGGGAAAGGATTCGACTTCCACCGGTGGCCTTCTCGAAACCGTTCTTGCAGAACTCCGACGCCTCTGGCAAAATCTCCTCGCCATGGTTGCCCAGACACAGGCTGTTCCGGTGGGTAAGGGGACGGCGGTCGCGGAGGGGAAGGGCGAGGCCCAGGCACCGGGAGCCCGGGGCAAAGGCAAGACCCGATTCCTCTTCATCGACCAGTTCCGCGGTTTGGTCGGGATCATGATGGCCCTCGGCCACAGTTCCTACTACTTCAACGCGGTCTGGAGGAGCCTCGATCCCCTCGATCCTTTCTTCTCGAACTTCGGCCAATTCGCGCTCCGCTACATGGGGTATCTCTGCGCGCCCGGCTTTCTGATGATGAACGGCGCGATGAGCTGGTATTCCTACACGCGGCGCATCCAGTCCGGCAAGTCGGAGTGGAGCTCCAAGTGGCACCTGATCCAGAGAGGGCTCTTCCTAGTGCTGGTCCAGGTGACCTGGGTCAACTCTTCCTGGGGAGGATTCCGGACCTTCCGTCCGGATCACATCGGGATCATCGCGTGCATCGGCCTCTCGATGGTCCTGCTCTCCCTGTTCGTCAACGCCCGAGTCCAGATCCGGCTGGCAATCGGACTCCTCGCATTCGCGATCCACCCCCTGCTGCTTCAGATCCACTACGACCCGAAGGTGGCCTGGCAACTCGTGCTGATGCAGACCTTCGTCGACGCCGGGTCGTTCAACAAGTATCCGGTGATCCCATGGTTCGGCCTTGCCACCATGGGCTCGGTGATGGCGGAGGGGTGGCTTTCGAAGTGGAAGACGTACGGCGCCCGCGTGCAGTGGAGCCTTCTCATCGCAGTGTCGGCCTTCGTCCTCGCGACGATCGTCCGGATGGCGCGCGGCTACGGCAATATCGACCCGTTCTACACCTTCGGCCACTACTCGTTCTTCCTCGACCAGAAGTATCCGCCGAGCCTCTATCACAATCTCTGGTTCTTCGGCGCGGTCGTCTTCATGGTGACGGTGATCATGTCGATCGGCCAGATCCTCCCTTGGCTGACCAAGCCGCTTGGGACGGTCGGCCGCGTCCCTCTCTTCTTCTATTGCGTGCATATCGCGCTGCTCGGAATCATCTCGAAGAGGATGGGGCTCTACTATCACCAGGGAGGCGTCGCCGCTTCGTTCATCGGCTGGGTAGCGCTCCTGATCGTGATGTACCCACTCGCCCTCTGGTTCGGAAAGGTCAAACAGAAAAGCAAGAATCACATCATCCAGATGATCTAGCTCGCCCACCCCGCGCTCGGGCGGATCGCTGGAACCCGCGTCGAAGGTCGGCTCACGGAGCCGACCTTCGCTTTCCCGTGGCCGCATCCCCCCCCCGCGACGATGCGACCCGCCAGGGAGGCTTCTGTCGCCTTGAAAACCGGACCTCGGCGGCGCACAATTGTCAGCGCTGGAAAGTGGGGCCACCGGCGAGAGCAAGCATGAGGCCGCTTCTCTCAGGCTCCGTACGGAGTTGATTCGGATGGGGCCGGTCCTTCTCAAGGAGGGCCGCCTGACTCTCGAAACGAATCCGGAAGGATTCGGGAGGAATCATGCGACTTGCGATCCGCCTTTCCACCCTGGCGCTCTTCGTGCTCGCCTTTCCGGGAACGAGCCTGGCGGGAAAGAACGCGAACGGCGCCATGATCGTCCACACCAACGACGCCGTGAACTACACGGTCACCGGTGCGAACTTCTGCGAGGATTCGTACAACCCCGTCGACTGTATTTCGGCCGTGACGCAGTCGAACAAGGGTCCAGACGACGAGGCGATGATCTGGTTCCTCGCGTCGTTCTACGAGGGAACGAACCCGGCCGTCGCAGGTGTCCAGTTCGGCGTTCGACACAATCTGCCGCCCGGGCAAGGCTACGTCCCGCATTGGCACCAGTGCCCGCCGGATGCTCTCGTGCTTCCGGATGAGGGATTCCCCGACGTACCGGGCGGTACGCTCATCGGTTTCCTGGCTCCCGTCTACGATCGGCTTCTCACGTTCGCGTGGTTCGGCGTCTACCAGGCCGGCCCGGGAAGCTTCTTCGGTTCGGGCGTGTACCCGGGTGACGGTCTTGCGAAGTTTGCCGACGACTCTGTCCCGCCGGTCGAGGACCTCTGTCACTCCTTCGGCGAGGTTCATTGGATGGAGCCGGGATCCAACGACTGCCCGGTCGTCGTTGAGGGCGCTTGCTGCTATCCGGACGGTTCCTGCGAGGTCCTCTTGGAGGAGCAGTGCACCGGGGTTTGGGTCGAAGGCGTCACCTGCGACCCGAATCCATGCGAGCAGCCGCAGGCGTGCTGCTTCGTGGACGGCTCCTGCCAGGAACTGCTGCAGGCCGATTGCGACGCGCAGGGCGGCGTTCCGATGGGTCAGGGCACCAATTGCGATCCGAGTCCCTGCGGCCCGCCGTATCGCGCCTGCTGCCTGCCCAACGGGCAATGCGAGGTGGTGACGGTCGCCGAGTGCGAGGCGGCCGGCGGCGTCTTCGTCTGGGACGCCTTCGGATGCGAGCCGTTCCCTTGCTCGGAGGCGTGCTGCTTCTCGGACGGCTCCTGTCTGATGCTGATGCAGGAAGAATGCGCGGCCGAGGGAGGCCAGGCGATGGGTGATGGAACGGTGTGCGACGACGTCGAGTGCATTCCGGTCGCCACCGAGCCGACGACCTGGGGGAAGATCAAGGCGCGCTACCGCTGAGTCCGGAACCGAGGTCGAAGTCGAAGCGCCGGGGGGCGCGAGGGGATCACATCTCCCCGCCGTCCCCCTTCTTCTCCATCTGGATCGCCTCGCCGCGGAGCTCGAACTGCTTCTCGGCGATCAGCTCCCGGAAAAGATAGACGCGGAAGGTGTAGAAGCCGGGCTGCCGCTTGCCGGGCGTCGCGGTGAAGGTGCTCATCAAGGATGTCACCGAGTCGCTCGGCATGTAGCGGATCGTCTTCTTGAAGGCGGTCTCGTCGTCGGGATCGAGCCAGACCATGTGGAAGATCAGCTCCCGATCCTTCCCCCGCGCGAACTGGTCTTGAAGCTCCGCGAACGCGTAGACCTTCGCGCCTTCCTCGATGTCGAAGGCGGTCCGGGCGCCGAGATGTTTGCCGGTGCGCTTGCTCGTCTTGTTCCGGTCCGAAAAGACGATGCTGGCAGAGACGTCGCCGGCCTGCTTGCCGGCATAGACGAAGGTGGAGTCGGGACCGAGCGCCGGATTCGACTCGCGCGTCGAGCAGCCGGAAAGAAGCCCCAGGAGCGACGCCGCCCCCGCCACCGTCACCAGACCGCACAGAGTGAGGATCGCCTTCGACCGCATCACACCAGCCCTCCGCCGCCCCCTACCTCAGGAGCAAGACCTTCTCGACCCGCACCTCGCTGCCCGCCTCGACCCTGCAGAAGTAGAGCCCCGAGGCGAGACGGTCCGCAATGAAGTCGCTCCGATGGCGTCCCGCCGCTTGCGCACCGTCGAACAGCACCGCCACTCTGCGTCCGCCCAGATCGAACATCTCGATCCGCACGTGAGCAGCACGCGGCAGATGATACTCGATCGCGACGCGATCGGCGAACGGATTCGGCCGCGGAGGCGCCATCCAGAGCGACCGACCCGCGTCCGCCCCGGATCGATCGTCGCCGGCGGCTGCCGTGCTGGAGATCGAGCGCTCCTCCCACTCGACGCGTATCGAGTCGGTCACGCTCGACGAGCGCGCCTGCACGAATCGATAGTTGTTCGGATGTTCGATCTGCCCAGCGTCCGCCGCCGGCCGCCACGGCTCCCACTCGATCAGCCGGACCTCGTCGAACCATGAATAGCCATCGCCGGAGAGCGGGCGGTCGGTCACGCAGCGCGGCATGAAGAAGACCCCCTCCTCCGGGACCGCCCCGCTCCCTTCGATCGGCGTCCAGCCCTGCGTCCCCGCAGGGACGGGTCCGGCCACGATCGTCGCGACCGCCTGCCCGCCTCGCCCCGCGCAAAAGCGCGCTTCGATGCGCGCCTCGCCGGCATTCTCCGTCCGCACTTTGCCGAGGACCGTGTACTCGCGCCCGCCCAGGCAAGCGGGATAGCCCTCGAAGTCCGTCGTGACCGGGCCGACGTTTTGCGGTGTTCGATGCTGGCGCAGCGAGCGCAGCCCCGCGCTCACGACCGTCTCGTCGTAGCGCTCATCGCCGCTGTTCAGGTTCCAGAGCGTCGCGCCTTCGTCCTCGAAGTCGCCGTGCCACAGGATCTCGCGACCCACCCGGACTTCGGCGTCCCCGGGCGCCGCGACGTCCACGACCGCCGAGATCGTCCCGGCGCCGCGATGCTCGATCGGCTCGGAGACCCACCATCCTCCTTCGGATTCTTTGGCCGGGACGGTGCGCGCCACGCCGGTCACCTGCCAGGCGAGCCCGCCCGGGTCGAGATGGATCGTTGCGAGCAGGCGGGCGGGGTCGACGGTGACGGTCGTCGCCAGCTCGCGCGAGTAGTCGGCCATCCGGTCGAGGATCTCGCGCCCGAGCCGGCCTGTCGCGATCCGCGGGATCGTGTCGTCGATGAAGACGGGACGGAACGTGAAGGCCTGGAACGCGTCCTTCGTGCACTCGGCATAGAGGATCACCGAGGGGAACGTCTCGGCGAAGCTCTGATCGAACGCGAAGTTGCCGAGGCTGTGCGCGATGAGGACTCCCTGGTACACCTCGAAGCCTTGAAGGACATGAGGATGGTGGGCGATGACCAGGTCGGCCCCCTCCTCGATCGCGCGCCAGCGTAGCTGGCGGTCGATCTCGTGGGGGCGCGTCGGGAATCGGAAGCGCGAGACGTTCTCGTCCTCGTCCTCGTTTTCGCCCGCGGCCGCGCCTTCGGCGCCGGCGCCTCGCACACTTTGGTCGTCCTGAACGCCCTCGCCGCCGTCGTCGATCGCGGGCAGAGGGCCTACCGCATCGAGCGGCGGCTCGGCCGGCCAGCCGCCCGCCCCTGCCCCAGCGCCGGCGCCCGGACCGCTCTCCTTCGGGAAGGTCACGTACTCGTGCCCGGCGTGCATCTGGATCACGAGCTGATCGACGAGGGGGCGCAGGCCGGCGATCGCATCGCCCAGGTTCGGCTCGCGCAGGTAAGCGAACCCCGCCTTGTCGTAGGCGGCGTCGAGAAACGGCTGCTGGTTGTACTCCCGCCCGGTGCGGTTGCACTGCGAGAGGAATCCGAACGAGACGCCGCGCTCGGTCCGGATGGTCGGTTGAAGCGCGGCGTACTCATCGTCTCCCGCTCCGGACCACTGGATTCCCGCCGTATCGAGCACGCGGATCGTCTCGTCGAGGCCGGGCTGGCCATAGTCGACGATGTGGTTGTTGCCGAGCCCGACGACGTCGATCCCCGCATAGAGGAGCCCTGCGACGTTCTCCGGTTTACCGCGGAAGACGTACGGCTTCGTCGGGTGCGGCTCTCCCTCGTCCGTCAACGGACATTCGAGGTTACAGATCGCCATCTCCGCCTCGTCGCCATAGAACGGTCGGGTCGGGACGAAGATCGCCTCGGGCCCGCGGTCGTGGATGACGCCGCCCGGAGCCTCGTAGCGACGCGCCAGCATGACGTCGCCGACGAATGCGAGGGTGACCGGCGCTTCCTCGCCGCCCGGCTCCACGGTGACCTGCGCGCTGTCGCGCCCCCAGAGTCCCGTTTCGTCCTGCACGCCGAGCGTGACCGCGTAGGTGTGATCGGAGGCGACCACGAACTCGTGAAACGGATCGGGGATCGCGCTCGTCCCGCCGTCGCCGAAGTCCCACGCGTAGGAGAGGCTGTCCGGGTCGCTGTCGGGGTCCTCGACCTGGGCATGGAACTGCACGCCCACGCGGTACAGCCCGCGGTCGAGCGGCACGACGCGCTGCAGCCCGCGAACGATCTCCGCCTCCGGCGCGATCGGGAGATCGGCCGTGACGTCCCGCACGTCGTCGAAGACCGTGATCCCGTCGGTCGCGTCGTCCCGGTCGTTGACGTAGACCAGCGCCGTCAGCGCCGGCTCGTAGCCGTAGCGGCTGACGAAGTCGCGGCCGACAGGAAGGTAGTAGACGTTCCAGACTCCGGTGGGGAACGCCCCCTGGTAGGCGACCTCCCACTCCGGGTCGGCCGGCAGCTGCGAGCCGGCGAACGTGTAGAGGAGCGCGTTCGTCCCGTCGGTCACGCCGAAGGCCTGCATCTCGCCGATCTCCTCGACGAAGACCGCGACGGTGAGAACCGTGCCCGCGTCGATCGCGTAGGGGACGATCGGCTGGGCTTTCCAGCAGTTGCCGTAGAGGCGGAGCGCGTAGGAGCTGCCGTCGTGGGTGTTGTCCGGCTCGATCTCCCAGCGATCCGGCTCCAGGTCCTGCCCGGAACCGTAGGAGACGAGGTCGGCCTCGCCCGACTCGAAATCGGCGAGCACCTCCGCCCGCGCCGATGCGCCTACCGTGCCGCTGGCTACGCCGAACGAGGCGAGCGTGAATGCCAGGGCGAAGACGAGCGCTCCGCCGGCGTCGAGTCGGCGGATGCAGGCGGCGCGAGCGATACGTCTCATCGATCCTCCGTGGTCAAGGCGAGGTGTGGAAACAGCGCCAATCAAGGATATCATGATCGCGGCTCCCTTCGACAGGGGGACCGTGCGAGGCGCAGAGCAGGAGGAGCGAGAGATTGGCCAGGCTCCATCAAATCTTCATCGGATGTCCGTTTCGCCCATCGATCCGCAAGCGTTACGACCGGCTGAAAGAGGAGATCGAGCGCGAGACGCCGCTCTCGGTGGTCCTCGCCGACACGACCTCCATTCGGTCCACCGAGTCGCTCTTGCGGCACATCACCGATCGCATCCGTGAGTCTGCCGGCTGCATCTTCGACGTCACGGGCGGCAATCCCAACGTCTCGCTCGAGGTCGGGATCGCCCACGCCCTCGCGGTCGACTTCGTCCTGACGCTCGACACGCGCAGGCCGGGGCGAGCCCAAGCGAGCCGGGGCGGCCGCGGCAAGGCCGTTTCGGCCGGCGCTCCCGCGTCGCAGTCCTCGGACGCGCGCGCGATCATCTCGGATCTGCAGGGACGTAACCGGATCGAGTACAAGACCTACGCGGGGCTTCGCGAGTCTCTGCGTGCCCGATACCTGGCCCGCCTGCCGTTCCTTCGCCGGTGGCATGAGTTCCGCAGGAGGAACCGCGCGATGGAGGCACAGGCGCTCCAGCTGCTCCACGAGATCCGCGCCGACGGTCCGGTCCCGCAGGCCCGGGTCGCGGCGCTTCTCGATGGAAGCGGAGTCGATGCGAGGCGCTTTCTCGACGCGCTCTCGAAGGCGGGGCTAGTCGCTCGCGAGCGTGGCCGGAAGGGGACGATCGGCATTGCCGATCATTGAGGAGGATCGAAGACCATGCGAAGACCGCCCGAGATCCACGTGGCTCCGACGACAGCCGCCGACCTCCCGGATCTGATGGCCCTTTGGAACGACGGTCGTGTGATGCGATGGGTCGGCTTCCCTGATGGGCTCGGCTACGACGAGGCCAGGATTGCGCGCTGGTTCGCCGGAATCTCCGCGAAGCCCGACCGGCGCCACTGGACCGTGCGCTCGCCGGACGTCGGGTTCTGTGGGGAGCTGTACGCCGAGATCGATCGCGTCCACCGCCGGGCCGGGCTCGACATCAAGTTTCGCCCGGATGCGCAGGGTTGCGGCCGCTCGGCGGCCGCCATGCTTTCCCTCATCGACGGGATCTTCGAGACGGAGCCCGAGGTCCACGCGGTCTGGACCGAGCCTTGGGAGGAGAACCTGGCCGCTCGCACTCTCTACTACCGTTGCGGGCTTCGACCCGCCGAGCGGCCGGCGGATCTGGAGCCGTTTCCGTCCTATTGGGAGCTGAGACGCGAGCGCTGGGAGGCCGCGCGCGCCGGCCGAGGTTGATCGCGCCTCCGCTTGTCCGCTTCGACCCCAGCCGCCTAGAATGGTTGGGCGCGATGAAAGGCTGCATCTTCGTCACTCGCGGGCGCGCCGTCCTGGGGCTCGTCCGCCCGCTCCCGCCGATCCCGGCGCTTGCGACGCTCGGCGCGCTCGGCGCTTTGCTCCTGCTCGCTCTGGGACTTCTCTCCGTCCCTGCGCGCGCCGGATCGCCCCCCGCGGCGCGGGTCTCTCTCCTTCCCTTCTCCGAGGAAGGTGAAGAGTGCACGATTGCGGTGGCGTCCGGGCTGGCGACTGCGGACGGCCGCCCCATCCTGTGGAAGAATCGCGATACCGGCTACCAGGACAACGAAGCGGTCTACTTCGATGACGGTCTCTATCGCTACGTGACGCTCGTCAACGCCGGGCAGACGGACGAGGCATGGATCGGGGTCAACGAGCGGGGATTCGCGATCGCGAACGCGCTCTCTCACAATCTCCCGGACAGCCTCTACATTGGGATCACGAACGGCGAGCTGATGAAGCGGGCGCTGCAGATCTGCGGGACGGTCGAGGATTTCGAGGGGTATCTCAAGACGACGAACAAGCTCGGCCGCCAGAACCCCGCGAATTTCGCAGTCCTCGATGCCGCGGGCGGCGCCGCGATGTTCGAAGCCGGCAACCGCCACTACCTTCGCTACGATGCCGCGGTCGCGCCACGCGGTGTTCTCGTCCGCACGAACTTCTCCTTCTGGGCAGACACGACCGGCTACGAGACGTGGAGATTCCGTCGGTGCTCGCAGCTCGTCGGGCAGGCCATTCAGATGCACCGCCTGATGGTCCGGACGTTTCTGCAGGAGATCGCGCGCGACATCCGGCCCGCCGATCTCGATCCCTACCCGCTACCGTTCGAGGGAACGCCTCCCGAGGATCCGAAGGCGCATGGGTACGTTTGCACCGCGAACACGATCAATCGGCGCAACACGGTGGCCGGGGGCGCCGTGCTGGGGGTGCGCGCCGGAGAAGACCCCATGCTCAGCGCGTTCTTCGCGGCGCTCGGCCAGCCGGTCTCCACCATCCCGCTCCCGGTGTGGGTCGCCGCCGGCGCGACGCCGCCGGAGATGGACGGAGCGCTGACGTCGCCGGTCTGCGACGAGGCGAAGGAGCGGATGGAGCGGATCTACGACTATCTCCCGAACTTCACGCTGCTGAACACCTACGAGCTCCGATCCCCTTCGCGTGGCTGCTACCTGGCGCAGGCCGAAAGGGTCGAGCGCTGGATCTTCGATCAGGCCGATCTCGAGCTGAATCGCTGGCGGCGCGAGGGGGCGACTCCGGAGGAGATGCGCCAGGCGGAGCAATGGATCGCGCAGCGGGCTTTCCGCGCATGGCAGAAGGGAGAGCCTCTTCCGGGGGAGGTTCGTCTCGATCTCTACGCGTATGCCTCCCCGAATCCTTCGCGCGGTGCGACGATCCTCCGGATCGAATCCGAGCGCGCGCTGCCGGCGGGGCTCGCGCTCGAGCTGTTGGACGTCCAGGGACGGCGGGTCGTCCGCCTGCCGGCCGGACCCGAGACGGCGGACCATTCGCCGGGCGGGCAGGCTTGGCCCGCGAACGCGCGCAGCGTCCTTTGGGATGGCCGGGATGCCAGCGGGCGGAGGGTCTCGGCCGGCATCTACTTCTACCGCCCCGTGCTCGCGAACGGGGAGGCCTCCGCCAGCGCTCCCGCCGGTTCCGTCGTGCTCGTTCCCTGACGGCTCTGCTGCCGGGCCGGAAACGTGGAGCCGCGGACGAGGCCGGCCGGCGGCGTCGTCCCGGACTCCTCGGGCCCGGAACAGGGGCGCCGCGGAGCGCGGGCACCGCGGGGGCGGGGGCGCTGCGGGGGGCGGCGCGGCGATCTTCCTGCCCGGTCATTCTTTGCACCGGGGGGCGCGGGCGCTATGATTAGAAGGGTTTCTTTCGACCGCCCGGGGGCTGGGGATCGGCTGGAGCGACGGGATCCGGACGGGCCGTGGTCCCATGCGCGCGATTCCCCGGCTCCTCGAGGTCAGAACCGCTTGGAGTCTGGCCAGCCGGGCCGGCGCGGGGTCCGCGTCGCCGGAAGACGCCACAAGGTCCGTCGGAAGGTAGGTCAAGCTTGGCAGTCCTGCTGCTGATGCTCGCTCTCGTGCTCGTTCTGTGGGGGCACGAGGCGATCCGGCATCGCCGCGCCCTGCGGGCGCTGGAGATCCGGATCCACGTCAACGGGACTCGGGGGAAGTCCTCCGTTACCCGTCTGCTCGCCGGCGCGCTTCGCGAGGCGAACATCCCGACCTTCGCCAAGACGACCGGCTCCACGGCGCGACTGATCTTCCCGGACGGTCACGAGGAGCCGATCGTGCGCGTGGGCAGCCCGAACATCTGCGAGCAGATCGGCGTGCTCGACCAGGCGCGACGCTCCGGGGCGCGGGCGATCGTCATGGAGTGCATGGCGGTTCGTCCCGACCTGCAGAAGGTCTGCGAGCATTCGATCATGAAGTCCTCGATCGGCGTCTGCACCAACGTGCGGCCCGACCACCTCGACGTCATGGGGCCGACGGTCGACGACGTCGCCGTGGCGCTTTCCTCGACGGTGCCGAAGAGAGCCACCGCCGTCCTGGGCGACGCCCGCTTCCGCTCCGTCTACCGGAAAGTGGCGGCGGCGCGCCGCTCGGAGCTGATCGTCAGCGGTCCGTCCGACCTTCCGCCTGGGGCGATGGACGGCTTCCGCTACGTCGAGCACGAGGAGAACGTCGCCACGGCGCTCGCCGTCACACGGAGGCTTCACATTCCGGACGAGACGGCGCTGCGCGGCATGTACCGCGCCACCCCGGACGTCGGAGCGTGCACGCGCTGGACGCTCGAGCGTTCGGGCCGGCCGATCGAGTTCGTGAACATTTTCGCCGCGAACGATCTCGAATCGACGATCCAGATCTGGCGGATGCTGGGGCTGCAGAGCCTGCCGGAGGAGACGACCTTCGCGTTGATCAATCTTCGCGGCGATCGCGTCGATCGCTCGCTGCAGTACGCGGCCGCGGTCGAAGGCGGGCTGCGGGCCGACTTCTACGTCTTGGTCGGCGACTTCCCGGATACCGTGCTGCAGCAGTTCCGCCGGCAGGTGCCGGAAGAGCGGCTGGTGCCGATTGGGCGAGAGGTGCCGCAAGCGATCTTCGACCGGATCGCGTCTCTGAGCGACCGGCGCGCGCGCGTCGGAGGGGTGGGGAACATCGGCGGGTTGGGTCACGAGATCCTGCGGTACGTGGCCCAGGAAGGAGGACCGACGTGCTGATCGCGGAAGCGATCGGTATTGGGATCGTCGCCAGTCTGCTCTTCACCGAGGCGATCGGATTCGCGGCGGGCGGATTCGTCGTCCCCGGCTACATCGCTCTCTACCTCGACCGTCCCATGCAGGTCATCGGGACGGTCCTGGCCGCGCTCGTGACCTACGGGTGCCTGAAGCTGACCGGACGATTCCTGCTGATCTACGGGCGGAGGAACCTCGTTCTCGCCGTCCTGCTCGGCTTCGTCTTCGGCGCGCTGACCGCCCAGATCCCGACCGAGCCGCTCGGCTCGCTCGAGGGTGGCCTGGCGGCGATCGGCTTCATCATCCCGGGCCTGCTCGCCTATTGGATGACGCGGCAAGGGATCGTGCGAACGCTCGCCGCGATGGCGGTCGCCGCCGTGCTCGTGCGGCTGGCCCTCATCGTCCTTCATGGAGGTGCGCTCCTTGAGACGGCTACTCTCTAGCGCTCGCGGCGCCTCCTGGACGCGAAGGGCGGATCTGTTTCTCGTCGCTCTCGCTGTGCTCGGCCTCGGGATCCATACGCTGACCGAGTCGACCCGACGGATGAATCCGAGACCCTACCTCGCGGAGAAGATGGGGGCGGCCACGCGCGCGATCCGTTGTTTCGAGGCGATCCGCGAGGCGCGGCTCGGCACACCGTCCTCCCAGGATACGGAGAACGACCCGGAGGGCAGCGGGCTGATCGGGCAGGAGTTCACGCTGACGACGACGGACCGTGGAGTGCTGGAGGCGAAGCTCACCTCGGTCAATCCGAACTTCGCCGCGGTCTTCGTCGAGTACTTCAAGGACATGGGACTCGAGAGGGGCGACGCGGTCGCGATCGCGCTGACCGGCTCCTTCCCTGCCTTGAACGTCACCGTGCTCGCGGCGGCCGAGGAGTTGGGGCTGCGCGCTCTGCCGATCACCTCCGTGGGAGCGTCGATGTGGGGCGCCAACGATCCCTCCTTCACCTGGCTCGACATGGAAACGCTCCTGAACAGGCAGGGGCTGCTTGCGACGCGTTCGATCGGGGCGTCGATCGGGGGAAGCAACGACCGCGGGAGGGGCTTGAGCCCGCGCGGGCGCGCCTTGCTGCGCGAGGCGATCGAGCGCAACGGTGTCGCGCTGATCCGCGAGCCGACGCTCGACGAGTCGGTGAAGAAGAGGCTCGAGATGTACCGCGAGGCGGCGGGACCGGCCGGCGTCAGGGCGTTCGTGAACGTCGGAGGCGGCGCGGCGGCCACCGGCACCCAGCAGAACTCGGACCTGATCCCGCCTGGGGTGAACCGGTCGCTGAAGCCCTACAACTGGACTCAGAGAGGCGTGATCCACTACTTCGGCCGCGAGCGCATTCCGTTCGTGCATGTCCTGAACATCGAATCGATCGCGCAGGCGAATGGCCTTCCGACCGTCCCGGAGCGGGTGCCGCCGGTCGGCGAGGGAGAGGTCTTCTACCGCGAGATGTACGATCTGCGGATCGCCGGGCCGGCCCTGGCGGTCTATCTCGTGCTCTGCTTCGGAGTCCTGCGCGCGCGGCATCGCGCGGCCCAGGCGGCGCGGGTCGTGGAGGTGCCGGCGGCGATCACGGCCATCGGCGCCGAGCCGGTCTCTCAAAGTCGCGGATGACGGCGACAGAGACCGGAGGGAACGTGGAGGGAAAGGAATGATTCCGATGCGTAGCGGCGGTTCGAGCGATCCGAGCGATTCGAGGTCCCGGTGGCGGCGGGACTGCCAGGGCTTGCGTCTCGCCGCGATCCTCGCCGTCCTCTGCCTTGCCGCGACGCCGCTGCTGTCCGATGCCGCCGCGGGGAACCGGATCCAGCCGCTTCGCGACGCGGGCGTCGCCAAGATCAAGGTCGGGCGGAAGACGTCCACCTACCACCGGGCGACGGCGGCGGAGCCGATCGAGTTTCGCGTGACCGGCCCGACACCGGTTCGAATCCTGAGCCGTTACCTGTACGCGAAGGGACAGGCTTCCGCGCCGGTCTCCTACAGGCTGGAGGTTTCGATCGATGGCGTGGCCCTTCCTTCCCCTCCCGAAAGGGCGAAGCCGAGCAAGAGCACCTGGAAGGGCAGGCCGGTCGGTACGCTCGAGCGGGAGATCGTCCGGATTCCCGCCGGCAGCCATCGGGTCCTCGTACGACCGGTGAATCCGAAGGCGACCGTCGCGGTCCGGATCTTCCTCGGAGGCGGAGAGCGGGCGAGAGTCAACTGGATCGACTTCGCCCCCGAGACCTATCCAAAATCCCTCCGCTTGCATCGGAGCGATCAGGAGATCGCGTGCTACCGCCTGGAGCCCGGCAGTCCCGTGGAGATGCCGCCGATCCATGGTCCGCTGCGCCTGCGCATCGAGAGTCGGATCGATTTCGGCTTCGCGAACGGCTACACGCAAAGCTACATCGTCAAGACCCTGCTCGATGGCAAGCCATGGCACAGCTTCGCGCTCAAGTCCCGGGCGAGCCACACCACGAGCTACCCGGATCTGCCCGAGGTGACGCCTGGCCTGCTGCGTCAGTTCGAGGTCGAGGTGCCGCCTGGAACGCACGTCGTCACCTTCGAGCTCGACGGGACGACGGCAGGCGGCGCGACGCTTCGGATCCGCGCGCCGCAGAGCGAGATCAACGAAGGGATCAGGCGGGCCGGATAGGCGATCTCCCCGCATCTTCCTCGCCTGTGCGGGCTTTTATTTGTCTGCACAAACGATGAGAATGACCGAGTCGAACGAATGTCATTTATTCATTCGCAGCCGGCGTCCGCTCGCTCTATTCTGATTCCACTGACGTCGAGACTCTCTAGGCGTTCTCTGCCGAGACAAAGATCGACAGCAAGAGCTTCGTAGTGCGGGAGAGGGGCGGATTGCGTGTCTTCGGATCTTCGATCGCGTATTGAATCCTACTGCGCTGTAGCCGATACCACTCCAGCGAGCCACAACCGATAGCCACTCGACATCGGCCACGCAGATCCGGAATCCACCGCCGCCCCTCTTCTTTCCATCGCCGCGCGTGCGCGGCGATGTTTCCGGAGGGTACGGGAGAATCGAAGGCAAGCGAGGCATCGAAGCCGCTTGCCTTTCCTCATCGGGTCAGCAGACGGACACTGCCACTGCTTACCGGCCGGGCAGGAGCAGGACCTTTCGGGTTCCCGGGGCAGACGCTCCATCGATGCGGTAGAAGTAGAGGCCGGACGGAAGCCGGTCTCCCCCGCCGCTTCCGCTTCGCCCGTCCCAGAAGACGCCCCTGGCGCCGGCCGTGAAAGGAATCTCCCGTACGATTCGTCCTTGCAGATCGTAAAGGATCAGATTCCCGCCGGACCTCGCCGCCACGTCCCTGGCCAGCCAGGCCCCCGTGCAGGGGACGATCGTCGTGCCGCCTGAAGCGAGGGAGCCGGGGTCTCCCGCCGCCGCCTCCTCGCTCCCTCCCCTGTAGACCACGGCGAACGGCTGCTGATCGAGATGCGGAGTGCCGGCCGACTCTGGCCAAGGGCTGCCCTGAAGTTCGAAGCGGTAGTTCCCCGCGGGAACGAGGAGCCCCTGCTCATCGCGTCCATCCCAGAGGATCTGGTGGTACCCGCTCGCGATCTGTCCCTCGAGGAGCAGGCGAACGATGTTGCCCGCCTCGTTGCGGATCAGGATTCGAGCGAAGCCATCCGTCGGCGCGATCACCGAGGCCGTGACGACCGCTCCGGGATCGCCCGGATCGAATGGATCGGGAGCGACGCTCACGATCGCCCAGCGGTCGAACCAAGGGAAGAGCCCCTTCTCATTCATGCTGCGGATCGCTCGCGTTTGCGCCTTCAGGCACGCGACCGATGCGGCATCCGAGTCGTCCTGGCCGATGACGAGCGCGCAGCGGATCGAATCGGTCTGCCCCGGCTCGAGCGTGAAGGGCCCGGCGCTCAGCATGCATCGCTTGTCGGCAGGCGAATCGTCCCGCCATCCCTCGTCGATGTCCCATCGGCCGGCATGCCAGAAGCGCGTAGGGAGGCCGGTCGTTGGATCGATGACCGGCTCTCCCTGCGCGGTCAGACCGCGGAAGACGTTGTAGGACGCCTGTGCCGAGGACGGATCCTGACCGTTGACGAAATCGACCGCGGCGTATGCGCCCGCGTCGGGATCGCCCGGCGCTCGCAGAAGCGCAATGCCGACGGCGGGTGGCTGGTCCTCGTACACGTCGTCCCATGCGGTGCTGACGACGAAGGAGAGATCGAGGAGCGAATCGCAGCCGGCGAGATCATTGCCGGCGTCGCCTACGTCCGGGTCCATCCAGAGTCCAATGCGAGCGTTTTCGATCGTCTGCGCGCCGCGATTCCAGATCCGGTATTCCATGACGATCACGCGCCCGAGCGGCCATGGCCCATCGAATGCATAGGTAAGATGGGTCACCTCGATGCCCAGCGGAGCGGTCCCTCCCGGGAGGTTCGTGTGCACTGCGGGATTCGCGTCATGGAAAACCGACCAGAGTGTCTGGTCCGCGACGTGGAGCGGGAGGCCGCCGCGATCGACCGGCGCGCCGTCGTCGACCGGCCACTCGTCGTAGTCAGCATCGCCGGGACCGGATCCCGGCTCGAGCTTGTAGACCCGATAGCGCGGGTCGGCCGGATCCGTCCACCCGCCACCGGGCAGCATGCGTCCCGGCTGATATTCCAGGCTGTACTCCGCGGTCGTCACGCGGAGCTCGCCTCCCACGTATCCCCCGATCCAGAGTCCGGCGGCGTAGAGGCAGGTCTTGTCGGTGCCGCGCGGGAAGAAGGTCCCTGCCGGACCGCCCGGGGATTCGAGATCCCTGCCGAAACCGCCGGAGTTCGTCAGGAACATGGCGATCTCATTCGCGTCGACCATCGTCCCGTAGTCGAAGTCGCGCAGAAGCGGCGCTGGATCGCCGGCGCGCGCGACGGAGGGAAACTTCGGTTCTCGGGGACCGGCGAAGACGAGCGCAGCGGTGAGCGAAAGAGCGAGCAGCACGGCGAGAGAGACGGCCAGGGTGCGCATCGGAAGCTCCTCCTTCACGAGTTGTGGGAATTCCCGGCGCAAGGATTGTAGCAGGCGGGGAACGAGCCGGCGAAGGGCACCCTTTGGCGATGCCCCTCAGCGAAGCGCCCTTCGGCGAAGCGCCGGCTTGGACGCTGCGCCGCCGTACGGGACGGGACAGTCAGCGCAGGCGCAGCACCAGCAACTTCAGCTCGGTCATCTCCTCGATCGCCCAGCGGATCCCTTCGCGGCCGAAGCCGGAGTGCTTCACGCCACCGTAGGGCATGTGGTCGACGCGCCAGGTCGGGACCTCGTTGATCGTCACGCCGCCGGCCTCGACGTCGCGGTAGAAGCGGAAGGCTCGATCGAGATCGTGGGTGAACAATCCCGCCTGCAGTCCGAACTCCGAGTCGTTCACCTTCTCGATCGCCTGCTCGAGCGACTCGTGGGAGTCGACCACGGCGACCGGGCCGAACGCTTCCTGGCAGGAGATGCGGAGGCGCGGATCCACGTCCCTCAGGATCGTCGGCTCGACGACGTTCCCGCTGCGGTGCCCGCCGCAGGCGATCTCCGCTCCGCGGTCGCGCGCCTCGGCGATCCAACCCATGAGGCGGTCCGCTTCTTCGCTGCGGATCAGCGGTCCGACGACCGTCTCCTCGAGAGCGGGATCGCCGTGGGGGATCTGCTCCCGGGCGTAGGCGGCGAACGCGTCGACGAAAGCCCTCTCGTCCCGAGCAGGGACGAGCACGCGCTGCACCGAGATGCAGCTCTGCCCCGCGTAGCCGAAGGCGGAGGCGGCGATCTTCGGGATCTCCCGGAGCGGGTCGTAGCCCTCGTCGAGGACGACCGCGGCGTTGCCGCCGAGCTCGAGCACGACCTTGCGGTGGGCGGCGCGGCTCTTGAGCGGCCAGCCGACGAGCGGGCTGCCGGTGAAGGTCACGAGCTTCACGCGCGGATCGACCACCATCGACTCGGCGAGCTGCACCGGGCTGGGCACCACGTTCAACAGTCCCGCCGGGAGCCTGGCCGCCTCCGCCGCTTCGGCGAGCAGGAGCGAGGTGAGCGGCGTCTGGGAGGCGGGACGGAGGACGATGGCGCATCCGGCCGCGATCGCCGGGCCGACCTTGTGGCAGACGAGATTCAGTGGGAAGTTGAACGGCGTGATCGCCAGCACGACGCCGACAGGGAAGCGGCGCGTGAAGCCGGTGTGCCCTCTGCCGACGTCGACCACGTCCAGGGGGAGCAGCTCGCCTCCGATCCGTTTCGACTCCTCTGCGGACCAGCGCAGCGTGTGGAGGCTCCGCTCCACCTCGGCGCGCGCGAGCCGGATCGGCTTGCCCGCCTCCGCGCAGATCGTCTGCGCGAACTCCTCCCGGCGCTCCTCGACGGCCGCCGCGATCCTTTCGAGCCAGCCGGCCCGGTCGACCGGCGCATCGTGGCGATGCTCGCGGAAGGCGCGTTCGGCGGCTGCCAGGGCCGCCTCGATCTCGGCAGGGCCGGCGCGGTGGTGCCGTCCCACGATCGAGGAGTCGAACGGGGAGCGGACCTCGACGATCTCCGCCCCATCGATCCAGCGGCCGTCGACGTAGAGGTGGCACGTCTTGCGCTTCATCGGATCCTCCCAGGATCACGCGCGACGAACCGCCCCCGCGGTCCGCAAGCCGGACCCCGTCCTCCGGTCAGCTTCCCGAGACGGCGAGCTCCTTCACCCGGAAGCTCGGCGTCTTCAGCGGGCCATCCCAGACGAGATCGTCGGCGATCGCTTCGATGCCCCGGAAGATCTCCGGGATCGAGCCGGCGACCGTGACGCGGGCGACCGGCCGCACCGGCTTTCCCTTCTCGATCCAGAGGCCGAAGGCCGCGCTCGAGAAGTCCGAGTTCGACGGATCGAGGCCGATCCACCACCCGGAGAGCCCCCAGACCCAGAGGCCGCGGTCGATGCCGGCCACGATCTCCTCGAGCTTCTGCGTCCCCGGCGCGATCGAAATGTTCCCGCCTCCGATCTCCGGAAGCGATTCATATCCTCCGCGCCGCGAGCTGCCGGTCGATTGCGCCCCCAGCCGCTTCGCCGCGGCCAGGTCGCACATCCGCCCCGCGATCTTCCCCTGTTCGAGGAGAGTCAGGTCGCGTGTGTCGATCCCCTCGCCGTCGAACGGGACGGTCGCCGGCCCGCCCGGCATGCGCATCGCGTCGTGGACGGTGACGAGCGGGCTGGCGAGGAGCGGATCGGCGCGGTCCGCGAGCCATGAGCGGCCGCGCGCGATATGGTCGCCGCGGAGGGCGACGGTGAGATAGACGAGCGGAGCGAATCCCGCCTCGGGGGAGAAAAGGACCGGGTAGCGCCCGGTCGGGACCGGCCGGCCCCCGAGCAGCCGCAGAGCGCGCTCCGAAGCGCGGCGCGCGAGAGCGCCGGGATCGCCCAGCGCGTCCCAGCTGCCAACCTGGATTTCGGTCTCGCCCGGCTGCATCTCCCCCGCGTCCTCGGCGATCACCTGCAGCGAGGCGGACACGCCGCTCTTGCGGTAATGCCGGAACAGGCCGCGGGTATTGGCGAGCCAGGTGCCGGTGAGATTCTCGTCGTAGCTCGCACCCTCGGTCTTCTTGATCTTGGGATCGGCGCCGCGGCCGATCGCTTCCGCCGAGGTGATCCAATCCTGCTTCTCGCGGAGAGGGCGCTTCTCGAGCGAGGCGTCGTAGATGGCGAGAGCCGCCCCTTCGTCGCTGCCGTCCCCGGGTCCGGCCGGAGGGGCGAGGGCCAGGTCCTCCCGGGGCGTCGCGAAGCGCAGCACGTCGACCGCTTGCTTCGCCGCCTCGACGACCTTCTCCGGGTCGGCGGCGCTGGTGTGGACGAAGCCGAGCCGGCCCTCGCGGATCGCGCGGATGCCCACGCCCTGCACTTCGGCCCGCTGGATCTCTTCCAGACGCCCCTCGCGCACGTGGAGTCTCAGCGAGCGGCGGTGCTCGAAGAAGGCATCCCCTTCGGCGCCGGCCGCCTTCAGCACCTCGAGCACCCGCTCCAGGACGACTTTCTCTTCCACGTCCATCCCCTCCCCGGTCCCGCCGCTCGCCGATGCTTCGCTCGCCGGACTGCGGGCCGCTGCTCTATCAGGCCTGGCCCGATCCTCCGACCGTCATCGACGAGATGCGCAGCGTCGGGGCCCCGGTGGAGATCGGGACCCACTGTCCCTTGCCGCAGGTCCCGGGCCAGAACTTCAGATCGGGACCGACGCGGTCGATCCTCTTCAGGATCTCCGGTCCGTTGCCGACCAGGTTCGCGCCACGGACCGGGCGGCCGATCTTGCCGTCCTCGATGCGGTATCCCTCGAGGACTCCGAAGGTGAAGTTACCGGTCGTCGTGTCGACCTCGCCGCCGCCGAGGGTGCGCGCGTAGAGCCCGCTCTTCGTGTCGCGGATCATCGCGTCGACGTCATCCTCCCCTTGATAGAGGAAGGTGTTCGTCATCCGCACGAGCGGCGGAAAGCGATACGACTGGCGCCGGCCGTTCCCCGTCCGGCTCGTGTCGAGACCCTGAGCGGAGATCCGATCGGTCATGAATCCTTGAAGAACGCCCTTGGCGATCAGGATGTTCTGGCGCGGAACGGTCCCCTCGTCGTCGATGTCGAACGACCCGCGGAGGTCGGCGATCCCGCCGTGATCCACGATCGACACGCGGTCCGAAGCGACCACCTCGCCGATCCGGCCGGAGTAGAAGGAAGTCCCGCGCATCGCGAAGTCCCCTTCGAGGCCGTGGCCGACCGCTTCGTGGAACAGGACTCCGCCGCCCGCCGCCAGGATCACCGGCATCTCGCCGGCCGGCGCCTCCTCGGCCTCGAGCATCGCCACCGCGATCCGCGCCGCCTCCGCGCCCGATCGGGCCGGCGCCGCGTCGTCGAACTGCTCCGCTCCGAGGCGCTGACTGATCCGGTCGAGGCCGGTCACGCGGCGGCCGTCTTTCACGGCGACGGCGTTCACGCGGAAGTAGGCGAGCGGCATCGTGTCCTCGAGCCACTGCCCGTCGGAGTTGATGACGGCGAATCGCTGCATCTCGTCGGTGTATTCGATCGTCACTTGCTGGACTGCCGGATGATACGCGCGGGCCGCCTCGTCCGCCTGCTGCAGCCAGCGCACGCGCTCGTCCTGCGGGACGGAGTCGAAGGGGCGGCGCCAGCGGATGCGGCGCACCGGGGTCTCGACGAGGAACGCGACGGGAGGGACGGTGGCAGGACCGGCCGAGGCGATCGCCGCGGCATTGCGAGCCGCCTCGAGGAGCGGTTCCGCTTCGAAGGAGTCCGCGTAGGCGTAGCCGACCCGGTCCCCCTCGATCGCGCGAACCCCTCCTCCTGCAAGGATGCCCTGCTCGATCGACTCGATCGCCCCCTCGGAGAGGGTGATCCGCGTCGTGACGCGCGTCTCGAGGTAGAGATCCGCGAAGCTCGCGCCGAGCGAGCGCGCTTCGGCGAGGATTTTCGACGCTGTCGCGCCATCGATAGGAAAGCCGGGCTTCTGGGCAAGAGCGAGCGAGTCGCGCAGCCCGAGGATTCCGTCGAGCGGCCCGGCAGCGGCGAGAGCCGCAGCGCCGCCGACGATCTTCAGAAATCCGCGGCGGCGGAGCGGTCGCTCGAGATCGCGCGCACGGGGCGGGCGGCCGAGATCGTGCGCGTCGTGCGGGCGGCCGAGATCGTGCGAGCGGCGTGGGCCATGGACGAAGTCGTCAAAGTCTTCACGGAAGCGGGTCATCGTTCCGTCCCCCCCTCCCTTCCTCAGCGGCGGAGTCCGGACGCGAGGGTAGCAAAGGGGGACGGCGAAAGGGGAGGGAAAGGGATGGGCCGGACAGCCGCGAGCGGCCACCCGGCCCGACGTGAAAGGAGGGCACCCCTTGCACGCCACTCGGTCCTTCCCGGCGGCCGCGTGCCGGCCGCTCGCTCAGGCGCCCCGGCGCGGCGCCGCGCGGCGCGCCGCGGCAATGCCCGCCGAGATGACCGGATTCCTGCGACCCGACACCCAGACCGCCGGACCGGAGTAATCCGTCGGAGGCCTGCTACGCGACCTTGACGATCGGTGCCTCGTGCTCGCCCCGCGGCCGGCGCGCCGCCGGCTCGAGGCCGCATCGCCTCGCGAGGACGACGTCCTCGTACGGCACGACCTTCAGTGCTTCTTCCAGCGTGATCGTCCCCTCGAGCGCCAGGCGCAGAGCGTCCTGCCCCACGCACGGGAATCCTCCGAGCGCCTGCTCGCGTAGCGCCTCGGCCGGCAGGCGCTGGCCGATCGCATAGCGGTCCTCGGCCGTCGGGATCCACAGCTCCGCGGCGATCGCACGTCCTGCGTGGCCGGTCCCTCCGCAGCGATCGCATCCCGATCCGCGCCGCCATTCCACGTCGGGAATCGAACCGCGGAACCACTCCTCCAGCACGCGCGCGGCCGGTCGGTACGGCACGCTGCACGACGGGCAGTTCCTCCGGATCAACCGCTGTGCGAGGATGCCGGACAGCGACGCCGCGACCTGGTTGCGATCGACCCCCAGCTCCACCATCCTCCCGACGACCGCGGTCGAGTTCCCCGCATTGGTCGTCCCGAGGATCGTCGGCCCCTCGGGTCCGACCGAGAAGGCGATCTGCGCCGTCGCGCCGTCGTCGATCCGGTCGCACAGGATCACGTCGGCGCCCTGATCGAGGAACGCGCGCAGATAGCGCGCGAAGGTATTCCCTAGCGAGGGATCGACCTGCGCCTGCGTCACGCCCCGGATCACCGAGAAGATCGGATCCTCGGCGGAGAGGATCTTCACGTTGGGACCGCGCAGGAGCGGCACGGTCGCGCGCAGCGTGGTGCGCTTGCGGCTTCCGATCGGCCCGGTGACCAGCAGCACGCCGCGCCCCTCGCGCAGGAGCGGCTCGAACCGTGAACGCACGAAGGCGCTCAGTCCCGCCTCCTCGAGCGTCGGATCGCTGCGCTCCTCGCGCAGGATCTGCAGCACGGCGGTCTCGCCGGATGGTCCCGGCAGAATGCTGACGCGGAGCCGCACCGGCCGCGAAAAGTCCCCCTCCTCGGTCTTCAGGACGACGATCCCCTCCTGCGGCCGGCGCGTCTCGCCCGGCTCCAGGTGCGCCATCGCCTTCACCGCGCGGACGAGCGCGGGGATCTTGCCGGTCGCCGCCGCCGCCTCCTCCCATTCGCGTAGGCCGCCGTCGTCGCGGATGCGCACGCGCCCTCCTTCTTCGGCCGGCTCGAAATGGAGATCGTGCACGTGGGTCCGAAGAGCCTGAGTGATCAGGCGGCGCACGAGCGAGGGGATCTCGAGCCCTTCGCGAAGGTCGAGCGGCGGGAACATCCCGTCGTCGGCGATGCCGGTCGCTCCATCCCCGCCGGCGCGCGCGCCCCCGCCTGTCTCGTAGCCGGCGGCCGGCGTCGCCATGGCCCCGGCCGGGGCGGTCGCCGCCCCGTCCGATGCCTCGGTCCCCTCCCGTTCCTCGTAGAGCCGGCGGAGGCACGCCTGCACCTCGCTGCGCGTCGATACGACGGGACGGACTTTCATCGCGATCGCCTGCTCGAGGTCGCGAACGACGTCGCGGCGAGTCGGATCGTGAATCGCGACGGTGAGCTGCCGGCCGATGCGCGCGACCGGGACGACGCCGTTGCGCCAAGCGAAGAGCGGGTTGATCAGCTCCGCCAGCTCGGGATGCGGGGTGATCACGCCGAGCGGGACATAGGGAAGGTCGAACTGCTCGGCAAGCGTCTCCGTCAGGGTCGGCTCATCGAGGAACCCCAGCTCGAGCAGGATCTCGCCGATGCGGAAGGCGCGCTCGCGCTGCGCGCGCAGCGCGACCTCGAGCTGCGCGAGACTGATCCGCCCGCGATGAACGAGCAGCTCGCCGAGGCGGAGCCGTTTTCCCCAGCGATCGAGCACCGACTCGAGCCGGTCGGGGGTGAGAAACCCCATCTCGACACAGATCCGCCCGATCGGCACGCGCTCGTCGGCCGGCATTCCGCGCTGAGCCTCGAGCGCCTTCGCGAGTTGATCGGGATGGACGTAACCGAGTTCGATGAGGAGCTGACCGAGAGGTCGGCTGGCCCCTTGGGCTTGGCACTGCCGCAGCGCTTCCGGATTCATCGGGCGGGTCCCCTCCTTAGGTTCTCCCGTATGGATATCGGCTCTTCTTGCCCCCGCCTGAATTTCGCTGTGGCGGAAGTCCTCCGGAAAGAGCGGCGGGAAGGATTGGCGGGGCCGGCGCGATCGGCGCGGCTGGCGTGATCGGCGCGATTGGCGGGGCCGGCGCGATCGGCGCGCGCTTGCCCCGCGCCGGGGCGCCTGCTACACCAAGCCGATGACGGTCCCGCGAAAAGGTCTGCTCGCCGCCTACCTGGCGCTGGCCGCCCCGCTGGCGGCCGGCGTCTTTCTGGGGCGGGGAGGCGCCGGCGGCGCGGAGGGAGCCGGTTGGTCGTGGGGCTTCGATCACCTCGGGAGGGTGGGCCTCGCGTGGCCGGTCCTGCTCGGCGCGCTCGCGGTCGCTGCGCTCTTCGAGCCGGTGCAGCGGCGGACGGCGGAAGCGTTCGAGCTGGCGGGGGACGAGATGGAGCGGCGGCCGCTCAGCGTCCCGCTCCTGCTCGCGCTCTTCGCCCTGGCAGCTTTCGCCGCCTTTCCGATCGCGACGCGCATCTACGGCGACAGCCGCTACATCCTCGACGACTATGCGCCTGGGAACCTCGCGGTGCACGCGCGCCGGATGCTCGGGCTCGGGCTCCAGGCGCGCGGCGCGCCTTCCTTCGTCCTGCACGAGATGCTCGCCCGCATCGCGGGCCTTGGCATCGAGCGCGCGTATCAGCTCGTCTCGGTCGCCTGCGGCGCGGTCTTCGTCCTCGCGCACGCCCGGCTGGCCGCCATGCTGCCGAAGACGGCGCGTTGGGCGCGCATCGCGATCCTCGCGATCGGGCTGACGGACGGCGCAAACCAGCTCTTCTTCGGGCACGTCGAGAACTACACGGTCCCGCGGCTCTTCGCCTGCCTCTTCCTGATCGGCGTCGTGCGGTCGCTCGTCGATCGCGCGCACGCTCCCCGCCGCGGCTGGACAATCCTGTGGCTCGCGCTCGCGATCTTCTTCCACACGCAGCAAGCGGTGCTTCTGCCCGTCGCGCTCCTCTGGCTCGCGCCCGACCTGCGGCCGGCGGGCGGATCGGCGGGCGGATCGGCGAGCGAACCGGCGCGGGCCCGCCGCCGTCTCGCCGCCGGGATCGTGATCGCTCTGCCGCTCGCCGCCGCCGTCGCCTACGCCGCGGCCGGCTCGTTCTGCTACGACTACATCTATTCGGGAGGACGTCCCCATCCGCGGCAGATCTTCCTGCCGATCTCGACCGCCTGCGTCTCGCCGGAGCAACCGTGGCTGCGCTACACGCTCTTCTCCGGGGCCCACGTGGCCGACTTCCTCGGCTCGCTCTGGTCGATCAACTCTCCGGCGATCCTGCTGGTCGTGGCCGTGCTGCTTCCGCTCGCGTTGCGCGAGCGGGACGACCGGCCGTGGGTGATGCTGCCCGCGATCGTCGCGGCCGCGCTCCACGACTTCCTGCTGAACAGCGCGATCGGCTATCCGTTCGACTGGGACCTGATGTGCGTCCTCTCGCCGCCACTGCTCTACACGGCGGTGCTGCTGCTCGCTCTGCACGGCGCGGCGCCCGGCGCGCGACGCATGGGTGCGCCACTGCTCGTCCTCGGGCTCGCGACCGTGACCCTCTTCGCCGTGAATGCGAGCCGCGAGCGGGTGCACCGGCGGGTCGAGGACATGGGGGTCTGGCTTCACCGGACGTACTACGGAGGCAGCCACTATCGTCTCTCCTCGAACCTGAGCACGATCGCCGATCGGGCGCGGCAAGCCGAGGAGCGAGCGCGCGTGCTGCGGCGTCTCCAGCCGCACGCCTATCGGGAGGATCGCGAGGTGGCCTTCCTCTGGGAGCGCCTCGCGGAGATGCGGATCTCGCTCGGGGACCCCGAGGGGGCGCTGGCGGCGTACCGTGCCGCGTTCGGGACGCAGCCGTCCGTCTGGGGACGGGAAAAGCCGCTCGGCTATCTCGAGATGCAGATCGGCGACGCGGCGCGCGGCATCTCGCTGATGCGGGACTATCTTGCGCACGCGCCGGAGGACGGCGAAGCCTGGCTGTTCCTCGGCGACGCCTACTCCTATGAGGGGGACGCGCCGGCGGCGCGCGCGGCCTGGGAACGGTTCCTCGCCCTCGACCCGCAGGCGCCCGAGGCGCCGCGGGTGCGAGAGGGGCTGCGCGCGCCGTCGCCGAGCGTCACGCCGAATCGAACCCCGTTGCCGGCCCCCTAGCTGCTAGGTGCTCGTTGCTGGCTGCTAGCTGCTAGCTACAGGCTGCTGGTAGCCAGCTGCTGGCTGCTAGTGGCTAGCTGCCGGATGCTAGTTGTCCCTCGCCCCTTGATCGATCCAGTCCGAGACGACCAAGCGCTTCGTGTCGTCGAAGCAGTTCGACGAGCAGCCTTGCGGCATCCGGTCTCCGAACGGAGGGGTCGGGCTCAGTTTCTGCACGATGATGCTGCCCGATCCGTCGCGAGGCGTCACGACGGGACCGTGGACGCTATCGCCCCGGAGCAGCTCCGCCGCCGTGTCGAGGTAGAGGTTGTTCGTCCCGCCGTGGCAGGAAAGGCAGCCCGCCGTCGGCGAGGCGAACAGCGGACGCACGTCCTGCACGTAGGAGACGAGGCGCGGCGCGACGGAGAAGGAGA
Organism: Candidatus Eiseniibacteriota bacterium; assembly: GCA_041946735.1. GTDB lineage: Bacteria > Eisenbacteria > RBG-16-71-46 > CAIMUX01 > VGJL01 > JBHGAY01. Next base: position 135,410 of record JBHGAY010000004.1, read on the forward strand.
CCTCGTTGCTGACCGACTCGCCGCTATGCACGTGCACCGCTCCGTCGACCGCGCCTTCCGGAACGAGAACCAGGATCTCCGACTCGCTCCACCCCAGGACCTGGGCGGGACGCGGGCCGGAGGCGCCCGTGAACGTCACCTCGGAGCCTTCCGCGAATTCGCCGAAACCGCTGCCGGCGATTCGCACCGTATCGGCGACGACGGTGCGCGAAGGCCGCAGCCGGTCGATCCGGATCTCGAGCGGCGGCGGCCCGGTCACGACGCGGAACGTCGCGCCGTTGCTCTCCTGGCCGCCGGCAACGACCGTGACGGCGACTTCGCCTTCCGTCGCTCCTTCCGGGACGCTCGCTTCGATTCGCGTGTCGGTCCAGAGGCTGGGCGCCGCCTCGATCACCCCGAACCGGACGATGCTGGTTCCCTGCGTGGCGCCGAATCGGACGCCATCGATACGGATCGTCTCACCGACCTGCCCGCTGTCGGGTGTGAGCGAGACGATCTGCGGCGGGAGAGGAGGAGGCGGCGGCGCGACGAGTCGAAACGCGACGCCGTTGCTCGTCAGCCCGTCGACGAGGACGGTCACCTCGCTGTCGTTCACCCCGTCGGGGACGACCGCATCGATCCGCGTGTCGGACCAGCTGCTGGTCGCGGCCCCCAGAGACCCGAAGCGCACGGCGCTCTGCCCCTTCGTCGCGCCGAAGCGAAGCCCCTCGATCCGGATCGTCTCGCCCGCTCTTCCGCTGTCCGGCTGGATCGACGCGATCACGGGAGGCTGTGGCGCCGGCTCGAACGGCTCCTCCTTCTTCCCGCCGTCGCTGCACGAGAGCGACAGGAGAGCCGCCAGGAGCGGAAGCAGGAACAGGAGCAGCGGCAGGGGCAGGGGCAGGGGCAGGGGCAGGGGCTGCGGCGGGACCAGCCGGCGCGCGGGCCGGGGCAAGGGCGGACGCGAGGGCTGACGCCAGGACCGGGGCACGAGCCGGTGCAGGATTGCGAGGGTCGGCAGGGACTTCATACGGCAAACCTCCGAGGGGAGCCGGCTGCGCACGCGCACGGCTCGCGGCCGTTCGACCCAAACGGGACCGGCCGGATCGATCGTCCGGCCGGCCTCTCCTCCAACCTCGGTATGTCGGGCATTCGCGCCGCCTGATACCAGACGCCCCGAGGCGCGCTCTGCCTCACGCTCTGCCGGGCGGCCAGCGGCGCGTCGCTCGGCGGTGCCGCTGTCCCGGCCCGCGGCGATCCTGACCCTCCCTGCCGTCAGCGCAGGACGACCGCCGCCCGCGCCTCCGATCGGCCTCCCGCGTGCACGCGAAGCCAGTAGATGCCGGCCGGGACGTTGCGGCCCTCGTCGTCGTCCGCCTGCCAGGTGAGCCATTGCGCCCCCGCCGGGAGGGGGCCGGCGGATTCGATCCGGCGGATCCGGCGGCCGGCCGCGTCGAACACCTCAAGAGCGGCGGGTCCGGCCGCGGCCGTCCGGAACAGCACGCGCGCGGACTGTCCCAGCGGATTCGGGGAAACCCGGAGATCGGTCAGGCCGCGAGGCGCCGCGCCTGGCAGAGACCCGTCGGCGACGTCCGCCGGTCGCAATGTCCCCTCGAACGAGAGGTCGTCGATGTACCAGCCGCGATCGCGAGTCCCCTCGTCCGATCCGAACCAGAAGCGCACCCGGATCGGCTGGCCGGCCCAGGCGCTGAGATCGACGATCGCCTCGGTCCAGGACGTCCGCGTGCCGCTGTAGCCGGGCTGGCCCGCAAGTGGGTTGCAGCTTCCGCTCAGCGAGCTGGGATAGCCCCCGACGGGAGAGAGGACGGCCCAGGAAGCGCCGTCATCGGTCGACACCTGCACGTTTCCGCCGTCGTAGGCCGCCTCGGTCTTGTACCAGTGCCAGAAGTGCAGTCGGGCGGTCTGGTACTCGCGCAGGTCGAGCGGCGGGAGGTCCAGACGGTAGTCGGCGCAGTTGCCGTAGTTCGTTGAGAGCTTCGTTCCCCAGACTTTGGTGCCCGAATGAGCGCCGGTGACGCCGTCGGTCCCCCATTCCCACCCGCTGTTGGCCGTCAGGCCGTCGTCGTTCTCCTCGAACGTCCAGATCGTCTCGAGGTCGAAGTCGATGTCGAACAGGTCCTGGCCGTTCGGCATGTCGAGCACGCGGACCCCCGGCATGCGGCCGTCGTAGTTGGCGTTCACGACGACCCTGCCCGGATAGACCGGCGAGAGATCGTAGTCCCCCGCCGCCCCGGCGAACGTCTCGGCGCTGCCATCGGTCACGAAGACCCGCGCCCCCGCCGCCGCTCCTCCGCCCGCGAGCATCACCGTCCCGTGGACGGCAGCGGCGACGAGCGGCTCGAGCGGCAGGTGAACGACGACGGCCTGCCCCTCGACCACCGTGACCGGCGCCTCGGCCGGTTCGTATCCTTCCGCGCTCGCGCGGATCGTGTATTCGCCCGGAAGCAGGTCGGCCAGGGAGAACGATCCGTCGGAGGCGGTCGCCACCGGCGAGTACCCGGTCCCCGCCACCTCGATCTCGATTCCTCCGTCGTCGGGATCGTCGACACGGTCGGCCGTCCCTTCGACCGACCCAAAGCCGCTCGTCGCATTGGCGAGCTGCGCGGCCGCGACGACGTTGGTCACGACCATGCTTCGAAACTGCTCGGGGCCGATGTTCGCGATCACATCGCACGTCTGGTGGTAGCAGGGATAGTTGTCCCAGTCGTAGTCGATCGCGAGGACCGCCGGAAAGCCGTGCGCGTTGAACGGCTCGTGATCGCTTCCCCATCCGTCGTAGGGATAGCGGTAGACGACGAGATCCGTGTAGGTCTCGGCGACCGATTCGAGCAGATTCATCAGCGAGACCGATCCTGGATTGGCCGGGAATCCCTCGATCCAGAGCGAGGAGCCGCCGGGGATGTCGTAGCCCACCATGTCCATGTCGAGGACTCCGCGCAGATCCCAGTTCTCCTGGTCCGCGATCGAGGAGAGGTGCTCGCTCCCGATCAATCCTTGCTCCTCAGCGGTGAAGCAGACGAAGTAGATCGTCGCGTCGGTCTGGAGCGGGGCGAGCAGCCGGGCCGCCTCGAGGACGCCGATCGATCCGCTGCCGTTGTCTTCGGCTCCCGGGGCCTGCGTCTGGGGCTGGGGCGAGGTCGAGTCGAGATGTCCGCAGACCATGTAGATCCGGTTCGGATAGAGCGAGCCGCGCTTCACGCCGATCACGTTGCGGATCGACGCTCCGTTGTAGGTGAAGTCGTCGAAGCGGACCTCGTCGAGCCCCGAGGCGACGAACCGGTCGTATGCGTACTGGCTCGCCGCCTGCATTCCGGCCGTGTTGTAGTAACGCGTCGGGATGTCGACCGAGATGGCGGCGAGGGCCGACATCATCTCGTCGATCGAGACCGCGGCGGACAGGCTCTCGTAGAAGGTGAGGGAGCGCTCCGAGAACGGGGGAAGGATCGGACCGGCGCGAGGAGCGACCGGTTCTCCGGCGATTCGCTCGGGCCGGAGCCGCACGCCTTGGCCGGCGAGTCGTTCCGCCGTGGCTGGATCGAGCGAGACGAGGATGCGGTCCCGCTCGGCCCGTAGCACTTCCGCGGCGGCGGGAAGTCCCAGGACAGAGAGCCGCGGATCGTCCCACCGGCCGGCTCGAGCCGCATCCCACGCCTCGGTCAGGGCGGGGTGCGAGCGGCGGTCCAGTTCGTAGGCGCGCGGCGCATCGGAAGATAGGGCAGTGCCGTCGGCCAGGCCGATCGCCGGGGTCACGAGCGGCAGGGCGAGCAGGAGCAGGAGCAAGGGCAAGAGGGGGGGGAGGAGCGTTTGGGCCGGTGACTGGACGTGAGCTTGGCAGGCGCGTTGGCGGAGCGACGGGGATGGCCGCAGAAGCGCGAGGTGCCGAGAAGACATCAGGCCTCCGTGGGGGACGTGCGATCGTGAACCAGGGGCGAACGGTTTCGAATACATTATAGCCCACTCCGAATCGGCTCGGCCGGCCATCCTGGCCAGGACCGCCGAAGGAGTGACCGCGTCCCCGGCTGCCCGGCTGCTCGCAAGATGGGGTAGGCTGCCCGGGCAGCGGGAGGGAGGAGCCAGAGCGTGCCGATCGTCGACTTGCCGAGGGACCTGCAGGCGCGGACCGGCGCCACGGCTGCGATCGAGGTGCCCGGCGTGACGCCGCGCGAGGCGCTCGACGCTCTGGCTGGCCGGCATCCGCCGCTCGGCGAGCTGTGGGCCGCGGGGGGCGAGCGGGCGCGCCTGCGCCTCTTTCGCGAGGGCCGGCTGCTTCGCCGTCCGGAGGATCTCGACGCGCCCCTCGGTCCCGCCGAGCGGATCGTCCTCGTGACGGCCCCGCACTCGCTCGCCGGTCCCGCCTCGCCTCCCTTCTCCGATGACGAGCGGCAGCGGTATGCCCGCCATCTGGCGCTGCCGGAGGTCGGCGAGGAAGGGCAGCGGCGCCTGCGCGACTCTTCCGTGCTGATCGTCGGCGCGGGCGGCCTCGGTTCTCCTCTCGCCCTCTACCTCGCCGGCGCCGGGATCGGCCGGATCGGGATCGCCGACTTCGACGTCGTCGATCTCTCGAACCTGCAGCGCCAGATCCTTCACGGCACGGCGGATGTGGGACGAAGAAAGGTCGATTCCGCACGCGAGCGCATCGCCGGCCTGAACCCGCACGTCGATGTCGTCACCTACGCGGAGCCTCTCTCTCCGGAGAACGCGATCGAGATCATTCGGGAGCACGACATCGTCGCGGACGCGACGGACAACTATCCGGCCCGCTACCGGATCAACGACGCGTGCGTGTTGACCGGGAGGATGGACGTCTACGGCAGCGTCTTTCAGTTCGAGGGACAGGTGACCGTCTTCGGAGCCCCCGGCGGGCCGTGCTACCGGTGCCTGTTTCCCGAACCGCCTCCGCCCGGGCTCCTGCTCACCAGCGCCGAAGGAGGGCTCCTGGGGATCGTCCCGGGAGTGATCGGCCTGCTTCAAGCGACCGAGGTGGTGAAGGCGCTTCTCGGTCTCCCGCACCTGCTCGCCGGACGGTTCGTTCTTTACGACGCAATGCGGATGCGCTTCGAGCACTTGCGCGTGCGTCCCGATCCGACCTGCCCCTGTTGCGGCGCCGAACCGGCCATCGATCGGGTCGGCTGAACGGTCCCGCGAGTACGCCCGCGAGGCCGGAGCTGCCGATCGAAGGCGCGGCGGCCGAAGCTCCCGCCCCTGCCGCCACTCCTCCTCCCGCCGTCCGCTCTTCCTGCCGCCCGCGCACAGCCCGCTGGCCGGCCCGGTCCGCCCGGTCCGGTGCGCCCGGTCCGGTGCGCCCGGTCCGGTCCGTCCTGGCGGCGGGACGCGGCGACTTCCTACTTCAGCCGGTCGGGGTTCAGTCCTTTCAGCTCCTTCGGCACGAAAAGCCCGTCCTTGCGCAGCAGCTTGCCGTCGAAATGGATCTCCCCGCCCCCCTTCTCCGGCCGCTGGATATGGACGAGGTCCCAATGGATCTGCGAACGGTTGCCGTTGAAGCAGTCGTCATAGGCGTTGCCGAGCGCCATGTGAAGGCTGCCGGCGATCTTCTCGTCGAACAGGGCGTCGAGCATCGCTTCGGTCACGTAGGGATTGAAGCCGAGGGAAAACTCGCCGACGTAGCGCGCTCCCCGATCGCGATCGAGGATCGCGTTCAGCCGCCCCGTGTTCGCTCCAGCGTCGGCCTCGACAACCTTGCCGTTCTTGAAGCGGAGCTGGATCTCGTCGAAGACGACCCCTTCGAAGAGGGCCGGCGTGTTGAAGCAGATGGTCCCGTCGATCGAATCGCGGACGGGCGCAGTGTACAACTCCCCGTCCGGAATGTTCAACTTTCCGTCGCACTTGATGCTCGAGAGACCTCGGATCGAGAACTTCAGGTCGGTCTTCGGCCCCTTGATCTCCACCCGATCGGTCGCGTCCATCAGCGCCTTCAGCGGATCCATCGCCTTCGACATCTTCGCGTAGTCGAGCGTGCAGACGTCGAAATAGAAGTCCTCGAACACGTGGAGCGGCTTCTTGGCGTTCTGGGCCATGGCGTTGTTCGGATATCGCAAGACGACCCAGCGTGTCTTCGGCACCCGCGTCTTCATGTGAACCGGCTGGACGTAATGCTTCGACCACAGGCCGTTCTTCTCGGACGGCACGTCGGACATCTCCATCGTGTTCGCGCTCGCGCGGATCCCGATGAAGCAGTCCATCTCCTTCATCCGGTGGAGATCGTACTTGGCCTGGGCGCGGATCTGCTCTTCGCCGGCGTCGTGGAGGAAGCGGCGCGTGAGCGTGTCGCTGCGGAAGTTCGTGTAGACATGGGCCCCCAGCCGCGTCGCCTCGCTCACGATCTCGTGAACGAGGTCGAGCGCGTCGAAGCCGACCGACTCGACGAGGAGCTTCTCCCCCTTCTGGACGCCGCACGAATACTGGACGAGGAGTTCCGCGAGCTTGCGATTCCGAGGATCCATGACCGTCGCCTCCTTCCCGACCCCATGCCCATCCCCCGGCGGACGCCGGAACATGCTCCATGGAAACCGCGGCGAATTGTGCTACCGCGCGAGGGGACCGGTCAATCGGAGGCTCGTCAATCGGACGCTCTAGGACGCTCTAGGGGGCTGTAGGGGGCTCTGGGAGGCTCTAGGAGACCCGCGCCCCCGCCCGGGAGCGCAGCAGCTCCTCGTAGAGATCGGCGGTCTTCTCCCCTTGCCGGCGAAGATCGAACTCCGCCTCGACGTGGGCCCGGCCGGCGCGTCCCATCTCCAGCCAGCGCCCGGGATGGGCCAGCAGCTCGTCCAGACGCGCGGCGAGCGCGCCGGCGTCGCGCTCCGGGGCGAGGAGCGCGGACCGTCCCGGCAGGGTCGCCTCGGGGATGTCGCAATGCTCGGTCGCCAGCACGGGGAGCCCGACCGCCTGCGCCTCGAGGATGCAGACCGGGGCGCCCCCTTCGCAGTCGCCGTCCGCCGCGGTCACGCTGGGGGAGAGGAAGAGGTGGGCGCGGGAGAGCTCCGCCAGGTAGTCGGGGAACGGGCGGTAGCCGAGGAGTTCGACCTTCCCGGCAAGGTCGGGGCGGGAAGCGCGGGCGGCGATCTCGCCGCGCAGCGGACCGTCCCCGATGATCCGCAGACGGAGGCGGGGATGGCGAGGCGCGACGCGCGCCAGCGCCTCGAGCGCGTAGACGATCCCTTTCTTCTCCCGGAAGCTCGCGGCCATCAGCGCGACGATCTCCCCCGCTCCGGCCGGGTCGGGTCGCCGCTCTCGGAACGGCAGGCGATCGAGGTCCACGCCCAGGTGCAGGATGCGGACACGATCCTCGGGCGCGCCGATCGCGACCAGGCGACGCGCCATCGCGGATCCCTCCGCCAGAACCCGATCCGCCTCTCGAAAGAGGCGGCGATACAGGCGCCGCCAGTACGCCTTGCGGGGGAGCATCGAGGCGTCCTGCCCATAGAAGGAGACGACGAACGGGACTCCGAGGGCTTTGCGCAGCCCGATCGTCCGCGCTCCTTCCCACCCGAGATGGGCGTGGAGGAGTTGCACGCCCTCGCGTTGCGCGATCCTCACATACGGCGCGGGCGGAAACCGTCCCAGCAGGTACTTCTGAAACAGGAAGTCGATGCGGCCGGCCGGACCGCGGCTCTGCCCGCGCCCCTGCTCCTGCTCGCGCTCGCGCTCGCGCTCACGCGAGAGGTCGAAGACCGCATCGTGCGGGAACAGGGCGAGATTCTCCGTCGCCTGGGTCAGCACGATCGAGCGAAAGCGGGGCGAGGCGCCACGGATCTGGCTGTGGATCCAGGAGCCGGTCAGGAAGAGATACGGCGTCACGAGCTGCGCGACGACGGGACGATCGTCGCCGGCTGCGCTCATCCGCGCCTCGCTTCCTCGATCACTTCGAGCAGGATCCGCACCTCCTGCTCCATCCGGTCCTCCGGATCGAGCAGGATCGAGCGGACGTGGCGGCGCGCCGCCTTGCCAAGCCGCTCCCGCCTCCCGGGATCGGCGAGCAGGTCGGCCAGTACGTTGCCGAGGCGGGGCAGATCGCTCCTCTCGATCAGCACGCCAGTTTCCTCCGGGACGACCACCTCTCTCGTCGTCCCGGCGTCGAGCGCGACCACGCAGCGCTCGCACGCCATCGCCTCGAAGACCGGATTGCTCGCATTCGTCCGATCGAGCAGCGACAGGACGATGGCGGCCGTGCGGTACCAGCCGACGAGATCGCGGTTCGGCACCGCGCCCGGCATCCGCACGGACCTCTCGATCCCCAGGCGCCGGACGTGCGCCTCGAGCCGCGCCCGCTCCGGGCCCTCCCCGACCAGCACCGCGACCGCGTCCGGCAACCGCCGGGCGAGCTCCGGGACGGCATCGATCACCCGCTCGAGCTTCTTCTCCTGATGCAGGCGGGTGGCCGTGAGAAGAATCGGAGCGCCTGGGGGCACTCCGAGCCTCTCTCGGACGGCCGGGTCTTCCGGCCCAGGGACGAAGTGGGTGAAGTCGAGCCCGTTGCGGAGATGGATGAACCGGTCGCACGGAACGCCGAGCCGCCGCGCCACCCGCTCTCCGTCCGCCCCATCGTTGGTGAGGATCAGCCGCGCGCACGGCGTACGAAAGGCGCGAATCTCCGGGAAGTTCAGGCGGAAACGGATCGGATCGTCGAGGTTCATCGACAGCGCGCTGCCGAAGAGACGCACGACGTTCGGAACTCCGAGCCGCTGGGCGACGCGGCGCGCGACCGGCGCCTCGAACGTCCCATACGACAGGACGATGTCGGGCCGCAGCTCACGCGCGATCCTCATCGCCTCCCACGTCCCGATCCGCTGGAAGGCGGACCAGGCGTAGACCCTCTCCACGAGCCGGATCGGCAGCGGCGCGTACGGCGTGGAGAAGCGCGTGCCGGTTGCGAACCGATGGAGATGCACGCCGTCTTTCGTCTCTAGGGAGGAAGGCTGGCCCGGAGGCGCAGGCAGGACGATGTGCACGTCGTGCCCGCGCGAAACCAGCGCGCTAGGGGTGCGGCTGAAGGAACCGGCCCCGATCCCCTCCCCCATGCTCCAGAAGGTCGGCTGCGCGTAGATGATCAGAAACTTGCGCCGGGCCGCGGCCGACATCTCCTCTGCTCTCCTCTTCTCTCCTCACCTCACCCCTTGCCTCCCCGCCTCCGTCGAGGAGGCCGGAGCGGCGCCGCCCGGGGCTGCATCGAGGCGGAGGATAGCTGTCGTGCCCGAAGAGGGGCAACCGCAGCCTCGGCCGGCGCCGCTCGAGCCTCGAGCGGCCGTGACGGCCCAGCCACGCGACGGACGGCCGATCCGCCCCTGGCACGCCTCCTCCTCCTCCGTTTCCACATCCCATGCTCCGGAATTGCGCCGAGCCGCGGGCAGGGGAACCCGCGGCTCGGATGAAGAAACGCATCAGGTGTCAGAACTGCATGCGTAGCGACTTCAGGCCCTCTTGCGGCGCCTGAGAAGTCCCACGGAGGCGAGGCCCAGACCAAACAGAGTCAGGGTTGCCGGCTCGGGGACCGGCCGCACTCCCGAGACCTCGACGACGAGATCGTTGTAGTCCTGATCGCCCGGGTTGAGATCCTCCCAGGCGACCACATAGTTGCCTGCCACGTTCTGTCGATCGACCCACTGTCCATTCTGGTAGTCCTGCCCGACGCCGCCGAGAATCCGGAAGGTGACCATGTGGTCAAGGGACCCCGGATCGTTCTCCGCCTCGAGCGAGCCCCAGAAATGATCATCGGAGGGGTCATTCGGCGTGTTCACCTTGTCGAGAAGCCCGAACCGGAAGATGCTTCCCGAATCGTTCGAGGAGAACGACCCCTGGCCACCGGCGAAGTAGCCATTGCCGGTGACGTCGAAGACCGAATGGAACGTGGTCGCGTCCTGTACACCTGCTGCGTCCTGGAAGAACCCGAAGGTATGCAGATGCGCCGCAAAACGCGCCTCTGCTCGCGTGCTCGCGTCCCCCTGGTTGTACCAGACCTGATCGAGCCCGTCGTCGATCCGCTCGTAGTTGCCCACTCCGTAAAGCTGATCCATCACGCCCGAGAGAGCGTAGGGACCATTCGGCTTCACATAGGTGAAGTAGGCGTCGGCGTCACCGACGAACCCCAGGGACCCGATCAGGAGCGTGGCAGCCAGAAGAAAGAGCTTCGTTCGTCCATGCGTGAGCAATCGAATCATTCGCTTCGTCTCCTACTTAGGCACGACTCGTACGTGCGGTGTCACAAGAGCGGTCCACTCTGGCGAAATGCTACGGGCCTTGGCATTTCCTGGTCAACGTTCCCGGTCGAACGATTTGATGAAATTGACTTTAACAGGACGCGGCCCGTCTTCGGACCGCAGGCGGTCGAGCGGTCAGCGTGGAGTCCTCGCGCGCCGCTCGAGTGGCCAATCTCCTGCCGGGGGCTTGCCGCGGCTGGGACCGGGCGGCTCGTCCTTCGCCGTTTCGTTCCCTTCATCATGGAACGATCCACATCGCATGCATTGCTCGCTCGCTCTTGCCCACACGCCTTCATGGGCTTCGCGGAGACGTCGTGCAAGTATCGAGCACAGCCGATCGTTCGCTTTGCGATCGACGACGCAGCCTGGCGACACACGGCAGCACCCCGCGCCGGCTTGCACGCCGCCCGCTCACCGGGGCTCCCATCGGGCCGGACCATCCGGCTCGACCGATCCGACCCGTTCGATCGGGCTTGAAAGGACTCCGGACATCCGGGATCATGCGGGAAGTCTGTCGTAACGACGCGAACCACGTCGCCCGCGGCTGGCCGATCTCTTTTCTTCTCACCCGATTCATCCCGGCGAAACCAGGATTCGGATCGCAGGAGCATCAGGGGTTCTCGGAGACATGACCGCCTTCTCCCGCAGCAAGCACGCACCGAAGCATCCGTGGCTCGCCACGCTCGCTTTCCTTCTCCTGTTCGTCGGACTGTCGGCCGCCGCGCCCGCGGAACCGGCCTCGGAGCAGCCGGACGAGTCCTCCGAGCAGAAGTTCCGCAACAAGGGATGGATCCTCGATCGGATCACGATCGAGGGCGCGGAGCGACCGGGCGTGCGCCGCCTGCATGCGACCGGGAGGATCGCGCTCCCCGCCTTCGACGTCTGGCGGATCATCGCCTACAACGGCGGGGCGAAGGAGTGGCCCAGCGTGAAGGAGTCGATTGTCGAGAAGAGCGTCGGCGACACCCTGGTGAAGCGCTACACGGTCAGCGTTCCGGTCTTCAAGGACCGGAGATACCGCCTCCAGTCCATCGTGGACGACCAGAAGAGGCAGGTGCGCTTCGAGCTGGTGCCGGGGTATGGCAACGTGCGCGAGATCCGGGGTAGCTGGACGGTGCTCGAGATCTCCGACTCCCTGACGACCGTTCTGTACCAGCTCGATACGGACCCCGGCGTCAAGCTGATTCCCGGCTTCATCGTCAGCTGGGCCACGAAACACGCCGTGCCGCGGCTCTACGAGTTCATCCACGACCAGGGGATGGACGGCGCGGTCGCGCGCGCCGGCATGGAGCGCCGCCGGGACGGGGACGGCCGCGGGCGCTGACCGCCCGCGCGGCTGCGATCGCGTGGACCCGATCGGGTTCGATCCCCATGACGCCCTCCTGCTCCATGGCATCGGTCTCAAGGAGCGATTCCGGATCCGGGAAGGACGGGCCGAGTTCCTGACCGCACGTCTCCGCCGGCTCTTCCGCTCCGCCCAGGATCTCGGCCTGACGATCCCTCTTTCCTTCGAAACGGCGGCCGGCCGGGTGCGGGAGGCCGCCGCGCGTTTCGCCGACGGCGGCGACGGGCTTCTCGACGTGATCGTCACCGGCGCAACGGGCGGCCGCCAGGGTGACACGTTCGAGGACCACGGTCTCCATTCGGCGGCAAGGACCGTCGAGAACGGGCAGGGCGCACTGCTGTTACGACCTCATCCATTCCCCGGCTATCCCGCGCGAATGATGCAGGGCCTGGCCTGTGTCTCTTGCTCCTACCCTCGCCCGGATCGGTCCCCCCTCGACCGGCATCCGATCCTCCACGACTGGCCCGCGTTGCTCGCCGCCTCGGAGGCGGGCCGGCGCGGCGCCGACCTCGGCCTCCTGCCGGATGACACCGGCGCGGGAGGGTTCTCCCGATCGACCGAAGGCACCCTGTTCGCGCGCGTGGACGGAGTCCTCCTCACGCCGTCGATCGACGAGGGAGCCCGCGACGAGATCGAACGCCGAGAGGTCCTTGCGGCCGCCTCAGCGCTGGGGATTTCCACCCGGGAGACGAGGGTGGGACGCGAGCAACTCCTGGCCTCCACCGAGGCGTTCGTCGCCGGGCCCCGCCTGGGGATCGCCGTCCTCGCCATGCTGGACGGCGAAGCGCTTCCGCTCCGCCCGGGCGATTCGCCGGCCGTCCCGCTGCTCCGGATCCGCCTCCGTGAGCGGGGCGAGGCGGACTGCTGACGAGGCCGCCATGCCGCCGGTCGAGGGCCCGATGGCTCCCGACCCGGCCCCACGGAACGCCGGGCGAGTTGCAGGAACCGCCCCTCCGGCCCGAACTTCGCGCCCGCTGCGGGGTTCTGAAGGTCGTGCCGCTGGAAAGGTCCGCCGGGAACGTATAGATTCACCCGCTGTTGGCTGCTCAGGAGGAAGAGTTGCACCGAATCGATCGAAGCCTGCCCGTCCTGTTCGGGATCCTCACGGGTCTCGCAGGTCTCTGCTCTCCGATGTTCGCCCCCCCCGCCTCCGCGTCCGCATGGCTCGAGAATCCCAACGTCCTCGTCGAGGTCGGCGGAAAGCCGAGCGGCACGACGCACGTCTACGACAGCGAGGACTTCCAGCAGATGCTCCTCGTGGGGGACGGGCAACCGACGGCGCTCGTCATCGACCTGACGACGTCTAGCGTCTCGGAGATCCCGGCTGCCAGGGTCCAGGAAACGGCGGATGGAGCGAACACTCCGGACGACTTCGCCGGGGAGCTGCTCGTCACGGACGTGGAGCAGCAAGACGGCACGATCCTCCTCTCGTGGGGGGATGCGCCCGTTGCGATCCGCCCGCTTCCGCCCCTCATCGGACCGACGACGCTCGAGCGGATCCTCGCCGTCAAGCCGGCCTACGGCGCCTCGGCCGCGGCGTACAAGCCGGACCCCGCGAAGGTCGCCGCCCTGAAGCAGGTGGGCGCCGACACGGAGATCCGCGTCTACTTCGGCACCTGGTGCCTGAACTGCAAGCATCTCGTGCCGCCACTCCTCAAGACGGTCGAGGCGGCGGCCAATCCGAAGATCCATCTCTCCTTCCTTGGCGTGGACGAGGACCTCACGCAGCCGGCCAAGGAGCTGGACCGCGATCACGTCTCCCGGACTCCGACCGTCCTCGTGCTCCAGGGCGGGCGCGAGCTGGGCCGCATCGAGGAGAAGGCCGAGACCACGGTGGAAGGGGACCTCGCCGCGATCCTTGGCGGATCCCGCTGACAGGACGGAGTGAAGGCGAAGACACGGATCACGCTCGGGTGGCTGCTGGGACTCGTCCCGGCAGCCATCCTTTTGTATGCGGCTCTGCTGAAGGGGCTCGACCCGCGCCTCTTCGCCGATCAGATCACGGCGCATCGCGTCACCCCCGCGGCATGGTCGGCGTTCCTCGCCCCGGTGGTCGTGTTCCTCGAGATCGCGATCGGACTGGCGCTCGCCCTCCGACTGTGGCCGCGCTTCACCCACTTCGCATTCCTCGCGATGATGATCGGGTTCATCGCGATCACAGCCTATGCGTGGTCGCAAGGCAACGCGAAGGAGTGCGGCTGCTTCGGGCGGGCGGTCGGGCGCGGGCCGACGGCCGTCCTGGTTCAGGACTCCTTGCTGATCGTCGTCTCGTTGGTCGCAATGCGTCTGGAGCGCGGGGCGCGGACGTCTGCGCGCCTGGTGGCGGCGGGCGCGGTGCTGCTCCTGCCGTCGCTCGCATTCTCGATTTTCGGCGGCAAGATGCCCGCGCAATCGCTCGTGACCGGGATCCGCTCCGGCTCCTCGCTCGCGGATCTCCCGATCGAGGATCTGAGGCGGCCGCATACGGAGGGCTGGGCGCTCCTGCTTCTGGTCGGTCCCGATTGTCCCGCCTGCCGGGAAGGGTTGCCGGATCTCAGTGCGCTCGCGCGGAACAGGAAGGACGTCGCGGTCGCCGCGGTCTATTCCGGCCCACGGCAGGAAGCAATGGCGTGGCGGTTGGAGAACCTCCCCGCCTTCCCGGTGGCGCACGCATCGGCACGCGCGCTTCGCGCCTACTATCGCGAGCTGCCGACGGCGTTCCTGTCGAAAGACGGCGCGTTGGTGCAGGCCTGGTGGGGACGCCTGCCGCACGGGGCGGAGGTCGAGGCGAAGCTGCCTCCGGCGTCCTGATTCGCCTTCCTACCCGCGCGCGAACCTGCGCCCCTACCCCCGTCCGGACCTGCGCTTCCTACCCCCGCGCAAATCTGCGCCCCGCCCGGCGGCTCTCCTCCTCCTCCTCCCGCTCCCGTCGCTGCCGCTCCTCCTTCGTCAGGGCGAGCCGGATCTTGTTCCCGAAGTCGTCGAAGAGCGTGTAGACGACCGGGACGACGACCAGCGTCAGCAGCGTGCTCGTGATCAAGCCGCCGATCACGGCGCGCGCCATCGGCGCGCGGAACTCCGCTCCCGCTCCGATCGCGAACGCGAGCGGCATCATCCCGAAGATCATGGCGAGCGTCGTCATCACGATCGGACGCAAACGGATCTCGCCGGCGTCGATCAGCGCGTCGCGCCTCGAGAGGCCGCGTTCTCGCCCTTGGTTGGTGAAGTCGATCAGAAGGATCGCGTTCTTCGTGACGAGGCCCATCAGCAGGATGAGGCCGATCATGCTCATGATGTTGAATGTGGTCCCGGTCAGAAGCAGCGCGATCAGCACGCCGACCATCGACAGCGGCACGGAAAGCATGATCGCGAGCGGCTGCAGGAACGATCCAAACTCGCTCGCGAGCACGAGGTAGATGAAGATGATCGCGAGGATCATACTCTCCACGATGTTCCGGACCGTCTCGCCGAACATCTCCGTCTCGCCTCCCATCGAGACGCTGTAGCCGGTCGGCATCGCGAGCTGGGAGACGCCCTTCATGATGTCCCCGCTGACGGCGGTCAGGGTGCGCCCGTAGAAGTTCGCGCGGATGATGACGACCCGCTGCATCTCACGCCGGTCGATCTCCTGGGGGCTCGCGCTCTTCGCGATGGCGGCGATCTGCCCGAGCGGGACGGTCCGCGGAGCGCCGGTGACCGGATCGATCCCGCCGGTCGGGATCGGCAGCTTCGCGAGCTGGTCGACCGATTCGCGCGCGGAGCCCGGCAGCCGGACGATCACGTCGTGCTGCTCGCCGTTCGGATCCTCCCATCTCGAAACCGCCTCTCCCGCGAACGCCGGCCGGAGGGTCTGCGCGATCGACCCGATCCCGACGCCCATCTCGCTCGCCAGGTCGCGATTCAAGTCGACGCGCACCTCGGGGCGCTCTTCCTCGAGGCTCGACTCCGCTTCGATCGCCCCGGGAGTGTTGCGGACGACCGCGAGCACTTCGTTCGAGACGCGGCGAAGCTCCTCGATGTTCGCCCCGCTGACGAAGATCTCCAGCGGCTTCTGCGATCCGCCGAAGCCCGCCGCCTCCAGCACGGCGATCTCGACCCCGGGGAGGTCTTCCAGCTCACTGCGCAGCACGACCGACAGATCCTGCTGGGAGAGATCGCGATCCCCCTTGGGGGTCAGCTTCACGTAGATCTCCCCCTCGTTCACCTGCGCGTTGAACCCGCCCGCGATCGTTTCGTAGGTGTAGGCGACTTCGGGCCGCTGGCGGACGAGCGCGGAGACCTCGCGCACCCGGTCGGTCGTGTACGAGAGCGTCGACCCGACCGGGGCTGTGACCACGACGGCCAGTTCCTCGTTGTCGGAGTTCGGCATGAAGGTGCCGCCGATGAGCGGAAAAAGAGCCATCGCTGCGACGAAGGAGAGCACGGCAATTCCCAGGGTGACGAAGCGGTGGGTGAGCGCCCATCCGATGACCCCCCTGTAGCGCTTCCCGAGTCGGACGAACGAATGATTGAACCGTTCGAGGAGCTTGCCGATCGGGCCCCGCGCAGCGTGACCCTCGGCGACCGGGTCGTACCAGACGGAAGACAGCATCGGATCGAGCGTGAAGGAGACGAAGAGCGAGACGGCGACCGCGCAGGCGACGGTGACTCCGAACTCGCGGAAGAAGCGCCCGACGATCCCGCCCATGAACGCGACCGGGACGAAGACGCAGAGGGTCGACATCGTCGTCGCGAGGACGGCCAGACCGATCTCGCTCGTTCCCTTACGGGCGGCCTCCCGGTGGTCCTGCCCCATTCCGACGTGCCGGACGATGTTCTCCCGGACGACGATCGCATCGTCGATGAGGATCCCGATCGCCAGGGAGAGCGCCATCAGGGTCATCATGTTCAGGGTGAAGCCGAACGCGTAGATCGCGAGGAAGCTCGCGATCACCGAGACTGGGAGCGTGAGCCCCGTGATCACGGTGGACCGCCAGGAGTTCAGGAACGTGAAGACGACGAGGACCGTCAGGAGCCCCCCGAGAAGGATCGTGGTCTTGACGTCCTCGACCGATTGCTCGATCCAGACGGAGTTGTCGCGGACGATCGACAGCTGCATCCCTTCGGGGAGGGCCGCGCGCGTCCGCTCGACCTCCTCCTTGACCCCGTCGGCGACCTCGACGGTGTTCGCGCCCGAGACCTTCCGGAGATCGATGCCGATGGCCGGCTTGCCGTTGACGAGCGCGGCCGTCCGCGCTTCCTCCGCAGAGTCGACGACGCGCGCGACGTCGCCGAGGCGCACGGGGACGCCGTCCCGCACCGCGACGACGAGCTGTTCGAAGTCCCCGGGCTTCTTCAGGCGCCCGGCCACCCGCACCAGCTTCTCCCCGGGGCCCTGCTCCAGCCGGCCCGCCGGAACCTCCATGTTCTCCGACCGCAGCGTCTGCATCACCTGCGGGACGGTGATCGATCGCGCCGCCAGCCGGTCCGGATCGACCTCGACGAGAATCGCGCGGGCTTCGCCTCCGAGAAGCGTAACCTGGCCGACTCCCTCCACCGCCTCGAGGTTCTGCCGGAGCGTCTCGTCCGCGAAGTCGCGCATCTCGCGCATCGAGCGAGTTTCGGAGGACAAGGCGAGCGAGACGATCGGGATCTCCTGAGGATCGAACCGGAGCACGAGCGGCGTCTCGATGTCCTCCGGAAGCTCTTCCCGGATCTGATCGATCTTCGAGCGCACGTCCTGCTGCGCGTCCATCGCGTTCGTCCCGAGATCGAACTCGATGAACACGGTCGAGAGCCCCTCGAGGGAACTGGACGTCAGCTCCTTGACTCCCTGGATCGGGTTCACCGTCTCCTCGATCTTGCGCGTCACGTCGCGCTCGACGGTCTCGGGAGAGGCGCCCGGATACGGGGTCTGGACGACGACGAACGGGAAGGTGATGTCGGGCCACTGATCGATCGCCAGACGCGAATAGGAGAAGGCGCCGAGCGTCAGCAGCGCCCCCATCAGCATCGTGGCGAAGACCGGCCGTTTGATCGAGACGTCGGAAAGGAACATCTCACTCCTCTCGTTGCGCGAAGCCGATCACCGCGCGCCGCCGGCGTCGCCTGCTCTGCTCCCGCCGCTCGCGCCGCTTTGCGAGGGCGAGGCCGTTCCCGCCGCCTCGGGTCCCTGCCGGATCACCTCGATCGGTGAGCCGTCCCGGAGTCCGGGAGCGATCCCGGCCAGAAGCGAGTCGCCCGCCTGCAGATTCCCGCGCAGCTCGATGAGGGCCGCTTTCTCGTCGACGATTCCCGTTTCGACCGGGATCCTCCGCGCCGTGCCGTTCTCGATCGCATAGACGACTTGTCTCTCCCCCTCCGTGCGCAAGACGGCGAGCGGAGCCGCGACCGCGCTTTCTCTCACCGTATCGATCACACGGCCCGTCGCGAAGAGGCCACCGACGAGGCGCCCTTCCGGATTCGGAATGCGCGTGTAGATGCGCACCTGGCGGGTTCCGGGCTCGGTCGTCGGGCCGATCCGGTCGATCTTCCCTTCGAACTCTTCGTTCGGAAATGCGTCGACCGTGAACCGGATGGGGGATCCAACGTCGATCCGGCCGAGTGACTCCGACGGGATCGTCGCGGACAGCTCGAGAACGGAGTTGTCGACGATCGTGAAGAGGCGGTCCCCGGTCGCCGTCCGGTCGCCGCTGTGCACGAACACCTTGCTCACGGTCCCGTTGATCGGGCTGGGGACGTCGAGACGCTCCGCGTTCTCCTTCGCGTGGTTGCGGGCCGCCTCGGCCGCGCGCACCCGCGCCTCGGCGGCGGCCGTCTGCGCTTGGGCCGCCTCGAGATCGCGCGGAGCCGCCGCTCCGGCATCGAGGAGCTTCTGCGCCCGGCGCTCCGCGTTCTGCGCGGCGAGGAGCGCTGCGTGCGCGGCGGAAAGCTCCGCCTCGCTCGCGACCAGGGCGTCGTGCACGTCCGAGGGACGGTAGCTTGCCAGCTCCTCTCCCCGGGAGACCGCCTGGCCTTCCTTCGCTCGCACCGTGGCAAGATCCCCGTCGAAGCGGGCGATCACCTCGACCACCTCCACCGGCCCCAGCTCGCCCGTAAACGGAACTCCCGACTCCAGCGTCCGGGAGGAGGCGACGACGACGTCCGTCGCGCTCACCAGGACCTTCGGGTTCACGGCGGCCTTCGACTCCGGCGCCTTCCGCCCGCATCCCGCCGCAACCAGCGCGGACGCCACGGCGGTGAGCAGCATCGCTCGCGTCGCCATCCGGTACCTCACGATCGCACCTCCACCCCGGCCTACCGCCGGCATCACCGCGTTCCCTCGATCGTGGAGACGAGCGAGGCGAAGAGCGGCCTTCCGCTGTATCGCTCCAAGCGCGCGAGAGCCACGAAGAAGTCGTGCCTCGCCTGGGCTTCGTTCGTTTGCGCGATCTCCAGGGAGATTCGCGCGTCGTTCAGCTCGATCATGCTCGACGCCCCCTCCTCGAAGCGCAGCCGGGCCAGCTCGTGCGCCCGTTCCGCGACCCGCACCGTCGCGGTCCGCGCGCGCAGATCGGAGGCCGCCCGGTCCAGCTCCCCGCGGCTCTGCACGATCGCCTCGCGCACCTGCTCGCGCGCCTGCTGCAGGTTGAGCTGGGCCGCGATCCTTCGGGCCTTCGACTCCTGGATCGCCCCTTTCGTGCGGAAGCCATCGAAGAGCGCCCAGTTCACGCGCACGCCCGCGTTGACGTCATTCAGCCACTCGTCACTGGCCGTAGGGAAGACATCGGAGGGGAACGCCTGTTTCGAGTAGTTCGCGAACAGGTTCAGCTCGGGCCACTTGTCACTCGCCGCAACGGTCACCGCGTGCCGCCGCGCCTCGACCTGCTCCTGAAGCGCGCGAACCGAAGCGGACCGAAGCGCGTCATCGACGAGGCCGGTCGTGTCGACCGTCGCCGCGGCGTCCAGCACCCGTTCCGAAGCGAGCACCGTGCTCGTCAGCACCATCGGTTGCGACGGGGGAATGTTCGCCAGACGGCGCAGCTCGAGGTAGGCGATCACTCGAAACGACTCGGCCCGCTTGATCACCGGGATCTGGTTCTCGCTCTGCAGCTGCGCTTGCAGCAGGTCGAACTCGGAGGCCTCGCCGGTCCCTTGCCGCAGCTCGACTCTCTGGCGCTCCGTCTCCGCCTGCTCGTAGGTGAGCCGCGCGATCGTGACGGAGCGATCCGCGAGGAGTGCGCCGAGGTACGCCTGGCGCGTACGCAGGACCACCTCCTGCTCCTGGTCGGTCCGCATGTCGCGCGCGGCCTCCATCGCGTGCTTCGCCGCCTGGATGGACGACCAGATCGATCCTCCCTGGAACACCTTCTGCGTCAAGCCGGCCGAGGCGATCCAGCTGTTCTCGCTCCCGAAGGAGGTCGAGCTGAAGAGCGTAGAGAGCCCCGTCAGGCCCGAGTACGGAAGCGCCTTCTCGATGTCGCGCACCCGCTGCTCCAGAGGAGCGGTCGTGTCGGGATCGAACGCCTCCACTTTGGGACCCTCCGCCATCTGGAAGACGCTCTCGATCTGCCGGGTGTAGGTGCCGGACAGATTGAGCTGCGGGAAGGCGGTCGACCGCGCCTGGAGA
This sequence comes from Candidatus Eiseniibacteriota bacterium, assembly GCA_041946735.1. Taxonomy (GTDB): domain Bacteria; phylum Eisenbacteria; class RBG-16-71-46; order CAIMUX01; family VGJL01; genus JBHGAY01. The sequence continues at coordinate 155,532 of JBHGAY010000004.1, forward strand.
TAGGCGGCGCGCGCCAGCGACATGTCGGTCTCCGCCAGCCGGATCTCCTCCCCGTTCGCCAGGGCGCGCGAGACCGCGCTGTCGAGATCGAGGCGAAGCGTGTCGGACGCAGCCGGCGCGGCCTGGGCCCACGCGAGTTGCGGCAGAGCGGCGAGCGTCAATGCCGCGACCGTCAGCACGGCGAGCGTCAGCGCCGCGATCCGCAAGGCGGCGAGCGTCAGCGCCGCGCCCGCCAGGGCGGCAAGCGACGGCAGCGCGAATCGCGGCGCCGGCAAACCCGGGGCCGTGAGAATCGATTTCATGCCTTGGACACCTCCAGACCGCGCATGAGCAGGTCGTAGAGCGACTCCTCCAGGTCTTGCGGGATGTCTTCGCGGGCGCCCGACAGGACGTCGGCGACGTAGATCTCGAGGGCCGCGAGGGCGGTGAGAACGAAGAGGTCCGGATCGATCGGACGGAACATGCCGGCCGCTTGCCCTTCACGCACGACCGAGCGGAACGGATCGAGCAGCTTCTGGCCTTCGCCGCGGTAGTCGAACCCCAGTGGGAGAAGCCGCGGCATCGTGAGGGTCGCGTGAACGAAGCTGTAGATTTCCGGTTCCCGGCGCGCGAGATCGACTTGGGTCGAAAGCAGGTCGCGAAGCCGTTCGCGCGGATCGCCCGCCTGGCCCGCGGCCCAAAGCCGCGCGTGGCATTCGTCGATCGCGGAAAGGAGGAGGCCGCCGAACAGGGCCTCCTTCGATTCGAAGTGGTAGTAGACGAGAGGCTTGGTCACGCCGGCCGCCTCGGCGATCTCGCGCATCGAGGTTCCATCGAACCCCCGGATGGCGTACAGCCGCGCCGCGGACCGTTCGATTCGCTCCCGCGCCGGCTCATCCGGGAAGGATTCCCCCCACCCGCGTTCTCTGCTCCCCACACCCTTCATGAATGAATCCTGACCTCTCGGTCAGGGTAGGCGCCGGCGGCACGATCGTCAAGCCCCCAGCCATCGACCCGGCCACCCTCGCAACCATCGCCCCATCCATTGCCGCATCGATCCCCCGGCAACCATCGCCCCAGCCACTGCCGCAACCGTCGTCGCATCCGATGGCGGATTCCCCTACCGGTTTCCGCCCGGCACGCAGCCGGCCAGGGTCAGTACGGGAAGTTCTTCTCCTCGCCGTCGCGCTGGATCGCGGGAGCCGGCCGGATTTTCGACCGGCCGTAGCGATCCTGCAGGCGGTCGATCGCGTCGGCGAGCTTGCGGTGGCGAGCCTCGCGATCGGAGTCGCCGAAGAGGTCCACCTCGATGCCCTCGGGCTCGATGCCGCTCACCCCCACGCCGAGCAGGCGGACCGGCCGCCCGTCCCAATTCTCGCGCAGCAGGCGACGCGCCTCCTCGTAGATGGGAGCGGCGAGGGCGACCGCGTGCGCGAGCCGGTGCTGCCGGGTGATGGTGCGAAAGGCGCCGTCGCGGAGCTTGATCGACACGATCCGGCCCGCGACCCCCGCCTGCCGGAGCCGGCGCGCCACACGGTCCGCCTGATCGAGCAGGACCGACTCGAGGAACTCGAGGTCGGAGCGGTCGTGCGGGAACGTTTCCTCGTGGCTGTACGACTTCGCCTCCCAGTCGGGCGTCACCTCGCGCTCGTCCTCTCCCCGGGCGAGCGCGAGAAGCTGCTCCCCCCAGGCGCCGAAGCGACGACAGATCTCCTCCGACGGCCTCCTCGCCAGATCGCCGATCGTCGCAATCCCGATCGATTGCAGGACGGCGAGCGTCTTCGGCCCGACGCCCCACAGGCGCGAGATCGGCAACGGAGCAAGAAACGAGGAGACATCCTCAGGCCGGACGACGACGAGTCCGTCGGGCTTGCGAAGATCGCTCGCGATCTTCGCGAGGAACTTGCGCGGCGCGATCCCCACCGAGGCGGTGAGCGAGGTCGCTTCCCGGATCTCGCGCTTGATGCGGCCGGCTGCGTCCTCGGGCGGGCCGAAGAGCTTCTCCGTCCCGGTGAGATCGAGGAACGCCTCGTCGAGGGAGAGGGGCTCGACCAAGGGCGAGAAGCGATGCAGGACCTCCATGATCCGCTCGGATTCCCCGGCATACTTCGCGATGTTGCCGGCGACGCGGACGAGGTGCGGGCAGAGACCGATCGCCTTCGCCATCGGCATGGCGGAGTGGATGCCGTAGCGGCGGGCTTCATAGGACGCGGCGGCCACGACGCCACGATGGGTCGCCGAGCCTCCGACGACGACCGGCTTGCCGGCGAGCGAAGGATCATCGCGGATCTCGATCGACGCGTAGAACGCGTCCATGTCGACGTGCGCGATCCAGCGGTCCGTCATCGCTTCCTCGCTGCTCGCGCGACCGGCCGGCCGGGTCAGAGGCCTCGCGGACGACCGGACGCAGGCGATTCGCCGGATGCCGGCGATTCGAACGGGGAGATGGCGTAGCGCTTCCAGTAGTACAGCAGCTTCGCCGTCTCGGTGAAGACCGACATCATCTCCCCTTCCCGATCCCACCACCGCTCCGCCCGTTCCTCGCTCTGCCCGGGCGGGAGCGTCTCCAGGCTGATGGAGACCGGAGTGTCCCGGAAGAGGGCCCGGAATGTGGCGCGGGCGCGTCGCGCATGCATCGGAGAGGTCACGATGATCGCGCGGGTGACGCCGCGCGCGAGCAGCTCCCGCCGGCTCGCGACCGCCTCTTCATACGTGCTCGTCGGCCCGAGAAGGAGCCAGACGTTCTCCGGCTGCATGCCACGGCGTATCGCGATCCGTCGCTTCACCTCCCCCTGCGAGAGCGAATCCTGGCCGCCCGTGTAGACCGGAAGAAGCGCCTTGTCCGGCCCGGTGATCAGCAGCGCCGGAACGCGGCCCTCCCGCCAGATGCGCAGGGCGGCGCCGAGACGCTCCCCTTCGCCGCCGCCGAGGACGATGGCGACTTCGGCGTTTCGATGCGGGTCGGACACCATGAGCCATCGCGCATACGAGGTCAGAAGCCCGGGAAGCGAGAGGACGACCGCCGCGGCGAGGAGGACCAGGACGAGGAGGATCCGCGCCGGCCGGATCCGGACGTTCCAGACCGGATCCCAGCGGGGCGCCCGCGAGGGCTCGCCCCTGCCCGCCGGCGCGGCGCTCATCGACCGGCGCCTCCGCGATCGCTCATCGGTCCGGGTCTCCGCGCTCTCTCATCGACCGGCGCTTCCGCCGGGGATCATCGCTCCCGGCTCGGTCGCAGGGCGCCGTTCTGCTCCACGTACGAGAGGCCGCACGAGCAGGCCAAGGTCGACCGGTCGAGCCGGCGGCCGCACTTGCAGGCCCATCCGATCGGCCGCGCCGGATTGCCTGCAACCATTGCGAAGTCCGGGACGTCGCGCGTGACGACCGCCCCGGCCGCGACGAACGACCAGGTTCCGAGCGTCACCCCGCAGACGATCGTCGCGTTCGCCCCGATCGTCGCCCCATAGCGGACCCGGATCGGCTCCCATCCGGCGGGGCCGGTCCGGAAATCGGGATGGCTGCGCGGAATCCGGTCGTTGGTGAACACCGCATTGGGTCCGACGAAGACATGGTCCTCGATCGTCACGCGATCCCAGATCGAGACCCCGTTTTTCACCGTCACGTGATCGCCGAGCACGGCGCCGCTCTCGATGAACGACCCCTCGCCGATGTTGCACCCCTTGCCGACGCGCGCCCCTCGCATCACGTGCGCGAACGCCCAGATCCTCGTCCCTTCCCCCACCTCGTCCGATTCGTTGATCCCCGAGGGATGCACGAACACGTCTGCCATCCGCTGCGCTCCTTCCGCTATCGTCATCCGCGATGCGCGGCCTCGACCGAGAATCCCACGGGGCCTCGGGGGGGACAAGGGGCGCAGGGCGTTGACCGCTTCGCGGGCCCTTCCTTCCTGTGACCTCCTCGTCCTCGCCGACCCGGTCTGGGAGACGACCTGGCGGGTGGAAGCGATTCCGGAGGATCGTGATCGCTTCGACCCGGAACGTCAGGCCCTGGACGAGGTCGAGGATGGCGGCGGAAGCGCTCTCAACGTCGCCTGCGCCCTGGCGGCCGCCGGCTGGCGAGTCGTCACTGCCGGGATGGTGGGGGCCGACGAGGCGGGACGCGCGGCGATCGAAGCCCTCCGGCGCCACGGGGTCGACGCGCGGATCGAGCGGGCCGCGGGCCGCCGGACGAAGCAGGTCGAGGTCTTCGTCGAGCGGCGGAGCGGGGCGAACGCGTTTCGCGCGGTGATCCCCGATCACGCCGCCCCTCCATGGGACGGCTCCTGCCCGGAGATCGGCGGAGCGCGTTGGCTCCTGCTCGATCGGCCGGGAGCCCGGGGGATCGAGCGGCTGCGCGGGAGGAGGAGCGACGGCGTCCGAAGTCCGGGAAGCGGGCGGGAGAACGCTCTTCTCCTGAACGGTCCGATCCACCGCCCCCAGGCGGAGGAGCGGTGGAGGACCGCGTTGCCGCTTCTTTCCTACTTGCAGATTCCGGAGACGGACCAGCGAGACGGTCCGCTTTCCGACGAACCGGAGGGAAGCGCAGGCCGCGTCGGCGGCGGTGGCGCGGGGGCCGGAACCGGCGCCAGCGCCGGCGCCAGCGCCATGCTCGGTCCGGCTACCATCCACCGTCCGTCCGCATGGCCACCCCTCGGCGAGCGGGAGATCGAAGAGATTCTCTCCTCCGGCCTGGCGATCCTGGCCCGCACGCGAGGCGCGCGCGGGGCGATCGTCCACCAGGCCGGAACGCGCGCGGCGATCGAGGTGCCGTCCCGGCTCGGCAAGGGCGAGCTGGTCGATCCCACCGGCGCGGGCGACGCGTTCGCCGCCGGATTCCTCGACGTCCGTCTCCGTGGAGGGCCGGTCGAGCAGGCGGCGGCCACGGCATCCGACTGGGCGGCGCGCGCGTGCCGGCACCTCGGAGCGCGCGCATGGCTGCAAGGCGAGCCGCCCCGATGACACCCAAGCTCCGCGCGCGCATCCTCGGGCTCGGGCTCGCGCTCACCCTCACTCTCACTCTCACTCTTGCGCTCGCGCTTGCACCCGTCGGGGAGCCCGCTGCCCGCGAGACCGGAGCCGAATCCCCCGACTTCCTCGCCTTCCGGCGAGCGGTCGCGCTCGGCCTCGAGCCCGCGCTCGTCCACGTCTTCGCCGACGATTCCGTTCTCGCCCTCGTCGACGGGGGAGCGCAGCTCCGCATCGACAGCGACGGCGACGGCCGGATCGACATGCTCGCCTGGCGCGAAGGAGAGGCGCGCGTCGTCGCGATCGACGAGGACGGCGACCTCGCGCCCGGCGCCGCCCGCCCCGACACCGACAGCGACACCTACGTCGCGGACGCCCGCGGCGCGGGCGCGCCGGACCGGATGGTCGCCTACACGGACCTCGACGGCGACGGCGACGCGGACCGGCAGGAGATCTACGAGATCTCCGGAGGAACGCTCTCTTCGAAGGGAATCGGCGTGACGATCGTCTTCGACCTCGACGACGACGATCGCTTCTTTCAGCTGAGCGGCTATGGCTATCACGCGAACCGCGACCAGTGGGGCAGCGACTTCGACGGGGACGGAATGTTCGTCGCTGGATGGCGCGACGACGCGACCGGAGTCTGGACCTCCGCCTGGGAGAATCCGTTCTGCTTCTACGACGCCGACGGCGACGGCGCGACCGACGAAGCGCTGCGCTTCGAGGGAGAGAATCTCGACATCGCCTCGATCCGCTGGAGCGTCGACGCCGATGGAGACGCCTCGCCCTCCTCCCCGCGCGACTACGACTTCTCGGTGACCGCGCTCGGCCCCGTCCTCCTTCCGGCGGCGTTCGCCGACAGCGTGCGCCTACGCGACGGTGGGACGATCCGGTTCGTCTCCTGGGCCCGCGCCCGCGAAGCGATGCGGTGGGGCCTCTGGCGCTCCGCGCTCCTCGTCTGGGACGAGGACGACGCGAACGTCGCGCCGTACTCCGAGGATCCGGCGCGCGAGCGCTGGGAGGGAGTGATCGCCGAAGCCTTCCGCGGCTTTCCCGCCGTTGGGGGACCGGGGACAGGGCACATCCACAAGCGCTACGAGATCGACCGCGACGGTTCCGGGCGGCTCGGCCTGTACTGGAGCGGGATCGACGACCGCATCCATCTGCTCGGAGCGGAGGAAGGCGAGACCAGCGTCGCGATTCCTTCCACGCCGCCCATCGAGAGGACGATCCGCGCCTACGACGACGACGGCAACGGCTTCTTCGATCACTGGGCGTTCGCGCTCGGCGGCCGTTCCGATGCTCCGGCGCGCGACGTCCGGCCGCCCGGCGAGGCGGCGCGGCCGCTTCCGCCCGGACTGCGGGAGGTCCAGCGGTTCTACGGCCCGGCGCTGCGCGCGGCGCGCGATCGCGCTGTCGCCGAGACACGGCAGCTCGCCGGCTCGCTCGCCCAGCGCCGGCCCGATCCGGTGCGACGGTGGTGGCTCGAGGCGAGGGATCGCAACGACCCGCTCGCCGTCCGCGCGGAGAGGAGCCTCGAGACGGAACGCTACCTGGACGACCTCGTCCTGCTGGAGATGGGCGGCGGGTTCCTCGCGAGCGAGGCGCGGCCGGCGCGACCGGCGTCGGCGTTCGACGTCGAGATCGCAGCGCCGGCCGCCGCGGAGGACAGCCCGGAGACCGCCATGACGATCGCGATCGCGGACGTCCCCGGCGCGGCTCGCGCGATCCTCGATCCGTGGAGCCGCATCGAGGCGATCCCGGTTGCGGACCGCGGCGATCGGATCGTCGGCCACGATCGAACCCACCGCCGAGACGATCGAACCCACCGCCGCGACGACCCGATCCCCGGCGATCAGGACCGGATCGCCGGCCAGCCCGAGGACTACGACGGCGATGGCCAGGTCGACCTTCTCTACTTCCCTCATGTGGTGCCACCGGACGACGCGGAGCCGCCCGGCCGGCTACGCATCGAGATCGATCCGGCGCGTCCCCTTCCTCTCCCCGAAGGAACGCGCGTCGATCCGTTCCTCGGCCGGTCGATCGCGATCGAGTCGGCGGCGGCTGCGTTTCGCACCTACGACGGCAAGGTCGACCTCCTCGCGAAGCGCGCCCCGCGCCTGATCCTCAAGGGGGATCTGGGGAACGTTCACGAAATGCGGAGCTGGGGCATCGACCCCCTCGACATCGGCGACGGCCCGGGCATCGGCGGCCCTTACGTCCGGACCTTCCGGGCGCAGGACGCGCATGCGCAGGAATGGATTCCTATGTTCGGAAGCGACGCCGTCCTCGGCGCCCGCGTGCTCGTGGCTGGCCCGCTGCGCTCGGTCGTCGAGGTCCAGCTGGCTCGCGGGCAGACGCGCGCCCGCCGCCGCCTCGAGATGCGATCCGGGTCGCCCGTCCTACGCGAGGAGTTCGTCCTCGAGGCGCCCGACTCGATTCTCGTCGCCTTCGCGCTGCCGCCCCTCGAAGTCCACGGGACGATGGAAGCGTCCGGCGATGGCCAGCCCGGCGCCATCTGGAGCTTCGGCGTCTCCGCGCCGGGCGCCGGGGCGCTCGGGCTCGCGGGAGCAGGAGGACGCGACCTCTCGCCGGCACGCGCGGAGGAGCCGGACGGAGCGCGCAGCGCCGGCGCCTCGCCGGAGCCTGCATTGAAGCGCGTCGCGCGTCGCGGAGAACCGATCCGCCTGCTATGGGTCGCGGGCGGCGAGATATCCGGGGACTCGAGCGCGGCCGCATGGACGACGCGAGCGACCGCGCTCCTGCGGGATCCCGGGCTTGCCGGATCCGAATCCGCAAGTCCCCCTCGGCCCTGACGATCAGGCCACCCTTCAAAGGGAATGCGGTAGCATCAGCGGACCGCCGGGCAACCGAGACGCCCCGGAGGGGCGTCAAACCCGTTGACACCGAAGCGTGCCCGTCCCTAGGCTCGCTTGGAGTTTTTGACCCTGTGCTTCGTGGAGGCAGCAGCCTGCGCGACGACCTGAGGAGAGGAAGCCAAATGGCGGAGGCGATGGAGCGGCTGGAGTCGGTCGATCTTTTCGAACGGTGTCGAGCCTTCACCCGGGCGAAAGAGGCGCAAGCGGCCGGCCTCTATCCCTACTTCGTTCCCATCGCGGGGTCCGAAGGGACCGAGGTCACCATCAAGGGCCACCGCCTGATCATGCTCGGCTCCAACAATTATCTGGGACTCACCCACGATCCTCGCGTGCTCGACGCGGCGGAGAAGGCGGCCCGGCAGTACGGCAGCGGCTGCACGGGCAGCCGGTTCCTGAACGGCAACCTCGACCTCCACGAGGACCTCGAGCGCGAGCTGGCTCGCCTGGTCGGCAAGGACGCGGCGCTCGTCTTCTCGACCGGCTTCCACGTCAACCTCGGCGTGATCTCGAGCCTGATCGGACGCGAAGACGTCGTCGTGATCGACAAGCTCGATCACGCGAGCATCGTCGACGGCGCGCTTCTCGCCCACGGTTCGACTCTCCGCTTCCGTCACAACGACATCGCCGATCTGGAGAAGGCGCTCCGCAAGGCGAAGGGCCACGGCGGCGGCATCTTGGTCGTGGTCGACGGAGTGTTCAGCATGGAGGGGGATCTCGCCGATCTTCCCGGCATCGTCCCGATGTGCCAGAAGTACGGGGCCCGGCTGATGGTCGACGAGGCGCATTCCATCGGCGTGATGGGGGCGACCGGCGCGGGGACGCACGAGCATTTCGACGTGACCGACAAGGTCGACATCCTCATGGGGACCTTCAGCAAGTCGTTCGCGTCGATCGGTGGGTTCGCGGCGGGGGACGAGACGGTCATCCACTACATCAAGCATCACGCCCGGTCGTTGATCTTCAGCGCCAGCCTTCCTCCGTATGCCGTGGCGACCGTCCACAAGTGCGTCGAGATCATGCAGAAGGAGCCGGAGCGCCGCGAGCGCCTCTGGGCGAACGCGCACCGCTTGCGCGACGGTCTGGTCGCCTCGGGCTTCGACATCGGAACCTGCTGCACGCCGATCGTTCCGATTCTCGTCGGCAACACGAACAAGACCTTCCTCTTCTGGAAGCTGCTCTTCGAGGGGGGAGTGTTCACCAATCCGGTGATCGCCCCCGCCGTACCTGAGAAGAGCTCGCGGATCCGGACGAGCCTGATGGCGACACACACCCCGGAGCAGGTCGACCGCGCCCTGGAGATCATCCGCAAGGCAGGAAAGAAGGCGGGCGTCATCTGATCCTGATCGTGGCCCTCCAACGTCCGCTCCGTCCTTCGGGGGCCCGGCAGGCTCAGGGGAAGTAGGGAAGGAGCAGCCGCAGGTCGGCTCCACGCACGACGACGTCCGCCTCGGCCACCAGCTCTTCGCACTTCGGGTTCAGCGCGACCGCAAATCCCGCTTCGCGAGCGACCGCGACGTCGTTGAAGGAATCCCCGACGAACGCGCATCGCGCGAGCGGGATGTGCTCCCGTTCCGCGATCTCGCGCAAGGCCCGCGCCTTCCCCTCGACGTCGTACGGCGTCGCCTCGCATCCCGTCAGCCGGCCGCCCTCGTCGAACTGCAATCGGTTCAGGTAGACGTCGTCGAAGGGATGTTCCGGGAGGAGCCGGTCGAGGACGATGTCGAGCGTGCCGGAGATGATGGCGAGCTTGTAGCCCCGGCGCTTCAGCTCGGCGAGCGTCTCGTGCGTCCCCTCGATCAGTCGCAGCCCGTCCATCGCGGCAAGGATCTGCTCGCGCGTCGCGCCGGCGCGCAGCCAATCGCCGACGTCCAGGGCGACCCACTCCGCATAGCGGATCCTTCCCTGCGAGTAGTCGAGGAAGCGCGTCCGGTCGACCGCGTCGTCTCCACGGAAGCGGCGGTTCAGGATCTCCCAGACGATCTTCTCCTCGTCGTGCACGACGAGGGTGCCGTCGACGTCGAAGCAGATCAGATCGTAGGGACGCACCGGCGTTCCTCCTTCCCTGGAGAGCATACGCAAAGAAGAGCCTCGGGGAACGCGCCGGGGTACCGAAGCGAAGGAGGCGGCCCCGCGATGGAGCCGCCTCCCGGAAGGAGATGCCGCGCTCGCCGTGCGCGCGCGCCCACAAAGGGCGAGCGGCGGCTCGCGCCTCAGCGCGTCACTTCAGCATCACGAGACGGCTCGAGCTCGACCGTCCCGACTGCTCGAGCCGCGCCCAGTAGACACCGCTCGGGAGCGGCCGTCCCCCATCGTCCCGGCCGTCCCAGACGACGGACCGCTCGCCCGCCTCACACCGCTCCTCGAGCAGCGTGCGGACGATCCGGCCCGAAGCGTCGACGACCTGCAGCCGCGCCGTCCCCGGCTCCGGCAACAGGAAGGAGAGGAGCGTCCGCGGATTGAACGGGTTCGGCTGCGCGGGAGCGAGATGGAGGGTCTGCAAGCCGACCGCGAACTCGGGAGCCGCCACCGTCGCGTCGACCCCGCGAACCTCGATGTCGTCGATCATCCAGCCGGCGCCCGTACCGAGCGAATCGGACCCGAACCGGAAGCGGATCTGCACGAGCCCGGGGAATTCGGAGAGATCGACCTCCGTGCGCGTCCAGTCGAAATGACCGGAGAAGCATGCCGTCTGCTCCGCGAACGGTCCGCCGCGCTCGTGGATCACGTGCGTGTAGCCGCTGTCGGGAACGAGCGGAACGAACTCGCCGCCGTTGTGCGAGATCTCCAGCACCCCGCCGTCGTACGCGATCGCCGGATCCACGCTATCAGCCTCCGCATCCATGCAATGCCAGAACGCGAGACGCGCCCCGGCGCCGAGGTTCAGAGGCGGAAGCATGAGCCGCGCGTCCTCGAGCGGCGCATAGCCGGTCGAGTCGCCGCCGCACTTCCACGCATGGGAGCCGCCCGGCGTCACGTTCCCGTCATCCGAGACGTGCCACTCGTCCGCGAAGCCTTCCGGCGCTTCGTGCGAGCAGCGAGGCGTCCCGTGGTCGACCGTCTCGAGGAAGCCGCCTGCGGGCAGGGAGATGTTGAGAATCTGGACGCGGCCGGTGGAGAGCGCGAGCCGGAGGCTGAAATTGAGCTCGGAGCCGGCGAACTCCGGCGCGATCTCGAACCGGTAGGGCGCGGTCAGGTAGGCCGACTGCCCCGGCTCGAGAGTCGCCAGCTGCGCGAATCCGTTCGTGACGTGGATCATCGGATCGAGGCTCATCAGGCTCGCGTTGATCCCGTTCGCCGTCGCCGAACCGTAGTTGGTCAGGCTCAACGTCGCCGCGATCGCCTCTCCGGCGTCAGCCCGTCCGTCCCAGTCCCCCGTGCTGTCGTCGATGATCGCGTCACGGTAGGCGAGGTTCGGGGCGGAGATCCGAACGAGGACCGTGTCCCACCACGTCTGGAACTCGGTCGACGTGATCTTCACCTTGAGCGGAAGGTCGGACCCGTCGGCGGCGTTGCGGTCCGGCTTGAAGCTGAAGCCGTCGAGGCCCCACACCATCTGGTCCGGCGCGATGTCGCCGAAGGTGGCCGTCGAATCGTAGATGCTCGCGCCTCCCATCGACCGCAGCTTCGCCGTCACCCCATGGGCGGGGTCGGTCCCCGTGTTGTGCAGCTGCATCGTCAGATCGTTCAGAACCCCCGCGATGGCGACGCCGCCGGTGAGACCCACTTCCTCGACATGCACCATGGCGTTGCTCGGAGAGGTGACATTGACCGTTCCGAGATAGGTCTGCGCGTTGTACGCGGTGACGGTGAGGGTCAGCGAGGTCCCGACGGCGGGAAGAGGATCGACCGGAATCGTAGCGAGGCCCGAGCCGTCCGTGTAGGCGGAACCGTAGAGGACGTTGTTCGCGTAGAGCGCCACGCGCGCCCCCGCCACGCCCGTCACCTGCACCGGGAACGTCGCCTGGCCGTAGAGGAGGAGCGGCTCATGAACGACCGCGAGCGCGGCGGGGTTCGTGGTCCGCATCATGACGGTGCAGTCGCCGAAGAGGTTGTACTGCTCGACCAGCTTGATCCCTTCGTACCCCGGCCAGAGGTCCAGTCCCTTGCATGCGCCGTTGAAGCTCAGGCCTCCGAGGGTGTTGCGCTCCTCGTCGCAGAGCAGGCGCACCACCTCGGTCTGCATGTCGCACGGAGGCACCCACGAGGCGAGAGTCGACGCCGCGTAGATGCCGATCGCTCCCTTCGGAGCCGCAGCGGTCCCCGCGCGCAGCCACGCCTCGGCGAAGCACTCACCGTAGGTGAAGTCGCCGTTCGAGCAGGCAACGCTGCAGATGTAAGGGTTCTTGAAGCCGTTCGTGAGGGCGTAGACGTCGTTCACGTTGAAGCCGGTCGTCGACCAGGCGGTCGTCGATCCGTGGCCGATGTAGTTGACCAGGCTGCGCCCCTCGTTGATGGCATTGAAGATCTGCTGCTTCGTGGCGGTCGGATCGTAGATCTGGTCGACTTGCGTGTAGTTGTAGCCGAGCAGCACGTCGCGCAGCCAGTTGGCGCGCTGCCAGTCGTAGGCGCCGCCCCCGTACGCGTTGCTCGCGATGCCTGTCGCCAGGTGGTACCAGTCCCCCGCCGTCCCGATGTCCGGGGTCTTCTCATAGCGAATCGAACGGGACACCTGGGTCTCGACGTGAGTGGCGTTCTGCGCGGAGATGCGGGAGATCATCGCATCCGGGTAGTGGTCGTTGCCGCTGAGCATCACGTACATCGGGTCGGAGGGCGCGCCTTCCGCCGTTCCGGTCAGGTAGGGCATGCTCCCCGAATCGCCGACGAGGATGACGTAGGTGAGCGTCTGCGGCTCGTCGTAGAGGCTCTGGATGTACGCCTTCACCTGGCTGCCGGTCGATCCGACCTCGGAGAGTCTCTTCAGGATCGTCGGGATCCCCTTCTGCAGCTCCCACTGATAGAGGGGCAGGATCTGGTTGTAGTACGAGTCGGCCGTGAGGATCAGGCAACGCCCGGGCTCCGGGATCGGCGTGTAGCGAAGCCCGCCGCCTTCCCGCCAGTTCAGGAAGAGGTTGCCGTAGATCGAGGTGAACTCGGGATCGATCGAGGTCAGCTCCCGCGACCGCGCTAGCGGATTCTTCGCGGGCCCGGGGATCGGGGCGAGCTCGATCGTCATCCGCCGCGCGACCTCCAGCTTCTGCAGAACCGGGTTGTAGCGCACAGGCCGGATCTCGACGACGACTCCGCGGAAGTCGCGGACGACGAACGGGTCGTACATCACCGCTTCCTGCGCCGGGAAGTACGCGTTCTTCGCATACGTCGCGCCGAACTGAAACGGCACGGCGGCGGGATTGACGTTCCGCGTGAGGTGTCCCTTCGAGGGGACGATCGGGGCATCCAGAGGAAGCTCCTCGTAGGTGGCATCCAGGACGCGGAGGGCGACGTTTGCGCGATCGCCGATCAGGATCGATTGTCGAAGGACCGGAAGCTCGGGCGCTCCGGCTTCCATCAACGCGGGCGCGTCCTCGAGCACGGGAAGGAGGCATGCCCTTCCGTCCGCGTCGATCGGGATTTGCTGTAGATCGCCCAGCTCCATCTCGATCACCACGTGATCGGGTTCGGAGGAGAGGACGCGGAACTCCGTCTGCGAAGCTCCGAACGCGGCGCCGCAGGCGAGAACGACGATAAGCAGAGCGACGAAGATGCAAATGCTGCGAGAAGGTCCGAGCTTCGACATGCACTGACTCCTTCGGCGGTGGAACCGCGGGAATGAGGCCCCTCGAGGGCAGGTCGAATCGAATGCGCTAATTGTAGCAGAAAGTCGCTCGTTTCGCTCCCTCGTCCTGCCGGAAAGTGCGCCGCGGCTCGATCCCTTGATCGATTCGATCCGCTGCTGGAGGACGATCCCGCCGTTTTGATAGACTTATGCCCGTTGCCTTGAGGCGCGGGGATTTCTCCCGCCGGTCGCTTTCCATCCGGAGGCAAAGCATCCATGGCTTTCCGCTCGATCTGGCTTTTCCCGCTCGTCTTTGCCGTTCTTTCGATCGTCCAGTCTCCCCTCGGGCCGCAGCCCGCGCAATCTGCCTCCCTCCCGGGGGACCTTCCCCTGTGGTCGGCCGGCGATCCGGACCCCACCTACCCGTTTTCCGACCGCTTCCCCGTTGCCGTCGTGGTCTCCAGCGAGGAGGAGGCCCGTTCGGTCGTCGCAACCGGGATCGAGGTGGAGTCGGTCCGTCCCTTCGCGGACGGCTGGATCATCGAGGCGAACGTCAACGAGGAGGGGAGCCGGCAGCTCCGTGGCGCGGGTTATGACGTTCACAAGCTGCGCAATCTCGCCCTCGAGGAGTTCCGCCTGCATCCGCCGGGAACAGGGGGACTGCGCGACTGGCCGACGTACGACCAGCTGATCAGCGAGCTGCAGGGCGTTGCCTCCGCGAATCCTTCGATCTGCCGGATGATCCCGATCGGGACGTCCGTGCAGGGACGGACGATCTGGATGATGAAGATCAGCGACAACCCCGACACGGAGGAGAACGAGCCGGAGTTCAAGTTCACTTCGAGCATCCATGGGGACGAGGTGACCGGGATGGAGCTGTGCCGCCGGCTGATCCACTACCTGGTCGACAACTACGGCACCGATCCGACTGTCACCTCGTACGTCAACGGGATCGAAATCTGGATCTGCCCGATGCACAACCCGGACGGATTCGTGAACGGAACCCGCTACAACGCGCACGGCGTCGATCTCAACCGCGAGTTCCCCGACCCGATCACCGATCCGATCGACACTCCGGACGGCCGCGAGCCCGAGAACCAGGCATTCATGTACCTCGGCTACGACCACCGCTTCGTCCTCTCGGCGAACTATCACGGAGGCGCGCTGGTCGTGAACTATCCCTGGGACAGCCACGTCGCCTATACGCCGGACGACGAGATGATCGAGACCTTCTCGCTCGGCTACTCGTACCGGAATCCACCGATGTGGAACTCGTCGCAGTTCTATCACGGCGTCACCATCGGCTGGGACTGGTACATCGTCAACGGCGGCATGCAGGACTGGTGCTACGAGTGGCGGTCGGACATCGACGTGACGATCGAGGTGTCGACCACGAAGTGGCCGCCTTACAGCGCCATGGACACGTTCTGGTCGCAGAACCGGGACGCGATGCTCTACTACATGAGCCGGACGCTCACGGGCGTTGGCGGGATCGTGACCGACGCGAACACCGGCCTGCCGCTCGACGCGACAGTCGACGTGGTGGAGATCGGCAAGACGATCCGCACCGATCCGGACGCCGGCGACTACCACCGGCTGCTGCTCCCGGGTACCTACACATTGCAGGTGGAGGCCGCGGGATACCTGCCGCAGACGATCCCGGGGATCGTGGTCCTCGACGGCCCGGCGACCGTTCGCGACGTGGCTCTGCTGCCGCTTCCGACCTACGAGGTGAGCGGACACGTGACGGAGCAGGGGACCGGGCTGCCCCTGCCCGCGACCGTGCGCGCGTACCGGCACTCCAATCAGGAGCTGGTCGCGCAGGCTTCGACGGAGCCCGCCACCGGCGCCTACTCGATCGGACTGCAGGCCGACACCTACGACCTCCGCGTCTCCGCGGCCGGCCACGTGGGAGAGGAACGGCAGATCGAGGTGACGGGGGACCGGGTGGAGGACTTCGCGCTCCGCAGCATGGCCGAGGTGGTTCTCGTCGTGCAGGACGGAGCGCAAACGAGGATCGCCACCGATTTGGCGGCGATTGGCCTCCCATATCACGTGGAGACGGCGGCGGCGACCGATCCGGCGGCCTGGTCGGAGTACCGGTGCCTGGTCTGGTCGGCAGGGCCCAACGGCGATCCGGTCGCCGACGCCTCAAAGCGGGCCGCTCTCGAGGCGTACGCCGGGGCGGGCGGGCGGCTCCTGATCGAGGGGGGGCAGATCGGCTACGACACGTTCCAGAATCCCGGATACCCGAGCTTCGGCGCGCACGTGCTCCACGGATCCGGTTGGCACACGAACAACGCCGGAGATCTGATTCTCTCCGAGGCGGATCACCCGGTGGCCACGACGCCGAACCTGCTCTCCAGCACGATCGACATCCAGTACGTGACGACTGGAGACGAGGACTCGGTCACGCCGCTCGCCGGCGCGACGTTGATCTACCGCACGACGAGCTACGCCGGGGACGCGGGCATCCTCGCGTTCGACGACGATCCGGATAGTCCCGCGACAGGGCAGATCCTCTACTACGCGTTCTCCTACGACCGGCTCGCGGACACCGCGAACGCGCGGAGGCTCCTCGAGAACTCGATCGCCTGGCTGCGTCGCACCGATCCGGCCGCCGTGCCGGACGTCGAAGGCGGCTCACGCTTCGCGCTCGGCGCAGCGTTCCCGAATCCGGCGAGCGGCACGGTGCGCTTCCGGCTCGAGTCGGGGAGCGGCGCCGCGGTCTTCGAAGGCGCGATCTTCGACGTGCGCGGTCGCCGCGTCGCAGCCACGACGAGCGGTTCGCTGCGGATCGGCGGCGGATTGCTCGAGTGGGACGGCCGGCTGCCCTCCGGCGAAGAGGCTCCCGCCGGGGTTTACTGGCTCCGTGCCCGGGTCGACGGACGGGACGAAACGAGGAGCTTCCTCCGCATCCGGTAGCGAAGCCGAGGGACAAACGCGGGCCAAGCTGGCGCAAAAACGAACCCATATCTGATTTGGCGCCCCTGTCTGCACCGCCAGGGGCGCCTTCTTCGCTTTCCCGCAAGACCGCATCCTTGTACAATCGGTCATCGCCGGACGAGATCGTTCCGAAGAGCAGAGCGATCCTCGCGCGGCAGGTTCCATCGATATCTCGTGGAGGTCCTGCATGAAGCACATTGCTCTCGTCTGTCTTCTCTGTCTGATCGCGACCGCCGCGTTCGCCGAGGGGCCTCGCGTTTCCTACGGCCCTCCGGGCGACCCCGTCAACCTCCCCGACCGGGAGGACGTCTGTCAGTACGGCTACGTCGACATGCAGCCGGGGCAAGGCTGGAGCCTTTACGCAGGCCAGCAGCTCGGCATTCTCTGCTTTGCGCCGGGGAGCATTTCGGCGGTCGGCTTCTACGTGGAGTTCGTCTCTGTTCCCGGCAATCTGGATATCGTGATCTACGACGGTGGAACGGAGGTGAGCCGCACCTCCGTGACTCCGACGACCGGGGACAACGAGTTCGACATCGACGACGTCGCCATCGCCGGAGACGCCTGCATCATGCTCTGTCCGACGAGCTTCGACGGCGTCACCGGAGAGGACATCAACAGCGCTCCGTACGGCAACTGCTTCTGGAGCGCTTCCTGTCAGTGCTCCAATCCCTTCACCGACAACAACCTCACGATCTGGGCGGTCACCGGGGCACCGGTCGCGACCGAGCAGCAATCGTGGGGCGCGCTCCGGATGCTCTATCGCTGATCGCTCGGCGGTAGCGCTCGCGGAGTCCTCATCGGGTCGCCGGGGTCCGTCCCGGCGACCCTCGCTTTTGGGCCCGCCGGTGGATCCTCGACACGGCCCCCTCATTCGTGGCGCGCGCTTCTTGCCGAGACCCGCTCCTCTCGCTCGTTCCTTCTCCAGGACGTGAGCATCCCGAGGATCGCGATCGCCATCGACACGCGGAACGCGATCGCGGTCGTCCGGTAGAGCGCGCTTCCTTCCGTCGTCTCGTGAGGGCCGAGCACGGTCGTGAAGATCGCGCCGCCCACACCGATGCCGAGGACCATGCCAACATTGCGAGCGGTGGCGAGGATCGCAGAGGCGATGCCTTGCCGGTGGCGCGGCGCCGATCCCATGAGGGCGCTGTTGTTCGGCGAGATGAAGAGGCCGGTGCCAAGACCTACCACCGCGAGGGAGCCGACGATCGAAGAGACACCGGCGTCGGGGCCGAGCCGGGAGAGCAGGTAGAGGCCTGTCGCGAGAACGGCCATCCCGAAGGTGGCGGGACCGCGAGTGCCGATGCGGTCGGAGAGGGTGCCGGACAGCGGAGCGGCAATCGCCATGACGAGAGGCTGCGCGGTCAGGATCAAGCCCGCCCGGGCCGGTTGCATCCCCCGGCCTTCGACGAGATAGAACGGCAAGAGGAAGGTGACCGTGAAGAGGCAGACGTAGTTCAAAAGGGCGCTCACCGTGGACAAAGTGAAGACCGGAACGCGGAAGAGGCTCAAGTCGAGCATCGGCTCGCTCGTGCGCGTCTCGTGGCGGAAGAAGGCGGCGAGCAACCCGGCCGAGCCGGCGAGCGCCGCGAGCGAAACTGCCGACGCCCACCCCCACGCGTGCCCCTGGTTGAGCGCCAACAGCAGGAGGACGAGACCGCCGAGGAACAGCGCAGCGCCGAGCAAGTCGAAACGCTCGCGCCGCGACGCCGGTTGATCGTCGGGAAGGAACCGCAAGCTCATGACGAGCGCCAGCACGCCGACCGGGACGTTGATGGCGAAGACCGACCGCCATCCGAGGTGCTGCGCGAGCCATCCTCCGAGCGAGGGGCCGATCGTCAATCCCAAGTAAGTCATCGTCGCCAGCGAGCCGAGCGCCTGACCCCGCTGCCGCGGATCGGAGCTGCCGGTCAGGATCGCGGGCGCATTGGCGAACAGCATCGCGGCGCCGAGAGCCTGGAAGCCGCGGGAACCGATCAGGAAGCGTTCGCCGGGCGCGAGCGCGCAGAGGATCGAGCCGAGGACGAAGATCGAGAATCCGAATACGTAGACGCGGCGGTGGCCGTGCAGGTCGCCCAGGCGCCCGAACGTGAGGAGGAGGCCGCTGACGACCAGGAGATAGATCGTCACGACCCATTCGATCGTCTCCACCTGCGTGCCCATCACGCGCCGGAGGATCGGAAGGATCGTGTTGACGACGCTCCCGTCGAGCGCCGACATGAACGTCCCGATCCCGAGCGTGAAGAGGATGCTCCAGGGGGTGCGGGGCCGGCCGGGATCGGTTCTCGCCATGGGTCGATCCTAACCGCTCCCCGCGCGGCGCCGTCACCCGCGGATGCGCACCATCCGCGGCGTCACTCCCGGATGCGCACCATCCGCGCCGTGCTCCGGCCCGCGTCGCTCTCCACACGGACGAAGTAGACGCCGGGGGCGACGCGCGATCCTCGCTCGTCGCGGCCGTCCCATGAGAAGCCGCCACGCGCGTCGCGATCGAGATGCGCCCTTACCTTTCGTCCCGCCAGATCGAACACAATCGCGGTGGCATTCGCCGGCTCGCCCGCCAGCCAGTCGATGCGGGCCGTTTCTCCCGCCCTTGCCGGGTTGGGCTCGACGCGAAGAGCGGCGCCGCCCCACGCGAAGGGCGAGTCGCCGACGCCGGCGGCGAAGGGCGTGTTCTCGAGCGTCGAGAGCGCGTCGAAGCGTCCCGTGCCGAGCAGTCCGAGGAACGGATCGTTTTCGGGAATGCCGTAGATGTCGACGATCCCTTCTCTCGAGGCGCGATAGACCGCCTCGACCGGCATGTCCGGGCTCATCCCGCGGATCAGAGCGCACTGCCCGCTGACGAAGGGTGCGGCGAAGGAGGTGCCCGCGCCGATCGCATAGCCGCCGTCGTAGTAGGCGGAGAGGATACCGACGCCTGGGGCGGAGACGTCGACCGCCTCATTGAAGTTCGAGAAGGAGGCTTTCACGTCGGAGGAGTCGAGCGCCGCGACCGACAGGCATTCGGGATTGCTCGCGGGATAGTAGTACGGGCGGTCGACGCCGTCGTTGCCGGCCGCTCCAATCAGCGCAACGCCGAGACTTTCGGCGCGCTCGACCTCGTGACGCAGGATGGAGCAGTCGACGGGAAGCCCGAGGCTCAGGTTGATGACCCGGGCGCCGTGGTCGACGGCATAGCGGACCCCCTTCGCGACCGTGAACGTCTGGCCGACTCCCTCGTCGTTCAGCACGCGGATCGGCAGGATCTTCGCGCCCGGCGCCACCAGGTGCAGGATTCCCGCAACCATGGTGCCGTGCCCCGCCCCTTCGTCCACGGTTCCGTCGCCGTCGTCGTCGATGCCGTTCGCTTCGTCGTACGGCTCGTCGTCCCCGTCGACGAAGTCGGTCCCGCCGGGCTCGATCGCCCCGTCGAGCGCCTCATGGTCCATTCGGACACCGCCGTCGACGAGGGCCACGATGACGCCGTCGCCCCGCGCGTGCTCATGGATCTCGTCGAGGTGGAGCCGGACGGCCACGTTCTGATCGAGGTACCCCTCGATCGTCTCGCCTACCGCCGCGACCACCATCTGGTGGCTTCCCTCGGGCGCCTCCCCCTCCCAGACGTACTCGACCTCTACGATCCGCGGGTCGTTGCGCATGAGCAGGAGGTACTCGTCCTCCGTCCCTCCATCCGGAAGATCGAGCCGGTAGAGAGGGGGAAGGGAATCGATCACGGTCGTTTCGTAATCGGCGTTGATGGCGTCGATCGGGACGCCGGAGGCCAGCTCGATCTGGATCTCCCCCGCAAGCCAGCCTGCCGCGGCGGCGGGTGCGGGGGTGCCGGCGATGGCGGCGATGGCCGCAATGGCGGCGAGAAGCACGATGGCCGGGATCGGGAGGGTCCGGAAGATCCGCCGTCGATCCCGCGCGGAGCGATCGGCCAGACCGGCACGCGGCTGCTGCGTCATGGCTCTATTCCCTCCATACCTTCTTATCTTCGAAGCGATCGCGGATTATAGATCGAACCGACCGCCCGGGTCAAACTCCGCCCAGCGCCGCGAATGACGCCCAGTGCCATGGATGCGGCCTAAGTCTCATCGTTTCACGCATTGCGAGACCAAGCGCGGCCGGAACCGGGTGGCCGGACCGATGAGCGACATGGAACAGCTCGATAAGCTCAAGCGTCGGTTCATCTTCGATCGGCCATAGGCTGGCCACGACCGAGGCCGCGCCCGCCTGGAGAAAGCCCCGGGCGAGGCCGATCCACTCGTCGCCGGCCGGGGCCGCTCCGCGGCCGGAGGAGCAGGCGGTCAGCACGACGACCGAGGACGGGAAGCGAAAGCCAGCGAGGTCGTGGACGAACAGAGGCCCATCGGCCAGCTCGATGAACGAGTAGGCCGGGTTGTCGCTGCGCAGCGACCCGTGAGCGGCAAGGTGAACGAGCGCCGATTCCGCGCCGTTCGCGCGCAGCGACTCTCGTGTCGGAGCGAGATCGGCGTGGACCGTCCATCCGGAGAGAACCGATCCTACCCGCTCGACCTCACGCTCCACGCCGGGTAGCTGGGACGAAGGGACGCCAGCGACCCACGCACGCCTCTCCGCGTCTGCCGCCGGCGTCCGGGCACCCGGCAGGCGCAGCCAGACACGCGCGCTCGGGACGAGGCACAGATCGGTCGACTCGGCGAGGTACCGGCCGTCGGGCCGCATCGCGTGGATCGGCACGCGGTGGATCGGCCCGTGCGGCGAGACGACCCAGCGGCGCGAGGAGTCGACCCCGATCGCGGCGAGCGGCTGCCAGAGGAGGCGGCCGATCTCCTCGAGGATCGCATCGGTCGAGGCGTGTAGACGGCCGGCGTCCGGGCGACCCGAGGGGGGCAGGAGCGCAGCACCCCCCGCCAGCGCCGTGGAGGGCGACTCCCGAGGGCCGGGAGCCGGCCGCGTGGCACCGGCTTGGCGCACATGCGTCATTGCGGCCGCTCCCCACTGGAAGTCCAGGCGATCGGCGAGGGCGGCGAGCCGCCTGCGCAGATCGGGACGGAGAAGCGTCCAGCGCACCGTCCGGTCGGTCAGCGCGAGCGCGATCGAGAAGCGCGGTCCGACGTGGAAGCTCAGGAAGCCCCATCCTTCCGGGAGCCTCGAGCGAACCTCATCCAAGGACGGGGCAGCCGACGGCCGGATGCCGAGCGCGTCGATCGTGCGGCGCGACTCCGCCTCCTGTCGCTCCCGCAAGGCCTGGCTCCACGCGCGCTCCGCCGCGGCGAGCCGCTCGCGGATCTCGGGAATGTGCGCCCGCTCTTCGGGAGAGCCAAGCTCGATGCGCCCGAGACGCGCATGGAGCCAGGCGAGCTGGCGCCGCAGCCCCGGCTCGCGTTCACGCGCTCCCCGCCGATCATCGTCGCGGGTCGCATGCGTCGCGCCTGCGCCGGCGGCGGACTCAGCTGGATCCGCTGCCGGGACCCGAAGCCGATCCCAAAGGCTTTGCGCGCGAGAGCGCTCCATCCACTCGAACAGACGCGCCGCCGAGGGCCTGACGGCCTGTAGCTCGAGCGAAAGCAGCCGGTCGTAGAGATGCGCCTTGTCGCTCAGAAACGCGATCTTCGAGTCCTCGGTCGGCACCCGGGCGCGCAGGCTCTCGAGCTGCTCGACCGCGCGGCGATAGGCGGTCGAGGCGGCGCGCGCGCGTCCCGCCTCCTCTTCGGCCGGACCGAGCGCCTCGAGCACGCGGTAGGCGGTCGCGGGATACACCGGCGCCGGCACGCGGCGCAGGAGGGCGCGCAGCCGGGCGGCGCGCTCCCCGGGCGGCCGCCGCTTTCTTTCGAGGCGCTCGAGGAGGACGACCGCGTTCGCCTCCCAGCGCACGAGACCCATTTCGCGGAAGGTGGAGAGCGCGGCGCCGGCACGGACGAGCGAAGCCTTTCTGCGTCCCGCCTGCGCGAGCCCCTCCGCCCACAGCAGCTCCATGAAGGCGGCGCGCGGCCGGTTCTTCTCCAGCAGGAAGAGCCGGCGGGCTTCGCGCCCACGCTCGATCGCGCGCGCCGGCTCCCGGCGGACGAGCGAGGCGAGCGCTCCCTGGGAAAGCGCGAGCGCCGCGAAGTAGCGCAGCCCGAGCCCGAGGAAGTGACGCGCAGCCTGCTCGCTCAGATCCAGGGCTTCCGCCGCGAGATTCAGCTTGTTGTAGATCTCCGCGCGTGTGAGGAGGCAGGAGGCGAGGAACGAGAGATGCCCGGTTTCCTCGAAGTAGGGGGCGGCCCGGGCGAGGTCGCGCAACGCGAGATCGTAGTCCCCACGATTCGCGTGGACGAAGGCGGCGTTCATCCGCACCTGCGCGAGGAGCAGGTCGTAGCCGCGAGCGGCGCACTCCTGCTCGAGCCGCGAGAAGAGGTCGAGCGCCTCGACGTCCCGGTCGAGCTGCGAGAGCGCGACGCCCCGGTTGACATCGAGCCCGATGACGGTCTCGTCGCGCAGCCCGAGACGATGGAAGGCCTGGCCGGCCCGCTCGTATTCGAGGAGCGCCGGCCCGTAGTGATCGCGATGGAACTGGATGTTGCCGAAGTTCATCGCGAGCTTCGCCAGGTAGGTGTCGTCCCCTTCGGCGGTCAGATGCTGCCGGGCCTCCTCGGCCGTCGCCTCGGCGTCGGCGTAGCGGCCCAGCATGGCGAGCACGTGGATCCTTCCGACGAGAAGCTGGCCGAGCAGCGAGCGCGCGCCCGCGGCGCGCCAGAAGCGCGCGGCCGTCTCGTAGGAGGCTTCGGCTTCTTTCATCCTGCCGGAGAAGAGCCAGGCTTCGGCCATCGACCGGTGCGCCCATCCGCTGGACAGAGGATCGCCGAGGATTCCGGCGATCTCGATCGCGCGCGATGCGATCGCGCGAGAGGTCGCGACATCGCTCTGGAAGAAGCGGCCGGCTTCGTCGCGGATCGAGCGGAGGAGCGAGGCGGGATCGTCGAGCGAGGCGGCGGCGATCGCCTCGCGGAGGCGCTCGCGCGGCAGATCGATCCAGTCTCGGAGGGAAGCGGGCGCGAGAGAGGGGTTCACCGTCCCGGACCGGCCGAGAGATCGAGCGGTCCGAGGCTCAGCACGAGATCGTTCCAGCCGATCTTGATCCGAACCTCGCTCGGCTTGACCGCGCGGAACTGGAACTCCCCGTGCGGCGTCAGCTTCCGAGTCGTCTCGCGCCCGTCGCTCTCGAGAGTGACCGTGCCGGAGATCGGCTCGGCGGGTGTGACGTTCGCGGGGAGGAACTGGCCGAAGATCTGGAGCTTCTTCGACGCCTCGGGCTCGATGCGGAGGTGGAGGTTGCCGGCCTCCGACTCGAACAGGAGCTGGCGGGGCTGCAGCGCGGTCGTGCCTCGAATGCCGGGAAGCGCCGCAGCGAGACGGCTGTCGAGGGCGAGGCCCATGCGGATCTCTTCGACGATCCGGCGCACGGCTCCGCCTCTTCGGGAGCGATCGGCGGCCCGTGCAGCCCTGGCGATCCGGCCCGCCCGGGCGTCTCCCGGCTCGGTCGCCGCCGCCGCAGCAGCCGCAGCAGCCGCCGCGGCCGCCGCAGCAGCAGCGGCCGCCGCATCGGCGGACACGGCCGTGTGGTTCGCCTCCAGCGCCCGCACGCGCTCGATCGCCTTCTGCATCCAGACGTCCGGAACGGCGGGAAGCGCCGGCGACTTCAGCGAGGCCAGGATCGCCTCGAGCTGTCGCAGCCGCGTGCGGCACGTCTCGCACCCGCCGTCGATATGGGCGCGGACGGTGGCGAGCTGCTCCGCGTCTCCCTCGATCGCGGCGATTAGGATCGTATCGCTCGGATGCTTCATCCGCTGCCTCTCCCCGGGGAGGGATCGCCCCCCTTGCTGCGGTCCTCGTCGAGCCCTTCGCTGGAGAGGTCGGAGGAGAAGGCGGGATGATACAGGCAGTGGCGCACGCAGCCGCCTCGCGGCTCCGCCACCCCGGCCATGTTGGCCTGCCGGCCTGCGATCTGCTCCATCCCGGCCTGCCGGCCTGCGATCTCCTCCATCCCGGCCTGCCGGACCGCTATCCGCTCCATCCCCGCTCCTCGTACACCTTACGCATCCGCTCGAGACACCGGGCGCGCGTCGGCCCGATGCTGCCGATCGGCATTCCCTGCCGGCGGGCGATTTCGGCGTAGTCGAGCGGAGGCTCCTCGAAGAAGAGCAGGCGCAAAAGCTCCCGGCAGCGTTCGGAGATCGCGTCGAGCGCCTCGGCGATCTGCTGGCGATGCTCGAGATCGGCGCGAATCTCGTCGGCGAGGGGGCGAGGATCGTTCGGCTCGGCCGACCGTCCATCACCGCGCTCCTCGATCTCGTCGATCGAGGTCTCGCGCGACCGCATCTTTCCCCGGATCCGGTTCACCGCCTGGCGATAGGCGATCCCGATCAACCAGGACGGCAGCCGTCCCGGGTCGCGAAGCTTCGGCAGATCGGTGTAAAGGACCGTGATGGTGGACTGAAATGCGTCCTCGCGGTCTTCCGGCGTCAGCCCGACTTTGAGAATCACCGCATGGATCAGGTTCGCGTAGCGGCGGATCATTTCCTCCCACGCTCCCGGCTCGTGGGCGATACACAGGCGAATCAGCTCCTCGGCGGGGATTCCGGGAAGCTCCTGCGCATTCGGCGCCGCTCGGACCGTGGCGCGCGGGCGCTCGCGCCAGGTGCCTTCCTCTGGCATCGATCGATCCTACATTCGGAGCAGGAGCCGCGATTCTTCGGGACGGACCATGCCGGCAACACTAGCACAGCTCCAAGCCCGGCCCGCCTGCTCCCGCAAGTATCAGGGCGCGAGCCAGCGCGACAACCGGAGTTCGCCGTTCCCCTCGCCGCCCGGAATCCTGGCTGGGGTCGAACCAAGCATCGAACTTCCAGTAGGGAAGGGATCATGGATCCGGGCTGGCCCACGAGCGAAGCAGAACCGCCCGTAGGTAGCCACTCCCGCGGTCTGGGTCACCGTGCGGCCGGCCCGGCGCCCTCCTCCTCCGGTCGGGCCCGTGCGCCGCTCAGCCGCCTCCGCGGCATGGTGCGCCTCGCATTCCATGCGCCTCGCGTTCCCCTCCGGCCCGCGATCGGCGACAATCCCCGCGATGCCTTCCGAGACAGAGCCGGCGGTCGTCGAGGGAACGCTCGAGCGCATCGTCTACGCGAACGAAGAAACGGCATGGTGCGTCGTCCGCGTCTCGTCGCCGGGACGTCGGGAACCGATCACCGCCGTCGGCAACCTCCTCGGCGTGCAGCCGGGCGAGGCGATTCGCATGACCGGCCGCTGGATGACCGATCGCCGCTACGGCGAGCAGCTCCGCGTCGACTCGTATCTGACCGTCCAGCCTTCGACGCTCGCCGGTATGGAGAAGTACCTTGGCTCCGGCCTCATCCGCGGGATCGGCAAGGAGATGGCCCGCCGGATCGTCGAGCGCTTCGGACTCGAGAGCCTCGAGGTGATCGAGACCGACCCGGGACGATTGACGGAGGTGGACGGCATCGGTCCCGTCCGACGGGACCGGATCCGTGAAGCGTGGAAGGAACAGCGTGAGATCAAGCAGGTCATGCTGTTCCTGCAGTCGAACGGCGTCGCAACACAGCACGCGATTCGCATCTGGAAGCAGTACGGCGAGCGCGCGATCGCCATCGTCCGCGAGAATCCTTACCGTCTCGCGCTCGACGTTTTCGGCATCGGTTTCAAGACGGCCGACAGGATCGCCCAGAACCTCGGCATCCCGAAGGATTCGCCACGCCGCGCCGAGGCGGGGCTGCTCCACCTGCTCGGCGCCTTTTCCGACGAGGGGAGCGTCTACGTCCCGGAACCACGGCTTCTCGAGGCGGCGATCGAGGCGCTCGAGGTGGACGAGACGCTGCTCCGCTCCTCGCTCGATCACCTCGCGCGCGAGGGGCGGATCGTCCGCGAGGCCCTCCCCGAGTCCCCGGACTCGATCGGAGAGACGCAGACCGCGGTCTTCCTGAAGTCGCTCCACACCGCCGAGACAGGCTTCGCGAGCCTGCTCGTGCGGCTGCTCGCCGCCCCCGCGCGACCGATTCCGATCGACGTCGAGGCGGCCATCGCCTGGTTCGAGCGCACGCGCGCGATCGACCTCGCGCCCGAGCAGCGCGAGGCGATCCGCCGCGCGATCACGAGCAAGGTCCTCGTCGTGACCGGCGGGCCGGGCACCGGCAAGACGACCCTGGTGAACGGGATCCTGCGCATCCTCGAGAAGAAGGGGCGGCAGATCCTCCTCGCGGCGCCGACCGGGCGTGCGGCGAAACGGCTCGCCGAATCGACCGGGCGCCAGGCGCGGACGATCCACCGGTTGCTGGAGTTCCAGCCGAAGTCGATGCGATTCGCCCACGATCAGAAGCGGCCGCTCGAGGCCGACCTGGTGATCGTCGACGAGTTCTCGATGGTCGACATCGTCCTCGCCTACGACCTGCTGAAGGCAGTGCCGCCCCGTGCGCAGCTGGTCCTCGTCGGCGACGTCGATCAGCTTCCGTCGGTCGGCCCGGGCCGGGTGCTCCGCGACGTGATCGCGAGCGAGCGCGTGCCGGTCGTCCTGTTGCGGACGATCTTCCGGCAGGCGGAGCGCAGCCGGATCGTAACGAACGCGCACCGCGTGAATCGCGGGGAGATGCCGCGTCTCACGCCGCCCGCCGAGGGGGAGGAGAGCGACTTCTACTTCGTCTCGCGCGAGGAGCCGGAGGAGGCGCTCGAGGCGATCAAGGATCTCGTCGCCAAGCGGATCCCGCGACGGTTCGGGTTTCACCGGATCGAGGAGATCCAGGTGCTGACGCCGATGCATCGCGGGACCCTCGGGGCGGCGAACCTCAATGCGGAGCTCCAGCAGCTGCTCAATCCGAAGGGGAAGGGGATCGTCCGGGGATCGCGCGTCTACCGCGCCGGAGACAAGGTGCTGCAGATGCGCAACAACTACGACCTCGACGTCTTCAACGGGGACATCGGGCGCGTGGAAGCGATCGACGAGATCGACCGGACGGTGGCGGTCCGCTTCGAGGATCGGCTCGTCCGCTACGACTATGGGGACCTCGACGAGCTGGTCCTCGCGTATGCGTGCTCGATCCACAAGGCGCAGGGGAGCGAGTACCCGTGCGTCGTGATCCCGATCCACACGCAGCACTACGTGCTGCTGCAGCGGAACCTCCTCTACACGGGGATTACGCGAGGCAAGC
Source organism: Candidatus Eiseniibacteriota bacterium (assembly GCA_041946735.1). Classification (GTDB taxonomy): domain Bacteria; phylum Eisenbacteria; class RBG-16-71-46; order CAIMUX01; family VGJL01; genus JBHGAY01. The sequence continues at coordinate 183,172 of JBHGAY010000004.1, forward strand.
GGCTCGTCGTTCTCGTCGGGACGAAGCGGGCGCTGGCGATCGCCGTGCGGAACAATCGCACTCGGGAGCGCTTCACGAGACTTGCGCCGCGACTCGCCGGGTTGGCGCCCCCGCTGCCGCCCGCGCTCGCGAGCCCGCCTCCCTCTGCTGCTCCGCCGCCGCCGCCTCCTCCTCCCGTGTGACGTGGCGGCCGCGCGCGGCGGGAGCCGCGCGCCGCGTCGCTCCTCCCCTCGCTCGGCCGGCCTACTTCCAGAGCAGATAGCGCAGGGAGACCAGGAACAGGAACCCTCCGAACACCTTCTTCAGCGTGGGCCCGGGAAGGGAAAGCGCGATCTTCGCGCCGAAGTAGGAGCCGACGACGAAGCCGATGGCGAGGAGCATCGCGATCCGGACGTCGACGTCCCCTCTCTTCCAGTACTGATAGGCGGAAACGATCATGAGCGGAGGGATCAGGAACGCGAGGGTGGTTCCTTGCGCCTTGTGCTGCGACATCCCGAAGAGAAGGACCAGCGTCGGGACGATCACCACTCCGCCGCCCACGCCGGCCAGTCCCGACAGGGTGCCGGCTACGACACCGAGAATCATCATGCCGATCGTCTGCGTCATCCCCACCTCCGCCTCTGTAGATTCCTGCCGCAGATTCCTGCCTCGCCGCGGCGGCGCGGAACGCGCCGGGGCCATGGTACAGTGTCGGGTTCCCGATTGCTGCGGGGTTCCCGGCCACGCGCAGTTCCGGATCGCCGCGGAGTTCCGATCACCGCGGAGTTCCGGAAGGCCGCCCGCCCGATCGCGCCGCTTCGGGATCGCAAGGCCGCCGCCGAGGAGGATTTCGAATGCTCGAATCGCTTCGCGACCGACCGATCGCCCGGCTGCCCGACCGCCTCCGCTTCGACGGCAGGATCCTCCTTCTCGTCGACGACGCCGACGCGATGCGACGACAGCTGGCGGGCGAGGATCTTCCCGGCGATCCCGCCCTCTATCCCCTGCGCGACGACATCTCGACCGACGAGATCACCCCCGGCTGGGTCTGCTTCCACTACGACGAGAAGCTCGGCGACTTTCCCTACGTCGGCCTGCGCGCCGGCGGCGAGTTCCCCATCACCCCGGGATCGGTCCGCGCCGCCCGCTTCGTCGCGAGCGTTAGCGGCAAGCGCCGCGGAAAAGGATCGAGCCGCGAACAGTCTCCCTTCGCAGAAAAGGCGGCCGGAATCCGTCTCGTCATCGCCGAGAACATCGAGAGGATCTACCGGCAGAACTGCCAGAACCTGGGTCTCCTCACTTCGACCGACTTCGGCCTCGTGGAACGGATCCGGCGCGGTGAAGAGATTCCGCTCGAGGAGTTCCTGCAGGGAGAAGATCCGATCACGCGCGAGATTCTCCGGCACGGCGGTCTCTTCGCCTTCAACGTCGCCCGCCTGCAGGGCGCGATCCGGGTGCCCGAGATCGAGACGCCCGCGCGTCCGATGAGCCTCGCGGAAAAGATCCTCGCCCGGCACATGAGAAGCGGATCGGGACGGACCGGAGTAAAGGCGGTGCGCCCCGGCGACGCGGGATTCGTCGAGTGCGACCTCCGCTTCAGCCACGAGTACGTGACTCCCATGGCCTCCTCCTTCTTCGAGGAGGCGCTCGGCGCGGAGGGGCGGATCGCCGACCCGCAGTCCGTCCTCTTCTTTCGGGACCACCTCACGTTCCTCCATCAGGTGATCTCTCCGGAGAAGAAGGCGCAAGGCCTGCTCGATCTCGCCGACCGCCTGCGCGCCCGCCAGGAGGAGTTTGCGCGGCGGCAGGGAGTGCGGTTGCACGGGGAGATCCCGGGCGGAAACGGATCGGAGGGGATCTGCCATTCCCTCGTCCTTCAGAACTACGCGCTCCCGGGGCAGGTGATCGCGGGGACCGACTCTCACACGCCACACTCGGGCGCGGTGGGCGCCCTCGCCTTCGGCGTCGGCTCGACCGACATCTTCAACGCCTGGATCACGCGCGACGTGCGCGTCCGCGTGCCGCAGGGAGTGCTCGTCCGCGTGCGCGGGCGCCGTCCGGAGAACGTGACCGCGAAGGACTTCATGCTCGCGCTTCTCGCGCATCCGTTCGTCCGCGAGGGGAAGGCGATCGGCCGGATCGTCGAGTACACCGGCGAGGCGGTCGAGCAGCTCTCGGTCGACGAGCGCGCGACGATGACGAACATGGCGGCGGAGGTCGGCGCTTTCACCGGGATCGTGGCACCGGATGCGCGGACGGCGAGGTTTCTCGCGAGCGAGCGCGAGGGCCTCGGTGTGGAGGAAGCGACCCGCCTCTGCGAAGGATGGGCGAGCGATCCGGACTGCGAGTGGGAGAAGGTGATCGAGATCGACGCCGAGGCGCTGCGGCCGATGGTCGCGCTCCCGGGAGATCCGGGCAACGGACGGCCGATCGAGGAGGTCGAGAGCGAGGCGGGCGGGCCGGTCCGGATCGAGATCGCCTACGGTGGCTCCTGCACGGCGGGCAAGCGGGAGGACATGGACATGTATGCCCGGGTCCTCCGCGATGGCTTGCGGTCGGGCCGGCGCGTCGCTCCCGGCGTCTCCTTCTTCATTCAGTTCGGCTCTCAAGAGGTCAAGGCGTACTGCCGGGATCAGGGGTATCTGCGGATCTTCGAGGACGCGGGCGTGCGCTTGATCGAGCCTTCCTGCGGCGCCTGCATCAATGCGGGGCCGGGCGTGTCGCAGACGAAGGAGACCGTGACGGTCAGCGCGATCAACCGGAACTTCCCGGGACGGAGCGGGCCCGGGCAAATGTACCTGGCGAGCCCGCTGACCGTCGCCGCCTCGGCCCTGGCGGGCCGGATCGTCGCCTACGAGCCGCGCAAGGCCTGAGGAGGGCGCGAGAAGGGAGAGGGACGGAGCGCGATCAGGGGGAAGAACGGAGCGCGATCAGGGGCGATGGTCAGGGTCGGAGGTGAGAGCCGCTTGCGAATCGGGCGGCGCGCCGCCCGCATCGCTCGCGCCATCCGCGCCGCCGGCGCCCCTAGCGTCCCAGCCCCCCGCACCGACCGGAGGAGCTTCTGGCCTCATCGGGTGGTCGAGCAGGATTCCTTCCCCTCCGAACGCTTCCGGAACCTTGCCGTTGATCATGATCTCGACCCCCTTCACGTCGGGGAACTGCGTCGCCGTCCGGAGGATCTGCCGCAGCCGGGTCTGCATGCTCAGCGTCCCGCCTCCGGTTTCGACCCGGTCGTTGAAGTTCAGCCAGGCGATTCCGTCTTCCTCACGCACCCCGAGCAGGCTCGTCGCCGGAGGAATCTCGCTCCGGAGCCCGCTCTGCCACTCCTCCTTCGTCGGTCCCTCCAGGAGGCCGAGGATGCTCCCCGGAAGAGGACGAGCTCCGAGCGGGAGGCGGCGCGGCACGCCGACCAGCACCGGCTCTCCCGTCTCGTCATCGATCCGCGCGAAGAAGACCTGGACGAGGGTGCCGGTGACCGCCGTGTCGGGCGAAGCGGTTCGGGGAGGGAGCGCGCCGCGCGGCCCCCGGGGCCTGCTCCAGAAGTAGCCGACCGCGAGGCCCAGGAGCAGCGCGAGCAGAACGGCCGGGATCAGGTACCGTTTGTGGGACATCGAGACGACTGTAAGGCGTAAGCGGCGGGCGCGCACTGGTCCTCGCGGCCGCGCGCCGACGGGCTCTCACGGGGCCCCACCGATGGCAGTTGCTCGCGAAGCACCCGCAGCTTCCCGACCCAGACCCCGGCCGGCCCCTCGGCCCGAATCAGGTAGGTCCCCTTGAGCAGCCGCCGCCCGCTCGCGTCGACCAGCTCGATCTCGATCGACTGTCTGCCGGCGCTCCTTTCCGCCTCCAGGATCGTCCGGACCTTGCGACCGCAGATCTCGAACATCTCGATCCGGACCATCCCGCCCTTCGGAAGGTCGAAGATGAGCGAGGTGCGCTCTTCCGCCGGGTTGGGATAGAAAGTCGGACGAAACGCCGGGACGGACGGATCGACAGCGTTCCCACCGGCGCCCGCGCCGCCGCCTCCGTCGACATCGGCGAGGCGGGGATCGCCGACCGAGTAGTCCCAGATGCCGCGGCCCGCCGTCGTGAAACGGACGACTCCGATGTCGGGAACGGCTTCGACGCTGCGGAATCCGGCGAGGGGCCCTTCGGTCCTCAGGATCGAATCCCAGCGGCCTCCCCCGAGCGCAACGGCGCCCGCTCCGCCGGCCCTCGCATCGATACCGCTCGCATCATCCCCTTCGCCTCCGCTTGCGCTCCCACTCACCCCTCCGCTCGCCCCTCCGCCTGCCCCAAGGACGCTCGTCTCCCCGCAGAGGTCGAGGCGGAAGGCCCCCGCTTCGGCGGCCGCGAAGAGGGAGCGATCCTCCGGCCCGCAGAAGGCGAGGCCGAGGACGGCCGTGGGAGGCAGCCCATCGCCTCGCGGCGTCCAGGTGACTCCGCCGTCCGCCGTGGCGTAGACCGCCGGGCCTCCGTAGCCGCTGCCGCCGAGGAACGCGATCCGCGCGTCTCGCTCGGCGACCGCGATGGCGGCCGGGCGGAAGGCGCGGGCGCGCGGCCCCTCGGCGCTCGACCGCGTCCACGTTCGTCCCTCGTCGTGCGAATACCAGATCGATCCGTCCTCTTCGGCGGCATAGCGGAAGGAGGGATCGGCCGCGGCGATCGCAAAGACGGCGAGCCGCCCGGGCGCGCGGATGCGCCGGTCGGGGGTCCACGACCACAGTCCGGCCGCCTCGCGCCGGCAACTCCATAGGCCGTTCGCGCAGAGATGGACCGTCGACCGGTCGGTCGGATCGATGGCGAGGAACGCTCCCGCGCGTGCATCGGAGCCGGCCGGGAAGGGGACGGAGCGGCGGGAGGACGGACCCGCGTGCGGATCCTCCAGGACGAGCAGATGCTCGCGCGCCAGCGCCCAGACCGGCGAGCTGTCCGGATCGGCGGAGACGATCTGCAGGAAACGGCCGGCGACGAGCGGCTCGAAGTCGAGCATCCCCGCGAAGGATGCCGGCCCCATCCCGTCGGTGGTCTCGGTCATCGACTTCGATCGGAGCCGCGACTTCGAGCGCTGCATCCCCTGGCCCTCCGAAGCCGCCAGGATCAGGTACGGGTCGCCCGGGCTCGTCAGCGTCGCGTAGTACGTGCCCGCGCACAGTCCCTTGCCGGCGAGATCCTGGAAGGTGCTCGCCGCGTCGACCGACGCGAAGCTTCCGCCTTCGGTGTGCAGGAGGATCACCTCGCGCCCGGCGATCCAGAAGCAATCGATTCCGTGCACCGTCCCTTGCGGAAGGCCGGCTCCGCCGGTTCGATCCGCCGCCTCGGTCTCGAGCGGAAGGAACGTGCGGCCGCCGTCCACCGAGCGCAAGCACCTTCCTCCACCGAGGAGGAGGAGATCCGGATCGCGGATCGAGGCGCACAGCGTCGCGGAGAACCGAGGCAGCGCGGCGCGTGGCTCCCAGCTCCGGCCGCCATCGATCGAGCGATGGAGCATCCAGCGGCCTCCGCGCGAGAGCGACGCGTAGAGGGTCGGCGCGCCCGCCTCCGATCCTGTCAGGGCCACGCCTTCGATCGCCTCCCCTTGGCCGGAGCCTGCCCCCGCGATCCGGCCCACCTCGGTGAAGTCGGCCCCGGCCCGCATCGAGCGCTTCAGCGACTCTCCGCAGAGGAGGAAGAGCGGCGCTGCGCCCGTGCGCCCCGTCCAGATGTCGCAAGGAGGCCAGTCGGGCTCGGAGTGGACGACGGCGAAGGTCGTGCCGCCGTCCCGGGAGCAGCAGAGGTGATAACCGGTCGGAAGCTGGTTTCCGGTCCAGATGCGCCCGCGCACGAGAAGCCAGACCACGCTCGCGTCGGAGGGATCGGGGAGCAAGCGCACGCAGCCGAGAATCTGGTCGGGCAGGCCGCCGGGCATGAACCAGGTGGAGCCGCCATCGGTTGTCGCCTGGACGCGGCCCTCGCGCGTGATCGACACGATGGAGAGAGGATCGGCGTTCGTTGCGACCAGCGCGTGCGCGCCGTGGCCGAGGCCGCTTCCCACGCAGCGCCACGTCTCCGACCCGCGCAGGGCACCGAGCCAGATGCCGCCCAGGCCGCAGGCGAGAGCGACGTCCTCCTGGCCCGGAACGATCGAGGCGGCCATCGTCGGCGACGCGAGGTTCGTGCTGCCGATCGGCCTCCATCTCTCCCCGGCGGCCGATCGGACTCCACGGGACATCCTCTCGAGAACGAGCGCCTCGCGATTCTGCGTTTCGAGGGCACGGGGGTGCACCCCGGGAGGAGCCGCATCGAGGCAAGCGAGGAAGGAATCGCCGGATTCACCGTCCGGCTCGACAGCCGGCCGCCCGCCGCTCTCCACCTGTTCGGAACTCCGCGCGCCGTTCTCCGCGTCACTCTCCGCGGCCGATCGCTGCCAGAGACGGTGAAGGGAATACAGGCCCGCGGCGGTGGATAGGAGCACCCACGCCGCGACGACCAGGACGGCAGGACGCCGGTCCATCGCACCTTCCTCGTGGGGGACGAGTCGGACGAGAACCGCTTCTGATTCTAACGCGGCGCGCGGGCGGCGGCTAGCGTTTCCGGGCTTTCCGCTCGCTTGCCGTCTTCGTCGTTGTCGACGTCGTGGCCTTCGTGGCTTTCGTTGCCGCGGTCGTCGCAGCCTTCGTGGCCTTCGGGGTCGTCGTCGCCTTCGCCTTCGTCTTCGCTTTCGTCTTCGCTTTCGCATTCGTCGGCGCATTCGTCGGCGCTTCCGTCGTCCCGGAGGCGGCCTTCGCTCTTGCGCTCGCTCGCTCCGTCGCCTTCGCCGTCGTCCTCGCCGTCGTGGCCTCGATCTCCCGCCTATAGATCGGCCGTGTGGCGGAGCGCCTCGCCACTTCGCGGAAGCCGGCCGCCGCGAAGGCGGACGCGAGTCCCGTATAGACCCACGCGTCGGCCGTGGTCGCGCGCGGATCGACCGGATATCCCTCGACGGCGCTCGCCCCATTCTCGCGCGCATACCGGACGCCCGCCTCGAGCAGTCGGACAGTCAACCCCTGCCGGCGATACGGACGCGCCACGAAGAAGCAGACGATCGACCAGACGGGACGATCGTCGATGCGGGCGAGCGTGCGCGAACGCTCGAGCCGCGGGAACTCCTCGCGTGGAGCGAGCGAGACCCATCCGACCGGCTGCCCGTCTGCATAGGCCAGCAGCCCGGGGACCCGGCCGCCGGCTTCGACGCGCCGTTTCAGCGCGAGGCGGTTGCCGTCCCCCTTGCTCTTCGAGAACTCGGCGGAGGGAAGGCGCCACCACATGCACCAGCATCCGGCGCAAGCGCCCCGCGGACCGAAGAGCGACTCCAGGTCATCCCATCGTTCCGCGGATGCCGGATGGATCTCGAGCTTACGGATCTTCACGAGCGGGGCGCGTGCCATCGTCGTCCTCCGAAAAAGCGAGAGAAGCGGCAGGCTGGAGACTAGCAAGGGCCCCACCGCAACCTCCGCGTCGTGAGAATCAACGATCGCAGAAGTATGGGCGGGGCCCTCGCGAGGTTCGGGCGCTAATCTACCAGTGCGCCCGGCGGGCGCAAGAGAAGTTTCAGGAGTGGGGGCGGGCCGGCCGCCTGCCCGCCCGCCTGGCGTGCTCGGCTCGACCACCGGGGAGCGAACGCCTGGCCGGAATCGGCAGGCGGCCTCGCCGCCGCCGCCTCGCGGCGGCGGCTCGCAACGCGACGGAGAAGGAGGAGGAAGGATCGATGGCCTCTCCGCCCAGAGAAGACGCCTGGGAGCTCCTGTGCGAGTACACGGAGTCCGAGGGGCTGCGCAAGCACGCGCTTGCCGTGGAGGCGGCGATGCGCGCCTACGCGCGCCGCACCGGCGAGGACGAGGAATCGTGGGGGATCGTCGGCCTCCTGCATGACTTCGATTACGAGCGCTGGCCGACGGCTCCGGAGCACCCGCTCGAGGGGTCGAAGATCCTCGCGGAACGAGGCTATCCGGAGTCCTGGCGCCGCGCCATCCTCGGCCACGCCTCCTATACCGGGGTGCCCCGTGACACGGCAATGGCGCGGACCCTCTTCGCGGTCGACGAGCTGTGCGGCTTCCTCACGGCGGTCGCCTTGGTCCGTCCCTCCAGGAAGCTGGCCGATGTCGACGTGGCGGCCGTGAAGAAGAAGCTGAAAGAGAAGGGATTCGCGCGCTCCGTCAATCGGGAGGAGATCCTTCAGGGTCCCGAGGAGATCGGCGTGCCGTTCGACGAGCACGTGCTCTTCGTGCGCGACGCGATGAGGTCGATCGCCGGCCGCCTCGGGCTCTGACGCGCCGGGCTACCGCTTCAGGCGCGCGTCGAAGAACTCGACCATCCTGCGATAGAAGACGAGCCGGTTCGCCAGCTTCGAGATGCCGTGCCCCTCGTCGGCGAAGATCAGGCTGTCTACGGGCACGCCGCGCGCCGTGAGCGCGCGAAGGACCTGCCTCGCCTCGCCGACAGGCACGCGCGGATCGTTCTCTCCGTGGACCACGAGAAGCGACCCCTGAATCCGATCGATCCGATGGATCGGAGAAATGGAGCGAAGGAACTCCGCATCCTCCGCCGGCCCGTACTCGGCCGCGCGCAGGTCGCGCCGGTACTCCGCCGTGTTCGCCAGGAAGGACTCGAAGTTGGCGATCCCGACCTCGTCGATCCCCGCTGCGAAGAGATCCGGATACCAGGCCATCGCGGCAAGGGTCATGTAGCCGCCGTACGAAGCTCCCTTGATCCCGATCCGGCCTTTGTCCGCCAACCCCTGGTCGATCAGCCACTGGGCGCCCCAGGCCAGGTCCTTCACCGAGTCCATTCGCTTGCGATAGTTGTCCGCGTCCATGTACTCGCGCCCATATCCGGAGCTTCCGCGGACGTTGGGGGCGAAGATCCCATAGCCGTGGAGAAGCAGATACTGGAAGTGGCGGTTGAACCAAGGCCGGAACTGGCCCTCCGGACCTCCATGGACATCGATCACGAACGGAATGGGCCGCGCCGCCCCACTCTTCGCGGCTGCCCCACTCTTCGCGGCTGCCCCTTCGACCCGCGGCAAGTAGAGGAACGCGGGGATCTCCTTCCCGTCGAAGCTGGTGTAGGAGACGAGCTTCGGCGGCGTGAACCACCGGGGATCGATCCCCGCGTAGGAAGAGAACGTGCGCTGGCGCGGCTTCTCGTCCTCGGGCGAACGCCAACCCCAGCGCGACGAGCGCGAGGGAATCCTCCACGTCCAAACGTCGGCGGTCGTCGTCGGACTGCTGTAGACGAACGCCATCCGGCCGTCGCTCGCCAACCTCACCGAGGAGATCGTCCCCTCCTCCAGCGGAGGGCCGTCGATCTCTCGGTCCCTGTCGAGATCCCGGAGATGGAGTACGCGATAGCCGGCCTCGTTCACCGCCCACGCTAGAATCGAGCGATCCGGGGAGAGCGACATCTGCTCGGCCTCCCACGGGCTCCGGTCCTGCGGAAAGAGAAAGCGGAGGACGGGCGGATCGCCAGCGATCGTTGCGATGCGCAGCAACCCATCGGGATTGGCGTCGCTGATCACGTAGACACGGTCCGGTTCCCGGGCGAAGGCGGCGACGGCGTAGCGCGCCTCGCCGGTGTGCGGCGTCAGGAGCCGCAGCTCTCCGGCCGACAGGTCGAGGACGAAGAGATCATTGTCGGCGCTCGAGTTCGCCTTGTAGAGAAGGAGCTTCGTCCCGGAATCGTCGATGTCGGTCACGCCGTAGTAGCCCGGCCTCTCGAGCAGCGCCCGCCGGGCCCCGGTCGACACGTCCTGGGCGTAGATGTGGAAGTCGGCGGGACTGTCAGGGTTGCCGGCGAAGTAGATCGTCCGGCCGTCCGGCGAGAAGACGGGTAGGCCGAAACGCGCCTCCGGCTGCTGCGTGGCCGGCCTGGCCAGGCCACTCTCCGCATCCAACAGGTAGATCTGGTACCGCTCGCTGCCGCCCGTCGCCGCCGTCACCGCGATCGTCCGGCCATCCGGCGAGACGGTGTAGTCGCCGATGCCGTTCGGAAAGAAGGTGAGCTGGTAGGGCCACCCCTCGTCGGTCAGCCGGTAGACCTGCGCCGTCCCGGTCTGCGATGTCACGAAGAAGAGGCGCGAGCCGTCGCGCGTGATCTCCGGATTCGATGCCGCTCCGATCTGCAGGAACGTCTCGATGTCGGGGAGACTCGCGGGGATCGGGGGCGTGGAAGGCGGATCGACGCTCTTCGCGGGGCGAGCCGCGTCCGCACCGCCGACGGCCGCGTAGGCAAGGAAGAGCGCGCAGATCAGAGGAGGCACAGCGCGAGGACGGCGGCCCGCGCATCGACGGATGACGCTTCGGCGAAGAACCCACGGCACGAGCACCGGCACTGCCCTACCTCCCGATCCCCGACAGAAGGCGTTGCGCTGGCGCGAGAGTATCATGGACCGGTCGGTCGAGCGCCCGGCGCATGCGGCCGGGGCTCGCGCGGATTGCCACGATCCCGCAAAGGGGGAAGCGCATGAATGGCGCCACCGTCGTCCGTACCGGCGCGCTGCTCACGTTCCTGGCCGGACTGTTCCCGCTGATCGTCCCCGCCCTGTCTCCTGCGACCGCCGCCGCTCCAGCGACCGGGGCCGGTCCGGCGAACGCCGCCCGTGCGGCGACCGTCTGGCTCGAAGCGACGATCGAGGAGCAGGACGGCGACCGAACCACGATCCGGGGTCCGCTGGAATGGCTCGCCACGGCGCGCGAGGGCCGGATGAAGATCGAATTCGAGAGGATGCGCATCCGCCCCGCCCGCCTCTTCGAGCGGTACCGGGACCTACCCGCCGGAGAATCGAGGCTCGTCGCGCGCGACGTGAACGAGGAGGGCGAGCCGTACCATCTCGACGTCGTGTCCCGCCCTTCGGAGGGAGCGGCCGCGACGGGAAGGATCCACCTTCTCGTGGACGACGGCGGCAAGAGGACCGATGTCCGCTTCCCGCTCTCCGCGGCGAAGGTCCTCGAGGTCGTCGGTGACATCCTGCCGGATTGGATCCGCCTGGGTCCCGAGGAGCGGTCGAAGGCCTCGTCCTTCGACCGCCGGTGGGACATCGGGGCGCTGCTGACCTACGGTCCGTTCGAGCTGGTCGATTCCCGGGGACCGCGCGGGAGCGCGATCGTCCGGGTCGAATAGCGCCAGGCGGGACGGACCCGGCTACTCGTTGCCCAAGAAGCCCCCGAGCAGGCCGCCGCCCCGCCCCCCGCTCGATGCTCCCCGCGGCAGGTGCGGGATCAGCCACTGCAGGAAGGACTGCGTGGATCGTGTCTGCAGGTAGAGCACCCCGCTCCCCCGGAACTCGCAAACCAGACCTTCGCCGGAGAGGATCGTCGACTTCCATCCGCCAACGCGCCGCACGTCGAAGCTCAGATCGCCACCGAACCCGACCACGTGCCCGGTGTCGACGACGTACGGGGCGCCGGAAATCTGCACCGGATGGATCGCGCCGTAGCTGGAAAAGACCATCCGCCCTTGCCCGCGCGCCTTGAGCAGGAAGAGACCCTCGCTCCCGAAGAACGTGCGCGCCCCACCCCAGGATGGGTCGATCTCGATCCCCGGATCGGACGCGAGATACGAACCGGACTGGAGGTAGAACAGATCTCCTTTCAGCTCGATCGCTGTGATGTCGCCGGGCAGGGCGGGCGCCAGGCTGATCTCGCCCGGGCCTCCCCGGGACACGAAGGTATTGAAGAAGAGCGACTCGCCCCCAAGGACCGACCGCTTCAAGGCTCCGAAGACGCCGCCTTTCATGCCGGTCTGGATCTCGATGTTGGAGGTCATGCTCACCATCGCCCCGCCCTCGGCCTGGATCGCCTCCTCGGCTTCCAAGGCGACGATCGCGAGCGAATAGGAGGGCTGGTAGCGGACGTCGACTCTCATCGGCTCGAAGGTCCTCCTTCCGGGTTCGTCTTCCGTCTTGCGTCCTTCGTCTTCCGTTCTGCCGTCCTGGGTCTTCCGGCTTGTGGCGTCCGGCTTGCGGCTCGCGGCTTCCGGCTCGCGGCTTCCGGCTTGCCCCATCGCCATCGACGAACGGGGAGGGTAGCAGAGCCCGGTCGGCTGGCAACGAAGCCCGCTTCCCAGGAGCCCGCTTCGGCCGCGTCGACGAGAGGCGCGAACCCGAAGAAAGAGAAGAGAGAAGAAAAGGGTTGACGAGGGGCGCTGGTGTACCGTACAAACGTACGCATGGAGCAGACGCGAGCGGTCCCCTTGCCCCTCTTCCCCGAGGCGAGGATCCCGGAGGCACGGAAGCCTCGCGCGCGGAGGAGGCTCTCCTCGATCTCTCCCGTCGAGGAGACTCCCCGGGCTCGGTTCCGGCCGCTCGCCTGCTCCACGATCCTCAATCCAAGCCGGCATCCGCAGCTCCCCTTCGACTTCTCCATCAATCCGTATCGGGGATGCGAGATCGGGTGCTCGTACTGCTATGCGCGCGGGACGCACGCCTACCTGGAGGAGACGGGTGCGGAAGGCCGCACGCCAAGCGATCCCGCGGGCTTCGAGTCGCGCATCTACGTCAAGTTCCAGGCGGCCAGCGCGCTCGCCGAATCGCTACGACGGCTCTCGATCCGCGGCCAGGGGATCGCGATCGGAACGGCGACCGATCCTTACCAGCCGGGCGAGAAGCGATTCGGTATCACGAGGAAGCTCCTCGAGACGCTCGCGACACGGTCCGGCTACGAACTGTCCATCACGACGAAGAGCCCCTTGATCCTGCGGGACGTCGATCTGCTGGCGCAGATCGGCTCGCGCGCGAGGCTGACGGTTCAGATCAGCCTGATCACGTTGCGCCGGAGTCTGTCCCGGATCGTCGAAAAGCACGCCCCGTCCCCCCGCAGGCGGCTCGAGACGATCCGGGGCCTCCGGAGCGCCGGGATCGACACAGGGCTCTTCGTGATGCCGATCCTTCCGGGAATCACCGACTCCGATGGAGAGTTGGGCCCTCTCCTCCGAGAGGCGCGTTCGGCGGGAGCCGCGTTCGCCTCGGCCTGCGTCCTTCGAATCCCGAGTCCCGCCGGCCTCGTGCTCGATCCCATGCTCGAGCACCACTTCCCCCACCTGCTCCCGCAGTACCGCCGCGTCGCGGCCGGCGCAGGATGGTTCCCGCCGCCCCTCTCGCGCGCGATCCTCGATCGGTTCCATCGGGCGTGCCTCGCTTGCGGCCTGCCCGAGCGGGACGACCGCTGGCAATCTCGTGCCAACTCGGCGGCAGGTACCCGAATCATGCCCGTGCATGAAACAGGCGACCTGTTCGATCCGCAGACTGCGGAGCCGGCGGGCTGCGTACCGAAGAGGTAGAAATTGCAGGAGTTAGGGGATCGATCGGATGAAGATTTTGTCAGGTAGAAATGTGTCTTGACAGGAATCGAGAATCAGTTATTCTGCGCGAACGACAGCCGGAAGTCACTCACCACTGTTTGACACCCAGCCAGCAGTCACAGATGTGGGAGACTGTCCGACTCCTCAAGCGGGGCACATCTAGGTTCCCCCCTGGTGTCCTTCTGAGGGTCGGTTGGTCTCACCCTTTGCGAGCGGGCGGAAGCGGAATCCCTTCGTTGGACTCCCTGACGCCCGCTCCCTTTTTCCCCCCTCGGCAGCGCTCGCGCCGGCGTCTCGTCCCGCGGTGCTTCCGGCCGGCGTCCTCGGCATCCGTTGCGTGTCCGACGGCACCCCGCGCCGGTGGATCTCCTGAAGGGCCTCGACCTCGATTCCCGATTCCCGCATCGACGCGATCGCCTCGGCGGCCGCCCGCGCCCCTTCGAGCGTCGTGATGCAGGGGACTCCACGCTCCAAGGCCGTCGACCGGATCGCCCGCTCGTCATAGAAGGAGGCGCGGCCTAGCGGCGTGTTGATGACCAGGTCGATCTTCCCGCCGCGGATCCGGTCGACCACGTTCGGGTGGCCCTCGTTGACCTTGTAGACGCGCGTGCAAGGAATCCCGCTTCGCTGCAGCCAGGCCGCCGTTCCATGCGTGGCCGTCAACACGAAGTCGAGCCGGGCGAGCGCCCTCGCCACGTCGAGCGCGGCCGGCTTGTCGTTGTCGTTGACGCTGAGAAAGACGCGCCCGCCGAGCGGCAGCTTCAGCCCTGCAGCCAGGCAGGCCTTCGCGAAGGCGGAGCCGAAGCTGGGAGCGATCCCCAGCACTTCGCCCGTCGAACGCATCTCGGGCCCCAGGATCGTGTCGTTCTCCGGGAACCGCCGGAACGGGAAGACCGGCATCTTGACGAAGGACCGTGGAGCGACCGGCAGCGCGGGAAGGCCGAGGTCGGCGATCTTCCCTCCGAGGAGGATGCGCGTCGCCAGTCTCGCCAGCGGCTGGCCGATCGCCTTCGAGACGAACGGAATCGTCCGGGATGCTCGCGGGTTCGCCTCCAACACGTACGCCTCGCCTCCCTGGATCGCGAACTGGACGTTCAGCAAGCCGACCGCCCCCAGCGCCAGCGCCAGCGCATTGGTCCTTTCCCGGATCCGCTCGAGCAGCTCGGTCGGGATCCCTTCGGCGGGAAGCAGGGAGGTCGAGTCCCCCGAATGGATCCCCGCCCGCTCGACGTGCTGCTGAATCCCCGCGATCCAGACCGCCGTGCCATCGCAGAGCGCGTCGACGTCCACCTCCACGGCCCCTTCGAGGAACCGGTCGAGGAAGAGGGGACGCTCTTCGTCGAAGGGGTGGCGATCCAGGTAGGCGCGGAGCGCAGCCTCGTCGTACACGCACGTCATCGCCTGCCCTCCCAGGACGTAGGAAGGACGCAGCATGAGGGGGTACGACAGCTCGCGAGCGCGCTCGAGAGCCTCGTCGATCGTCGCGGCGGTCCGGTGCTCGGGCACAGGGATCCCGAGGCTCGCCGCCAGCTCGCCGAAGCGGAGCCGGTCCTCGGCGAGATCGATCGCGTCGGCCGAGCTGCCCAGCACCGGCACGCCCGCTTCCTCGAGCCGTCGCGCGAGCGAGAGCGGGGTCTGCCCGCCGAATTGCAGGATGACCCCCTCCGGCTTCTCGCGCTCCACGACCTCGAGAACGTCCTCGAGCGTGAGAGGCTCGAAGTAGAGGCGGTCGGAGGTGTCGTAGTCGGTCGAGACCGTCTCCGGATTGCAGTTCATCAGGATCGACTCGATCGACTGCTCGCGTAGTTCCGCGGACGCCTCGCACGCGCAGGCGTCGAACTCGATCCCTTGGCCGATGCGGATCGGCCCGCCGCCGAGGATCAGGATCTTCCGCCCCTCGTTCGGGTCGGCCTCGCATTGCGTCTCGTAGGTCGAGAAGAAGTAGGGGGTGTACGACTCGAACTCGCCGGCGCAGGTGTCGATCCTGTGATAGACCGGTCGCAGTCCAAGCAGATGGCGCGTCTCGCGCAGCTTCCTCTCGTCGCATCCAAGAAGAGCCGCCAAACGCCGGTCCGAGAACCCTTCCCTCTTCGACCGTAGGAGCAGATCGCCCGACAGGCTCTCGACCGCGCGTCCTGCGAGATCCTCCTCGGTCCGGACGATCGACTGGATCTGCTGCAGGAACCACGGATCGATCGACGTCTCGCGAGCCACCTCGTCGAGCGGAATCCGCGAGCGGAACGCCTCGGCCACGATCAGCAATCTCTCCGGCCCCGCCTCGCGCATCCCGGCGCGAAGCCGGCCCTCGTCGATCATCCCTCCCGCGTCGATCCAGCGGGGACGGTCCAGGCCGCGAAGACCCGTCTCGAGCGAACGCAGCCCCTTCTGGAAAGCCTCGCGGAAGGTCCGCCCGATCGCCATCACCTCGCCGACCGACCGCATCTCCGTCGAGAGCCGCCGGGGCGACTCCGGAAACTTCTCGAAGTTCCAGCGAGGGATCTTGACGACCACGTAGTCGAGAGCCGGCTCGAAGCAGGCCGGCGTCTTGCGCGTAATGTCGTTGGCGATCTCGTCGAGCCTGTAGCCGAGGGCGAGGCGCGCGGCGATCTTCGCGATCGGGAAGCCGGTCGCCTTGCTCGCGAGCGCTGAAGAGCGCGAGACGCGCGGGTTCATCTCGATCACGACCCGGCGGCGGGTCGCCGGGTGGACGGCGAACTGGATGTTGCTGCCGCCGGTCTCGACGCCCACGGTCCGAATCACGCGGAAGGCGTCGTCGCGCATCTCCTGCAGCTCGCGGTCGGTCAGCGTCATCGCGGGGGCGACGGTGATCGAGTCGCCCGTGTGGATCCCCATCGGGTCGATGTTCTCGATCGAGCAGACGACGATCGCCTGGTCCGCCCGGTCGCGCATCACCTCCAGCTCGAACTCCTTCCAGCCGAGCAGCGACTCCTCGACGAGGACGTCGCCGACGGGCGAGGCCTTCAGCCCGCGCGCGACCATTCTGCGGAAGCTCTCGATGTCGTGCGCGACGCCACTCCCCGTCCCGCCGAGCGTGAACGATGGGCGGATCACGGCGGGGAGGCCCGTATCCTGGAGCGCTTCTTCCGCCTCCTGGACGCTCCGCACGAGGCGGCCGACCGGCATCTCGAGGCCCACCTCCCGCATCGCGCGCTGGAAGGCGAGCCGGTCCTCCGCCAGCCGCATCGCGCGCAGCGAGGCGCCGAGGAGGCGCACGCCATGGCGGCTCCACACTCCGCGGTCCGCGAGAGCGACGGAGAGGTTGATGGCTGTCTGCCCACCCACCGTCGGAAGGCAGGCGTCGGGCTTCTCCCGCTCCACCACCTTCTCGAGAACCTCGGGAATCAGAGGCTCGACGTACGTCGCGTCGGCGAGCGAGGGATCGGTCATGATCGTGGCCGGATTGGAGTTCACGAGCACGACGCGGCACCCTTCCTCGCGCAGCGCTTTCACCGCCTGCGTTCCGGAATAGTCGAACTCGCATCCCTGGCCGATCACGATCGGCCCCGACCCGATGACGAGGACGGTCCTCACCGAGGCGTCACGAGGCATGGAGCCGCTCCCTGTCGTCCCGAACCGCGCGGACGAACAGATCGAAAATCGCGCGCGCCTCCCTCGGGCCCGGCGCCCCTTCGGGATGGAACTGATACGACCAGAGCCGGAGCCCGGAGTGCGCGAACCCCTCGATGGATCCGTCGTTCAGGTTGCGATGCGTGACCTCGACTCCCGGCGGCACGTGGTCGGCATCGACCGCGTAGTTGTGGTTCTGCGAGGTGACGTAGACGGCGCCCGTTCGGACGTCCTGCACCGGATGGTTCGAGCCATGGTGCCCGAACGGCAGCTTCACGATTCGCGCGCCGAGCGCGAGGCCGGCCAGCTGGTGGCCGAGACAGATCGCGAGCGTCGGGTAGCGATCGATGCAGTGCCGGATCGTGCCGAGGGCGCTCACGACCGCCTCCGGGTCGCCGGGGCCATTGGAGAGGACGATTCCGTCGGGCGCGAGCCGGTCGATCTCCTCGGCCGCGGCCCGATACGGCAGCACGAACGCCTCGCACTCGCGCTGCTCGATCTGCGTCACGATCGAGCGCTTGATGCCGAAGTCGAGCAGGACGATCCGCGGCCGGCTCCTTGCCTGCTCGCCATCGCTCCCCTCGGCGCGGCCGGCGGCGGCGGTCGCGGAGGGCGGTGGCGCGTCGGGCGCGGATCCGGCGGCGCCGCCCAATCTCTCCTCCACCACTTCGCCTACCAGATCCCGCTCCGATGGCCGCACGACGCGTCGCGCCCGCTCCACGGCGGCGTTCGGATCCTCGACGCGCGACGTGATGATCCCGCGCAGCGAGCCGTTGCGCCGCAGATGGAGCGTCAGCGCCCGTGTGTCCACCTCGGTCAGCGCGCAGATGCCGTTCCGCCGCAGATAGTGACGCAGCGACTCGACCGACCGGGGGTGCGAGGACATCTCGGCCAGTTCCCGCACTACGACTCCCGTCAGCCAAGGACGCGTCGATTCGGAGTCGGAGGGATGGATTCCGTAGTTGCCGATATGCGGAGCGGTGAACACGACGATCTGGCCGCGGTAGGAAGGGTCGGTGAGAACCTCTTGATACCCGGTCATCGCAGTGCTGAAGACGACCTCGCCACCGGCCTCCGCGGAACTGCCGAACGATCGACCAGGAAAGATACGGCCGTCCTCGAGCGCGAGCAGCGCCTGCATGCCCCTCCGCGGGCGTCGGCGGGTATGCGCAATCGGTCGTGACACCCCGGTGCCGCGACTGCCGAGCCCGGATCATCCTAAGGAGCCGCGTGCCGCACCCGCAAGTTCCATCGGCGGTCAGTCTCGAGAATCGTCCTTCCGGGAATCGGACTGCGCGGAACGATCACGCACGGCGAATTCGAGGAGGTCGAGCAGACGCATTCTCTTCAACCACCGGTCGGGGATTGCGGAGGGACCGAGCTGCGCGCCGAGCAGGGCGCCGGCGGCGGCGCCGTGCGTGTCGGCGTCGCCTCCGCGGTGCACGAGATCCAGCAGGATCTCTTCGAAGCCTTTCGATTCCCGGGTCGCGCAGCGGGACGCCCAGAACGCCGCCTGGAGCGTCTTCAGCGGATGTCCGCGCTCGTGGCCGTTCCACTCCGCTCCGCCCGGCTCCCATTCCCTCTCTGGCGACTCTGGCGACGCGATCTCTTCGAGCGCAGCGCCCGTTCGCGGCTCGTAGGCGGCGGCCCGCGCCGCCTCGAGCGGATCCTCGCCGCGTACGGCCGCGGCCGTCCCTTCCGCCAACAGCAGCGAGGCGGCAAGACAGACGGGGGCGGGCTGCGTCATCCCCGCGGCGGCGAAGACCGAAGCCGCGCGCAGGGAGAAATCGTAGGGGAGCGCGAGACCGAGCGCCGCCGCTCTGCCGAGCACGCTGTTGAACTCGGGCAGGCGATGCGCGGCTTCCCATGCTCGACGAGCGGCGGGAATCGGCGGCTGCGTCCGGAACGCCCGCAGAATGGCGCGCGTGAGGTGGCCGAAGTCGCGCGGCCGCGCCGCCACCCAGTCGGCGAGCGCTCGGGCGATGCGGTCGCGGTCGGCCGGAAGATGGACGGTCCGGCCGTCGGCGACTTCGCGAAACCAGAGCAGCGCGAAGGTCGTCTCCCGCGTCGGGTGCCCTGGTCCCCATCCGCGACCGCTCACGTAGTCCCGAAATGCCCCATGGATCCGCGCAATCTTCTCGGCCGGCCAGTTCTCGACCGGCGCGCCGATCGCGTCGCCGACCGCGAGGCCCAGCATCCCTCCACGGATCCGCTCCGCGACCGCCCGGTCTCCCGGAGTCCCTGCGCGCCGCATTCCGGGCGGGAGGGCGCACGCCTCCGCGATCGTCGCGTCCGTCGCGTCCGCCGCGTCCGCCGCCACCTCGATCGGGAACGGGGACGGTGGAAGGATCCGGATCGCGTCGAGCGTCCCGCCGGCCAGGACGTCGATTTCGAGCGCCGCCTCGCGCGCCTGATCGAGCGCGGCGCCGCTCCCCGGTTCCATCGCAACGGTGGCGACGAGCGGGCGCAGGCCGGCGAGGCGCCATCGCAGCAGCCGGGCGATCCATGCGGGATCGAGGGCCACCTTCCCGGGAAGGAGACGCCCGCCGCACGGCAGCATCCCTTCGGCGATCTCGATCCAGCGAATCGCGGAGGGAAGCTCTTCGCCGGGGGCGAGACGCGAGGCGAGGAGTTCCTCTCGCAACCACCATTCACGGGTCATGCGCTCACCTCTCCGGCGCAATCAACGGCGGGACGTCCGTTGCGACCCGGGATTTACGAGATGCTCGAGATGCTCGAGATCCTTGATCAGCTCGATCTCGTCGCGAATCGGAATCCCGTACATCCCGATTTCAGGAATCGAGGGCTTGCGAGCGCGCGATCTCGCGACCGCGCCCGGGTGAAGGCGGGCGAGGCGCATTCCGCGCCGTTGGTAGAAGCGGATCGCGGGGAGGTTGTCGTTCGTCGTGACCAGCCACAGCTGACGACAACCGCGCGCCCTCGCTTCTCTCTCAGCGGCGGCGAGCAGGCGCGAGCCGATGCGGTTCCTCTTGCGCAGCGCCTCGATCACGACGACCTCGCAGCGCTCGCCGCGGATCTCGAGCGCCACGTAGCCGGTGATCCGCCCGCCGGCGCGAACCGCGAGGAACCCCGGGTAGGAATGCGCCGCGTGCAGGCGCCCGCGGCTCACGACTCCGGGCGGGCCCCAGCGGCGCTCGATCAACCGCCGGAGGCCGGGCCGGTCGGAGTCCCGAATCGGGCGGATACGCGATCCCTCGCCCGCGACCGCGCCCGCTCCCGCTCTCCGGCTCGGCCGCTTCGTAGAAGCGGCGCGCGAGAAGGAATGAGAACTCGGCCGGGCACGAGAAGAGGAGGAGGAAGAAGAAGCAGCAGCAGCAGCACCACCAGAAGGAGGAAGAGGAGCAGCGGCAGCAGCAGCAGAAAGAGTGGAAGTGGAATGAGAAGACGGAGGAAGAGAAGGGGGACGGCTGCCGTTCGAGTGCATCCTGCCGCCGAAAGCTACGTTCGGGCGCGGCGGCTGTCAAGCAGCCCGGCCCGCCCCGTCTGGCCGGACGCCAGCGGGCGCGGCCGGCGACGAGAACGGGGGTTATCCGAACCCAAAACACCACTGCCTGCGCGTCGCGGCCCTGGCCGCCGACGCTCGCCATCCCACCGATCACAGCCGCCGCGCTCCCTCCGGGCGGTCCGCCTTCCCGCCAGCCGTCCGACCGACCGTCCGGCGAAATCGCGGAGGCCACGGAAGAGCGGAAGCTTCAGGGCGACATTTCCCGGCCGATCCTTGTAGGATGTCCGGAGCGGCCGGGCGAGTCAGAGCCGAACGATCCGCACGGTTCGGTCGAAGACCCGGCGACGCACGACGAATCCAGACGATCAGCCAGCCGAGCGGGGCGCACGCGGAAGGATCCGCAGCGCTGCGCCGCCTTGTCCTTGGGAAGATGCCGGCCGCCATCCCGCCACGCGATGCGGGATGCGGGAAGCCAACGCACAGATTCCGGAGACCGATGCAAGTCACGATCCACGGCCATTTCTATCAACCACCGCGAGAGGATCCCTGGACGGGACGGATCCCGTCGCAGCCAGGCGCCTCTCCCTATCACGACTGGAACGCGCGGATCGGGGCGGAATGTTACGGGCCGAACGCACGCAGCCGCATTCTCGACGAGAAGGGACGGATCGAGGAGATCGTGAACAACTACGACTCGATCCACTTCGATTTCGGTCCCACGCTCCTGCACTGGCTGGAGGAAGAAGAGCCCGACATCTACCGTGACATTCTCGCTGCCGATCGGCGCTCGGTCGCGGCGCGCGGCGGGCACGGCAATGCGATCGCGCAGGCATACAATCACCTGATCCTGCCGCTCGCGTCCTATCGCGACAAGCGGACCCAGATCGCCTGGGGTCTCCGCGATTTCGAATACCGCTTCGGACGCAAGAGCGAGGCGATCTGGCTTCCGGAGACGGCGATCGATCTCGAGACTCTCCGCCTGCTCGTCGAGTTCCGGATGCGCTACGTCATCCTTGCTCCCGGGCAGGCGAAGAGGTTTCGTCCCTTGTCCGGCGGACCGTGGACCGACGTCTCCGGCGGACGGATCGATCCTCGCCGGGCCTATCGCGCCTACATCCCGGGAAGGATCGAGGCGGACCGCTCGATCGACGTCTTCTTCTACGATGGACCGCTCTCGGTCGCCGTCTCGTTCGAGCATCTGCTTCGCAACGGTTCCGGTTTCGCGGATCGTATCCACGCCGCGGGCCGCGGACCGGGAGCCACCGGCAAGGCGAGCCCGGAGACGCTCGTGCATCTCGCGACGGACGGCGAGGTGTACGGGCATCACGAGCCGTTCGGCGACATGTGCCTCGCCTATTTCAGCCAGCGCGAGGCGCCGTTGCGCGGGATGCAGTTGACGAACTACGGGGAGTACCTCGATCGACATCCCTCGCGCCACGAGGTGGAGATCGACTTCGGCGAGGACGGGGAGGGCACGTCCTGGTCGTGCGCGCATGGCGTCGGCCGTTGGCGCCGCGATTGTGGCTGCTCGATCGGCGGCCGCGGCTGGAACCAGAGGTGGAGGTCGCCGCTGCGCAAGGGTCTCGACGACTTGCGCGATCGCCTGCTCGAGGTGTACGCCGCGCACGTTTCGGATCTCGTGCAGGATCCCTGGGAGGCGCGCGACGACTACATCTCCATCATCCTGGAAGACGGGGCGCGGGCGCGCTTCCTGGAGAAACACGCGCGCCGTCCCCTTTCCGACGAGGAGAAGGGGACGTTGTGGAAGCTCCTGGAGTCCCAGCATCAAGGAATGTTGATGTTCACCTCCTGCGCCTGGTTCTTCGACGACATCGGAGGGATCGAAGCGCAGCAGAACCTCATGTACGCGGCACGCGCGATCGAGCTGGCGCAGCCGTTCACCCGTGTCGGCCTGGAGGAGCGGCTGCTCGGCTTTCTCGTGGAGGCGCGCAGCAACGTCCCGGAGATCGGAACCGGGGCGGACATCTGGAAGCGATGGGTGGCGCCCCGGCGCAAGACGCACGTGTCGATCGCCGTGGAGACGGCCGGCCTCCTTGCGACGAGGATCGAGGACGTTCCACTCGGATCGCCCGCCTTCCGCGTGGAGGTGCTCGAGAGCGGAGGAAGCTACTTCGACGGCGGAATCGGCGCATCGCTCAGAATCCAGGATCGCCGGACCGACGAGACCCGGACCTTCCGCATCCTCGCCGGGCGGGACCCCGACCGCCTGATGGTCGTCCGGGTCGAGGAGCCTGCCGCAAACGAAGGGGAACCCCCGAAGGTCTGGGAACGATCGATCGACGGCCTTGCCGAGGAGATGCGGGCGCGAGTGATCGCCACGCTCCTCGGGGATCTGATGAGCCAGGAGGAGGCGAGGTTCGATGAGATCTTCGAGACTTCCCGTCCTCTGCTCGAGCGCTATCATGGGAGCGGCTTGAACCCTCCTCCGATCTTCCAGGCCCTGGCTTCCGACGTCGTGAACCGGCGATTCGAGAGAGCGGCCGCGCAGATGGCTCTCACCGATCCGCGGACGCTCGAAGGAACCGACGTCTCGGAAGCATTGAAGGATCTCCGCGCGCTCGCCGAGTCGATCGGCGTGACGCCGGCTCTCGATTCGCTGGCGCGGGTGATCGAGAGGGCGATCGACGCGGATCTGGCCGCCGTCTCCGAAGTCCGCGACGATGACGTTTCTCGTGTCGTGGGCTTGCTTCTTGCAGCGGAGAGAAACGGAATCGCGATCCGGCGCACGAAGCTCGAGGAAAGGGCCTACGCTCTGATGAGGCATCACCAGGCGATCCTGGGAGCCCATCTTGCCGGCCTACCCGAGCCACGAGCGGGGATCGATCCCCAGCTGCTGATCCGTCTGGCGGAGTGCACGAACCTGAGCCTGCGCACGTTCGAGATGACGGGCGGGCGTCCGGAGAGAACAGAGAAGGAGTCGGTCGATGAGACCCGATGAACTGAACGAGAGGTCGAAGAAGGATCTGCTCGAGCTGGCGCGCAAGCTGTCCATCTCGGGCCGAAGCGCCATGGGGAAGGAGGAGCTGGTTCGGGCGATCCTGCGCGCTTCTCCCTCCACCTCGAAGGGCGGCAAGCGGACGAAGGGGGCTGGTGAAGGAGCGCGCGATTCCGCTTCTCGTTCCCGTGCAGCAGGACGCAAGGAAGCGGAGAAGCACGCCCCCGATGTTCCTGCCGCGCGGTCGAAGGCGAAGGCGAGCGCCGGACGCGCCGGACGACTCGCGGCCAAGCCTTCCCGGCCGCGAGTCGAGGAGGCTCCGGTCGCGCCGCAGGCGGTGGTGCCGCCGGCCGCGCCGCCCGCGCCTCCAACCTCGCCACCTTCTTCGCAGCCGACTGCGCCGCCGCCAGGAATGCGCGCCGCGCCCGAGCCGCACCGTTCGGGAATGGAGCCGCCTTCTCGCGGCGCGCACGCGCGCGAAGCAGGCGGGGCCGTCGGTCCAGCCGGCGAACGGCGCCCGGCCGAGCAGCGGGACGACCGCCGGCGCGATGGCCGGCCGGCGGATCGCCGCGACGAACGCCGGGAGGACCGCCGGGAGGACCGGCCTCCCCAACGGCACGACGACCGTCATGGCAACCGGCCGGTGGATCGCCGTGACGACCGGCCCGCGGGACGCCGTGACGACCGTCCTGCGGACCGGCGCGACGACCGGCGCCCGCGTCACGAGCGCGAGGATCGCGGACGCTTCCGGGATCGCGACGATCGCGGACGTGGCCCGCGCGAGGAGCGAAGGGATCCGAGCAGGCTGCGCGAGCCCCATCCGGGCCGCGAGATCGCCGGACCGCGACCACCCCACCGCGTCGATCCGTCGAGGAACCGTCCGCCGCGCGACGCCCGCCCAGGCGACCGCCGCGGCATGCCTCCGGAAGATCCGGCGATGAAGCTGTCGCGAGTGGAAGCGATCCGCAAGGACATGCCGGGTAGGCGCCCCGGCGGGCCGCGCTCCGACATGTCTCGCGGCGGCCGCCCGGATCGGCGCGACTCGGCCCCGGGAAACCGCGGGGCCGCCGGAAGAGGCGGGTATCCGTCGCGCACCGAAGGACGCCGGCCCAACGACGTTCGCAATGGCGGCGGCAGCCGCTTCGAGCGCAATGACCGGCCGGAGCACAATCGCGGCTTCGAGAACGACGAGCGCGCGTTGCAGGCGCGCGAGCATCTCCGCCGCTCTGGAGAGGCGCGAGCGAACAGCGGCTACACGCCCCAGTACGAGCGCCCGCGCGAGAAGACGCCGATCGCGGAGGGGAACCGCCCGCCTTCGCCGCCGCCACCACCACCTCCGCCTCCGGCACGACGTGAGCAGCCGCCCGAGCGGACGCACGGCCGGCCGGATCCGTCGCTACAAATGGCCGAGGGACCGTCGCGGCCCGGTCATCCGCTCGAGTTGCCGGAGAGCTACGGCAAGGATCGCCTGACGCTGATGGTCCGCGATCCCTACTGGATCCACGCTTACTGGGAGGTGACGCCTGAGACGATCGAGCGCGCCAAGCGGGAGCTGGGCGCGTCGTGGGAGGGAAGCCGCTGGATCCTGCGGGTCTCCTCCTACCCGGAAGACACGGGGAAGGAGCCCGAGTTCTTCGACATCGACCTCCACGCGGACGCCCGCAACTGGTACCTGCGCGTGCCGAATCCCGATCGCTCCTATGAGGGGATGATCGGAGTCGTCACGCGGGAGGGGACCTTCTACCCCTTCGCGCGCAGCAACCGCGTCCGCACCCCCCGCGACTCGATGAGCCCCGTCTCGGACGTCGAATGGACGACGACGCAGGAGCAGTTCGAGAAGATCTACGCCCTCTCGGGCGGTCACGCGATCGGGCGGTCCTCCTTCGAGGCGGGCGAGGAGCTGCGCGCGCCCATGCAGGAGGCGATGTTCTCCGGGATGCTCGGAAGCATGAACATCGGATCCGGCGCGATGGGCGGGGCGCGGCGTCCACGCTCGTTCTGGTTCCAGCTCGACACGGAGCTGGTGGTCTACGGAGCGACGGAGCCGGATGCGCAGGTGACGGTCCAGGGACGGCCGGTGGCTTTGCGGCCGGACGGCACGTTCAGCGTCCGCTTCCAGCTTCCGGATGGTGTGCAGGAGATCCCTTGCGTCGCGCGTTCGGCCGACGGGATCTCGGAGCGAGAAATCACGCCGACGGTCCGCAGGAACACGAACTCTTCGGAACGTGATGCGGACCACGAGGCGGAGCCCGAGATCTAGGGAAGAGCCCGTAACGCAAGGGAGGCCCGATGGAGAAGGGATACCTGAGCCTGGTTCTCCACGCTCATCTGCCGTACGTGCGGCATCCCGAGTTCGAGCACTTCCTCGAGGAGAGCTGGCTTTACGAGGCGATCACGGAGACGTACGTCCCGTTGATCCGGATGATGGAGCGGCTGACCAATGAGGGGGTCCACTTCCGCTATGCCCTCTCCATCTCCCCCCCTCTGGCGGGGATGCTCTCCGATCCCTTGCTGCAGGGAAGGTTCCTGCGACACATCGAAGAGCTGGTCGAGCTCTCGGAGAAGGAGATCGAGCGCACCCGCTGGCTGCCGGAGTTCCAGCCGCTGGCGCAGGAGTACAACCGCATCTTCCGCGAGACGCGCGAGATCTTCGCCGACCGCTACGGGTCGAATCTCCTGACCGCGTTTCGACGCTTCCAGGATGCCGGCGTCCTCGAGATCATCACCGTCGGCGCGACGCACGGCTTCTTTCCGCTCATGCTCGGCAACCGCAACTGGTGGCGCGGGCAGGTGCTGCTCGCGAAGCAGGACTACGAGCGCTGCTTCGGCCGCCCGCCGCGCGGGATCTGGCTCCCCGAGTGCGGCTACGAGCCCGGCGTCGAGGAGGTGCTGAAGGAAGCGGGGATCCGCTACTTCTTCCTCGACACGCACGGGATCCTGCACGCCACGCCGCGTCCGAAGTTCGGCGTCTTCGCGCCCGTCGTGACCAAGTCGGGGGTCGCCGCCTTCGGGCGCGATCTCGAGTCGTCGAAGTCGGTCTGGAGCTCGAAGGAGGGATATCCGGGCGATTCGCTCTATCGCGAGTTCTACCGGGACATCGGCTGGGATCTCGACTACGAGTACGTCAAGCCGTACCTCCACGGGGACGGCAAGCGCCGCAATCTGGGGATCAAATACTTCCGGATCACCGGGCCGGGCGACCACAAGGAGCCGTACAATTTCGCCTGGGCGAAGGAGAGGGCCGCCGAGCACGCGGGCAACTTCATGTTCAACCGCGAGAGGCAGAGCGAGTATCTCTTCCAGCTGCTCGGGCGCCCGCCGATCATCGTCTCCCCCTACGACGCAGAGCTGTTCGGGCACTGGTGGTACGAGGGGCCCCTATGGATCGAGTATCTCTTCCGCAAGATCGCGTTCGACCAGAAGGTGATCGCGACGATCACACCGAGCGAATACCTCGACCGCTTCCCGATCCAGCAGATCGCCACCCCCTCCGGTTCGTCGTGGGGATACAAGGGATACGCGGAGGTCTGGCTCAACGGATCGAACGACTGGATCTATCCGCACCTCCATGCCGCCGCCGAGCGGATGGTGGAGCTCGCGAATCGCTACCGGGACCGCTCCTCTCTCGATCCGCTCTACGCGCGGGCGCTCAGCCAGGCGGCCCGGGAGCTGCTGCTCGCGCAGAGCAGCGACTGGGCGTTCATCATGAAGACCGGCACCATGGTCAGCTATGCCGTGCAGAGGACGAAAGAGCACATTGCCAATTTCAACAAGATCTACAACGACATCCATTCCGGAAGGATCGACGAATGGTGGCTCTCTGCGGTCGAGCAGAAGAACAACATCTTCCCTGACCTCGACTACACCGTCTATGCGGATCCCGCTTGATACGGCTTGCCGCCGGCGCAGGCAGATCCCGAGAGCGGAACGGAAGGCGCGCGGCGCACGGGCGGCCCTGTTCGCCGCTCTGCTCTCGGTCGCCCTGACGGGTGCCGCGCTCTGCCAGGGCGACGCTGCGGCCGACGCTCCGGCCGGCGCGGAGGAGGTGCCGCGCCCCGACTTCAGCCTTCCCGCCGCTCAGGACACGACGATCCTGAACCAGGTCGTCCTCTCCTTCCGCGAGCATTTCCGCTACGACCAGCATCCCGACTCGACCCTCTACGGCACGGTGGAGCTGCACGCCTACAAGGTCCTGGGCGACGGCACCATCGTCCGCGACACCCGCCTGGTGGTCGTGGACGCGCCAAACGACCTGACCGTCGGCGTTGTCACCGACAAGGAGGTTTATCGGCCGGGGGAAACGGCCCAGATCGACCTGCAGACGAGCGACCACGCGGGAAGCGGGGTCCAGACGGCGCTGGGGTTGGCCATCGTGGACGAATCCGTCTTTGCCCTTCAGCAACAGGACCCGGGCTTTGCCAAGCTCTACTTTATGCTCGAACAGGAGCTGATGGAGCCGTTCTACCAGATCAAGCAGTTTGAGTTTCCGGCCGAAATCCAAGAGGACGAGGATGTGCTGCGCCAGACGCAGGACGACGCGGCCAAGGCGGCCTGGTCCGGGATCCCGGCAACGGCCACCGTGTCGCTCAACTCGCGCGAGATCAAGATGGCCTCGATCGAGCAGGCCCAGGCGAGCGGATTTCAGCGCCTGGAGCAGTTCGGCACGCTGGCAACGGTGTTTGTGCCGCTCTTGCTCTGGATCGTCGTCGTCGTCATCCTCGTCGACGCGCACGCCTTTGAAAAGGCCGTGGAGCGAACGTTCGTCGGCGCCGCCATCCTGGTGGGCGTCGCCATACCCCTGTTCTGCGTGGTCCTCGCTACCCAGAGACAGATGGCCGGGGAGTTTGCGGCCATGTTCTACCCCTTCCTGATCATCTTTGTCGGAGGAGGGCTCTTTCTCGCCGGGTACGGCTGGCAGAAGCGGAACACGGCCGCGCAGTTTGTCGGCCTGTTGGCGCTGGCCTGGAGCGGCGCCGTCTGGGTGCTCGACCGCGCCCTCGGCCAAAGCGCCTCCCCGTCGATGGGGCTCATCGCCCTGGCCGTCCTCGGCGGCCTCATGATCCCCGGCGTCTACCTGCTCTTCGGGCAGGGGTTGTGGGTACAGGAGCAGCACGCCGCCGGGGCCACGGCCACAGGCATGAGCGCCCTGGCCGTGCTGCTGCTGGTCCTGCTGCCGTTCCTCCTGGCTTCGTGCGGCGCCGCTATGGGGCGCATGATGCCGGCCCAGGTCACCGCCCCACCGCAGGTTGTGAAGGAGGAAGAGGCGGCGCCGGCCCAGGAAGGCGCCCCGCGGCTGCGGCAGTATTTTCCCGAGACGCTCTACTGGGCGCCCGAAGTAGTGACCGACCGGCACGGCTACGTCGCGCTGGATATCCCGTTGGCCGACAGCATCACCACCTGGCGGTTGACGGCGCTGGCTTCCTCGCAGGACGGGCGCCTCGGCTTTACCACCCACGGGGTGCGCGTCTTCCAGGACTTTTTCGTCGACATCGACCTGCCGGTCGCCCTCACCGTGGACGACGAAGTCAGTATCCCCGTCGGCGTCTACAACTATCTGCCCGAGGAGCAGCAGGTGCGGCTCGAGGTGCAGCAGGAGCCGTGGTTCGAGCTGCTGGGAGCGGGCGAACAGGTCATTGCCATCGCCCCCAACGACATCACCGTGGTCTACTTTCCCATCCGCGTGCGTGACTTTGGACAGCAAGGCTTCCAGGTAACCGCCTGGGGCACGCAGATGAACGACGCCATCCGCCGCGAGGTCCAGGTCGTCCCGAACGGCAAGGAAGTGTGGCAGACCGAGAGCAACTGGCTGCGGACGAGCCGGGAGGTGCCGATCGACATCCCGGCCGGCGCCGTCGACGGGGCAACGTACGTCGAGGTCAAGATTTACCCCGGGGCGTTGGCGCAGGTAGTGGAAGGATTGGAAAATATCCTCCACCTGCCCCATGGCTGATTCGAACAGAGTACGTCGGCGACGTACCCAAACGTGTTGGTCCTGGATTACCTGCAGCGGATGCAAGTCGCCAGCCCCGAGGCACAGATGATGGCCGAAAAGTACGTGGCCACCGGCTATCAGCGGCTGCTGACCTTTGAGGTTCCGAGCGGCGGATTCTCGCTCTTTGGGAGCCCGCCCGCCGACCCGTTCCTGACCGCCTACGGCTTGATGCAGCTGGCGGACATGAAGCGGATCTACCCGGTCGACGAGGCAGTGATCGAACGGACGGCCGAGTGGCTGTTGGACCGCCAGAATATGGATGGAAGCTGGCAGACGGGCGACGTGCGCGCCGGTAGTGGCGTTCTCGGTTCGACCGCTTATGTCACCTGGGCACTCATCCAGGCCGGTTATGGAAAGGACCAAGGGGTCGCCCAAGCGATCGACTACCTCCGCGAATTCGCGCCGCGGGAAAAAGATGCGTACAGCCTGGCCCTGGCCGCCAACGCCCTGGCCGCTTACGACGCCGGGGACAGCGGCACGCGGGCTATCGTCGACCTGCTGTACAAGATGCGCGTGACCGCGGGCGACGGGGTCCATTGGCCGATCACCGCCAGCTCTTTCATGGGGGCAACCGGGACCAGCGGCAGCATCGAGACCACGGCCCTGGCCGCCATGGCCCTGATGCAGGCGGGCGTCCACCCCGACGCGGCGAGCGCCGCCCTGTCTTACCTGGTGCAGTCCAAGGATTCCTGGGGCACCTGGAGCACGACCCAGGCGACGATCCTTTCGCTCAAGGCGCTGCTCATGGCCGGCGAACAGCGGGCCGAGGTCGGCGAGCCGGCCCAGGTGCGCATCAGCCTGAACGGCGAACAGGCCCAGGAGGTTGCGATCGGCGAGGAGAATGCCGATGTGGTGCACCTGGTCACCTTTGCCCAGGGCTTTTCGCCCGAGGGGGCGAACCGGGTGTCGATCGAGCTCCAGGGCGGTGGCAACCTGATGTACCAGGTGGCCACGCGCTACTACATGCCCTGGGAGCTGGTGCCGGAGGAAGCCGGGGATGAGCAGGCGATCACCATCGACCTGAGCTACGACCGGACCGCCCTGGCGGTCAACGACACGGTAACGGTGGACGTCGACGTGACACTGAACCGCGCGGGCATGGTCCGGATGGCCCTGGTCGACCTGGGCGTGCCCCCGGGATTTAGCGTCATGGAGGAAGACTTGCAGCTGCTCGTGGAGAAAGAGATGATCTCGCACTATGAGTTGACCGGGCGGCAGATCATCCTCTACCTGGAAAACTTTTCCTCGGAGGCGCCGCTGCGTTTCAGCTACCGCCTGCTGGCGCGCTTTCCGCTGCGGGCGCAGACACCGCCGTCGACGGCGTACGACTATTACAACCCGAGCCAGGTTACGGTAGAGGCGCCGTTGGAGGTGGTGGTAGAACCGTAGGATGTCGGCGGCAACCTTGCGGAGACTCGAAAAACCTTTGCAAGGGGCAAAGCACAAGGAAGAGAAGGAAAACAAGGAAAACCGGGAAAACCAGGGCGGCGCAGGGAAAGCTGCCCTGGTTTTTCGTGCTTGCGCGGAGGCAGAGGTTCGGACAGCGGATGAAAGCGGAGAAGCGGAGAAAAGCTACAGTCTGCGAAAGATCTTGGAGTGCCGAAGCCTTGCTTCGGCTTACTTTGGTCAGTTCCCACGCAGCGCCGAAGCCTTGCTTGGTCCTCTAGATATACAGTATCGCCGAGAAGCTGCCAACTTTTCGGCGACACCATCGAGTTTCGGCCCTTCTGCTGACGTGTTTGGAGTCTTCAGCCGGCATATTGAGACTCGTCTGCCGACGTGTTACGGCTCGTCTGCCGACGTGTTACGGCTCGTCTGCCGACGT
>JBHGAY010000040.1:0-33959 GCA_041946735.1 Candidatus Eiseniibacteriota bacterium
GCCGAGACGGAGATCGGCCTGCTCCTTCCCTGCAATCTGATCGTCTACGAGCAGGAGAAGGACGCGAAGACGAGCACCGTGGCGGCGATCGATCCCGAGGTCCAGCTCGGGAAGGTCGGGAGGCCGGAGCTTGCGGAAGTCGCTCGCGAAGTGAAGGATCGGCTTCGCCGCGTACTCGAGGGGGTCCAGGCGGGATCGTGAACGCCGGCATCCCTGTCTATCTCGCGCTAGAGACTTCCTGCGACGACACATGCGCGGCCGTCCTCGACTCCGGCGGGAAGGTCCTCTCCAGCGTCGTTTCCAGCCAGCTGGTCCACGGCGAGTACGAGGGGGTCGTGCCCGAGCTCGCTTCGCGCGAGCACCTTCGCCTCGGCCCGACCGCGATCCGTCTCGCCCTCGAGAAGGCCGGCCGCGGCTTCGCTGATCTGCGCGGCGTCGCGGTCACCCAGGGTCCCGGCCTGATCGGCTGCCTGCTCGTCGGGCTGAACCTCGCCAAGGGGATCTCGATGGCTCGCGGGATTCCGATCGTCGGGGTCAACCACATCGAGGGGCACCTTCATGCGATCCTCGCCGAGCGACCCTTCGCGCCTCCGATGGTCGGGCTCGTCGCCTCGGGGGGGCACACCGAGATCCTTCACGTCCGGGACTGGGGAAGCTATGAGCTGCTCGGTTCCACGCGCGATGACGCGGCTGGTGAGGCGTTCGACAAGGTCGCCAAGCTCCTCGGCCTCTCCTACCCCGGCGGGCCGATCGTCGATCGGACGGCGCGCGAAGGCCGCGACGTCTATGGCTTTCCGCGCGCCTGGATGGATCTCGCCTCCGGCAACCTGGAGCTTTCCTTCAGCGGCCTGAAGACGGCCGTGAAGGTGTTCGTCGAGAGGGAGACGGAGCGGCACGGACGCGACATCCTCACCGATCCACGGTTCCTGGCTGACGTCTGCGCGTCGTTCCAGGCCGCCCTCGTCGACGTGCTGATCGCGAAGCTCGAGGTGGCGCTGCGGAGGACGCGGGCGCCTCGACTGCTCCTCGCCGGCGGCGTCGCCTGCAACTCCTCGCTTCGCAGCAAAGCGGCTGCCTTGGGACAGCGCCTCGGCGTCGAAGCAGCCTTCCCCTCCCCGCGCTTGTGCGCCGACAACGCGGTGATGATCGGTCTGGCCGCGGTTCCGCGGCTGCTAGCCGGCGAGGACGATGGAATGACACTCGCCGCCTGCGCGAACCTCGATGACTTCCCTGCCTTCGCCGCGGCGTAGCCCGACGCGTGCGCGATGCCGCCCCCCCGCGGCGTCCGGTCACCGGCGGCTCCTCCAGGCTTGGCCGGTTCAACTCGGCCAACGCGCCGGGGAATCCGCCCCAGGGCGCGGGCGCGCCCGCGCATGGCTGCGCTCGCCGATCCGCCATGCAATCCGCGTCGTTTCGTCCCTCACCGTTGCGTTTCGTAAGGGCGCCCGGCACTTGCGCCGGCTCGTCGCTCCGGCGAGCGGACGCCGGAACCGGCTTCCCGCACCGGGTTTCCGTCTCCGAGCCTCCTGCGTCCGAGTGGCATGCCTCCTGCAACCACTCCGGCGCTGAGACGTCGTCCGGGACCGATCGCACGCAAGAAGCGCGGGGCATTCCCCGCAACACCCGGGGCGGAACCGAGACGGGAGCATCGGATGAACCGAGAGAGAATCCTGGTGGTGGAGGACGAGTCCTCCCTGCGCAAGATCTTGCAGGTGCAGCTCGAAGGAGCCGGCTACCAGGTGTCGACCGCCACCGACGGGCGCGAGGGGCTGGAGAAGATCCTCGACGATCCGCCGGACCTCGTCCTGATGGATCTGATGATGCCCAGGATGGATGGCTCGGAGCTCTGCCGGCGCATGCGCGAGAGCTTCCGGACGAGCCAGATCCCGATCATCATGCTGACCGCTCGCGGCCAGCTCGAGGACAAGATCGCGGGACTGACGGTCGGAGCGAATGATTACCTAACGAAGCCGTACTCTCTGGACGAACTTCTCGTGCGGGTGAGGAACATGCTGCAGTGGAGCCGGATCCAGCGCGAGGCGAACCCGCTCACCGGGCTCCCCGGGAACGTCATGATCGATACGGAGGCGACCAGGCGAATCCAGGCGAAGGAGGAGTTCGCCTTCCTGTACGTCGACATCGATCATTTCAAGGCGTTCAACGACTACTACAGCTATCAGAAGGGGGACGAGGCGATCAAGCTGACTGCCGGCATCCTCCTACGGGCCGTCGCCCGCTTCGGAAGCCCGAACGATTTCGTCGGCCACATCGGCGGCGACGACTTCGTCCTCCTCTCGACGCCGGAGCACGCGCGGCGGGTCGCGACCGAGATCGTGCGGGACTTCGACGAGAGGATCGTCCAGCTCTACAACGGCGAGGACCGGGCGCGCGGGTACATCGAGGTGACGAACCGGCAGAATCAGATCATGCGCTTCCCGATCATGTCGGTGACGGTCGCCGGGATCACGAGCCTCGGGCGCAATCTCACCCACGTCGGGCAGCTCACCGACATGGCGGCGGAGCTGAAGCGATACGGAAAGAGCCGCGCGGGCAGCATCGTCGTCTGGGAGCGCCGGGCGGACTGAAGGCACGGCCGCGGCCGCGAACGGCGGCAGCAACGAGACGGATCGATCGCAGCGGGAGGGCAACGTGGACCGAAAGCGCATTCTTGTCGTCGACGACGAGATCTACATCGTGCACATTCTGGAGTTCAGCCTGACGATGGAGGGCTTCACGGTCCTGACCGCTTCCAACGGCGAAGAAGCCTTGCGGATGATCGATCAGGAGCGGCCCGACCTCGTGGTCCTCGACATCATGATGCCGAAGCTGGACGGCTACGAGGTTGTCGCCGCCCTCCGCAAAGACGAGCAGTTCCAGAGCCTGCCGGTCATCCTGCTTTCCGCGAAGGGGCGGCCGATCGATCGCGAAGCCGGACTCGCGGCCGGCGCGGACGACTACATCACCAAGCCGTTCAGCCCGCGCAAGCTGATCGAGAAGATCCGGGAGATCCTGGACCGGCAGGAACTCGGAAAGGCGGTCGGCTTCTAGCGCACCGCGCCTCACGCCGCCGCGTGGATGTCGCCGCCGTTTGGAGAGACCGCCCGGCCGCTCGCCGCTCCGAGCCCGGGCGGTCTCTTCGCGCCGGCGCTTGCCGCCCGATCGGGGCTCTCTTACCATGAGGACAACCCCGCCGGGAAGAAGACGAGCCCGGCGCTTCGAAGGGAGCGTGGAGATGGGCAAGGAGAAGGAAGCCAAGAAGGAAGAGAAGAAGAAGCCGAAGAAGAGCCTGATGGAGAAGCGGGCCGAAAAGAAGGCCAAGAAGGAGTCCTGATCGCGGGAGCGGTTCGGCGATTCCACTTCGGGCATTCGAGGCGCGGGGGAAGGCAGGCAGCCTTCCCCCTTCGCGTACCCGGTCCGGCGGCTCCCGCCCGTCCCGCTTGACCGCCGTCCCGCCGCGCCGTCAATCTGTCCCTGCCATGCCTGTCGGCTTTCTGCTGCATCCGACCTACCGGATCGAGAAGGGGCTCCCGATCGTCCACCTCTTCGGGAAGCTCGAAACGGGGGAGAGCTTCGTCCTGCGC
The DNA here is from genome assembly GCA_041946735.1 of Candidatus Eiseniibacteriota bacterium. Lineage (GTDB taxonomy): Bacteria > Eisenbacteria > RBG-16-71-46 > CAIMUX01 > VGJL01 > JBHGAY01. Next base: position 3,582 of record JBHGAY010000040.1, read on the forward strand.
GATACGCGCGCCCGGCCCCACTTCTTCATCGAGGAGGCGGACCTCGAGCGCGCCTCGGCGCTCCTCGGCCGGTCCGTCTCGATCGAGACGGTGCCGCTGCGGACCATGCAGGGAAGGCCGGTCGCTCGCGTCTCCTACTCCTCTCCCCCCGACACGCCGGGGCTTCGCGAGAGGCTTCGCCGCTCGGGCGTCGCCTGCTACGAGGCGGACATCCCCTTCGCAACCCGCTACCTGATCGATCACGGCATCCGCGGCGCGATGGAGATCGAGGGCGAGGGAAGGCCGGGCCGCCGGATCGGCCGCATCTTCGAGGACGCGTCCATCGCGCCCGCTTCCACCGTCCCCGCTCTTCGGGTCCTCTCGATCGATATCGAGACCGACCCGCGAGCGCGATGGCTTCTCTCGATCGGGCTTTACGCCGGCGGGATCGAGGAGAGCCTGCTCGTCCTTCCGAAGCCTGAGCGAGGGGCCGGGCCCCCGCTTCCCGCACGCGCCCGCGCCTTCGAGGACGAAAGGACCCTGCTGCGATCGTTCCTCGACCGGCTGGCCGAGATCGATCCCGACGTCCTGGTCGGATGGAATCTGATCGACTTCGACCTCTCCTTCCTCGAGGGCCGCTGCCGCGAGTTCGGCGTCCCGTTCCTGCTCGGGCGCGCGGAGATCCCGAGCACGGTCCGCGTCGACCGGTCCTTCTGGGGATCTTCGCGGGCGTCGATCGCCGGACGGGTCGCCCTCGACGGCGTCTCGCTCCTCCGCGGGGCGTCGGTGAGGCTTCCCGACTATCGTCTCGAGACCGCGGCCCGCACCTTCCTCGGAGAAGGGAAGGTCCAGGCGGGGCCCCAGCGCGCGGAGTGGATCGAGCAGGCCTGGCGCAGCGACCTCGAGACGTTCGTCGACTACAACATCCGCGACGCGCGGCTCGCGTACGACGTGATCGCGAAGCTGGGGCTGCTGCCGCTGGCGATCCGCCGCAGCCTGCTGACCGGCATGCCGCTCGACCGGGTCGGCGCTTCGATCGCCTCTTTCGACTTCCTCTATCTCCAGGAGCTGCGCAAGCGCGGGATGGTCGCGCCGAGCGTGGACGAGGAGGCGGAATCGGAGCCGACGGTCGGCGGCTACGTCCTCGAGTCCCGCCCGGGGTTGTACAAGAACATTCTCGTGTTCGACTATCGCAGCCTCTACCCGAGCCTGATCCTGACCTTTCATCTCGATCCGCTCTCGCTTTGCGCCGAGGGAGGGTGCGACGGCGAGGAAGACCCGATCGTCGCGCCCAACGGTGCCCGGTTCCGCAGGGAAGGCGGGATCCTGCCGAGCCTCCTGGAGCGATTCTTCCCCGAGAGGCTCGCGGCCAAGGAGCGAGGCGACGCGGTCGGCTCGACCGCATACAAGATCCTGATGAACTCCTTCTACGGCGTGCTCGGCACGGCGCGCTGCCGGTTCCACTCGCCGGCGACCGCGAACGCGATCACCCGCTTCGGTCAGACGATCCTGCTCTGGACGAAGGCGTTCGTCGAGAGCCGCGGCTACCGCGTTCTCTACGGCGATACCGATTCGCTCTTCGTGGAAAGCGGGACCGAGAGCGCCGCGGAGGCGCTCGCGATCGGAAAGCGCATCGCCGCCGAGGTGAACGAGGCGTTGACGGTCCGCTTGCGCGAGGAGTGGAACGTCGAGAACCGGCTCCTGCTGCAGTTCGAGAGGCTCTACGAGAGGTTCTTCCTGCCCGGTCTCCGCCACTCGCTCGAAGGGAGCAAGAAGCGCTACGCCGGGATCGTGCGGCGCGGAGGGGAGGAGGAGATCGTCTTCACCGGCCTCGAGTCGGCCCGGCGGGACTGGACCGATCTGGCGAAGGCGTTCCAGAAGGAGCTGCTCGCCCGAGTCTTCCGGGAGGAGCCGGTCGACCGGTTCATTCGGGCGTTCGCGGAAGAGGTGCGAGGAGGACGTCGCGATTCCGACCTGATCTATCGCAAAGCGCTCCGCAAACCGGCCGAGTCGTACACGAAGACGACTCCGCCCCACGTGAAGGCGGCGCGGCAGATGGAGGATCGCGACGGCCGGATCGTCTCCTACGTGATGACGATCGCCGGTCCGGAGCCGGCCGCAGCCCCGCAGCACCCGATCGACTACGAGCACTACGTCGAGAAGCAGCTCCGCCCCATCGCCGAATCGGTGCTGGCATGTCTCGGCTCGAGCTGGGAACGTGTCTGGTCCGGGCAGTCGGACCTCTTCGCGTGAGGGACCCAATGGGGACGGAGGATCGCGCATCGCGGATGGAGGAACGGGGGGAGCGAAAGGACGGGCCGGCGCCTGCCGCGTCCGCCCCGCTTCCGCTGCCACCACCCTCGCCCCCAGCCGCGCCCGCGACCGCCCGCTACGCGGACGTCGGCGTCCCTTCGGGAGCGCGCGCGATCTTCACCTATCTCGTTCCGGACTCGCTGCGAGGCCGCATCCGGCCCGGCCATCGAGTCGCGATCCCGTTCGGCCGGCGCCAAACGCACGGGTACGTCCTGCGATTGCACGACGGACCGGCGCCGGACCGGCTACGCGCGATCGGGGAGCCGGATCCGCCGGAGCCGGTGCTCGACGAGGATCTGCTCGATCTGGTGCGTTGGGTCTCCGACTACTACGTCGCCCCGATCGGCGAGGTGCTCGAGGCCGCCGCCCCGCGGGGAGCGATCGCGACCCGGCCGAGGCGGAAGCGAAAGAAGGATGCCGCGGCCGCCGAGGCCGCCGCGGCCGCCGCCGCCCCGGCCGGCGCCGGCGAGCCAGGTGCGGAGGCCGAGGCGACGCCGGACCCTGCGACAGGCGATGCGCAGGTCGAGGCGGCCCCGTCTCTCGATCCCGAGCAGGAGGAGGCGTTCGTCCGGCTGCGCGAGGAGCTGCGCGCCCGTCGCTTCTCCGTCCACCTGCTCCATGGAGTCCCGGGCTCGGGAAAAACGGAGATCTACCTCGCCCTCGCCGCTGAGGCGCTCCGCGAGGGCGGCTCGGTGCTATGGCTCGAGCCGGAGATCGGCCTTGCGACGCAAGTGCTCGAGCGCGCGCGCCGCCGCTTCGGCGACCTCGTCGGCCTGTTCCATTCCCAGGCCGGTTTGCGCCCGCGCCGCGACACCCGGGAGCGTGCCCAGCGCGGCGAAACCCGGATCCTGATCGGCGCGCGCTCCGCCGTCTTCGTCCCGCTTCCGGATCTCCGTCTCGTCGTCATCGACGAGGAGCAGGAGCCGGCGTACAAGCAGGAGGAGTCTCCCCGCTATCACGGCCGGGACGTCGCGATCCTGCGCGCGCGCTCGGCGGGAGCGCTCGCCGTCCTCGGCTCGGCGACGCCGAGCCTCGAGGCATGGTGGAACGCGCAGTCGGGAAAGTTCCACCGCCACCTCCTGCTTCGCCGGCACGAAGACCGCCCGGCGCCGCGCGTCCACGTGGTCGATCTCCGCGTCGACCCGGGCATCGCGCCGGGAGTCCGATCGATCCCGCTGTTCTCGGGACTCCTCGTGCAGAAGATCCGCGAGAGGCTCGCCGCCGGCGAGCAGACGATCCTCTTCCTGAACCGTCGCGGACATTCGACGAGCGTGCAATGCACCGATTGCGGCGACATGTTCCGGTGCTCGCGCTGCGACGTGGTATTGACCTACCACCGCACCACCGCCGACCTGCGGTGCCATCATTGCGGCCTCGTCCGCGGGATTCCGCGCGAGTGCGGTTCCTGCAAGGGGACGCATCTGTTCTTCGGCGGGGTGGGGACGCAGAAGCTCGAGGAGCGTGTCGCGGCGCTCTTCCCGCATGCGCGGATCCTGCGGCTCGACGCCGACGCGACGCGACGCGCCGGAAGCCACGCCCGGCATATCCAGGCGATCGAAAGCGGCGACGTCGACATCCTGATCGGCACCCAGATGCTGGCGAAAGGATTGCACTTTCCCCGCGTGACGCTGGTCGGAGTCCTTCTTGCGGATCGTGAGATGGAGCTGCCGGAGATGCGCGCGCAGGAGCGGGCGTATCAGATCCTGACGCAGGTGGCGGGTCGCTCTGGACGAGGGACGATCCCGGGCGAAGTGATCTTCCAGACGCTCCTCCCCGATCACCTGCTGCTCCGTTGCGCGGCCGAGGGGGACTACGAGGCGTTCGCGCGCGAGGAGCTGCGAAATCGCGAGGCGCTCGGCTATCCGCCCTACTCGCGGATGGTCCATCTCCTGCTCGACGGGCGTGTCGAGGAGACGGTCCGCCGCCGCGCGCAAGAGGTCGCGCTCGCCCTCGCGCGACCGGCCCGCCGCGCCGGCGTCGAGATCCTCGGCCCGGCGCCGATGTTCCTCGCCCGCCTGCAGGGCCGCTACCGCTGGCATCTCACGTTGAAGGGGGAGGGGAGCGGCTCCCTCCACCGGCTCGCCCGTCAGGCTCTCGAGCTTCCCCGCTCTCCCGGGACGGGAGGCGTGCGGATTCTCGTCGACGTCGATCCCGTTCGGACGCTCTAGGCCCCGGGACGTCCGCCGAATCCGCCGCAGGCCGAGCGCCGCCCGACGCCACCGAAAGCCATAGCACGCATCGCCTTGTACGCGCGGCGCGATTCCTTGACACCCCTCCGAAACCCCTCTAGATTCCGATACATCCGGACGCGCGGACGCGCCAATCGTGGTTTGGGATTGATGGGGGAGTCGGGACATGCGACGCGGTTTTTCTTGGATCCTCGCCGGTTTCTTCGTTCTCGGTCTCGCTGCAACGGGCTGCAAGAATCCTCAACTCAGCGGTGGAATCCTTCACTTCGATCAGAAGAGGTACGAACGGGCTCGCGAAACGCTGCTGAACGCCGTCAAGCAGGAGCCGAACAACGCCGAAGCGCATTTCTGGCTCGCGAAGGCCTACGCCGAGCTGGATAGCACCGCGCAGTCGCGCGCCGAGTTCGACAAGGCGGCGCAGCTCGCGGAGCAGTACAACCCGGAGCTGAAGCCGGAGATCACGAACGCGCTCGGGCATTACTGGAGCGAGCACCACAACAAGGGGCTCACGTTCGGCAAGGCGGCGCAGGACGCGCGCAATGCCGAGACCCCGGACGAGAAGCTCGCGCAGGAGAACTTCCGTCTGGCGCTGAACCAGTTCAAGCGGGCGCGGGTCTTCGACCCGACAAAGGAAGAGACCCCGAGGAACATGGGGGTGATGTACTTCAACCTCGGGCAAGTCGACTCCGGGATCGTGGAGCTCCAGGAGTCGCAGAGGCTCTCGCCGGCGGGCGACTCCCAGGCGGGGGAGATCCTGTTCACGCAGTACCGGCGGCTCGGGGACCAGGCGGCCGAGAAGGGAAGCCCCGAGAACCCCACGGGTCTCCAGGATGCCGTGAAGTTCTACACGCTGGCCGAGCAGATCCAGCCGAACGATGCGGACCTGCTCTTCTCGCTCGGCGTCGTCAACTACCAGCTTGCGACGGCCGACACCGCCCGCCACGTCGAGTACTACCGCAAGGCGGCCTCGTACTTCGAGAAGACGCTCGAGCAGAAGCCGGACGACGTGGACGCGCTGAACAACGTCGCGAACCTGTACTACGACCTGAAGGACTGCGAGAAGGGGCTGGTCTATGCGCAGCGCCTGCTCGATCTGAACCCCTGCGAAGGACGCTCCTACGACCTCGTCGGCCGGATGAACGATTGCCTCGGCAAGAAGAACGAGCGCGTCGCCGGCCTGGTCTTCGCTCGCGGCCTGCAGTCCGGTACCCAGGTCCCGGTCGCGGACATTCAGACCGAGCTGGAGAAGCTGTCGGCCTCTGCGCTCCGGAAGTACCGCGAGGAAGGGAAGCCGGAGGAGATCCGGACCTTCACCGATTCGTCCGGCGCGGACTACTCCGTATGGTTCTACTGGACTCGCGGCAAGGCGCTCGCTTTCGTGCGCGGCGACTTCAAGTACGAGACGAAGTTCAAGCCGCAGCAGAAGCCGTGCGGGCAGCCGTAGGCTCGGCCGCCGATCGACGGCGATAGGCCGGCCGCGTCCGATTGATGCAACGAGGGCGCACGAGGTTCATCGCTTCGTGCGCCCCGCGCGTTTCTCCCTCGCGGTCACCGGGCGCCCGGACTCCCTCCATCCGGAAAGACCGCGCCATCCAGAGCCATCCGGCCCTGTTCGCGACGGGAGGTCCGACGATGAAGAGCGACGAGGCGTCGCGCGGTGAGTCGCGCGATGAGATGAAGCGCAACGAGGCGCACAGCCGAGACGCCAGCCGTCCCGCCGTCGACGCCGGCGCCGACCTTCTCGCGCCGCTCCGGGGACGGAAGATCGGCGTGATCGGCTATGGCAACCAGGGGCGCGCCCAGGCGGGCAACCTGCGGGACGCCGGATTCGATGTGTGGGTCGGATGCCGCGCAGGGGGCGGCTCGGCCGCGCTCGCCGCCGCCGATCGATTCCGCGTCGTCGATCCTGCGGAGATCGGGCGGCATTGTTCCGTGGCGGTGCTGCTGACGCCGGACGGCACGCACGGTCCGATTCTCGCTTCCCTGATCGACGGGCCGGCGCTCGCGGCGGTCGTCTTCGCACATGGGTTCTCCCTCCGCTTCGGTGGGGTCCCGCTCTCGAGCCGCTGGGACGTGCTTCTCGTCGCGCCCTATGGCCCGGGCACGTCGTTGCGCAGAGATGGGAAGCCGGGATCGATTCCGGGCCTGATCGCGGTGCACCAGGATGCGAGCGGCGATGGATGGAACCTGGCTAAGGCGTATGCGGTAGCAGCAGGTTGCTCAGCCACCGCTCTCGTCCGATCCACCGTCGCGCACGAAACCGAGATCGATCTCTTCGGGGAGCAGGCGGTCCTCTGCGGGGGAATCGCAGCGCTCGTGACGGCCGCGTGGGAAACGTTGGTGGCGGCCGGCTACGATCCGCTTCTCGCCTACATGGAATGCGTGCAGCAGGTCGGACTCACCTCCGACATGATCACCCGGTTCGGTGTGGCGGGGATGCGGGAGAAGATCAGCCCTCTCGCCCTCTTCGGAGATCTCACCCGGGGGCCGCGCGTGATCGATTCCGCGACTCGCGAGAGGCTCGCGGCGATTCTCGACGACATCCGATCGGGCCGTTTCGCCGAGGAATGGGGGCGAGAGCAGCAATCGGGCTTCCCGGTGAGCCGGGCCGGCCTTCTCGCTTCCCGGCAGCATCCGATGGAGGCGATCGGGCGCGAGGCGCGGGGCTGGGGACGTGAGCCGGACAGGTCCTCCGGGGAGGACGACCCGGCCGGGACATGAAGGCTTTTTCGTTGACAGCTTGGTTTCGGAGACCCTAGGCTCCCCTTGGGACGTCGGAGAAGAATCTGGGTGGCGCTCTACTCCCTCCCATGTCTACCCCAAGCTCCATGTGAGGAATTCCAACCCGATCCTGCGGAATGAACGAAGCTATCTTCCCGGGATTTCGGTGCGGCCGATCCGGCCGCTGAGGTCGTAACCCTCGTGCAAGATCCGAATCGAGAGACCGAAGAGATGCGTACTTCCCTCGAGGAAGGGACGGTCAGCACCGCAGAGCGCAGGTCCCGCAAGGGGGCCGATTTCATGGACATAGCCCAGATGAAGCGCAAGACGATCTCCGATCTCGTCAAGGTGGCGCAGGATCTGGGAATCCAGGGGACGAGCGGACTTCGCAAGCAAGATCTGATGTTCCGCATCCTCGAAGCGCAGACGAACAAAAACGGACTCATCTTCTCGGAAGGGGTCCTCGAGATCCTGCCCGAGGGCTATGGCTTCCTCCGGTCCGTCGATTACAACTACCTGCCCAGCGCCGACGACATCTACGTTTCTCCGTCGCAGATCAAGAGATTCGATCTCCGGACCGGCGATACGGTCTCGGGGCAGGTGCGTCCCCCCAAGGATGGGGAGCGCTACTTCGCGCTGCTGCGCGTCGAGGCGGTGAACTTCGAAGGGCCCGAAGCCGCGAAGGACAAGACGCTCTTCGACAACCTGACGCCGCTCTATCCGATGGAGAAGCTGAACCTGGAGACGAAGAACCGGGACATCTCCACCCGGATCATCGATCTCCTCGCTCCGATCGGAAAGGGACAGCGCGGGCTGATCGTCTCTCCGCCAAAGGCTGGAAAGACGATGATCCTGCAGAAGATCGCGAATGCGATCACGGAGAACCATCCCGAGGTCGTGCTGATCGTCCTCCTGATCGACGAGCGCCCGGAGGAAGTGACCGACATGGAGCGGTCGGTCCAGGCCGAGGTGATCAGCTCGACGTTCGACGAGCCGGCAGAGCGCCACGTGCAGGTCGCCGAGATGGTGATCGAGAAGGCGCGCCGCCTCGTCGAACACAAGCGGGACGTCGTGATCCTCCTCGACTCGATCACCAGGCTCGCCCGCGCGTACAACACCGTCGTTCCGCACTCGGGCAAGATCCTGAGCGGCGGCGTCGATGCCAACGCGCTGCACCGTCCGAAGAGGTTCTTCGGAGCGGCGCGCAACATCGAGGAGGGGGGCAGCCTGACGGTCTGTGCGACTGCGCTGATCGAAACCGGCAGCCGCATGGACGACGTCATCTTCGAAGAGTTCAAGGGAACGGGGAACATGGAGCTGGTGCTGGACCGCAAGCTGTCCGACAAGCGGATCTTCCCGGCGATCGATCTGAACCGGTCGGGAACCCGCAAGGAGGAGCTGCTGCTGCCGGAGCCGGATCTGCGGAAGATCTGGATCTTGCGGAAGTTCCTGAGCGACATGAACCCGGTCGAGGCGATGGAGTTCTTGATCTCCAAGCTCGAGCAGACGAAGACCAATCGGAAGTTCCTCGAAGCGATGAACGGCTAGTCCGGGCCGCATCGGGACCGCCTCGACCGGCGGGACCGAGGGGGATGCCGGCGGGGAACGGTCAGGAGAAATGACATGAAGAAGGGGATCCACCCGGAATATCGCCGCGTTCGCATCACCTGTGTTTGCGGCAACGTGCTGGAGACGCGCTCGACGGAAGGGAAGGACTTCACGGTCGAGATCTGCTCGGCGTGCCATCCGTTCTATACCGGCAAGCAGAAGCTCGTAGACTCTGCGGGCCGCGTCGAGCGGTTCCGCCGCAAGTACAAGATGGAGACGCCCGCGGCCCCTCCCGCGGAGCCGTCGCCGTCCGAGAAGTAGCGAGGCTCGCGCTCGGGCCCGGGCGACCCTTCGCGGGGCTCGCCCGGGCCTAGCCGTGACCGGATCCGGACATGGATGAGCTGCTGAAGAACTACGATCACGTTCACTCCCGCGTGCAGGAGCTGACCGAGCAGATGGGGGACCCGAAGGTCCTTTCCGATCCGCGCGAAGCGAAGCGCGTCGGTCGCGAGCGGACGCGCTTCGAGAGGATCCTGCGCGCCATGGAGGCGTATCGCGCCGCTCTGCGCGCGGTCGACGAGGCCGAGGAGATCCTCGCCGGCAACGACGCCGAGCTGAAGGCGATCGCCGAAGAGGAGATCGAGTCATCCCGGTCGAGGCGCGAGTCGACGGAGCAGGAGCTGAAGAAGCTTCTCGCGCCCCGCGATCCCAACGACGAGAAGAACGTCGTGATCGAGATCCGGGCCGGAACGGGGGGCGAGGAAGCGGCTCTCTTCGCGCGGGACATTTTCCGGATGTACGCGCGCTACGCCGAAGCGAAGGGGATGCGCCTCGAGGAGCTGTCGAGCAGCACGACCGGCATCGGCGGCTTCAAGGAAGTGATCTTCTCCTTGGATGGAGAAGACGTTTACGGCTCGTTCAAGTTCGAGTCCGGCGTGCACCGGGTGCAGCGCGTTCCGGAAACCGAGGCGAGCGGCCGCATCCACACCTCCGCCGTCACGGTCGCCGTGCTCCCGGAGGCAGAAGAGGTCGACGTCCACATCGACGAGAAGGACCTCGAGATCGACGTCTTCCGCTCGAGCGGCCCCGGCGGGCAGTCGGTCAACACGACCGATTCGGCGGTGCGCGTGAAGCACACTCCGACCGGAATCGTGGTCCAGTGCCAGGACGAGCGAAGCCAGCTGAAGAACAAGGCGAAGGCGCTCAAAGTCCTGCGCGCCCGTCTGCTCGACGCCGAGCGGCAAAAGCAGGAGGAGGAGCTGGCGCGGCAGAGGCGGAGCATGGTATCGACCGGCGACCGGTCGGCCAAGATCCGCACCTACAACTTCCCGCAGGGACGCGTCACCGACCACAGGATCGGACTCACCTTGTACAATCTGTCCGAGGTGATGGAAGGAAGCCTCGATCCGCTGATCGAGGCGCTCCAGGCGGCCGAGAACGAAGCCCGCCTGAAGGCCCCGCAGCTCGAGTGAGAGGGAGCGTCCCGGTGGACGCGAGCCGCCCCCCCAATCCTCTCTTCGTCTGGGTGCGCGACGCCGCGCGCCGCCTCGCCTCGATCCATGCCGGCAATCCCCGTCTCGAAGCGGAGTACCTGATGGCGGCGGCGCTCGGAGTGCCGCGGATCCGGCTCTGGATGATCGACGATCCTCCCGATCCGCCGGCGATCGAGCGATTCGAAGCTCTGCTCGCGCGGCGGCTCGCGCGGGAGCCTCTGCAGTACGTCCTCGGCACCGCGGAGTTCGCGGGCCTCGAGATCGAGGTCGGCCCCGGCGTCTTCATCCCGCGGAGCGAGACGGAGGTTCTCGTGGAGCAGGTGGCCCGGAGGCTCGGGAGCCGAGGCGGCTCGGGCGCGCGCCGTCCTGTTCTCGCGGACGTCGGGACGGGAAGCGGCGCCATCCTGCTCGCGCTCCTTGCCCGCCTTCCCGGCTGGGAAGGAATCGGCCTCGATCTCTCCGAGGCGGCGCTCGCGTTCGCGCGGCGCAACGCCGCCCGCTCGGGCCTCTCCGGCCGCGCGCGGCTGCTCCGCTCCGACCTGCTCGCCTCGATCGCGCCCGGAGCCCGGCTGGATGCGATCGTCTCGAACCCCCCCTACATTCGGGAGGACGAGCGCGAATCGCTCTCGCCGGAGATAGCGGCGCACGAACCTCAGCTGGCGCTCTTCGCGGGAGCGGATGGACTCGACGCGATCCGACGGCTGATTCCACAAGCGGCCGAGCGGCTCGAGCCCGGAGGATTTCTTGCGCTCGAGATCGGCATCACGCAGGGAGACGCGGTCGCGGCTCTGCTGGCCGGCCGAGCCTGGCGCGATGTGCGGGTCGATCCCGACCTGACGGGACGGCCGCGCGTGTTGCTCGCGACGCGGCGTTAGCCCCGCGCCCCCCTAGCGGGCGCGGAGCCCTCCGCGCACGCCCGGCCCCCCAACTCCCTTCGATCGATCCCGAGCGGCGAGCGCGCGAACGCGGGGACGCCGCGAGCGCGCGATCGGAGGGACGCCGCGAGCATGATCGCGTGGACAGCCCGCTCCGGTTCGATGCAATGATCCGGGGAGACATGTGTCTGCGCGGCCGGCCGCGAGAGGCAGAGGAGGTAGGCGATGAGCGAAGCGATCGGGCGAAGGGTCTGGGCGATCCCCGAAGGATACATACCGCCGCAGAGCCACGGGCCGGCCCCGGAGCTGACGAGCCACGAGGCGGTCTGCATCCTGAACACGGGCGAGTTCGACGCGAACGTGGAGATCACGATCTACTACGCCGACAGAGGTCCGGGCGGCCCCTACAGGATCGCCGTCCCGGCCGAGAGGACACGACACGTTCGCTTCAACGATCTGAACGATCCCGAGCCGATTCCAAAGGGGACGGACTACGCGAGCGTCATCCGCTCCGATATGCCGGTCGTCGTCCAGCACACGCGGCTCGATTCGCGTCAGGCGGAGAACGCGCTTCTCTCGACGATCGCCTTCCCTGTGTCCGATTGAGGCGCCGGGAGAAGGCCGGTCCGGCCCTGAGCGGTCCGGACCGACCCCGCGGGCGCGCGCGACGCAGCGGCCGGAAGTGAGAAGCGTTACGCACGATCGTTATACGTTCTTATGACGGCCGTCGCGGCTGCGCCAGAGTATTACATTGCGTTCACCGGTCATGGCAACCCTCCGTCGTGCGGCGCTACGGTAGGAGCCGGAGACTCCATGCCCGTGGCGAGGCCGGCGCCGGGCGGACGGGCCTTGACATCGTCCCCTCGGTTATGTAACCGTTTACATGCTTCCGGACGGTGCCGCGCCCGGTCCCCGGGCTACCCGATCTTCCGCCCCGTCTGGCGTCGCCCGCGCCGGTAGCTTCGGCCTCTCTCGGGGGGAGCTTGCCGTGGCCACAGTTCGAGACGTCGCGCGCGCCTGTGGACTCTCGATCGCTACGGTCTCGCGCGTCTTCAACGGCAGCGCGAACGTCAGCGAGGAGACGCGTGCGCGTGTCCGCAAGGCGGCCGAAAAGCTCGACTACTATCCCAACTCCGCCGCGCGCAGCCTGACGACCAGCCGCACACACACGATCGGGGTCCTCCTTCCCGATCTCTACGGGGAGTTTTTCTCCGAAGTCATCCGCGGCCTCGACTACGCCGCGCGCCAGGCTTCGTTGCACATCCTGCTTTCCAGCGCGCACAACGACGGTGAAGCTCTCCTCGCCGCCGCTCGCTCGTTGCGGGGTCGGGTCGACGGTCTCGTCGTCATGGCCCCCGATTCGGGTTCGGCCGAGGCGATCCACAGGATCGCCTCGCAGTTCCCCGTCGTTCTCCTCAATCCGGGAACGAGCGCCACTCGCTGCAGCACGATCTCAATCGACAACCGGGAAGGAGCGCGATCCGTGGTCGCGCATCTCGTTCGCCTGGGACACCGGAGGATCGCGATCATCCTGGGGCCGCGCGGGAACATCGACGCGCAGCAGCGCCGGGAGGGATACCGCCGGGCCCTGGCGGCGGCGAGGATCGCGCCAGCCGTCGCGCTCGAGATCCCCGGGGACTTCACCGAAGCGGGCGGGTACCGCGCCGGGAAGCTTCTCCTCCAAATGCAACCTCGCCCTTCGGCCGTCTTCGCCGCGAACGACAACACCGCCATCGGACTCCTCGGAGCCCTCCGCGAGGCCCGCATCCGCGTGCCGCAGGACGTCGCAGTGGCGGGATTCGACGACATCGCCATCTCGAAGTACGTCACTCCGCCGCTCACGACGGTGCGGGTGGACGCCTATGGGTTGGGGGAGCGTGCGATCGCACTCTGGCTCCAGATCGCCGCTCCGCCGGGAGGCGGGCGCCCGCCGAACGGCGGCGCCCCGGCGCGGCACGTCGTGTTGGCAACGGCGCTCGTCGTCCGCAAGTCGTGCGGCTCATCGGCCGGATCGTTCAGGCTCGAAGGAAGCAAGCGGGCGGGAGGCCGCCGCGTCTCGCTCGTCGCCGATGCCACGAACACGTCCGATCCTCTGCGGGGGCGCTCGGCGCCGTCGCAGCCACGATCGCTCCGGAGGTGCTCGACATGAAACCTGCGTGGATTGTTTCCGTGCTCGCCATCCCCGTGATCCTCCTGGTCGTCGCCTCGTCCGCCTCGGCCCGTCCGGATGCGATCTGGGCGAGGAGCGCCGACAACTTCAGCACGATCAACCTCGACGGAGTCCTCGACGAGGGTGCTTGGGCCCTGGCCGAATCGATGCACGTCGAATATCCCGTCGATGCGGGGATCCCGGGGAGTGGATGGAAGAGCGAGGGGGGAGTGACCCCCTCCAACCCGACACGCGCGACCTTGAAGTTCCTCGTCCGCGGCAATCAGCTCTACATGGGCGCGATCGTCCATGACACCTCGGTCGGAGGATCCGCCTCGTTCAACCGCTTCGACGGCTTCCTCATGTCGCTCAAGGACCATTCGAGCCCGAATCATCCGAAGCCACCCGCCGAGTACACCTACGCCTGGTGGTACCCGACGCTCGTCGATCCGCAGCCGCCCGGACAGCCCCCCGCGTTCATCGGCAGGTGGGCCGAGTGGCCTCCCGGGAGCCCCCGGACGGTCGAGCAGATCGCGAACTGGGATGCGCGCACGATCGTCCACGGCCTGTCGAACTCCGACGCCACGCTCGACACCGACTGGACGACGGAGATGCGCTTCAATCTGACCCCGATGGGCTACGACACGCAGACGATCGCGGGCGACATCATCGAGTTCAACATTTCCATCTACGACTGCGATTGGTTCTGGCCGCTCGACCCGATCCGGTTCAGCTCCAACCGCGTCTGGTGGCAGGGGCCCTGGGCGAATGCCGCCTGGTACAACGAAGTCCGGGTTCATGCCTCCTCCGTCGTCGGGATGCACTCCGCGTTGCCGGAGATCGAGCCGGAGTACCTGATCGGCAACGGCGCGGCCGAAGGGACTCCGGTCATCGACGGCTCGCCGGGCGACGCGGTCTGGGCGAAGGTGCCCGGCTTCGAGATCCGCTTCGGCGACGACGATCTTCGCGAGACCTATGGGGGGATCGGCCCGTACCGCGCCGGGCAGTTCCAGCCGGAGGTCAACGGCGGTCTCGCCCCGGTGCTCGATCCGGGCGACGCGACCGTGAAGATGTTCTTCAAGGGCACGATGTTGTACATGGCGTTCGATGTCCGCGATCAGGTGGTGCAGTACCACCCGAGCTTCGATCGCTGGGACGGCTTCCTGGTCAGCTTGAACGAGCGCAACGAGCAGGGGCCCGACCACAATCTCCTCGGCCGCCGGCTCTCGTTCCAGGTCGGCGAGGCCGGGGCGGCGGTCCCGCACGACTACCTGCAGACGCTCGTCGAGGCGGGCAAGGCGCAGGTGGCCGTCGCTCTCCGGAGCGGCACGACCGTCGACACGCTCGGAATCGAGCCCGACAACGGGTACGCGGCCGAGCTGGCGGTCGATCTGACGGAGTTCGGCTACCCGGCCGATCTGGGCGACGGGGCGCTGTTCATCGGAGTCGATCTGCTCGACGGAGACTCGTTCATCCCGTACACGGACAGCTACGGGACCCGCACGTGGTGGTATCGCGAGTACGAGAACGAATGCTGTCCGGTCTGGGCGTACATGGATCCGGACCTTCCGGTCGCCGGCGCGCAAGATGACGCCTGGGATACGGTCGCTTGGGACCTCCTCGACGCGCGGCCGAATCCGTTCACCGATCGGACCACGTTCTCCTACAGCCTCCCCTCGCGATCGAGCGTCGTCATGGAGGTGTTCGATCCGCAAGGGAGGCGCGTCGAGCGTCGCGATCTCGGGACGCTGTCGCCGGGAGAGCATCAGGTTTCGATCGAGGGGAAGGGGAGGAGCGCCGGGGTGTACCTGGTGCGGATGACGATGACGGATCCCGATGAGGGAGCGGTCCTGGGACGGATCGCGGGAAGGCTGGTTCAGCTGAAGTGACAGGGAGGATCGAAGGGACGGCGGCCCGGGGGCTTTGGGTCAAGCTCGCGCTCGCGTGGCTCCTCGCCCTCTTCGTCGCATCCGCTGCCGAGGCGGGAACGACGGGGAAGCTCGCGGGCCGCGTCCTGGATCAGGCGGGAGCCCCGGTCGCCGGGGCGACGGTGGTGATTCTCGGCGAGCCGCTCGGCGCGTTCTCCGACTCCGACGGCTACTTCAACATCCTGAACATCCCGGCCGGGACGGTGAACGTGAACGTCAGCCACGTGGCCTACCAGACGTTGACGATCCGCGACGTCGTGATCTCCGCGGACGAGACGACCCGCCTCGACGACATCCGGATGCAAAGTCGGACGGTCGCGCTCGAGGAGGTCGTCGTGAAGGCGGAGCGGCCCGTGGTCGACGTTCACCTGACGAGCAGCCGCAGCTCGGTCGATCGCGAGCAGATCGAATCGCTTCCCGTGCAGGAGCTGCAGGACGTCGTGAATCTCCAGGCGGGGGTGGTCGAAGGGCACATCCGCGGGGGACGGATCGGCGAGGTGCAGTACCAGGTCGACGGCGTCAGCGTGAACAATCCGTTCAACAACGAGTCGACCGTGAAGATCGACCGCTCGCTCCTGCAGGAAGTGCAGGTGATCAGCGGCGTGTTCGACGCGGAGTACGGCCAGGCGATGAGCGGCGTCGTCAACGCCGTCCTGCGCGACGGCACCGATCGCTTCGAGTGGAACGCCGAGGCGTTCACGGGAGGCTACGTCTTTCCGGGTCGCGAGAGCGCCCGCCTCACCGACGACAAGATCCGCCCGACCGGGATCCAGAGCTACCAGCTCAATCTGAGCGGTCCGCTCCCGGTCCCCAAGACGGTCTACATCGTCAGCGGCCGCCGGGCGCTCACCGACGGCTTCGTGCGGGCGACACGCCGCTTCGTGCCGACCGACAGCTCGGACTTCCAGAACAAGGTGTTCCGCCCGACGGGGGACGACAAGAACCTCCCGCTCGGGTACACCCGGGAGTGGTCGGGGGTCGCGAAGCTGACGAACCGGTCGATCGAGGGGATCACCCTCAGCTATCAGGCTCTCGCGAACTGGATCGAGGGGAGGAGTGCGAACTTCTACTACCGCCTGAATCCCGATGGCCTTTCGAAGCAGAAGACGAAGTCGATCGCGCACGGCCTCGACGTGACGCAGACGCTGAGCGAGCGGACCTATTACACGCTCAGCATGCGCCAGAACTACCTCGACTACACCGATCGCGTCTACGACAGCGCCTACGACCCGCGCTACGACGCGGCCGGCCAGCCGCGCGGCGACGACGCCTACGAGCTCGGCGCGATCGTGCAGGGCGTGGAGCCGACGCGCTACATCCAGAAGACCAACAGCTGGCTGCTCAAGGGATCCTACGTCACGCAGACCCGACGGGACGTGATGCTGAAGATGGGGGCGGAGATCGAGTGGCCGTCGGTGAAGTTCGGGACGACCGAGGATCTCGTCTGGACCGGCGACACGCTCTCCCGGTTCCCGCGGCACGTGCCGAAGAATCGACCGATCCTGAGCGCCGGTTACGCGCAGGGGCAGCTGGAGTGGAACGACCTGACTCTGCGGACCGGGCTGCGGCTTCAGTACTTCGATGCCCGTTCCTCCATCCCGAGCGATCTCGCGAACCCGGCGAACTCGATCTCCGGAGCGCCCGAATCGCACCCGAAGTCGACGACGGTGAAGTTCACCGCCGCTCCTCGCCTGGGGATCGCCTATCCGATTACCGACCGCTCCGGAATCCACCTCGCGTACGGGCACTTCTACCAGTTCCCCGCCCTCGGCGACATCTTCTCGAACGCGGACTACTCGGTGCTCGAGGGGCTCCAGTCGGGCGGGATCTCCTACGGGGTCCTCGGCAATCCGGACATCAAGCCGGAGAAGACCGTCCAGTACGAAATGGGATACCGGCAGGCTGTGACCGAGACGCTCGGCGCCGACCTGAGCGTCTTCTACAAAGACATTCGGGATCTGCTCGGGGTCGAGTTCGTGTCGACCTACAACGCCGCCGAATACGCCCGGCTGACGAACATCGACTTCGGCTACGTGGTCGGGGTGACGCTCTCGCTCGACCAGCAATGGATCGGCCCCTTCTCGGCGACGCTCGACTACACCTGGCAGCTCGCGGAGGGCAACTCGAGCGATCCGCGCGAGACAGCGACGCGCGCGTCGGCAGGCGAGGATCCGCGCCCGCGCCAGATCCCGCTCAACTGGGATCAGCGGCACACCCTCAACATCACCGCCACGCTGTCGGAGCCCAATCTCTACACCGCGAGCGCAGTGCTGCGAATCGGCAGCGGCCAGCCCTATACCCCGGTGCTGGAGCAGGCGTACGGCTACGGCCTCGAGGCGAACTCGGGCCGCAAGCCGGCCGGCATGACCGTCGACTTGCGGGCCGAGCGCAGCTTCACATTCTCCAACATGGATGTAGGGCTGTTCGGGCGCGTCTTCAATCTCTTCGACACGCGCTACTGGAATGGTCCGGTCTTCGGGAGCACCGGGAGCCCGTACTACTCGCGCTTCCCGGAGGCGGACAAGGTCCAGCTCGCCGACCCGACCCGCTTCTTCGCGCCGAGGAGGATCGAGATCGGCCTGCGGCTGCGCCCCGGGAGCGCTACGCCATGACCGGGCGGGGCTACGAGGAAGGGAGGAGGGATCCCGAGTTGGGGACGAGCAAGCGTAAGGAATCGAACGGAGCGGGGCGTGCAGCCGGCGCGCCGATCCGCCGCTGCGCGGGGATCGCGATTCGAGTCGCCATCCCCGCGAGCCTCGTGCTTCTCGCCGCGGCGCTGATCGTCCCGGCGGCAAGCGGGCAGGTCCCCCCCGAGGAGCGGGGGACGGCGGAGGCGGAGCGCTCCGGATTCCACGACGCAGCGAACATCCGGACCGTCTTCTGGAACTATGGCATGGTCGGCGACTATCCGCCCGACCCGGGGAACGTCGATCTCTCGGTCTTCCATTCCGTCGAGGTCCCGAAGGGGACCGGAATGAACTATTCGGACGGAATCACCCCCTTCGTCCTCGCAAAGGTGCAGACGCGCGGCGGCGAGGACGCCTACATCATGGAGACCGGCTTCCGGGAGCGGCAGGGGACGAGCCCCTACTTCAACCGCGTGATGCGCTTCGAGCCGCGCCCCGGCTACTTCCAGGCCGATCCCGACATCAACCGGGGCCGCTCGCCCGCCGTCTCCAACGATCCGCGCACCTGGCCCGATAGCTGGCCCGACAAGCTCCTCGATCCCGACGATCCCGGTTGGGCCGGAAGCTGGAACGGCTACTTCGGCAAGCGGCCGGCTGCGGACCTCGAATCGTTCACGGTCATGGACGACCAGTACTACGACGCATGGGACTTCTACCCGGACGACCGTGACTCCACGCGACGCGGCCTCGGGCTTCGGATCGAAGTGCGCGGGTTCCAGTGGGCGAACCCGCAAGCCGGCAACGTCATCTTCTGGCACTACGACATCACGAACGAGGGGACGACCGACTACGACGACAACATCATCTTCGGCCTGTACATGGACTCCGGCGTCGGCGGCTCGGCCCTCTCCTGCGACGGCATCTACGAGTCGGATGACGACAACGCCTTCTTCGACCGGCGCTTCAACGAGAACATCCTGAACCTGGTCTACACGTGGGATCGCTACGGGCACGGCCGCGACCTCTCCGGCTCGTGCGGCAGGACCGGCTACCTCGGCTACGCGTATCTCGAGACGCCGGGCAATCCCACCGACGGGATCGACAACGACGAGGACGGCATCACGGACGAGAGGCGGGACGGTGGACCAGGCGAGGAGATCGTCGGCCGCGAAGCGATCCTCGCCTACGTCACGAGCCACTACGATCTCGCCCGCTTCGAGGTCGAGCACGGCCCGGTCACGAGGCGCCCGGCCTACCGCGCCGGACGGTGGTGGACCGGCGACGAGGACCTCGACTGGAGCGTCGATCTGCACGACGTCGGCGCCGATGGGGTCGCCGACACGCACGACGCCGGCGAAGGGGACGGGATGCCGACCGAGGGGGAGCCGTACTTCGACGGCACCGACCTGCACGAGTCGGATCAGATCGGCCTGACCGGCTTCAAGATGAACCGGATCAAGGCGGGGCAAGGCAATCCGGATCCGACGTCCGACAACATCGTCTTCTTCACCGACGCGCAGAACTGGCCGCAGCGGCTCTACGAGCAGTTCACCGACCCGGTCGAGGCGAACCGCTTCGACCCGCCGCTCGCCGCGAACTACAACATCGGGTTCCTCTTCGCTTCGGGACCGTTCCGGCTCGAGGCCGGAAAGACCGAGCGCTTCAGCCTCGCGCTCGCTTACGGCGGAGACCTCGACGAGCTTCGCCGCACGGTGCAGACCGTCCAGCTCATCTACAACGCGAACTACCAGTTCGCGACCCCGCCTCCGCCCCCGATCGTGACGGCCGAGACGGGCGACCGCCGGGTGCGCCTCTCCTGGACGGACGAGTCGGAGCGGGGCATCGATCCGGTGACCGGCGAGTACGACTTCGAGGGGTATCGCGTCTATCGCTCGACCGATCCCGACTTCCTCGACGTCAAGCTCGTGCGCACCGGGACCGGCTCGAACACGCTCGGCAACGGAAAGCCGACCGTCCAGTTCGATCTCGCCGACGGCAAGCGGGGCTTCTCGGAGCAGACGGTCGAGGGGGTCGCCTACTACCTCGGATCCGACACGGGGATCCGGCACACCTGGACCGATTCGACCGTCACGAACGGCCAGCAGTACTACTACGCGGTGACCGCGTACGACTACGGCTCCGACTCTCTAGGCTTCTACCCCTCGGAGAACGCGATCCCCGTCTCGCGCACGCCGCGCGGCGGGCTGATCCTCGGGCAGAACGTCGTCGCGGTCCGGCCGAATCCTCCCGTGCTCGGGTACCGGCCCGCGACGATCCAGGATGTGACGCACGCGCAGGGGGAGGGGACCGGGTCGGTCGAGATCGAGGTGGTCAACTCCAACGAGGTGCCGGACGACCACCTCTTCCGGCTCACGTTCGAGACCCCGAACCCCGACTCGATCCGCGCGTCGAGCTACACGCTGACCGACAGCACGACGAGCACCGTCCTGTTCAAGTCGGGGCGCGACCTCTCGGGACGCGGCATCGGGCCGGTCGCGGAGGGGCTGCTGCCGGTGATCCGGACGCAGCGATGGGTCGAAGTCGATACGGTCCGAAGCGGATTCACGGAAGGGAGCCCGACGAGCACCAAGCTCGACATCTCCTACCTCCCCGATCCGCAGGTGTCGCAGAACCAACGGCGGATCGGCTACCCCGACGACGTCACGATCACGTTCGACGACGTGGTGCGCGACACCTCGCTCGCGCGCGTCGGCCTGCCGGCGCGCCCGGCGAAGTTCTTCATCACCGCGCACACCGACGCGGGCGACGTCCGGCTCGACTTTCGCTTCCGCGAAGTCGACGGGAAGATCGACGGGACGCTCAGCGATCCGGGGGAGTACATCGACATCATCACCTACCTCTCCGGCTCTCCCGTTCCGCACGCGACCTGGCGAGCGCAGATCGACACGACGGGCGTCGGGGATCTTCCGATCGATCCGCCGGGAGCGGGGGACGTCTACGAGATCGTGCTCACGAAGCCGTTCAGCTCCGACGACGTCTTCTACTTCCGCACGCGATCGGAAGGAGTCGACCTCGCAGCGGCCAAGGCCGAGGACTCCTTCCACCCCTACGTCGTGCCAAACCCGTACGTCGGATCCGCGAGCTTCGAGCCGGAGCGGTTCGCCGTCTCCGGGAGGGGAGAGCGCCGCATCGAGTTCCGCGGCATCCCGAGGGGCTGCACGATACGGATCTATACGGTGCACGGAGACCTCGTCGAGACGCTCCACCACGAAGGAGGGGACGAGGGCTTCCTCGCGTGGGACCTGAGGACGAAGGACAACCTGGACGTCGCGCCCGGCCTCTACGTCTTCCATGTCGACGGCGGTTCGCTCGGCGAGCGGATCGGGAAGTTCGCGATCATCAAATGAGCCGGAACCGTGCGACAGAGGAGCGCGAAGCGATCTCGAAGCCGGCGGGGGACGAACTCGAAATGAGCAGGGAGATGGACGGGGCAGAGACGAACCGAACGGATGGGAGAGGGATGGACCGGCAGGGAAGCGTGAGAAGCGGAATCGCCCGATCGTCGTGGACGCGGATGGCTCTCGCCGCCGCGTGTGCGAGCCTCCTCGCGTACGGCTCGGCTGCCGCGCAGAGCAAGAGCGGCACCTCGATCGGCGCGTTCCTGAAGATCGAGCCGGGCGCGCGCGCCGCGGCGCTCGGGAATGCTGGGGTGGCGCTCGACGAGGGGATCCAGTCGGTCTACTACAATCCGGCCGCCCTCGGCAGAATCGGGGAGATCTCCGCGGGCTTCACGCACAGCGAGTGGTTCGCGGGGATCGCATTCGACTATGCCGGGCTTGCGATCCCACTCGGGAATTTCGGGACGGTCTTCGGATCGGTCACCTCGCTGAACTCCGGCGACATCGACGTTCGCACGGTCGACCAACCGCTTGGGACCGGCGAGCGCTACGACGTGAGCGATCTCGCGATCGGCTTGGGCTACGGCCGCGTGATCACCGAACGTTTCGCGGCCGGCGCGCAGCTCAACTACGTCGAGGAGCGGATCTGGCACACCACGCTGCGCACGGTCGTGCTGAACATCGGGACGGTCTTCCGGATCTCGGAGAACGGGTTGCGCATCGGCGCGAGCATCTCGAACTACGGGACGCGCGCGCGCTTCTCCGGGCGGGACCTCGCGATCCAGTACGATCAGGACCCGGAGACGCACGGCGACAACTCCTCGCTCCCCGGTGAGCAGTACGCGGACAAGTTCGGCGTCCCGATCGTGTTCCGCTTCGGCGGAGGGATGCCGTTCCGAGTCAGCCGGGATGCGACGCTGCTGCTGGCGCTCGACGCTCTCCATCCGAGCGACAACACGGAGAGCGTTTCGAGCGGCGCAGAGCTCACGTTCCGCGAGGCGCTGTCGGTGCGCGCCGGGTACCAGCAGCTCTTCCAGGAGGACTCGGAGGCCGGGCTGACGCTCGGCGCCGGACTCCGGGGCGCGCTGGCGGAGCACGGGTTCCAGTTCGACTACGCATGGGCGGATCAGGGCCGGCTCGAGCGGACGCATCGGTTCACGTTCGAGGTGGCGTTCTGAGCGAACCGGGAAGGGATGCAACGACGATGAGACGAAGCCTGTTCGCGCTCCTCCTGCCTGCCGCGGCCATGGCCATGGCCGCGGTCCCGGCGATCGCGGCGATCGCCGTGGGGGCGGCCGTCGCCGCCACCGTGGCCTCCGGCCCGGCCGAAGCGCTACCCGGCGAGGCGCTCGCGAACGGATCGCCCGCGAACGGATCGCTCGCGAACGGAGCGCTCACGAACGAGGCGCTCCTCGACACGCTGCAGCGCACGGCGTTCGACTTCTTCTGGAACGAGGCGAATCCCGCGAACGGATTGATCAAGGATCGCAGCACGCCCGGCTCTGCCTGCAGCATCGCGTCGGTCGGCTTCGGACTTTCCGCGATCCTGATCGGGATCGATCATGGCTGGATCACTCGGGACGAGGGGCGGGCGCGCATCCTGACGACCCTCGAGACCTTCTGGAACGGGCCGCAGGGGACGGCGCCGGACGGCATGATCGGCTACAAGGGCCTCTTCTACCACTTCCTCGACATGAACACGGCGACCCGCACGTGGGATTGCGAGCTCTCCACGATCGACTCGGCCCTCCTGTTCGCGGGGATCCTCGACGCGCGCGAGTACTTCACGACGGACGATCCGGTCGACGTCCAGGTCCGCACGCTCGCCGACTCGCTCTACTACCGGGCCGACTGGAACTTCTTCCGCAACGGCAACCCGGGAATCCTGATGGGATGGCGGCCCGGGACCGGGTTCGCCGGCTTCGGCCAGTGGGTCGGCTACAACGAGGCGATGATCCTCTACATCCTCGCGATCGGATCGCCGACACACCCGGTGCCGGCTTCCTCCTGGAACACCTGGACGAGCGGCTACCACTGGCAGACGCAGTACGGCTACACCTACGTGATCTTCCCGCCGCTCTTCGGACACCAGTACTCGCACTGCTGGATCGATTTCCGCTATATCCAGGACGCGTACATGCGCGGGCGCGGGATCACCTACTTCGAGAATTCCCGCCGGGCGACGCTCGCGCAGCGCAACTACTGCATCGCCAACCCCTTCGGCCACATCGGCTACGGCGCGAACCTCTGGGGGATCACCGCGTGCGACGGTCCGGACGGCTACGCGGCGCACGGCGCGCCGCCGCCTCAGAACGACGATGGGACGATCGCCCCGACCGCGCCGGCCGGCTCGATCCCGTTCACGCCCGATGAGTCTCTGGCGGTCCTGCAAAACCTGTACGACAATTACCGGGCGATGCTGTGGGGACCGTACGGCTTCCGCGACGCATTCAATCTGGACCGCGGATGGTGGGATACCGATTATATCGGTATCGACCAGGGCCCGATCGTCCTCATGATCGAGAACTACAGGACGGGGGCTGTCTGGGAGAGGATCGAGCGGAACGGGGATGTGCAATGGGGCCTTCACCTGGCCGGATTCGATGTCGCGACCGGCGTCGCCGGCGCAACGGCGGCTTCCCCGCGGCTGCTCCTGCATCCGGCATCCCCGAATCCGCTGACGAGCGACTCGGAGCTGGCTTTCGAACTTCCGGCTCCCGGGCGCGCGGTGCTGACCCTCGTCGACGTGACCGGGAGGGAGTGCGCGACTCTGCTCGACGCCTCGCTCCCTGCCGGTTCCCACGTCGCGAGGATCGACCCGTCCCGGCTGCCGAGCGGAATCTATTACGCGAGACTGATCTTCGGACACGAGGCGCGCGCGACACGCTGCCTCGTCCTCCGATGAAAGGAGGTGGAGAGGCGGGTCGGAGCGTCGAGGCCGGCGGCTCGATCAAGACCGGTTCCGCGGTTCGCGTTCCGCACACAACCATTGCTAGAGCCACCCCGCCCCGGCGGCGCGCACGCTGCCGAATGCGGAAGGATGTTTGTTCCGTGGTCCGGTGTGGACCGCGGGTCGATGGAGGAGGTTCCACGATGAAGACTCGGATCCTGCAGGCCGTCTTGCTTGCGGCGGCCCTCGTGTCGTTCAGCGGTGTCGCGTCCGCGACGCCCGATGTCAACAGCGCCGTGATCCAGCTACGGATCTTCAACGATTGCCCGACGTCGGTCGTCACGACCGACAACAGCTATCCCACGACCATCACGATCCGCGACAGCCAGGTCAACTGCCAGAGCGGATTCGCGAACCTGCACAATTGGCGGTTCTCGGAGGACGGAGCGACCCCGGCCGTCTTCAACAACGCCGACGCGTTCCGCTTCGGCGCATGGCTCGTGCTCGACGGCACGCTCAACGGCGAGTCGGGCCTCCAGGTCAGCCCCTGGTGGTCGCAGGACGTCGACGGCCGCCTGAACGTCAAGGCGGGCGACGGCGAGATCGCCGCCTTCGGCGGCCGGCTCCCGTTCTACTCCTTCACCGCGTCCCAGGGGCTTACCTACCAGCGCGGGACTCCGATCTATCTCGAGATCGTCTACTACCCGCATGACCTCACTCAGCAGAACCCCGGGACGATCGAGTACAAGCTGAACTACAACGGCACCGACTACACGAGCGGCGTCCTCGCCTTCGACGAGGGCAACCCCAACGAGCCGTACGGCACCTGGGGGATCCTGGACAACGCTCGGGTCGGCGCCCATCTCCAGGTTCTCGTCGATCCCAACAATCCCGAGGGCTATCTCGACGCGACCTGGCGGGACATCGTGTTCGAGAAGCTCGACGGCGCCTGCTGCCTCAACGAGGTCTGCCAGATCCTCCCCGAGGAGCAGTGCCTCAACGCGGGCGGCATCTACCAGGGCAACGCCACCGGCTGCGATCCGAATCCCTGCGGAACGGCGGTCGAGACCTCGACCTGGGGTCGCGTGAAGTCGAGCTACCGGTAGCAGTCCGGCGGCGGTTTCCGGGGCGGCGGGCCGATCGGGCGCGCCGCCTGCGGAAACGCCGCATGAACACGACGATCGAGACGAGGGCGCGGCCGGTTTCCAGCGGGAGCCGGCCGCTCCCGTGACGAGCGAGGTGGCGGCGGCGGCAGGCAGGCGGAGGGGGAGAGGCCAGGATGGCGTCGGTTCGTCTTGAAGGGATCGAGAAGGTCTTCCCGGGAGGTCACGAGGCGCTCGTCGACGTGAACCTCGAGGTCGCCGACGGCGAGCTGGTCGTCCTGCTTGGGCCGTCGGGATGCGGGAAGAGCACGCTGCTGCGGATCGTGGCCGGCATCGAGGCGCCGACGCGCGGGCGCCTCTTCATCGGCAAGGAGGACGTGACCGATCTGCCTCCGCAGAAGCGGGACGTCGCGATGGTCTTCCAGAACTACGCTCTCTACCCGCACATGAGCGTCCGCGACAATCTCGCCTTCGGAATCCGGATGCGCGGGCTCGATCGCGCGGAGATCGGCGAGCGCGTGGCGACCGTCTCGAAGAGCCTGGGGATCTCCGAGCTGCTCGACCGCAAACCCTCGCAGCTCTCCGGCGGCCAGCGGCAGCGCGTCGCCCTCGGGCGCGCGATCGCGCGCGACGCGAAGGTCTTCATGCTCGACGAGCCGCTCTCGAACCTCGACCTCCAGCTCCGGCAGTCGACGCGGCGCGAGCTTGCCCGCCTGCACCGGCAGGTGAAGGTCCCGATGCTCTACGTCACGCACGATCAGGAGGAGGCGATGACCCTCGGCGACCGGGTCGTCGTCCTGCGCGCCGGGCGCGTGCTGCAGATCGGCACGCCGATGGAGGTCTACGCGAAGCCGCGGAACCTCTTCGTCGCCGGCTTCGTCGGCTCCCCGCGGATGAACTTCCTGCGCGGGCGGCTGGAGCCGGGGGATAGCGTCGCCGACCCGGCGCGGATCGGCGTGCGCGTCGTCCTCGATCCCGAGGTGAGCGGGCGACCGCAGCCGGGCGTGATCGAAATCGGCGGGACCGCGGCGGGGACCTCGCTACGCCTGCCTTGCGACGTGATCGCCGGCGTGCGGCCGGAGGATCTCGAGATCGTCGATGCGGAGGAGGGCGCGGCCGCCGACCTGCTCGCGCGCGTCGACCTGGTCGAGCCGCTCGGCCGGGAACATCTCCTCCATCTCTTCCGCGAGGGGGCCGTGCCGGATGGTGGCGCCGGCCGCGCTTCCGGCGGGGGTGGCGGGACGATGGGACCGGGCGCCGCCGCAGGCGCCGGCGCAGGCTCCGGCGCGGGCGCCGAGCTGCGCGTCCTCGCCGAGCCGTCGCGGCGCATCGCCGCCGGCGCGCGGATCGGGCTTCGCTTGCGGCGCGACCGCCTCCACCTTTTCGATCCCGGGAGCGAGGAGCGGATCGAGGAGCGGATCGTCCGATGAGCGTGCTGGAAGGAGGAGGCGCGGCGGCCGAAAGTGGCGCGGGCGCGGCGCGCGGGGCGGGCGCGGCGGAGCCGCTGGCGAGTCGGCTGCTCGGGAATGGACGTACCACCGTCCTTTTGACCGAAGCGGGGACCGGTTTCACGCGGTGGGGGGACTTGTGGCTGACCCCCTGGGGCGACGATCCGGTCGAGGATCCGGATGGCTTCTTCGTCTACCTGAGGGAGCGTGGGCCCGATCGCCCGCTCTTCTCCGCCGGAGCCGCTCCCTGCGGACTGCCGATCGACGTGCGCTACCAGCGCCCGATCTGGGGGGAGGAGAGCTTCGGGACGGCACGCAGCGAGCACGGCCTCGAGATCGTGTGGGAGGGATGCGTCCCTCCGAAGCCGGATCTCGACTTGCGCCGGCTCGTCCTGCGCAACCGCACCCGCCGCCGTCGAGTGATCGAGGCGACCTCGTGCATCGAGATCGTGCTCGCGCCGCTGAGCGCCTTTCGCGCGCACCCGGTCTTCTCGAAGCTGTTCGTGCAGACGTGGGCGGTGCCGAAGAGTGGGGCGCTCCTGGCCCGCCGGCGCCCGCGCTCGAGCGACGAGGCGACTCCCTGGCTCGCGCATGCCGTGATCGACGGCCCGATGGAAGGATACGAGACGGACCGCGCGCACTTCTTCGGACGGGGCGGCACGCGCGTGCGCCCGCGGGCGCTCGTCGCGAACGCGCGCGCCGGGCTGTCCGGGACGACCGGGAACGTCCTCGATCCGCTCTTCTCCATCCGAACGACGGTCGAGCTGGGGCCGGGGGAGAGCAAGAGGATCGTGTGGGCGCTTGGAGCGGGAGAGGATCGCGAGGAGCTGCTCGGTCGCTTCGAGGCGATGAAGCGGCCGGGCGCGGTCGAGAAGGCCTTCGGGATCGTGCCATGAGCGATACGGATCCGGATCTCCTCTTCGACAACGGCTACGGGGGCTTCGCCCGCGACGGCGCCTCGTACGAGATCCGGCTCGACTTCCGCGCCGGCGATCCGGCCGACGCGCGCCGCCCGCCGCAGCCCTGGTGCAACGTCGTCGCCAACGAGCGCTTCGGCTTCCTCGTCAGCGAGAGCGGCGCCGGCTTCACCTGGAGCGGCAACAGCCGCCTGCGGCGCTTGACGCCCTGGTCGAACGATCCGGTCCTCGATCCTTTCGGCGAGGCGCTCTACATCCGCGACGAGGAGAGCGAGGCGTACTGGTCGCCGCTGCCGGGGCCCGCCCCGGCGCGCTGCCGCTATCGCGTGCGACACGGCTTCGGCTGGTCATCCTTCCATCAGGAGGCGCATGACTCGATCGCGATCGAGACGACGATGTTCGTCCCGCCGAACGATCCGGTGAAGATCGTCCGCGTGACGATCGAGAACCGCGGCGATCGCGCGCGCACGCTCTCGCTCTTCTCCTACGCGCGGCTGATCCTGGGCGGCGATACGTTCGAGACGGCGGGATTGGTGCAGACCGATCTCGACATCGACGGCGGCAAGCCGTTCCTCTGGGCGCGCGGTCCCGCCAACCGGTGGATCGACGACGATCCTGGCGGGCCGGTCGTCTTCGCAGCCTGCGTCGCGGACCGCTCGGCGCAGCGCCGATTCTCCTGCGACCGCCTCGCTTTCCTCGGGCGCAGCGGGACGCCCGAAGCGCCTGCCGTCCTCGCGAACGGCCATCACCTCGACGGCGCCGTGTCGATCTCGCGCGGGTCGCCGTGCTTCGCGATGGAGGCGACGGTCGAGATCGCGGCCGGCGCGTCCTCCACCGTCAGCTTCCTGCTCGGCGAGGAGCCGTCGATGGAGAAGGCGCGCGAGCGGGTCCTCTTCTTCCACCTCCTGGGCACGATCCCCACGGCGCTGGACGAGGCGCGCTCGTTCTGGACGGGACTCGTCTCGGGGCTGCGCATCGAGACGCCCGAGCCGGCGCTCGACCTGATGGTCAACGGCTGGCTCGCCTACCAGACGCTGTCGTGCCGTCTCTGGGGACGCTCCGCGTTCTACCAGTCGGGCGGCGCGTTCGGCTATCGGGATCAGCTCCAGGACGCGGCGGCTCTGCTCGCGCTCGATCTCGCTCGCACGCGCGCCCAGATCCTGCTGCACGCCGCGCATCAGTTCGAGGAGGGGGACGTCCTGCACTGGTGGCATCCGCCGGGCGGCTGGGGAATCCGGACCCGCTTCGCAGACGATCTCCTCTGGCTGCCCTACGTGACTGCGACCTACGTCGCCTGGACCGGCGACCTCGGGATCCTGGAGGAGCGCGTCCGCTATCTGACCGCTCCGAGCCTGCCGCCCGGCGAAGCGGAGTCGTACCTGCTCCCCGCCGATTCGGGCAAGAGCGGGACGCTCTACGAGCACTGCGCGCGCGCGATCGACCTCGCCCTCGCGCGCCGCAGCGAGCGCGGCCTGCCGCTCTTCGGGACGGGCGACTGGAACGACGGGATGAACCGCGTAGGGAGCGAAGGCAAGGGGGAGAGCGTCTGGATGGCGTTCTTCCTCTATGCGGTGCTGAGCGACTTCCTGCCGCTCTGCGAGCGGTTGGAGGAGGACATCGAGCGGGCCGGGCGCTATCGCGTCGAGCGGGAGCGGCTCCGCGAGGCGGCCGAGGATCACGCGTGGGACGGCGAGTGGTACCGGCGCGGCAGCTACGACGACGGGACGTGGCTCGGCTCGCGCGAAAGCGACGAATGCCGGATCGATGCGCTCGTCCAGGCATGGGCCACGATCTCGCGAGCGGCCGAGCCCGGGCGGGCGGAGGAGGCGCTGCACGCCGTCGAGGAGCACCTGGTCGATCGCGAGGCGCGGATCGTCAAGCTTCTCGCGCCGCCGTTCGACCGCACGCCCCACGATCCCGGCTACATCAAGGGATACCTGCCCGGCGTCCGCGAGAACGGCGGGCAGTACACGCATGCGGCGCTCTGGGTCGTGCGCGCGGCGGCGGAGCTGGGATGGAACGAGCGGGCGATGGAGCTGCTCGCGATGCTCCTGCCGGCTCTGCACGCCGATACGCCGGAGAAGGTGGCGGTCTATCAGGTCGAGCCGTACGTCGTCGCGGCCGACGTCTATGGCGAGCCGCCGCACAAGGGGCGGGGCGGCTGGACCTGGTACACGGGATCGGCGGGCTGGATGCTGCGCGTCGCGCTCGAGTCGATCCTCGGCTTCCGCGTGGAGGGCGGGCGCGAGGCGGTGATCCGTCCCTGCGTGCCGCGCGCGTGGGAGCGCTTCTCGATCGACTGGCGCGCTCCGGACGGCGTCACTCGCCTGGCGATCCTATGCGAGAACCGCGCGCCGGGGTCCGGAGGGACGGAAGCTCGGGCGACTGGACCGGGACGCGGCTGCAAGGTGATCGCCGCCGAGATGGACGGGCAGGCGGTGCCGGTGTCGGACGGCGCGGCGCGCGTGCCGATCCCGGCCGGCGGCGGCACGCACGAGGTGCGGATCGTCTTCGAGCCGATCGCGGCGGGAGGCCCCGAGTGAGTTCCGTATCGCTTCGCTTCCCTGCCGGGTTCCTCTGGGGGGCTGCGACGTCTGCCTACCAGATCGAGGGATCGCCGCTGGCGGACGGCGCCGGCCCCAGCATCTGGCACCGCTTCTCGCACACTCCGGGCCGGATCGTCACGGGGGAGACCGGCGACGTCGCGTCCGACCATTACCGCCGCTGGCAGGAGGACGTCGAGCTGATGGCCGGGCTCGGCCTTCGCGCCTATCGCTTCAGCATCTCCTGGAGCCGCGTCCTGCCGGCCGGGACGGGCGCGGTCAACCAGGCGGGCCTC
>JBHGAY010000041.1:0-31708 GCA_041946735.1 Candidatus Eiseniibacteriota bacterium
GGGACTACCAGGGTATCTAATCCTGTTTGCTCCCCCAGCTTTCGCGCCTCAGCGTCAGTAGCAGCCCAGAGGGGCGCCTTCGCCACTGGTGTTCCTCCCGATATCAATGCATTTCACCGCTACACCGGGAATTCCCCCCTCCTCTGCTGCACTCAAGCCCCGCAGTATGGGACGCATTTCCCTGGTTGAGCCAGGAGCTTTCACATCCCACTTACGAAGCCGCCTGCGCGCCCTTTACGCCCAGTGATTCCGAACAACGTTCGCTCCCCCCGTATTACCGCGGCTGCTGGCACGGAGTTAGCCGGAGCTTCCTTCTGCGGTACCGTCGAAATCCACCGACTGTTTGCCGGTGGATCATTCTTCCCGCACGACAGGGCTTTACAACCCGAAGGCCTTCATCGCCCACGCGGCGTCGCTTGGTCAGGGTTTCCCCCATTGCCAAAGCCTCTCGACTGCTGCCTCCCGTAGGAGTCTGGGCCGTATCTCAGTCCCAGTGTGGCTGACCATCCTCTCAGACCAGCTACCCATCGTTGCCTTGGTGAGCCGTTACCTCACCAACTAGCTAATGGGACGCGGGACCATCCTCGAGCGATAGCTTGCAAGCAGAGGCCATCCTTTGACCGCGACACCATGCGAGGTCTTGGTCTTATCCGGTATTAGCACCTCGTTGGAAGTGTTATCCCCGTCTCGAGGGCAGGTTTCCCACGCGTTACTCACCCGTTCGCCACTAGGTTGGAGTCGCCCCCAACCCCGTTCGACTTGCATGCCTAATCCACGCCGCCAACGTTCGTTCTGAGCCAGGATCGAACTCTCCGTGTTCGGAAACTCGGAGCGTTCCCGACCGAAATCGGGAACGTTGGAATATTGTCGCGCTCGCAGAGTCTGCTTATTGCAGACCTGCGCGCGCCGACTCGGGCTCGCCTTACCTACACTCATTCTTCTCTTGTCAAAGAACGTGCCTCGCGCAGAGCGCAAGATCGCACAATACGTATCGCGGCTTCAGATCGTCAACTGGGATTTTTGTTCCCGTGACGGCCGGGCCCGAGCAGGTCCTGTCGAACCCTTGCCGCGGGAATTCGGACTCTACTTCCGCCTCGAACATGCGTCAAGGTCTTTTTGCCGGTAGGTTCTACCGTCGTTCATCCGACAAAACACGCGCCCTCAACGTGTTCCCTGCCGCTTCATCGCCGGCGTCGCTTCGTCCCCGCCAAAACCGGCAAAGTCGGCTAACCGCATGCAGATCAAACAGATGCGGCGACCGCATCGATCGCCGCGACAGAGTACCTACGCTCCCTTGCCTGGTGGGTTCCGCGCCAAAGCGCCTCGTCCGGGCCGTGCGTCCGCCCTCCATGATCGCCATCATCCGAGCCAGTCCGTCGTTCTTGCCTCCGCCGGACTCCACGCCAGGCCTTCTTGATCCCTCGCTGGACCCTGCGGCCCGCCCTCCTCGATCCCGGGTCCCTCGGCCGCGCCCTACGTCCGGCCTCCTTGACCGTCGGAGGCCGCTGTGATTCGCTCCCGTACGTGAGATCGTTCCTGCTAGCCCTGCTGGTCGTGCCGCTGCTGATGGCGGCGTGCCTCTATGGACTCTTCCTGCTCTGGGGCGGCCGCCTACCGGTTCCGGAAGACTTCGACGAACTACGCCCGAGCGCGAGGTCGACGGTCTACGACCGCGAAGGCCGCGTGATCGGGACCTACTTTGCGCAGAACCGTAATCCCATCTCCCTTTCGGAGATCTCGCCCGGGATGATCGATGCCGTGCTCGCGGCCGAAGACCATCGCTTCTACGCCCACTGGGGCGTCAACTTGTCGGCGATCGCGCGGGCCGTCCTGGCGAACGTCAAGAAGGGCCAGGTGTCACAGGGGGCGAGCACGATCACGCAGCAGCTCGCGCGTGACCTGTTCCTGGATCAGAGCCGCACGCTGGAGCGGAAGCTCAAGGAGATGGTGCTCGCGGTCCGGCTCGAGCGCTCGTTTTCGAAGGATGAGATCCTCGAGCTCTATCTCAACCGCATCTACTTCGGCGAGGGAGCCTACGGCGTCGATGCGGCGGCCCGCCGCTACTTCGCGAAGGAGGTCTCGGAGCTGACCCCCGCCGAAGCCGCGACGATCGCCGGGATCGCCGCCAATCCAAGCGCGTTCTCTCCGATCCGCCGGCCCGAAGCCGCCCTCCAGCGCCGGGACCGGGTGCTGAAGTCGATGCGCAGCCTGGGCTACCTCTCGAAGCAGGAGTTCGAGGAGGCGGTGAGCCAGCCGCTCGGGATCCGGCCCGGCAGCTCCTCCGCCGGCGAAGCCCCGTACTTCCTCGAGTACGTCCGCCTGCAGCTGATGGCCAAGTACGGCGGCAGGGGCGTGTACGAAGGCGGCTTGCGGATCCAGACCGGGCTCGACCTCGATCTGCAGCGGGCGGCCGAGGAGGCGATCGAGACGCGGCTGCGGGAGATCGAGAAGGAGCATCTCTACCGCAACACGTTCGATTCCTTCCAGCAGGCCGGATCGCGCGCCGCAGACGAGGGGACGCCTTACCTCCAGGCCGCGCTGGTCGCCCTCGATCCCCAGACCGGCCAGATCCTCGCGATGGTCGGAGGACGCACATGGGAAGACAGCCGCTTCAACAGGGCTGTCCAGGCGCGAAGACAGCCGGGCAGCTCGTTCAAGCCGCTGATCTACGGGCTCGCCCTGCAGTCCGGCATGAAGACGAACGACGGCATCGTCGACGAGCCGGTGAGCTACCCGATGGGCGCCGGAATGGGCCGCTGGGCGCCGCACAACTTCGGGAACAGGTTTTCCGGATGGATGACGTTGCGCTACGCGCTCGCGAAGTCGATCAACATTCCGAGCATCAAGCTGGCCGATCGCCTCGGCCCGCGGCGCGTCGCCGAGTTCGCCCGTCTCTGCGGGATCCAGGGGCCCGTCGATCCCTACCTCTCGATCGCGCTCGGCACCGCGGAGGTCACCCCGCTCGAAATGGCTTCGGTCTATGCGGCGTTCGACAATCAGGGGATCCGGCTCGACCCGGTCGGAGTCGTCCGCGTCGAGGACCGGGTCGGCAGGGTGCTGCAGGAGTCGTCCCCCGCGACGACGGAGATCCTCGACGAGAAGTCGAGCGCCATGCTCGTGAGCATGATGCAGACGGTGCTCGATCGTGGCACCGCGTGGGCCGCGCGGAAGAAGATGGGGTTCGAAGCGCCGGCCGCGGGGAAGACCGGAACGACGGACGACTACACGGACGCCTGGTTCATCGGCTTCGTGCCACGTTGCGTGTGCGCCGTCTGGGTCGGGTTCGACGAGAAGAAGACGCTCGGCCGCAACATGACGGGAGCCAAGGTCGCGCTTCCGATCTGGACCGACTTCATGAAGGCGTTCGTCGCGGCCGAGGGAGAGGAGCCGTTCCCCGTGCCTGAAGGACTCACCGCGGTGAAGACCTGCCTCGGAACGGGACAGCTCGCCGGCCCCTCCTGCCCGGCCGTCGACGATCTCTTTCGGCCGGGACAGCAGCCGCATGACGTGTGCGGCGCGCACGGCGGTTCCGCCCCAGAGGTGGAGGAGTCCGACGAGGAGGAGGGCCTCTAGCGGTCGCGCGGCCGGTAGATCAGACCGGCCCCTCGATCCTCTCCAGGACTGCGGTCCCGGGGGGAGGCGGCCCGGCGGAGAGGTGAAATGCCGAGGCGATGCGAGGAGCGATCTCCTCGGCTGCGGAACCGTCCGCCGCGTGAGTCTCCGCCAACGTCTGGCCGACGGCGACGCGGTCGCCGACCTTCACGAGCAATCGGACCCCCACTCGCGGATCGATCTCCGTTTCGATCGTCCGGCGGCCCCCGCCCAGATCCATGACCGCCTCCGCGATCGCGCGTGGCTCGATCCGCTCGCACCATCCCTCGCCGGAGCTCCGTACCTCGCGAATCACCGGAGCGTGAGGCAGGCGGCGGGGATCCTCGAGGACGCGAGGATCCCCGCCGTGCGCCTCGATCATCGCGGCGAGCTTCTCCAGCGCCGCCCCGCTCGTGAGCGCAGCCGCCATCCGCCTTCGGGCCTCCGCCGCGTCGATCCCTCCTGCTCGCAGCATCTCCTCCGCGAGCGCGGTGGTGACCGCAGTCAAGTCCTCCTCCCGGTCCTCGCCGCGGAGCCACTCTGCCGCCTCGGCGACCTCGAGCGCGTTGCCGATCGTGCGGCCGAGCGGGCGGTCCATCCGGGTGAGGATCGCCGTCGTGCGGATCCCGAGC
Organism: Candidatus Eiseniibacteriota bacterium; assembly: GCA_041946735.1. Lineage (GTDB taxonomy): Bacteria > Eisenbacteria > RBG-16-71-46 > CAIMUX01 > VGJL01 > JBHGAY01. The sequence continues at coordinate 4,224 of JBHGAY010000041.1, forward strand.
GCGTCTCCCGCCTCGACGAGTCGCGATCCGAGATCACGCGCGCTCGCTCGATCGGGCAGGAATGCCCCCGGTCCGACCTTGACGTCCGCCACGAGCCCCGTGAGCCGGGCCGCCGCCTTCTTGGAGAGGATGCTCGAGACGATCAGCGGGACTGACTCGACGATCCCCGAGACGTCGCGCAGCGCGTACATCCGGCGATCCGCCGGCACGAGATCCCGGCTGGCGCCGACGATGCTGCAGCCGACGCGATCGACGATCCGCCGGAACCGGTCCGACTCGAGGAAGATGGCGTACCCCGGGATCGATTGCAGCTTGTCGAGCGTGCCGCCGGTGTGGCCGAGCGCGCGGCCGGAGATCATGGGCACGCGCAGGCCGCAAGCCGCGGCCAGTGGCGCGACGATCAGCGACACCTTGTCGCCGACCCCTCCTGTCGAGTGCTTGTCGACGACCGGCGGCCCTTCGGTCCAGGGGGGCAGCGGACGGCCCGAGGCGAGCATCGCCATCGTAAGCTCGGCGTTCTCCGCGGCAGTGAGACCGCGGAAGTAGATCGCCATCATCCAGGCCGTCATCTGGTAATCGGTCACCTCGTCACGAAGGAATCCCTGGATCAGGTCGCGGATCTCTCCCGGCGGGTGCGCTCCCCCCTCGCGTTTGCGCAGGATCGCGGCGACGGGCGAGAATGCGGCGCTCATGCGCGCGCCTGGCGAGTCCGCCGCTCGAACGCCGCGGGCAGGAGGGAGGAAAGCCGGCGGCGCTCCGGCGCAGCGCCGTCACAGGTCACGACGATCTCCAGGTCACCCGCGACGCGCGCCAGGAGGTCGCGGCAAGCCCCGCAGGGGAAGGTGGAGGACGGGGTCGGCGTGTAGATCCAGAGCCGGACGAAGGAGGAGGCCCCGGCCGCGCGGGCGCGAGCGAGAGCGATGCGCTCTGCGCAGACGGTCAGCCCGAGGCTGACGCACTCGATGTTGCACCCCGCGTGAATCCGCCCGTTTGCGTCCTCGAGGATGGCACCGACCGGAAAGCGCGAGTGCGGCACGTAGGCCCGCTTCGCCGCCTCCCGCGCCGCCGCGCTGGGATCCGATCGGGCTTCCGCCGCTGCCGAGGTCTTCCGCACGACTCCCCCTTCCGCGTTCCCCGCATGATATCGTCCGGCCATGAGCCGGCGCGAGATCCCCATCGATCCCTGGGAGCGGTTGTCCCGCATCTGCGGAGTACTGCTCGGCGAGGGCGGCTGCGCGTGGGACCGAGCGCAGAGCCCCGAGAGCCTGCTGCCTTATCTCGTCGAGGAGACGCACGAAGTCGTCGAAGCCGTCCTCCAAGGGGACGCCTCCCGCATCACCGACGAGGCGGGCGACGCGCTCTACCTGTGGGTCTTCTTCCTCGAGCTGCTCGAGCGCCGCCGGGCCGGGTCGATCGTGGAGGCGGCGCGCGGAGTCGAGGAGAAGCTCGTACGCCGCCATCCCCATGTTTTCGCCTCCGAGGCCGCGCCCGATGCGGACGTGCCCCTGACGGGGCACGGGGTGTGGGAGCGCCGCAAGCGTGCGGAACATCCGCCCGATGCCGGCGCGCTCCGCAAGCTCCCGGCGACTCTCCCCGCGCTCTACGCGGCTCGGCGGCTGCAGGAGAAAGCGGCGGCGTTCGGGTTCGACTGGCCGGGACCGCTCGACGTCCTCGAGAAGGTGCGGGAAGAGGCGGCCGAGGTGGAGGAGGCCGTGCGGGCGGAGAGCGGCGCCGAACGGATCGGCGAGGAGATCGGAGATCTGCTGTTCTCGGTGGTCAATCTCTCCCGCCAACTCGGCCAGGATCCGGAGATCGCGTTGCGGCACGCGAGCGAGAAGTTCCGGTTGCGCTTCAACGCGATGGCCCGCTCGCTGGAAGAAGCGGGGCATCGTCTCGGCGACGCCCCGCTCGATCTGCTCGAAGAACACTGGCAGGCGGCGAAGCGGGATCCGGACCGCTACGCCTAGACCGGGTATCCGCGTCTACGCTTCCTCGCGGGAGTCGCAGAACACCAGGACGTGGCAGCTCCCCTGATCCCGGGTCGCGATGCTCGGCGGCTCCAGGACGCAGCCGTGAATCGAATCTCCCGCGCCCACCGCCATCCGCGTCGCTCCGATCTGGACCTCGCAGCTCCCGTCGATGCAATAGAAGCAGACGTCCTGCCCGCGACGGATCCAGCGCAGCTCGACGCTCCCGCCCGGATCGAGCTGCACGCTGCTCGCGCGGATCCGCCCCCCCAGGATCCCTCGCGTCAGGTGGCTGCACTGGCCCCTCTCGATCGCAGCCGCGGGAGCGATCGGATCGATCCGGTCGTCCTCGGTCGTCAGGCAGAACTCCTCCAGCTCGCGCTCCTCGATGAAGAAGCTCGGATCCTTCCGCAGCGCGTATGCGATGCGGATCAGCGCGCCGATCGTGGGGGAGGTCATCCCCCGCTCGATCTCCGAGATGTGCGTGGAGGAGAGCCCGCACGTCTCCTCCACGTCCTTGAGCGTCATCTTCTGCCGCTGCCGCACTTCGCGCAGCCGCTTCCCGACCATCTCCCTGGAAATCATCGCCCCACCTCCTTCTCGTGCCTTCAGGCTCGTGCTCGGCATTGCCGCTGGTCGGCTCCGCCGATCAGATGAACAGCCGCGGCCGGACCGCCCATACGGTGCGGCTCGGAGTGGGGGCCAGATTGCGGATGCGGTGCGGGTGAACCGCCTTGAAGTGGAACGAGTCTCCGCTCCGCAACACGTGCGAGGTGCCGTTGACCGTCACCTCGAGAATCCCTTCCAGGACGTAGCAGAACTCTTCCCCCTGATGCCCGGGGACGGCCTCGACCTGGCCTGTCGTCCGGATCGTCGCCACGAAGAGGGAGAGGTCCGAGCGGGCCGACCGGTCGGTCAGGGGATCGAGGACGACCGATCCTCCCGCCATCGAGAGCGGACGCCGCTCCTCGCGCTTCTGCACCCGCAGCTCCGGCTGTGGCGGGATATCGATGAGATAGGACGGAAGGACGCCGAGCGCGTCGGCGATCTTTTCGAGCGCGCCGATCGTCGGGGACGTGTTCCCCCGCTCGATCTCGGAGATGTGCGTGGCACTGACGCCGACGCGCTCCTCGATCTGTTTGAGCGTCAGTCCCCGCTCTTGGCGGATCCGGCGGACCCGACGCCCGAGCTCTTTGCTGATCGTCTCCTGCATCATGACCAACATCCTCCAGGGTAACGATTCCTACGGTCGTGGCGTGGTCACGTAGTATCGATTGTCTACCAGAGACTCATGTCTCCGGGGGTGGACATGTATAACCCAGGACCTTGTACAGCAGCTTTGCCGCCAGGAAGTCCGGGGCATGCAAGCCGGGGATCGGAGAAAGCTCCATCAGGTCGAAGCCGACGACCTCCCGGCCGGTTGTGAGAACCCGAACCGTTTCGAGGATCTCGTCCCAGAGAAGACCTCCCGGTTCCGGCGTTCCGGTCCCGGGAAGGATCGATGGGTCGAGGACGTCCAGGTCGATGGTCAGATACAGCTTCGGACCGAGGAATCGGGCCGCCTCTTGGAGGATCGCTTGCCGGTCTCGATGCAGCTCGCGGGCGAAAAAGAGGGGCAGCTTCTCGCGCTGCACCCGCTCGTGCTCCGGTTCGCTCAGGCTTCGGATGCCGATCTGAACGGCCGGAAAGCGCTCGCGGGCGCGCGCCATCACGCAGGCGTGGCTGAACGGGGTGTCCTGAAAGCTCTCGCGGAGATCGGCGTGAGCATCGAGATGCAGAATGGTGACGGGAATCGAGGCTCGCTCGAGCGCGAGGAAGGCGCCGATCGTCAGGCTGTGCTCGCCGCCGACCAAGACCGGCTTTTTGTTCTCCTCGAGGATCTCGCCGATGACGTCCGCGACACGTTCGACCATCCGCTCGGGCCCGGCCGCCACCTGCTCGAGGACTTCCATCGTATGAAGTCCCACGTCGATGGGACTGAAGCCGAGCTCCTCGTCGAACAGCTCCATGTGCGTGGAAGCGTCGAGAAGCGCGCGGGGTCCGTTGCGAGCGCCTGTTCCGTAGGTGGTCGTAAGGTCGTACGCCACCGGAACGAGAATGGCCTTCGCCTCCTCTCGTGGCACCTGCCAGCCGCCAAAGGCCCAGACCGATTCCGTTCCGCCCACGGACACCATCCCGCTTGTTGCAGCTACGGCATGAACGTGTGCAACGAGTGATAGCGGAAAGATGCCCACCGAGCAACCGAAAACTTCCCCCCAACCGAGATTCGCGGACCGGCCGGCTTGACAGCCCGCCGATAGATCCGTAGGGTGCCGCCTTTGTGGGCGCCGAAATCGCCGAAGGAGGTCGTCAAGGGTGCAGTTGAGCTTGTCTCGTTCTCTGCGATCGAGCAGAACGGTGCCGATCTGGATTCTGGTCCAGGTCCGCAAGCTCGCTGCCTTGCCGCATTTCCTCCCCCTGGAGGAAGTCACCCACCCGACCTGGAACCCGCCGCGCGGGGTCCGGGCGGTCGCGCTGGTCGTGAGCCTTCTCGGGATCCTGGGAGGCGTCCGGTTCCTCGATCTGCAGCTGTCGAATCTGGAAGCCCTCCCGCATTCCGCGCAGGCGGAAGGGATTCCGGCGGAGATCGCCGAAGGCGTTCCCGCGGAAATCCCGGTCGGGACTGCGGCGGGGATCACTGCGGGGACTACCGCAGGGATCGCGCCAGGGGAAATCAGCGGGGGCGATGAAGCGGCCGGCGGCGCCCGCAGCCACCCCCATGCCCTCGAAGCAGCCTTAGCTCTCGCGCCGTCGCCGACCACGTCGTCTTCGTCTTCCTCGTCTTCATCTTCCTCTTCTTCGTCTTCCTCTCCTGCTCCTTCGGGTCCTTCTGCCCGCGGCGGTTCGAGCATGGCCGCGACCGAAGCTGGGGTCGTCGCCAGCCCGGCCGACGACTCCCCGAACGGCCTTTTGGTGGACCAGGTCCCGGCGGATTCCGATCGTCATCGCTTCCTGGCGGTCGAGGTGACGGGATACACGAGCCGTGAGGTCGAAACCGACGAGACGCCGTCGGTGACCGCGTCGAGCCGTCCCCCCCGTCCCGGGACGATCGCGCTCTCCCGCGATCTGCTTCGCACCTTCACGCCGGGCGCGCCCTTCGATTTCGGCGACCGGGTGCTGATCCCGGGAATGGGGATCTACCGGGTCGACGACACGATGCATCCGCGGTGGACGCGCAAGGCGGACATCTGGTTCTCCGACGTCGCGACCGCGCTGCGCTGGGGCAGGCGCGAGATCTACCTCACGCGGGTCGAGGCGGACGAGCCTCTGCTCGTGCAGCAGAGCTGGCACCGGTAGGACCCCAGGTAGGACCCCCGGCCGAACGCACGAACGATCGGTCAGCTTCGCGCCCCCCGCCATCCAGGCAGACCAAGTTCATGGCCCGCGCCCGAGGTCCCCGGACTATCGAGTCCAAGCCGCCTCCGTTCCACTTCACACCACGGGGCCGGAAGGAGGCGAAGGAAGCGTCACCAGTCCGAAAACCGCTCCTCATCGAACGACGCGAGCAGGCGGAGGTAGCTGTCGTAGCGGAACGCGGGGATCCTGCCCTGCTCGACCGCCGCGCGCACCGCGCAGTCCGGCTCCTTCCTGTGGACGCAATCGGGAAAGCGGCAGGAGCCATGATCGGCGAACTCCGGGTAGGCGAGGATCAAGTTGCCGGCATCGATTCCCCATGGCCGAATCGCCCGCAGGCCGGGCGTATCGAGAGCCACGCCGCCGCCGGGCAGATCGATCCACTCGACCCGCACCGTCGTGTGCACGCCTTTGGATGTCGCATGGCTCACCGCGCCCGTACGTAGCTGCAATCCGGGAACGAGAGCGTTCAGCAGCGTGGACTTTCCCACGCCCGAAGGTCCGACGATCACCGTCGTCCGGTTCGAAAGCCAGCCCGCCAGCGGCTCGAGGCCGGTCCGCTGCGTGGCGGAGAGGAGGAAGACCGGAATGCCGATCCGGGGGTAGTGATCGAGCTCGCGCGGGATCTCCCGGCCCCGCAGATCGATTTTGTTCACCGCGATTGCGCCGGGGACGCCGGCAGCCCGGGCCAGGAGGAGAAAGCGCTCCAGCCCGCGGAGGTTCAGGGGCGGATCGCGCAAAGCCTGCACGCAGAGGGCCTGGTCGAGGTTCGCCGCGATCGCGTGATAGCGGCGGGAGTCGCCGGGATCGGCGCGAGCGAGGAGACTCTTCCGGTCGAGGACCGACTCGATCCGCCATCCCTCCCTGCCGTCGGAGACGATGCGGACGCGATCGCCGACCGCAATCGGATGGACCGCGGCGCGCGGGCCGGACTTCAGCAGACCGCGCATTCCTGCCCGGACGGTCTCGTCGCCGGCGCGGACGCGCGCGACCGGCCCTTCGATCCGGACGACGGTCCCTTCCGTCAATCGATGGTCCTCCTCCGTGGCCCCCGCGGCGCCGGGGGCGACCGGGGAAGGGTAGCATCGCGGCCTCCCGAGGAGGGGAGAGCGCGAAGGGAGAGCGAGAGGCGAGAGCGCGAAAGGAGAGCGCGAAAGGAGAGCGAGAGGCGAGAGCGCGACGCGAGAGCGGCGCGAGACCGCGCCATGGCCCAACGCGAGAAGGGCTCTGCTATCCTCGGGCCCGTATGCCGAGGCGGGGGAGGGATGGCTCCGAGGGATGATGCGACGGCGCGCTGGATCCGGCGCGGAAGCTGCCGTGTCCCACCGGCCGAGGCGGGACAGCGGCTCGACGCCTTCCTCGCGCGCGCATTCCGCTACCGCTCCCGCACCCAGTGGGCGGCGCTCGTCAAGGCGGGACGGATCCGGTGCAATGGCGCCGTCGTCCGTCCGGGGCGGTCTCTCCGTCCCGGCGACTGGATCGAGTACCTCCCCGACCCGCGTCCCGAGCCGCGCGTCGATCGCCGCTACCGCGTCCTCTTCGAGGACGAATCGATCCTCGCGGTCCGCAAGCCGGCGAATCTGCCGGTCCATCCCTCCGGCCGCTACTTCCGCAACACGCTCCTGCTGATGCTGCTCGAGGAACGCGGTGAAGATCTCGACACGACCGGCCTGCGGATCGTCCACCGCCTGGATCGCGAGACGAGCGGGGTGATCCTCTTCGGAAAAGGGAGGGAAGCCGCTTCCGCGCTCGCGATCCAGTTCGAGACGCGGCAGGTCGCGAAGCGCTACCTGGCGATCGTGCACGGACGGCCGAAGGAGGACCGATTCCTGGTCGATGCGCCGGTTGGGCGCGATCCGCGCTCGCCGGTACGCAAGGCGATGACCGTGCTGGAGGACGGACGGCCGGCGCGCACATCGTTCCGTGTCGTGCGGCGCAGCGGAGAGCATGCGCTGCTGATCGCGAGGCCTCACACCGGCAGGCTGCATCAGATCCGGGTGCACCTGCGCCACGCCGGCCTTCCGATCGTTGGGGACAAGGTGTACGGGCGCGACCCGCGATTGTTCCTGCGGTTCGTCGAAGGCAGCCTCTCCCCGGAAGATCGTCTCCGTCTCGTCTGGCGACGACAAGCGCTGCACGCCTGGCGGCTCACGCTGCGCCACCCGCGGGACGGCAGCCGTCTCTCGCTCCACGCCCCGGCGGGACGAAGCTGGCTCCGCCTCGCCGCAAGGCTCGAGCTGGGGCGGCTGCCGTGACCCCGACCTCCGGGGGACCCGCCGTCCGCCGGAGCAGGACCTACGCCTTCGCCGGCGTGCTCGCGATCGCGCTCCTCGCGCGCATCGCGGTCCTCCTCACCCTTCGCCACGACGTCGCGATCCGCGTTCCGCTCCTCGATGCGTACCATTACATGACAACCGCTGTGGCGCTCGCCGCGGGCGAGGGATGGCCGCCGGGGCCGCACTTCAACGCTCCGATCTATCCGTTTCTGCTCGCCGGCCTGTTCCGCGTCGCGCCCGCTTCGGTGGAGACCGTCCAGTGGGCGCAGCTCCTCCTCGGCTTGGCGACGACCGCGCTCGTTCTCGCTTCCGCCTGGCGAATCGCGGGACGGTCGGCGGGGATCGCCGCGGGATTGCTCTACGCCCTCTGCGGCCCGGCGATCGTCTATGAGAATCAGGTGCTCCTCGAGGCACTGCTCGCATTCTGCCTCGCCGCCTACGTGCTCCTGCTCGGATCGCCGGGGGCCGGCCCGATCCGCTTCGCCCTCGCCGGACTCGCCACGGGGATCGCGGCCGCCGGCAGGCCGACCTACGCCCTGCTCATCCTTCCGCTCCTAGCCGTCGCCTGGACGGCGAAAGCCGGGGCGCGCATACGCCTCCTCGCAGCCGCGCTCGCCGCATTCCTGCTGGTCGTCGTGCCACCGAGCGTGCACAACACGCGCGCGACCGGACGGCTCTCCTTCATCACGGTAAGCGGCGGGTTGAACCTGTGGATCGGCAACCACCCGGGAGCGAGCGGCGGCTACAGCGAGCCGGGGGGGCTGTTTCTCGAGAAGGATCCGACCGGCGCCCGTTCCGCCTCGAGCATGGCGGGCCGGCGCCTGGACGCGGGAGAGGCGTCGTCGTTCTTCGCGCGCAAGGCGCTCGACTTCCTCATTCACCGGCCGGGTGAAGCGGCCCGGCTGGTCGCGCGCAAGGCGGGCTATCTGTTCAGCCCGGCCGAGGTGCCGCAGATCGAGAGCATGGACAGGCTCGCTTCCGAGCATCCTCTGCTCGCGGTCCTGCGCTGGATCGGGTTCCCCTTCTTCCTGCCACTCGCGCTGCTCGGGATCGCCCGCAGGCGCCGCGACCGCACGATCCGGTTCGCGGCTTCCGTGCTGCTCGCCGGAGCGGTCGCGCACCTCGTCTTCTTCTCGACCGGCCGCTATCGCGCCGCGATGCTCCCCGCGCTCGCGGTTGCCGCCGGCGCCGGCGTCGTGGAGCTGCTTTCGATGATCCGCGAGCGGCAGGCCGGGCGCCTTCTCCTGCCCCGCCGCCTCTGGCCGGTCGCGCTCGGCCTTCTGCTGCTCCTCCTTGCCCCGCGCTATGACAGGAGGACGGCGGCGGCGTGGGCGTTCCATCAAGACGGAATCCGCTATCAGAAGCTCGGCGCCTCGCGCTCCGCCGCCGAGATGTTTCACCAGGCTCTCGCGCTCGATCCCAGCCTCGGAGAAGCGTGGCACAACCTCGGTGTCATCGAGGCATCGGAGGGCGCCGTCGCGGAGGCGATCCGTGACTACGAAAGGGCGCTCGCCGAGATCGGGGAGAATCCGGTGACCTTGTACAATCTCGCGAGCCTCTATGGCAGGATCGGGTCCGACGAGAAGGCGCTCGCCTACCTCGACCGTTCTCTACGCGCCGATCCGAGCGCGCCGGAGGTGCGGGTCGATCGCGGGATCGCGCTCTACCGGCTGGCGCGCAAGCAGGAAGCGTTCGAGGAGTGGCGCCGCGTCGCCCGGGAGGCGCCGGGCGAGCCGACGCTCGCCGCGACGTTGCAGCGAGTTGCGGCGGCAGGAGGCGAATTGCCGCCTGACCTCGCCCGCCTCGCCTCCGGGAGCCCTCCCGCCTCGACCGGCCGCTGATCGCCGGTCGCCTCGCGCCGTCGCCGGCCGGGCGTTTCGATCTCAGCGCGCCGCGTCCGCCGTCCCGGCGCCGGCTTCGGGGCCGCCCTTCCGCCCGCGGGACGCGCCGTCGTCCGATTGGAAAAGACCGCCCATACCCTTCCACGATCTTCCGGCGCCGGTTTACGGCGGGGTGCCGGAGGCTGCCAGGTCCATTCGCGGGGATTCGATAGGAGTCGCGGCTGCGCGCACATACAGTTCCGCCCGAGTGGTCTAGACCCGATACCGTTCTCTTCTCGAACGTAAGGAGGCTTCATGAACCTTGCTTCTAGACTTCTCTTGACGGTGCTCTTGGCTGGAGTCGTCCTCGGGACGATCTCCGGCGTGGCTCTCGCGGACGAACGGATCGCGACGATCACGTTGGGGCGCGATCCGGAGCCGCCGTTCTGCATCTTGAATCCTGGGGGAACGGTCGAGTACTTCTGGGACATCGACCACTACACGACCCCCAACTACGTCCGTTATCTGCTCCAGGATCCGACGCGCCTCATCAACATCGAAGAGGTGATCTATCCCGGCGACACGGGGATCCACGGTGAGGGCTCCTGGACGGTTCCGTCCGGGTTGCCGGACGGACGCTACTGGATCCGTGTCGAGTACTACTCGTACGAGGCGGGGAACGAGGCCAATGCCGAGGTCACGTTCTTCGTCTGCGTGGATCGAGGGACGCTCTGCGAGGAGAAGCGCGAGGACGCCAACTGCAACGGCGTCCTCGATGACGACGATCCTCCCGTCCCCGGCTGGCTTCTTTGCTTCCGCGGTCCCGACGACGCCGTCTACTGCCACGCGACCGACGAGAATGGGATGGTCTGCTGGGACGGCATCCCGGCAGGCGATTACGAAGCGTTCGAGATGGAGGTCGCGGGGTGGGACCCGGTCGGTCCAACCTCGTACGACGTCCATGTCGGAGGCGGTCAGAATCCGACCGTTCAGTTCCTCAACGTGCGGGAAGGCTCGTGTGAAGGGGCGTGCTGCCTGGAGAACCAGGAGTGCATCTTCACGACGCCCGATCGCTGCGAGGAAGCGGGCGGCACTTATCTCGGACCGGGCGTGAGCTGCGAGCCGAATCCGTGCGAGGAAACGGCGACCGAGAAGACGACCTGGGGGCACATCCGGGCAACCTTCCGCTAGTCGACAGAAGGGGGCGACGCCGCTCGCGGCATCGCCCCCTTCGTCCGTCTCCGTTACGCGCGGCGTCGCGAGTCCGGAGGCCGGCCCTCAGCAGCAGTCCTCGGACGAACTGCCTCCCGTACGGCCTCCCTTGGAGCGGTCCTCCGCAGCGTCCTCTCCTGCCCCGGATTCTCCTCGCCCGTGCTCGCGCATCACCTCCAGGAACGAGCGCAGCCGCGCGTCCGCGAGCCCGAAGACCGAGTCCGGCGACCAGCGCCCATCCCCATCCTTCGTCCCGGCCGGAATTCCGGTGAGGATCTCGATCCCCTCCTGCACGGTGCGAACGGCGTAAATGTTGAAGCGGCGCTCCCGGACTGCGTCGACCACCTCGGGCCGTAGCATCAGATCGGGAACGTTGAGCTTCGGGATCATGACTCCCTGCTTTCCGGTCAGACCGCGGTCCTTGCAGACGGCGAAGAACCCCTCGATCTTCTCGTTCACGCCGCCGATCGGCTGGATCTCCCCGTTCTGATTGACGGAGCCGGTCACGGCGACATCCTGGCGGAGCGGGACCTCGGAGAGGCTGGAGAGAAGCGCGTATACCTCCGCCGACGAAGCGCTATCGCCATCGACGCCGCTGTAGGACTGTTCGAAAGCGAGCGAGGCATTCATCGCGAGAGGCTTGTCCTGCGCGAACAGCTTCCGAAGCACCCCTTCGAGGATCAGGACCCCCTTGTTGTGCGTCCGGCCGGAGAGGTCCGCTTCGCGCTCGATGTTGATGAGTCCCGCCCGGCCGACGCTGGTGCGCGCCGTGATCCGCGTCGGGCGCCCGAACGCGTAGTCGCCGACGTCGAAGACCGAGAGGCCGTTCACCTGGCCGACCTTCGCTCCCTCGGAATCGATCAGTAGCGTGCCGTCGAGGATCATCTCATGGATCTTCTCCTCGATGAGGCCGGCCCGGTAGATCTTCCGCTCGATCGCCTTGCGGACGTGCCCGGCTCCGACGATCTTCGCGCCGTCGCGCTCCGCCCAGTAGGTCGACTCCCGCAGCAGGTCGGCGATCTCGCTGAAGCGGGTGGTCAGCTTCGTCTGCCGTCCCGCCACGCGCACCCCCTGCTCGATGACCGACGCCGCCGCCTCCCGGTCGAGCGGAAGCAGGCTCTCCTCCTGCTGCATCTTGCGGATGAACTGGGCGTAGAGATCCACGGATTCCGCGCCGCGCGGCATCACCGAGTCGAAGTCCGCCTTCACCTTGAAGATCTTGCGGAAGTCGGGATCGAACTTGCGGAGGATCCAGTAGCTCTCGCCGTCGCCGATGACGACGACGCGGACGGAGACGGGAATCGGCTCCGGCTTCAGGGCCGACGGCGAGAAGATGCTGAACGGGTCGTATCCCTGGATGTCGACCTGGCGGTTCTTCAGCGTCCGCTTCAGCGCCGCCCAGACGCCCGGTTCGGCGATGAAGTCGAAGAGGTTCAGGACGAGGAAGCCGCCGTTCGCCCGTAACAGCGAACCCGCCTTGATCCGCGTGAAATCGGTGCGCCAGTGCCCGGTGCGGTCGAACACCTTCTCGATCGTGCCGAAGAGGTTGCGGAAGCTGGGCGCCGTCTCCACGATCACCGGCTGGCGCGTGGTGGCGGAATTGTCGACGAGGACGTTGACCTGGTACTGGAGGTACCGCTCGTCCTGGGCGAGGTCGGGCGGCGTGTGCGGCGCGGCCTGCTCCTCGCCGTCACGGTCGAGGAACTGGTCCATGTGGGAGAGGATCTGGTCGCGCACGCCCTCGAGATAGTCATGGACCTTCGGCTCCTCGTACTCCCGCTTCAGGTCCTGGACGTAGTCATCGACGATCGGATGCCCGAACTCCTTCTCCAGTTCCGCCAGCTCCGCACGCAGCTTCCGCTTCAGGTCGCGCGCCTCGCGGAAGACATCCTCCATCAGACTGGTGAGCTCCTGATTCTTCTGCTGGAGCCTCTCGAGTTCCTCCGCGTTGAACTTTCCCTGCCGGGCGAGATTGTCCAGGCGGTCCATCTGCACCGGCTCGCCGTTCAAGACCGGGGCGATCTCCGGCTTCGAGAACGGCCCGAGCTGCACCTGGATGAGAGCGAAGTTCTCGGCGCGGATCTTGTCCTCGAGACCGCGGATCAGTTCCTTCTCCCGCTCCTTGTACCGCTCGACGACTTCCTTCGTCCGCTCCTTGTACGCGTCGCTCTCGTAGATCTGCTGAATGTTCGTGCGCATGTGGACGATCAGCTCCTGCATGTCCTTGCGCAGCGAGGTTCCCTTCCCCGCAGGAAGCAGGATGGCGACCGGCGTGTCGGGATCCTTGAAATTGTTCACATAGACGACGTCGGGCGGGACCTCGGGCGGCAGGTCGGTCTGCTCGAGCAGATGGCGAACGGAACTCGTCCGTCCCGTGCCGGGCTCGCCGCAGACGAAAATGTTGTATCCGCGGCTGCCGACGCGCAACCCGAGCTGGATCGACTCCACCGCACGCTGCTGGCCGATGATCTGATCGCAGCACTCGATCTGATCCGTCGTCTCGAACGGCAGCTTCGATGCGTCGCATCGCCACCGCAGCTCCTCGGGCGGGACCCTGAGATCGTCCGACAGGCTCATGCTTCCTCCCGTTCGCTCCCGTCACGGAGATCCTCGTTGCGCTGTATCTTGCGATCGGTCGAGTCGCTCCGTTCGCCGATGACGAGGGCGCAGGAGAGATGGAACTCCCCCGCGGGAAAGCGACGCGGCCAGGTTCCGGGCACGACCACGACGCCGGGCGGGACCGACCCGCGCGTAACGACCGGTCGCTCTCCGCGCACGTCGACGATCGGCGTCGAAGCGGTGAGGACCGTGCCGGCGCCGAGCACCGCGCCGCGGCCGACCCGCACCCCTTCCACCACGATGCTCCGGGATCCGAGGAAGACCTCGTCCTCGATGATCACCGGGTCGGACTGCACCGGTTCGAGCACTCCCCCGATCCCGACGCCGCCCGACACGTGCACGTTCCGTCCGACTTGCGCGCAGCTGCCGACCGTCGCCCACGTGTCGATCATCGTGCCCGAGCCGACCCAGGCGCCGATGTTCACGTAGGCCGGCATGACGACGACGCCTGGCTCCAGGAACGCCCCATGCCGGATCGCCCCGGGCGGCACGAGCCGGATCTGCTGCGCTTCCAGATCCCGCTTGAGCGGCACTTTGTCACGGAAGGTGAACGGGCCCACCTCCACCGGCACAGTCGCGGCCGTCCGGAAGAAGAGGTGGATCGCCATCCGCACCCACGCGTGCACGGTCCAGCCGCTCCCGTCGGGACGCGGCTCGGCGACCCGCACGAGGCCGCGGTCGAGATCCTCGAGAACCGCTTCGATCGCGCGCAGCGCCTCTCCGCTGGACGCGTAGGCCGGATTCTCCCACGCTTCCCGGATCACCGCCTCGAGCGGATGGCGGTCGGGGGTCAGGGGCATTTCCATCTCCGGCTCCCTCCCGTGGTCCGACGGCGGGACGCCTCCGTGGCGTCTTCGCCTGGACGTCCAGCGTCTGTCCACGCGCCGCCGCGCACGCACGCCGCGCCGGGGCTTCCCGGATGCTCTCTACAGCAGCTTCTCCAGCAGAGCTGCCGCCTCGCGGCACAGCTCGAGCGTCGGGACAAGCGCCATCCTCGCATACCCCTCGCCACGAGCCCCGAAGTAGCTGCCGGGAGTGACGACGATCCCCGATTCGAGCAGCCACGCGGCGAACGCCTCGGATGCTCTTCCCCCCGGCACCTGGAACCAGAGGTAGAAGGTCGCGTCGCTTCCGGCGACCCGAATCCCCTTGCGCCGCAACACCGGCAGCAGAACGTCGCGCTTCTCCTGGTACAACCGGCGCTGCTCCGCGACGTGCGCCTCGTCCTCCCACGCCGCGATCGCCGCCCCCTGGACGAACAGCGGGGTCGCCACGCCCTGGCTCGGACGCACCATCCGCAGCAGCCGGATCAGCTCCGGATCGCCGGCGATCAGCCCGCTGCGGTAACCGGTCATCGCCGAACGCTTCGAAAGCGTGTTCAGGACGACGAGCCCCTCGATCCCCGCCTGGATCGCCCCCGCCGGAGGCTGATCGAACCAAAGCTCGCTGTACGCTTCGTCGCTCGCGACCCAGAACCCGTGTTCTCGCGCAAGAGCGAGCGCCTTCTCGTACAGGTCGAGCCCGGCGACCGCGCCGGTCGGATTGTTGGGATAGTTCAGCCAGAGGAGCGCCGTGCGCCGCCACTGCTCGGGCGGGATCGCATCGAGATCCGGGAGGAACCCGCGCGACTCGAGCAGCGGCAGCGGCTCCGGGATCCCGCCCGCGAAGCGCGCCCCGATCTCGTAGACCGGATAGGCGGGATCCGGGATCCACACGATCCGCCGCGCTCCCCTTGGGTCCACGACGCTCTGGTGCAGCAGGTAGACCGCCTCCTTCGAGCCGTTCGACGGGAGGATCTGCAGATCCGGATCGAGGCGGACCCCGAAGCGCCGCTCGACCCATGCCGCCATCGCGCGTCGCAGCTGCGGCAGCCCCGCCGCGGGCGGATAGCTCGCTCTGTCCGGGACTGACTCGAGGAGCGCGCGGCGGATCCGCTCGGGCGTCCTCTCCTGAGGATCCCCCATGCCGAAGTCCAGGATCCGGAGCCCGCGCTCGGCGGCGGCCCGCTTGGCGTCTTCGAGCCGGACGAACGGGTAGGTGGCGAGGGCGTCGTACGCCGGGTTGCGCGGTCTCATCCTGTCTCCTTCTCCTCTCCGGTTTCGGGCGTGGCATCGCGCATGCGTTCCCCGAACGGGCGCGGCCCGTCGAGGAAGCGCGCCAGGAGGTCGCGGCAACGGACGAGCGAATCGATCGCGACGCGCTCGTCGTCGCGATGCGCGAGCTGTGGGTCCCCGGGGCCGAAGTTCAGGGCGGGGATCCCTCGTTCGCCGAAGCGCGCGACGTCGGTCCATCCCTGCTTGGCCCGCGAGGGCAGGCCGCTCCGCTCGAGGAAGGCGGCGAAGAGCGGATCATCGAGCGGGACGCTGCCGGACGGCGCGGCATCGACGATCCGCGCCTCCGCCGCCGGCGCGCAAAGGCGGAGCGCCTCCGCTCGGGCGGTCGCGAGGTCGATCCCGGGCGGGAAGCGGTAGTTCAGGTTCGCCGTCAGATCCCCGGGGATCATGTTGCGCGCGGTGCCGGCGCGCAGCATCGTGACGCTCGCGCTCTCCATGAATTCGTAGCCGTGGATCGAGTGCGCGCGAGGGGCGAAGCGGTCGATCGCCGCGAGCCAGTCGAGCGCTGCTCCGATCGCGTTCCTCCCGAGCCAGGGCCGGGCGCTGTGGCACGCCTCTCCGAGAAAGCGGACCTCCACGTGGATCGAGCCGTTGCATCCGACTTCGATCGCGTCGCCGGTCGGCTCCAGGAGGATCGCGAGGGCCGCGGCGCGCGCCCACGCCGCCGGGCCGTCGAGCAGTCCGGCAAGCTCGTTGCCTTCGGCCGGCCCTTCCTCCCCTGCATAGAGGATCGCGGCGACGCGCGCCCAGCCGGAGCCGGTTTCCGGGCGATCGAGCAGGGAGAGCAGGACGGCCACGCCTCCCTTCATGTCGGCGGCGCCGCGACCGAGGATCGTGTCGCCCTCGCGCCGCGGCGCCGCGTTGCCGCGCGGAGGGACGGTGTCGATATGCCCGGCCAGGACGACGAGCGGACGCCGATCGGCAGGAGGCGGAACCAGGATGCTGCGGCCGAACGCGAGCGCGTCGCGCCCCGCCGACTCGACGCGCCGGTGAAGATGGCGGGCGATCGCCTCTTCCTCTCCCGTCACGCTCGGAATGGCGATCAGGGACATCAGCTCCCCGGCAAGGCTCTCCGCCGCGATGTGCCCGCGGTCCTGCCGCACCGGCGGGCTCATCGGCTGGTCTTCCTCTCTCGGTTCGCCATCGGCATCCTTCCGCTCCTTCCCCCTAGCGTCCCCATCATGCGGCAACCGGCCGGGAACGAGAACGGGACGCGCCCGAGCCTAGACGGACGTTCGAGGACGCGCAACGACCGGCCGGGTCAGACCGGCTGCATGCCGGGCGCGGCGCGGACGGCGGCGCGCGGCGCGCGGAGCGGACGGTAGTCCATGGGGCGGACGGTGAAGCGCCGGGTGCCGGGTGCCTGGCGCCGGTGCACCGCCGAGCGTGCGTTGAGCGGGCGCCGAGCGCGCGTTGCCCTCCGTCCCGGGCCTCTGGTAGCTTCGGACGTTCCGCCGGAGGGCCGCCTTGGCGCGGGACGGAGGAGTCTCGATGCCCCGCATCCAGGTGTTCGACGATTGGATCTCGATGTTCCGCGAGTGGCAGCAATCGATCGGCCTCGACGAGCCGGACCTGCGCGAGCATCCGTTCGAGGCGAAGTACGGCGACCTTCCGGGTCCCGCCATCGAGTTCGGGGACTTCCGCGGGGAGCCGCGCTGGGAGACGGTCCGGCAGATCCCCGAGCAGAGGATTCGCGACGCGCTGCTGAATCTCATCGTCTATCAAGGGGACACGGAGTTCGCGTCCGTCGAGCAGCAGCGGCACCTCTTCGAGACCGCCCCGTCCGACTACGACCTTCGCTCACTCACTCGCGTCATGAGCGAGGAGATGCGCCACGGTTATCAGATGTGCCATCTTCTCGTCGAGCACTTCGGCACGACCGGGCGGATCGAAGCGCAGAAGCTCCTCGAGCGCCGCGCCTTCGATCGTACGCGGCTGCTCGGCAGCTTCAACGAGACGGTCGACACCTGGCTCGACTTCTTCGTCTACACCGACTTCGTCGATCGCGACGGGAAGTTCCAGCTTCGCATGCTCTCGCGTTGCGCCTTCGCTCCGCTCGCCCGGTCCATGGGGCCGATGCTGCACGAGGAGAGCTTCCATCTCGGGACGGGCCATTCGGGACTCCTCCGAATCCTCAAAGCCGGCCGGATCGACACGCCGCTGCTGCAGAAGTACCTGAACAAGTGGATCCCGACCGCCTACGACCTCTTCGGGACCGATCATTCCTCGACGGCGCACTGGTGCTACGTATGGGGACTGAAGGGACGCTTCGAAGAGGACCCGGAGCAGCCGGCCGACCGCTCGAGCCTGAACGAGCAGGCGCGCATGCTTTACCACGACGAGTGCCGCGCCCTGATCGACAACCTGAACCACCACGTCCCGGACGGACAGCCGAAGCTCGAGGTCCCCGACCTCCGCTTCCACCGCTCGATCGGCGATTGGGCGGGACTCCCCTACGATCTCCACGGGCGCCGGCTCTCGGCCGAGGAGTACGAGCGGCACCTGCAGGAGGTGCTGCCCGGCGCGAACGACGTGGCCCGGGTGCTCGCGATCACGAGCGAGCCAGGGTGGATCGCGCCGAAGGGAAGCGGAAGGGCGGATGAGCGCCTGTAGCGCTTAGAAGGCACAACGGAGACGGGAGACCGCAGGATTGGATCGATGAACTCCAGGCCGCACGCCGGATCGCTGCACCGGCTTCCCTCTCCCGCCTCGGCCTACCTCACGCCGGACGGGATCGCAGCGCGCGTGGAGGAGCTCCGCGCCGCCCACGGCGGCCGCACCTTCCCGATCGGCTCCACCCGGGAGGGACGGCAGATCCTCGCGACATCCTTCGGCAGCGCCGAGCCGGGACACGAGCAAGGAGGCGTGCTGCTCCTCTCACTCCTCCACGCCTACGAGTGGATCGGCGCCCTCACCCTGCTGCGCCTCCTCGAGCGCCTGCTCCGCGTCCGCGCTTCGGCGTCGCACCCGCCCGCGCCCCTCGTCGCCGTCCCGATCGCCAACCCGGACGGTGCGGCCGCCGCCGAGGAAGCCGCGCGCGCGCTGCGGCTGCGAATGCTCCGCGGCAACGCGGCCGGGATCGATCTCAACCGCAACTTCCCTGCGAACCACCGCGCGCGCGGGCCATGGACCGGTCTCCCCTGGTGGCGCCCCGGTCCGTTCCCGACGAGCGAACCGGAAACAGCCGCGCTCGTCGCCCTGGCGAGCGAGCGCCGGCCGCGCCTCTCCTTCAGCTTCCACTCCTTCGGTCGCTGGTTCTTCTACCCTCCCGCCGGATCGCGCCGCCCGACTCCCTCCGCCGCCGCGCATCGCGCGCTCCTCGATGCGGCCGGAGGCGCCGGGTCGATCGGCTATCGCGCGGGGCAGCTGGGTCGCTGGTCCGCGCTCTTCCGGGCGCCGGGCGCCGAGATCGACTTCCTCTCGCAAGAAGAGGGGAGCTTCGCCTATCTCATCGAGGTCTCGGGCGGCGGGATGGGGCGCTGGGGCGTGCGGCGGCTCGGCGTCCCCTTCTTCGCCTACAACCCGTGCGATCCGGAACCCGAAGCGGAGCGCGTCGCCCGCTTCTGCGAGCGGATCGTCCGGATCGCGATCCCCGTCTACGGGGTCTAGCGGCCTTCGCGCGCCGGCAGCAACCGCAGCACGACGGTGTACGGTTCCTCGATCTCGAAGGCCGGCTCGAAGCGGTCCTGCTCGGCCTGGACCGCGGGAATCAGGTAGCGCGAGATGTCGTCGTAGGGGATCGCCGGCACGACAACCCAGTCGACACCCTCGCGATCCATCCAGCGGAGCATCGCCGCCGGGTCGGTCTCGCGCGGAAATGCGACGGCGCGGCGTCCGGTCACATAGGTGAGCATCGCCGGCTTGCGATCGGCGATCGTATCGCCGGCGGCCGCATGCTCCTTCAGCCAGGCGGCCGCCCGGAAGTAGGCGTCCCAGTCGGGCGGGTAGCGGCGTACCTCACTGGCGAGGGCGACCTGCTGGCGCGCGGCGAGCGCGATCCACACGGCGAGGAAGGCCGCGGCGAAGCGCGGCCGCGGCCGCAGCCTCCGCGGCCGGCCCGGCATGCCAAACGGCAGCGGCAGGATCCCGAAGACCGCGAACAGGCCACGGAAGAGGAGCAGCGACAGCAGCGGCAGGATCGGGACGAGGAAGCGCAGCCCGGTCCACAGGGACGGCCAGAGCAGGTTCAACAGCAGGTAGAGCAGGACGTAGAGGCCTGTCGGCTCGCGACCGCGCACCGCCGCGATCAGCCCGAGCGCGAGAAGCGCGAGCGGCACGATCGCCGCAAACCAGGGCAGGAAGTGGTAGCGCAGCTCGGGCGGGGCGTAGGTCGACCGGAGCAGGATCGGGAGGAGGCTCGTCGGAATCTCGCCGAAGAGGTAGATCCGCGTGTTCTCGCCGATCCGCCCCGCCCAGCCGGCGGCGTCGAGGTTGCCGAGCTCGGGCAGGAAGGGGTTGGCGAGGACGAGCTGGCGGAAGTACGGGTTCTCCGGGCCGAGGATCGAGCGAAGCCCCCAGGGCAGCAGCAGCGCGGCAGAAAGTCCGGCGAAGAGGCTCTTCGCGCGCCGCGACGGCCCCGGGGACAGAAGAAGCCAGGCGCCGACGGCGACCCATAGCGACAGGCCGACGCTGCGCGTATAGAAGGTCGCTGCGGCGGCGAGGCCGGCCAGCACGATCGACCGCGCGCGCGCGCCGCTGCCCGCCGGCAACGCCGCGCGCTCCGCCGCATCGAGGGCGACGAGCGAGAAGAAGAGGTACGGCACCTCCGACATCACGTAGTGCCCGTACTCGAGCACCGCGGGAATCGTCATCGCCGCCCATGCGACCGGGGCGCCCCAGCGTCCCGGCAGATGGCGCTCGGCCCGCCGCAACAGCAGAAACGCCGAGGCGAGGTAGAAGAGGAAGACCAGGATCTTCTGCGGCATCAGGGCGAGGCCGAAGAACGCCTGCGGCAGGACGAGGAGCCACGGGAAGACCGGCGGGTACTTGCCGCTCTGCCAGAGCGACCCGTGGCGGGCCGCTTCCGCGAGCCGCATGTAGTCGACGTTGTCGCCGTTGATGTAGAGCTTCGTATCGAAGGTCAGCAGCCCTGACGCGAGGATCAGCCCCAGCCAGAGCAGGCTCCAGCCGGAGAGCGGCCGCGCTTTCGTCGGCCCCGGCCGGTCAGTCCTTCCAGTCGGCGAGGAAGACGTTGGTCTCCCCCTTCCTCTCGCTCTCCCGATTGGAGCAGAAGACGAGCTGGCGGCCGTCCGGGGAGAACATCGGGAAGCCGTCGAAGCTCGCCTCGTAGGTGACCTTCTCCAGGTTCTTGCCGTCGACGCCGATCAGGTAGATGTCGAAGTTCCGCCCGTGGGGATCCTCGAGGTTCGAGGTGAAGATGATCTTCTCGCCCGAGGGATGGAAGAAGGGGCAGAAGTTCGCCGCGTCGTTGTCCGTCAAGCGGACCTTGTTCGATCCGTCCGCATCCATGACCCAAAGGTCGAGCTTGCCGGGGCGGATCAGCCCGCGCGAGAGGAGCGAGAGGTAGTCGGACTTCTCTTCGTCCGTCTCCGGATGGAAGGCGCGGAAGCAGATCTTCCGGCCGTCCGCGCTGAAGAACGCTCCGCCGTCGTAGCCCAGCTCGTTGGTCAAGCGCAGGACGTTGCCGCCATCGGAGTCCATGCGATAGAGATCGAGATCGCCGTCGCGGGTGGAGGTGAAGACGATCGAGCCGTCCGGCCCCACCGTTGCCTCCGCGTCGTAGCCCGGAGTCGTCGTGAGCCGCACCGGCTCGCCCCCGCCGCGCTGGACCTTCCAGATGTCGTAGCCGTCGTAGAGGGCCCACACGTATCCCATCGACATGTCGGGCGGAGGCGGACAGTCGGGCGAGGCGAGGTGGGTCGACGCGTAGAGGATCTCCCGATCCCCGGGGAGAAAGTAGGAACAGGTCGTCCGTCCCTCGCCGGTCGAGACCAGCTCCGTCGCGCCGTTTCTGAGGTCGAGGAGGAAGATCTGGTCGCACTGCGCGCCGCGAGGGGTCGACTGGAAGACGAGGGCGTCCCCGGCCCAGGAGAAGTACGCCTCGGCATTCTCCCCGCCGTTGGTCAGCTGCCGGATCTTCGAGAGGTGCTTCTCCTCACCGACGCGCCGGAAGCGCACGTCATCGGAGGCGGTCAGCCGCGCATAGGGCGGAATGACCGAGCGCGTTTCGCCCTCGCGCCGCTCTTCCCCCTGCACCTGCCCTTGGCCTTGCCCCTGCCCTCGCCCTTGCCCTCCGGGTGCGACCTGCCCTGGCCCCGGCTCCTGCGCTTGCCCTCCGTCCTGCTCGGCGGTCGTCGACGCGAAGGGGATGAGACAGAAGAAGGCAAAGAGAGCGGCGAGGGCGACGAAGCGCGATCGCCGCCCGGAAATGCCGGCGCGGGACGTCTCGAACATTCCTCCTCCTCCTTGCGGCCGATCCGCGCGATTCTACGGCTCGCCCGGCGATCCGCCAAGTCCATCCACGCCTGCGGCCTGCCGTCCCCGGTACTCCCGCCTGAAGCCCGCCGTTCCCGGTCTCGGCAGCATCGGGTGCGTGAACGCGGAGGAACGCCGGGCGATTCTCCCCACCACGTCCCGGGACTTCTCCATGAGCCCGGCGCCTGTTACAATTGATGCGGCTGACATCCGGGCGTCAGCATTGCTGCGTCTCCTCGGATCTAGCGCAGGATCGGAATCGCCCGAAGGAGTCCACCAACAGCAGCGGAGGAAACGATGCGTCCGTTGTCGAGGATCATTCTTGCCCTTTCCCTGCTCACCATCGCCACGAGTTGGGCCGCCGCCGCGCCCCTCGCCATGCTCGAGGCCGGCGCGCAACAGCCCTCGCTTCAGCTCGTGAGATCGGGCGAGGATGGCGTGACCGTTCAGTTCTCTCTCACCGATCTGCAGATCGAGGAGGTCACGCGCGACGGCCGCACCTTCCAGCAGATCACGATTCCGGGTGGAGGAGCGATCGGCCAGGTGGGGGATCCCCAGATCCCGACGTTCACGCGGCTGCTTGCCATTCCGGACCGGGCGGGCGTGCGCGTAGAGGCGACGATCGAGTCGGAGGAGGAACGCGACGGCATCCGCCTGATCCCCGTGCAGGGGGACGACGGCACGCCCTTCGCCCTCGACCAAGCGGCCTACCAGAGGGACGCCTACGACGACTTCGCGCCGGCCGCGGCCGGGGATCCGGCGATCCTGCGAGAGATGCGCGTCGTCGCTTTGACTTTCCAGCCGGTCCGTTACAACCCGGCGCGCCAGACGATCCGCATCGCCCGCGAGATCCGGGTGCAGGTGCATTTCGAGGGGGAGAACCTCACGAACGAGATGACGAGGCGGGCGCAGACGATCGCTCCGTCTTTCGCCTCGATGTACCAGAGCCTGATCCTCAACTGGCAGGACGCGCTCGGCAATCGGGAGGTGGCTCCCGGCGCGTGGGTGGTGATCTGCCCCAACCTGACGGACGTCACGACCCGCTTGCAGCCGCTCGTCGACTGGCGGCAGCGCAAGGGGCTACCGACGTACGTCGCGACGACCGCCGAAACCGGGACGTCGAACACGAGCATCAAGACCTGGATCCAGAACGCCTACAACACCTGGCCGACGCCGCCCGAGTACATCGTGCTCGCCGGCGACGCGAGCGGCACCTACGCGATTCCGACCTGGTTCGAGAACCTCTCGGGTTACGGCGGCGAGGGGGACCATCCATACGTCCAGCTCGCCGGCGGCGACATCCTCGCGGACGCGCACGTCGGGCGCCTCTCCTTCTCCTCGACGGGCGAGCTGGAGACGATCGTCGCGAAGATCACGAAGTACGAGTCGGACCCGTACATGGACGACACGAGCTGGTATCAGCGGGGATGCGTCGTCGGCGACGACAGTCCCTCGGGATACAGCTGCATCCAGCTCGCACAGTGGGTGAAGAAGGCGCTCCAGGTGAATGGGTACACGCGCGTCGACTCGATCTACGGTGAGCCGTTCGTCACCGGGATGCAAACCTCCTTCAACGCCGGCATCAGCATCTTCAACTACCGCGGCTGGATCGGGATGAGCGGCTGGGGGAACAACAACACCTACGGCCTGACCAATGGTTGGAAGCTGCCGTTCGTCGTGACGATCACCTGCGACACCGGGACCTTCGCGAATGGGACATCCCGCTCCGAAGGGTTCCTCCGCGCAGGGAGCGCGACCGCCCCGAAGGGGGGGATCGCAGCGATCGGCACCGCCACCTCCGGCACGCACACCGCCTACAACAACTGCCTGAACCTCGGCATCCATCAGGGACTGCTGTACGAGAAGCTCTGGACGCTCGGCGCCGCCCTGACGCGCGGCAAGCTCGAGATGTATCTGAACTACCAGCAGGACCAGCCGAACCGGGTCACCATCTGGTCGTACTGGAACAACCTGATGGGCGATCCAGCGACAGAGTGCTGGACCGGGGTCCCGCAGCCGGTGACTGTGGCCCATGCGGCGAGCCTCCCGCTCGGCGGCAACTCCTTCCGCGCGACGGTCACGAAGCTCGGCCAGCCGGTCGAAGACGCGACCGTGTGCGTCTGGAAGGGGACCGAGGTGTACGCCTCCGGCGAGACCGACGGCAACGGGGAGATCGAGCTTCCCGTCGCCGGGATGACCGCCGGCAACCTCCTCGTCACGGTGACCAAGCACAACTCCCTCCCCTACCTCGCGACGGTCCCGGTCGTCTCGGGACAGCAGTTCGTTGGTTACCTCGGATCGACGGTCGACGACGACAACAACGGGACGAGCAACGGCAACGCGGACCATATCGTGAATCCGCGAGAGACGGTCGAGCTGCGGGTGCAGGTGAAGAACTTCGGGACGTCGCCGGTGACGGGCGTGACCGGAACCCTCACGTGCGATGATCCGTACGTCACGATCACCGACGCGACGGAGACCTTCGGCGACCTGCCCGCCAACGGCAGCGCCTGGTCGGCGGACGACTTCGACTTCCAGGTCGCATCGGGATGTCCGGACGGACGGGTTCTCCGATTCGGGCTGGAGCTACAGTCCGGATCGAGCAACTGGCACTCCTTGATCGACCTCGCCGTCGTGACGGGCGACATCGAGATCGCGGGCAACCAGCTGTACAATGTCGGCGCCAACGGCATTCTCGATCCCGGCGAGAGCGGCCAGGTGTCCATGAAGGCGTACAACGTCGGAGGCGCGGCAGCGAACGGCGTGGTCGGCACGCTTGTCTCGTTGAACCCGTTCCTCACGGTCACCGATGCGACCGGCGCCTTCGGCGACATCCCGGCCGGAGGGCAGGGGGAGAACACGACCGATCGGTTCGGCGTCTCCGCCGGCGTGGAAGCGTATCAGGGCGCGCTCGCGACCGTGATGATGACGTGCAGTTTCAACGGCGGCGTGATCGACACCACCTACACGAACCTCACGATCGGCACGCGGTCCAGCGACGACCCGGTCGGGCCCGACCACTACGGCTACTACGCGTTCGACGACACGGACGTCTCCTATCCGGAGGCGCCGTCGTACAGCTGGATCGAGACCGACCCGTCGAGCGGCGGCCAGGGTACGACGGTGCCGCTGAGCGATTACGGGACGTACCAGGACGACTCGGTCGTGCTCGACCTGCCGTTCCTCTTCCAGTTCTACGGAAACCAGTTCTCGAAAATCACCGTCTGCTCCAATGGCTGGATCGCGATGGGCTCGACGTTCCTGACCGACTACCGCAATTGGACGATCCCGGGAGCGGGATCGCCCAACAACATGATCGCCGCGTTCTGGGACGACTTGAATCTCGGCAGCGGCGGGAAGGTGCTCACCTGGTTCGACGCCGCCAACCATCGCTTCGTCATCGAGTGGAAGGGTGTGCGCAACGAGCCGGGTGCGACCCAGACGTTCGAGATCGTATTGTACGATCCCGCGTATTACGAAACGCCGACGGGCGACGGCCCGGTCCTGCTGCAATACAATACGGTGAACAACAACGACTCCGGCGACAACTACGCGACGGTCGGGATCCAGAACTACGACCACACCGTCGGACTCCTTTACACGTTTTACAACCACTATGCTTCCGGAGCGGCCTCCCTCGCAGCCGGCCGGGCGATTCGCCTTCTGCCGGCAGGTCCGGCGGAGGTCGGCTCGCTGAGCGGCGTCGTGCAGAACGCGTCGCACGGTAACGCGCCGATCCCGGGCGCCGAAGTAGCGCTGCTCGAGAGCGGCCGCGTCTTCGTGACGGGTGAGGACGGGCGCTACGGAGGCGCTGTCGCGACCGGCGTCTACACGGTCGTCGCGAGGCATCCGAGCTTCGCGCCGGACACGACGAGCGGAGTCGCGATCACCCTGGGGCAGCAGACGGTCCTGAACTTCTCCCTGACCGATATCCTGGGGCCGGAGATCACGAACGTCTCGAACCCGATGACGACCACCGACGCTGCCGGACCGTATCCGATCACGGCGACGATCACCGACCTGAGCGACGTAGCGGAGGCGAGGCTCTACTACCGGTTGAACGGTCAAGGGTGGATTCCGGCGCCGATGACGGCGAACGGAGACGAGTGGACCGGGTCGATCCCGGGCCATTCCCCCGGGACGCAACTCGACTTCTACGTCTGGGCGAAGGACGGCGGCGGGCGATCCTCGACGAATCCGCCCGACGCGCCGGCGAGTTTCTACACCCTGTTCATCACGCAGGAGATGTACGGCTATACGGTCGAGGATCCGGCCGATCCGGCCTGGCAGATCGGAGCGCCGGGCGACGACGCGACGAGCGGGCTCTGGGACCGCCTCGATCCGATCGGGACGACGTACAACGGCCAGACGATCCAGTGCGAAGACGATCACACGCCGGATCCCGGCGTGCTCTGCTTCGTGACGGGGAACGGTTCGGTCGGAGGCGCGGCGGGAGATCAGGACGTCGACGGCGGATGCACCACCCTCCTCTCGCCGATCTACGACCTGAGCCAGTCGACGCTCGCGTTCTTCACCTACTACCGCTGGTATGCCGAGGGCGGCAACTCGATCGACGACGAGTTCGCTGTCGACGTGTCGAGCGACGGGGGGCAGAACTGGGCTCCCCTGGAGCGCGTCCCGGACAACTCGGCTTCCTGGGTGAAGGTGACGAAGGCGCTTCACGAGGT
The DNA here is from genome assembly GCA_041946735.1 of Candidatus Eiseniibacteriota bacterium. Classification (GTDB taxonomy): domain Bacteria; phylum Eisenbacteria; class RBG-16-71-46; order CAIMUX01; family VGJL01; genus JBHGAY01. The sequence goes on from JBHGAY010000041.1 coordinate 30,748, forward strand.
CATCTCGCTGACCGATCAGGTCCAGTTCCGGTTCCTCGCCTGCGACCGGAACTCGGCGGGCTTGGTCGAGGCCGGAATCGACGACGTCGCTCTCGAGGTGTTCACGCCCAGCGCAGCGGGCGCAGAGGAGGCGGAGCAGGGACCGGCGGTGTTCGCGCTCTATCCGAGCCGTCCGAACCCGGCTCGCGCGGCGGGGACCACGATCCGCTTCTCGCTCCCGTCCGCGGCGGTCGCGCGGCTCGCGGTCTACGACGTGAGCGGGCGGCTCGTCCGGGAGTTGGTCCATGGCTCGCGCCAGGCCGGGAACCAGACGGTGGTCTGGGACGGCCGTGACGGCGTCGGCTCCCGGGTCCCCTCGGGGCTGTACTTCTACCGGCTGGACGCGGCGGGACAACGGCAAGTGCAGAAGCTGATCGTCCTTCAGTAACCGGCAAGAGGATTGCAGGGGCCCGGCGCGGCATGCGCCGGGCCGGCCACGCAGACGCGGCGGCCGCCCTCGGGAGGGGGCGGCCGCCTTTCTCGAGGTGAGCCCTTCGTCCGTCCGCGTGTTTCCCTTCTATCGCGCGCTTCCTTTCTTCCTTGAGCGAGCGAACGGGGATCCGATACCATGCTCGGAGCCGCCGCGAGGCGCGCGTTCTTCGACACAGGCCAGTAGCTCAATTGGCAGAGCAACGGTCTCCAAAACCGTAGGTTGGGGGTTCGAGTCCCTCCTGGCCTGCAGCTTTCCCGGTCCGACCGCTCCGCGCTCGTCGCGCTATCGCTTCGCCACCCCTATCGCTTCGCCACCGCCACGTTCGCGTACATCGGAAAGCGCACCTCGTCCCCTTCGCGGTACCTGCGGATCGCCGGATCCGCCTCCTCGCGAACGAGATCGAGCAGGGCCGCGCGCTGCTCCATGGTGAGCTGCAGGAAGGCCGGAACGGCGGCGGCGGAGCTTGCCGCGGCGAGCGGCACGAACTGC